>NZ_JAUOTN010000004.1 GCF_030546575.1 Pontibacter coccineus
AAAGGACTCTTCTGCCATCAAACGCCAATTGAATGCTGTCGGCTTCCAGTTTGTGGCTCATCTGATTTTGTAGGCTAACACAGCGAGAAATACAAATAGGAAAAGCTCGAAACCCAGGGTAGTTGCCCAGAGCACGGCCCTGGACACTCCCAAATTCTGGTAATAATAGTAATGGTTGCTCTTATAGCTGTTAACAAAGTAGAATATAAGGCCAAGGGTGGCTACTTTAAACCAGAACAGCATACCGAAGATCATGAAATCGTAATCCCATAGTAGCTTGATACAGCAAATCGTGATCACCACCGAAGCTACGACAAAGCTTCTGTAGAAAGTCCAGATAAGTCTTGCTGTTTTGTGTAGCTTCATAAGGGTTGAATGTTTGGGGACATTTATGGATTCAGCTAAGACCGTTGACGCCATTGTTCTTTATTTTCGATTACCCTGTGCCTCAGCTGAATATTCTGTTTTTGACATTAAAATTGCAATGGCCGATATTACAACTGGTGAAAACAGGATTAACAGGTTTCTTATAGCTACATAAGAGTCCTCAAAACCAGAGAGGTGCGAGAAAAAAATGGGCATCAGCACTATGAATACGCCCCCCACAACCAGTGAAACTATTGCTGAAAGCACGGAGAAGCGATCAGTTTTGAATCCTGACAGGCCATATTTTCTTGCATACCATCCTGTAACAGTAATCAGGAAACACACAAAGAAGGTAATGATAGCTGCCCAGCTAGCCTCTCCAATGAAAAGCATTATAAAGCCAATTAGAGATGTAAGGGAAAAAATAATCATTGTAAGCCAGGCACATACTCTAACAATTATTCTTTTCATTGATCCTGTGTTAAATTACTATCTAACAGCCAAATATAATTTTCAATAGCATTTTAAAATTGACAACCTGGCCGTTACAAAAGGAGATAAACAAAACAGAAATTGCCAGCCATAGCCTTCCCGCTATTGAAATTATACCTTGTTGTGGGGTGCTTTATTCTTTTCAAATTCAGTTTTGATTAACCGCTCTAATTCGTCGGATTTTATTTTCAACGAACCCGAAACTATAACGAGAGGAGAGCCATGAATTCTCCAATTGGATTTCATCGTTCGCTTGGAGGTTTTACTCCCAGCACGGTCCAAATATTTCTTTGGTTTGCTGGTAAAAACAATTAAGAGTCTTGTTGAGGAGACACCAGAAGTTTTAAATCCTTTTATGTCTTTCCATTCAATTAACCCGACTTTGCTCAAGTTGTCTATAACCCCATCCTTATCAATAGTTAGTCCAGACTTTTTACTAAAAATTTGTTTCGTAAACACAGTAACTCCGATGCTGCAGAAAAGGAGATTAACTATTCCTATAAGTCTGATAGGGGTCTCGTGTGGAAATCTATCAGTAACGAATGTGGAAGGTTCAAATGTAGATACAAGCCCAAATACCCAAAATACCAATACAACAGCCAGATGGATAGCAATCTTAGATTTGTTTAGCGGTATTTCAGTTTTATTTTCCATTCTTTCAAATTTCCCCTAACGGCTCTGCTAAACGACGGGCGAGGCCGTCGGCCGAGGCTGACGTTTAGGTGTTGTTGTAAAGCGTTATTCTTTTAACATTTAGTGGTTGACTTTGCATACAGCAAAAGTTTTCCTGTCCGACAGTAGATATAAGTAATAGGTTTTGTCGTGTTTGTTTTTAGTAATTAAGGATTTAGACATATTCAATATATCTAGTTTATTTTGATATATGTAGCCGTCTAATTCAATATTTAAGTAGTAGCTGCCTTCTTTAAATCTGTCACTTGTTACGATTGAATTTTCCAAGTTTCGAAAAGCTAAGGAGTCGATTGTGAAAAGGTTGTATTCCATCATAGGTTCAAGGAGCCCACTTTCTTTTCCTGATTGAATCAAGGTCGGCTTGTAAACTCTATCAAATTCAGCCATTTCATTTACATCATCAAACAGTTCGGTGTCTGTTTGACAACTGACAAATAGTAACGTGGCTAATATTAAAAGAAGTCTGTTCATTTTTAATGCTTTACAACTTCTTCACAAGGGTAAACATACACTTTCCCGCATATTATCAAACATAGCGAAATTCCGTAATTCATCCACCTTATCCTCAAGCATTTTAACAGTTTCTAATTTGACTTAAGAAATAGCAGCTATACCTTTGACCTCATCAAACCCAGCGCTATACCTGTGGAAACGAATCAGCCAATAAAAACCCGCATTGCCCCGACCCCCAGCGGTTACCTGCACCTGGGCAATGCGCTCTCGTTTGCCATTACCTGGGCGCTGGCCCGCCGTCAGCAGGGCATCGTCGCGCTGCGCATCGACGACCTCGACAATGCCCGCTTCCGGCCCGAGTACCTGCAGGACATCTTCGACACACTCGACTTCATGGGCCTCGACTACGACGAGGGACCGCGTAATGCCAAGGATTTTCAGGAGAACTACTCGCAGCTTTTGAGGCTGCCGGCTTACCAGGCCCAACTCGATAAACTGGTGCAGCAGGGCATGGTGTATGCCTGTCCCTGCTCCCGCAGCCAGATAGCCGCCCTGTCGCCGCAGGGACTCTACCCGCTCACCTGCCGCGACGAGCAGCTGCCGCTCGACACGCCCCATGCCGCCTGGCGCGTTCGTATACCTGATGCAACTATTGTCTCTTTCCAGGACCAACTCCTGGGCCACTGCACGGTGCCGCTGGCTCTCGAAATGCCCGACTTTGTGGTGCGTCGCAAAGACGCTATACCTGCCTACCAGATCGCCTCGATCGTGGATGACCTGGCCATGGGTGTGAACCTGATCGTGCGGGGTGAGGACCTGATGCTCTCCACGGCGGCGCAGCTATACCTGGCGCAGCATACCGGGGCCACGGCTTTCACCAATGCAGCGTTTGTGCACCACCCGCTCATTGTGAGCGAGGGCAATAAACTCTCCAAGTCGCACGACGCCCTTTCGCTTACCGAAATGCGCAAGGCCGGCCTCACCCCGCAGCAACTCTGGCAAAAACTGGCTACTCTACTTGGCTGGCACGACGCAGGTATAGCCGACGCGCAAAGTTTCCTGCAGCGGTTCCGGCTCCAGGAGCTGCCACGGCACATCGCACAGGTATAGCCCTGTGTTGTTGCTGCCAAACAGACACAAAAAAGCCCTGCTGTTTTCCAGGCTATACCTGGATCCACAGCAGGGCTTCTTGCTTTATAGCAGATTTACTTGGCTGCCTGTATCTTCACCGGCACTTCCAGGTTCTCCCAGCGCAGTACCATGCCATCTTTGGTGACATCATACGCCAGTCGCTCGCTCATAGAGGCAGCCTTACGAGGCTTGGCTTTTACACGCAGCGCGTCCTGTTTCTCGTCGTACTGCGTGCCCCACTGCTTGGCAGTCTTGTTGAAGATCAGGGTCCACTCCTCCTCGCCAGGTATAGCATAGAAGCTATAGGTGCCCGCCGGCAACTGCTGGCCTTCCACCAGCACGGCACGGTCGGTGGTGACGGTAGTGGCCTCGTTTGCGCCCGCACGCCATACCTCGCCATACGGCACCAGCTCACCCCAAATGGTGCGGCCCTTCACAGATGGGCTGCTGTAGTTGATGGTGATGGTAGCGTTTCCTACCTTGCCCGTGGCAGTAGCTGGCGGACTTGCTTTTGGCTTGGCGTCCTGCGCCCAGGCCGTGGATGAAACCAGGATGCCGATCAGCAGCATGGCAAGCGCATTTGTGAATTTCAGGTTTTTCATAGTGTTTATTTTGGTTTTGAAGGAAAGATAAGCAATTGACAGGTATTCTACTACAAGATTATCAGCCAATTAGCTAACGACCGCTGGCCGCTTCGGATTGTGTGGGCGGCCCGGAGGATTTCAGCGCCTGTGACGCGCCCTTTGCAGCACCCCGGGTTTTCTTGCGTATAGAAGGGAAAAGCTCCAAAAAGAGAAAGCCGCCGAACCTATGCCTTCTTACGATCGAAACAGAAGAATATCTAAGCGAAATTTACGCGCCTCTATACCCGGTAATGGGACACAAAGTACTGGACAGCCGCAACGCTATACCACTACGGCCACGCGCAGTAACCTTCGCACCAAATTTCGAAGAAGGAAACGTGTCCGCGGCTCAGCCGTGAAAGGAGCCCAGAACCGGCTGCGCAATTTCCGGCAGGCCTCCCTTTTGGCCGTGGCTATTACAGGTTTAATCCTGATCATGTTTGCCCCCAGCGAGGCCGGCCTGACGCAAGACAACTACCCCGAAACAGTTGCTGTAGTGGAAGAGGTGGCGGTGCAGGACCTGGTGCCTGGCGACACGGTTAAAGAGGAGGTGGTGGTGGAGAAGAAGGGCTCCACCAAAGAGGCGACCGATGAGGCGATCGGGGCGCTGCAGGGCCTCTGGGAAGGCTTTATTTTCAACCTGCCTAAAATCATCATTGCCTTCATCACCCTTATTCTGGCGTGGCTGACCGTCCGCATACTGCGGGCCATTCTGCTCCGCTCTATCGGTAAGTGGCAAAGCGCCAGCGCCATCATCTCCCTCACTTCCATTGCCGTGTGGTTACTGGCCATCGGGGTGGCACTCAGTGTGGTGGCAGGCGACATACGGGCGCTGGTCGGCTCTTTCGGACTGATCGGTCTGGCCCTGTCGTGGTCACTGCAGACACCCATCGAAAGTTTTACCGGCTGGCTCATGAATTCCTACCAGGGCTATTACCGAGTGGGAGACCGCATCCAAGTCGGTGATGTGTTCGGCGACGTTTACCGCATCGACTTTCTGACCACCACGGTTTGGGAGATCGGGGCGCCTTACCAGCCGGGCTTTGTGCGGGCCGAGCAGCCTACGGGCCGGCTGGTCACTTTCCCCAACAACGAAGTTTTGACGGGCACTGTGATCAACCTGACGGCCGATTTCCCCTATGTGTGGGACGAGTTGGATGTGGGCGTGGCCAACGAGTCGGATATGCCGCTTGCCATACAGGTGATCGAAAACGTGGCGCTGGAGCTCCTGGGCGATTACATGAAAGCGCCGACGGCCTCTTACTCTCAGTTGCTGCAGGGGGCAGGCCTGGACAACACGGTCCCGGACAAGCCACAGGTATTCGTTTCCATGGAAGAGTCGTGGACCAATGTCACCATCCGCTACCTGGTGGGGGCACGCGAACGGCGCAAGTGGAAGAGTGAGCTCACGCTGCGCCTCACCATGGAGTTGAACAAGCCCGGATATATAAATAAAATCATACCGGTATACCCACGGCAGCAGGTACAGTTCATTAACCCCGATGGCACTCCTACGCAAGCCAACTCCGGAAGCAGGGGCTAATCCCAGAACACAACTGTTTTACTATCAATAATTTCCCAAATTCAGATTTGCTTCAGAATTGCACCGTATACTTGTAACATACCAATTTTTAAAACTTAAAACTTAGATTTATGAAAAAGATACTAGTTGGATTTGCCTTCGTAATAGGCTCGGTTGTGGCAGTGCAGGCGCAGGACGTAGCAGAGAAAGATGTTCCGGAAGCTGTGAAGAGCGCCTTGTCGCAGAAGTATGCCAACGCCACTGACCTGGATTGGGAAAAGCATGGCGAAAACTACGAGGCTGATTTTGACGTGAACCGCATCGACCACGCCGTGATGATCGACCCATCGGGCAAAATACTGATGACCCGGCATGATCTGATGGAGAAGGACCTGCCGCAGAACATACAAACTGCCATCAGCCAGAATTACAAAGGCATGCGCGTGGACGACGTGGAGCAGGTGGAGAAAGACGGCAACACCTATTATCAGCTGGAACTCGACCAGAAAGGAAAGGATAAAAAGATTGTGCTGTCAAAAGACGGAAAAGAGGTAACTGAACCAGCCTACTGGGACTAACAACCTGCTTTGTAAATATTGAATTTAAATGCCCGGAGCCTCGCTTCGGGCATTTTTTTTGACCTATACCTTGCTGCCTCTACCTGCCATCGGATGACAGGCTGCCCCCGGCAGAGGATAAGCGAGCTGTATACCTGCGCTGAGTACACCCGTAGGAGGAGAACGCAAACCCACATCATCTTTCATGCGCCTACTCTGGAACTACCTGCAGCCTCACCGGGGGCTGGTCATACTTTCGCTTCTGCTGGCCGGCGCCAGTCAGGTGCTAGCTTTGGTCGACCCGATCATTTTCGGCAAGATCATCGATAAGTATGCCACGCCGCCTTTTACCATGACGAGCGAGGAACGGGTGAAAGGTGCCTTGTGGCTGATGTTGCTGGCCGTTGTAGTGGCGCTTCTCTCGCGCCTGGCAAAGGCTTTTCAGGAGTATTTCACCAACCTGGTGGTGCAGAAGTTCGGGGTGCAGATCTTCAACGACGGCCTCAAGCAGACACTCAAACTTTCTTACCAGGAATACGCCGACCAGAACAGCGGCGAAACACTTTCTATTCTGCAGCGCGTGCGCCGCGACACGGAGCGCTTCATCAACTCCTTCATCAACATCCTTTTCTCTTCCTTGGTGGGTGTGGGTTTTTTGGTCTGGTATGCCATTACCAAGCACTGGGCGCTGGTGCCGATCTTTATTATCGGGATGGTGGTGCTCGGCGGGCTTACCAGTATACTGAGTGCCAAGATCAAGACCATGCAACGGTCCATCAACCGGGCCACCAACAAAATGTCGGGCGTGATCACAGAGTCGCTGCGCAACATTGAGCTGGTCAAGAGCCTGGGCCTCACCTACCCCGAAATACGCCGATTGCGGGAGCATACCGAGCGTATCTTCACGCTGGAAATGGCCAAGGTAAAGCGGGTGCGTACCCTTTCATTTCTGCAGGGCACTGCCCTTAATCTGCTCAGGCAATCCATTCTGTTCACGCTGCTCTGGCTGATTTTCCGGGATGTGCTCACCACCGGCGAACTGATCTCGATGCAGTTTATTTCGGTCAGCATCTTCGGTCCGCTGCAGGACATGGGCACCATCATCCTGACCTACCGCGAAGCAGAGGCCTCACTCCACAACTTCGCCGAACTGATGAACAAACCCGTCGAGACCCGGCCCGAGTCGGCCATCAACGTGGGCCCGCTGCAGCAACTCCGTTTCGAGGACGTGGTATTCCGGCACAAAGGAGCGCCGCAGAATTCGGTGGACGGCATTTCCTTTGAGGCCAACACCGGCGACACCATAGCTTTCGTAGGGCCCTCGGGCTCCGGGAAATCCACACTGGTAAAGTTGCTGGTAGGGCTATACCTGCCGGCCAGCGGCGAGATCTACTACAACGGCACGCCTGTAAAGGAAATCTGGCTGAACGAGGCGCGCCGGCAACTGGGCTTTGTGACGCAGGAGACGAACCTGTTTTCGGGCACCATCAAGGAAAACCTGCAGTATGTGAAGCCCGACGCGACGGACGAGGAGGTGATCCGGGCCATGGAAAAAGCCTCTGCCACCCTCCTCCTCTCCCGCTCCGAGCAAGGCATCCATACCCAAATTGGCGAGGGCGGCCTGAAGATGTCGGGGGGCGAGAAGCAGCGCCTGTCCATTGCCCGCGCCCTCATCCGCAACCCACGCCTGCTCATTTTCGACGAAGCTACCTCGGCCCTCGATTCCCTCACCGAAGAGGAAATTACGGCTACCGTGAAAGAGATATCGGCCCTGCGCGAGCAGATCACCATTCTGATCGCCCACCGCCTCAGCACCATCATGCACGCCGACACCATTTATGTGCTGGAAAAAGGCAAGATCGTGGAGCAGGGCAATCATGCTGAGCTTGTGGAGCAAAAAGGCCTGTACTACGCCATGTGGCGTCAGCAGATCGGCGAGCGCAAGGTGGAGCTGATCCGGTAGATCGCATAGCGCTATACCTGTGAAAGTCTTGGTGGAACTTTGAGGACATTGCAACAACTTGAGCCTGCTGCTATAGTTACAGTCCTTTCCTGCAACCGACTCACTACGAGTGCTTAAAGCACTAACTTGTCTTCCTTGGAAATTCTCTTCGCTTATACCTGGGGTCGTTAAGTTCTAATGAATTCTCCCCTCAAGGGCGGGGCCGTTACGTTATATTTTTTTGTCATCCTCTAAGGATCTTGGTAGCAAGTAGTGTAAGCTTAACCTCCCGGGGGAAGGGGCCCTCTATTTCAACCAAGTTTCTTTACAGAATGACAATAAATTTTAAGGGTAGTCTTTTAGAATGAAACGGCCCGCCCTTGAGGGGATGGTTCCCGGCAAAACTTAACAACCCCGCCTCTACCTATACCTACGTCCGTGCAATGCATGGCAACTTTATACCTGCAGCTCAGGTATGCAAAGCAACAAATTGGAAACGAAGACTATACCTATGAAACGATACCTACCAGCCATCGCCGGTCTGCTGGCGCTGGCCTCCTGCGGCTCTGACTCCGCCGACGGCAACTACAACCGCGCCGCGGACGACGACCTGATCGAAAGCCAGGTCGACACGGACACCAAAGCCTCCATTGACAGCGTGGCCCGCGCCACCGACGAAGGCGCCATTCTGCACCCGCTGCCTGACACGCTGACCACCCTCTTGCAACAGCGCCAGCCGCAGGCGGAAGTGGCCGTCCTCACCGACCAAACCATGTCCAACCGCACCCGGCAGGTTGACAACCCGGTATACCTGCGCGGCAACCTCAACGGCAATCGCAACCCCGACTATGCCGTGCAGGTACTTCAAAACGACTCCATCCACATCCTCGCTTTCCTGGATTACGGCACCCCGCAGGTCCGCGAAATGAAGGTGGCCGCTTACCCATCGCAGCAGCTGAACGACCGCAGGTATAGCAACCTGCAGCTTAAACTTGCCCCGCAGGACTCGCTGGTGCGCAACCCGCGTCAGCAGCAGTTCACCAACCTCAAGACCGACGGCGTCTCCGTGCTCGACGGCAACCGCACCACGCTATACCTGCTACAGAACAACCGTTTTATACCTTTCGACGCGCAGCAGTAAGGTATAGCGCCGGCTTATCCGTAAATTGCGGGCACTATACCTTGCCCTTATACCTGCTACCTGCTTATGCCTGCTTTTAAGTCTGACAAACCTGTTCCTTCGCTCACGCCACAGATCACTTCTCCGGACCAGCGCAGGCTGAGCCAGCTCCAGCAGGAATTCAACAAAAAAGTGGCGCAGATAGAGCAGCTGAAGCAGGAGTTGGCCACCCGGCGCGACAGCATGGACCTGGCCCAGAAGCGCATCGAAAAGGAACTGCGCCCCATCATCATGCAGCAGGTAGCGCAGCGCGTGGCCCTGGCCCACCTGCTGGACGATGCTTTTGCCCTGACCTTGTTCAGCTTCCGGGAGAAAGAGAAGCTGGCCCAATTGATTGCCAGCATCGCCCTGGACCTGATCCAGAATTACGAGCGCGAAGACCTGATCGCCCTGCACGATCGGTATGCCGAGGTGCCCTATGCCGAGGTTGCTCTCTACAGATCGGAAGATGAGGATTTTCCGGAGAAAGGTATAGCCGACGAGGAAGCGGCCGCTATACCTAACAACTGGGACGAGCTCGATGAGTTTGAGCGCCTGCAGGGCCAGTTGGACCGTGAAGAGGAAGAGCGGGAACGCGCCAGGCAAAACCGCCAGAAAGGCCGCAAGACCAAAGCCCAGCAGGAAAAAGAGGCAAAAGCGAAAGCCGAACTCAGCAACATCAGCAAGGCCAGCCGACGCGTTTACACCGACCTGGCCAAGCAACTGCACCCCGACAAAGAGCTGGACGAAACCAAACGCGCCTGGAAAGAAGAGGCTATGAAGCGCGTGACCCAGGCCTACCACCACGACGACTTCTTTGAGCTGCTGCGCCTGCAGATGGAGTTCCTGCAAGAGCAAGGCCAGGCACTCGATAAGCTACCCGACGAGCAACTGCAGTATTACGTGAGGCTTTTGGATGAACAAATGAGCGAGCTGCAGGCCGAGCTCAACAGTTTTATCGTTGGCCCCAACGCCAGCTTTTACGACCGCTTCTGCGGCAGCCCCAAGCAAATGAACCAGAAATTTAAGCAGGCGAAAGAAGGCTTAACTTACGAACTGGAGCAACTGAAGCAGAACCTGCGCGTGCTGCACGATCCGGTGCAGATCAAGGTGATTTTGAAATAAGGCTTGGCCACCCATACCTCACAGTGTGACCGAAAGCGCTCGGGGCAGGTTGCTATACCTGTGCGCATGTATTCCAGCAACTCAAGCAAGCCTACTTAAAAGACACCACCGCCAGATCAGCCAGCTCTATCCGCGACTGCAGCAGGATACCGTACTTCGTTTTCAGGTCTTCCTTTGCTTTTCCGAAATCGCCTTTGGGCAGTTTAAAATTATACTTGCCCGACTCCAGCAGCTCTCTTTTGGCAATAAGCCCCACCTTAAAATTTGTTTCGATTGCAGCTACCAGCTCACCCAGGGTTACGTTCTCGAACGTGATAACCTCTTCGCTATACCTGACGGTAGACTTCTTGAGGTCAGCTACGGCATGGGTAGCCAGCAGGCTGGTATCGGCAATCGCCACATCCCAGGCATCCATTTGCTGCGAGCGATAGACCACATCGAACTTGTAGACCTCCTGCAGTTGCTCCAGCACTAGTTGTTTGTTTTGCTTTACATCTTTGGATGGGGTGTGGGCTTTAAAACGCAGATCTATGGCCGTATACTGATGCTTCTTTTTGTCAAGTTCTACGAGAGACTCCTCTTTGCCCAGCAGCGCCAGGATGACATCGTGTAATTTCTGGTTCTCAAACCCGATTGAGTCAGGGCCAATAAATTGAGCGGCAAGGGCGGTCTTGTCATGAAGCATGTGCTCCTCCACCTGCAGGGTATAGTTCTCGTTTTGGATTTGCAGCTTTTCCTCCAGCGTACCCATCGTTGCAAAAGCCAGCCCAAATAACAGGGCATTGTGCCCAGCATGCATATAGTAGCCCCAGCGAAAGCCATACTTCACCCGCATATACCCCATCAGCATACCGCCTATAACTTGTGGCGCAACCAAGACCGGAATAAGCAGCACAGCTGCCGATGCGTAGTCGAAGTCAGTAAAATTGGTGATATGGATAAGACCAAAAGCAAAGGCCATGAAGTAAAAGAATACTCCGTATACCCTGCGCCAAACTTTCCTCAAAAAGCCAGCTATTTTGTCGGCATTCAGCGCATATAGCACTAATGCCATTGCTAGTATAATCCATACACCTATAGCCCCTGCCAAAGGCAACTGCGAGTAGGCCACACAGCTTAGCGCAATAGATGCCAGCACAGCAAGCAGGGCCATATAGCCGCTCTTAAATCGCAAGCCATAGCGGAATACCAGTTCTTCAAGCAGCGGGACTGCCAGCACACCCAATAGCAGGAAAGCCCAAATTGGTAAAGACCGCATCATTTCCAGCACAGAGTGGTTGCTGTTTACATACCAGCCCATCAGTTTTATAAGCTGCATCACGCCAATGAAAGCAAATGTTAGCATCATATTGAGCAGGAGCACATACAACAGAATGCGCAGCTTTACAGAGCGGCTATCAACAGCAGCGGGCTGGTCTTTCGGATTCTTTAAGAATTGCCAGATGTCGGAGGCAGTTTGTTTTAGCTGGAGGGCGAAGGAATGAAGCATGGAATAAAGATAGAGCTACTGTTGCATTAATCGCAGTCTAAATATATATAATTCCGCCTATACTTCTATGAAATCCCCGCTTTTAATCTTTGTTTTGGTGAGCGCTATACCTGCAGATAACCTTCCATGATGTCGATCACCTCTAACGGCGAACTCAGATTAGGGCAGTGGCCGGTCGCTTTCAGGTGCACCAGCGTAGAGTTTTTGATTGCATTGTGCACGTAGTCGCCCACTTCTTCCGGCGCTATAATATCATCGGAACACTGCATGATCAGGGCCTCGGTCTGCAGTTTAGGGAGATCCGGGCGATTGTCTGACAGAAAGGTGACGTGGGCAAAGTGCCTGGCAATATCGGGGTCGGTATTGCAGAAACTCTCTATTAATTCCTCCCCCAGCGAAGGCATATCCGGGTTTCCCATGATCAGGAGAGCGAACGTGTCGGCCCAAAGCGTGTAATCGCGTTCCATGTAGGCCAGCATCGACAGCATGTCGGCCCGGTCAAACCCACCGAAGTAGTTTTTGTCATTGATGTAGCACGGCGAAGGACCGATCAGGATGAGTTTACTGAACAAAGCTAGTGTTTTGATCGCGCTGAGCACCCCCATCATGGCACTCACCGAGTGCCCTACAAAGATCACATCCTGCAAATCCAGGGTATCGATTATTTCCAGGATGTCGGTTGCATAGCCCTGCAGGGTGTTATACTTCACCGTATCGTATGCAGCAAGATCGGAGTTGCCGGCGCCCACATGGTCGAACAGCACGATTTTATAATGCTGCTGAAAAGCCGGTGTCACAAACCGCCACATATTTTGATCGCAGCCAAAGCCATGACCGAACACAAGCGGCCTCTCCCCCTTTCCAGAGACATTGATATTATTCCGTTTGATCACATTCATGGCATCCGACTATTAGCTCTTCCTTACTACCCGCAGGGTATGGCGCTCCCCATCATACATAACGCTATAAGTATAGCTATACGTATTTAAAATAGGATAAAACCACAACTTAACAAGGAAAAGTTTATTTGATCAATTGCCCTTTAGCTCTAAGCTTCCAAAGGGGAAAGGAAAAACGTTGAGGCGTTAAACTGTTCATCCGTCCGTGTCAGCTCTTTTGGATTTAAAATCAGAAAGAGCGGATGCTAAATGTGTGAAAGAGGTGCTGTCAGGTCCTTGATTTCCGTCTGCAGCTCCTGGGCAAGAGGTTGAATCCTGACCATGGCGTCTTCTTTGTTAGCGTCACACGACAGTAGGATCTTGGTGCCGTCCTCCAACCACAGGAAGCTATCGAACGAAGTAGAAGCGGTGGGGCGCCAGGAGCGGCGTGAGTCGGAAGAAAAGGATCTGTTCTTCTTAAGAAAAATGCACTTTGTGCCGGGGTATGGTTCTCTGGTGCCAATAGTACGGCCTAGTATATTCACCCCCATACAATAAGTACCCTGGTACAGATCAATTTCGAGGCACTTATACTGGACCAAAGGAAAAATCCCGAACAGGATCATCAGGACACCAACCACAGGATAGGTCATGAAAACCCAAACGCCACCAGCTATAATAACAATGGCGTATACCTTCGTCGTGAAGCCAACAGGATCAGTCAGTCTGTAGCGCAGTAGCGGTGTTTCCATTGGTGTATAAGATATCGTTTTCGGAATTAAATTAGCTATGCTGATAATTTGGTTGATGTTTGATCACATCAGCAATCTGAGTTAACACTTAGGGTCACCGTTACATTGACGCTAAACTTGCGATATGGATGAATTCCGTTCCTTCCAAGCATAGATTAGCGGAGGTACAATAAAAACGATTGTTACGAGGGAGATATTCATAAAATAGTTTATCCATACCTTATCAGCAAAAAATATAGGTATGTAACTGGTTATTTTGGATAATCCTAACCCAACTAAAAAGAGGAACAGTTCAAGTAAGATTAAAACCACTATGTTATACCATATAGAATGTTTTTTATCTGAGAATGCAGTGGATGGAATTATTAACATCAAAAAACAAAAACCCATGAAGAAGATATAAAATGCCAGAAAGTGCTTACTTTGACACTTTCTTGAGCAATTTCACTTTGATTATTGATAGTACTAAAATCCAAGCTTGTCAAGAAGTCAAATGTTTTATCTTGAAGGGATTTTCGTTGTACTATATCCTCTTTTAGTTTCAGTAAGTAATGTCTATATTTTGCTTCGTTATCACCTTCATTGGATAATATTCTATTTATCTGTTCAATCTGACTCAATTTCTTCTCATTTTGATAGTAGAATGTAAACCCAAACACATTATCAATAAACAAAACTGATAAGACTACACCGATTACTACGATAGCTTTCGCTGATAGCTTGTGAGTTTTATCAGTTAGGAATGATATGAACGCATTGATTGATTCACCCATAGGAAAATAAAATGTGCATAAAAGGATTAAAGTATAAATATATTTAAATAATACCAGCTTATTTATTACAAGGGACACTTTTTCTCCTACCTCTCCCGCAACCTTCTCCCCCTTCTCCCAGTTCTGATAAAACATTAGTTTGTAGTATCTTTGTAAACTACAACCAGCAGAACACGACTATCGCAAAGTCCTGTGTTCTGCCTTTGCTGTTTTGTGACTTTTTGAACTGAATGAAAGTAACTGATTTTTTAGAGCTGTACCGTCTCGACGGGGTGGTGCAGACCATTGCCGAGCGACTCAAAGCCGATAAACCCTACCGTCTGCAACTCAAAGGTATGGCGGGCAGTCTCGATGCCGTGATGGCCTCGGCCGTCTATACCTTGCACCCACAGCACCAACTCTTCGTGTTGCACGACAAAGAGGAGGCAGCCTATTTCTATACCGACCTCAAAAACCTGCTCGGTGACGAGAAGGAAGTCATGCTGTTCCCGACTTCTTACAAGCGGCCCTACAGCTTTGACGATACCGAAAACGCCAACATCCTGATGCGGGCCGAGGTACTCAACCGCCTCAACACCAAATCCGACAAAGGGGAGCTGATCGTGACGTATCCGGAGGCGCTTACCGAAAAGGTGATCAACAAAAAGTCGCTGGTCGAAAACACGCTGGGTGCTAAAGTAGGCGAAAAGCTGGACGTCAATTTCCTGAGCGAGATGCTGGCCGAGTATGGCTTCGAGCGGACGGAATTTGTGTACGAGGCCGGTCAGTATGCCGTGCGCGGGGGCATCGTGGACGTGTTCTCGTACGCAAACGACCTGCCATACCGCATCGAGCTTTTCGGCGACGAGATCGAGAGCATACGCTCCTTCGACCCGGATACGCAGCTGTCGGTGGAGACGAAGAAAAGCATCTCGATCATCCCGAACGTGCAGACCAAACTGCTGCAGGAAACCCGCGAGGCTTTTCTTGACTTCGTTCCGAAAAACACGGCCATCTGGTTCAAGGATGTGCGGCAGACACTGGATGTGATCGACGAGTACTTCGACAAGGCATCGCAGGCCTTTGACAAGCTGATGGCCGGTAGCGGCGGCACCCAGATCGTGTCGGACCCGGAGCAACTGTTCCAGACGCAAAAGCAGTTCAAGAAGCTGCTTGAGAAGTTCAGCATTGTGGAGTTTGGCAAGCGCTTCAACTTCAAAGACACCGAGGTGCTGCAGTTCCAGTCAAAGCCGCAGCCTTCGTTCAACAAAGACTTCAACCGACTGGTAAAGGACCTGCACGAGCAGCAGAGCAAGGGCTTTGTAAATATCATCGCCACCGACTCGCCACGCCAGATCAACCGCCTCACCACCATCTTCGACGAACTGGACCACGACATGCGTTTCCAGCACCTGGGCATTTCGCTGCGCGAAGGATTTATTGACGAGCAGCTTAAGATCACCTGCTATACCGATCACCAGCTCTTCGACCGTTTCTACCAGCACAAAGCCAAAGAGGGCCGCTCCAAAACCAAGGCGATGACCTTGAAAGAGCTGCGCACCCTGCAGCCCGGCGACTACATCACGCACATGGACTATGGCGTGGGTCGCTTTGCCGGTCTGGAGAAGGTGGAAGTGGGGGGCCGTCTGCAGGAAGCCATCCGACTGGTATACCGCGACGACGATCTGCTCTATGTCTCCATTCACTCGCTGCACAAGATCAGCAAGTATAGCGGCAAGGAAGGCGGACCGCCGACCATGAGCAAGCTGGGCTCACCGGAATGGGAGAACAAGAAGAAGAAAGTCAAGAGCAAGGTAAAGGACATTGCCGCCGAGCTCATACAACTATATGCCAAGCGCAAGGCCGCACCCGGCTATGCCTATACCCGCGACGGCTTTTTGCAGGCCGAGCTGGAGTCGTCGTTCATCTACGAAGACACCCCAGACCAGGCCAAGTCAACCGAGGACGTGAAAGCCGACATGGAGCAGCCGCACCCGATGGACCGCCTTGTGTGCGGCGACGTGGGCTTCGGCAAGACCGAAGTGGCCATTCGTGCTGCCTTCAAAGCCGCCTGCGACGGCAAGCAGGTAGCCGTGCTGGTACCGACTACGGTGCTAGCCATGCAGCACTTCAAAACCTTCCGCGACCGGCTCGAGCAGTTCCCGATCACCGTGGACTACATCAACCGCTTCAAAACGGCCAAGGATATCAAGAACACACTGCAACGGGTAGCCGAGGGCAAGGTGGACATTTTGATCGGGACGCACCGCATCGCCAGTAAGGACGTCAAGTTCAAAGACCTGGGCTTGCTCGTGATCGATGAGGAACAGAAGTTTGGTGTGAAGACCAAAGAGAAGCTCAAGGAGATGCGTGTGAACGTGGACACGCTCACGCTCACCGCCACGCCTATACCGCGCACGCTGCACTTTTCACTCATGGGCGCCCGCGACCTGAGCGTGATTGCCACGCCGCCACCTAACCGTCAGCCCGTGAAAACCGAACTGCATGTGTATGATGAAATTCTGATCCGGGATGCTGTGGCGGCGGAGCTGAAGCGTGGCGGCCAGGTGTTTTTTGTGCACAACCGCGTGAAGGACATCGAAGAGATGGCCAACATGATTCTGAAACTGGTGCCCGATGCCCGCATCACCTACGCCCACGGCCAGATGGACGGCGAAACGCTGGAAAAACGCATGATGAAGTTCGTGGACGGTGAGTACGATGTGCTCGTGTCAACCAACATCATTGAGTCTGGACTGGATATACCCAACGCCAACACCATCATCATCAACCGGGCGCATATGTTCGGCCTTTCGGACCTGCACCAGATGCGGGGCCGCGTGGGTCGATCCAACAAGAAAGCCTATTGCTATTTGCTCACGCCACCCGTGGCCGGTCTGCCGACCGATGCCCGCAAGCGCCTGAGCGTGCTCGAAGAGTTCTCCGACCTGGGAGAAGGCTTCAAGATCGCCATGCGCGACCTGGATATACGCGGAGCCGGTAACCTGCTGGGCGGCGAGCAGAGCGGCTTTATCAACGACCTGGGTTTCGAAATGTACCACCAGGTGCTCGACGATGCCATCAAGGAGTTGAAAGAAACCGAGTTCCGCGACCTGTTCCTGAAAGACAACCTGGCCGAGTTCGTGGAGCCGGTGCGCGACTGTAACATCGAGACGGACATGGAAGTGCTTATACCTGACTGGTATGTGGGCAACATCTCCGAGCGCCTCAGCCTCTACAGCAAACTCGACAGCACCAAAGACCTGCAGGGCCTGGAGAAGCTACGCGACAGCATCGTAGACCGCTTCGGTCCGTTGCCTCAGGAGGTGCAGAAACTGGTCGAGATTGTGAAGCTGCGCTGGCAGGCACAGCAACTGGGTTTCGAAAAGCTCACCATTAAAAAAGAGGTGATGAAAGGCTACCTGCCAAGCGAGAACAACGATGCCTATTTCCAGTCCGAGACGTTCGGCAACATCCTGAAGTATGTGCAGCAGCATTCACGGCGCTCGCGGCTCAAGGAGGCCAAGGACAAACTGATCGTGATCGTGGAAGACATCCAGAGCATTGCTGATGCCCGTGAGGTGTTCGACAGTCTCGATGTGAAAGCCACCGTGAAGGGGTAAACGCACACAGAGCCAGCCCTTAGCACCAGATGAAAGCAGATCAGCTGCACATACCATAAAACAACCATGGTATGTGCAGCTGAATATTTTTCTCAGGACTATACGTTTCAGGGCAATTATCAGATTAAATTTTGCTATTTTGGAAACTTCTACGCTGCGAAAACCGAACTTAAATCAAATTCCATCACTGTGCGCCACCCATCAACGACATCACTGCCTATGCTGGAGCCCATCTTCAGGGCCCTGCCAAGGCTATATGCTGTCCTGACCCCGGATCTTGTCATCGTTGAAATCACCGATATATTGCTGAAAGGGCTACACCTGACACGCGAGCAGATCTTAGGGCACTCCCTGTTTGATCTGTTTCCGAACAACCCCAACCAACCTGAATCCCGGGTAGCTGTGATGGAATGCCTGCAGCATGCCCTGGTACACAAAGAGCCTTTTCACAATCCCAGGCTCCGCTACGACATCCAGTTAGGCGCTGGTTACGAGGAGCGCTACTGGAGTGCGACCACTGTACCTGTGCTGAACGACGCAAAGGAAGTGCAGTACCTCATTCACGAGGTGATCGACGTAACCGACAAGATCCTGGTCGAGCGCCTGCATCAGCAGCATCAGGAACAACTGCACCTGATCAGCAACGCAACCAAGGCAGTAGCCTGGGAATATGACATTGCAACCGATCGCATGACGTGGGGAGAGGGCCTTCAGGAAGTATTTGGCTACAAGCCTGAGGAAATGAGCAGAGGTGGCGAATCCTGGGACTCGCGGGTGCACCCGGATGATTTTGAGGAGGTGCAACGCAGCATTCAACAGGCGTTGGCCAACAAAGAAAGCACCTGGACGGGCGAGTACCGTTTCAGGAAAGCAGATGGCAGTTATGCCTATATCCTGGACCAGGGCTACACAACGTACACTCCCGAAGGTGAACCCATCCGCACCATCGGCTCCATTATCGACATCACCCAGAACCATGATACGCAGGAGGCGCTCCGGGAAAGTGACGCCCGCTTCCACCACCTGCTGGAAGTACTCCCGCACATGGCCTGGACAGCCTCGCCAAAAGGCAAGGTACTCTTCTTCAACGACAACTGGTATAGCTATACCGGTATGCGCCGCGGTCAGACGGACGGCTGGATAGGCACCGTTCACCCGGATGACTCGGCCATGGTGCTCACCAACTGGCATGATGCAGTGGCCTCAGGCAACACCTTTGAGATAGAGTACCGCATACGCCACCACCTGGATGGCAGGTACCGCTGGTTTCTGGAGCGCGGTCTGCCCATGCGCGACGCTAACGGAAACATCACGCTCTGGATCGGCACCTACACGGATATAGATGATCAGAAGAATACGGCAGATGAGCGTGACGATGACAAGCTGGAGAGCATGCTGCGCCTTGCACCTGTGCACCTGTGCCTGCTGCATGGCCCGAAGCATGTGTGCCAATATGTAACGCCCGGCGTATACAAGCTCTATGGCAACCGCAGCTACATTGGCCGCACCGCCCGTGAGATCTGGCCGGAGCTTGAACCGATGGGTTTCTTTGAGCTGCTGCACGAGGTATACACCAAAGGGCGTACCGTGTACATCAACGAGTTCCGCACACAGATTGACCACGACTTCAACGGCAACCCGCGCGACGCTTATTTGAACTTTAAGTACCAGCCATTGTTCGACAGCACCTCCAGGGTGGAGGGCATTATGATATCGGCAATAGAGGTAACGAGCCTGGTAAAAGCCAGGCTGAGAGCCGAGGCACTGGCCAGAGGAGAATCCGGACCTTAATTTTTTAACTTTGTTTAAAACAAAAAAGGCCATAATTTGTAAAAGAACTCAAAATACCAATTATGAAATCTGTAAAGACTATCCTGCTGATAGACGACGACGATACAACCAATTACCTGAACCAGCGCCTGCTCTCCCGTATGGAGGCGGCAACCGACATCAGGGTGGTGACCAATGGTGAAGAAGCCCTCGACTACCTGAACAAAGCCTTCAACGGCGAGGAGAACTATCCGAAGCCAGACCTTATTTTTGTTGACATCAAAATGTCAGTGATGGATGGCTTTGAGTTTCTGGATGAGTACCAGCGCTTTGAAGAGGACAAAAAGCTACGCACTGTGATGCTCATGCTCACCTCGTCGGCCAGCTTTTATGACCTGGAGCGACTTAAGAAATACCCGGAGGTACGCAGGCACTACTCCAAGCCCCTGGCCGAGGCCGATGTGCGCGAGATCATGGAGACCTATTTTTAATAGGTTCCAATTTTATAGTTCAAGAGGCGCCCTCACAAGGGGCGCCTCTTTTTTTATACCAGGGCCCGTGCCAACAATAGCCCCCGTAAACCGTAAAAAATAACGCCACCGTTAAATGGCACAAGATAAAGGCATCTATTATTAAACAAATAAAACTATGAGAAACGACGCAGAGCACCACGACAAACCGGGCGATTACAACCAGCGCATCGGCCGTGAGCTATACAACAAAGACAGAGAACAGGAGCACCCGCAGCGCTACAGCTACAGAGGACAGGGTGAACGTCAAAAGAAATGGGATGAGGGCAACTACTTCCACACCGGACCCAGCCCACGCGGCGCGCAGGACCGTAACCGGCATGCGGAAAGCGGACATCATTACACAGGCAACAGACCAGCCCCTTACCAGAGCGACCGGGGCACATACCAGACGGGCCACTATGGCAACCGCAGCGAAAGCCCTTACCGCAACGAGAGCCAATACCTGAACCATGGCTACAGAGGCCCGGGAAGCAGCAGCCAGCAACCTTACCAACAGCAGAGGGGCGGCGGGGCGCAGCCGGGCAATTACAACGAGCCCCCAACCTCGCAGGACAGCCTGTGGCGCGAGGGGCCGGGCAGCCGCAGCCGTTACAAGGAAGACGACTACCGTTACGGCAGCGGCTCGCACAACTGGTACAGCGAAGGCCGCTACTCTCCGGACGTGGAGCCGGAGCACCAGGACAAGCGTGGCTTCTTTAAGCGCGTGCGCGACACCTGGGACGACATCATGCAGTCTGACAACCCCGACTACGAGCCACACAACAGATACGACCCCGAGCGCCGTGCCGAGCAGTTGAGTACCCGCCAGCGCTACAGCGGGGAGTCGTTCCGCGACCGCAACTTTGACCGCGGCTACGAAGGCGGACCGCGCTGGGCCGATGAAACCGACTCCGGTAGCGATAATTATTACAAAGATGCTGGCAGAAACCAACGCAACCGCCGCTAATGCGTATAGCAGACAGATTAGGTTACTTTGGTAGTAGATTAGTAATAGAGGCAGCTCACCGGCATCGGCGGGCTGCCTTTTTTCGTGCTGGATCTATACCCTGATAAACATCAGGCTCCTGTGCCCGTACATAAAACTCGGTGCTGCGCCATACCTGACGGTAGCCCTTTTGAGCGAAGCCACCTGCGGCACCAGCACTTCATTTTAAGACATCTTAGAAATTTAAAAGTAAAAAGATATGCATCACGAGGAAGAAAGAAGACATCATGAGCGGCACGGACGCCCAGGCCGTCCGCACTCAAGCCACGAAAGGGAGCAGCAGAACTTTCGTAGCCGTTGGGAAGAACCCACGCCTTTTATGCACGATCGGGAGAGAAGGCACCACGAAGAAGAAATGCGCATGCGGCACGAGCAGGAGCGGCACGAATACCGACAGCGGCAAAGCGAGCACCGGCAACATGAGAACATAAACCGGCACCTGCACGGTTTTTCAGATGACCACCACACGCCTTACAGAAGAGATGAGCACCGTAACTGGCGTGATGGCGGCCAGCACAATGAGGCTGAAAATCAACATGCCCGTGACAGGTGGCAGCAGCAGGAGCAGCTTCCCCCCCTACGCGAGCAGCGCCACCGGCAGCAGAGCCGACGCGAAGAAGACTGGGATGAGCGCGGCTGGTAAAGGTGCTGCGCCATTTAGAAACGCTTCCTGAACCCGGCACCGAACGACACCAGTTCTGGTATGCCGGGGACCAGGTTAAGCGACAAGTCATATTGCCCTTTTAGGTGATAATTATACTCGAACTCACCGCCGTACCAGTAAAACTTGTACTGCCAGTCACCGCTGCGATTAAAGTAGCCATCGTCTTCGTAGCCTTGCAGTCTGTTCCAATCGCGGCGGTAGACCAGGGTGGGGCCGAACCCACCGTTGAGTGAGTGCCGCCCTGTCCTGAAAATCTGCCCGCGCCAACCCAGGTGCGTGAAGCCTGCCAGCGATGAGGCGCAGTCGGAGTACAGCCCCTGCTCTACCCGCACACTTATGACGTCGCGCACCACAAAGCGTTCGTAGCCTACTATACCTCCAAAATTGAGCACAGCTATACCTTTCCGGTCGAGCCTGTTTTTGAACAGCTCCGGGTAAGACGTTTGGCGCAGGTGCATCGACAAGCCGAAGAATTTTACGGTAAAGGCGTTTTTATAAGCAGGAGGCGACTGCGCCCACCCCGAAGGTATAAGCTGACAGCACAAAAACAGAAGAAGTACAAAACGTATAAAATGCTGCATACAACCTGATTATACAGGATAAAGCGCATTTTGTTAGCAGTTCGCTCTACCTTTGCATCCAGTTATGACCGCTTCCCTAGACATTTTACTTGAGCAGGTACGCGCCTGCCGCCTCTGTGCCGAACACCTGCCGCATGGCCCCCGGCCTGTGCTGCGGGCGGCTCCCACTGCACGTCTGCTGATCGTGGGGCAGGCGCCCGGCACCCGGGTGCACGCCAGCGGCATCCCCTGGGACGACCAGAGCGGCAAGCGCCTCCGGCAGTGGATGGGTATAGCCCCCGAGGTGTTTTATGACGAGCAACAGGTGGCCATCATCCCGATGGGCTTCTGCTACCCCGGCAAGGGCAAAAGCGGCGACCTGCCGCCCCGCCCCGAGTGCGCCCGCCACTGGCACCAGCAACTTTTGCCGCTGCTCCCCAACATTCAGCTCACTTTGCTGGTAGGCAAATATGCGCAGGACTACTTTCTGGGTGAGAGAGCCAGACCTTCCTTAACCGAAACCGTAACTAATTGGGTCGATTATCTGCCTGCGTACATGCCCCTGCCCCATCCTTCGCCGCGCAACCAGTTCTGGCTGCGACGCAACCCCTGGTTTGAGCAGGAGGCTATACCTGTGCTGCAGCAGCTCGTGGCGCAGGCCCTCGGCTAATTTTTACTTGGAATATTCCCTTTAACTTCTATCTTCGTTCATCGGTACAAAACCCTCCTTATGATCAACTACCCAAGCAGCAAACTACCTGATGTCGGCACCAGTATTTTCGCTGTGATGTCGGCGCTGGCCAACGAGCACGGTGCCATTAACCTGTCGCAGGGCTTTCCGGATTTTAACTGCCCCGAGGAGCTGATCGCGCTGGTGACCAGGTATATGCAGGAAGGCTACAACCAGTACGCCCCCATGCCCGGCATGCCGGCTTTGCGCCACAAGATCAGCGAGAAGACGGAGAAGGTATACGGCTACCGTCCGGACCCGGACCAGGAAGTAACGGTCACGTCCGGCGCCACGGAGGCGCTGTTTGCCGCCATCACGGCGGTGGTAAAGCCCGGCGACGAAGTAGTGGTGCTGGAGCCCTGCTACGACAGCTACGCACCTGCCATCCGCCTGGCAGGCGGCATCCCCATTTACGTGCCCCTGGCTATACCTGATTTCAGCATCGACTGGGACTTGTTGAAAAAGAACATCTCAAGCCGCACCCGCCTGATCATCATCAACACGCCACACAACCCAACCGGCGCCGTGATTCCGCGCAAAGACCTGGAGAAGTTGGCCAACCTGACAGACGGCACTGATATCCTGATATTGAGCGACGAGGTATACGAGCACATGGTCTTTGACGGAAAGGAGCACGTGAGCGCCCTGCAGGTGGAGTCGCTGCGGCAGCGGGCCTTTGTGATCTCGTCTTTCGGGAAAACCTACCACACCACCGGCTGGAAGATTGGCTATGTGGTAGCGCCACCTGCGCTCACGGCAGAGCTGCGCAAAATGCACCAGTTCATCACCTTCAGCACTGTCACGCCTCTGCAGCTGGCCATTGCCGACTACATGGACAACGAGGAGCACTACCGCTCCCTCCCCGACTTTTACCAGGCCAAGCGCGACCTGTTCTGTGAGCTGGTGAAGCCGTCACGGTTCGAGCTCATACCTTCGGCAGGCACCTATTTCCAGTTGCTGAAGTACGATGCCATCTCTCAAGAGCATGACCTGGACTTTGCCAAGCGCCTGACCCAAGAAATCGGCGTGGCCTCTGTCCCAGTTTCGGCCTTCTACCACAACAAAACCGACCACCGCTACCTGCGCTTCTGCTTTGCCAAAAGTGAGGAGACGCTGAGGCAAGCGGCGGATCGGTTGGTGAAGCTTTGATTGGGTAAATTGTTGATAGTCGATGGTTGATGGTTTTAAATCTATTTCTGTAAAAACCAACTTCACCAAAGTGTACGAAGCCACTCTCTGCTGTTGGGACGAACGGGCCTCGATCAAGAGCATTCAGCTAATGGAGGTAGGCAGACATAGGTACAAGCCTCTTACAACGCTACCACTGGCAGGTATAGCAATAGTAACTTGCCCCTTGAGCTATGAAACAAATCACTTTAGCCATGTGCACAAAACGACACTCCACTGTTCGAGCGTTCAGCGAGTTTGGAGGGTCTTGACTTTTTTGCCTACTTTTTGTGTCAAGACAAAAAGTAGGTCCCGGCCGGACAGGCCAAGCTATAGAACAATACAAGTTAAGCGAAGCAACAGTAGAAGATTCGAAGCAAGAGCTTATCTAACTTTTACCCAAGATTCTTTCAGAATGACAAAAGGGTTAGCTTGGGATAAAATGTCAGTACAACCGTAAAACGTTATTCCTTATACCTATCACCTTATGCAAGACCTCCGCATCACCATCATCCAAACCGCGCTGCACTGGCAGGACGCCCCCGCTAATCGAAACATGTTCTCAGAAAAGCTTGCAACAGTAGCACCTGCTACTGACCTGATCGTGCTGCCTGAGATGTTCACGACCGGTTTTAGCATGGACGCGGCCGGATTGGCAGAAGATGCGGAAGGTCCCACCCTGCAGTGGATGCAGGAGGAAGCGGCCAGGTATAGCGCCGTGCTGACCGGTAGCGTGATGGTGAAAGAAGGGGACAACTATTACAACAGACTCTACTGGGTGCGCCCCGACGGCTCGTACGAGCATTACGACAAGCGTCACTTGTTCCGGATGGCCAAGGAGCACCATAGCTATACCCCGGGCAAAGAAAAGCTGCTGATAGAATTGAAGGGCTGGAACATCTGCCCGCTGGTGTGCTACGATTTGCGTTTCCCGGTTTGGAGCCGCAACACGAATAGCCAATATGATCTGCTGCTATACGTCGCCAACTGGCCGAAGCCCCGGGCGAATGCCTGGAGCACGCTCCTGCAGGCCCGCGCCATCGAAAACCTGAGCTATGTAGTGGGCGTGAACCGGGTCGGAACCGACGGCAACGGGCACCCCTATTCCGGCGACTCGGCCATCATCCACCCCAAGGGACATAAGCTGCTCGAGACAACCGAGGCGGAAGGTATACACACCATCACTTTGAGTAAACAGGAATTGACAGATTTTCGGGAGGCTTTCCCGGCGCACCTCGATGCCGATGATTTTACGCTAAATTGATCCTGTCAGGAACTGGCGCAGCGCCTCTTCGTCAGCCAGTAAGGTATAGGCTATACCTGGCCGGGCCTGCAACATGCGCAGCAAACGCGACTGCTGACCAATAAGCAGCATGCGCCGCTGCGCGTGCGGCAAAAGCAATTCATCGAGCAGCGGCATCAATCGGCTCAGGTCTCCTGCACCACTCTTCACACACACCACCGTCTCCGGATTTTCCTGCAGCAGGCGCACGGCGTACTGCTGCAAGGTGGCATCAGAGTTTGCATCCACGTCAAAGACAGGTATAGCCGGAACGTGCTCCCGCACCATTTTGAGGATGGGCTTGTCGAAAGCGGTTTCCTCCGAGAGGTCTACGAACAGAAAGGCTTGCATCAGTGTACGACCAGTCTGCGGGTTTCGTGGCGGCCGTCGCGGGAAGTGGCGCGCAGCAGGTATACGCCCGCCTTCAGATGGTCCACACGCAAGGCATGGCGGCGGTTGAAGCTTTCGACTCCATCGTATACCTTGCGCCCGATCATATCGTGTAGCACCAGCGACACGGCCTCACCGGCCTGTACCAGCACAGGCTCATGCTTACCTGCCACGGGGTTCGGGTATACCTTGAGCTCCAGTGCGCCTGTTTTGTCATTCGGGTTGCCGTAGTTGCCGCCTGTTTGCTGCAACATGTATAGGCCGCCTCCCTGCGTGCCGATGGCCAGGTAGATCTTATAGGGTCCTCCCAGCTCAGCCACCGCCAAGCCAAGTCCGCGCCCAAAACGAGTGGTTTGCGCCTTTCCTGTCAGTTCGTTTTCCAGTACCTCAGTTGTTTCGGTGAAGTCGCCATCCAGCTTGTCCAGAAAATCAGGGTAAATGCGCAGGGCGCCGCTGTCGTCTGTGGTGAGCAGGTCGAGCTTGGCGTTACCCTCTATGTCCACTACCACTGGCGCCAGGTTGCGGCGGAAGAAGTCAAACTTAATACCGCCGATGCTTTGCTTCTCCAACACGAATTCATTTCCGGAAGAGCGGTAGTAGTCCAGCGTGCCACCGGCTTTGCCAACCAGCATGTCCACGCGCTGCCCATCTACCCGAAACAGGTGGGGCGTATCGCCATTGGCCAGGGTATGGAGGTGAAACAACCGCGCCGTGTTGAAGGCAGCAGGCTGGCCGGCTTTCGCATTATTTACATAGTAGCCCATGTGCGTGGTGCCTGCCGCGCCATGGTCGGTGCCGGACTGCGCCTTGTAAGTCAGGACAAGATCCAAGACGCCATCCTGATTAATGTCAAAGAAAGACGGTTTCAGCGAAAGCATGTTCTGGCTAGACAGGGCCAGGTAATCGTCAGTAACGAACGTGAAAGCAGGCTCGGCCAGGGTGCCGGTGTTGCGGTATAGGCTCAGTGTTGCCACAAAGCGGCCGTTGCGGTTTGCCCGTCCGTTGCCGACCAGCAGATCGAGCAGGCCGTCGCCGTCAATGTCGGCAAAGGCTGGGTAGGCATTTTCACCCAGATCGATCATCTGCACCTGTAGAAAGTTATCCTGCGTAAAGTTGAAGTTGGGCTGGCTGGCAGTGCCTTTGTTCTGGTAGAGCCATGACGAGCGCTGCAGCTCCAGGTCACCTGCGTTCTCGTTACTGTTTGGTGCCACGAGCAGATCAGGTATACCATCAAACGTCACGTCCTCGTAATAAGCCGCCGGGAAACGCTTGAAACTGGCAGCCCGGCTACCTGCCGGGAAAGCCGTCTCGAAGCTTTCCATCCGGGCCTGCGTTTTGGTGCCCACGTTATCCATCTTCACCAGGCTTTCGCACTCCACACTACCCATCAGCAGGTCTTTGTCGCCGTCGCCGTTTAAGTCGATGGCCAGCAGCGCGGAGCCGTCGTGGCCCGAGTGCAGGGGACCCGCCATCCGGCACTGGATGCCGAAGCCAAAATTGTTGCAGCCATGGCACTCTGTGATTTGCCCCCACCAGTCGGAGCCGAGCGCAAATTCCAGCGTACCACAGGGCTTGCCTTCCTCTGCCTGCATATTCTGATAATACTCCAAGGTATAGCCACCCGAAAACTCAGAGAGCAGGATATCCAAATCGCCGTCGCCGTCCATGTCCACAATGGCAGGTATGTCGCCTATGTTCATCTGCATATTGATGCTGTTCATGCCGTTGCGACTCCGGTAAAAGAGGGCGTCTTCTGTCAGTGCAAAGGTGGGGTATTTGTTGCTGCTCGCCTCCTGCTGGTATACCCGTATACCAAGCGGCGTGCTGGTGAAGATATCTTTCAGGCCATCGCAGTTGTAGTCGCGCAGCAGCACCCAGTTCTCCAGTTCGGCCGGAAAAAGGACCTCGTACTCAGGCGCGTACTGGTAACGCCACTGGCCTCCTTCCTGCACGGCCAGGTAGGTATAGACCTTGCGCAGCATGCGGTCGAAGATGAAAAGGTCGCCGCGGCCGTCTTTGTTCAGGTCGATGGTGGAGAACTGCGGGGTGTTGAGTCCGCCGCCCCAGGGGTTGCGCAGTTCAGTTCCGCCAACCGTTACAGGCACATCCGTCCGTTGCTGGAACTGCAAAGGCTCCTGCGCAGACACATCAATAAGTAACAGAAAAAGGAGGAAGGTCAACAGGTAGCGCATAGACAGTTTGTTAGGCAATCGGGCTGTTGCTTTTGCCGTTTTGGATGTATATTGCCATGGCGGCAGCCTGCTATACCTTACCACGGGCAGCTGCGCCAATTTTCAGACTAAAAATACGCATTTCATGCCGAACAGCATCGACTTTCTTTACCAAAAATACCTGGAGTGCCGCCACGTCAGCACCGACTCCCGCGCCCCGCAGGACCAGAGCCTGTTCTTTGCCCTGAACGGACCAAACTTCAAGGGAGCCAAGTTTGCGCAGGGCGCCCTGGACAAGGGTGCCAAATACGCCGTAGTGGACGATCCTGCCCTGGCTGCTGATAATGTGTTGGTGGTAGAAGACACGCTGCAGGCGCTGCAGGACCTGGCCCGCCATCACCGCAGGCAGCTCAGTATACCTGTGATCGGCATTACGGGCAGCAATGGCAAAACCACGACCAAAGAGTTGATCTATGCGGTGCTGAGCCAGCAGTTCAACACGCTCTATACCCAAGGCAACCTCAACAACCACATCGGGGTGCCGCTCACGTTGCTGCGCCTCAAGCCGGAGCACGAAATGGCGATCATCGAGATGGGCGCCAACCACATCGGGGAGATTGCTTTGCTTAGCAGCATCGCGATGCCTACGCACGGCATGATCACCAACATCGGCAAGGCGCACCTCGAGGGCTTTGGCAGCTTGGAGGGCGTGGCCCGCGGCAAGAGCGAACTGTATGTGCACTTGCTGGAGCATGGCGGTACCGTGTTCGTGAACACCGGCAACGAGCACCTGCTACGCATGAGCCGTCGCATCGAAAGCAAAATGACCTACCCGGCCCAAGGCGATTTCTACCACAGCGAGTTGCTGGAGGCCTCGCCTTACGTGGTCTACAAAGACGAAGAAGGCCACGTAGTGAACACTCAACTGGTCGGTAGCTACAACTACGAGAACATGGCCGCTGCGGCCTGCATTGGCAAGTACTTCGGTGTACCGCTGGAGAAAGCCAACGCCGCCATCGCCAACTACAGCCCGGTAAACAACCGCTCGCAGGTGATGCAGAAAGGCTCCAACACCCTCATCCTCGACGCCTACAACGCCAACCCAACTTCCATGGCGGCGGCCATCCGCAATTTTGGTGGCATGAACGCCCCGCGCAAGGTGGTCATCGTGGGTGATATGCTGGAAATGGGCTCTGAAAGCGCCGCGGAACACAAAGCCATCGGTGAGATCATCGCGGAGCAAAACTTCGACACCGTACTGCTTTGCGGGCCGGAGATGAAACACGCTGCTGAAACGGACAACCGCTTCCATTACTTCGCTACCAAGGCTGAGCTGCAAAGTTGGCTGGAGGCCAATCCGGTTTCAGAAAGCTATGTGCTGGTGAAGGGCTCACGGGGTATGGGACTAGAGACGCTGGTGGAGGTGTTGTAGCAGATTTGAAAATTTAGAGATGTGAAGATGATGTGGAATGCGCTGATGTGCTTCGCTCCAATATTTGAATGATCTGTATACCTCAAAATGACCAAGGCCCGCGACTGACTGCAGTCGCGGGCCTTGGTCATTTTGAGGTTTGGGGCGTCGTTAATCTAAGTTTCAGACGATTGATCTCTATTTAAATTCTTTTGTCCTCTGTCTAAAATTCCTTTGTCCAGGCACTCAAAACGGCGAATCAAAATCCTTTAGCAGCGGCAGCACTTCGTCCTTCGGCGATACCAGGGGCTCGGCTATACCCCAGTCTATACCCAGGGCCGGGTCGTTCCAGAGGATACCGCCCTCTGAGGGGTGATGGTAGAGATTGGTGCATTTGTAGAGAAAACTCGTGTTGTCCTCCAGTGCTATAAATCCGTGCGCAAAGCCTTCCGGAATGTAAAGCATGTTGTGCTGCTCGGCATCGAGTATGCAGCTGGCGTGCTGTCCGTAGGTTGGGGAGTTTTTGCGGAGGTCGAGCGCCACATCCAGCGCACGGCCCGAAGCAACCCGCACCAGCTTGCCCTGCGCATAAGGCGGCTTCTGGAAATGCAGGCCGCGCAGCACACCTTGCTTCGATACCGACTCGTTGTCCTGCACAAAAACCGGGTTGATACCGAAGGGGGCAAACATGCTGGCATTGTAGGTTTCCATGAACCAGCCGCGCTCGTCGCGGAACACCCGCGGTATAAATTCGATCAGGCCTTCAATGTGATAGGTCTTATGCTCCATGGCTGGTTTAGTGGAAGTACTGTGGCTTTTTTAGAAGGGCTGCAAGTTAGGCTTTTTCCCCTTTCTTCTGAAATTTTTCAGCTAACTTGCACCCGTCCTGCCTGCTCTTGCAACGCTATCCCTGCCACCAGCTAACCAGGGCCGTGACTAATTACGTACAAGGATGCACGCCGAAAAAAGGCTGACAAACCGCTACGCTTAACATCTGACAATGGGTAAACAAAAATACTTCGAAACCGCCAAGCCGCAGGAAACTGCCGTGCTGGTAGCGGTGCCTGCCTACAAGCAAACCGACGAACAAACCAACGAATACCTCGACGAACTGGCTTTCCTGACCGAAACAGCCGGCGCCGTCACCTTGAAACGCTTCATACAGAAACTCGACAAGCCCGACACCCGCACCTTTGTGGGCAGCGGCAAACTGGACGAGATCAAGGCTTACGTGACGGAGCATAAAGTTGACATGGTGATCTTCGACGATGACCTGAGCCCTTCGCAGGTGCGCAACATTGAGCGCGAACTGCAGGTGAAGATCGTGGATAGAAGCTTACTGATCCTCGACATCTTCGCACTCCGGGCCAAGACGGCACAGGCACACACGCAGGTAGAATTGGCGCAATACCAATACCTGCTGCCCCGCCTGACCAACCTCTGGACGCACCTTTCCAAGCAGAAGGGTGGTATCGGTATGAAGGGTCCGGGTGAAACCGAGATCGAGACCGACCGTCGTATCGTGCGCGACAAAATCTCATTGCTGCGCGACCGACTGGAGAAGTTCGAAAAGCAGAACTTTGAGCAGCGCAAGTCGCGTGCCGGCATGGTGCGTGTGGCACTGGTCGGGTATACCAACGTGGGCAAGTCCACGCTCATGAACCTGCTCTCCAAGTCCGACGTGTTTGCCGAAAACAAACTATTCGCGACTGTAGACGCCACGGTGCGCAAGGTAGTGTTTGACAACATTCCGTTTCTGCTCTCCGACACGGTAGGGTTCATCCGCAAGCTGCCTACCAAGTTGATCGAGGCCTTTAAGTCCACGCTCGACGAGATCCGTGAAGCCGACCTGCTGGTGCACGTGGTAGACGTGTCGCACCCTTCGTTTGAGGACCAGATAGCGGTGGTAAACAACACCCTGCTCGACATCAACTCCGCTGACAAACCTGTGTTACTGGTGTTCAACAAGATAGACCAATACCTGGAGCAACGGGAACAGGAACTAAAAGAAGAAGGCGGAAATGATGAAGAGGGCCACCAAGTGCGCCCTTCCATCGAAGACCTTAAAGCCACTTACATGGCCAAGGTACACGCCCCAGCCCTGTTTATTTCAGCAACCAACCGCATCAACATCGACGAGCTGCGTGCCGAACTGCAGCGCCGTGTAGCGGAAATCCACTACGAGCGGTATCCGAACAACGTGTAGGTTATACCTGGAAACATTGGAAAAGGGAACAGTCTGGTAAAGGCTGTTCCTTTTTTGTGATAGCAGCAACGGCCAGCCCTCGCAGTGTCTATCAGACCTGCGGGCATCTTGGCTGCTACGCAGGAGTGGTTGTCTGAATCTTTATATAAGGCCCCTACCCCAAATTTAAAGATTTTCAGGATTCTCGAGCACGATTAACATCCCCCTGCCCCCTTCAAAGGGGGACTTTCTGCTATTGCCACTCAACATGTATAAGCGTTGTAGCAAAAGACCACTGGTAGGTATAGACCACGGGCAGGTATAGCAAGACTAACTTGCCCCGGAAGCTATGCAACAGATCCCTCAAGCCAGGTGCACTTTTCGGCGCTCCACTGTTCGAGCGTTCAGCGAGTTTGGGGAATCTTGACTTTTTTGCCTACTTTTTGTGTCAAGACAAAAAGTAAGTGCCCGCCGCACAGGCGAAGCTATGAAACCAATTAGTTTAAGGTGTAGCTAGTCAGTAGCTACGGCAGGTATAGGTATAGCCATACCGCCAGTTATACCTATACATGGGCCAGAGGCCCCATCATAGCCGTCACGAGCGCGGATGCTCGCCCCATTAGCGCTGGTGCATCCAACTAACCCACTCCCCTCCCCCGTCACAACTATTTTCTCCTGCTTTCAGTAAACACCATGTATAGCAGACGCACTATGTACCAGGTGTGCTGTTATGCCTTTCTGAAAGAGAATCACCTTATGAAAACCTTATATATCATGCGTCATGCCAAGTCCAGCTGGAAGTTCGAGGAGCTGAGCGACCATGACCGACCTCTTAACAAACGCGGCCGTACGGATGCCCCGCTCATGGGGCAGGAACTGGTGGCCAACAATGCCAAAATCCAGCTCATCCTGTCAAGCCCTGCGGTGCGGGCAATCACTACAGCCACGCTGGTGGCCCGCGAACTCGACTACGATGCCGATGACATTGCAATAGATGACCGTATTTATGGCGCCAGCGCGGCAGAACTGCTGGAGATAGTCCGCGAGGCACCCGCTAACGTGGACAGCATGATGATGGTGGGCCACAATGATGCCATCTCGGAGTTTGCCAACATGCTGTCGCCCAAGCATCTCTCCAGCATGCCTACAGCCGGGGTAATCGCGCTTCGGTTCGACTGCGAAAGCTGGTACGACATCAACCGCAGCAATGCCGGGCTTTTGTTTTACGAAGTGCCCAATAATAGCAAATAACACAGCACAGCGGCGTGGCCACTACAACCCTACACCTGGTCGCCCTGCCTATACCTTTACACCATTGCCCCGCACCGGGCAACAAACCAAACCATGGAAACTAATACCGAAGATAAAAAACCAACCATCACGCCGCTGATCAACCGTGAGCTTAGCTGGCTTGCCTTTAACTACCGCGTTCTGCAGGAGGCGAAAGACCGCACTGTGCCGCTACTGGAACGCATCAAGTTCATGGCCATCTTCTCGTCGAACCTCGACGAGTACTTCAAAGTGCGCGTGGCCACACTCAAGCGCCTCATCAAACTCAAAAAGAAGACCCGCGACAAGCTGTCCGAAGACCCGGCCGATACTTTTGAGCAGGTGATGCAGGAGGTGAAACGCCAGCAGGAAGAGTTCGGCGAAGTTTTCAGGGGAGGCATCCTGGCTGATCTTCGCCAGCAGAACATCCACCTGCTTACCGAAAACGATCTGAACAAAGGGCAGCAGAAGTGGGTGCAGACATACTTTGCCGAGCACATACAGCCCCACATCCTGCCGCTTTTGCTGGACGACACCGAGACGCACTTTTTCCTGAAAGACCAGACCGTATACCTGGGCGTGCAACTCTTCGACCCAAAAGAGAAAGACCTGAAGCCGGAGCGCTTCTCCATGCTCGAGATACCCACCAAGAAGCACGGCGGGCGCTTTGTAAAACTGCCTACGGTGGATGAGCAGCGCTACGTGATGTTCCTCGACGATGTGATCCGCTGCTGCCTGCCTGCCCTATACCCGAATTATAGCCGCTTCGAGGCGCATGCCGTGAAAGTGTCGCGCGACGCTGAGCTGGATATAGAAGAGGAGGTATCAGGAAGTCTCATGGCGAAGATCCAGAAAAGTCTGAAGAAACGCGAAACCGGCTATCCGGCCCGCCTACTCTATGACCCCGTTACGCCCAGACCCATGCTGGAGGCCATCATGGCGCATACCGGCATATCGGAAGATGAACTGGTGGAGGGCAGCAAGTACCACAACTTCCGCGACTTCTTCGGCTTCCCCGACTTTGACCTGCCGGACCTGAAGTACTCGCCGCAGCCTACTTTGGTGCACCCGCTTTTAGAGAAGGAAGGGAGCCTGATTGAGGCCATGAAAAAGCAGGACTACCTGGTGCACTACCCTTATCAGTCCTTCGATTACGTGCTGCGCCTTTTTGAGGAGGCCGCCAACGACCCTAAGGTGACTGCCATGAGCGCCACCCTCTACCGCGTAGCCGAGGACTCGGCCATTGCCAAATCGCTGGTGAAGGCGGCTAAGAGCGGTAAACTGGTAACCGTGGTGGTGGAGCTCAAAGCCCGTTTTGACGAGGAATCGAACATCTTTTGGGCTGGCAAACTGCAGAAAGCCGGCGCCAACGTCATCCTGGGCCTTCCTGACCTCAAAGTGCACACCAAGCTGGGCCTGATCACCCGCAACGAAGAAGGCCAGTTGGTAAATTACGCCTACCTGAGCACGGGCAACTACAACGAAGACACTTCCAAAATTTACGCCGACCATGCCCTGTTCACCTCCAACCAAACCATCACGCAGGACGTGGAGCAGGTATTTAACTTCTTCATCGATCGCCAGCTCGACAAGAAATTCAAGAAGTTGCTGATGGCCCCGATCAACATGCGCGACCGTTTTGTGGACCTGATCAACCGGGAAATAAAAAATGCCAGCAAAGGCAAGCCTGCGTCCATGATCCTCAAGATGAACGCCCTGCAGGACGAGCGCATGATCAAGAAGCTGTACGCCGCCAGCCAGGCCGGTGTGAAGATCGAGCTGCTGGTGCGTGGCATCTGCTGCCTGGTGCCGGGCGTAGAGGGGCTCAGCGAAAACATCCGGGTACGCAGCATCGTGGATCGCTACCTGGAGCATGCGCGGGTATACATCTTCCACAACGACGGCAAGGAAGAGTACTTCGTGGCCTCCGCCGACTGGATGACGCGCAACCTGAGCCGACGCGTAGAAGTGGCTTTCCCGATCCTGCAGAAAGACCTGGTGGAGCAGTTGCGCACAATCATTGACCTGCAGCTCGCCGACGACACCAAAGCCCGCGACATCGACAACAGCTATGTGGAGCAGGTAAGCCCCACCCACATCCGGTCGCAGTACGCCACGTACGAGTATTTGCGCAAGCTCATACCCGAAGGAATGGAACCGACCCGGAAATCGAAGTAACTGTACCTGATATAAAAGCAAAGCCCGACTCGCTATACCTGCAAGTCGGGCGTTGTTGTTTCTATGTCTTCGTCTCTTAGCGGTTCTGGGCACGCTCGAGCAGCTTGCGGGGTGGCACCGCGTAAAGCTCTATCCCTATGTAGCCCGCTCCTTTCAGCGTGTTTTTGATCAGCTCGTCGCGTGAGCCTACATCATCGAAAGCACGGTGGCGGTAATACTGCCGGAACCCGCCTTCCACGGCAAACCACAGAAAATCGTATATCTCCTGCTCCAGTCGCAACAGGCCTTTGATGTCGGTGCGCCGCAGCTCGATGTCGTTGAACTGCGAGAGCGGCGGTTCGCTGGCGTAGAGGTTGTAGCTGGCTCCTTCGATGCGGTAGCCGGTATAGAGGAGCGTTTTTTCAGACACGTTGTAGCGCACCCGCAGGTTAGCCGGGAAGATGGACTCCACACCCCAGCGGTCGTTGAAGGTGCGGTTGTAGATGATGCCCGGGTAGAGGCGCTGCCGCCCGAAGGTATAGCCCAGCTGGAAACCGACGCCCCAGGCAAAGTCAGGGCTGCGCTTCCAGCCATAGCCCACGTCTACCGTGGTTTTCAGGTAATCCGATACGTTGACATTGTCGCGGGTATAGTCACCGTTGAGCTCACCCTTTGCGCGCACCAATATAAAACGCACCTCGTCAAACGAATGCAGGAAAGCCAGTTGCAGGCCCAGACTCTTCAGGTTTTTGTCTTCCAGGTTGCGGTACAGGCTGTAAGAGGCAGGCGATACGCTCTCAAAGTTGAATTCCTCAAACTTGTGGTCTATCCCCAGAATCAGCTTGGTATTGGGCTTGTTCATGACAGGCGCCAGTGCCCGTACAAAGAACTTGTTGTGCCGCCGTACCCGCGCCCGTCCGTTGCCTATCTCCGGGTTGTCCGACTCCGATTCGATGTCGAACTGCGGGAGGCGCTCATAGCCGATCACAATGCCCCGGCTTTTGCCCATGCCCCTTACGCCGGGGCTGGCGTATTCTTTGGTTTGTTTTTGCACATCGGACAGGTCCTGTTCGGTTTCCTGGGCCAGTGCGTGTTCTCCTATCAGGAGCAAAGGTAAAAGGAGTAGTTTAGGTAGGGTTAATTTCATAGTTCGTGGCTAATTACATGGCGGTAAATGCAAAAAGTGCCATAACTGAGGCACTTTTTGCTATACGTCATAAGATTTTTTTAGAATAAAAAGCCGAAGCTTAATGTCCACAGCCGTTCCACATCGCCTTTGGCGTAAGTCAGCACGATGACGTTCTTCTGCATGATGTCGGCCCACACACCACCGCCTATACCTGTATGCAGGCTTCGGAAAAAGGCAGCATCGCGTTCGCCGTCCTGGTACACGCGGCCCACATCATACAAGCCCAGCACCCCGAGCCTGCCCGGCGTCAGGTATAGGTTAAAGTCCAGGAGCGACAGGCGGGCTTCGGCGTTGGCATAGATTGCGCTGCGGCCGGCAAAGCGGGTGCGACGGTAGCCGCGCATATTGTCCATGCCGCCCAGGGTGTTGGCCTGGTAGAAGCGGAAGTCGCCGAAGTTATGCGCTGCCCCCAGACGACCCGCCCAGGTGAGCTGAAACGGAAAATTCGGGGTCAGGTAGAAGGCAAACTCAGAGCTTATGTTGGTGTAGCTTAATTTTTCCCCATCAGTCTGCTTGTTGTAGCTCATGCGGTTGTGCAGGCGCATGCCGATGCGCGGGTTCTTCTGGTTGCCCTCTCCCAGCACATCCATATCGGCAAATGCCATCACGCCCACATAGTGCTGCGATTCGAAACGGCCCTGCTCCACGTCGTAGGTGCCCGGCTCCATCCGACCGCTTAGCGCCTCGTTCACTAGGTAGGTGTCGTGCTCGGAGTTCACCACCCGGAAGCGATCGTAAGTAGGACCTATACCTACTTTGAAGAAAGGGGCCAGGTTGTTGTTGAGCGTTGCGCCCACGTTCACGCGCTTAAACCGAACGCGGTAAAAGGAGTCGTCCTCGCTGTCCTGCTGGCGGGTGTCGTTGCCGTAGCCGTAGAAGTTGCGCTGGTACTGCGGTCCCTGTATGGCTGCATTCACACCGATGTTCCAGTTGCCGAACACCTGCCGCACATCGCCGGTATAGCGCACATTAAATGAGTTTGTGTAAAAGGCGTAATTGCCCTCCAGCAGGTGCTCCGAAGCATAAGGCGACTTGCGGAACTTGTGCGTGCGGGCCAGTATACCTGCTCCTATAAACAAGCCATCGTCCACGTTGTACTCCAGCGACAGCCGAGGCCCCAGGTATGGCAGCTTGTAATTGTCCCGGTCATAGAAATTCACATCCGGACTGATGCTGGTACGGACTTTTGTCTCAGGCCCGAAGCTGAACACATTGCCTTCTTCTGTATCATACACGATCGTGTGCCGTTTAATGCCGGCCACACGCGAGTTGTCGGTGATCACATCCTCGTCGTTGCCCCCGATAATACGCACCACGATCCCATCGTTCACATCTCCCTTCACTTCAAATATGTCTTTGCCGCGTTGCCCGTACAGGCGCAGCTCGTTGGTTTCAGGGGTATAGAAGGTGCGCTTGTAAAGTGTGTCGCGCAGCTCACCTTCTTTGTTGATCTTGTATACCGTCAGATGAGTTTCTTCATCATTCAATCGGTTTACCACAAAGTGCTCGTGCTTATCGCTGCCGGCCACATCCACCATCTTGGCGAGGTGCTCGTAGTAGGCTTCGGCCGCTTGCGGCAGCTTGTCGCGGCGTGAGCGCAGTTTGGCTTTGATATCCTCGCCCGAGATAGCCCGCACCTCTTCCGGCCACTGGTTGATGGCCTCCTCGATCACCTGATCCGTTACGCCGGCCTGTATCTCTTTGGCAATGCGGATCCAGTCCTGCCGGGTGATGGCCGAGGTGAAGGTGCGGTCGATGGTCAGCGCGCTCAGGTTGAGCCCCACAATGTCGTCGAAGTCGTGGCCGAAGTTCTGGACGTTGCGCACGCCCCACTTCCGGGTGGCCAGCCAGGGTATAATTCCGTCGGCTTTGAAGAACACCTGGTCGCGGTCCTCGGGCACCGGAATGTATACCTTGCCGCTGTCGGTCTTCTCCTCTTTCCAGCGCCACTGCCCCTCATGGCGGTCCCAGTCGCCCACCAGCATATCGAACAGGCGGGCGCGCACAAACTCTTGCTGGTTCACTTGGTTGTCGTTGTCCTGCCGCAGTTCCTTCAGCACCTTGTCGGTGCCCACCAGGTTCTCGGCAAAGCCTAGGCTCTTTACATCCTCGTGGTTCTCGTCGGCATCCTCTTCCAGAAAAGCCAGTGTGTTGCTGAACTCATCCATGTACTGGCGCAGGTAAGGCGTCTGCGGGATGAACACGAGTTTCGGGTTAGTATGGAATACGCCGGCGCCATCTGCCAGCCTAGGTATAGCCAGCGCGCCGTAGGGGTGCTGGGCCGAGATCTGGTCCTGCAGCAAGGCTTTGGCAGCGGTCTGGCGCAGGTACTCCGGCAGTGCCATGGTCGGATCTTTGTCGACGGTGCGCAGGGTGTACTCACGGGCGTCGGGGTTACGTACTTTCAGCGAAGCCGTTTGCTTGCCACCCCCTTTCTGGTAGGGCGTGAGCCCGCCCAGCTCGTTGCGCATGTCCAGCAGTGGCACCTCCACCGGCGTGGCCCACTCGCGGCGGTAGTGGTCGCCCAGCATGGTGCGGCGCAGCCCCCTGGCAGTATAGCTATCGTTGGCAGCCACTACTATGGTGCTGTCGGCATAGTTGGTTTCGTCCACAATCGTGGACCGCTTGCGGCGCGGCTCTTTGGCGTAGAGCGGCGTCCGGAAGGTCATGGTGCCCTCTGAACCGTCGCCTTCCGGCTTCCAGTATTCCACCCAGGCTTCCCCGTTCTCATAATACATCAACTTGGCAAAGCCCTTCACCTGGTGGGTATACATGGCATTACCGCCACCCTTCACGTGCTGTATCTTACAGCCTGATCCGCTGACAATGTGGGCCAGCTTGTTATGCTTGAAATGCTGCAGCGAGTGTTCGTGCCCGGCAGCGTACACGATGTTATCATACTTATCAAAGATGTTGAGTAGCCCCTCGATGTAAGCGTTGTAGCGCGGGTGCGGAATGTCCTGCAGGATGCCACCGTACTTGCGGGCAAACGGGTAAATGGACCCGATGACGGGCAACGGCAGGTAGATCCAGTCGCGTAGCATGGTGAGCGGGAAAACGTGGTCTTTCAGCGTGAAGAATCCGCCATGGTTACCGCGCGTGAACAAAGGATGGTGCGCTACCACCACGATGTTGGAGCCCTGGTGCTTTTCTATAATGTCTTCCAGCTTCACCAGGAAGTCGGCCTCTGTGGATGCCCAGCAGTTGCTGCCCGCTCCGTAAGGGCGCTCCCAGGGGTGCAGCCACCATTCAGAGTCCAGAGCAATCAGCACAAGGTCATCGCTGATCTTCACTTCATAAGGACCCGGGCAGCCATCGCCCGGCACATAGAAGTCACCGCCTACCACAATGCCCTCTTCGGTGAGGTACTCGTTCACATAGTTCTGCTGGCGCACCACAAACTCGAGCCCGCCGCGGCCGCTGTGGTTCCAGTCGTGGTTGCCCGGAATCATGTATTTTTCGCCCTGGTAGCCCCGCAGCACATCGAGCTGGGCGTTGAGGCGCTGCTCCGACACTTCCCGGTCGTAGCGCCCGGGCTCGGGCAGACCGTTGTGGTACACGTTGTCACCCAGAAAGATGGTCGTGCTTTGTGCGCCGGCTTCGCTCATCTGCTTTTTCATGAGCTTAAGCGAAGGCTCCTGCTGCTTCAGGTCAGGCGCGCCCACATCGCCGATGAGGAAAACGGTGTAGTTTAGCTTGTTGCCAGCTTTGGGCTCGGTTTGCTGCCAGTTGAGCACATCGCGGCTGTAGTAAGGTTTTTGGGTAGCACAGGCTTGCAAGAGCACTAAGAAAAGGCCTACAGCCAGGGGGCGCAGGATAAGGGGTATAAGGTGAAGACGGTTTTTCATAAAATTCGGTGTGTACGGGGTGTCCTGTCTAGCAAAAGCAAGTGTGCCGGCCACAGCACATCGTCTGGCGATAAGGTTGCTGCCGTAAAAGCGATGGTTGGGTTTGGTAGTGCATGGTTGGTAGCAGCGCCTGAATTAGCATTGGGGCTACGGCAGGGCTGAGATAAGTAACGTAGGGCAGCTGCATTAAGTTTTTGCTTTACTATATAGGGCATAGTGTGCGTTGTGGCCGGCCCTTTCAACAAAAAGCGGTATTCACCGTAACGGCAAAAGAATAATAGCATACCTACAACCGCCGCTCACAACTGTGCACTACTTGCAGAGCTCCCTGACAATGGCGGCAGACACCGTTATGGAAGAACAAGATATCGTCAAGCAAGCCAGTGAGTACGTTTTCAGGCTTTTTAAGGAGCAGCTGTCCAAGAAGCTTGTCTACCACAATTACAAACACACCTTCGAGACTGCCAACGAAACCCGGCAACTGGGCGAACTGTACGGTTTGAGCCCGGAGGAACTGCAGGACTTGGAGCTGGCCGCCTGGTTTCATGACACGGGTTATATCAAAGCCTATGACGGACATGAGGAAGAAAGCGTAGGCTACGCCACTTCCTGGCTAGAGGAGAAGAACTACCCGCCCGAGCGCATTGCCCGTGTAACCGATTGCATCATGGCCACCAGGCACGGCATTAAACCCCAGTCCCTGCTGCAGGAGGTGATCGTGGATGCAGACATGGCCAACATCGGCAAAGAAACCTTTTTTGCCACAGCCGAGCTGCTGCGTGTGGAGTGGGAGATCTTCAAAGACAAGTTTTTCACGGATCAGGAGTGGGCGCAGTTTCAGATGGAGTTCCTGCTCTCCACCACCTTCTACACCGCCAAGGCCCAGCACAAATATGCCGAGCAGCTCGGCCTGAACATACAGGAGCAGCGCAACCAGTTGCAGAAGGAGTCGAAGAAGCTGAAGAAGGAGGAAAAGGAGCAGCGCGAGACACTGGCCCAGCCCAAGCGCGGCATCGAAACCATGTTCCGCAACACCTACCGCACGCACCTCAACCTGAGCGCCATCGCCGATAACAAGGCCAACATGATGATCAGCCTCAACGCCATCATCATGTCCGTGATCATTACTTACCTGAGCACCAAGACCTCCATCACAGGGGCTGAGTTTGCCCAGCACCGTTCGCTGCTCATACCAGTGGGCACGTTGCTGCTCACCACGCTTGGCTCGGTGATCTTCGCCATTATTTCGGCGCAGCCGGAGGTGACAAGTTTCACTTTTAACCGGAAACAGATCAACAGCAAAAAGGTAAACCTGCTCTTCTTCGGAAACTTCACCAATATACCGCTGGAGGATTTTCAGAACGGTATGCACGAGATCATGCGCGACAAACAATCGCTTTACACGAACATGATCACCGACATCTATTACCTGGGTGAGGTGCTGAGCCGCAAGTATAAGATCCTGCGCGTTTCCTACTCTATTTTTATGGTAGGGCTCATATTGACCGTGATCGCCTTCGGCATCTCCATTGCCCTGTACGACGAACCTATGCTGGAACCGACCACGCAGGAACAAACCCCACAAGAACCAGCCGCACAGGAGCAAGCCCCGCAGGAGCAGACCAACAGGTAAATGGTAGGTATAAGCTAAAGCCTGTGCAGGTTAGCGAAGCACGATACCAGACCGAATAGTGTAAAACAGAAAGAGAGCCCGGCAACAGTTGCCAGGCTCTCTTTTTTTAAAGATTAGGGTAGTTTGCCGATTTTGGCTAAGATGTTTCTGCGCTTTCAATGGGTTTTAAGATAACCTTGTCCACCCTGAAGCCGTCCATGTCCACTATCTCAAATTCATAGCCGCTGATCTGAAACTTGTCGCCCGTGACAGGGAGCTTGTCCAGCTCATAGGAAATGAACCCGGCCAGCGTTACGTAGTTGTCGGCATCTTTGGGTATTACTTCCCGCCTCAGTTCCCGGTTTAGGTCATAGATTTCCATAGAGCCGTTCACCAGAAGTGACCCATCATCTCTTTTCACAACATCTGGTTCATCGTGCTCGTCCACGTCCGGAATGTCTCCCACAATGGCTTCAAGTATGTCGTGCAGCGTGATGATCCCCTCGCTCGAGCCGTATTCGTCCACTACAATGCCCAAGTATTGCTTCTGCTTTTTGAAAATGTTCAGCACCACGCTTACCATCATTGTTTCGGGGATGTAAATGGGCGGCTGCAGGACACTTTGCAGCGGCTCCCCATTATTCTCCGCCAGATACTCATAGAAGCGCTTTGCCGTCAGTATCCCGATGATCTTATCGAAGCTGCCATCGCCCACCGGAAATTTAGAGTGCGCGCTGTGCTGAATCATATCCCTGATGGCTTCGATGGGCTGATTGATGTCGATGTACTCCACATCCATGCGGTGCGTGCGCAGGTTCTTGGCGCGCTGCTCCGAGTAAGTGAAAATGTTCTGGTGCAGCTGGATTTCCTCCTTCGCCAGAATGCCCTGCTTGCCCGCCGTCTTGATGATCTGCCGGAGTTCCTCTTCCGACATCTTCTCTTCCGAAGGCTCCTTAATGCCGAGCACTTTAATGACCAGGTTAGTGGACCCTGAGAGCAGCTTAACCAGTGGCTGGGTAACAATGGTGAACACCTTGATGATGGGCGCTACAAAAAGGGCGATGTTGTCGGCATTGCCAAGCGCAACGGTTTTGGGTATCAGCTCCCCGATCACGATGGTGAAGTAAGTGATAAGTCCTATCACCAGCACGATGGAAAGCGTATCGGCGTAGGGTGCCAGAAAATCTATACCTCCCAGCCACTGCCTGACATCATCGGACAGGGCGGCCCCACCGTACGCACCGGACACGATGCCGATAAGCGTGATACCGACCTGTATGGCTGACAGAAAATTCTCCGGCGATTCAAGCAGCTGCAAAACGGTTTCCGCATTTTTGCTTCCCTGCTTTGCTTTGTTCATAATCCTGTTTCTGTTAACGGAGATAATGGATAGCTCTGACAGGGCGAAGAAGCCGTTCAGCAGGGTCAGGAGTATTAGAATGACAATTTCCATTGGGATGTCGGGTAGTGAGAGAAATGAATTATCTGCCTTTATACCTTCTGCAATGAAAAGAGTATAAAGAACGGCGCTAATTTAAGTAAATCTCCTCAGTGAAGACTACTGTTAACGGCAGGTGGTTTCTCACATGTGTATATCATACTTTATTTAAACGCAATACGCCTTTTATGATGTAACCATAAAAGTTATCTTTGCACAATCAGCAACTGACCTTAAGTGATGCCAGGCTGTAACCGTGGAAGGCGTGTAACACACAGTGTACAACATTTTTACAGACAGAGGTAAAAGTGGGCTGAAAAAACCAGCCAGGCATAAAATACATAAGGCCCTGTAGTTCAATGGATAGAATAGGAGTTTCCTAAACTTTAGATAGCAGTTCGATTCTGCTCAGGGCCACCATTTTAAGAGTTGTTTTTCGGCGTGATCAGGGAACTAAACCCCACTTGCTCGTCTTAATAGTAAGAGTCAGAGTTACTTCGCAAAGTCACTATATTTTAGATTTTATATTTTATTCGTTATCTTGGAGCTGAAGCCACTCTTTTACACCATGAAAACAACTTTAACTGTATGCATGCTGGCTATCTTTGCCAGCCTTACTGCCTGCAATAGCGAACAGAGGAGCATGGAGGTGGACGGTTCGGAAGCTACCGTAGCCAGCGAGACCGGGGAGCTCCCTGTAGATGTGCTGTATGCGACCAGGCCCCTGATGGGCGGGGAGGTATACAGAACAGCCAGCTTTCAGGCGGCCAGCCTGCTCCACTTCGACACCACGCAGGTCATTCAGGTGCTCGACACCTCCGATGTTATGTTTGTGAAAGCCCGCGTGCACCGCGACACCGCCGCTTATACCGGTTTCGTATCCAAAGCCATCCTGCCGGAATAATCCGCTTAGGCATAAAACAAGAAAGGCCGCTCTGTGTGAAGAGCGGCCTTTCTTGTTTTATATAGGTTTCCTTATTTAACTACAACCCGTCTGACGGAACTGTAGCCATCAGCCTCAATCTTAACATAGTACAGCCCCTTGGCAAGCCGGGTCAGGTCTACGGTCTTGGTCGTATGAATGTCGGGGCGGCTGATCACTTCCTGATACACTTCGTTTCCAATCACATTCAAAATGCGCAACTCCACCTGCTGGGTGTTAAGCTGGGCAAACGAAATCGTAAAAACTCCGTTGTTGGGGTTAGGATAAATAGCAACCTCTTTTTCCTGTTGCTCCAGGCTCTTATTCTGTGTGTCAGTTTGCACGGGAACGGGGTCACGTACCTGGGCATCTGCCAGTAAAACTGCCATAGAGAAAAAGAAAGTAAGTATAATTTGCTTCATATTGAAAATTAAGATTTTGTCCTTCTGAGTATATACAAAAGTTGTTCCATATTGTTAACGTTCGGAGCAATAATTTGTTCTTGCATTTTACGCACCAAATCAGATGCTTTCACCAAATAACAGAAAGTTTTTTTGGACTTAAAACATATTGCCTGTCAATTATGCAGATAGCCGTTATCGGAGGGGGGCTTGCCGGACTGACCAGTGCTATCGCGCTGGCCAACCAAGGACTTTCTGTGACGCTGATCGAAAAAAAATCCTACCCTTTGCATAAGGTATGCGGCGAGTATGTCTCGAACGAAGTGCTGCCTTATCTGCGCGCTATCGGAGCCGACCCGGCGGCACTTCGACCTGCCCCGATCTCCCGCTTCAGGCTCACTTCGCCCAAGGGCGTTGTGCTGGATTCGCCGCTCGACCTGGGCGGGTTCGGTGTGAGCCGCTATACCTTCGATCACTTTCTGTACCAGGTGGCCCTGGCGAAAGGAGTGCAGGTACGGCTACAGACGGCGGTGCAGGATGTGCAGTTTGCAGACAACCTGTTCACCCTTAAATTATCAGACGGCGACACGCTTGCTGCTGAGGTGGCGTTGGGCGCGTATGGCAAGCGCAGCACCCTCGACCGGCAACTCAGTCGCTCATTCTTTGCAAAACGTTCCCCTTACATTGGCGTCAAGTACCACCTGCGCCTCGACATGCCTGCTGACCTCATCGCACTTCACAATTTTCAGGATGGCTATGCCGGCATATCGGCCGTTGAGGACGGGCGCTACTGCTTCTGCTACCTCACCACGCGCGAGAACCTGCGCCGGCATGGGTCTATACCTGCCATGGAGCAGGCTGTTTTGCAGCAGAACCCGCACCTGCACCGCATCTTTGCTGAGGCCGAGTTTCTGTATGAGCAACCGGAGGTCATCAATGAAATCTCCTTCGCCACTAAAACCTGCGTGGAAAACCATATGCTGATGTGCGGCGACGCGGCCGGCATGATTACCCCGCTCTGCGGCAACGGCATGGCCATGGCCATCCACGCGGGCAAGCTGGCGGCAGAGCAGGTGGTACATTACTTCGAAAACGGCCGCAACCGCCAGGCCCTGGAAAGAGGCTATACCCTGGCCTGGGAAAAGCAGTTTCAGCGCCGCCTGCAGCTGGGCCGTGCGGTGCAGCGACTGTTTGGCAATCCTTTGCTCTCGGAGGTGGCAGTGGGCACACTGCGTTACCTGCCGGCAGCTGTGCGCCTGATCATGCGCCAAACCCACGGGCGGCCTTTCTAATCCTGTACATCTTAAAACGGCCGCTTTCGTACTTATCCAAACCTGTGGCTGCATTTTCTGAAGGGAAAAGCACAAACATAATGATCGCTTGCCTGTTGCTGCTATGCTTATGACTGACAGGCACGACGCAGGTATAGCACCCCTATTGCTCTGAAACAAATTCTTAGAACGGACACCAGCTTATGAAAAGCTATATATGCGGTATCGGCACGGCTAATCCCCCCAACAAAATGCCGCAGATGCAGGTGGCCGACTTTATGGCCGCGGCCCACCAGCTCGATGAACAGGGAAGCCGCAAACTCAAGGCACTTTACCGTGTGTCAGGTATAGGGCAGCGCTACAGCGTGCTCGAAGACTTTGTCCGCCAGAACGGCGACTATACCTTCTTCCCCAACACCCCCGACCTGGAGCCTTTCCCCACCGTGCAGCAGCGCATGAAGGTATACCGCACGCATGCCCTTGACCTGTCGGAGCAGGCGGTGCGCAATTGCCTGGACCAGGTGAGCAATACCTCCCTGCAGAGCCTGACCCACCTGATCACCGTGAGCTGCACCGGCATGTATGCGCCTGGTCTCGATATTGAACTGGTAGAGCGACTCGAACTGAACTCCTGTGTGCAGCGCACGGCTGTAAACTTCATGGGCTGCTACGCGGCTTTCAACGCCATCAAACTGGCCGACGCCATCTGCAAAGCCGACCCGGGCGCCAAAGTAATGCTGGTGTGCACCGAAATCTGCACCATCCATTTCCAGAAGAACCCGGAGCAGGACCATCTGGTGTCGAATGCGCTGTTTGGCGATGGCGCGGCGGCGGTGCTCATGCAGGGGCAACCCTGCCCGGAAGTGAGCCTCGAGCTGCAGTCCTTCCACTGCGACCTGGCGCCGGCTGGCAAGCGCGAAATGGCCTGGCACATTGGCAATACCGGCTTTGAGATGACCCTCTCCTCCTACGTGCCCGACCTGATCAAAAACGGTATCAAGCAACTCACCGAGCGCTTGTTGCAGGGGCTCCGTACCACCGTGTCGGAAATCAAGCTGTTTGCCATACACCCCGGCGGGCGCCGCATCCTGGAGGTAATTGAGGAGGAACTGGGCATGACACGCAACGACAACCGCTTTGCCTACCGGGTGCTGCACGAGTTCGGCAACATGTCGTCGGCGACGGTGCTGTTTGTGCTAAAGGAGCTGATGGCGAGCCTGACCACGCAGGAAAAAGACGAGCCGGTGCTGAGCTTTGCCTTTGGCCCCGGCCTGACATTGGAATCGATGTTACTGAAGGTGCACTATGCTGAAGCAACGGTCTAACCAAGCCGAACTGATGGACGACCTCAGCCTGTCGGGTGAGGAGCTGCGGCACAACCTTGAGGAACTGGAAGTGATCAACACCTGGCTCGGTGGGTATAAAGTAGTGCTCGACGCCCTGGAGCAGCTGTTGGATGGGTATACAGGACGCCCTTTGCGCCTGGCCGACATCGGCTGCGGAGGAGGCGACACACTGCGCCACATTGCCAAGTGGGCCCGCCGCAAAAACATTCCTATGCAGCTCACAGGTATAGACGCCAACGACTTTATGGTGCGCTACGCCCGGCAGCGCTGCGGCGGTTTCCCTGAAATAGTGCTGGAGCAACACGATGTGTTTTCGGAAAGTTTTCAGCGGCAGCGGTATGACATCATCGTTTGCAGCCTCTTCTGTCATCACTTCACCGACGAGCAACTTGTGAGTATGTTCCGGCAACTGCACCGGCAGGCAGGTATAGCCGTTATCGTCAACGACCTGCACCGGCACTGGCTGGCGTATCACTCCATCAAGTGGCTCACAAAGGTCTTTTCAGGTTCGCACCTGGTCAGGCATGATGCGCCCCTTTCGGTATGGCGGGCTTTCCGGCGGGAAGAACTGGGCCGATTGGTACAACAGGCAGGTATAGACAGGTATAGCCTGCGCTGGATGTGGGCATTCCGGTGGCAGCTGCTTTTGAAAAAAGCCTAACAATTAGTACCTTAACTGGGTATACCAACCTACTCCCTTATGATGCGACGGATCAACGTGCCTTACCTGCTCTCGGTACTGCTGGCTGCCGCGGCGTTTTATTTCGCCTGGTCCCGCGAGTTGGTGACGAACGTATGGCTGGCACTGGCCCTGATGGCTACCCTGCTACCGGCTGTATACCTGGTGCTGCGGCACGCCCGCGACAGGTATGGCTGAATCGCTCACTTAACCCTTTAAACATGAACAAAAGCAAGCTTAATTTCTGGATCCTCTTTATCGTCTCCATCATTATCTCAGCACTCGTTGTCTCTATTTTTATAAAGGTGCTCAAGATTGCCCTGTTTGCGATTCTGGTACTTGTCTTGGCCCCGATCGTTTACATCCTGCTCAAGCTGCTGCTTCCTGGCGCGAAAGGCAAGAGCGAAGACGACAAGCTAAAGTCCAGACCGTAGGCTTAGAAAAAGAGCTGCTGCGCCAGCCGGAAGGTGTTGGCATGCGCCTCAACAATGTGTGCGATCTGTTTGGAGTAGCCCCCGCCCATACTCACCGTGACAGGTATACGGTGGCGTGCGCAGGCCTCCAGCACCAAGCGGTCGCGCTCCTTGCAGCCGGCTATGCTCATGCCCAGCTTCCCCAGTTTGTCCGTGGCCAGCACATCCACCCCCGACTGAAAAAACACAAAATCGGGCTCCTGCTCATCCAGCAGCCGCGGTAGGTGCTCTCCTAATAATTTCAGGTACGTTTTATCATCTGTGCCCTCCGCCAGCGGCACGTCCAGATCCGACCGCTCTTTGTGGAAAGGGTAGTTATGCCCGCCATGCATGCTAAAGGTGAATACCCGGGGCTCGTTCCGGAAAATCTGCGCCGTGCCGTTGCCCTGGTGCACGTCCAGGTCCACTACCAGCACTTTTTTGATGCCCCTATACCTGAGCAGGTGGTTAGCCGCAATGGCAATGTCGTTGAGCAGGCAGAAGCCCTCTCCCCTGTCCGTGAAAGCATGGTGCGTACCGCCGGCTACGTTCATCCCGATGCCGAACTCCAGCGCGAACAGGGATGCCTGCAGCGTGCCGTTCATGATCACCACCTCCCGCTGCACCAATTGCTCTGATAGCGGAAAGCCTGTTTTGCGGATCTCCGACGGACTCAGCTCCAGGTTGCGCAGGCGCTGCCAGTATGCGGCGTCGTGGGTGTCGAGGATGTACTGTTCCTGGAGCGGCTCGGGGGCAAACAGGTTGTCTTGGGTGATAGTGCCTTCGTATAGCAACTGCTCGGGCAACAAGTCGTACTTGGCCATCGGAAAGCGATGGCCTTCGGGCAGGGAATGGGCGAATATCTCGGACCAGGCAATTTTCAACATAGCGTAAAATTAACATTTATACCCCGTGTCTGGTTTATCCACCACCCCATTTTCCTTTTGAGCAAGTTCCTATACCTGCCTTCTACAGGCTGCATCCGAACTTCTATATCAACGGCTTGCACCTTGCTTATACCTGATTTTCAGTGCAATTATGTGCGCACAACATTATGTAAAGCACCCTATGCACACCGGTGCATAAATTCATGAAACCCTATATAATTGCCCACAAATGCCCATTCAGAATGTGGAAAAATGTGGATAACTATGTTGATTAGCGTGAATTATCCACTATTTCATGTTAACTCCATGTTAATTTCAGGTAAATTTTAATCTCAACACCCCGTATGGAGTAGCTCTTTCTGTAGCGCCTATACTTGGAGCAGTCCAATAAAGGCGTAATCCCGCTTAAACTTCAGCAAGCCCAAAGCTATACCTGTGAGCCTGTATACCTGGCGAATGCAACTTTTACTTTTCAAAAACGATATATAGTAATTCGTATATGAAGACTCGCCTTCACCAGGCCTTCCGTCGAATTCAAAAAAACCAACCAGCCAACACCATGAAACACCCCATACTACTCTTCATTGCTTTTCTGATCTCAGCCAGCGCCTTTGCGCAGACGGAGTACGGCCCCTCGACAGGGCAGCAGAATCATAACCTGTTTAGCGATATCGGCAGGAATGCGGGCTTCGGCATTAAAGGCGGGGTGAACTTTGCCACCCTCCGCGGCAGCGACGCAGATGTGCTAGGCAATTTCAAAGGCCTCACCACATTCCATGCCGGTGTGTATACCCAGTTTTCGCTGGGCAATACGTTCTCTATACAACCAGAAGCGCTTTACTCCCGCAAAGGCATTGAGCGCAACGACTCCACTTTCCGCTTCGACTACCTGGAAGTGCCGATTCTGGCCGTGTTTAACATCACTGAGACTGTGAGTGTGCACCTCGGCCCGCAGGTAGGCGTGCTGATGTCAGCCAAGGAAGATGATACGGAAGTGAGCATAGAGCCGTTGAACACCTTCGCCTACGGCCTGGCGGCCGGAGCCGAGGCGCGTCTGAGCATTTTCAGGCTGGGTGCCAGGTATAATCTGGGGCTGGAGGACCTTCGCAAAGAAAATAACGAGGGGAAGAAGATCAGCCAGGATCTAAAGCACGGTGTTTTCCAGGTATACCTGGGCGTCGGCTTTTAAGGAGTTCGCCTCCTCCGACATCCCCGATTCAGGGACCTGGCAGCAGGTCCCTGTTTTGTTTTAAGCGCAGGTATAGAGCGTTCTGTTTCAGACCTTTGGCTTTACATGCCGTATTTTATAATACTGGGATCATGCGAAAAAATCACCCCTGTGTTGCCAGGCACAGCGCCTATACTTATGAACACGCACAGACTGCAACCGCTCTATACCCTGCTTTGGGCCCTGCTGGCTATTGCCGGAACGGCCTGCGACACCACTGTTAAAACGGACGAAGCAGAGATAGGCGCAGCCGTGCACTTTCTGGCTCCGGTCAATCCTGACCAGGTGTTTCAGATCGACACAGCCATGAGTACGGTGATATGGATAGGCGCGAAAGTGACAGGCCGCCACAATGGCCTTATACCCATCAGGGAGGGCTCGGTCACGTTGCACAACGGCGAGCCACGTGGTGGAAAGGCGGTCTTCGACATGGCGAATGCGCGATCGGATGACAGGTCGATTGACGGAGCAGGGAACGTGAAGCTGACAAACCACCTGCGCTCCGCCGAATTTTTCGCCGTGGAGGAGCACCCCCACGCCTCCTTTGTGATCACCACCATCGCCCCCTTTGACAGTACGGAGCGACAGGAAACGCCCGCCCCCGACGGCAAAACAAAACGGATGCGCATCCAAAACCCCAACTACAAAGTGACAGGCAACCTCACCATAAAGGATATCACCAAGAGCATCAGCTTCCCTGCCCGCATTCAACTGGAAGACTCGGTGCTGCGCGCCCAGGCCAACTTCAACATCGACCGCACGCACTGGAAGCTCACCTACGGGTCCGATAAGTCGCTGGGGAACAGGACAATTTACCCGGCCGTCAATATTGGACTGGACATAGTGGCCTACCGCCAATAAGCTAGCCAGCAAACACTTAGGGGTATAGTTGCGTTACAGCAATTGTACTGTTCCTGCATTTATTCCGGCCCGCTTATGCTAAACTCACCCGCAGTACGTTCCTACACAAACCATTTGTGCGCATATGATGAGAAAATACCTTTGCCTGTTGCCTCTTTTGCTACTTTGCCTCACGGCCAGTGCCCAGGGCAGCGCCGCAGCGGCAATTAACTTAAAACAGGCAGAGACGCTGAAGTTCGGGATGCTGGCACTGGGGGTCTGGGCATTGATAAATATCCTGATCAGTAGCATCAAACTCACCAAGTCGTCGCGCAACAAGCGTTACTTTTTCCAGATGAACATCTACTGGAACATCGTAAACATGATCATAGCGGGCGGTGCGCTGTATTACATCCTGTCAGCGGACGCGGGCGGGCGCACTTTGCCTGAAACGGTGGCCTTCCACTCCTGGAACCTGAAGCTCCTATACCTGAGCATTGGCCTGGACCTGGCTTTTCTGATGCTGGCGGCCTACATGAAGGAAAAATCCCTGAGTTCGCCAAAGGCGGAGCAATACCTGGGCTATGGCCAAGCCATCACGCTGCAGGCGCTGTTTCTGCTGGCGCTGGATGTTACGTTGGTAGTGCTGCTGGAGGGCCATGCCGAACAGCTGCTTCCCCTCATACAGGGCTAAGGTATAACCCATAAAAAACCGCCGCGCTATACCTGTTGAGGTACGGCGCGGCGGTTTTTGTTTTCTTAAGTACTTGCCTAACGCGGCTCGTGGCGGCCTTCGGCAAATTCCTCCACAATCCTTTTGCTGAAGGCAGGTATATCGTCGGGTTTGCGACTCGTGATCAGACCATTGTCCACTACCACTTCCTGGTTCACCCACTCGGCACCGGCGTTTTTCAGGTCGGTCTTCAAGGTATGGTAGCTGGTCATTTTCTTGCCCTGTAGCTTACCCGTCTCGATCAGCGTCCAGGGGCCGTGGCAGATGGCGGCGACGGGCTTGCCGCTTTCCATGAAGCTGCTCACAAAACGCACCACCTTCTCGTTGGCGCGCAGCTTGTCGGGGCTCATCACGCCGCCGGGCAGCAGCAGGGCATTGTAATCGTCGGCGTTCACTTGGTCGATGGTTTTGTCGACTTTGAATTTGTCGCCCCAATCCGTGTAGTTCCAGCCTTTCACTTCGCCTTCTTTCAAGGCAATGAGGTGAGTTTCAGCGCCGGCCTCTTCCAGGGCTTTTTTCGGCTCGGTCAGTTCCACCTGCTCAAATCCATCAGTTACTACTATCGCTATCTTTTTTCCTTTCAGATTATTAGCCATTCTAAGTTGGTTTTTATAGTTTAACATGCGTATTGCTTATTCAAAACGGTTTGGAGGGCAAATTGTTAGAAAGCATTCGCAGCAATAGGGCTGTTCCCCGTTTCGTTATAGAGCCATGACCGTATACCTGAAGCAACTTATCTTACTGTTAACCATTGCCTTGCTGACCAGCGTGGCAACGCAGGCGCAGACCGTCACCACCATCAAATTCGACCAGTTGCAGGAACTGCGCCAGGCACCGCACGACACGCTGTATGTGGTGAACTTCTGGGCCACGTGGTGCAAGCCCTGCATCAAGGAAATGCCTTATTTTGAGGCCGCTCACGCCCAATACAAAGACCAGCCCGTGCGGGTGATTCTGGTGAGCATGGATGCCGTGCAAGACAAGGAGAAGCGGGTGCTGCCTTTTGTGCAGAAGCGCAAGCTGCAGTCGCGGCTATACCTGCTCGACGAGCCCGACGGCAACACGTGGATTGACCGCATCGAGCCCAAGTGGTCGGGTGCTATACCTGCCACCATGTTTTTTAACAACAAGCGCGGGCAATACGAGTTCATCGAGCGCGAAATCTCTGAAAAGGAACTGCAGGAACTGATCACCAAGTATAAACCATAATCCATCACTATGAAGAATAACCGACTACCGTTCCTTTACATGGCCTGCCTGCTGTTGGTGGGCGTGCTGATGGCAGCTATACCTGCCTCCAACAACGCCGGCTACCAGGTTGGCGACACGGCCCGCGACTTTAAGTTGAAGAATGTGGATGGCAAGATGATCTCGATGGCCAACTACAAAGATGCCAAGGGCTTTATTGTGACCTTTACCTGCAACACCTGCCCCTACTCCGTCGCGTACGAAGACCGTATCATCGACCTGCACAACAAGTATGCGCCGAAAGGCTATCCTGTTATCGCCATCAACCCCAACGATGTGAAGGAATCGCCAAAGGACTCTTACAAACACATGCAGGTGCGCGCCAAAGAGAAGAAATTCCCGTTCCCGTATGTGCACGACGAAACACAGGAAATCACCAAGGCCTACGGTGCCACGCGCACGCCGCACCTCTATGTGGTGCAAAAGCAAAAGGACGGCACGTTCAAAGTAGCTTATATCGGCACCATAGACGATAACTCGCGTGAGCCGGGGAAGGTACAGAAGAAATACGCCGAAGCCGCCCTCAACGAACTGGTAGCCGGTAAAGCCGTGAGCCAGCCCAACACCAAGGCAATCGGCTGCACCATTAAGTGGCGCGAAGCGTAGGCTGGATTCGTATCACGTATCACGACACGCGTATCAGGATACCTTCAGAGAGTATCTGAAAAGGACTATTTAATAAGGGATTTTTGTCGAAGCTGCGACACCTGTCTACAGAAAGTCTTTTGGCAACCCCAAAAGTCGTGCTACGTGATACCTGATCCCTATTTCAGCTTTCTTTTTTCACATCAGCAGGTATAGGCAGCTCGGTCGGATTGATCGAGCTGTCTGCTTTTTCAGCGATCAGAACATCGCGCGCTCCTTTCAGGCCGGCAATGCGGGCTTCGACCTCGTACTTGTTGTTCCAGTACCCCACCCGCATCGACTCGCGCAGGTATAGCCACAGGAAGCGCAGGTAGCCATGTTCCTGAAACTGCCGGACATGGCAAAGCTCGTGCGCCACCCAGCCGCTGTCCTTCAAAAAGCCATCACGTTTCACGCCGCTCAGGTGTATGGTTTTGCCCAACACCATGGCCACATTGCTGCTTTTGAGCACCAGGCGGGCAATGCGCGCGAAGAGGGAGTTTTCAACAATTTTGTACTTCATTTTTGTAATGTTATACCTGGATGATGGTCTTTATTGGTTGTGCCACACGTCGCTCTATCGGGTGAAAGTGCTGTTCTGCAGGGTGTATCCTATACCTGTTTCGCGTGAGCATCAGCCATTTGCTATATTGTCAGTTTAGAAAATTGTAGCTATTTTTGTCACTTCGTTCGTAAGTTATTCTATCTGTCGGACAGGTTGTAAGGTATAGCGCGCAACGCAAGACCTATACCATGCTACAACCATAAGGTGACAAAGTTCGCTGCCACGGCAGTGCGAAACATGCTAAACCCTATGACAAAAACGATCATACTGAGCGTACTGGCTCTTATCTCCATCGCTCTTTCTTTCTTCTACGATGTAAAGAAGCCCGAGTCGACGCCAGCCGAGCAGGAAGCCACCGCCCTCCTGCTATACCCGGTGCAGACCGGGGAGGACATCGCCAGAGCCCTGGAGCTCTCGGTGCCGCTGGACCTGAGCGAGCCCATTGATTCCTCATTTTACAAGCGCTACTCCCGCAAACTGGGCCTTAAGCTCGACTACAGCGAGGACAAAGATTTGCTCAAAACTGTTTCCAGCTGGCTGGGCACGCCCTACAGCTACGGCAGCAGCTCTAAAAGAGGCACCGACTGCTCCGGCTTCGTGACCCGCATCTACAGCGACGTATACGGCATCGACCTGAGCCGAAGTTCCCGCTCCATGTTCGACGACGTGACCCGCATCCGCAAAGACAGCGTGCGCACCGGCGACCTGGTGTTCTTCCGCCGCGGACCTAGACAGCCAATCTTCCATGTGGGCATCTACCTCAAAGACAACAAGTTTGTGCACTCTGCCACCAGCGGCGGGGTGATGGTCAGCTCGCTGAAGGAGCCCTTCTACCGCAACTATTACTACGCAGCGGGCCGTGTGGACTAAACCCATACCTTCCTGACGGATTTTGAGAAAGGGCTGCAGCATAAAGCATCCCTTTTTTCGTTTACAGGATACAACAAAATTACTTGCGGCAAGGTATAGGAAGCTTGTTAGGAGTTGAGCAACTTGCGCCCGATTCGCATAACCCCTCGACAAGGGCCATACAAAATCACAGACACCTTTATGACAGAGCAGAATACGCAAAACCAGCAACAACAGCGCCCGGACGGAAGCACCATCTCCCAAAGCCCGCTCTTTAAAAACATACTCAAAAAGGCCGAGAAGTATCTGGAGCATCCATCGCAGGTGGTGAAGCTCCTGAACGACGCGTTTAAGAAAGCCACCGCCAAGAAAAGCCTCGGCACGATCGCCTCCGAAGTGTGGGAGAGCTTCCAGGTGCTTTCGCACATGATCAGGTCAGCCGTGAACGGGGAGTACAAAGGTATACCGAACACGACAGTGGTTGGAGGTATAGCCGTAATCCTGTACTTCCTGATGCCGCTGGACCTGATTCCGGACTTTATACCGGTGATCGGCCTGCTGGACGATGCCGCCCTGCTGGCCTGGTTCATGGCCAGCATCAAGTCTGAACTGGACCGCTTCAAGGACTGGGACACTGAACGCCAGGCGCAACAGAAGGCGGTGCACTACATGGAGCCGCACCATGCCGACAGCTCCTTTGGCACACCTAAGTACAGCGACCAGCCTGCCGGCACGACTGAAGTTCGGAACGAAGGCACGGCGCATGCCTCGCAGGGGCATGACTCCGAAAACCAGGGTCACCACGAACCCATCGTGCGCGCCTCTACAACCGACAGCAGCCGCGTACCGAAAGACCCGCACGACGATATTCCGGACGGCGGCAACATCCGCTAGACCCGATCTACAGCATAATTATAAAAAAAGCTGCCTTTAGAGGCAGCTTTTTTTATACCCTTTTACCGCCCCGCGAGGGGGTTTGTGCGAGCCTGGTAGCTGCGTAACATAGCTTAAAAAAATACATTCCGACTGCACAATATAGTACTATTCAAATACTGAAATCTGAAAAATTTTAGAAAAAAGCCATCTGGCTATTAGTTTCCTAAGGAATTTATTTTCTATATTTGGACTGATGATTGTGTATTTTTAACTTTTAGCCAAGGTGTCTTCATCATTTCTACGACTAACATCCGTTAATCTTCACATCGACGGAATCGGGAAGGTTCTGATCGAACGAAGCGACAAGGCCAAGCGCCTTAGCATCAGTGTGCGCCCTATTAAAGGCATACGCGTGGCGGTGCCGCCACATATCAGCTTTGAGAAAGCCGAACAGCTTATTTATACCAAAAGCGATTGGATAAAGGAGCACCAGGCCCGCATGAAGCAGCAGGAGGCCCGCGTGACCATGTACGATGGCAACACCGACTTCAAGACCCGCAACCATACCCTGCGCCTGCTCACGCATGCCCAGTATACCATGCGCTGTGTGATAGAGAACGGTTACATCAACGTGTTTTACCCGGCCTACAAAGACGTACGCGACAACGATGTGCAGAAGTTCATCCGCAAGTCGATTGAGGAGGCTTACCGCAAGGAGGCCAAGGCGTATCTGCCGGAGCGCGTGAAGTTCTTCGCCGACAAGTTTGGCTTCGACTATCAGAACGTGTTCATCAAAAACGCCAAGTCGCGCTGGGGGAGCTGCTCACACACCAATAACATCAACCTGAACCTGCACCTGATGCGCCTGCCCGACTCGCTCTGCGACTACGTAATCCTGCACGAGCTGGCGCACACTATCGAGAAGAATCACGGTTCTGGCTTCTGGTCGCTGCTCGACAAGGTTTGCCCTAACTCAAAGGTACTCGACCAAAAGCTGAAGGCTTACCGTATTTCCATTTACTAAACCAATTGTATATTGACAGAACGCTTACTATACCTTACTTTTTGAAAACATACGCATAACAGCAGTCGCACAGGAGCCCTCGTTCCGTTTCGTGCTGTTGTTTCACCAAATAAAAAGCGGCCGGGATTTGCATCCCGGCCGCTTCTGTTTAGAACCTTACAAATTCGATCAGCTGGCTTTCTGCATCGCATGAGATGACACAAAGTCCACAAAGTCGCCCACCGTGTTGATCGGGACTTCGTCCGGAATAGTGATCTGGAAATTTTTCTCCAACTCCAGGATGATATCCACTACATCCACCACATCAAAGCCAAAATCCTTTTCCAGACGGGCATTTGCCTGCAAACGGGCTGGCCTGATTTCCTTGGTTTTGCTAATGATACGGATTACCTCGCGCTCAATAGTCTTGTCTGTTGTTGCAATCATATATTATACGGTGTATTCTCTAACTACTTTTCCATTTACAGGCACCCCGGTTTCATCCTGAGGCATGATTTTCACGCCGCCTGCGGGCTTTTTATTTCCTTTTATTTTCGCTTTCAGCCGCTCGTTGAGCAGGTACATGACCGGCACAATAAGCAGTGTGATGATGGTGGCAAATCCCAGGCCAAAAATGATCGTCCAGGCCAACGGACCCCAGAAAGCAGCACTGTCGCCCCCCATAAACAAGTTCGCTTTGAACTCTGTGAACAGGGTAAAGAAGTTCAGGTTTATACCTAACGCCAAGGGTATCAGGCCTAGTATAGTCGCCGTCGCCGTTAACAACACCGGGTTCAGACGCGTCTTGCCTGCTTCCACAATCGCTTCTTTCAGGTCGCGGCCCTCTTCTATCAGCAAGTCCGTAAATTCCACAATCAGGATACCGTTTTTCACCACGATACCGGCCAGTGCCACAATGCCCACACCTGTCATTACGACCGATACATCCATGCCAAAGATGGAGAAGCCCAGCAGCACGCCGATGATGCTGAAGAGCACCTCCGACAGAATGATGAACGGCTTCGAGACAGAGTTAAACTGCGTCACCAGCACCAAGAAGATGATCAGGAAGGCGGCCAAGAGCGCCATCATCAGGAAGTTGGCTGACTCCTGCTGATCTTCCTGCTCCCCGCCCATACTGATCTCAAAGCCATCGGGCGTCTGGAAATTCTGCAGCGCGCTTCCGATACTCTGCACCACCTCGTTGGCGTTATACCCATCCAGCACATTCGACTCCAGCGTCACCACCCGTTTCAGGTCCTTGCGCTTGATACCTCCGTAGGAAGTACCGTACTCGATGCTGGCCAGCGACGAGAGCGGAATCTGGCGTACCAGCCCGCTGTTCATGTCGCGGTAGGTGATGCGCATGTCCAGCAGCGCGTCAATGTTCTTGCGGTAGGGCTCTGCGTAGCGCACCTGTATGGGGTACTCCTCTTCGTCCAGTTTGAACTTGGAGGCCTCCTCGCCGAAGATGGCCGTGCGCAGTTCCATCCCTATCTGCCCGGTGCTGATGCCCTCGCGGTTGGCGCGCTCCCGGTCGATGTTGATGATGATCTCCGGCTTGCTGTCCTCCAGGTCACTGCGAAGTTCCTCTATACCTCCGATCTGCTGCTGCTCGATGTAGGTTTGCACCTGCTTCGACAAAGCCACCAGCCCCTCAAAGTCCTCGCCGGCTATCTCGATGCTAACCGGCTTGCCCACCGGCGGACCGTTCTGCTCCTTGTCTACCGTGATGTTGGCGCCCGGTATACCGCGCACCGCCTCGCGTATTTCGTTCATGTACGCCTGCGAGCTGCGCCCTCCGGTCCGGTATTGATACTCAACAAAGGCTACGGTAACCTTCCCCAGGTGAGATTGTGCGGTCACGCTGCGGTCGTTCTGGTCGCCGGCACCGATGGCCACATTGGAAATAACCGATTCCACATCCGTGTTTTCCTTACCGATAACGCCATAAATGCGCTTCTCTACCTCACGCGTAACCGAGTCAGTCACAAGCTGATCGGTGCCCACCGGCATGCTGATGTAGGTATAGACGAAGTTCGGGTCGGAACTAGGGAAGAATTCAACTTTAGGCGGAAACAGGACGGTGATAACCACCGAAAAAATCAGCAACAAAATTATTCCCGCAAACACAAACACAGGCCTAAAGCCAACCAATGTCCAGCGCAGGAGGCGCTCGTAGCCCCCCATGAAACGCGGCAGCGTCGTGTTCTGGAAACCGTTGATCAGGCGGCGGAACACAAAGCGGTTGAGGAGCACCAGCACCACCACCAGCATGAGCAGGTTGGCCGTACCATACCAGCCGGCCAGGTAGCCTACCACAGCCACCAGCGTGGTACCGCCTATCAGCAACCAGAAGTTACGGCGGGCACGTGGGGCGCTGTCAGTCTCCTGCCCGTGCTCTTTCTTCATGAAAGAAACCGCAAATACCGGGTTGATGATAAAGGCCACCAGCAAAGAGGCCATCAGCGTGACAATGAGCGTGATGGGCAGAAAGAACATGAACTTGCCTACAACACCGGGCCAGAAGGCCAGCGGCAGAAACGGTGCCACAGTGGTAAGCGTACCGGCCAGCACCGGCACGAACACCTCACCAGCCGCCAGCTTCGCTGCTTGCACCACCCCCAGGTTGGACTGGTGCAGGATGCGATGCGTGTTCTCAATCACCACAATGGCATCGTCCACCACAATACCCAGGGCCAGCAGGAACGAGAACAGCACGATCATGTTGAGCGAGAAGCCCAGCACCGGCATCAGCATAAAGGCGATGAACATGGAGATCGGCACCGACAGCCCCACAAAAATAGCGTTGGTCGTGCCCATGAAGAACATCAGGACCAGGGTCACCAGCACGAAGCCGATGATGATCGTGTTGATCAGGTCGTTCAAGGTATGGCGCGTCATGGTGGACTGGTCGCCGGTGATGGTGACTTTGAGGTCGGCGGGCAGTACGCTCGCCTGCATCTCCTCCACCAGGGCGTGGATGTTGTCAGAAGCCTCGATCAGGTTCTCACCGCTTCGCTTGATCACGTTGAGCGTGATAACGGGTGAATTGTCTAGACGGGCAAAGCTCTCCTGCTCTTCAAAACCCTCTTTCACCTCGGCAATCTCTTTCAGCTGTATGTTGGCGCCCGTCAGCGACTTCACCACAATGTCGCCGATCCTGTTGGGGTCGGTGTACTGGCCGACCACCCGCACCGAGCGCTTCATCTCGCCTACCGAAATGTTACCCCCCGATACCGTAACGTTCTCAGAAGCAATGGCCCGGTTGATGTCGGCAAAGGTTACCTGCGCCACCTGCATTTTGTAGAGGTCCACATTTACCTGCACTTCCTTGTCGAGCGCGCCCACCATGTCCACACGGGTGATCTCCGGTTGCCCCTCGATGCGGTCCTGCAGGTCTTCTGCGTACTTTTTCAGTTGGTCGAGGCTATAGTTGCCTGACACGTTGAGGTACATGATCGGAAACTCGGAGAAGTTCACCTCCTGCACGTCCGGGTCCTGGTCGAGGTCGGTGGGCAGGTCGGTGCGGGCCTTGTCCACAGCGTCCTTCACCAACTGCTTTGCCTCTACCACATCCACATCGGTATTAAACTCCACCGTGATCATGGAGAAGTTCTGAACAGAATTGGAAGTTACTTCCTTTACCCCTGAAATGGATTTCAGCTGCTTTTCGATGGGGCGGGTCACCAGGTTCTCGATATCGGACGGCGAGGTGCCCGGGTATACCGTGCCCACAAACACCGTCGGAATCACGATGTCGGGGAAGTTCTCTTTCTGAAGCGTGATGTACGAGAAGATACCCCATACCGCGATGATCAGGGTAATGATGTAGATGCTCGTTCTATTATCAATGGCCCAATTGGTCGGCTTGAAATATTTCATGGTCTCCGGCTTAAAAGATTAATGCTGCGCGATACTCTCCTGGTTGAAAACAACCGGCTGCCCCTCGTTCAGGCTCTGGTACCCTGCTGTGATGATATAGTCCTGCGCTGTCAGTCCTTTCAGCACCTCCACCCGCCCCTGGTAGTTCACACCCGTCTCCACTTCTTTGCGGGTAGCCACGTAGCGCGCGCCCTGCTTCTGGGCCACGTACACGTACTGCGATTTTTCGTCGCGCTGCACCAAGTTGACAGGTATGGTAATGGCGTCTTCTTTGCGGTAATCCTGTATGCGCACCACCGCCACCAGGTTCGGGCGCAACTCCACGTCCACATTCTTTGGTCGCAGCTCGATGGTAAAAGTGCGGCTGCTGGGGTTGATAAAGCTGCTCACCACATCCACGGTGGCTGTTATTTCCTGGTTCAGGTCCGGGAAGCGCACCAGCGCCTCGTCACCTTTCTTGATTTTGGTCAGGTAAGCTTCCGACACCTCTGCCACGATCTTGGAGCCTGTGGTATTGACTACCCGGATAATGCCCATACCTGGCGCCACAGCCTCTCCGGCATTCGGGATCACGTTGTCCACCACACCGCTCACGGGGGCTTTCACGTTGAATTGGTCGCGCTGCTGCTGCAGGGTGGCCAGGCTGCGCTCCAGGGCCTCTTTGTTGTTTTTGGCTGTCAGAAACTGCATTTCAGTGCCGATCTGCTGGTCCCAGAGGTTTTTCTGACGCTCGTAGGCCGCGTTGGCCAGTTCCAGCCGGGTGCGCACCTCGGCGAGGTTCTGCTCGAGCACCTGCGCGTCTATGGTTGCCATGGTTTGGCCCTTGGTTACTTTATCGCCACGCTTCACCCGCATGCTTGTCAGCACACCCGGCACCTTGGCACTCACCAGCACGTTCTGGTCGAAATCCACACGGCCCTGCACTTCCAGGTAGTGGCGGAAGGTATCCTGCTGTACCTGTGCCACGGTTACCGGCACCGTTTTCTTCTCAACCGGCCCTCCTTTGCCCTCTGCCTTCAGTTCTGCCTCCAGCTGCGCAATCTGCTCCTGCAACTCGGTTTGCTGCTGCTTCAGCCCGGCCAGTTGCGCCTCTTTGTCGTTGCCCTGGTTGCAGGCGGCCAGGCTCAGGAACAGGGCCAGTGATGAAACTCCGAATATCTTTTTCATAGTAAGTCGAGCGTATATCTTTTTGGGGTGGTTTATTTTGTCAGAAGGGTGCCGGTGGCTTTGTCGAGGTTCACTTTCGCGATGAGCGCGTCGTACATGGCGGCGTAGTAATTGGTCTGTGCCTGGCGCAGGTCGGTCTCGGCGGTCACTACTTCCAGGTTAGAGCCCACGCCCTCCTGAAACTTGATCTTGGACACGCGGGCGATCTCTTCGGCCAGTTCCAGGTTCTCGCGCTGCGAGGTCAGCACGTCGAGCGAGTTGGTCAGGTCGGTGGAGGCCTGCTCCAGTTCCAGGTCTATACCTTGCTCCAGGCTCTCAAAACCAAGTTTGGCGTTTTCGAGCGTCAGCTTGGACTGCTGTATCTGGTAGTGCTTGAGCAGGCCGTCAAAAATCGGCACCTGCAGCTGAAGGCCTACATACCCGAAGTCAAAGTAATTTCTGTCCGTGGTATTGTCTCGCCCGGCCCGTATGTTCATGATGTCGGAGAAGGTTCTGCCCACCCCGATGTAGCCGTAACGCCCGTTCAGGTATAGCTTGGGCAGGTAGCCGGAGCGTTTGTTGCGCAGGTCCAGCAGGGCCAGGTCGCGCTGCGTCTCCAGCAGTGAGTATTCGATGCGGTTGCTGTAGTCGAAGTTGCTGCGGTTGCCTTTCCCCGTTTCCACTTCCACCTCGCTCAGCTTGTCGGTCAGCACCAGCTGCTCGTTCTGGCTCATCCCCATCTGAAACTTCAGCAGGTTTTCGCTCAGGATGAGCAGGCGCTCTGTCTTCTGTTTCTCCACATTCAGGTTGTTGAAAGACACGCGCAGGCGGTCTACATCCAGCTTTTCGGCCACGCCATTGTCAAACATCACCTGTGTCTGCTTCAGCAGCGTGTCCAGGCGCACCAGGTTCTGCAGCAGGAGCTCCATGCGCTCCCGGTTCACCAGCACGCTGTAATAAGCCTTGGATACCTGCTCGGCCACGTCTATTTCGCTTTGCGTCGTCGCCTTCCTCGAAAGCTCGGTATAGGTCTTCGCGGCTTTGAGCCCGATCAGGTAGGAGCCGTCGAACAGCAACTGACTGCCCGTGATGGTGAGCCCGCCGTTGTAGGGCTGCACAAAGGAAATGGCCTGGAGCCCGCCAGACGGCTGCGGCTCCGGTTGGGAATAAGTGGGGCTGAGCACGATGGGCTGCCCGGAGGCGAGTTGCTCCGGCGTGATCACAAAAGGGTCTAACTGAGAGGCAGTGCCAAAACTGCTTGGATCAAACAGTGTTTTTTGCTGGATAAAGTTATTGCCGACCTCTGCCCCGGCGTTAATCTGCGGCAAACCCATGGCCCGGATCTCGCCGACCTTCGCCTTGCCGATCTCTTCCTCATTGCGGTTTATCTTCAGATTCACGCGGTGCTGCAAGGCATAGTCTATGCTTTGTTGCAGGCTAAAGGCCTGTGGCGACCCTTGCGCCAGCACCCCGGGCGGACTTAGGAAGACTAACAATATCAGGAAGAGGCTGCTGTGTTTTTTCATAGTCAGAGAGGTATGTTCGGTTAATCTTCTTCAGTGATTTGCATGTAGTCGTTGATCATCTTATGTCCTTTGAGCGTGGCGATGCCGAGCATAAAGTGCTCGAGGCTGGCCGTCTGCACATGCAGCAACTCAAACTGGAAGCGCGGGAACAGGGCATCGTCAAAAGGTACTTCGATTTGGGCAAGGCGGAGGCGGGCGATCACCTCTACGTCCAGGTCCCGGCGGAACAGGCCTTCCGAAATTCCGCGCTCCAGATTCCCCTTTATCTGGTTCAGGAAGTCGTGGTTCTTGTACTCCTGCCATTTTTGCCAGGCATTGGCATGGTACTTCTGCAGGTCGTAAAAAATGCCGGGGTGAATGCTGGCAAAAACCTGGCGGGTGGTCTTCATAACACAGAAAAGCTCCTCGATGGCATTGGGCGCCTCTTGTCTGCATCGCTCACAGTCCTTGTCCACCGAGGTCAGGTATGAGTTGATGGCCCAAAGCACAATCTCGTCTTTGTTGCTGAACCACTTGTAGATGGTCTTCTTCGACATAGAAAGGTGCTGCGCGAGATCATCGACTGAAGTGCCCTTGATGCCACGCCGACAGAAAAGCTTAAATGCCTCTGCTGCAATCTTATCTTTTACCGAGGGTTGTACGGAGGTCTCTGTTTTCATAATTTCGGGCAAAACTACGGAAACGTTTTTTATCACCAAAGTTTCCGCATGGGATTAACAGAATTATTTGGCAAATGTTTTTTCTCGCAGGGTGAGAGGGAATCTGCCTTTGGCAAGGCAAAATTGTGCGGTTTTTATGAAGGGGAAAAACAATTTAGACGAACGGTGCAAAAGCTGATTCAGACAATGGAATTCTGACTCTGAACAGCTAAAAGCATATCAGAAATCAGATAAATACAAGTGTAGACGTGATAGGGTATACCTATATCCCCAATACAGCGCGCAACCGGGTATAGCCACTTTTGCTCAAGGGGATGCGCTCGCCGTTGCGTAGCAAGGCCACATGGCTATCCTTTTCAAAGGGCTCAATGCGGGTGAGCTGCGACAGGGCCATGATATAAGAGCGGTGCACGCGCACAAACTGCGATGGGTTCAAGGCCTTTTCGTAAAAGCCCATGGTCTTCTTTTTCAGGAACACGCCCTCGCGGGTATGGACCTTTACATAATCGTCGTAGGCCTCCAGGTATAGCACCTCTCCCACAGGTATGATCCGGATGTTGTTGCCGGCCCGCACCACAATGCGGTGCTGCTCTTCGGGTTGTTTGCCGGCAGCTTCCTCCAGTGCCTCGGTTGCAGGTATAGCCTGTGCTACCGCCTGGCTCTGCAGCCACTTGCGCAAGGCCGCATCGAAGCGCTCTTTGCTGAAGGGCTTGAGCAAATAGTCCACGGCGTTGGTCTCAAAGGCTTTGATGGCGTATTCATCGAAGGCGGTGGTGAAGATAACGCCGGGCGCCTGCTCCACCAGTTCCAGCATCTCGAAGCCGTTGATCTTGGGCATCTGGATGTCGAGGAAGATGAGGTCGGGCTGGTGCTGCATGATGGCTTTCACGCCCTCGAAGCCATCGCAACACTCCTGCACCACTTCCAGTTCGGGATAGGCCTGCAGGTACTCGGCCACAATGCTGCGGGCCAGCGGCTCGTCATCTATTATCAGGCATTTTTTCATAGTGCTGGGGGATCTTGATGGTGGTGGTGAACTGATGGTCTTGCTGTGAGGTGCGCAATAAATCCTGCCGGGCATAAAGCAGGTATAGCCTGCGCTGTATCGAATCGAGGCCGAAGCCGGTGCCTTTGCGGGGCTGGCTCGTGGCGGGGTCGTAGGGGTTTTGGGTCGTGATGGTCAGGTAGCCGTCGGCAGCAGTGGCCTTCACCTTGATGGCCGTTTCGCCTATGGTGTCGTAGAGCCCGAATTTGATGGCATTTTCCACGACGGGTTGCAAAAGCAAAGCGGGCAGCTTCATGTTCTGGCTTTCCTCCGTAGCCTCCACCTCCACCTGCAGCCGGTGCCCGAAGCGCACTTTCTCAATATCCAGGTATAGCTGCAGTTGCTTCAGCTCCTCGGCCAAAGGCACTTGTTGGTTGTTGTCCTTGCGCAGGGTGCCGCGCAGAAAATCCGAAAGCTGCTGCACCATGGTGCGCGCCTGTTCCGGCCGGCTCACCGCCAGGGCACTGATCGAATTCAGGCTGTTGAACAGAAAGTGCGGCTGCAGTTGCTGCCGCAGGTTGTAGAGTTCGGCTTCACGGGCCAGTTTCTCGGTGGCGGCTTTGCGCTTCTCGGCCTCCTGCAGCTCGCGGGTATAGAACCAGAGCCAGGTCAGGAGGAGCATCAGCAGGAGCATCAACCAGTTAAAAGCCACCCGAACAGCCAGGGTGCCGTCCACGAAGTGCAGGTATAGCGCGTTCCCTTCGAACAAGGTATGGGTGCTCCAGTAAAAGACAGTGGCGCTTATACCTGCCAGCCCAAGGCTCCAGCCCAGCAAGTAACCGGCCTGTCGTAGGCCGGGCTGGTAGAAACGCAGGCCCGTCCCCATCGCAAAGCCCCCAATGGCCAGCAACAGATTGGTAAGCAGGGCATCCGTTACGATGATGCGCCACCCAAAGCCCGCCGACCAGAGCACCAGTACCTGCACCAAGGACCAGAGCAAAGCCCAGCCCAGGTATAGGAGCACCAAACGCACCTGTGACGCCACCCCTTCCATTAGTAGCTTTTGATGCTTAGACCGCCAAAGAGCGTGGTGCCTTTCAGGATCAGCACCTTATTGGGGTCGTAGCCCTGCGGCATGGCCGGGCGCTTGTCGTCTATACCTCCCAGTATGGCTACCATCTCGTCGGATTTCACGTGCCAGTGCGGTGGGACGATCAGGGTGGTGCCGCCGAAGATCTGGGTGGCCTCCAGCACGATCGGGTGCTGTATGTCAGCCTGCATCAGGTTCAGCTCCGTACCCCCGAACACACTCACCACTTCGCCTCCCTTGAAGTTCTTAGAGACGATGTTTTTTTTTATGCCTCCGAGTATGGCCGCGCTGTCAATGTGATCTTCGGGTCCGTACGCTGCCTGGTCAGTTGTTCCGGTATAGGCCCCTGAGGTATAAGCTTCTTCACCCGTGTAATCGGTATAGGCGCCCGGGTAAGCACCGTTCACCGGGTCGGTGTAATAACCGGGCGTGTCCTCCGGTCTAGGGTTTGTGCCGGCGCCAACCTGATTTTCCCAGGGATTGCGCTTCTTAGGCTTGAGGATCAGCCACAATCCTAACCCAATGATTAGGATGGGCCAGAAGTAAAGTTTCAGGTTGATATCGAGGAAGAAGTGCCTGTCGACCAGGAAGACGCCGCCAATGATGATCAGCACCAGCCAGCCTAGTTTCTGGAAGGAGTGCTTGAAGCCCAGGTAAACGCCCAGCGCGATCAGGAACATTGGCCAGGAGAACACCCAGCCGGGCAGAAAGAAAATGCCCATTTTGGCAGTGAGCAGCAGCACGCCCACCATCAGCAGGAAAATACCGGCCATCTTACCGGAACCGCCCTTCGTATTGTAATCTTGATTTTTCATGGTTTTATTTCGTGTTAGTTTTAAGATCTGTTCCAAAGGTATAAGATGCCGAAAATCAACTCAATGGCTATTAGGCTACCCTTGGACAGAAGTCGGTGAACGGCCGGTTGGCGTCGGTAAACCAAGATAGCATTTGTTTACCGATTGGCAAGGTATAGCAAACCGCCTTATTTTGGCGTTCGCATTTCGCAAATTATTATCTTTGCATACTATGGTTGAGAATATACAGAGAGTAGCACAAGAGATAGAGGCCGCGCAGCTTGGGGGCGCTGCCGAGTTGGAGCAATTCCGCATTGCCTACATGGGTCGCAAAGGCGCCATCGCCACCCTTTTCGATGACCTGAAATCAGTGGCGCCGGAACAGCGCCGCCAGGTGGGCCAGGAGCTGAACCAGCTCAAAAACCGCGCGCAGGCCCGCTTCGACGAGGCACAGGAGCAGCTGACCAATGCTTCGGCAGGCTCTGAGGCTGAAAACGCATTTGACTTTACGCTACCTCCTATACCTAACACACTCGGTACCCGCCATCCGCTTTCGCTGGTGCGCGCCGAGATCGTGCGCATTTTCGAGCGCATTGGTTTCAACGTGGCCGACGGACCCGAGATCGAGGACGACTGGCACAACTTCACGGCCCTGAACTTCCCGGAGAACCACCCGGCCCGCGAAATGCAGGACACCTTCTTCCTCAGCGAAGACCGTGATAAATTGCTCCGTACCCATACCTCCAACGTGCAGGTGCGCCTGATGGAAAACAACCAGCCGCCGCTGCGCAGCATTATGCCGGGCCGCGTGTACCGCAACGAGGCCATCTCAGCCCGTGCGCACATGGTGTTCCAGCAAGTGGAAGGCCTCTACGTGAACAAAGGTGTGAGCTTCAAAGACCTGAAAGAGACAGTCTATTACTTTGCCAAGGAGATGTTCGGGCAGGACACCAAAGTGCGTTTCCGTCCGTCGTTCTTCCCTTTCACGGAGCCGAGCGCCGAGATCGACATTTCGTGCCTCATCTGCAAAGGCGAGGGCTGCAACATCTGCAAGCAGTCGGGTTGGGTAGAGATTGGCGGCGCCGGTATGGTCGACCCCAACGTACTGGACAACTGCAACATCGACTCCACCGTGTACTCAGGCTTCGCTTTCGGTATGGGCATCGAGCGCATCACCATGCTCCGCTACCAGATCCGCGACCTGCGCCTCTTCACCGAGAACGACGTACGCTTCCTGCGGCAGTTCAGGGGGGTGATTTAAATTTTGATTTAGCGATTGAGTGGTTGAGTGAATGAGTGATGGTTGATTTCAGCATGTGCCAGTAAATTAAGCGTACTTTATCTAATCAAAAATAGAAGATCACACATTCACTTACTCTTCAACTCAATCAACCACTTATTCACAAAATCACTCATTCACTCAACCACTCAATCACTAACTATGAACTTCGAGGCTATTAAAACGATCGGTATCGTAGGTGCAGGCACAATGGGGCAAGGTATAGCGCAGATCTGTGCGCAGGCCGGGTATACCACCATCCTGTTCGACATCAATGCGCAGGTGCTCAAAAAAGCCGAAGCCACTACCATCAGTAACCTCGACAAGGGTATAGAGCGTGGCAAGCTGACCGAGGCTGAGAAACAGGCGGCGCTGGCAAATCTTACCTATACCGGCGATACGCTGCAGCTGAGCTGCGACGTTATCATAGAAGCCGTGGTGGAGCGCCTGGAAGTAAAGCAAAGCATTTTCAAGGACCTGGACGCGGTCAATACACCGGATACTATTTTCGCTTCCAATACCTCTTCTATACCGATCACCCGGATTGCGGCAGGTATACCGCACCCGGAGCGGGTGGTGGGCATGCACTTCTTCAACCCGGCCCATATCATGAAGCTGGTAGAGGTGATCTCCGGAGCAGCCACCTCGCCGGAAGTAGCCGAAACCATCCGGCAGCTGGCGCTAAAGCTAGACAAGAAACCAGTGATGGCCAAAGATGCACCGGGCTTTATCGTGAACCGGGTGGCGCGCCATTTCTATGTAGAGGGATTGAAGCTGCTGGAAGAAGGCGTGGCTGACGCCAAAGGCATTGACCGCCTCATGCAGGCCAGCGGCTTTAAGATGGGGCCCTTCGAACTGATGGACCTCATCGGCGTAGACACCAATTACTCTGTTACCTCCTCCATGTTTGAGGCTTTCCATTATGACCCGAAATTCAGACCGAGCCGCATACAGCAGCAGAAAGTGGATGCCGGCCACCACGGCCGCAAGTCTGGCAAAGGCTTCTTCGACTATCAGTAAGCTCCTCTGCCTGCTGGTACTGGTGCTGCTGGCCTCCTGCGGCAGCGACAACCAGGGCCCCGGTATACCCAACGTGCCCGTGAGTGAGCAGATCAACGTAAACAGCCAATTGTACACGCGCCTGCGCCAGGATGGTGGCTACGTATACCTGAACTCCGGTTACAAAGGCATCATTGTGATTCGGCAGAACGCCAACCTATACCTGGCTTTCGAGCGCGCCTGCCCCTACGACCCCACTGCCAGCGCACCCTGCGGCCAGGTCGAGGCAGACCAGTCTAATCTGTTTATTGTGGACACCTGCTGCGGCTCGCAGTTCAATTTTCAGGGTGGCGTAATGACGGGTCCTGCAGTGTACGGCCTTCGTCAGTACCGAACTGCGCTAAATGGCTCCCTGCTCTCTATTTTCAATTAAATTTTCAGATTGATTCCCAGAAATTTACGCTCCTGAAGAAGATTTTTTTTGGACAGGACTTGCATAATCTCAAAAAGAGCCTTAATATTGCATCATAATTCAACGGCAGCACTGCCTGCGAAATAACCGAAACACTCTTCCTTAGCTCAGTCGGTTAGAGCATCTGACTGTTAATCAGAGGGTCCCTGGTTCGAGCCCAGGAGGGAGAGCGAAAAGCCACTCAATTGAGTGGCTTTTTTGTTTTATACCCTTTCAGTCAGCCATTCCACTGCAGCTTGCCACGGCGTTAAAGCCAACCTTTTCTCAAAAAAGTAAGTATCTGATATATATATGACAATTTCGTCATATTAAGCAAGGCAACACGCTTTGAAAGAGCGGGTAGCGCTGGGCTATAACTTAAACTAACTAAGAACATGAAAAATATAAGAGCATACTTATCCGTACTATTCGTGCTGATGGCGGTTACGCTGAGCAGCTGCGAAGTGATAGGAGACATCTTCGAGGCAGGTATGTGGACCGCCCTCATCATCATCGTCCTGATCGTAGCCCTGGTGGGCTGGCTGTTTAGCAGATTCAGACGATAAGCTTAATACCTAACAAAAGAAAAGGGAGCCAGTAGGCTCCCTTTTTGATTTTCATATGGCAAACTACTTTGCGTTTGCGCGCTTCGGCATGGTGCCCAGGATGTAGTCCCAGAGCGGCGACGATACGCCATAAGCCACATTAGGGTCTTTGTAATGATGGATGCTGTGGTGGATCCAGAGTTGCTTCAGGAAATTCTTGGGCGGCGCATAGGCGTGCACCGCGTAGTGCACAAACAGGTATAGCGCGTAACCAAACAGCATACCGGCCACTACGCCAAACACAAACTGCCCGAAGACCAGCTTGAACACAAAGAAGAAGAACGAAGCGATGAACAAACTCACGATCGGTGGCATGGCCAGGCGCTCCTTGTCTTTCGGGTACTCATGGTGGTTTCCGTGGAAGGTATACTGGATGCGTTCCTTCATCGGCGTGTCCGTGTCCATGTGGAACACAAAACGGTGCGCGCAGTACTCGATCAGCGAGAAGATAAGCCAGCCCAGCAGAAAGAAGCTGATCGCTTCCAGCACATTGATGAAACTGTAGGTGATCCCATAGTAGATCAGCCCGATGGCAATGATGATAAAGATGGAAATAGGCAGTGCAATGTGCGTACGGGTCAGTCTTTCCAGCACAGGGTTCTGGAATATCTGCGCTTGTCCTTTGTGATTGGGTTTCATAGTCAGGTTTTGCTAAAAACGGATTTTAACTGCAATATTAGTTAAATATTAGGTATACCGTATGTATTTACCGCTGCAATGCACGAGCGGTAACGCGGAGTTTTTGTTATGGTTTAACTAACGATTCTAACCGTTCAATGTTATACCTTTTTCCCGATAGCGTATACCTGGCCCGCTGATAGTAGGCGATGCGTTCAGCTAATGTTTTGACTATGAAATCCTTTAGCCCGGCTTCATTTTTCTGAGCCAGCAGGGGCCGCTGGCTTAAATCTGTTAAAAGTAACCGCTGGGCAAGTTCCTCAGCCGGCACATCCAGAAAAATGCTTGTGCCGTGCTGGTTGATAAAATCCATGTTGTCGAAGAAGCAGGGGGTGCCGCCGCCCGTGGCGACAACAACCAGTTCGAATTCACGCACCACCGCCTCCAGTGCCTGCCGTTCCTTTTGCCGGAACAGCTCCTGCCCTCCTGTCTCAAAGAGCTGCGCAATGCTGCTGCCTTCCCGTTGCTCGATGTACTCGTCGAGGTCTACGAAGGTATAGTCGAGCCGCCCGGCCAGCTGCCTGCCCAGGGTGGTCTTGCCGGCCCCCATCATGCCGATCAGGAAAATGTGCTGTGCTTTCAAAGCCAAGGTATAGCGTTTCTCTTACAGCAAACTCACCAACTCCGAAACTCCGGGCGTGTCGTTGTGGTGCCACATGCCTTTTACAGTACCGTCATGCAGCAACATGGTGCCGGGGTTAGAGCGCATCATGGTCTTGAGCACCGTGCCGTCGCCGAAGTAGTAGGGAGCGGCCAAACCTACCTCGTGGCGGAAAGCCTCAAACTCCTGGCGGCCCGACGAGGTGATGATCACCGGCGTTATACCTTGCTGTTCGGCTTCCTGCACCAGTTTGCTTATCTGATCGATGTGGCTGCGGTTAGCTTTCTCTACGCTGTGCACGATCACCAGCAGTTTGTTGCCGCTCAGTATTTCCTGCGTGAAGTCGCCCTCATCGTTCCACACGTTAAAGTCGGTGATCTTCGGTCCGTCCTCCGGATTCACCGCCACCATCTCCTTGAAGGTATAGGCTTCGTCCATCGGGTAGTCCTCAAACTCCTCCTCCTGGCCGTCTTTCACCATCACGTACTTGTAGCGCAACGGTGCCGAAGGCTTCATCAGGGACGGGATGTTGTTGCCTATTTTATAGGCACGGAAATCGACATAAGGCAGGTGCTCGTAGGCATACCAACCGATGCCCACCGAGATCAAGGCAGTGAGGGCTGTCACAATCGCGCCCACTTTAGGCTGCACCAGTGGCTGCAGGTATTTACGGTTAATAAGCAGCCAGACGATCATCACCAGCAGCACGATATCTTTTGTAAACGACTCCCAGGGCGTGAGCTTGATGGCATCGCCGAAACAGCCGCAGTCCGTCACTTTGTTGAAATAGGCCGAGTAAAAGGTGAGGAAGGTAAAGAACACGATCATAGCCAGCAGCAGCCACAGCACTTCTTTAAGCTTCCAGCGGATAAGGAGCGCCACGCCCAGCACAATCTCCGCCGCACTCAGGAAAATGGACAGAAACAGAGCCGCCGGCACCAGCGACAAAAACACTGGCGAAATGTCGTGGGAGAACACTTCAAAATACTCCTCCAGTTTGATGGCTGTCCCCACCGGGTCGTTGATCTTGATCAGGCCCGAGAAGATGAACAGCACGCCCACAAAGAGCCAGAAAAATTTGGTGATGTATCGCATTTTGAGTTTGAGATTTTAAGAGTTGGGAGTTTAGGAAATCAGATAAACTGAATCACCCACACTCCCTAATTTCTTTTTTTCAGCGTATTGTCATTTCGAACGCTAGTGAGAAATCTGAAGCCTTCCTGGCTTATGCTCTATCAGATCTCTCCCAAAGGTCGAGATGACACATTTGTATCTGGCTTATACCTTACTTGGCTGTCTCCGCAAAGCCCTGCTTGATCAGCGCGAACACAGCGTAGTTGATCATGTCGCGGTAGTTGGCTTCCACGCCTTCCGAGATCAGGGTCTGGCCTTCGTTGTCTTCGATCTGCTTGGTGCGGTAGAGCTTCATCAGAATAATGTCAGTGATGGAGCTCACGCGCATGTCGCGCCAGGCCTCGCCGTAGTCGTGGTTCTTGGCGTTGAGCAGCTTGATGTTCTCCTCGATGTGCTGGGTATACATGCGCTCCACCTCCTCTGCCGAAAGCGTCAGTTCGTCGCTCTCCTGCAGGCCGAGCTGCATCAGGGCGATCACGCAGTAGTTGATGATGCCCACAAACTCGTCGCGGATGTCGTCCTCTACCATTTGCCTGCCTTTCTCCTGAATAGAGCGGATGCGCTGTGCCTTGATAAAGATCTGGTCGGTGATGGACGGCAGGCGCAGCACGCGCCAGGCAGTGCCGTAATCTTTGGTCTTCTTGACGAAGGTGTCTTTGCAGCGGTTTACTACCTGATTATATTCCTGGAGTGTTTGACTAATCAACTTTTTAGCTTTAATTTTAAACGATTGACAGATACGCCAACATTGGAATCGAAAGATAAGTTTTTTCGAAGGAAAAGCACACTTAACTGCCGCGGAAAAATCCTTTCGCTGGACACGCCACTCGTGATGGGCATCCTCAACGTCACGCCCGACTCCTTTTATGCAGGCAGCCGCCTTAACTCCCTCGATGACGTGTTGCACCGCGCCGAAAGCATGCTGCGCGACGGTGCTGACATTCTCGACCTGGGGGGTTACTCTTCCCGACCGGGAGCCGCGGAGGTATCCGTAGCCGAAGAGTTGGACCGGGTTATACCTGCCGTGGAGGCCATCATGCAGCGCTTTCCGGAGGCCATTATTTCCGTGGACACCTTCCGGGCCAAAGTGGCCGAGGCAAGTATACAGGCGGGCGCTTCCATCATCAACGACATTGCGGGCGGCAACCTCGACGAGGCCATGTTCGAAACCGTGGCGCGACTGCAGGTACCGTACATCCTCATGCACATGCGCGGCACACCGCAAACCATGAACAGCCTGACGGACTACAAAGACCTGGTGCTGGAAGTGATAGACGAGCTACAGGCGAAGGTAGCGCAGCTGAAGAACCTGGGTGTGAACGACATCATCCTGGACCCAGGCTTCGGTTTTGCCAAGACCGTGGATCAGAACTTTGAGCTAATGCGCCGCCTTGAGGAACTTCGCATACTGGAGCTGCCGTTACTAGTGGGAGTATCCCGCAAGTCCATGACCTACAAGTACCTCGGCATCAACCAATCAGAGGCGCTGGCCGGCACAATAGTACTCAACACCATCGCGTTAACAAAAGGCGCCGACATTTTGCGGGTGCACGACGTAAAAGAAACTAAACAGACTATCCAACTATACACGAAAGTAGCGCATTGATCCCTTTATTTACAGTAGGCTTCCTGGAGATTGAGTTGCTGGATGTGCTTGACATCCTGCTCGTAACAGTATTGCTCTACCAGCTCTACAAGCTCCTGACCGGTAGCGTGGCCCTCAAGATTTTCCTGGGGCTGCTCTCCGTATACCTGCTATACCTGGTGGTAAGGGCGGCTGGCATGGAGCTGCTCAGCATCATCCTTGGCCAGTTTATGGGAGTGGGTGTTCTCGCTGCCATCATCGTGTTCCAGCCCGAAATCCGGCGTTTCCTTCTGCTCATCGGCAAAACCACCGCCTTCAACAACGACCGCCTGTTCCGAGGCTTCCCGTGGCGCCGCGACCAGGTGGAAAAACTCAGCCTCACCCCCTTTATTGAAGCCTCCAAGTCGCTGGCTGCCAAGAATACGGGTGCGCTGATCGTGTTTGCCAAGAGTTCGGAACTGAAATACTATGCCGAGTCCGGTGACCTGATCGATGCCGTGATCTCGAAGCGATTGCTGATGTCGATCTTCAACAAGACGAGTCCGCTGCACGACGGTGCCGTGATCATTTCGGGCAATCGCATTAAAGCAGCCCGCTGCATTCTGCCCGTAACAGAGAACAACGACATACCTGCTTCGATGGGTCTGCGCCACCGCGCCGCCATCGGCCTCAGCGAAGTAACCGACAGTGTGGTGCTGGTGGTATCGGAAGAGACGGGCCAGATCGCGCTGGTGCGCAACGCCGAGGTATACCGCAACCTCTCCTCTGCCGACCTGCGCGTCAAGCTCAACCAGTTCCTCTTCGATACAGACCAAAAACCAGCCGCTGCTCCGGCTCCTACCGAGAAGTCGGTAACCGCAGTGTGAAGTATAAACCATAAGCTAATAAAAAAAGCCAGCCTCTCGGGACTGGCTTTTTTATTTACGATAACCCCTACCTCTTGTGGGCTATAGCTGCCTTTTATTAACACCTCACTGAGGGCTCAGACCACACTGTGTGGAAGTTGTTCCCCACCTATCTATCCGCTTCCACAGTTTGAGCAAAGCTTGGTAATTTCATAAAATACTATCCGTCAATAACTTAAATGAAAAACCAAGTTATGGCACGGTTATGCCAATGGGGTAATGCGAAATCAAATGTTAATCAGAACTAAACAAGCATAACATGAAAAAAGCAACTTTTTTAGCAGCCGCCATCGCCCTTCTTGGATTTACATCAATCGATGCCAACGCACAAGCTACACAGGCTGCTGAGCAAGCCCAGACGCAAACTCAGAACGACAATAAAGAGAAAGTTACCAAAGATCAGCTTCCAGCCCCTGTAAAGGCAGTGTTGGATCATGAAACTTACAAAGAGTGGACTGTAGGCGACATCTACAAAGTGAAGCCAGCTGAAGGTGCTGCCGACGCGAAAGTTGTTTACGAGATCAACCTGACCAACAAAGAAGGTCAGTCTGGCACGATCACCCTTGACGAACAAGGCAAAGACGCATCTAAAGAAGAATAGCCTCAGCGCATTTAAGACAATACTTAGAACTAACTATGGAAAGGGCCTCCGCTAAGCGGAGGCTTTTTTGCGTTTATACCTTATTTCTCCTGCTCCAAAACACCCAATACGCCAGCAACCCAAATACCGGCACGACCCATAGCACTACCATCCAGAGCAAGCGCTCCGTCAGGGTATAGTCTGTTTTGAAGATCAGGTGTAGCAGCGAAAGCACGACCAGGATGTAGTGGGCCACCACCAGCAGCACGATGGAGCTGAAAAAGGGATCGTTTTGGATAAAGCAGAAGAGCATAGAGTAGGCTTGAGATTGAAAAGTTTTACCCAAACAAAAGCTGACTGACAAACCACGCCAGGTAGGCCAAGGCCGGGGCGCAAAGCAGGAGTATCATACCCAGGTTCACGCGCACCCACTGCGGGTTAAGCATCATACTAAGGTAAGCCTCCGCAGAAAGCAGAATGGAGAAGTAAAAGGTAATTTGCAGCAACGTACCCGTCAGATTTACCTCACCCCGCATGTCGGCTGTGGCATAGGCCAGAAACGAGATCACCAACCAGGCCAGCACGGTGCCGAGCAACAACTGTCCAGCCTTTATTTTGACATTGTTCATAGGTATAGCAGGTATAGGTAAATACCATTTCTGACAAGATATAAAAAAAACAGCCACTCCCCCAAAGGAAGCGGCTGTTTCTATACCTTGATATTGTTGCAATCTTACTTGATCACACCAAGCTCGCGGCCAACCTCCGTGAAGGCGGCAATGCACTTGTCGATGTGTACGCGGTCGTGCACGGCAGACAGCTGCACCCGGATGCGGGCCTGTCCTTTTGGTACCACCGGGTAGTAGAAACCAATCACGTAGATGCCTTTGTCGAGCATGCGGGCCGCGAACTCCTGCGCCAGCGGCGCATCATACAACATCACCGGCACAATCGGGTGGTCGCCCGGCTTGATGTCGAAACCAGCCGCTGTGATTTGCTCACGGAAGTACTGCGTGTTCCACTCCAGCTTGTCGCGCAGCTCGGTGGTAGAGCTTAGCATGTCGAGCACGGCAATGGAGGCGCCCACAATAGACGGAGCCAGTGAGTTGGAGAACAGGTAGGGGCGCGAGCGCTGGCGCAGCATGTCGATGATCTCTTTTTTACCGGACGTGAAACCACCCATGGCGCCGCCCAGGGCTTTGCCCAGCGTGCCTGTGATGATGTCTATTTTGTCCATCACGTTGTGGTACTCATGCACCCCACGGCCCGTCTTGCCCATAAATCCGGTCGCGTGCGAATCGTCCACCAAGATTAGGGCCTGATACTTGTCAGCCAGCTCTGCGATCTTGTCGAGCTGCGCTACGGTGCCGTCCATGGAGAAGGCGCCGTCGGTTACGATGATGCGGTGCTTGGTGCCGGCATCCATGGCTTCCTGCAGCTTGGCTTCCAGGTCTTCCATGTTGTTGTGCTCGTAGCGGAAGCGCTGCGCTTTGCACAGACGGATGCCGTCGATGATGGAAGCGTGGTTCAGAGCATCTGAGATGATAGCCGACTCCGCATCGAAAAGCGGTTCGAACACGCCACCGTTCGCATCGAAGGCCGCCGCGTACAGAATCGTGTCTTCCGTGCCCAGAAACTCAGACAGCTTGCGCTCCAGTTCTTTGTGGATATCCTGCGTGCCGCAGATAAAGCGCACCGAGCTCATGCCGTAGCCGTGCGTGTCGATGGCGTTTTTGGCCGCTTCGATCACTTTCGGGTGAGCCGACAGGCCCAGGTAGTTGTTGGCGCAGAAGTTGAGCACGTGCTCCATCTGCGTCGTATCAATGTCAGCGCCCTGCGGCGTGGTAATGATACGCTCCTGCTTATACAAACCAGCTTCCTTGATCTCGGCAAGCTGTTTTTCCAAATCTGGTTTTAAGGTTTCGTACATGGGTTATCTTCGTTAGGCTGTTACTTGTTTTATTTTGTTCGGACAGGTATAGCACCTGCCTCCGGTTATTCTTCTGTTTTAGGCGGCGGTCGACGGATGATGGGTCGCGGCCGTGGTGGTTTCGGCTTTTCCACCTGGTGCTCAGGTATAGGTGGTTCTCCAGTCGTTGCTTCCCCGAGACTGTCTACTGCTGGTATACTCGTCTGCTGCTCTTCCGCCTTCGGCTCTGCCTCTGGCGCTGGTGCTGCTGGCGGTGTCGGGCGCTTGATAATCGGGCGCGGTCTTGGCGGCCTGGCTGGTGACGTCGCATCTGATCCGGCTTCCGGTGTATTTTCAATTGGCTTCTCTCCTGCCTGCTCCGTTTCAGTAGTCTGTGCTGTTAGTGACGTTTCCGCAGGGGAGACATTTGCTGGCAGTTTCCCTTCTGGTGATACGTCTGCAGTCGAATCAGGTATAGCAAGTTCCTCCTCAGCAGATCTCACCTCTTCCGGCTTCGCTTCCGCTGCAGCTGGTTTGGACAAAGCAGCCGGGCGCTTCATGACAGGCCGTGGCCTGGGCGGTTTTGGTGCGTCTTCGGTAGCTGATTGCGTTGAGTTGTCTATACCTGTTGGCGCTGTTTCTGCTCCAGCTGACTTATCTTCAGTACTTGGAATGGATTGCTCCTCTTCCACAGGCTTCTGCAAAGCGGTTGGCCTTTTGATCACCGGTCTTGGCCTAGCTGGCTTGGGGGCTTCTGCAACTGCTTCGCTTGCTGGTGTTATACCTTCGGCTGGCTGTTCCGTCGCAGGTTGCTCCTCACCTTGCGGTGGAGTGTGCAATGCGGCAGGTCGCCTGATCACAGGCCGCGGACGGGCTGGCTTAGTCGTTTCAGCTGATGCTTCCGAAGAAACGCTCTGCTCAGGTATAGCTTTAGTATCCTGCTCTTGGCTGGCTGTCTGATCTTCTGGTTTTGCAAGGGCGGCCGGGCGCTTGATCACCGGTCTGGCGCGTGGTGCGGCAGGCTTGGCGGCTTCTTCGGCTGGTTTAACTGCTGTGGTTTCCTCTCCTTCCACGGGTGGCTTCAGGGCAGCTGGTCGGCGCACCACAGGTTTTGGTTTAGACGCTGCAGCAGGTGTAACCGGCTTTTCCTCAGTTGTTTCCTGTGGAACATCCGGGGTAACAGGTATAGCGACCGGAGCCTCTGTTAAAACCGTTGGAGTTACTGTTTCAGTGCTACTGGCAGGGGTCGCACGCTGGGCAGCTGGCCGTGGAGCGGCTGTAGTGGCTGGCCTTGGTACGTCCTCTTCGCGCAGGTGGTAGCGGAGCCGCACGTTGTTGAGCACCATTTTCACGGCCACATAAAAGCTGTTGGGGTGCATTTGCGCATACATGCTTTCCCAGGCCTGGTACCGGGCCGGGTCTTCTGCCGCAAAGGCTCCCCTGTTTATCCGCTTCTTTATGAGGTACTCTTCAAACGTCATAGTGCGCTGACCGTGTGCTATACCTGCAAAGGTACGGAAACAGGTCTGAATCATGTTTATATTCGTTCAATTGGCCCGCTGTGCTACCTGAATCGGCCTTTTGCTCAACAAATATAAGAAAATCGCACTCCTGAAACAGGATGGTATTATTTCTAATTTACCATTGCGTTACTTAATCGTTAAATCTGTCCTTTGCTATTTCAGTACCCGGTTCGCCGCTATACCTTTGGACTGTGGTGAAAATATCAGGTTAAGATTAAATTAGTGAGCTTGAAGCGCTTGCCTTTGGCAGGCGTTTTCTATTTCAGAACCGCTGGGATTCTTGCGCTTATACTTTCAGGATTGCCCTGAAATCGGTTACTTTGTGCAAATAATTTTAAGACTATGGCAAACACAAGTGACACGGTATTGGTGATTGGCGCCTGCGGACAACTTGGCTCCGAACTCACCCTGGAGCTCCGCAACATGTATGGCGGGTCTAATGTAGTGGCAGCCGATATTGCGGCTCCCAAGCAGGCTGACCTCCGTGACTCAGGCCCATTTGAGAAAGTGGATGTGCTGGACACAAACATACTGGCCGAGCTGGCCTCCAAATATAAATTCAAGCAGATCTATCACCTGGCCGCCGTGCTGTCGGCCACAGGTGAGCGCAACCCCAAGTTCGCCTGGAAACTGAACATGGAAGGCCTCTTCAATGTGCTGGACCTGTCGCTGGAGCATAAGGTGCAGAAGGTATACTGGCCTAGCTCCATTGCCGTTTTCGGCCCGAACACCCCGCGCCAGCACACGCCCCAGCATACTATCATGGACCCGAACACAGTGTATGGCATCAGCAAGCAGGCCGGCGAGCGCTGGTGCGAGTACTACTTCCAGAAGTATGGCCTCGATGTGCGCAGCCTCCGCTACCCGGGCCTGATCGGTTACAAGGCATTGCCAGGCGGCGGCACCACTGATTACGCCGTGGACATTTACCACAAGGCTTTGGAAGGCGAAACATACGAGTGCTTCCTGAGCGAGAACACGTACCTGCCGATGATGTACATGCCGGATGCCCTGAAAGCGACACTGGACCTGATGCACGCCCCGGCTGAGCAAGTGAAGATTCGTGACTCCTATAACCTGAGCGCGATGAGCTTCTCGCCGAAGGAAATCACTGAATCCATCCAAAAGTTTATACCTGACTTCAAGATCACTTACAAGCCTGACTACCGTCAGCAGATCGCCGACTCGTGGCCGCAGAGCATCGACGACAGCACCGCACAGCAGCACTGGGGCTGGAAGCCGGCATACGACCTGGATGCCATGACAGAAGACATGCTCCTGAACCTGAAAAAGATGAAGGAAGAGCAGACGCTGGCCTAGGTATAGGCATCTAAATTCTTTTGATAATAAGACTGCCGACTTATAGGGTAGAACACATGAGCTGATCGTCTCCTGAGGCCTTAACTCTACAAAGTATAAAACCGGAAGCGGGTGGTGCGAAAGCATCACCCGCTTTTTTATTTCCACACAACATGGTAATAACTAATCACTTAAGGTAATTCACATCTCCAAAGGACATTTCTTTCGCATGCTTATACCTCAGATAATCCATCATGGCACAGTATTTGATTTTCACTATATATACTCAACCAAATTATACTTATGAAACTAAAACTACTCGCCCTTTCCTGCTGCCTGGCCGCAGCTTTCACCGCGCAGGCGCAGATTGTAGAGGACGCTCAGTCTGAGAACAAAACTTACAAACCTAATGTTGGCGACATTACCACTGAAGTGGCTGTCAACCTGGAACATGGTATATTTCTAAACGGTGGTCAGTTACGTGTCCGCAAGTTTACGGCCGAAAACAAGGCCCTGCGATTAGGTACCAGCCTAAATTATGACTTTAGCAAACAAGGTGAAGAGAGTAGTGGCTCGACTTTTAGCATCAGCATAGCGCCAGGTATAGAAAAGCACTTTGCGGGAACGAACAGGCTATCGCCTTACATAGGAGCTGAGTTACCGATCGGCTTTCGCTCTTCTCGGGCTGAAAGCGCAGATTACATAATAGAAGGAAGCACAAACTCAAATGGATATGAGGGCCGCTCTAACTTTAATATCGGCCTGAATGGACTTGCCGGGGTTGATTACTACTTCGCACCGCGTTTCTATGTGGGCTTCGAAGTAGGAGCCGGCATCCAATATCAAAAACACAGCGATGTAAAAGTGATACATAAACGCCACTCCGATTTCAATGATGAAAGGGAGGGCTATCATTCTATTCGCTTCTCCCCATTTTCCACCGGAGGAATCCGCCTTGGATTTGTATTTTAAATAAAGGTTAAAGATTAGCTACACTTGTATAATCAGCCGCCAGCATCTTGTTGGCGGCTGTTTTCTTATTCAGCAGTTAACCTATATTTTGCACAAAACGTCTACAAGTTACAGAAGTCCCGTCGCAGAACCGCAGCAGGTACGCGACTACAAAACACGAGATCATGACTGTAACTGATATAAATGACAACAAGCTGCGCCAGCTGATATTTGAAAAAGAAAGGGTGATCGTCAAGTTCACCGACCCGGCCTGCCCGGTTTGCAAAAAGCTCTCCCCATCTTTTCGGAAGTTCTCCACGGAACCTCAATACAACAACATCACCTTCGCGCGCATGAGTGCCAGCGAGAACCCCGTATCCAGTCAGGAAGTCAAACTAACGGGTACGCCATTTTTTGCTTCCTACCTGAAAGGAACAATTCAGGAGTGCGGTATTGTTGACACCGAAGAAGGTATTCGCGCTATGCTGACCCGGCTCCTGCAACCTGCTGGCCAGGAATCCTGATTTACTATACCTGGCACAGGTATAGCGAAAGCGCAAAAGCCGTAAATTGTGCCATTATTTAGAAGGCTATACCGCGTGTTCAGACTCACTACCCTACAGTTCGTTTTTATTTTGATTGTACTCAGCAGCCTGCTTGTTTTTCAGGCCTGCTCCAGTACTGCCTGCCTGGACACCACCGCCCCGCCGGCCACCGTGGCGCATGCCCCCGTGTACCAACCGAAGCTCTCCTCTATCAGCATACCTGTTTCCATACCGTTGTCTGCTATCGAAGACAAGCTGAACCAGGAAGTACAAGGCACGCTTTACAAAGACGATAACCTGGCCGATGACGACCTGATGGTGACCGTGCTCAAAAAGGGGCGCATGACCATCCGGGCCGAAAAGGACAAGCTCTACTTCAGCATACCGTTGCAGGTATACGCCAAAGGGCGCTGGCAGTGGGGGCCTTGCAAATCCTGCCCTTCGTTCAGCAAAACCGAAGCCACCTCTTTTGACATGGTCGTGCAAACGGAAAGCCGCTTCGGCCTGACCGACGATTATAAAGTGAATACCATTACGAGCAGCAGTTTTGAGTGGGGCAACACCAAGCCTTATATCACCCTGGGTCCGTTAAAGATCGGGCTGGCCCGCTTTATAGAGCCTGCCATGAAGCAGCAGATGAACACGATCGCCCGCCAGCTGGACAAGGAAATACAAAACCGCCTGAATCTGCGCCAGTACGTGGCTGATACCTGGGTGCAGCTGCAGAAACCAGTTAAGCTGGACAACAACCTCAACGCCTGGCTTACGGTAAGTCCGCAGGAAGTGCGCATGGCCCCGCTCTACGCCCACAACGGCAGTTTGCACACCCGCCTGGGCATCAGCTCTTTTATACAGGTGAGCACCGACGGCAAGCCAAAGGCACAGGTAAACCAGACCCTGCCCCGCCTGATCATCGACAGCCGCCTGAGCGACGACATCCAGATCGGCTTGACCGCCACCGTGCCCTATACCCAGGCCAGCAGCCTGCTGCAGCAGCAGGTGGCCAACCAAACCTATACCTTCGACGACGGCAAAAGCCAGCTCACCGTGAAAGACGCGGCCATCACGCCAAGCGGTGAGCAGCTGATTCTGATGCTGGACGTGGACGGCAAGACCAAAGCGGGCCTCTTCACCAAGAAGCTAGTAGGTAAAATCTACCTGCGCGGCACGCCCTACTACGATGCGCAAACCGCCTCCATTAAACTGCGCGACGTGGACTATGACCTCGACACCAAAGATATGCTGTTGAGCACCGCCAACTGGCTCGCTAAAAACAAGTTTAAAGACATGATTCAGAATCAGGTGAACATACCCGTGCAGAGCCAGCTGACCGAGGTGCGCAACATGCTGCAGCATACCCTGAACCAGCAAGGCCGCCTGCACGAGTCCGTGTTGCTACGCGGGGCCGTGAGCGAATTGGCGCTTGAAAACGTTTACCTGAGCCCGGCAGGTATACAGGCTGTCGTGAATGCGCGCGGCACCCTGACGGCCACCATCGATAAGCTGTAGTTCCGGACACAGACTTTTTAGAAACGGGGAGGGCTGCCAAAAAATGGCAGCCCTCCCCGTTTCTTCTATACCGGACCGGTATAGAATGATCCTGTGTTTCGCGTTCTAAGCGCTAAAGTTTCTCGATTGGCGTGGGGCTGTTGAACACGCTATCCGACACCTCGGCCGGGGCGGCTATGTCGGTCAGCTTGAATTCACCCTGGGCGTTACTGCGGTCGGAGGCTAGTTTTATACTCCCGTAGTCTTTGTAATCACTCCAGCGCCGGGTAAAGGAGGGCTCGGCATCCTCTGCGCTTCGGAAGAAGGCCCACTGCGTTATCAGTCCCTGCTCCTTATCCACCCATAGTTTATACTTGTTCTGCGGCGTGAGGCCCACCTGGGCAAAGGTCATCTCCAGCACATCGGCCGGAGCACCCTCCAGTGTTTGCTCTTCGCCCGCATACTGGAGCGTTACGCCCTCGTCCAGTAGCTTAAAGGGCATCACGAGCCAATATGAGTTGTTTATCCAGAGGGCGTAGGCACGCTCCAGCAGCTTCTGTTTCTCCTCCGGGTCCTGCAGCTCCTGGCCGTCTACGTATACGTTGCCCTCCTTGGTGTCGGTGTTGATGATGGCGACGAGGCTGTCCTGCTCCCAACGGAAGCGGTTCTGGTGTTTGTCCCACACCTGGTACTGGTTGTTGAAGGTCCAGGCAAGGTAGCGGGTGTCCTTCCAACCTTTCTCCCCGCCCATGTTTTCCAGCACCCCCTGGGCTATATTTTTGGCTTTATCGCCGGGGTTTTGGGCGCAGCCGGACAACAGCAGACACAGGAAAAGGAACAGCGGTTGGAGGGGGTTTCGTAGCGACATCGGGCTATACTTTACGTTCGCTCCCGTGTACGGATTTATACCCGCGCAGGATGCCGCCATGGTGCCGCAGGCGGGTGGGCTTCAACCCATTACAGGCATACTGTGTAGGTGAAATCCACAGCTGTTGCGTGGGGCCATTAGTGAGCTGGCGCTTGAGAACATCTGCCTGAGCCCGGCAGGTATACAGGCTGTCGTGAATGCGCGCGGCACCCTCACGGCCACCATCGATAAGCTCCAGCATTTCCAACCTAACATTTATCGCTGCCGTATCAAAAAGCTATTCTGATACAGACAAGCGATATGACGAAATCTATAACCGGCATTATATTCCCCATCACAAAGAATACCTTCAACGGGTTTCTGGACAACGGCTCCCTGATGCTCGCGGCGGCACTGGCCTTCAACGCTATTTTCTCAATACCTCCGTTGCTGGTCATCATCATACAGGCGGCCGGGTTCTTTTTTGGAGAAAAGGCCGTTTCCGGTGAGCTTTCCAGCCAGATTTCAGGGGCGATCGGCCCTAGCGCAGCTGAGTCTATTGAGACCATTGTGCAGAATGCGGCTTTGAGCGAGGGAGGTGGTATCGCGTTCTGGGTAGGTATAGGAACGCTGATTTTTGCGTCCACTACGTTTTTTGCTACGCTGCAGGAGTCGCTGAACAGGGTGTGGAACGTGAAACCAAAGCCCACAAACGGCATTGTGAAGATGCTGAAAGTGCGCATGTTCTCGTTTGGCATCGTGCTGAGCATCGCCCTGCTGATGCTGGTGTCGCTTCTGCTGAGTGCGGTTATCTCCATTCTGAGCGATTATCTCCGGACCATCTTCGACAACTACCTGCAGTTTATCTCGCCTGACGTGCTGTACTTCCTCATCAAGGCCATGGACTTTATTCTGTCGGTTGCCATCATCACGGCCCTGTTTTCACTTATTTTCAAATACCTGCCCGATGCTTATATCAAATGGAAAGACGTGTGGGTGGGCGCTTTGATCACGGCACTGCTGTTCACCATTGGCAAATTCCTGATCAGCTGGTTTATCAGTACCAGTGATCCGGGTTCGGCTTACGGGGCAGCCGGCTCCATCATCGTGATTCTGGTATGGATCTATTACTCGTCGCTCATCGTGCTGTTCGGGGCGGAGTTCACCCAGCAGTATGCCGCTGAGTTTGGCCAGGAAATACGACCCAAGGCACATGCGGTGCTGTTCCGGGAGCAGGAAATCACTGACAACCCACACGACATCTCCAGCGGCAGACCAAGGCCGGAAGGCAGGTTCAACAAAGCCAGTTGATCGCACACCCAGGTATAGCAAAAGGCCCCTGCTACAGGTATAGCAGGGGCCTTTTGTATTTATGTTAGGTATACCTTAAGCGGGCTGTTTCTCCTTTACGGCGAGTTGTCCGCAGGCAGCGTCGATGTCTTTGCCACGGCTACGGCGCACATTCACCTGCACGCCACGGTCGGCGAGGTAATAGATGAAGTTCTGCCAGCGGTCTTCGTCGGTGTTTTTAAAGTCAGCGTTCTCGATCGGGTTGTACTCGATCAGGTTGATCTTGCAAGGGATCACCTTAGAGAAACGGTACAGCTCTTCGGCATCCTGCAGGGTGTCGTTGAAGTTCTGGAACACGATGTACTCGTAGGTCACTTTGCGGCCCGTCACCTCATGGAAGTGCTTCAAAGCATCCGTCAGCGCCTCGAGTGAGTTGGTCTCGTTGATCGGCATGATCTGGTTGCGCTTCTCGTCATTGGCGGCGTGCAGCGACAGGGCCAAGTTGGCTTTCACACCATCATCGGCCATCTTCTTGATCATCTTCGCTATGCCTGCCGTGCTCACCGTAATGCGGCGTGCGGCCATACCCAGGCCGTCGTGCGCCGTGATGCGCTCGATGCTCTTCATGACGTTGGCGTAGTTGAGCATCGGCTCGCCCATGCCCATGTACACGATGTTGGAAAGCGGCTGGCCGTATTGCTGCAGACTCTGCTCGTTGATGCGCACCACTTGATCGTAGATCTCAGCGGCATCGAGGTTGCGCACGCGGTCCATGTAACCGGTGGCGCAGAATTTGCAGGTAAGCGAGCAACCTACCTGGCTACTCACGCAGGCAGTCTTACGCTCTTCGTGCGGTATGAGCACACCCTCCACAATGTTGTTGTCGTGCAGTTTGAAAGCAGATTTGATGGTGCCGTCGTTGCTGATCTGCTTGGTGGCCACCACTACCGCATTAATGGCAAAGTGCTGGTCCAGCTTTTCGCGCAGGGCCAGGCTCACGTTGTTCATCTCCTCAAACGATTGCGCCGAGTGCTTCCAGATCCACTCATAGACCTGCTTGGCACGGAACGCTTTCTCGCCCTGCTCCACGAGCCAGGCCTTTAAGTCGTCGAGCGACAGCTTCCGGATGTCTTTTTTAGTTAATACGGGGATATCTGCAATCAAATTCATACCACAAAATTACAAAAATACTCAGGCTTTAGTTTCAATCCGGGCTTTTACTTCGTCGGGCAGGGCCATTAATTTTCTTTCCTGGTAATTAAAGCACAGCATACCGGTTTTGGCGCGGGCTACTTCCTTGCCATTTTGGTTGAGTACGTGGTAGGTAATATCGAAGCCATACTTGTGAACATCGTCGAAAGCCAGCCGCAGCGTCAGCACATCGCCGTAGAAACCTTCGCCCTTGTACTCGATGGCCACGTCGGCCATGATCAGGCTGGCGCCGCCCAGATCCAGCTCGGTATAGCCAAAGTGTTTGAGCAGTTGCAAGCGCGCCTCATGCAGAATGGAGAGCAGGGCGTCGTTGCCCAGGTGGGCACCGTAGTTGAGGTCGGTGATGCGGACAGGTATAGCGGCCTCGAAAGACACGTGTGCAGGTATTGCTACTTTGATGCGGGGCATTTTTGAATTGTTAAATTGTTGATGGTTGAATTGTTGAATGGTTAGTGATGTACGATTGGATAGGTCGCGACCTGCCCGTACAGTAACAAGATGCTCTTCGGGACATCCATGTCCCGAAGCAAGCTGTTGGGGATGTCCACATCCCCGTGTACTTCGTACAAGCGGATGCAGAAGTCCTAAGTATATCAAAATTCGGACGAGAAGGTCCGAATCAAGCTGCGTATGGGTAGAGTTAGAAAGTTAAGCCACGGGGCGGTGTAGCACGTTCATCATTCCTCAATAGTCATTCCCGATTATTCATTCCTCATTAATCATTATTCATTCTTAACTATTCATTCCTCATTATTCTCCAACCATTGCTTACATTTGTAAGTTAATTAAATAATCATGCATCTCGAAATCAGGCAGACCAAAGACGGCTCCAACACCCTGTACGTGCCCGAACTGAACGAGCACTACCACTCGGTGCATGGCGCTTTGCAGGAGTCGCAGCATGTCTTCATTAAGCACGGCCTGGAGCATGTGCTTAATCTTCGCAAGGACATCAAGATACTGGAAGTGGGATTTGGCACCGGCCTCAACGCCATCCTCACTTACCCTTTTGCGCTGGCCCAAAAAGCCTTTATCCAATACGATACGCTGGAGAAGTTTCCTCTGGAAATGAAGGTGGTGGAGCAACTGCAGTTCGACAAAGTAATTCTGAACCCGGAGCTGCACGACGCGTTTCTGAACCTGCACCAGGCCCCCTGGAACGAGCCAGTCGATGTGATCCCTTACTTTACGCTGCAAAAAATACACGAAACGCTCGAAGAGTTCGTACCGCCGCGCGCTTACTACGACCTGATCTACTTCGATGCCTTCGCTCCCGAAAAGCAGCCCGAACTGTGGTCTGACGAGATGTTTGCCAAGCTGTTCCAGGCTACCCGCCCCGGCGGTGTACTGGTTACCTACTGTGCAAAGGGTTCGTTTAAGCGCAGCCTCAAAGCGGCCGGCTACGAAGTAGAAGCCCTGCCAGGCCCTCCGGGCAAGCGTGAAATGACGCGCGGCCTCCGACCTGTGGAGTAAAACCTTTTGAAAGAATTTCGGTTGAGGTATAGGATATACCTTACAAACGAATACATGAGCACATCCCACAAAAACAGCGAATTCTATCACCTATCGGCTACTTCTTTGCAGGGCAAGGAAGTGAACATGGAAGACTTTAAGGGGAAAGTAGTGTTGGTTGTGAACACAGCCAGCCACTGCGGTTTCACGCCTCAGTACGAAGGTCTTGAAAACCTGTATAAGCAGTACAAAGACGAAGGCCTGGTAATTCTTGGCTTCCCCTGCAACCAGTTTGGCAACCAGGAGCCGGGCGGTAAGGAAGAAATAGAACAGGGCTGTCTGATCAATTACGGCGTGAGCTTTCCGATGATGGAGAAAGTGGACGTAAACGGTAGCAATGCCCATCCGGTGTTTCAATACCTGAAGTCAGAACTGGGTGGATTGCTGGGCAGCCGTGTGAAATGGAACTTCACTAAATTTCTGATCGACGCCAACGGCAAGCCGGTAAAACGCTACGCCCCGATAACCAAACCCGAGAAAATAACACCGGATATAGAGCGCCTGCTGCAAAAAACGGAAGTCAGACCTGACACGCTCGAACAGGCTAACAAATAGTATATCAGCAAGTTGCAGGCTGTGTTATAGTAGCCTGAACAGTATGCTACCAGGGTATAGCGGGCATGCTGCATACCTTTGATTTATCCCAAGACGCTTATTTTTAGACCCCTATCGCATAGTTTTATCTTAACAAAGTATAAAACAGCACCTTACAGTCTCCCTCAGCTTATTTTTTTTCAGGCGCTGTTACAAAAATTGTTTTATTTCTGGAATTAAGTCTTATTTTGCATTGTCTTAGAGCAATGAAAGCAAATCAACAGGAAGCAAAATGAAGAAATTATTACAGAAAGTAGTGAAGCCTTTGGTAACCCCATTCAAGGCAAAGTACGAGGTTGTGTGCACGACTTACCAGGTGATCCCTGGCCTGCCCGTTAACAAGAACGAGTCAAGACATCAGTTTGAGCGCGGTGCAGTGGTAGAGGCCCGTGAATTTTACACGAAGGTGGTGAGCTCGGATATGACCCGCACCATGGCACCTGTTGAAGTGCAGCTGCGCAAAATTTACCTCGGCGGCAAAACAATTGAGCAGGCTGAATTTGGCCCAGTTGCGCAACTCCGCCAGGCGCTAAATGGCAAAAAGAAATAAACGCTGTTAGCGTTCCCTTCTCAAAGCCCCGTTGCAGGTATGCAGCGGGGCTTTTTGTTGACAGCCCAGTCTCGTCCGGCTAAATCACCTAACATCTGCGTGGAGCTTGCGTAATACTGCAAACCAACTATATAGAAAAACCATCTCTCCAAACCAAGCCCTGCCAAACGCACCCCGAAAAACTATGAAAAACGCTGCAGTCATTGCGCTGAGAACTGTGGCTACCATACTCATCATAGCGACCTTTGTGCCGCTACTGCCTTTTAAGGACTGGTATATCCGCATCTTTGACTATCCCAGAGCCCAGATATTTGTTATGGCCGCCCTGACGCTGCTCTTTTTCCTGGGCATGCGCCTGTGGCGCCTTGGCTTAGACAGAATCTTACTGATGGGGCTGGTCGTCTCTCTTGCGTACGAGGCCGTGAATATTTATCCCTATACCTTCCTCTCCCCTGTAGAGGTGAAGCAGGCGCCTGCCGATGCCCCCGCGGGCGGACAGCTCAGCATTATGGTTTCCAATGTGTATCAGAACAACGTGGAGCATCAGTTGCTTATCAACCTGATACAGGAACGCAACCCCGATCTGCTGCTCACGCTGGAAACGGATAGCATTTGGCAGGAAGCCCTGCGCCCTGCCACCGACGCCTTCCCGGAGCGTGTCACCATCCCCCTGTCGAACACCTACGGCATGCACCTGTACAGCAAGCTGCCCCTGCGCCAGACACGCATCCAACATTTGCTCGACAAAGAAATTCCTTCCATTAAAACCTATGTGCAACTGCGAAACGGCGTATGGGTGGAACTGCACGCCGTTCATCCCAAGCCGCCCGTTCCCACAGAAGATGATGACTCCAAAAAGCGTGATGCGGAGATCGTGCTGGTTGGTAAAGAAGTGAAGCGCTCAGACTACCCCGTGATTGTGGCTGGGGATTTCAACGATGTGGCCTGGTCGAAGACCACCCTCTTGTTCCAGGAAGTGAGCGGCCTGCCGGACCCGCGTATAGGCCGTGGTTTTTACAACACATTCAACGCCAACTATAAGTTACTGCGATGGCCCCTGGATCATGTCTTTCACTCGGACCACTTCAAGCTGGTGAAACTGGAACGTCTGCCGGACATCAACTCCGATCACTTCCCGATGATGGCCACCTTAAGCTTTGCGCCTGCGAACAAGTATGAGCAAAAAGAGCCGCAGCCCGATGAGGACACGGCAGAGGAGGCCGCCGAAACCATAGAAGAGGGCAAAGAAGAAGCGCAGGAAGAAGATGATTAAGGTATAGCCTCGGGCCAGACGCCTTCGGGGGTAATGGCATAATCGAGTGGCACGTCGTACACGTTGGGGTCGGCAATGCGCTCCACAGGCGGCTCCAACGACAGCCCTACCTTCACTACATCAGGCCGGCAGTCAGCCAGAAAACGGTCGTAGAAACCCTTGCCATACCCTACCCGATGGCCCTGCCTGTCAAAAGCCAGCAAAGGAATCAGCACAAGATCCACCTTGTTGGCATGCACGATCTGCGCGTCTTTCGGCTCCGGTATACCCCAGGCATTCTCCACCAGCACCGACTCTTCTGTTAAGTGATGATGGGTGAGCACATTTTGGGCGGCATCGGTCACAGGCACCACTACCTGCACGGCGGGGTATTCCAGCCGCAGCCGCTCAATGATGGCCCAGGTGTTCACCTCGTTGTTTTTGATGATGGGCAGAAACACGTGCACCGTCTGCCCTGCCTGAAGCGGGAAGTGCTGGAAAAACAAATCGGCGATGCGCTCGCTCCGCACGGCCACCTCGTCGACGGACAGGGCCCGGCGACGTTGCAGCATGGTCTTTCGCAGCTCAGCCTTTTGCATTATTCCTCCTCCAGTATCGTGAATTTAAACTCCAGTGGGTCAAAGGCCTCTACCAGCGCAGGTATAAAGTTCGGGTGATTGGTCTGGTACGAGAGCAGGTTATCCTGGCGCTCCTGCAGGCTGCCGTTCGGGAAGAGTCTGTCCTTCAGGTTCTCGAGTTGCTTAAAGGTCTGCTCGTGCTTGCTGTCGCGGGCTTTGGAGAGTTTCTTCTCAAGCATCTGCAGAGTGTTATGGGCTTTCTGCTGCTCGGCCGCTACGGCTTTCACCAGGGTTGGATCTATACCTGCCGCCAATTCCTCTACCTGCTTAAAAGCCTGTGCCACGGCCTCCCGCTGCGCAGCTAAGTCAATATCCGCTTCGTGCAGCTGCGACGAGAGCTTCTTTTTGAGTTCCTGGTAATCCTGAAACAGATCGAGCGGCTGCAGGCCCAGTTTGTGCAGACGGGTGGCATTCGGCTTGCTGATGTACAGCGCGGAGTTGCGCAGCATGATGATCGGGAAAGTTACCTGATGGGCCTTAAACACCTGACAAAGCTGGAACCAGTAGGCTACTTCGGCACCACCGCCAATGTAGGCCAGGTTCGGCAGCACCATTTCTTCATACAGCGGGCGCAAAATCACGTTCGGGCTAAAGCGCTCCGGGTGCTGCTGCGCCTCCTGCAGGATTTCCTGCTGCGTGAAGCTGAGGTCGGTGTTAAGGACCTTATACCGGTCGCCTTCCTGCACGATGCGCTCACGCATACCTTCTTGCAGGTAAAACAGGTTGATCTCGCGTGAAAACACCTGCGGCCTATACCCAAGTTGTTCCAGTTGCGCATTGGTTTCCTCTACCAGTTTGTTAGACAGTTGCTCCGTCAGCTCTTTCTCCACAACAGGTATAAGTGCCTTCTTGAGTTCTGGGTGGTCACCGTCGATGCTCACCAGGCCATACTCCCCAAACAGGGCATGTGTGATGGCGCGGGTCGCGTCGGCCAGTGTTTTGCTGTTGCGGTAGGCTTCTTCAAAAACCGGGAAAGCTTCGGGCAGTTCTTCCAGCACTTTGTCAAGTCCGGATGTAGAGAAGCGCCCCACGGCACCTTTCTGCTCCGACTCCCAGGTATAGCGCTTGCCGAACAGGTTGAAGTGGTTGATCTCCGCAAAGTCGTGGTCTTCGGTGGCCATCCAGTACACGGGCACAAAATTGTAATCCGGATACTGCTCCTTCAGGTGACGACAGGTATTGATGGCCGTTACGATCTTGTACACAAAGTAAAGCGGACCCGTGAAAATATTGAGCTGGTGGCCGGTGGTAACGGTATAGGTGTTGGGCTGCTGCAACAGCTCTAGGTTTTGCTGCACAGCGGGGTGGATATCCGCCACCGAGCTATATTGCTCCTGCAAAGCCTGAAACAAGGTATGGCGCTGGGCCTCCGTGAATTGCTTCTCCTTGATCTGTTCGCCGAAAGCCTCCAGCGTTGGGAAGCGGTGATAGAACCCCTGCAGCTTTTCGCTTTGGGACAGGTAATCGGCTATTGTCTGGGAGAAGGCGCCTGTGGCGGCATACGTGACCTTCGTTATTTTCATATCGGTTACTTCCATCTGCTCTGTTTTGTGGCGTTGCGCTTGTGCGTATCACAAGGCGCCTTTGCCTGGGTTGCGCCACAAAGTTCGTTTTTTTATTCCTGATATACAGCTGATACGACAGAAAACAGGTATAGGCGGACGGAATCGGAAATTTGTGCGTATACCTACTTGGCCAAAACCGGCGTTTACGCTCTCAGGCTATACTATGCCCCCGCTCGCATCCCGCGGGTGTGAGCCATCCGGCGGACTCTGGTAGCAGGCAATTGTTAAAACTATCGCTTCCACAATTCTTTGCGCCTCTGCCATAATTGGCGAGACGCCACTCAGCACTCTACTCGCGGGACGCGAGCGAAGTCGAGAGCATTAAAACTAAAGAAGCAAAGTCCGTATACTTAGCAAAGACAAAACCATATGGGATTACTAAACGGATTGATGGGCCATGCCTCTGCGGTGCCTGTCGAAAAACTCACCAAAGAGTTTCAGCCGATCCTACTCGACGACGAGCAGATTGAAAAGGCGTTCAAACTCATCCGCGACATGCTCGTGTTCACGAACAAGCGGCTGATCGTGGTGAACAAACAGGGTCTGACGGGCTCCAAGATCGAATACCAGAGTGTACCGTACGCCAGCATCAAGATGTTCTCGAAAGAGAGTGCCGGTATGATGGACTTTGACGCCGAGCTGAAGATTTGGCTGACAGGTGAGGCCACACCCACTATCAAACAGGAATTCCGCAAAGGGGATAATGTGAATGAGGCCTACAAGGTACTTAGCAAGTATGTGTTGAAATAGCTTACAGCGAGTTAAGCCAGCCTTCTGCGTTTTCAGTCGTTTCGAACCCTTTGGCAATGCCGTCGCGCACAAGACTTATGGCCCTGTCGGTGGAGAGCCGGCTGAAGTAGTCTTGCGAGTAAACGGCAGCGTGGTATTGCAGGCCCGCCTGCTCTGCCCGCGGATGCCAGTCATAAGCGACCCAATCAGTCAGCTCTACCCATAGGCCCTGCACGTCGAAGTGGTTGTCGAGCAGCTTATGGCAGTGCTCTTTCTGCAGAAAAAACAGGATCCGTTCGTAGCCTTGTTTAATGACATCGCTGGTGAAGGTGCCGTGCCAGGTAGCGGCGATGTAATCTTCCACAGCATTGTATTCCAGTGTGAGCGAATCTGTCGTAAGTAATTTAATGTGCCGCATTTGGGAGAGATAGGCTTTCGCATACGAATGCCCGGGTTTTGTACTATACTTCGGTTTGAATCACTATGATACGCAATTCCGGATTAGAATCAAAAAAGGAAACCTCTTGTTTGCCGAAGCGCCCAAAAAGTTTCCTTTGCTATTGGATTATGCTGGAGTTAAACTTTTAACCCTTAGCTCTCAACTCTTCATTAAAGAACTACCTCCCCGTACAGGTCGAAGTCCGATGCGTCGGTGATCTTCACGTTGGCGAAGTCTCCCAAGCGCACGTACTGGTTGTCGGCTGGCACGAGCACCTCGTTGTCCACCTCCGGCGAGTCGTACTGGGTACGGCCCACGAAGTAGCCGCTCTCTTTGCGGTCAAACAGCACTTTGTAGGTCTTGCCTATTTTCTCCTCGTTCAGCTCTACCGATATACCTTGCTGCAATTCCATGATGGCGTCGGCACGTTCCTGCTTCACCTCGTCCGGCACATTGTCCTCTAAGGTATGGGAGTGCGTGCTTTCCTCGTGCGAGTACGTAAAAATGCCCAGGCGTTCGAAGCGGGTTTCTTCTACCCAATCGTACAGCTCCTGGAAATCCTGGTCGGTCTCGCCCGGATGGCCGGCAATCAGGGTGGTGCGCAGCGCAATGTCTGGCACGCGCTGACGGATCTGGTCCACCAGCTCGATGGTGCGGCGCTTGCTGATGCCACGGCGCATGGATTTGAGCATGTTGTCCGATACGTGCTGCAGCGGCATATCCAAGTACTTGCAGATGTTCTCGCGCTCGTTCATCACGTCGAACACCTCCATCGGAAACTGCGACGGGTAGGCGTACTGCATCCGGATCCAGTCTATACCTTCCACATCCGACAGGTTGCGGAGCAAATCAGCCAGCTTGCGCTCGCCGTAGTGCTGCAAACCGTAGTAAGTCAGGTCCTGGGCAATCAGGATGAGTTCTTTGGTGCCCATGCTGGCCAGTCGCTTGGCTTCTTTCACCAGGTCCTCTATCGGACGGTCCACGTGCTTGCCACGCATCAGCGGTATAGCACAGAAAGAGCAGGGGCGGTTGCAGCCCTCAGCTATTTTGAAATAAGCGAAGTGCGAAGGCGTGGTGATGAGTCGCTCCCCGATAAGTTCGTGCTTGTAGTCGGCCTCCAGCTTTTTGAGGAGTTGTGGCATTTCGAGCGTGCCGAAGTAGGCGTCTACCTGCGGAATCTCTGCTTCCAGGGAATCTTTGTAGCGCTGTGATAAACAGCCGGTTACATATAGTTTGTCAATCTGTCCCGCCTCTTTGGCTTCAGCGTAGCGCAGAATGGTGTCAATAGACTCCTGCTTGGCATTGTCGATAAAGCCGCAGGTGTTCACGATGATGATGTTCGAATCATCGTTTGCAGACTCGTGCGCCACGTCAAACTCGTTGGCACGCAGCTGCCCCATCAGCACTTCCGAATCCACCAGGTTCTTAGAACAACCCAGCGTGATCACGTTTACCTTGTCTTTCTTTAAACTTCTTACTTTCACTTATCTATGTATTAGCGCGATAATTCCCGATCATTCAGAACCATTGCGGCCGCGCATTAGTTCGATCGGGCAAATGAACTGCAAAAGTACAACATGTTTGGTTAATAAAAGCACAGCCTCCGGTATGGCGGTGTGTTCTTTCCGTGCTATACCTGTTTAAGTGCTCCGCTCAGCCATCTCTGGCCATACCTTATACCTTACCCGGCTTCGCTTTTTCAGCTTTCGCCGTTTGGGTGAACCATTTCCGGGCAGCTGCTTCGTCTTTCACCACCTCGACTGCAATTGGCAGCTGGTGGCTGACTATTAACAACTTAATCACCTGGTATAGGTTTGAGTCCCAGAGGTAATCGGGGGACTCCAGCATGGCGATGCGCCGCAGAGGAGTGTTGGGAATGTTGTGGATGAAGTGGGTGATGATGTCTTCGGTGAGCACGCCTCCCGACGGACTGCCGGATGCCACGATCAGGTTGGCAACCTGCTTCTCGTGTATGATGCCGAACAGTGTAACGATGGATTTGAAAAATTGAGCAGACTCCACGCTTAGCTCATCCGACCACTTTACGCTTAGGATGTTGGGTGCCGCTTCGTACACCAACTTCATCATACTATCTTCGCTTTCAACCATAGTGCCCCTTCATTTAAGAGTAAATCTTTGTAGGTAAGGTTGTTTTTAGCTGTAGTAGAAGTAGCGTTGCAAATCGTTTGATCTCTTCGACCAAAACGACTGCTTTCTGAAGGATAATCCTTTTACAAATATATTGCAAAACGGCCGATAACCGTCATGTAGAGCTAATAAGAAGCCCTGTAATTGACCACAAACTCCACCGTTGTCACTTCCCCCTCCTTCACCTCCACCGGAAAGATGTTCATATCCCCGTCGAAAAGGCTGGCGAACAGGCCGTCTTCCTCTTTTGTGAAAAGGCTATACCTGCCGGGCTCCAGACTAACCGCAAAGTTGCCGTTGGCGTCTGTTTTTACCTGTGTGATGAGTTTGGTTTGGATGGCGGTGTGGAAAACACCGTCCTGGGATGTGGTTTGCGAACTGTTGGTCAGCTCGTAGATGTATACCGTGCGCTCCACGCCGCGTGGTTGGCTGGGCGGGGCATCCGGGGATGGCATTTGGTTGCCGGCTTCCCAGAGAATCTGCCCCCGTATACCTTGTTTGATCTGCATCTGCTGGCCTGCTTGCGCTTTCAGTTCCTGCTGCGTTTCCTGTGCTTCGCTTTCCTGCCCGGACGTACCTTGGGTCCCGTTACAAACGGTCAGTAACAGCGACAGCCCTATCAGCAGCAATTTTCCCATACAGGCAACAGCAACAATCTATTTGCGGGAGAAGAACGACTCCACGAACTGGTTCTTGTCGAACAACTGCAGGTCTTCGATCTTCTCTCCCACCCCGATGTATTTCACCGGAATCTTGAACTCGTCCGATATACCGATCACCACACCGCCTTTGGCTGTGCCATCGAGCTTGGTGATGGCCAGCGCCGTCACGTCGGTAGCTTTGGTGAACTCACGCGCCTGAAGCAGGGCGTTCTGGCCTGTGCTGCCGTCGAGCACCAGCAACACCTCGTGCGGGGTGTCTACTGTGATCTTCTGCATCACGCGCTTGATCTTCGAGAGCTCGTTCATCAGGCCCACTTTGTTGTGCAGTCGGCCGGCCGTGTCGATGATCACGACATCAGCTCCTATCTCCACCCCTTTCTTTACGGCATCATAGGCTACAGAGGCCGGATCAGTGTTCATGCCATGCGATATCACCGGTACGCCCACGCGCTCACCCCAGATGATGAGCTGGTCCACGGCAGCGGCACGGAAGGTATCGGCAGCACCCAGCACGACTTTCTTGCCGGCCTTGTGGAATTGCGAGGCCAGTTTACCGATGGTCGTGGTCTTCCCCACACCGTTCACACCTACCACCATAATCACGTAAGGCTTAATGCCTGCCGGCAGGTCGAAGTTGGCGCCGTCGCCGGCACGGTTCTCTTCGAGCATGGCAGCAATCTCCTCCCGCAGGATTCTATCGAGTTCGCCTGTGCTCACGTACTTGTCGCGGGCCACGCGCTTCTCAATGCGGTCGATGATCTTCACCGTCGTCTCTACCCCAACATCCGCATGCACCAGAATCTCCTCCAGTTCGTCGAGCACCTCCACGTCTACCGTGGATTTGCCAACGACTGCTTTGCTCAATTGCCCGAAAAAGCTGGTTTTGGTTTTCTCGAGGCCTTTATCGAGCGATTCTTTCTTCTGCTCTTTGCTGAAAAAGTCAAAAATTCCCATCTGCGTGTTTTGTAGGGTGAAGACTATCTCGGTGTGATACGGTAATATACTAAAAAAGTCCCGGTAAAGGGACTTCTTCATGTATTCTATCTATGTATAAGTAGAGTAGGCTTAATTACTTCTTAATGAACTCCTGCACTTTGTCAACAGGCACCATCTCTTCTTTAAAGCTGTAAGCACCAGTTTTTGGAGACTTAACGGCTTTGATCACTTTCGCCCAATCTTTACCTGTAGCGGTTTTTAGGGTTGCAACTACCTTCTTAGCCATGGTTATTTAATTTCTTTATGTACAGTTACTTTTTTCAACACAGGGTTATACTTCTTAAGCTCTAAGCGCTCAGCCGTATTCTTTCTGTTTTTGGTAGTGATGTACCTTGAAGTTCCAGGCATGCCAGTCGCTTTATGCTCTGTGCACTCCATAATTACCTGGATTCTATTACCTTTTGCTTTTTTAGCCATCTCAACAGTAAATTTTTATTTAGGACTGCAAATATACAAGCTTAAATCTCTAATTACAAACAAAGTATCAATTTTTCTAAAGAAGCTTTTTCAAGCCCCCTACAGCTGCATTTTATACCTGTCTACGCGTCGTATTCTTTCAGAAATCTGTGGGAGAAAAGTACATACAGCAGCATTCCTACCACAGGAATCAACATTACAATTGCCAGAAAGAGCGTTCTGTTCCACTCGCTCCGAAAGTCTTTTCGGTAGATGTCCCACACGATGTACAGCTGCATAACGAGCAAGGCACCAATAACCCAGTAAAGCGCTGATTCTTGAAAGTTTGCATCCATAGTGTTTACCTGATCAGGAACGCAATATATAAAAAGAACAGCAGCTGTTATTTTTCTAAAACGGGCAGCTTAAAGTCGTCCAGCGCACTCGGCTGGGCCATGGTCTTCTCTATTTCGGCTACCGTGCGGGGCGCCAGTTTGGACAGGTTCTCCCAGCCCTTTTCGGTGATCAGGATATCGTCTTCGATGCGCACACCTATGCCCCACCACTTTTTATCACAAGGGCTGCCCTCAGGTATGTAAATGCCCGGCTCCACGGTGATGACCGTGTTGGCCTGAAAGGGTCCGAAGCTGCCACGGTCGTGCACATCGAGGCCCAGATAATGCGAAGTGCCGTGCGGAAAATAGCGCTGCACTTCTTCTCTTTTCTTGATAACACCCAACTTTACCAGCCCCTCGGCAATTACGGCTTCGGCCGCCTGATGCGGCGCGTTAAAAGCATTGCCCACTTTGCATTGCTGGAAACCCGCCTCCTGTGCCTTCAGCACCAGTTCATAGATAGCCCGCTGCTCTTTCGTGAACCTGCCGTTGGCCGGTATGGTACGCGTTACGTCGGCGGTATAGCCCAGGTACTCCGCCCCTACATCCATCAGCACCAGTTCCTGGCCAGGTATGGCCGGCTTGGCGCTGGCGATATAGTGGAGCACACAGCCATTGTTGCCGGCCCCCACGATGCTGGGGTAGCCCACGTGCTGCGCGCCGTATTTCTTGAACACAAACTCGTGTATGCCCTGCACCTCCATTTCGGACATGCCCGGCTTCATGGCTTTCATCACCTCGATCTGCCCAATGCCCGACATACCTGCCGCTTTGCGAAGCAGGTTGATCTCCGCCTCGGTTTTTACTTCCCGCATACCGTCCAACATTTGGTCGAGCGTGAAAGCATCGAGTTTTTGGTTAGGTATAGCAGCCACGGCTTTGGTGCGGGCGCGCGTGTCTTTAGCCTGCAAATAGCCCTGAAGTGCTTTATCGTTTTTCAACGCTGGCTCCCGCTGCATAGCCTCCTGAATGTAAACGGAGACACCTTCTGCCTGCCCCAGTCCGTGCTCCCGCACAATGCCATAGAGCATGCTGCGGGTCGCGCTGAAATTGGCCGGGTATTTTACCTTGGTTTTGAACTGGCTAAGCAAACTGTACAAATCAGCTTCATCAGCAGCATCGTCGCGCACATCGTGCGGCAGGCTTTTGATCAGGATCTGTTGCAGACTGGCAGTATCAAGCTTGAAGGAGGCAAAGTCGGTGTTCGCGAGCGTGGTGATGCCTAGTTCTTTTTCCGCTCCCTTTACCCCTAACCTGCTACCATTCCAGAGTTCCTGCATTTCGTCGTTGGGTTGCACGAACAGCACCTCCTGTACTTGCTTGCCGCCCACGTTTTGTGGACTCTGGAAAAGCAGCAGCACCGCGTTCGGCTCGGTATACCCGGTCAGGTAATAGAAATCGGGATCAGGATGATAGTAGTAGTCCACATCATTGGCGCGGTTGCGCACGGGACTGGCAAAAAGAACGGCAACGGAGCGAGGGGGCAGCTGTTGCCGCAGTACCTCTCTCCGTTGCCGGTGAAACTCTTTATCTAAAGTATCAGATGGCTTTCCCGAGCCTGCATGCGGTTGCGCTACTGCCGTAAAAGACAGCCAGCATAACAGTGCACACAGCCGGAAGGCTGCCATTAGTACATAATGAAGCCTTGCTCTACTGCTTTCTTCAGAACGGCAGAAATACCGTTTTTGTTGATTGTTCTCAATGCTGAAGTAGAAACTTTAAGGGTTACCCAAGCATCTTCCTCAGGGATGTAGAAACGCTTCTTCTGAAGGTTCGGATAGAACTTACGCTTTGTCTTATTGTTAGCGTGAGAAACGTTATTTCCTACTTGTACTCTCTTTCCGGTTAAATCGCAAACTCGTGCCATCTTGTATTTTCTTCTAAATTATTTCAATAGGGGTGCAAATATCTATAAAAAGATACACAATGTCAAAGGCATGTCAGATAATTTTAACTAAACATGCTCTAAAACAGCCACAAAGGCCTTTTAATTGTGTCGTCTATACCTTGCCGGGGCCTTTCTCTTCGGCTTCTTTTCTCTTTTTGGTGAAGCCATAGGGGCAGTTGCGACAGGCGTTTTTGCAGCAATAGCCACGCTTGAGCAGGTACTTGGCCGTCAGCACCATCAGTCCCCGCTCAAAGTAAAAATCCTCTCCTTCTTTCAGATCGCTCACGGCTATACTTCTTTTTAAAGGGCAAATATCGTCAAATTCAGGACGTTCACCAAATATTTGCCCTCTCCTCTCTCCCTTCCACACCATATTCGTTAAACAATATATTGTTCCTTGCCGCGCATTCGACACCTAAATCATATAGCCTATGTCACGTTTTAACAATTTGAGTGAGGTTGTGTCCGTCATGCGCGCCCGCGGCTTCGTGAACACCTTCAGCATACAGCACCAGCAGGTATACTGCTCGGAACTGAGCAAGGCCATCTCTCCTACCCAGCTTACGTTGCTCGAGCGGCATGTCGTGCCTTTGCCCTCCGCGCAGAGTGGCCAGGAGGAGGTATACGGCTTCCGGACCGATGACAACCAGCTCGGCATCATGACCAACATTTACGCTGAGTATGACCCGGAGGGCTTTTATGCCGTGTTCAGGCAGTGCCTGAAGGGACAGGCAGTGGGCGCTTGGTCCTGATTTCCGGGTAAAGGTATAATTCAGGCTGTTTTCACTATATTTACAACAATTCATCAGAATCCCTGTAAATATAGGTTCGGAGTTGCAGCCTGTGGCGCAGCTCTGCCCCTAAGTTTCAGACAACCGCTTTTTAACACATAAACTATGAGCACGCTATCCATTACTTCCAGCCAGCAGGCAATCGAAACCGAAGAAAAATACGGCGCCCACAACTACCACCCGCTGCCGGTGGTGCTGAACAAAGGCGAGGGCGTATACCTGTGGGATGTGGAAGGCAAACGCTATTACGATTTCCTGTCGGCCTACAGTGCCGTGAACCAGGGCCATTGCCACCCGCACATCATCAACGCCCTGATCGAGCAGGCAAAGCAACTTACGCTCACTTCCCGCGCTTTTTACAACGACAAACTGGGTATAGCCGAGAAGTACATCTGCGAGCTGTTTGGCTACGATAAGGCGCTTTACATGAACTCGGGCGCCGAGGCCGTGGAGACTGCCATCAAACTGGCCCGCAAGTGGGGTTACCTCAAAAAGGGCATTGCCCCGCACAACGCCGAGATCATTGTGGTAGAGCGCAACTTCCACGGACGCACCACAGGTATCATCTCTTTCTCTACCGACCCGGACTCCACCAAAGGCTTCGGGCCGTATATGCCGGGCTTCAAAGTGATTCCTTATGATGACCTGGAGGCACTGGAAACAGCCCTGAAAGAAAACCCGAATGTGTGCGGTTTCCTGGTGGAGCCTATACAAGGAGAGGCTGGTGTGGTAGTACCGCATGACGGTTACCTGTCCAAGGCGCACGCGCTTTGCAAGGAGTACAATGTGCTGCTGATGGCCGACGAGATCCAGACAGGTATAGCCCGCACCGGCAAGCTGCTGGCTACTTACTACGACGACGTAAAAGCCGACATCCTGATCCTGGGCAAGGCCCTGTCGGGTGGCGTGCTGCCCGTGTCCTGCGTGCTGGCCGATGATGACATCATGCTCTGCATCCAGCCGGGCGAACACGGTTCTACCTTCGGTGGCAACCCGTTGGCTGCCACGGTAGCCATTGCCGCTTTGGAGGTAATCAAAGATGAAAACCTGGTGGAGAATGCCTACAGGCTGGGAGAGGTTTTCCGCGACCGCATGAACCAAATCAAAGCTAAGCGCCCGGAAGTGGTCACACTGGTAAGAGGGCGGGGCTTGCTTAATGCCATCGTGATCAAACCGGCCGCTGATGGCCGCACTGCCTGGGATGTGTGCGTGGAGCTGAAGGAGAACGGCCTGCTGGCAAAGCCAACCCACGGCGACATCATTCGTTTCGCTCCGCCTTTGGTAATGACCGAGGAGCAGCTGCACGAGTGCTGTGATATCATTGAAAGAGTGATCATGAACTTCTAAGGTATACCTGAAACACAGGAAAGGCGAAGCTGTAGTGGCTTCGCCTTTTTTTATACCTATCAGGTAAAAAAATCTGCCTGAAATTCGCTAGCTTTAGAGAGCAACAGTTTTGAAAACATGGCCCAATCTGAACAAACCAAACCAGTAGTAATCTTTTCCGGCGACTTCCACCGCGCGGCCGTTATCAAAAACATGCTCGAGAACCACAGCATTTACGTGTTCATGCAAAACGAGCACATGGGCAGCATTGCACCGTGGCAGGTGAGCTCAGGCGGATTTAATCCGGTGAAGCTGATCATCTCCGGACAGGACGAAGAAGAAGCCCAAAGGCTGCTGGAGGGGTTTAACGACGATGCTTTTGACAACGAAGCCAACCTGTAAGGAAACCTCCGCAAAACAGGTATAGCATCAAATCAATCCAGGTATAGCCCCCTGCCAATTTCTGAAGTATCACTTCGCTTTGGTCCGCATAAGCCGTACCTTTGCGACATACTTATGTTGAAGCATTTTAGAGCAAGGGCTATACTATGATCACGAAAAGACCAAGACGAAACCGCTATAACGAAGTCATCCGCAGCATGGTGCAGGAAACTGCCTTAGAGCTGAACGACTTCATTTTCCCGCTTTTTATCATCGAGGGCCAGAGCCAAAAGGTGGAAGTAGCCTCCATGCCCGGCATTAACCGCTACTCCGTGGACACCCTGCTTGACGAGGTGGCCTCCTGCGTGGACCTGGGCATCAAAGCCTTCGCCCCTTTCCCGAGCATCCCCGAAAACCTGAAAGACAAGTACGCCAGGGAGAGCGCCAACCCGGACGGTCTGTTTCCGAGAGCCATCCGCGAGATCAAGAAAAACTTCCCGGACGTGGTGCTGATGACCGACGTGGCGATGGACCCTTACAGCTCCGACGGGCACGACGGCATTGTGATAAACGGTGAGATCGTGAACGACGAGACGCTGGAGGTACTGGGCCAAATGGCGCTCACGCAGGCACAGGCCGGCGCCGACATTGTGGGCCCTTCGGATATGATGGACGGTCGTGTAGGGCACATCCGCCGCGTGCTCGACGAGAACGGCTTTCACAAGGTGGGCATCATGAGCTATACCGCCAAGTATGCGAGTGCCTTCTACGGTCCATTCCGCGACGCCCTGGACTCCGCCCCGAAAATGGGCGACAAAAAAACCTACCAGATGAACCCAGCCAACAGCCGCGAAGCCCTGATCGAAGCTGCCCTGGATACTGAAGAAGGAGCCGATTACCTCATGGTAAAACCCGCCCTGGCCTACCTGGACATCATCAAGCTGCTGCGTGACAACTCGCACCTGCCGATAGCCGCCTACAACGTGAGCGGGGAGTACGCGATGGTGAAAGCCGCCGGCCTCAAAGGCTGGATTGATGGCGAAAAGGCCATGCTGGAAAGTTTGCTGAGCATCAAGCGTGCCGGCGCCGACATCATCCTCTCATATTTTGCCAAGGATTTCGCAAACTACCTCCGAAAATAATCAGACAAGTAACCTGAAATTGAGAGCGTCCTGTACTAAAAGTGCAGGGCGCTTTTTTCGTAAATGACCTGCATCCACATCAGGTATAGACTGCGTTCCAGGTCAATGTTTAGCCAATTATCGCATTCATTCTGAACCAGTTTGGGGTTCGGGCACTTTTAGTTATATTGGTGGTTCTAAACTTCTACCTAAACTACTTTATGAGAGGATTGAGCCTTTGGCTGATGGCTGCGGCACTCGCGACGACTTCTGTTAGCTTCGCGCAGCAGAATGCCTCGTTGCCCGTGCGCGCAAATGTGAAGGAACTGGGCCGCATTGCGGCAGCCGAGGACAAAAACTACCGGGCAAAACGTGCGGAGGCCATCGCGCTTGCCAAACAAAATGGCTGGGAAATCGAAAAGACCTACCAAGACGGCACGCATATTTCGCTGCAACGCCTCGATGCGCTGGGCATGCCGGTCTACTACATCACCTACAACAACGCGTCGGCCATTACCACCGGCACGGACCAGCTTTGGGCAGGCGGCAAACTGGGTCTCAACCTGAGCGGGGCAAGCGCCAGCGTAACCGACAAAATGGGCATCTGGGACGGCGGGCTGGTACGCGAATCGCATGTGGAGCTGCGTGGCCGGGTAGAGCAGAAGGACAAAGCCACCAAGCTGAATGACCATGCGACCCACGTGGCCGGCACGCTCATCGCCAGCGGACTGAGCGGGATGGCCAAAGGAATGGCCCATGGGGTGAAGAAGCTCCACGCCTACGACTTCAACAACAACGCTGCCGAGATGGCGGAAGCCGCGCAGGCCAATATGCTGGTTTCGAACCACTCGTACGGCACCATTGCCGGCTGGCGCTACAACAGCGAGCGCAAGGGCACCGACGAGGATCCGTACTGGGAATGGTGGGGCGCCACCCAGGTGAGCGAGACGGAAGACTACAAGTTCGGCTACTACGACGAAACCTCTGTCAGCTGGGACCGCATTGCCTACAATGCGCCTTACTTCCTGATCGTAAAATCAGGCGGCAACAACCGGAATGAAACAGGGCCTGAGGTGGGGAAGCCTTATATGCAGCGCAACTCCAACGGCAACTTCACGCTGGTGGCAAAGCGCCCCAATAACATCAGCAGCAACGACGGCTATGATGGCATCGCCACGTACGGCTCCGCCAAAAACATACTGACAGTGGGCGCCGTGAACAACATACCGGGTGGCTACAACCAACCGTCTGATGTTAAGGTTACAGGTTTTAGCAGCTTTGGCCCTACCGACGATGGCCGCATCAAGCCTGACCTGGTAGGTGGCGGAGAGAAAGTACTCTCTACGACCAGCGCCAGCGACAATTCTTACAAAGTGTTGAGCGGCACCTCCATGGCGGCCCCCAATATTTCGGGTTCCCTGTTGCTGCTACAGGAGCACTATGCCAATTTGCGCAACGGGCAGTTTATGCGTGCCGCTACGCTCAAGGGCCTGGCCATTCACACGGCTGACGAGGCGGGCAACGCCCCCGGCCCTGACTATGTGCATGGCTGGGGACTTTTGAACGCCAGTCGCGCCGCGACCATGATCAGCAACACCCAGGGCACACACCTGATGCAGGAGCGCAGTCTGGAGCAAGGCAAAACCTATACCTTTGAGGTGGTGGCATCCGGTGCGGGGCCGCTGGTGGCTACCATTTCCTGGACCGATCCGGAAGGAGCCGTCCTCGCGACGGCAAGTGCCCTGAACAACCGCAGCCCCCGCCTGGTCAATGACCTGGATGTGCGCATCACGAACCGCGGCAAAACGATTATGCCCTGGATACTGAACCCGAATGCACCCGACCAGCCTGCCACTCGCGGCGACAACGTGGTGGATAACGTAGAGCAGGTGCTTATTCCGAACCCTACACCTGGCGAGACCTACACCATTACCGTATCGCATAAACGTACGCTCCAGAAAGGGCCACAGGAGTATTCCCTGTTGGTGAGCGGTGCGGGCGGCACCGCCTACTGTGCGAGCGCGCCTACTTCCGAGGCTGGTTCACGCATCACCAAAATCACATTCGACGGCATCACGACACCTTTTGAGGGTTGTGCCACCTACCGCCTGCAAGACGAAATGCTGCTGACCTTTGAACCGGGCCAGACCAAAGTGGTATCGTTTGAGTTGGGCACTTGTGGCGCCAATGCCAGCAAGGCGGCGAAGGTATACGTGGACTGGAACGGCAACGGCAGTTTTGAAGACGAAGGCGAAGAGGCAGCTGCTTCGGCTGTCATAAACGGGGTTGGCCTGTTCGATGCCAGCATCTCCGCGCCTTCGTTTATACAGCCCGGCCACATCACCCGACTTCGTATTGTACTGGTCGAAACATCGGACCCGGCGCGTATAAGCCCCTGTGGCTCCTATACCCGCGGCGAAACGCAGGACTACATCGTTCAGGTAGCAAGACCCTCTTCGGACATCGTACTACAGCATGTAACGCCGGTTGGAGCTTCGCTTTGCGCGGGCATTACCCAGCAGTTCCTGGTGACGTTGCGTAACAACGGACTACGCGATCAAAAAGGTATACCTGTTACACTGGAGGTATACCGGAGTGGCGCCAAAGTAGCTACCCTGACAGCTGTTTATACCAAAACCTTAAAATCCTTTGAATCCGACGAGTTGCTGCTGACAGCTGACTTTCAGACGGAAGCGGGGGCCACTTACGAACTGATTGCTTCGGCAGGCACTGCCAATGATGCCGTACCAGAAAATAACACCTTGACCAAAACGTATGGTGTGGGAGGCAACACAACCGCACCGCAGGTGGTGGCTACCCGCTGCGGCGGTCAAGCTAGCTATACCCTGACCGGCACAGGCGACGGCACCGTTTTCTGGTTCAATACGGCAAGCGGCGGCACACCCATAGCAGCAGGCAATACAACCAGCATCGCAACGAGCAGTGTTAACGGCTCCATCTATGCCTCTCTCAACGATTTCTCAACCACTGTTGGGCCGGCGACCAAGAAATTTGCGACAGGAGGTGGATATAACCAATTCACACCGGATGTAATTGTAGAGACAAAGGCACCTATGCTGCTGGAAAGCGCTCGTCTGTATATTGGCAACTCAGGTAAGATCACTTTCACGGCCTACAACAGCAATGGGCTACCAGTATCGTCCCGAACACTTACCGTGGAGGCGACACGCTCCACTCCTGCCCCAGGCGTGCAGGAAGACGACCCGAACGACCGGGGTGCGGTGTATTACCTGGGTCTGGAGTTACCGGAGGCCGGCACTTACAACATTGCGATCAGTTATGACCATAAGGATGGCGCTACCATCTTCCGGAACAATGCCGGCGTTACAGGCTATCCTTTTGGCGTAAACAATGTATTCACGATTGCCGGCAACACGGCTAGCGGGTCTGGCGCAACTCCGCAAAGCTTCTACTATTACTTTTATGACCTGAAAGTACGGGCACTCGGCTGCGTTAGCCCAAGGGTGGCGGTGCCGGTGGAGAACGGCGTTCCGATCCCGACGCCGCTCATTACACGCCAGGGCCTGAGCCTGCAATCCAGTGTGGCGGATGGCAACCAGTGGTACCTGAACGACCAGCCTATACCTGGCGCAACCGGGCAAACCTACACCCCAACCGAAAGCGGCAACTATGGCGTACAGGCACAGTGGCAAGGTTGCGTTTCCACACGATCGCAGAGTTATACCTTCGCCTATCAGGCAAATGGACGCACGTTGAAGAAGGAACTGGTCGCTTCGCCCAACCCGAGCAACGGCATATTCAAGGTGCAGTTTGAGACGGAGCAGCGGGAAGACCTCCACCTGAATGTGACGGACATGCTGGGCAACCTGATCTATACCCGCCAAGTGACTGGTTTCAACGGTTTCTATGAGGCGGACATCGATCTTTCGGCCAGGAGCTCCGGCATATACCTGCTCCGCGTGAAGTTCGGCAACCAGGCCTATACCCAGAAGCTGGTGCTGCAGCGCTAAGGAGCTGCAAGCTGCAGGAAGAGCCCCGGCCATAATGTCGGGGCTTTTTTGTGGCGCAGTGTTTCTGTATCCGTCAGGTATAGCGAACAGGTATAAAGCAACAGTCACCTCCTATACCTGTCGCTGCTGTGTTTCCCTTATTTTGCCAAACCGCCCGTATTGCCTATCTTCAGCCAAACAAAACAGAGACTATGAAGAAATTACTACTCGCCATGAGCTTGGCTTTTGTGTTCGCCTCCTGCGCGCAGCAGCCACAGGCCAGCAACACTCCCCCACAAACAGAAGAACTGGAGGAGGTGCCTGAGCAGCAGCAGTTGGCCTCGCCGGTAACGGCTACCCAACAGGCGTTCTTCAATGAGTTGAGCAAGCTGTGCGGTAAGAGCTTCCGGGGCAAGGCGGTGTTTCCGGCTGATGGCAAGGACCCGTTTGCTGGCAAAGAGCTGACCATGCATGTGCGTGAATGCTCTGATGGAGTTATCCGAATCCCCTTCCATGTGGGCAAGGATAAATCCAGAACCTGGGTCATCACTCAAATGGAAGAAGGCCTGCAGCTGAAGCATGACCACCGCCACGAGGACGGCACCCCGGACGAAGTAACCATGTACGGCGGTATAGCCCTGGACACGGACGACGCCAGCACCATGCGCTTCCCGGCTGATGCCTTCACCGCCGAGCTTATACCTGCCGCTTCTACCAACGAGTGGAACATCGTACTGAGCCCGGATGGCAAAACATTTAGCTACATCCTCAAGCGCGATAACCAGCTCCGCTTCCACGCTGACTTCGACCTGACTCAACCGATCAACTAAGATATAGGAATGCCAGGTATAACATGCCAGGTATAACTGCCCGGTGTCCAGACCAATTAAATAGACCACAGGTATACCAGTAAGTAAGCTCACCGCCCTCGCTCGCGTCACGAGAGTGCGCGCTATTTGGCAGACTCTGGCCGCTTGCATGTGTGCCAGTCGGCACAAGTGGCGGGACGCCACTGGATACCTCACACTCGCGGGACGCGAGCGAGGGCAGCATTGTCAACTTCCTGGAAGGCAGTTTTTCGAAATACTACTCCTCATAATCACGAAGGCCCGGAGCTACAATAGCTCCGAGCCTTCTCTTTGCTGTTTGCAACCTTACGATTTGGAGAACTTCTTCTTCAGCACCTGGTAATCGATAAAATACAGCACCTTGACTGAGAGACTGTTGGTCTGAGGCCCCGTGATGGTGCGGGTGAAGTTGTCGTAGTATCGGGGTATGATCTCATTCTGGTCGTTGAGGATGGCGTTCTTCCAGACGATACTGATTTCGCTGCCCGGCGCAAACCACCATGAGTACACCATGTCGATGTTGAAAGTGTTGAAGTTGATGTTGTGGTTCGGTTGCTCCCCGTCTTCAAAATAGCCGCCATCCGGGTAGGTATCAGTCAGCAACTCCCCTTTATTGCCGAGCAGGAAAAAGCGGCTATACTCCGCCTTGGACCAATAGTGGCGCGCCCGCAGGGACAGCGACATCCGGTTGTTGAAAATGTAGGAACCGGTTAGCGCGTTGGTCACCGTGTTCACATCCCGCAAACCGAAAATCACCCGCTCTTCCATACCAACACGCTCCCCCTCCGCAACATGGTGGGCAAAGCCCATGTCGTCCTGGCGGATGTTGCGGCTGTAGCTGTAGCTAAAGGAAAGCTTGTCGTTGACGCGGTAGCGGGGCGCCACAAATACATCGAGGCTGCGGCGCTCGTGTTCATTGAAGGTACGGTAGTTAAGCTCTACATCCACGGCCAGTTTTTTGCGGTAATCCGAAGAGACCCAACCGCCGATGCTAGAGTTGGTCGGGTAAGCATAGTAGCGGCCTTCCACGCGCGGCTCAAAAAAGTCGTAGGTCACCACGGGCTCCAGGTTAAAGAAGGTGCCCATGCTCAGGAAGCTCTTGAACGTGCCACTCACCCGCCCATAGATGACGAAGTTCTGGAAAGCGTCGGGCTTGTAGCGACGGCTGTATGTGGCCCCCAGCTGGGTGTTCATGTTCAGCAGCTTCCAGAAAGGCTGGTAGAAGTTGTAGCGCAGGTTCAGGTCCTCGTCCACGGTGTTTCGGATGAAGTTGATGCCCATGTCGTTGGGATCGTACGTGTCGGACTTCATGGAGTGGGTGAAGCTGTACTGGAAGTTGCCGCTCACCTTGCCCGCCCCCAGGCTGTACATGTGCCCCAGCCGCGTGTCACTAGTATAGTATTTCTGGCTGAGCGCCGCCTTGCCGTCCAGAGCGTATTTGTTGCCCTTGGTGGCCAGCCGGAAGAGCAGGCCGGTCAGGTTGGCGTCGTAGGTGCTGCCCTGTCGCATCACGTTGGTGTTGACCAGCGTCACGTAGGAGTTGTTCTTGAGCGACTGGTCGAACACGGCGATGTTGTAGTTGGTGAGCGGCTGCGTCTCTTTCCGGAACCGGTTGCCCTCGCTGTCCTCCACAGTGGCGTACTGCCGCCCCACCACCGCGTTGAAGATGCCTATACCTAAACCCGACTGCGTGCGACCCGATATCTTGGTGCCGTTCAGCATCTTCGTCTCGCGCGGGTTCTCGATGACGGTAAAGCCTGCTTTCTCCTCCTCGCTTGCATTCAGGTAGTTGATCGGCCTGCCGCCGATGCGCCGCGAGTAGAGGAAGTCCCCTTTGTTGAAAAGCTCGGTACCCTCCATAAAGAAGGGCCTGTTCTCGTTGAACTGCACCTCGAAGGGCGACAGGTTGAGCACCTGGTTGTCGGACTGCACCTGGCTGAAGTCAGGTATCAGCGTCATATCGAGCGTGAAGGCGTCGTTGATGCCGTACTTGATGTCCATGCCGCCGCTGAAGTTGTAGTTGTCTTTGTAGGAGGTGGTGCCGTCGCCGTTCTGATGCGGGTACTTCTCGGCATACCCTGACACGTAAGGCGTCAGCGACAAACGCAGCGGCGCCTCCACGTTCTTTATACCTGTCAGCTTGCCCCACTGGTTCACGAAGCCATTGATGGCCGGGTCTACGTGGTTCCAGAAGTAGCCCTTGCGTGTCGACTGCCGGTTGCGCATGAAGTTGAGCCCCCACAGCTGCTCGGGGTTGTTGCTGAAGCGGAGCGCCGAGTAAGGTATGCGCATCTCGGCCACCCAGGTGTTGCCCTGTAGGGTGGCATTGCTTTCCCAGACGGCGTTCCAGCTGAAGTCCTCGCCGTTGGAGGAGTAGCGGGCGTCAAGCTGCACCCCGGCCGGGGTCGTGAAGAAAGCGAAACCGTTCAGCTGGTCGTTGTAGGTATCGAAGAAAACGCCGAAAAAGTCCGTGTTGCCCAGGTCATCGCGCTTGCCCATCTCCTTGAAGATGCTGTCCTGCGACACGTCGTGCATGATGGCCCCTACATAGATGGCATCATCGTCGTAAAGGATGCGCACCTGCGTGGGATGCACTTCTTTCGGGCCGGGGTTGGGCCGGTTCTGTATAAAGTCTGTCGCTATTTCGGCTTGCTGCCAAACCGCCTCGTCCAGCGCACCGTCAATTTTTACAGGCTCTGTAATGCGAAGCGCCTGCAGTTGTTTTGGAATAGCTATGGCCGGGGTTTTCTTTTCCTGCGCCCATACCTGCTGTTGCGCCAGCACCACAAGCACCGACACAACTATCCGCACAAAAACCGATTTAGGTAGACAATCCATCATATAATAAGAGAGCGATCAAGGTGAGCATTCAAACAAAGGTATAGAATAGATGCCCCTGAGTCTACAACGGTTGCTTTTGCCTAAAAATAAACCGGCAAACGCCTGATATGAGGGGGCTAACGGGCAATTTTTGTCTACCAAGGGATGCAAAACAAAAGCGCCATACCTGGGGGTCAGGTATGGCGCTTTCACAAAGGCTGGATCAGGACTTATAAGTCCTCTTCGCGCACCAGCATGAGCACAGCCGACTGCGGTACGATAAAGTACTTCTCGCCGAGGTAGTTGATCTCGATAGCATCGCGCTGCAGGTAGATGGCCAGATCGCCCTCTTTTATCTGAAGCGGCAGGTAACGCACCTGTTCCTGCTCCTCGTCGCCAAGCACCTCGTCCTCAAAGCCATAGTCGGCGGGCATCGGATAACCGGGGCCGACTTTCATCACGTAGCCTTCCTGCACTTTTTCTTTCTCCTGCACGCCCGGCGGCAGGTACAGCCCGCTCTTGGTCTGCTCCCGCGAGCTTTTCGGTTTGATCAGCACACGGTCGCCTACAATGATGATCTTCTCCAGTTTGTTGCCTTCTGAAATTCTCATGGATATAGTCTGCATGATTAAATGGGGTCTGCGGTCACTTTAAAGCGCATGGCCGCCTTGATGGCTATGTCGCGTGTGATGGGTTTGGCAATGGCAGCACTTGTCTTTACAGTATAGGTTTCTCCTTTAATGTACTTATCGAGCTTGGCGTTGGTCGATTTCAGCTCGATGGCTTTGACGCCCTTGGGCACCTCGTTCAGGTAGGCGATCTTCGTCTCCTCTCCTTTGTCGTTGCTCAGGTAGATCTCGATGCTGCGCAAAAAGTCGAAGTTTTCGTCGGCCGGATCCGAGATCGTAAGCGTCAGTTTATTCAGGCTCACGTCCTTTACCAGCTCAGCGCGGGTCTTGTTGTTCTTAAACGTCTCCGTCGAGTTCGTCTTGACAGGTATAGGCGACAGCGGTGTTATCGCGCCTATCGGAAAGTTTGACTCGATGCGGATGGTCTCTTCCTGATCGATGTAAAAGGTGAGCAGATCGTCTACCTTGTCGCAGGATGTTCCTATAAACGTGAGCAGCACAAGTACCGCCAGCAGCATTTTCTTCATAAAGGGTAAAATTTAAAGTGCTCTCTGTTAATTAAATAATACACTGCAAGTCTATAAAAGGAGAGCAGCCTTGCGGGCTGCCCTTCCTGTATGCCTGCACAGCGTACAAAATTAAGTAAAATGATCGAGAGTAAAGAAATACTAGTCAAACATGTCGGCGGCACGGGTGGTGTCCGGGCCATGCTCAAGCCAGCTCATCGGGTAGCTTTTGTCCATCAGGCCCACCGCCTCCTCGGTCAGGTATAGCGGCTTGAAGGTGTCGATCATCACGGCGTACTCGTGCGTTTCTTTCTTGCCGATGCTCGCCTCCACTGTGCCCGGGTGCGGGCCATGCGGTATACCGCCCGGGTGCACCGTAAACGAGGCCCTGTCCACGCCCTTGCGTGACATGAAGTCGCCGGCCACGTAGTAGAGCACCTCATCGGAGTCTACGTTAGAGTGGTTGTAGGGCGCAGGTATAGCCTGTGGGTGATAGTCGAACAAACGCGGCACAAACGAGCAAATCACGAAGTTATGCGCCTCAAAGGTCTGGTGCACGGGAGGTGGCTGGTGGATGCGGCCGGTAATAGGCTCGAAATCGTAAATGGACAGCGCGTATGGGTAGAAGTAGCCGTCCCAACCCACCACGTCAAACGGGCTGAAGTCGTAGTAGTACTGGTGCAGCATGCCGTCTTTCTTGATCTGCACCAAATGCTCGCCGCCCTCGGTGTACTCTATCAGCTCGTGCGGGGCCCGGATGTCGCGCTCACAGAACGGCGAATGCTCCAGCAGCTGCCCAAAGTGGTTGCGGTAGCGGCGCGGCGTTTCGATCGGGCTGAACGACTCGGTGATCAGCAAGCGCACCGGTCCGTCGTTGAAGTGGAACTGGTGGATGATCGTGCGCGGAATGACAATGTAATCGCCTTCGCGGAACTCCAGCTTGCCCATCTGCGACAGCAGCACGCCGCTGCCCTCATGCACAAACACCACCTCATCGGCATGGCCGTTTTTATAGTAGTAGTCCATCTTCAGTTCCGACGGGTTGCAAATGCTGATGGCCACATCGTTGTTGAGCATCATGGTTTTGCGGGCGCTCAGGTAGTCGGTGCCGGTGATGGTCTGGTCGAGTGTTTTGAGGTGATGCGGGGCCAGCTTTATACCTTCGGCAATTTTAGGCGCGTAAGGTATAGGCTCCCCGATGCGGGTGATGCGCGTTGGCGGATTCTTGTGGTAGAGCAACGACGACAGGCCACTGAAGCCCAGCGTGCCCACCAGCTGCTCGGCGTACAGACTGCCGTCTTCCTGCCTGAACTGCGTGTGTCGCTTTTGCGGGAAAGAGCCCAATTTGTGATAGTAAGCCATTCCTTTTCTTTGGTTATGGTTTTAAAAGCTACCCCACCGGGCGCTCTTTTCTTTTACAGGTATAAATTTTGGTCTGTTATACGCCTCCCTTGGCCAGACGCTGCGCCTTTCCGAACTGGCGGAGCGCTTCCTGAAACTCCTCGTCCTTTTCGTGCAGGATCGGGAAGAAACCCGGATTGCCGTACACGCTGCGGCCGATAAAAGCCTTTACGTTGTTGCGCAGCAAAGCATCCGAGCGCTTGTACTGCGCCTCGTCATACGTCACCTCCGACTGAGATGCCATCTTGAGCAGGTCTTTCATCATCTTGTCCGACACGTTGAAGGATTTGATGAATTTGTCCATCTGCATCTTCTCCAGGTCTTTGCGGTTGTCGTTGTAGTAAGCCAGCGCATACTCACGTATCACGTTCTTGCTATACAGTTGGCCCAGGAAGTCGGAGATCTCAGTCGTGTCACGCGCCACAAACACATCGGGCATGATACCGCCGCCGCCATACACTACGCGGCCTTTGCCCGTCTTATACTTGAGCGAATCCACAAACAGGCTACTGTCCGGGTGGAAGTACTCGCCGTTCTCGAAACGGTTCAGCATGTCTTTCTGGTAATCTTCGGTGCCGGCCACGTACGGCTTCTGGATAGAGCGACCGCTAGGCGTGTAGTAGCGCGAAATAGTCAGGCGCAACTCCGAGCCGTCATTTAAAGGTATAGGCATTTGCACCAGCCCTTTGCCGAACGAGCGGCGACCCACGATCAGGGCGCGGTCGTTGTCCTGCAGGGCACCAGCTACAATCTCGGAAGCGGAGGCACTGCCCTCGTCCAACAGCACAATGACCGGGTTATTTTCAAAGTCGCCTTTGGTGCGCGCAAACGACTTGGAGTCGTAGCGGGAGCCTTTGCCATCGGTGTATACGATCATCTTGTCGCCGGCTATGAACTCGTCGGCCATGCGGGTGGCGTGGTCCATGTAGCCGCCGGGGTTGCCGCGTAGGTCCAGAATCAGCTGTTGCATACCCTTTTTCTTCAAGGCCGAAAGCGCCACTTTAAACTCGTCGAAGGTATTGGAGGCGAAGCGGCTTACCTTGATGTAGCCCGTGTTGTTGCTCACCATGTAGCTCACATCCACCGACACGGTAGGTATTTTGTTGCGGGTAATCGTAAAGTCGAACGGCTTCTTATTGCCTTTGCGAAGCACCTGGATCTTCACGTCGGTGCCTTTTGGTCCGCGTAGCCGCTTGAAAACGCCTTCGTTCGTGATGCCGGTACCGGCTATATTCTCGCCATCTACTGTGATGATCTTATCGCCGGCCTGTATTCCTGCGGCCTCCGACGGACCGCCGCTCAGGGGCGTGATCACATAAATCGTATCCTTGAAAATGTTGAACTCCACACCGATTCCCTCAAAGTCGCCTTCGAGGTATGAGCGGGCCATGGCCAGGTCGGCGGCCGGAATGTAAGAGGTATGTGGATCGAGTTTCTCGAGCATCTTGGTGATGGCGTGGTCGGTGAGTTTCTCGGTATCCACGGTGTCCACGTAGTCGCGGTCGATGTAGCTGAGCACGTCCCGAAACTTCAGATAAGCCTTGGCCGTGCTTTGCGGGTTGGTGTCGGAAGGGGAAAAAGTATTGGCGCCGATCAGCACCCCCACCACCAGGGCCAGGGCAATGTACAGGGGCAGCCGCACCTGAAAGGGTGTGTTGCGGGGTTCGCCCTGTCCGTTTGTTTCCGGCTCCTCCTGCGGGTTATGTTTGGTTTCTTCGCTCATCTCAATCTCTAAAAACGGTTAAATATAAAGCTAAGCGGGCGCTTTTGTGCAGCTTTACGGAGATAAATATTCACGCTTCTCTATGCAAGGCTTCTTTGTAAGTATACCTGCATACGCTATAGCTTGTTATTCTTTCAACAAAGCTTTGGTCGGGTTTTATTCCATTTTAGTATAAAATAATGCTGTAGCGGTGATTTGCTTTGCCAGCGGGGTTGTCTTTGCTAGCATAGCTACGCCTTCCGGCGGGTGTAGTATGTGGTATAGCTATGGCATTTTTAGGTATAGCAACCTGTATTGCTTTGTGGCTTCGCCTGTGCGGCGGGCACTCACTTTTTTCCTTGATGAAAAGAAAGAGGGCCCCTACCCCCAGTAAGCAAAAAAATCAAGACGCTCCAAATCGAGGGCCCCTACCCCCACTCGCTGACCGCTCGAACAGTGGAGCGCCATAAAGGTGCACCTGGCTAGAGTGATCTATTTCATCGGTTCCGGGGCAAGTCAGTCTTGCTATACCTGCCAGTGGTCTGTGTGGTCTCTTTTACAAGACTTATACCTCTGGATTGGCAGTTACAGATTCCCCGCCTTGGACTACTGAGAACGAGAGTTCGAAAGTAGCGAGCATAGCTCTGAGGGGTTAGGTGTGGTTGGACCCGGTACAGCACAGGAACGGCTATAACTACAAGGCTCTGCCTGACAATTAAGCAGCGGCAGAAATTCCCCTGTGGGGTAGGAGCCCTCTAAAAAGAGAGGGGTGGGGTGTTTTATAGCAACCGATTAACCTCCCTTCAACCAAGATCCTTTCAGGATGACAGAATGGAAAGCATAAGCCAAAAGTCCCCCTTGGGAGTAGGGGCCCTCGACAAAGAAGGGGGCAGGGGAATGACAATCGTGCACAACTCCTTCCCCTGTTCTTAGGGGAAGGCTGGGATGGGGTAAATTTCCTACAAAGCGCCTATACCTGTAAAATGGCAACGGCCGAAATTCCCCTTCCTGGAGAGGCAGTTAAAATCTTGTGTGAAAATCCTGTAAATCCCTGAATCCTGTAAATCCTTGGGGTAGGGGCCCTATATAAAGATTCAGACAAGCTATACCTCTGCGGCCCCCAGGCGCTGTGCGGTCTTTACCCTCTCCGGCATTAGCAGTCCGTAAATCCTGATCCCGCCAAATCACTACAAATCCCGATTAAATCCCTTAACTTTGTATTTTTAAGTGTAAGCCTCCTGTTAGTGAGTAACAGCGGCAACTAATCAGGTAGAATGGCGAGAATTTTAGGTATAGATTATGGCAACAAGCGGGTGGGGCTGGCAGCGACCGACACGCTCCAGATCATTGCTTCGCCACTTGAGACCATACACGCCAAAGATGTGATTACCTACCTGAAAGCCTATACCCAGCGCGAGCCCGTAGAGGCTATGGTAGTAGGCATGCCCCGTCGCCTGACCGGCGAGGCAACCGACGCAACGCCACACGTTATCGGTTTTGTGCGTAAGCTGCAAAAGGAGTTTCCGGGTATACCGGTGCATACCGTGGACGAGCGCTTTACCTCCAGCATGGCTCAGAAAGCAATGCTGGCCGGTGGACTTAAGAAAAAGGACCGCCAGGACAAAGGCACCGTGGACCGCGTGAGCGCCGCCATTATTTTACAGTCGTATTTAGAAAGCAGAGCAATATGATTTACCCAATTACCGCCTATGGCGACCCGGTGCTGAAGGAGCCGGCGCAGGACATCCCCAAAGACTACGAAGGTCTGAACGAGCTGATCGAAGACATGTATACCACCATGTACCATGCACACGGTGTGGGCTTGGCTGCCCCGCAGATCAGCAAGAGCATCCGTCTGTTCGTGATTGACTCGGAGCCCATGATGGATGAGGGCGACGAGGGCAAAGGCGTGAAGAAGGCGTTCATCAACCCGGAAATTATTGAGGAGGATGGCGAAGAATGGGGCTTTGAGGAGGGCTGCCTGAGCATTCCGGGTGTGCGCGAAGTGGTCTACCGCCCCGAGCGCATCGTGATCCGCTACTTCGATCAGGACTGGAACGAGCACACCGACACCTACGATGGCATGACAGCCCGCGTGATCCAGCACGAATACGACCACATTGAGGGCATCCTGTTCACGGATCATCTGACCGGACTAAAGAAGCGCCTGATCAAGAACAAACTGACGAAAATATCAAAAGGTGAAGTGGACGCGGATTACCGCATGAAGTTCCCGGTGAAGCGATAGGCTATACCTTACTATAAAACAAGAGCGCCTGCCCCAGAGATGAGGCAGGCGCTTTTTTTATGGTTTAACTACACTTTCACACTATTCTGTTACGGTTAATGTATAGGTGTTTACCATGTTGAAAGGTTCTCCTCCGTATGGATTCGGCCATATGTACTCCTCTCCGTTTGCAATTGCCCCGTCTTCAGCTGCAGTTAGTTTGATGTTTATGGTTTTCTCAGGGTTGAAGCTACCTGTTTTGTTAATTTGTAAAACCTGGTAGCTATTGCCTTTAAAGGGCTGATCAAAATGCCTTGGGTCAAGCTCCAGTTGCGCTTCTTTCTGGTAATGCACTCCATCCTCTGCTGTACCAGAAAATGAAAGTGAGATTTTCTGAGGCTGTGTGAAGGCTCTGTCTGCCATTACAGTGAGATAGAATCGGCCCTGATTGTCAAGATGCGCTATATTAACTGTTCGTGTTACATCTCTTTCATTTTTCTTAAATAAACCGAAAACTGGCTTCGGCGTTATATCTTGGTAATCAATGGATAGGCTAGTTTTGGGTAGTACTACCCCCTTCTCATAGCTGTAGACTTTTATTTCGAACGTGCTATTGCCCTGGTACACTTCATCCTTGTCTACCCGCAGGCGTATAGTTCTTTTTCTTTCCCCAGCAGGTATGGGTAAGCGCGTCAAATTTCGTTGCTTGCCATCCACCTCTGCAGTAAGCCATCCGTCATCATGACGGATCTCCCTGTCCATAAACATTGCAGCCCCTTCCAGGTATAGGTATTTAAGCTCTTTGTAAGTTCTGTCTATCTCAACAGTCACTTCTACAGCCTCGCCCCCTTCCACAAGCGTCTGGCTGGAGCTACGCACGGTTACCTGCAAATCAGCGGGATTTACAGAATCATCATCGTTGCAACTGGTTAAAAAAATGCTCAGGTATAAGCCCAGGACGAATAGTATATTAGATTTCATAGGCGTTTGGATAAGGGGGTTAGTAAACATTGGTATAAATATATATTCCTGAAAGACAAGATGCTAGCAAGCAATATCCATACCATATTCACTATATCCTATGTATTAACCCCAACACCTTACTCTATCCAGCTGAACAGCCTGTTCCAGCGCACTTTTTCGAACAACTCCGCTTTGTCATCCACCGAAAACCAGGTGAATAGAGGTTTGCCTACAATATGGTCTTCCGGCACGAAACCCCAGTAGCGGGAGTCGAGGGAGTTGTGACGGTTATCGCCCATCATGAAGTAGTAGTTCTGTCGGAAGGTATAGCTTTTCGCTTCCTGCCCGTTCAGGTATAGCCTGCCGTCACGCACTTCAGCCTTTTCGTTTTGCTCGTAGTCCAGGATGATCTTCTCGTAAAGTGGCAGCGTTTCGGGTGTGATGGCTACTGTGGCGCCTTGTTTCGGTATATAAAGCGGGCCGTAGTTGTCACGGTTCCAGCCAGAACTGCCAAAGATATCCGGTTCCACCTCGCCGGCCTGCATCTGCTGTAATTCTACCTGCCGGATAAAATCGAGCGAGGCGAGTTCTTCCGCAACGGCAGGCGTGGTGTGCAGCATGTAGCCGCCCGGCACAGGGTATACGTCGGTTATAGCGCGCTCCTGGAAGAACTTCGGCTGCAGCACCTTATCACTTGCTACGAAGTAGGCGTACTGCATCTTCTCCGGGTTGTCGAGCGGCTGGCCGTTCAGGTATAGCTGCCTGTCGCGGATCTCGAGCGTGTCGCCGGCTATACCTACACAGCGCTTCACGTAGTGCGTCCGCTGGTCCACCGGGTGCGCAGCTTCATCCGGAAAGTTAAACACGACCGGGTCGTTGCGCCTGATGTCGGAAAAGCCTGGAAGGCGCGTCGACTCCAGTTGCAACGCATCAGAATAGGCTGGAAGATTTGTGCCCCAGATGGTTTGGTGCGTGAGCGGTACTTGCAGCGGTGTGATCGGGGTACGGGGGCCGTAATGCAGCTTGCTCACAAACAGGCGATCGCCCACCAGCATCGATTTCTCCATGGAAGAGGTAGGTATAGCGTAGGCCTCAAACGTTGCCCAGCGAAAGAACGTGGATACGACTACGGCAAACATCAACGCGTTACCCCACTCGCGCAAGGCACTTTTGTTGGCTGGCCTACCGGCCGGTTTCTTCTTCCAGAATTGTAGCTGCATTTTCTAAGTATAGTAGGTTTACTATACTTTAACTGTATTACAGGTCAGCATATTATACCTGCTGCAATGAAAATTATCAGGCTATACCTACGGGATAAGAATACTCCCGAACCACTGCCTGTTATTATGCCTCTTACCTGATGACGTAAGAAAGATGTGAATTACTTCAATAGCTGCAGCGTCTTCTCATCAGCCTCGCCTTTATAATATTTATCCAGCACGGCTTTGAAGATAGAGTCAGCGCCAGGCACAGCAGCAAACAAGGTCATGCTGGAGCGCAGTTTCAAGTCGTCGGGGTTTCCTAAAATCTGGTTAGCTGTTTTCTCTTCCAATGCCAACATGGCTTTAGAGATCTCCACCAGGCGCGGCCCCAGTACGGGGTGCTGCAGGTATAGCTGGGCTTCTTCCAAATCTTTGATGGCATAGAAACGGGCGGTTTCACTGTAGCCCAGGCCCTGCAGCTGCGGAAAAATGAACCACATCCAGTGGCTGCGCTTGCGGCCGCTTTTTATTTCGGAAAGCGCCTGCTCGTAACTGCTGGCCTGCGCGTCCAGGAATCGGTTCAGGTGATCGGGTGTTTTCATATCAAGAGGTATAGCGTTACTGACCACTTCAGTTGTGGATACTGCATGTACGCAGCAGGTAGTTGGCAGTATACTCCCTGCCACTTTGGATCAGGCTGTTTTTCTCCTCCTTTGACATTTTCCTGATGCGCGGGCTTATACCGACCGATGAAACAGAAACCGTCCTGGCCCAGTCAGCCTCGGTCAACTCATTCCGGTTTAGGTTCTCGATGACCAAGGTATAGAGCGCAGCCATATAATCATTCAGACCCCGTATTTCGATGGGCACCAGCTCTTTTGTCAATGCGTCGTTCTCAATCTGCGAATCCGAGTCTATCCTCACACCCACGGTGCTGTGGTTAGGTATACGTTGCTTTCTCCCGGCTGAGTCCGCTACTACAGTATCGAACATCGTGATCGGGAAATTGCCGATGATGCCGCCATCCACCACCACATCCAGGTGCTGGCCTGCATCCGGCTTTTTGTACACCCTCCCATCACTGTCTATAAAGACGGCCTTGAAATAGAGCGGTATGGAAATCGATATTCTGACCGCGTCTTTCACTTTCATGTTCGGGTAAGTCTCCCTGGAGAGAACGAGCAGCCGCTGCCTGTTCAAGCTGGTTACGGTGATGTACAGGTCTTTATACCCCAGGGCGTTCAGCTCCTGAAAGGTGATGTCCGGATTGCCCGTTTTTTCTTCGATCAGCTTGGCGGTCCAATCCGTGAATTTGTCACCCCGATACCAGCCATACAGCTTGTGCATGCGCACAAAGCCGCCGATGAACATAAAGCGGCCATCATTGAATTTCCTGAACTGCGTGGACGAGATGATGTCCGCAATCTCTTCGGCGGAATAGCCCAATGATACCATCATGGCCGTAATGGCCCCGGCCGATGTGCCGCCGACCTTCTCTATGCCCTGCAGTTTGCCATGCCGCTCCAGTTCACTGATAACGCCGGCATAGGCAATGCCCCGTATACCTGCCCCTTCAAAAGCCAGGTTCCTGATCTCACAATCCTGGCCGTATACCTGCGGAGCGAGCAGGCAGAAGAGAATGGCGAGCCTAACATAATTCTTCATAAGCAGATGGGTAAATTCATGACGGTGCAGGATCTGGCAAACGGCAAGGTCCGTCGCTTCTGCCTGCCAGGCACGAACAGAGAACTGTCCAACCGATTGCTATACAATATACAAATTCCCTAATTCTTCGTACACCGCAGGTATGGCTTTCCGACAAATCGCTGTACTGCTCCTCTTTATGTTCTTGCTCCCGCTCACCGGGCATGGCTGGGGCTTTTTCGCGCACCAGCGCATCAACCGGCTGGCCGTCTACACCCTACCGCCCGAAATGGTGGGTTTCTACAAAAAGCACATCCGCTACATCACCGAAAACGCCGTGAACCCGGACCGCCGCCGCTATGCAGTGGCCGGCGAAGCACCGCGTCACTACATCGACCTGGACGTGTACGGCGACAGCGCCCTCTACAAAATGCCCCGCTTCTGGCAGCAGGCCGTGGAGCGATATGGCGAGGATACGCTCATGGCGCATGGCATTGTGCCCTGGCACATCAACCGCATGAAGTTTCAGCTTACGCTGGCTTTCAAAGACCGCAACCTCGACCAGATCCTACGCCTCTCCGCCGACATGGGCCACTACATAGCCGATGCCAGCGTGCCGCTGCACACTACCCGCAACTACAACGGACAACTGACGGGGCAGCGCGGCATCCACGCCTTCTGGGAAAGTCGCCTGCCGGAGCTGCTCTCCGACAACTACGACTTTTTTGTGGGGCAGGCGCAGTACATAGAGCAACCGCAGCTCAAGGCATGGGACATTGTCGCCAGCGCCCACCTGGCCCTCGACTCTGTGCTGGGTTTTGAACGGGAACTGACGCTGGCGTTTGACGAAGAAAAGAAATACAGCTACGAAGTGCGCGGCAACCTGACCACCCGGGTATACTCCAGAGAGTTTTCCGAAGCCTACCACCGCCGGCTGAACGGGCAGGTGGAGCGGCAGATGCGTCTGGCCATTCACCACGTGGCCAGCTACTGGTTCACGGCCTGGGTAGATGCCGGTCAGCCTGACCTGCGCGGATTAGCCACTGCTCTCTCGGCAGAAGAACAGGAACGCCTGCGCATGGAGTTGAAGGAATACGAGCAAGGACCGCACCTGCCACGCGAGGAAGGCGAAACCCACCTATACCGAAACACATGCATTTCAGGGCGAAAAGAGTAGCTCCTACTGCTTCCCGCAAAAGCTCAGAATCTTTACTGGCGTCTATACAACAACGAGCATGTGGTGTTATGCAAAGGATGTAAAATTACCTAACTTGCCTCTGCAACCTACTCACTCACCCATGAGCTATACCTATACCTTCTTAAAGCGCTTTGCGCTGTTCTTTACGTTAGCAACCATCGTTAGCCTGCAGACCTCGGCGCAGCAAAACACGGCTGCTACACTGCAAAAGCTCGACGCCTATTACCAAAAAGCCCTCAAAGACTGGGATGTGCCCGGCATGGCCATCGCCATCGTACGGAACGACTCCGTGATTTTCGCCAAAGGCTATGGCGTGCGCGACCTCAAGGCAGGCGGGCAGGTAGACGCCAACACCGTGTTCGGCATCGCCTCCAATTCCAAGGCCTATACCGCCGCCGCGCTCGGCATCCTCGTGGACGAAGGCAAGCTCAACTGGAACGACAAGGTAACCAAGCACCTACCCTGGCTGCAGCTCTATGACCCTTATGTAACCCAGGAGCTCAACATCGAAGACCTGCTCAGTCACCGGGCCGGATTCCGCACCTTCAGCGGAGACTTGCTCTGGTACAACACCACCTACAGCCGCCGCGAGATTCTGGAGCGCGCCCGTCATCTGCAGCCTGCCTACAGCTTCCGGGACGGGTATGGTTACTCCAACATCATGTTCATCGCCGCCGGCGAGGTGATAGAGGCCGTGTCAGGCCAGAAGTGGGAGGATTTTATCAAGCAACGCTTCTTCACGCCGCTGGGCATGAACCGCTCCTATACCTCCGTGAACGAGCTGTCTGGCAAGGATAACGTTGCCTCTCCGCACGGAAACGATGAGAAGAACAAACCCTACCCGACCAAATTCACAGCCTGGGACAACTGGAACCCGGCGGCAGGTATATTCACGAGCGTGAACCAGCAGGCCCAGTGGATGCGCCTGCAGCTCAACCGCGGCACGTACAAGGGCCAGAAGATTTTCAGTGAAGATGCCAGCCGCATGATGTGGACTGCGCACAACGCCCTGCCTATATCCAAGCAAGCCGAAGCCAACGTGCCTTCCACGCACTTCTCGGCCGCTGGCCTGGGCTGGATGTTGAACGACTACGAAGGTCGCAAAATAATAGCACACGGCGGCGGTCACGAAGGCATGAACAGCCGCACCGTACTGGTGCCCGAGGAGAACCTCGGCATCGTGATTTTAACCAACAGCATGAGCGGCATTATGTCGCCGCTGGCCAACTATACCCTGGACCAGTTCTTCGGAGTGCAGAACGGTCGCGACTGGAGCCAATTTTCGCTCGACAACACGGCCAAAGCCCGCATGGCGCAAGAGGAAGCTACTGCCAAAGCCCCTAAAGAAAAGACGCGCAAGAGCAAGCCGAACATGGACCTGGAGGCTTATGCCGGCACTTACAACAGCCCACTTTACGGCGACGCTACCATCACGGTAAAAAACAAGCAACTGGTGTTGGATCTGGTTCCGGCCCCAGCCCTGGGCGGCAAACTCACGCACTGGCAGCACGATATCTTTGACCTGGAGTGGAAAAACAACTTTGCCCTGCTCACGCCTACCAAAGTGCGCTTCATCGTAGGGCCGGACGGCAAAATCGCTGAGATGCGACTGGACTCAAATAACCCGGATTTCCATTTCAGCGAACTCGAGTTCAGGAAGGTGAAGTAAGAAATAACAGGATTCCTATACGCAAATCGGGCCATACCTTCTGCAAGGTATGGCCCGGTTGTTTTGTGATCCGAACTAGCTTAGTATGCTACAACCACTGAAATAATGCTGGCAACAGCAAAATAACCAGCGATTACAATGTAAGCAAGCGCATCATCGTCGTAGTAGAGTTTTTTCATGAGTGACAACCTTTTAAAAATGAGTAGATCTTTAAATTACCTTTGGCCGCCGTTGATTCTATTTACGAGGTATGTGTACAAATGTTGTACTATTTACAAAAATTATATTATTTTATATATATGAATATAGAGATATTGATACGTTTCTAGCTTCCAGGCATTTATACGCACACTGTATACTCTTTATAGGGTAACGTCACCAGCCACTTGCAGGATGTTTTCATCCGGGTGTCAATTAGTGTTATAAACACGAAGGGCGATGCTCTAAAGCATCGCCCTTCGTGAGAAATATGTTTGTAAGCTAAATTACACTACTGTTACTAGTACGCTACTGATTACACCACCTAGTACAAAATACACAGCAACAATTACATTAGCTAAAGATTCATTAAGAGTAAATTTTTTCATGACAATAGAACGTTTTAAGGTTTAGGTTAGACTTAATTATTTTAAACATAAAAAAATTCACTTCCAGTAAAACATATTCATATTTTTTCTGGAAGACATTGCAAATGAATATTAAATTATTATCATATGCAAGTAATTGAATATAATTTCTGTTTATTATAACAATACCCACACCACCTGAGTCACTCCCTACCCTCCCATAATACAATTCGTTAATAACCAATTGCATACGTATAAGCAATTACTTATGTAAATAATACAATCATGTTTATATTAAAAATATTTTAGAAATATTTCTAAATTGACACACATCGCTACCCAATTAGTCTCCTAAAAAAGCAGAATCCCCTGCCAACCGTGAGGTCAACAGGGGATTCTGCAGGACTAAAATCCTGGTTATCAGCACACGGCGGTGCGACTATACCAGTTTCTTATAGCGTATACGCTTCGGCTCTGTATCGCCCAAACGCTTCTTCTTATTCTCTTCGTAGTCTGTGTAGTTACCTTCAAACCAGTATACCTGCGAGTCGCCCTCAAAGGCCAGGATGTGGGTACAGATACGGTCCAGGAACCAGCGGTCGTGCGAGATGATCACGGCGCACCCGGCAAAGTTCTCCAGTGCGTCTTCCAGCGAGCGGATGGCGTTTACGTCCAGGTCGTTGGTCGGTTCGTCAAGGAGCAACAGGTTACCGCCTTCTTTCAGCGTCATGGCCAGGTGCACACGGTTACGCTCACCACCCGACAGTTTGTCTACTTTCTTCTCCTGATCGCCACCCGAGAAGTTGAACTTGCTCACATAAGCGCGGGAGTTCACCTGGCGGCCGGCCATCATCATGTGTTCTGTACCTCCCGAGATCACCTCAAACACCGATTTGTTCGGGTCCAGATTGGCGTGCTCCTGGTCCACGTAGGAGATCTGCACGGTAGAACCCACCGTGAACTCACCTGCATCCGGTTTTTCCTGGCCTGTGATCAGCTTAAATAGCGTCGTCTTACCGGCACCGTTTGGACCGATGATGCCCACAATGCCACCCTGCGGCAAGGCGAAGCTCAGGTTCTCGAACAACAGCTTATCACCGTAGGCTTTGCTGATGTTATGCGCCTCAATCACCTGCGCACCCAAACGCGGGCCGTCCGGTATAAAGAGCTCTAGTTTTTCCTCTTTCTTAGAGGCTTCTTCGCTGGCCAGTTTATCGTACTGGCTGATACGGGCCTTCGACTTGGCATGACGGGCTTTCGGGGCCATGCGCACCCACTCCAACTCACGCTGCAGGGTTTTCTGGCGCTTGCTCTCCGTCTTCTCCTCTTTTGCCAGGCGGGCAGCCTTCTGCTCCAGCCAGCTGCTGTAGTTGCCTTTCCAAGGTATACCTTCGCCGCGGTCCAGTTCCAGGATCCAGCCGGCCACATTGTCGAGGAAGTAGCGGTCGTGGGTTACGGCAATCACAGTGCCTTTGTAGTGCTGCAGGTGCTGCTCCAGCCAGTCCACGGATTCCGCGTCAAGGTGGTTGGTCGGTTCGTCCAGCAACAGCACGTCCGGCTCCTGCAGCAGCAGGCGGCACAGGGCCACGCGGCGCTTCTCACCACCCGACAGGTTGCCGATCAGGGCCTCTTCCGGCGGTGTGCGCAGGGCGTCCATGGCGCGCTCCAGGCGGTTGTCCAGTTCCCAGGCGTTGTGGTGGTCCAGTTTTTCCTGCACGATGCCTTGGCGCTCGATGAGCTTGTTCATCTCATCGTCCGTCATTTCCTCGGCGAACTTCATGTTGATCTCGTCGAACTCCTTCAACAGGGCAACCACTTCGCTCACGCCTTCTTCTACCACTTCGCGCACCGTCTTGGTCGGGTCCAGTTGTGGCTCCTGCTCCAGGTAGCCCACCGAGTAACCCGGCGACCACACTACTTCGCCACGGATCTCCTTGTCCACACCGGCGATGATCTTGAGCAGGCTCGACTTACCAGAGCCGTTGAGGCCCAGCACGCCTATTTTGGCGCCATAGAAAAAGGAGAGGTAAATATTTTTAAGTACTTGCTTCTGTGGGGGGTAGATCTTGCTGACCCCAGCCATGGAGAAAATAATGGTTTCGTTGCTCATTTTACTGTATATCAGTTTAGTACTGTCCGCAGACAGCAGTTTTAATTTCATTAGAAACGGCATTTACAGCACCCTGCCCGACAAAAGCGCACAGTTTAGCCATTTTTTATGCCGACAAATACAAATATCGTAAAAATTCATGTGTTTATGGTTCACAAAAGTGCTTTGAAATCACTAAACTTGTAGAAAAACTGTATGGGAGAAGTCCGCACAGACTTATCGTGGCACCAGGTCAGGTTATTACACGAAGACTTCTGCGGCTAATCTGCAGACTGTCAACGCTACCACCTGACTTGCGTATGCTAAGGTTAGTCTAAAATTTTGGACCCTTTGCCCTTTTATGTTCCGATTCTAACCCGATCCTTAAATGGAAAACAACGACCTATTGGAAGAAGCCAAAAAGTATGGCTTTATTCAAGACCAGCAAGTATGGCTGAAAGCTTTTATGACCTATCCCGACAGAAAGGTAGGCGAGGTGAAAGAATCAGAGGAAGACTCGCTGGTTTATTTTGCCAAGCGCTTTCACATGTTTAGCGATAAGGTGAACGCCCTGCTCGAGCGCATTGCAACTTCCGAGAACAAAGGCTCTTTCCTGATGAAGGTGCTGCACATGAAAGACCAGGTAGGTAACTATGATGCGCTGGGTGACTTTGAGTCCATTTACCATACGCTGAGCAAAGCGGAGGAGGATATAAATGAGACCATCAAGCAGAACCGCGAGAAGAACCTTAGCATCAAGATCGGGCTTATACATGAGGCGGAGGCACTGCAGGACAGCGTAGAGTGGAAAGAGACCTCTGACAAGATGAAGGATCTCCGTGCCACCTGGATCAAGACCGGGCCGGTGGAGAAAGATCTGACCGAGGAGATTGAGGAGCGCTTTAAAACAGTGCTGGAGTCTTTCTTTGAGCGTAAAAAGTCCTTCTTCAACGACAAGAAAACGATGCAGAACCGCACTTACGACAGGTACAGAGACCTGATCGCCAAGTCGGTGGCGCTGCAAAACTCTGAGGAGTGGGAAGCCACAACTGCCAAACTGAAAGACCTGCAGACACAATGGAAGCAGATCGGAGGATCGTTGCCGCGCGCCACGACCAACAAGTTATGGACCGAGTTCAGAAAAGCGCACAACCACTTCTTTGAGCGCCTCAAAGTAAAGATCACGAACGAGAAGACCGACTCGAAAGAGAAATACTACGAAACCAACCTGGAACGCAAGCAGGAACTGGTAGGCCAGGCAGAGGAACTACTCCAGCACAACAGCCTGAACGACGCCGTGAGGCGCGCCAAGGAATTGCAGGCCGAGTGGAAAAAGGTAGGCCCCGTACGGCCTGATGTTTCGGATGCGATCTGGGAGCGCTTTATCAAGGCCTGTGACCGCGTGTTCGAGATGAGCAGCCTGGAGCACTACATCCGCAAGCGCCAGCAGAACGCCAACGAAACCTATGGCCACGAGGAAGGGCTTAACGCCCGCATCAACGCTCTGCGCGACTTCATCAAGTCTGACCGCCAGGAGCTGGAGGTGCTCGAAACAAACCTGGGCAAACTGAGCGAGGCCCCAAGCAACGACTCGTTCCGCAACATGCTGTTAGGCAAGATCCGTAATTTCAACCGCAAGATCACGACCAAGCAGGCCCTGATCGAAATGTTCCAGGAACAGCTGAGCACGATCAATAAATAGGAAGATAAAGATTTAACTATATCTTTTGGGAAGGCGTCTGTTGCGAATGCGGCAGACGCTTTCTATATTTACATACAGCCTAACCAAGGTACATTGCAGTAAAAAATGGAGTCCTAAAAAATTTGACTTAAAATGAACATTTACTGTACATATGCGTTGTTTTGGTAAAAACAATCACAAAAAGCAATAAATATTTCAAAAAAATTTTAGTTTGTGAATTAATTCATACTTTTGCGAACTTATTTTTCAAACGCCATTATTTAAGGAGACACATACTATGTATTGGACACTGGAATTAGCATCATACCTGGAGGACGCACCCTGGCCAGCCACTAAGGACGAGCTGATCGATTATTCTATCCGCTCAGGCGCCCCTATGGAGGTTGTAGAAAACCTGCAGGCACTTGAAGACGACGGACAGCCTTACGAGAACATCGAGGAGATCTGGCCTGACTATCCTACCAAGGAAGACTTCATGTTCAACGAAGACGAGTACTAATTAATGACTAATTAGATAATGAATAATGAGTAATTGACTTTATATTATTCATTATTCACTATTCATTATTCATTGAAAAGCATCGTTGAAGTAAAAAATCTGGTTGCGGGTTATGAGCATCGAACTCTGATCCGCAACCTTTCTTTTTCTGTGCCTGCACAGGCATTTGTGGCTATTGTGGGCCATAACGGAGCGGGCAAAACAACCCTTTTCCGGGCTTTCCAGCAGAAAATACCCTACCAGGGGCAACTCCTGCTGCATGGCCAGGATTTGCGCCACACCAAAGACGCCGCAGCCTCCGGCCTCCTCTCCTATCTCCCCCAGAAGAACATTGTCTCTTTCTCGATCAGCGTGCTTGACCTGGTTGTGATGGGCCTTTTCCGAAAGAAGGGCTTTTTTGAGAACTACACCGCACAAGATTACGCCCAGGCCCGAGACACGCTGGCGCAGCTGGAGCTGACGCATCTGCAGGAGCAGGACTTTACAACGCTTTCAGGAGGTGAACAGCAAATGGTATGGCTGGCGCAACTGATGCTCCAGGACGCCGATGTCGTATTGCTCGACGAGCCTACGCAACAGCTGGATGTGTACTATAAGAAGCAGGTATTCCGACTTTTGCAGCATTGGGTGCAGCAAAAAGGCAAAACGGTATTCTGCATAACACATGACCTCTACAACCTGCAGCCGATGCAGGGCTTCCTCCTCAACCTCTCCAAACCCGACCCTACACTCGAGCCGCTTTCCCCCGAAACGGTGCAGCAGAACCAGGTATACCTGGAAGCGCAACGCATTGTCCGCTAAGGCAGCGACTCAAACTGCTTCACCAGCACTTCGGCCAGCAGCAGGTCTTCCGGCGTAGTGATCTTGATGTTACTGTAGCTGCCTTCCACCAGCGCTATACCTGCGCCCAGCTGCTCTACCACCGAAGCATCGTCCGTGAAGTGTTCCTGCTCAGGCTGCTCGTAAGCCGCCCGCAACAAATCGGCCCTAAAGCACTGGGGCGTCTGCACCAGCTTATACCTGGTGCGCGGTACGGCCTGGCTCCCACTTTCGGTTAGCTCCCGGATAGAGTCCTTCGGCGACACAGCCACCACGGCAGCGCCCGATTCTGCCGCCTGCGCAAAGGCCGCCTTGATGATGCCTGTGCTCACAAACGGGCGCACACCATCATGCACCGCCACCAGTGCCTCGCCCTGCACCGTGGCCAGCCCGTTCTTCACCGACCCGAAGCGGGTCTTTCCGCCCGGCACTGCCATGTGGAACACCGGAAACTTATGCTGCTTGCAAAGGTTTCGCCATACCTGCAACTGGTCCTCGGGTAGCACCACCACGATGCGAATGGCGGGGTTGTAGGTATAGAACCGCTCGATCGTGTGCATCAGGACAGGCTTGCCGGCAAGCTCGATGAACTGCTTGGGCAGGCTGTGCTGCATGCGGCTGCCCGTGCCTCCGGCAACGATAATGGCGTATTGTTGCAAAGATTCCTCCATATGCTGGCTTTTTCTATTAATGCGGTCTTTGTTACTCACAATCGGCCAGGCGGGCCACATCGGCCGCGGTGATGTAAGGTAAGTTTCGGGTGATTTTTTCTATGCTCCAGTCCCACCAAGCGATTTGGAGCAATTGTGTGATTTCGCTTTCTGTGAACCGCATCTTCACCACCTGCGCCGGGTTCCCGGCCACAATAGCGTAGTCCGGCACATCTCTGGTGACCACGGCCTTGGTCGCCACGATGGCGCCATTCCCAATTCTTACGCCGGGCATGATCACCGCTTCATAACCAATCCAGACGTCGTTCCCTACCACCGTGTCTCCTTTGTAGGGATACTTGTCTGTTCCGGCATCCGCTTGCTCCCAGCCGTTTGCGAAAATAGCGAAAGGGTAGGTAGAGACAGGACTGGTTTCGTGATTACCCCCGTTCATAATGAATTTCACGCCAGAGGCGATGGCACAGAACTTCCCAATGCAAAGCTTATCGCCTATGAAATCGAAATGGTACAGCACATTCTTCTCGAAGTTGTGCGGATCATCCATGTCATGGTAATAGGTATAGTCGCCTACCACAATGTTGGGGTTCCGGATGATGTTCTTCAGGAAAACCAGGTTGTGGTGATGGGCAAGCGGAAAAGTATTTTCTGGATCTGGACCGTTCATACATTCAGGCTGGTAGCACAATACATGAAGCTGCAAATAAAACAAAAAGCCCCGACTTTGGAGAGCCGGGGCTTTGCTAAATATTTATACCTGCCACTAGAGGATCAGCATCACGTCGCCGTAGCTGAAGAAACGGTACTTCTCTTTCACGGCCTCTTCGTAGGCTTTCATCACCAGTTCATAGCCACCAAAAGCAGCCGTCATCATCAGCAGCGTGCTCTCCGGCATGTGGAAGTTGGTCACCAGTGCATTGGCGATCTTGAAGTCGTACGGAGGGAAGATGAAGCGGTCCGTCCAGCCCTCGTTTGGCTTCAGGCGGCTGCTCGCCGATACCGACGACTCCAGCGCACGCATGGTCGTCGTACCGATGGCACACACGCGCTTCTTGTTATCCAGCGCTTTGTTCACCATTTCGGCTGTCTCGGCTGGCACCATGAAGTTCTCAGAGTCCATCTTGTGCTTGGTGAGGTCTTCTACATCCACTGGGCGGAAAGTGCCCAGGCCCACGTGCAGTGTAAGCGGCGTCACATCCACTCCTTTGATTTCGAGGCGCTTAAGTACTTCTTTCGTGAAGTGCAGACCGGCCGTTGGCGCGGCTACGGCACCTACGTTTTTGGCATATACGGTCTGGTAACGCTCTTTGTCTTCCGGCTCAGCTTCACGCTTGATGTACTTTGGAAGCGGCGTCTCGCCCAGTTCGTTGATGGTCTTGTAAAATTCCTCGTCCGGACCATCGAACAAAAACTTGATCGTGCGGCCGCGGGAAGTCGTGTTGTCAATCACCTCTGCTACCAGGTCGCTGTCGCCGAAGTATAGTTTGTTGCCCACCCGGATCTTTCGGGCCGGATCTACCAGCACGTCCCACAGGTGGATGTCCTTGTTGAGCTCACGAAGCAGAAACACTTCGATCTTGGCACCGGTTTTCTCTTTGTTGCCATACAGGCGGGCCGGGAATACTTTGGTATCATTTACTACCATCACATCGCCCTCGTCAAAGTACTCGAGGATGTCTTTAAAAATGCGATGCTCAATTTTGCCCGTGTCGCGGTGCAACACCATCATGCGCGACTCATCGCGGTTGGCGGAAGGATGCGCTGCTAGCAGGTTCTCAGGTAGCTCAAACTTAAATTCTGATAACTTCATACTTTTTATAATACGGTATAAATCGTGCTGACTTAGAACGGCCTGTATCAGGTAATGTGCTCTTTTCCTGAAATTTCAGGATGGCTTACCCATGATACAATTAAAAAATCAAACCGCAAATTTACTTAGTTTGCCCGAAATATTCTTACTTTTAAGAAAATTACTTTGCTATACGCCAATCTATGATCTACATCCGCCTAATAGCTGAAAGTTTCCGCTTTGCATGGCAGGCGCTACGCGCTAACCTGCTCCGAACGATCCTCTCCCTGCTGGGCGTCACGATAGGCATTTTCGCCATTATCTCGGTTTTCACGCTGGTCGACTCGCTTGAGCGCAACGTGCGTGACAGCATGAGTTTCATTGGTGACAAGGTGCTGTATGTAGAGAAGTGGCCCTGGAGCTTTGGCGGAGAATACCCCTGGTGGAAGTACTTCAAGCGCCCGCAGCCCAACACCCACGAATACCGCTTGCTGGACCGCAACCTGACCAACGATGCCGGCGTGGCTATTTTTGCCAACAAAGGACGTAGCCTGTTCAAGTACCGCAACAACAGTTTCAAGGATGCCGGCCTGATGGGCGTTACCTACGACTATAACAAAGTAACGGAAATTCCGGTGGCCGAGGGCCGCTACTTCGTGCCGCAGGAGGTAGACGCCGCCCGGAACGTGATGATCGTAGGCGACGAAGTGGCCAGCACGCTCTACCCGGGCCAATCTGCCATCGGGCAGGAGCTAAGAGTGAGCGGACATAAGTTCACGGTCATCGGCGTGATGGAAAAACAGGGCGAAAGCATGTTTGGCATGCCTAACTTCGACCAGATGGGCATTATACCTTACGGCACGTTCAGCAAGATGTACGCGACCGGCCCCAACGGCATTGGCTCGACCATAGCCGTAAAGGGCCGCGACGATGACGTGGGGCTGCTGGAACTGGAGTATGAGGTGCGCGGCATGATGCGCAACATCCGGGGCCTGAAACCACGCGACGAGGACAGCTTCGCCATCAACCGGCCCGAAATGGCCACCCAGGCCATCACCGGCCTGTTCCAGGTCATCGGCCTGGCCGGCTGGGTGATCGGCGGTTTCGCGATTCTGGTGGGCGGCTTCGGCATTGCCAACATCATGTTCGTGTCTGTTAAAGAGAGAACCAACATCATCGGTATACAAAAATCACTGGGCGCCAAAAACTATTTTATCCTGTTCCAGTTCTTGTTCGAGTCCGTGTTTTTGAGCGTCATCGGCGGTGGCATCGGCATCCTGCTGGTATTCCTGCTCACGCTCATTCCGCAGGACATGATGAAGATATCGCTCTCGGCAGGCAACATAATTCTGGGCCTTGGCGTATCGGCGGTGATAGGTATGCTGTCGGGTATCATTCCGGCGGTGCTCGCCTCAAACCTGGACCCGGTGATTGCGATTCGCTCCAAGTAGAAAAAACACAACCGTGGCTGCAAAGTTTAGCCTCCATGCTGCAGACACAAACCCTTTAAATTATTTATTAAATAGAAGAAGGCGCCTCATTTTGAGTGCGCCGCAGGAGGCCTGCCTCCTGAAGAAGACGAAGAAAGATTTATGGCAAAGCTTAGAAAGACAAGCAAAACGAAACTCAACGACGAGTCACACAACAGCGGCAGCGGACAAACGATCCTAAACCCGGACGTAAACGAAAATAAAGCAAAAACCATTACCGACCTGCGCGAGGCCGGGCACGTGCAGGCCCCGCCTGCTTCTGCAGAGGACATCAAAATCAGAAAGGCCTTTGTAGACAAGGACTGGAACGAGATCAAGATCGCCGACTCATGGCAGATCTTCAAGGTGATGTCTGAGTTCGTGGAAGGCTTCGAGAAGATGGCCAAGATCGGTCCCTGCGTTTCTATTTTCGGATCGGCCCGCACCAAGAACTCCCACAAGTACTACATCATGGCCGAGGAGATCGCTGCCAAGTTGGTACGCCATGGCTATGGCGTGATCACGGGCGGTGGACCGGGCATTATGGAGGCCGGTAACAAAGGCGCGCACTCCGAGGGTGGCAAGTCGGTGGGTCTGAACATCCACCTGCCCTTCGAGCAGTTCAACAACATCTACATCGATTCCGACAAGCTCATCAACTTCGACTATTTCTTTGTTCGCAAGGTGATGTTCGTGAAGTATGCGCAGGGCTTCATCGTGATGCCGGGTGGCTTTGGCACACTCGACGAGTTGTTCGAGGCGATCACCCTGATCCAAACCAAGAAAATCGGCGCATTCCCGATCGTGCTGGTGGGCCGCGAATTCTGGGGAGGCCTGTTTAAGTGGGTGGAGGACGTGATGCTGAACACGGAAAGCAACATCAGCCCGGAAGACCTGAACCTGGTGCACATCGTGGACGACGCCACCGAGGCGGTGAAAGTGATCGACGATTTCTACAGCAAATACCTGCTGTCTCCAAACTTCTAAGAGAAGCAAGCACTTCCATAAAAAAAACGCCCCGCTGCAGAACAGTGGGGCGTTTTTTTTATGCTGATATATCATCTTGCAATGCCTAACAACAGAGCGGGTTCATGAGGAGAGCAGGCACAGGAAGAGCACTTGCTACAGCTTAGTCTTACTTTGACTTCAGTTTAACAGCTTTACTTCAATTGAGGTACTGCCGACTATAGGTATACCTTCCGCTGTCTGGCCTTGCACTTTTACTTCAAACACACCGGTTTCGTCGGAGGTATAGAACATGAAGGTGGCACTGCCGTCGGCTCCGGCCTGCAGGTATGGCTGCCAATGCAGCTGTTGCCGGAAATCCGGTAGTTGGGCCTGCGAAGCGTCGCCTGAGGGGGCGGCTGGCACTACGAAGTTCCGGGGCAGGTTATACTGCTCATAGAGTACGGGCAGCCCTTTTTCTTTGAGTCTTTCGCGGGCCTCCCCGCTTTTGGTATAGATGGCGAACATGCCGTTGTCTACCAGGCGCCCCAGGTTGCCGGCATACAACTTCTCCTCTGACCAGGCAATCTCAATGGAGGCAATGTCATTCAGGTCGAGCGCTATGATCTCATCCATATTTTCCAGCATCACGCCGTCCAGCAGGTATAGCGGTTCCTCTTTCATCATGCGCTTGGTTTCGGAGGAGACGTAGAGCAGTCGCACCGTTTGCCTGCCCTTCTTTTTGCGCATGCGCAGGTTGGTAGACACCTCCCGAATGGCCTCCTCAACATCCTGGAAAGCAACGTACTCATCCAGCTTGAACACCCGGTCGGCTGGCAAACGTGGAAGCGGGGCGGTGGAGTGCGGTTCTGTCAGGCCATAAATCTCATGGATATTGGTACGGGTATAGTGTTTCTGGGTAACGCGTATCACGTGCGGCGGCAACGCCTGCACAAAAGCTGTGTCTGTTTGCCTGGCGAAGGTTTCCTGTTGAAAGGGAGCCTTTACATCTGCCTGTCGCATGGGCTCTACTAGGGGCTCTCTTCGGAAGCGGGCTTCGGTTTCGTTTCTGGCAATTGCCTCCCACAGTTCCTGGTCTGTTTCATATCCTTGCCGAACACCGTTTGCAACTGCAAATCCGTTGGGCTGTTGTAGCATGGCACGCTGCTCCGCCACAGCGGCCGCGAGCCATGTATGGGGCTGCAGCCCCTTTACGGTGACAGATACCTGCTGTCGGGTGCCGTACTGCTGGCGGTCGGCCTGTACTGCTATGCCTGCTGTCTGGGGCAGCATCACCCACTGCTCTGCTTCTACCAGGCCACCCGTGTTGAGCAGCAGCAGGCGACATTCCGGTTGTGTTGCATGGAGCCAGGGCACGGTGACTTGCCCGGCTCCGGTAACGTGCTGGGAGAAGTATACCTTGCCTTCTGACAATGCCACCAGCACATGGCCTGCAGCCGATTGGGCCTGCACATTTACTTGTATACCTGTAGGGCTTACTTTCCCTACTACCAGGCCTGCGCCCTGTTTCTTTGGCTTCGGAAGCGGTACCTGTCGCGTTGCATAGTTTGCTGCCTGTACCTGTGCGACCAGTTCCTGCTGCTCTGCGGCCGTCAAACTAAACACCGCTATACCTGACTCGTCGCTTTTAAAAGTGGCCATGGTTTGCCCGGCCGTATCAGCTACTATACCTTGAGCGGCTATACCTACTCCGGCCGCATTGGTCACGGTTGCCACTATTTTGGCAGGCGCTCCCGCCGGCCATGTACCAGATTCGGGAAAGAACCGCACCTGCATGGGTTTGGTTGCTGCCGGTCGCCCTTCCAGCGCTTTCACTTCGTTCGGGTTTACAACGGTGAGTGGCTCCTGCCAGTGCTGCCGCGCACTGAAGTTCCGCATCCAGTTGGTGGCAGCCCGCAGCGTGTAGTTGCCCGAAGGCATGTTTTTGGGCAGCAGGAAGTCTCCCTGTGCTTTTCCGTCCTCCAGCACTAACCGCTGGTTGATCAGGGTGCTGCCCTTGGCATCCAGCAGCTCTACATAAAGCACCCGGCTCGCGGGAGCAGTGGAGCTCTTTCGCACAATAGCACTGTACCAAAGCCGCTCTCCTGCCATGTACCAGGGCTGACTGTGTACCAGTTGTACCTGCTCATCGGAGAGCTGGCGCTGTACCTGGGCGGCGGCGGCTTTGGCAACCTGCTCCTGCTGGGCAAAAGCCGGCATGCTAAGCATGGGAGCTAGGGCTAGTAGCAGCCTGGCTGCCAGTTTGGGGATGCTGTCAAGGGGTATGTGCATCTGTTGAAGTTAAGTATTAGAAGCCGATTGGCCGTTCGTCGGATACATTTGGGTATAAGAAGGTATAGCGGCAGTCTCCAAGAGGCAACTCGTATGGCAGCCCCGGGAAAGGGGCATAGAACAGGCGTTGGATCACGATAAAGTCTTCTACCATGGACGAAGCTGTGAAATACCCTACTACCCGTTCCTCGGGGTAGGTGACGCTGTACATATTGCCGTTGATGCGTGCCGGAGGCGGATCGAAAATACTGCCTACGCTGGACTGCTGCTCATTGAACAGGCGCCAGAATTCATATGCTTCGCCTGTTAGCGAGAACTGCCTGATCTTAATGCGGTACTTGGTTGGGATATCAGCGGGCACGACCACCACCGGCTGCTCAAAATAGCGGCCATTCACCAGCCTGTCATTATTCGTCACCACTTTGGTGTTGATGCTGCCCATATTGGCCCAGCACACCGACGGCACCGGTACGTCACCTGTATTGGTGTAAAACTCAAAAACGCCTTCGGTATCCCAACGGTAGTAGTTGCCTCGCTCAGTGGGGTCCTGTACCTGGGCTTTCACCTCAAAACCCACTGACCTGCGCTCGATCAGCAAACCCGCTGAGTTGCGCACTACGTCTGTATACTGCTTGAACTCATAGCTTATACCCTGGATGGCAGGCACCGGGCGCAGCAGTTCCGGGCGCGAGGTATACTCCCGGCCGTCGGGCAGCGTGATGTGCAAGGTATAGCTCCTGCCCTGCTCTACCCGGTAATCATCCGCACCCAGGGTATACACGCCATTTCCGGGCCCTTCGTACAAAGGCATGCTGTTGCCGAGGTTGTCCTGTACCATGACAGTGGCGTTATGCACGCGCTCTACCACTACCTGCTGGTTTTCGCTATCGAAAGGGGCAGTCCAGGTAAGGGTGACTTTGTTCAGCTCCGGGTTATTCTGATCCGTGATCAGGCCGCTCACCACCAGCGACTTTTGCGCTGTGCCGGTCTGGAGTTCAAAAGGCTCCACGCAGGCCTGCAGGCAAACCATTAGAAGCAGCATGGCCCACACCCGGGTTTGATGACACTTAGTTACTAACTGCATTTTCAGGTTATTTTCATTTCTCTGTAAAATCAGGACTCTGCGCCAGGCCTGTCCATTCCATCGCCCCGCACTCATCTTGTGATCTTAAAGTTGTAAGTGATAGCCGGAACCGCCGACCCGATCACTGACAGGCGGTAGGCCTGCGGAATGGTGCCGCCGTAGGCTGGTTTGAAGAACACCGAATAAGGGTTCTTGCGACCGTACACGTTGTATACTGAGAAAGCCCAGCTGCTCACCCAGTTTGCGTTCCGTTTGTTGGTGCCGTCTATCACAAAGGCCAGGTCCAGGCGGTGGTAGTCGGGTATGCGGTGCTGGTTGCGGTCGCTGTAATTCACCATCAGCAGCCCGTCGATATAGCTAACTGACTCCGGATAAGTGATCGGCCTGCCTGTGCTATAGGTGAAGTTCGCAGACATGCTGATCAAACGGGTCAGCTGCTGGTTTAGGACCAGGCTGAGGTCATGCGGTTTGTCGAAGTTGGCCGGGAAGAAGTTGCCGTTGTTGATGCGCTCTTCGGGCGTGGGGCCGTTGACGCGGCGCAGCGACCTAGAGTAGGTATAGCTTGCCCAGCCTGTCAGCTTTTTGCTATTGCGGCGCACCATCAGCTCCAGTCCGTAGGCCTTGCCCTCGCCGGGCAGCAGGTCGGCATCGAGGGTGCTGTTGAGCAGGAGCCGGGCCCCGTCCTTGTACTCCACCAGATCGTGCAGCTTCTTGTAATAGGCCTCTGCTGAGAGCTCAATGGTATTGTCCTGCAGGTTTTTGAAAAAGCCCAGCGCCACTTGGTCCCCGAGCTGTGGACGCAGATGCGGGTTGCTCGTTTTCCAGATATCCACCGGGGAGGCGGCTGTTGTGTTGGAGATCAGGTGAATGTACTGCGCCATCCGGTTGTAACCCAGTTTGACAGAGCTGTTCTCCCCCAGGCTTATTTTTAGCGAAGCGCGCGGCTCAAAGTTACCGTATCGCTGTATCACACCGCCATTGCTAAAGCTGAGCGTATCAATAATGGTTGACTCGCGCCGGGGCGACTCCGGATCGTACACGTACACATCGCCTGGTCCCAGGTTATAGTAGGAGGAGTAGCGCAGGCCGTAGCTGACCGAAATCCTTGGACTGAGCGTGTATTCGTGGTCCAGGTATAGGGCCGCTTCCACTGAGCGCTCACGCGGCATATGGACGGGCAGTAAACTCGACAGCTCTGAACCAGGCGTCAGGGTGCCGGGGCTGAACTCATACCAGGAGGAGGAGGCGCCCAGACCCATCTTATGCCGCACGGAAGGCTCATAATTCAGGTCTGCCCTGAGCTGCTTGTACTTGATCTCCGAGTCGAGGGTATAGCTGTAGGGCTCTGTTTTGGCTTCCACGCCATAGTCATAGTCTCCCACCACGCCAGTCACGCTTGACAGCAGCTTGTCATTGAAGGTGTGGTTCCAGCGGGCGGTGCCGGTAGCAGTACCCCAGGTATAGGTGGTGTCCGCTCCGAAGCGGAAACCATCGCGGCTCAGGTAACCCGACACCATGAGCTGGTCTTTGGCGCTGATGGTGTAGTCAACCTTGGCATTGAAGTCATAGAAGTAGCCGTCGCTGTCGCGCACAGCCTTGTCGGGTACATAGCGCATGGCCAGTCCGGGGTAGGCCCCACGGGCTCCGAGCACAAAAGAGGCTTTGTCTTTGAGCAGGGGCGCTTCCACCATCAGGCGGCTGGCCAGCAGTCCGATACCCCCGCTCAGGATGGGCGCTTTCTTGTTGCCCTCTTTCAGCTCCACGTCCAGCACCGACGAGATGCGGCCGCCATACCGGGCAGGTATACCGCCACGGTACAAGGTAACATCCTGTACCATATCCGGATTGAAGACCGAGAAGAAGCCAAACAGGTGAGAGGAGCTGAAAAGCGGTGCCTGATCCTGCAAGATCAGGTTCTGGTCGATGCTGCCACCGCGTACGTTGAAGCCGCTCGCCCCCTCGCCGACGGTGGTCACGCCCGGCAGCGTAATGATGCTGCGCAAGACGTCCACCTCGCCCAGAAAGTTGGGCATTTTGCGCACTTCCTGTATCGAGAGGCGGGCCACCCCCATCTCCAGGCTTTCCACGTTATGGTCGGGCGCTTTGGCCGATACCTCTACTTCCCGCAGCTGGTTGCTTACTTCGAACAACTCGACGTGCATAGTACGGCTTTGCTGCAAGCTCACCCGCCGCTGGTCCTCTACCATGCCCATGGCCCGCACCCGTAAGGTATAGTTCCCCGCGGGCACCGATAAGGTATACCTGCCCTGCTCATCAGCCACAGTGCCTTTCCCTGTCTCCACCAGCAGCACGGTGGCTCCGATAAAGGGCTCGCCTGTTTTGGCGTTGCGCACCTGCCCGCTCAAAGTCACAATGCGCTCAGTGGCCTGTCCTGCAACAGCTGCCCCCGACTGCACCGTGTCGGACCGGAAAATGGAGGCCGCAGACTGGGGTACCAACACAAAGGTGCGGTCGTCATAGAGCACAAACGACAAGCGGGCTCTTCCCAGAAGCTTTTGCAGTGCGCTGGCGATCGGTTCCTGATCAAACACCTGAGTGATCTGTACTCCTTCTACCCACTCGGGCTGGTAGAATACGCGCAGCTTGTGCTTTTGCTGCAGGTCTTGCAGCACCGCCTGCAGGGGCTGCTCCTGGTAGCTGGCCGTAATGCGGATCTGCCCGGTATCCTGTGCCCAGGTATAGCCGGGCAATAGCAGCAGGAAAATAAGCAGAAAGTAATGGTAGCGTCTTCTCATAAAACAGGGATGCGGTTGGCGTAGGTGCGCAGCAGGGATAGAAAGCGACTACATTGCACCTTAGCAATATATAGTTTTAACATTGAATTTGAAAATTTTGGAATGGCCGCTGCGCAAAAGCTTTGCGCTTTTACATTTTACTTAACTGCCATAGAATCGTACATAATAAATGGAGAGCCAAGCCTATGTCAGAAACAGACAAAGAGTTGATAAAGAAGCTCAAAAAGAAGCTGAAAGTGCAGGAGCAGAAGAACGCTGAGATACGGGATCACATGGCCGCTGAGCGCACCATTTTCGCCAACGAACGCACCTTGATGGCCTACCTGCGCACGGCTATGACGATCTCCGTGGGCGGTTATGTGGCTATCAAACTTTCCGATGACCTCTACCTGGACGTCATTGGCGTCATCCTGATCCCGGTTGGCATCATACTGGCAGTTTACAGCTTTGTCAGGTATAGGCACAAGCAGCGCATCATTGAGGGGCACCACCAGGACTACTGCCCCACCAGCCACGAGCACGAGCGGGCGCACAACGAGCTGCCCCAACCCGGCGAGAACGGCAAGCAATCCGCTGCTTAACCGAGGCCATCAGCCGGGTTAGTTCCGCAGCAGGTATAGGCTGCACTTCGTCGTATTTGTTTCGTATATTTCTCAAAAAAGGAATCAATGCAGGTGCCGGAGCAAGACGAAATCAAAAGGCTCAAGAAGAAGCTCAGGAAACTGGAGAAGAAGAACACGGAGATACGCGACGAGATGGCCATCCAGCGGACTATCTTCGCCAACGAGCGTACCTTCATGGCGTACTTACGGACTGCCATTGCGCTTATTGCCGGTGGCTTTGCCGCTATCAAGTTTTCGCACCTGGTGTACATGAAATTGATCGGCCTTACCCTGATGTTACTTGGCGTGCTGCTGGCAGTCTACAGTTTTGTGCGCTATCTTAAGAAGCAAAAGCTGATCAAACGCCACTGGCAGAGCTACGAACCCACCAGCCACCACCACGAAGCACTCTACGAAAAGCAGGCTTCGCGCTACGGAAACGTAGATTGAGGTATATGCTAAGGATAATTGCTGAAAGCTAAACCATTTAGCGCCGATCGCTGTTAAGAAGGGTTAGCATCTTCGGGTACGGAGGCGCTGATATTTTTGTAACTTTGCTATTTAAAATCAAGCTTTCCTGAATGGCTTTTAACCAAGCGCAAGACACAGCAACCGGCACCGACACTGCCTTTTCGCAAAATGGCGAAACACAGCAGATCGAAGTATACGGTGCCCGCGAACATAACCTCAAAAACATTTCCATCAAGCTGCCGCGCTACAAGCTGGTGGTCTTTACCGGCATTAGTGGCTCGGGCAAGTCCTCGCTGGCTTTCGACACTATCTACGCCGAAGGCCAGCGCCGCTACATGGAAACCTTCTCGGCCTACGCCCGCTCCTTTATGGGCGGACTCGAGCGCCCCGATGTGGACAAGATCGAAGGCCTCTCGCCGGTGATCTCCATCGAGCAGAAAACCACGAGCCGCAACCCACGCTCCACCGTGGGCACCATCACCGAGATCTACGACTTTATGCGTCTGCTTTGGGCCCGCACGGCCGAGGCGTATAGCTATGTGACCGGTGAGAAAATGGTGCGCCAGAGCGATGACCAGATCGTGAACCACATCCTGGAGAACTTCGACGGCAAGCGCATCATTGTGCTGGCCCCAGTGGTAAAGGGCCGTAAAGGGCACTATCGCGAGCTCTTCCAGCAGATCCGAAAGATGGGCTTCATACGAGCCCGCGTGGATGGCGAATTGCTGGAGATCGACCCGAAAATGCAGGTGGACCGCTATAAGATCCACGACATCGAGATCGTGATCGACAAGATCGTGGTGAAGGAGGAAGACCGTTTCCGTCTTTCGGGCTCTATCCAGAATGCGCTCACGCACGGCAAGGGCACGGCGCTGATCCTGGATATGGACGCTGACAAAACCCACTTCTTCTCACGCCACCTCATGGACCCGGCCACCGGCATCGCCTACGACGATCCGGCCCCGAACTCCTTCTCGTTTAACTCCCCGTACGGCGCCTGCCCGGTGTGTACCGGTTTGGGTGAGATACAGGAGATCACGGAAGAGTCGGTTATACCTGACAATAGCCTGAGCATACGCCGCGGCGGCATAGCACCGCTCGGCGAGTACCGCGACATCTGGATCTTCAAGCAGATGGAGGCGCTCTTCAAGCATTTCAAAGTGTCGGTTTCGACCCCGATCAAGGATTTGCCGGAGGATGTGCTGAAGGTGTTGCTTTATGGGCTGGACGAAGACCTGGAGGTAAATACTAAAAAGGGCAACTATGTGGTGGAGTTCGAAGGCATCGTCAACTTCCTGAAAAACCAGATGGAATCGGACTCCGATAACATCCGCTCATGGGTAGAGGACTTTGCACAGACCACCACCTGCCCGGAATGCAACGGGTATCGCCTCAAGAAAGAATCGCTGCACTTCAAGATTGCCAACACGAACATCGGCGAACTCTCGGTGCTTGACATCAACAAACTGGCTGCCTGGTTTGAGGGTGTGGAAGAACGCATGAGCGAGCGCCAGAACGTGATCGCCCGTGAGCTGTTGAAGGAGATTCGCAAGCGCATCGGCTTTTTGCTGGATGTGGGCCTGGACTACCTGAGCCTGCACCGCCCTGTGAAGACGCTATCCGGTGGCGAGAGCCAGCGTATACGCCTGGCTACGCAGATCGGTACGCAGCTGGTAGGCGTGCTTTACATCATGGATGAACCAAGCATCGGTCTGCACCAGCGCGACAACGAGCGCCTGATCAAGGCCCTGCAGGACCTCCGCGATCTGGGTAATTCCATCATTGTAGTGGAGCACGACAAGGATATGATCCTGCAAGCCGATTACGTGGTGGACATCGGTCCGGGCGCAGGTATACATGGGGGACAAGTGGTAACTGCCGGCACACCGGAAGAGATGATGAACGCCGGCACGACCACGGCCGACTTTTTGAGCAACCGCAGAGGTATAGCCGTGCCGCGTGTGAAACGCCCGGGCACAGGCCAGGTACTGAAACTGAAAGGCGCCACCGGCAACAACTTAAAGAATGTGACGCTGGAACTGCCGCTCGGCAAAATGGTGTGCGTGACCGGTGTGTCGGGCAGTGGCAAGTCCTCGCTCATACACGACACACTCTACCCGATCCTGAACACGCATTTCTTCCGGGCCAAGCGCGATCCGCTTCCTTACAAGAAAATAGAAGGACTGGAGCATATCGACAAAGTAATTGAAGTGGACCAGTCACCGATCGGGCGTACACCGCGCTCCAACCCGGCCACGTATACCGGCGTGTTCACCGACATCCGTACCTTGTTCGCGCAGTTGCCGGAAGCCAAGATCAGGGGCTATACGCCCGGTCGTTTCTCGTTCAACGTGAAGGGTGGCCGTTGCGAGGCTTGCGAAGGGGCAGGTATGCGCACAATCGAGATGAACTTTCTGCCGGACGTATACGTGCCCTGCGAGGTCTGTAAAGGCAAGCGCTACAACCGCGAAACGCTGGAAGTGCGCTTCAAAGGCAAGAGCATTACCGATGTGCTGGATATGACCGTGGAGCAGGCGGTGGATTTCTTTGAAAGTCAGCCGCGTATCCTGCGTAAGATCCAGACATTGAACGAAGTGGGCTTAGGCTATATCACGTTCGGCCAGCAAGCGACTACCCTATCGGGAGGTGAGGCACAGCGCGTGAAACTGGCTACGGAGTTGTCGAAGAAGGACACCGGCCAGACGCTCTATATTCTGGACGAGCCAACTACCGGTCTTCACTTCCAGGACATCGAGCACCTGAGCGAGGTATTGCACAAGCTAACCGACAAAGGCAACTCAGTACTCATCATCGAGCACAACCTGGATTTGATCAAGATCGCCGACTGGATCATCGACATCGGGCCGGAAGGTGGCGAGGGCGGTGGCACCATTGTAGCGGCCGGCACGCCGGAAGATATTGTCAAAAAAGGCAAAGGCTATACCGCCCGCTTCCTGAAAGAGGAGTTGAAAACGAGCCACTACCGCGAAAACGGTCAGGCTTAGCAGGTATAGCAACCTATAAAAAAAGCCGCTCTCAGATATGGGAGCGGCTTTTTTGTTTTAGATGCTTTCGAGCCTGTCCTCCAGTGCCTCTGTCTTTTGGAGGTGCTGGCGCAGGAGCGGGAGTTGCTTGGAGGCGAACTGTTTTACCTCCATCACCTGGGCGTTCTCGGCCATGTCCTCGTACCGGTTCAGCAGGTTGTCGTGCTCTTCGCGGATGCGCTTAATGTAGGCCAGGTCAAAACCTATACCTGTTTCAGCACTCACATCGTCGTATACTTTTTGATGCGCTCTGCCCATTTCGTTGGGCACTACAAACTCACCTTGCACGGCTACGTTCTGCAAGTCTTCCATCAATCGCTGGTGACCTGCGCCCATTTCCTGCGCCATTTCCTTTACTTCCGGACTGACAGCTTTTTCCAAAGCCAGTTCACTGAGCTGCACCTGCAGCATATTCGCGCTGGTGGCCTCGGCTATGAACAAGGCATCGTTTTTCATTCCCTGCACGCCGGCGGCCTCAAACTGTGCTACGCTTTGTGCGGCGGCCTGCTCAATACTGTCGCCGGGGCCGCAACTGGCAGTGCCCAGCAGAAGCATGGCACTGGCAAGGTATAGGGTAATTTTTCGGATCATACACATGGGTTTAAAATATGAGCATCTGCAGCCATACCGGGTGCAGATGCCCAAGATAATTAGTTTTTAGGAAATGCCCAGTGTTTGGGTTAACGCTTACTGCTTAAGACCGTCTTTGATCTGCTGAGCGCGCTTGTGGTGCTCGCGCAACTTAGGTAGCGTTTTGGTGGCAAAGGCCTTCACTTCTGCATCATCGTAGTCGGCATCTTCCGTCACATCTTCGAACAGGCTGATGTCACTGTCGTGGGCGCTCACCATTTTGTCCATGTAATCTCTGTCAAATTCGGCTCCCTGCTTTTCGCGTAGGTCACGCATCTGGCTCATGTGCTCATTGCTCATGCTGTCTGGCAGCGTGATGTTTTTGCTGAGCGCCAGGTCACTCATTTCCTTGTTAGCCGCCGTGTGGTCCTTCACCATCATCGCGGCAAATTCCTTCACCTGCGGATTTGTGGCACGCTCCTGCGCCAGCTTGCCTGCCTCTACTTCCATCATGCTGCTGCTGGCTGCCTTGGTCATAAACTCGGCCTGGTCATCGCGCTCCTCTTCCATGGCAGTGTCTTCAAAACGCTCCTCAGTTACATCCTGCGCCTGATCCACGCTGTCGTTGCCGGAGCCACCGCAGGCCATGGTGCCAAATAGGAAGGCACAGGCCATTAATCCTGATGTTGCAATTCTTTTCATAGTATGAGTTTCTTTATAAATAGTTAGATAGTTTAAACAAATTGGTATACGCCCCTAAGGCTATGGAGTTATATCATGTGGCTCGAATATAGGGGAGACGGACAAAAATCTCTGTTTTAGCGATATTCAGGCACAGAGTGCGTGTGTATAAAACTTAGGCGCAAACGACTACAACTATCTCAGGTATAAAACGATATACACATGAAATAAGCTACCAAACCCTGCACAGGCCATACCTCATGATACGACTCTTTGCCATGCGCGCCATTGCAGCCTTGCTATTCGGCAGTTGCTTTTTGATCTGCTCTGCGGCCCACGCGCAAGTAACGGAGGAGGAAAGAGAAGACCGCACCGAAATGATCAACATAGACCGCGACCATGACAAGACGCTCAAGATCCATCCGCTGCATTATGGGGAGGTGTTTGTATCGTACGAGAAGGTGCGTTCGCCCGGCATCAGCAATGAGTTTGGGCTGAGCTATTTCTACAAACTGCACCTGAAAGGCGATGGATGGACTTCGAATGCGAAAGACGTGATGGGCATCGGCATCCGGATGAGCCAACGTTACTATACCTCTAAGAAGAAATCTCCCCCTTTTGGCTTTTTTCACGGGCCCATGTTCAGTTACCGCTTCATTGTGTTTGAGCGCAACGTGTTCGACCTGCCCGACCTGCCGCCCAGCGATCCCGACTTCAGGTATGTAGGCCGGCTCTACCAGAACGCGTTGGACCTGAGCTACCACCTAGGCTATCAGTTCCGACTAGGGCGCCACTTTACAACCGAGCTTTCTGGCGGGCTTGGAGGACGCGTCAAAATCGCCAATGCCACCAATGGCGGCGATTTGATCAAAGAGAATATCATCGGGCATGTGGTCCACTCCGACGAGGGTGCCGTTATAACAGTGGGTCCCTCCCCACAGCTCAACTTCTCGATCGGCTACTCTTTCTGATTACTTGTTGATCTTGCTGAGCACACTGTAGGCCATCAGCTTGCCATTGCGGTAGGTTTCTGATTTTATCCAACCCGTGCCAGGCACAAACCACTCCACGGTCTGCATGCGGGTACCAGGCATTTTCATACCCATGGCGCGGGTCTGCACCTCCATGTCCTGGTTTATCTTGAAGCCTTCGTAGGTACCGGCCGGTACCTCAAACCGCTCTTTTTCGCCAACGGTACGGTCGGTCACCAGCATCGTAATCGTGCTGAAGTTCTGCCCGCTGTTCTTGTCCAGCACATCGATGGTAAAGCTCCCGTCTTTTAGTTTTTGGCCGGGGCTAAGGGAGGCCGGGTAATCCATGTGGTCGCCCTCCATCTTGATTTCCATGTCTTTGTAGGCGGACATCATGTCGGGGTTCATCAGGGAGCGCATGTCCACCCAGACGGAGCCGTTTTCGCAGCCTACCTGGTAGCTCCCCTCGTTGGCCATTTTCCCTTTCTCGTCATACATCTTGGTATGGACCGTCGCCTCCGACTTGCCGCCGTTTTGCCGCACATCGGTTACCTTATACACTACCTTTCCGGTGAGCTTATTGCGCTGGTTGTAGCTAAGTATCTCGTACTCGGCATTTTCGGTGAGCAAAAGGTAGCCACTGCAGTCCTGCGCTATGGTAGTGGTTGGCACTGATAAGAATCCGCACAGCATGGCGATAACAAAAAGAAGGTACATCTTTCTCATAGTCTTTACCTGTTAAATTGATATCAATAACTTTTCTAAAGATAGTTATAATTTATGCAATACCCCTATAAACACCTGACTTGCAGGTAGGTGGCCATAATTGACCAGTGATCGGACTGAAACACAGGGTATAAAAAAAGCCAGGCACAAGGCCTGGCTTCAATAAAGTAGGTAAAGGTAAAGCGGGCTAGGCGCCTGTAAAGTTTGGCTTGCGCTTTTCGTTAAAGGCCGTTACACCCTCTTTGTAATCAGCAGAGCTTCCGGCTATTTTCTGGCAGTGGGCCTCGTAATCCAGCATTTCGTCCAGCGTGGAATTAAATGACTTGTTGAGCATCTTCTTCATTAAACCGATGGCTTTGGTAGGCGCCACAGCATAGCGGGCAGCCAGTTCGGCTACAGTCGCATCCAGCTCTTCCGGAGCCACCACGCGGTTTACCATGCCCAGTTGCAAGGCCTCTTCGGCGCTTACTTTAGAGCCCAGTGTGCTCAGCTCAAAAGCCTTCAGCGAACCCACTACACGCGGCAAAAAGAAAGAAGAACCGGAATCGAGCACCAGGCCTACGTTCACGAACACCTCGATCATGCTGGCGGCAGTGGATGCTACTACCAGGTCGCAGGCTAGGGCGAGGGAACAACCGGCACCGGCGGCTACCCCGTTCAGCTTGCAGATGATGGGCTTGGGCAGGCTGCGCATGGCCCGGATGATCGGGTTATACCGCTTCTCCAGCGACTCCGACAGATCACGCTTGTCGGCACTGGCAATGGCCTTGAGGTCCTGGCCGGAGCAGAAGGCTTTGCCAGCGCCTGTCAAAATCACCACACGCACGCTGTCATCGCGGGTTACCTGTTTGAGGGCGTCCTGCAGCTCGTAGCTCTGCTTGTCGTTAAAGGCGTTGAAAACATCGGGTCTGTTCAGCGTGATGGTGGCAATGCCACCCTGCACATCATATAGCAAGCATTCGTAGTTCATGTTGTCGTTTGTTTTTGTAGAAGAGATAACCAAAGGTATAGATAATCACCCTGAAGAGCAAAAGCGGCTACAGGGCCACAAAGCCCGCCAACAGTACCAGCAAAAGCCCTGTCAGAAAGCCCGTATACGCCTGCGCCGGGGTATGGGCATGCAAGGCCAGTCTCGCCGAGAGCACCGCCCCTGACACTAAAACCAGCAGCACGATAGGTATAAGCAAACCTGATTCGGGCATGAGTTTGTTCATGAGCAGAAGCACTCCCAAGGCTCCTCCCAACCCAATGCCGTGCGCACTGATCTTCCAGAAAAATGAAACGCACCAGGCCACCAGAACGGAGGCTGTGACCACGCCCATCACGAAATAGAAGAGCTGATCAAACACAGACTCTGAGTAAAAAAGGTAGGTCGTGACGGCATAGCAAAGGGCGGTAAACAGAAGCGGCCTGCTTCGCTGTTCCCGCCGGTCTATTTCATAAGAGTCGATGAAGCCGGTTTTAAACATGGCGAAAGCCCCCAGCCCGGGCACCATGAACGTGGTGAAAAAGATCATGCTCAGCACGATCCAGCGGCTTTGCAGTGGAAGCGAGATAGAAGAAACCGGCAAAAAATAAAGGATGATGGCAAACAGATACGTCGGCATCAGCAGAGGGTGAAACGCAACAGACAAAAAGCGGGCGAGGGAGCGGTTCAAGAAAGGTTAATTATTAATGATAAATGAATAATGACTAAAATTTTGAGTTATCTGACAGGTATACGCCTCACAATGAACAGCTAATTAATTATTCATCATTATTAACTACTCATTATTCATTCATCATTAGTCATTCTACTAAAGTTCTTTCCGCAGGCGGGCCACCGGTATGTTGAGCTGCTCGCGGTACTTGGCCACGGTACGGCGGGCTATGTTGTAGCCCTTGTCGTTGAGCATCTTTTCGATCTTTTCATCGGAGAGCGGCTTGCGCTTGCTTTCCTTGTCGATGATTTCCTTGAGGATGTGCTTTACCTCGCGGCTGCTGGCATCCTCGCCGGAGTCAGTGGCAATGCCTTCGGAGAAAAAGTACTTGAGCGGATAGATGCCGAATTCCGTCTGCACAGCTTTGCTGTTGGCCACGCGGCTCACGGTACTGATGTCCATGCCAATGTCTTCGGCGATGTCTTTCAGAATCATCGGGCGCAGCTTGCTTTCGTCGCCCTCCAGAAAAAACTCGTGCTGGTACTTGATGATCGACTCCATGGTGCGCAGCAGCGTGTTCTGGCGCTGGCGTATGGCATCAATAAACCATTTGGCCGCGTCCAGCTTCTGCTTCACGAAAGTTACCGTCTCTTTCAGCTTCTTGTCCTTCTTATCTGACTTGTCGTAGGCGTCGAACATGTCGGCATAGGAGCGGCTGATGCGCAGGTCCGGGGCGTTGCGGGAATTGAGCGAGAGCTGCAACTGCCCGTTTTCGTTGGTCAGGATAAAGTCAGGTATAATGTACTGCACCCGCGCCATGCCGGCCCCGCTTCCGCCCGGTTTCGGGTTGAGTTTGATGATTACGTCGATGGCTTTTTTCAGCTCATCTTCCGAAACGTTAAACTTCGACTGTATTTTCTGATAATGCTTCTTGGTGAACTCGTCAAACGACTCCTTGATGATGCGCTCAGCCAGCCGGGTAGTTTCGTCCTGCTCTCGGCGCTCGAGTTGCAGCAGCAGGCACTCCGGCAGATCGCGGGCGCCTATTCCTGCCGGATCGAAGGTCTGGACCATGTGCAGCACCTGCTCAATCTCCTCTTCGGTGGTCATCACGTTCTGCGAAAAAGCCAGGTCGTTGGCAATGGAGCTCAGCTCACGGCGTATGTAACCGTCGCTGTCGATGCTGCCGATGAGCTGCATGCCAATGGTATACTGCTTGTCGTCGAGGGCCAGGAAACCGAGCTGGTCCATCAGGTTGTCGTTGAGCGAGCTGGACATGGCAATCGGCATCTCGCGGTCTTCCTCATCGCCACCGCGGTCGCCTTGCATCTTGTAGCCGCTTATCTCGTCATCGTTGAGGTAATCGTTGATGTCAACTTCGTCTTTGCCGTAGTCGTCCTCGCTGTCGTAGTCCTCTGATTCTGAGTCGCTGTACTCGTTTTCGGACTCTTCACGGCCTTCTTCCAGCGCCGGGTTCACTTCCATCTCCTCTTTTATGCGCGCCTCGAGCTCAACAGTAGGTATCTGCAGCAGCTTGATAAATTGTATCTGCTGCGGCGATAACTTCTGGGATAAGAGTTGTCTTAAATCGAGTCGCTGCATAGTAGGAAAACGGATATTCGTGCCGCTTAGTGCACCTTCAAATTTAGGATAATTTTACTTGCATTTACAAAAAAGGTTAAAATATCGTTACTTTGAGGGATTATTGAAAAGGGGGCTGCACCAGGGAGCCAACTATAGTTCACCTGCCCGCTACAGGACTTTCCCTAAGCAGGTTAGGACGGTTGGTTCGGGGCAGCATGGCATCTTTTCCGTCTTTCTCAGGAGGGCCGGAAATTATACCTTAACCCATAATTTGTTCAGACACATTACGCTACTAGAAATAACATGCAACGCACGAAAGTAAAAGAGCTACTGACTGGTGCCGAAGAAGGCAAAGAGGTATTATTGAAGGGCTGGGTACGCACCAAGCGCGGCAACAAGTTTGTGAATTTCATTGCCGTGAACGACGGCTCCACGATACAGAACCTGCAGGTAGTAGCCGATGCTGAGAAGTTCGGCGAAGAGTCCCTGAAAGACGTGACAACCGGCGCTGCCGTTTCCATCACGGGCCAACTCGTGGCCTCACAGGGCAAAGGGCAGGCCTTTGAAATAGTAGCCAATACCATCGAGGTAGTAGGCAAGGCCGATCCGGAGACCTATCCGCTGCAGAAAAAGGCGCACTCGCTGGAGTTTTTGCGCGAGATCGCCCACCTGCGCTTCCGCACCAACACGTTTGGCGCGGTGTTCCGCGTGCGCAACACGCTGGCCTTTGCCGTGCACAAGTTCTTCAACGAGAAGGGCTTCGTGTACATGCACACGCCGATCATCACGGCCTCTGACGCAGAGGGCGCCGGTGAGATGTTCCATGTCACCAACCTTGACCTGGATAACCTCCCGCGCACGGAAGACGGCAAGATCAACTACGAGGAGGACTTCTTCGGCAAGGCCACCAACCTAACGGTGTCAGGTCAGCTGGAAGGCGAGCTGGCGGCCATGGCTTTCAGCGACATCTATACCTTCGGCCCGACCTTCCGTGCCGAGAACTCCAACACCGCCCGTCACCTGGCCGAGTTCTGGATGATTGAGCCGGAGATGGCGTTCTACGACCTGAAAATGAACGCCGACCTGGCCGAGGAATTCATCAAATACATCATCCGCTACGCCCTGGAGCACAACCGCGAGGACATCGAGTTCCTGGGCCAGCGCCTGGTGGAGGAAGACAAGGCCAAGCCGCAGAACGAGCGCCAGGAAATGACGCTGCTCGAGAAGCTGGAGTTTGTCGTGAACAACAACTTTGAGCGCGTGACCTATACCGAGGCGGTGGACATTCTGATGAACTCCAGCCACTATAAGAAGAAGAAATTCCAGTACGACGTGAGTTGGGGCATCGACCTGCAGAGCGAGCACGAGCGCTACCTGGTGGAGAAGCACTTCAAGAAACCGGTGATCGTGACCGACTACCCGAAAGATATCAAGGCCTTCTACATGCGCCTCAACGACGACGGCAAGACCGTGGCCGCGATGGACATCCTGGCGCCGGGCATCGGCGAGATTGTGGGTGGTTCGCAGCGTGAGGAACGTATGGAGATACTGGTGGAGCGCATGAAGGGCGTGGGCATTGAAGAGGAAGACCTGTGGTGGTACCTGGATACCCGCCGTTTTGGGGGCTGTCCGCACGCCGGCTTCGGTCTGGGCTTCGAGCGCATGGTGCAGTTTGTGACTGGTATGGGCAACATCCGCGACGTAATTCCATTCCCACGCACCCCGGGGAACGCAGAGTTTTAACACAGGCTATAACTTATACCTACAAAAGCCCGGCTATACCTTAGCCGGGCTTTTTCGTTATAGCTGAAAAAAGCTATCCTGCATTCACCTATCTTTATGTGTCTAATTTCTTTCCATTTCCTATGCATAAATTCTACATAATCTTTATAGGACTCTTTTTATTTTGCTCTACTACGCTGATGGCACAAGAGCAGGCCTCTCCCTCCTCCGACAAAAGGAAGTACACCAGTATCAAAATCGGGCCAAGCCTGACGACCTTAGCACCCAAAGAGGAGCCTTGGTTTGGCGGACAGATTGGAGTCCATGCCGGCATAACTTACCTTACCATGGAAAACGACTGGTTAGGTATACAAATGGAGGCTCAGTATTCTCTTCAGGGAGCCAAGATCGACAGGGGCCACCTGTTGCTACATTACTTCAATGTTCCTCTGCTTGCCAAGGCTTTTATTGCCCCCCGTGTAAGCTTACAGGGTGGTGGCTATGCAGGACTGTTGCTGTCTGAGCGATATGAATTTGAGGCCTACTCTTCCAGGCCGAACATGAAAGGAAGTGACTATGGGCTGGCCTACGGGATTACTTTCGGAGATGAAGCCAAACTAACCGGCAGCCTTCGACACCAGGTGGGACTTGCCAAAGTCATAGACGCTAAGAACCAAGTATTCCAACTATCCCTCTCCTATTGCATCAGTAGCAAATAGTGTCAGTAATATTATCTTTCTGGCTAGAAATTTGCTATCGTTCATAAGATAAATCCCTAATAAATAGTCTTATGCGATATATAATATTAGCCTTGCTCCTGCTTGGTTTTGCGGCCCCGGAGGTACGTGCGCAGCAGGAGTTCGCCAGTCTGGAGCTACCCTTGCGCCGGGCTGAAGACCTGGTGTCGGTAGCGGATGGCGATGGCAACGTTTGTCTTTACTTTTTTCAAGGCGGTAAGCTGAACTTTAGCCTGGTAGATGCCCAGGGGCAGACCGTGGCCACACAGGAAATCCCCTATCGCAACGGCCAGCAACCCCAGGTGCTGGGCACCCGCGTAACCGATACGGAGTTTGTGTTTTACAGCCGCTTTGTCAACGGCAACAAGGAGTTTGTGCGCCCCTTTGCCGTGAACAGGTATAGCGGTGCCTTCCGCAGCCTGCCCGATGTGCCCTTGCGTCGCGAAAGAAATGAAACGTTTGTTGGGGCCTTTGCGGACGCCTCGCACTTCTACATGATCTACACCGATAAAAAGGACAACCTGATCCTGCACCGGGAACTGGACGAAAGCTATTACGAGAAGAAGACGTTCCAACTGGCCGACCTACCACGTACCCGCACCAAAGGCGAGCGCCAACAGGAACTGATCTTTGTGCACCCTGACCTGGAGCGCACCGTGTTTGCCGGCCAGCACCGCAGCAAGATCTATACCCGCGGCGACAAGCTATACCTGGTATTCGACGGCTTTTCGCTGCGTGGCAAGAAAAACGAACTGACTACCGAGATCCTGACACTCGACTGGCCAAGCGGAAAAACGGAGTACCGCACCCTACCGTCGCTGGCTGTAAAAAACGAGGCCAATTTCAACTCCTTTTTGCATGGCAATACCCTGTTTCGGGTACAGCTCGAGAAAGACGCGTTTACGCTGACTGCTTTCGACTTCAGCAGCCTGCAGCCGATCAAGGAGTACAGGTATACGGCCGACCAGGACATTGACATCAAAGCCACGCCGGTGCACCAGCGGGGAGCGGGCGCCTTGTTTTCGTCCGGCAATAGCGTGATCGAGAAAACGTCTAAAGTGATGCGCAACTTATCAACCGGCAAGCCTGCCATTACGGTGGATGCCTTCAACGACAGCACGCTGCAGCTGACCATTGGTTCATATCAGCCACCGGCCCGCCGCAACCCTGGCGGAGACCCGACCAGGCTGGTGCGCACGCCGGACCGCTATATCCAGACCTCCCGCGGCTTATTCCTGATGCCGGGCCGCTGGATACCAGCCTATTCGCTGCCGTACAGCTACAGCATGTCCCCCTACAACCGCTACTACTACGACCCGTTCTACAACCAGGCGGGCGAGTCGGTAGGCCCGGGCACCAGCACCTACTTCAGAGCTGTGCTGGACAGCGAAACGCTCGACAAAGCCTTTGTGGCGAAAGACGACAGCACGGCCGCCACCGTGCAGGATAAGATAGAGGCCTATGAAGAGGAGCTGAAGCAGACGCCGGAGTATAAAACCCTGTACCGCTATGGCAACAACAAGCTGCACTACGGCTACTTCGACAAGCGCAGCAAGACCTTTAAAATTTTGGAGTTCACACAGAACTAAGCCCAACAAAAAAGCTTCGCCGGATCCGGCGAAGCTTTTTTGCTTTAATTAGCTATTCCTTTTACAAGCCCATCAATTTCTGGATTTTTGCCTGCACGGCAGGGTCTTGCTGGTAGGCCAACATGATCTGCTCGTAGCGCTCCATCGTCATGCCGTCTTTCTGGATGGCCGTCTGCATGTTCTTCTCAATGTCAGGCTGCATTTCCATCATGCGACCGATCGCTTTGTTAAAGGCGGCTTTTTCAGCGGCTGTGCCTTCAGCTTCGTCCAGTTTCTGCTGCTGATGTGCCTGCGCCAGGGCGTTAAACTTATCCACGCTCAGTTTTTCCTCTTCCAGAATCACCAGCATGGCTTTTTCACTTTCCTGCTGCAGCTCCATCAGGCGGGTGCTGGCATCTACAAACAGCTTGATATCCTGGTCAGAAATAGCCTGCGTTTGCTGCTGCGGCGCTTTCTGGGGAGTGGTCTGCTGTGCCAGAGCGCTGCCACTGACAGATACGAAACCTACAACAAGTCCTGCCACAGCAGTGACTTTCAGTTTATGGAAAATATTCATAAGACTCGGGGGTTAAAATTTTTGAAATGATCAATAAGGAAAGGCAGGCTCTCTCAATTACCACTTAAACTATACATTATTTGAGAAAAATAGTTTTCAGCTTTTAGTTGCCTGCCGCTCCATGGTCCAATAATCCTGCCAAAAGCGAATGCCAGCCGTTTGCATAACAAAGGATGCCCTTGTATAATATTATACAAAATATCAGGAGAATACTGGTCTATATAGGTATATCCTACTATATTTATTGTTCAATCCTTTTTTTGAACAACCTGCGCGCATGAGAAACCTATACAAACTTATTACCCTGTACCTGGGGGTCCTACTTTCAGTACCAGTTGCAGCACAAAGTGATTACAAACCCGGTTACGTCGTGCTTCCGCAGGGCGACACGCTGCAAGGCCAGGTAAGTTATCGCACTGATGCGCTCGGCAAAACGATCGGCTTCAAAAGAGACGGCCAGTCGACCACGGCCTCCTATACTGCCAATGACTTAGCAGGCTACGGCTTTCCGGGCGACCGCAACTTCCGCACCCGCACGCTCGACCATGCAGATACCCTGGCTGCTGAGTATGTGTTTATGCAGGAGTTGGTGCGCGGCACCATGAGCCTGTATGTGTACAAGGGCACTTATTTTGTTGACAAGCGCGACAGCTCTGAGAAACTGCACAAGCTTTACATCACAAAAGAAACCTATGTCAACACGTATGGCATAACAGCTCAAAGAGACATCAACCACTACGTGCGCACCCTCAACACCCTGATGCAGGATTGCTTCGAGATGTTCCAGAGAGTAGAGCGGGTGAAGCTGGCTGAGAAAAGCCTCGTGGACCTGATTACCGCTTACAATACCTGCGCCGGAGACCCGCAGGAACAGATCACGTTTAAAGAATCGAAGAAGTGGTTTGCCATTCGTCCGGGCGTTGTGGCGGGTATGAGCCATACCTCGCTTCACTTCTCGGCCAAAGACGAAAGGTACCTGCACCTCGATCACGCCGAATTCAACAGTAACACGCACCCTACTTTTGGCTTGGCTTTGCTGCTCTACTCTCCTCGCATCAACCAGAACGCGTCGCTGCTGCTGGAGGGGCGCTATGCGCAGAACAGCTTTCAGGCTGACCCGACCTATGTTTGGTTTGATGCGTACTACGACAACGAGATTTCTTTTGACCTGAGTGCCTTTAAGTTGACCACTGCCTTCCGCTACGACTTTGCCGGCAAGGCAGTCCAGCCTTTCGTGAATGCGGGTGTTTTCCATAACTTTATGCAGCGCCGCGAGTACACGCACACCCAGTATTACCGCCAGACCGAGAACAGCAAACCTACGCTGCGCGACCGCGACATTCCCGGGTTTGTGAACAATGTACAGCAGGGTTTTATGCTAGGTGCAGGCGCTTACCTTCACATCAGCAAGCGTCGCCTGTCGCTGGAAGCCCGTTACGAGCATGGACAGGATTTGCACGAGCAGGGCATCGTAAGCAAAACAAGCCAGGCGCTCACCTCCAATACCAGGACGGTTTCAATACTGCTCGGGGTATACCTTTAGGCTGACGGCTTCTTAAGTGTGTTAAAACTGTTAACGGAATCAGCAAACCGCCGGACCTTGTCCCTGGATTCTAGCTCCAACCAGTAATCTTTAGACATCTATACCTTATAAATCGGCCGGAACTCACTAAACTCCCAACCCTGTATACCCCTACTACCTATACCCAATCCTTTATGAAACAATTTCTACTTGCTGGTCTGGCCTTGGTGGCCCTTCTTATCCCTTTTCATGCGACCGCCCAGATTTACAGGCCGGGCTTTATCGTACAGGCCGACGGCGACACAACCAAAGGCTTGGTGCGATACCGCGAAGGCAAACTGACCTATCAAAGTTGTATTTTTAAGACCTCGGAAGAAGCAGAGGCCAAAGAATACCTCCCTGCCGACATCCTGGCCTACGGCATTGAGGGAGAGGCTCCTTTTATGAGCAAGCAGGTGCCGAGCGGTGAAGGCGTGTCGAACCCCATGTTCGTAGAGGTAGTGGAACAGGGTAGAATTATGCTCTATACCCAGAACAATCTGCTATACCTGGAGAAAGAGAACAGCGGCCTGAAGCACTTATACCTGCAGAACGACGATCATAATCTGCCCATGTACACAGGGGAAAGACAGACGGTCAGTACTTCCACCCAACACCTGATCCTCATTAACTCCCTCACCCTCGACTGTCCGGTGCCTGACAAACTGATGCTGAAAGTGCGGCAGCGCCTGCATGTGCCGGATGTAACGGCCATCGTCCGAAATTACAATACCTGTGCAGCGCCAACCAGTGCCATCTCCTACAAAAAGGATCATTCATGGCTCAAGACAGAACTGGGCGTGTTTGCAGGCAGCTATTCAACGTCACTTCAGTTCAACCACAACACCACCATACACAAGTTTTACGGGGCAGACTTTTCCATGACACACAATTTTGTTTTTGGCGGCGTGTTAAACTTCACCTCACCAAAGAAAAGCGAACGTCTGTCAGTGCAAATGGAGCCGATGTATAGCCAGGAGCGACACATCGGGAGCTTCAACTATCCCAGAGATTCCTACACGATCAGTGGAGAATATACCATTGCGATGACACGCGTGTCGTTGCCTATCATGCTCCGCCACACGATCACCACCAACGGCAGGTTCAGCCCTTACTTTGGTGCAGGTATAGTGACTGATTACATCCTGGACAGCAAGGTAACAGGAACTCAGCGAACCGAGTACCATGCTACCGGCCACGTACAAAACAGCAGGATGGGGAGAAATGAGGTTGGCACCACGCTTTCGCATGCCTTAACTGCTGCTGTGGGCACCAAACTTCAGATAAACGAAAGACACGCTGCTTTACTGCAGTTCAGGTATGAGTATGGCCGGTATCTGGCTACAGACCTCAGCAATTCAGACTCCAGGGTTTGGCTGACCGACAAGCACCAGGGCTTTTACCTAATGGCTGCTCACCTGTTCAAATAAATCAGTTGCTTCCTATCACCTATCAGCAGATGACAAATTCTTTTCATCCGCTGATAGGCAGGAAATGGATGTACACTTATTGTCATTAACCTAATGGCTTTAAAGACAACTGCTCTTCCGGCGTTAGCGTTCCGGAAGAGCAGTTGTCTTTAGCAGGTATAGAAAGAAAAGTAGATGGGTAGTATAGGCCCTACACCTCCTGCTCCTGATACCCCTTCAGCTTCTCTTTCTCTACAAGTTGCTTCTCCAGCAGTTTCTGCACTTCCGGCTTATCGAAGTCTTCCACGGTTTTGATGTGCTTCATCACCTTTTTCATAATGGCGTCCTGCAGGCGGCCGGTTTCCAGGGCGTAGGAGTACGGCAGGTCGGTGAAGGTGACCATGGAGTAGAGCGGAATCCACTTGTCGGGGTATTGCTGGTTGATTTTGCCTTCGATTTTCTTGCGAAGCAGGAAGCGCGGGTCAGCCACCTTGTCGCGCATTTCGATGAAGTTCATCACGGCCAGGTCGGCAATGGCGTCGGCATCGGGTTTGCGTATGCGCTCAAACTTCTTGAAAAGGCTTTCCCAATCCCCATTGAAGTTTTCCAGCATTTGGTCAAGCACGGTGATATCTTCAAAGCCGGCATTCATCCCCTGCCCGTAGAACGGCACCACCGCGTGGGAGGCATCGCCTATCAGCAGGGCTTTGTCCTCAAACGACCACGGAAAGCACTTCACCGTCACCAGCGAACCGATGGGGTTCGAGAAATAGTCCTCCGCCAATTCAGGCATAAGGGGCACAGCATCGGGGAAAGCCTGCAGGAAGAAGTTGCGCAGGTCGTCGTCTGTTTTGATGCTCTCAAAGGAAAGCGCGCCTTCGTAGGGGAAAAACAAGGTACAGGTAAAGCTGCCGTCCAGGTTGGGCAGGGCAATCATCATGTAGTTGCCACGCGGCCAGATATGCAGGGCGTGCTTTTCCAGTAGCCAGCCGCCGCCTGCCGCCGCAGGTATAGTCAGCTCTTTGTAGCCATACTCGAGGTAGCTCTGTGAGTAGTTGTAGCGCTCGGTTTTTTGCATAGCGTTGCGCACCATCGAGAAAGCGCCGTCGGCCCCGAAAAGCATTTCTGTTTGCAGCTCCTCCAACCCGCCAGTTTCGTGGTTGCGCAGCGTGGCTTTGTTGCGGTGCAGGTCCAGGTCGAGCAGCTGCCGGTTAAAATGGTAGGTAATGTTGGGGTTCGGCTCCGACAAATCCATCAGGGCGGCGTTCAATCCTGCCCGCGACACCGAGTAGATGGACTGCCCCTCTTTGCCATAAGGCTGAAACGTGAGGTTACCCTGCTCGTCGTGCATCATGCGGCCGTGCATGGGGATGGCCACTTTGCGCACGGCCTCTTCTATACCTATACCGCGCAGGGCCCGAAAGCCACGGTCGCTCAGGGCGAGGTTAATCGAACGACCACCATCGAGCAGGGTCTTGCGCATGTCGGGCCGGCGTTCATAAATGTCCACCTTGTGGCCACGCTTGGCCAGGTATAGCGACAGCAGCGAACCAACCAGTCCGGCTCCCATGATGGTGATGTTCTTTCTCTCGGCCATAGTGCAAGGGTATAGAATATACTGTTTGTAAAGAAACGTTTTCCAATCGGGAAAGACAATACTCGGCGGCAATATACCTTAGCCCACAATAGTGCGGAAAGTGAGGTTGATGCGGGGTGCGATTTGGCGGCTGGTTTTGGGGAGTTGGTGCTGCCAGTGCTGCTGCGTGGCACCCTGCATCAGCAGCAAACTGCCATGCTGCAGGGTGAGTTTAACCGTGGGCAGATCTTTGCGCCGGCGGTGCCGGAAAGCGAAGTCCCGCTCCCCGCCAAAGCTAATGGAAGCTATACCTGGTCCGAGCGCTTTCTCGTCGTCGGCGTGCCAGCCCATGCTGTCCTGCCCGTGACGGTAGTAGTTGAGCAACACACTGTTATACCTGTCGCCGGAGGAGGCCTCCACCCGCTCCTTTAGTTCCAACAAGATAGGCAGCCAGGGCTGGGGCGCGTTGTACAGGCCGGAGTAGGTATAGCCTTTGTCGCCGTACCACGCCGTGAGCCGGGGAAGCGGGAGTTGTTTGCCGAACATCCTGATTTCCTCCTGTTGCCAGGCCACTTCCTCCGTTAGCAGCTGCAGGTATAGGTCGCTTTCCTCTTTCTTGAAAAAGTGCGGCGCGTAGTATACCTCGGCCTCCGGTATGTCGAGTTGCGTGAAGTTTTCGTTCTTCTGTATCATCTGCTTTCTCCGGCTTTTGCCTGTCTTCACCTGTTTTCACCAGGAGTCCTATACCTACCAATACTTTGTGGCTGCAAACCCCGGCTAGGTGCTGTACCGCGTCTGCGCATGCAGGGTTACCAGGCTGTATACCTTTAGTCCAAATCTAACATTCTAAGGAAACAGCGCTGCAAAGAAAAAAATTTGAGCAAGAAAATTCAGGAGCACAATTGCAATCCAAAAGTTAGCTCAACTACACGCAAAGGCAATTTATGGCTGGTGCGCTGGGAAAGGAAGCTGTGCTACCAGCACCGCACTTTTAAAACCCTTTTAGCATAGAGAAAGGAATTTTGCTATTCCAGACGTATCTTTATGGCTTTTTACCGAATACAAGATTTGTTTTGAAAGTATTAGAAGAATTCTTTGTCGCGTTCAGCGACCTGGCCTGGGGCATGCCACTGTTAGTGCTGTTGATGGGAGGCGGTGTTTATTTCATGCTCTACTCAGGCTTCCTGCCTTTCCGCTACATGCGCCATACCATCAACGTGCTGCGCGGCAAATACGATGACCCGAACGATCCGGGTGAGATCAACCACTTCCAGGCGCTTTCGGCGGAACTGGCAGCCACAGTAGGTATGGGTAATATCAGCGGTGTGGCTGTTGCCATAGCCATCGGCGGGCCAGGTGTGTTGTTCTGGATGTGGGTAAGTGCTTTTGTAGGCATGGCCACCAAGTTCTTTACCTGCACCCTGGCGGTGATGTACCGCGGCCGCGACAGCAAGGGCCAGTTGGAAGGAGGCCCCATGTATGTGGTGGAAACAGGGCTGGGCAAAAAGTGGAAGCCGCTGGCTGTGCTGTTCGCAGTGGCAGGCATGTTTGGCACACTCCCTATTTTCCAGGCCAATCAGCTAACCCAGGTTATCCGGGAGGTGGTGCTGGTGCCCAGTGGCTTCGCCACCACTGACCTGTTCTATACCAACCTGATCATCGGGATTGTGCTCGTGATCGTCACCTCGCTTGTTATTTTTGGAGGAATCAAGCGCATAGGCCAGGTAGCAGGCAAAATGGTGCCGGGCATGGTCGTGCTGTACATGCTGGCTGTGCTCTACATCATGGCCGTCAACTATGCTGCTATACCTGACGCCTTCCTCCTGATCTTAACTGATGCCTTTACTGCTGATTCAGTACTGGGAGGTGCTGTAGGGGCCATTATTATAGCGGGAGCCCGCCGTGCCGCTTTTTCGAACGAGGCAGGTATAGGCACGGCCGCCATGATGCACGGAGCCGTTAAAACCGATGAGCCGATCCGCGAAGGACTGGTGGCGATGCTGGGCCCCTTCATCGACACCATTATCGTGTGCTCGCTTACTGCCTTCGCGATCATTGTGACGGGTACATGGCAAACCTCCGAGGCCAGCGGCGTAACCATGACGGCCACCGCCTTCAACAATGCCATGCCGGGCTTCGGCAGTTATGTGCTGATGGTCTGCGTCCTGATTTTCGCTTTCACGTCGCTCTTTTCCTACTCCTACTATGGTACTAAGTGCTTCAGCTACCTCTTCGGGGCGAAATACAAGCACTACTACAACTACTTCTATGTAGTCACTATCGTGTTCGGCGCCACAGCCACCATCACGGCCGTAATCGCCCTGATCGACGGTATGTTCGCTTTGATGGCGATCCCGACCATGATCTCAGCTCTACTGCTATCGCCTAAAGTAATGGCCGCCGCGCGTGATTACTTTACAAGGATGAAGGAGTTTAAGAAGTTAGAAAGTCAGAAAGTTGAGAAGGTAGAAAGTATGGGAGTTTAGGGGTTTGAAAGTTTAGAAATCAGATCTCCTTAGGTATAAAAAGCGGAGCCAGTTTCCCAAAGAACCGGCTCCGCTTTTTGGTTTACTATCGCTCCTACTCCATCCCCCTTCTCCCGCCTTCCATATGCTGCATTTCGCTCTCCTGCCCTTCGCCGGCGCTGTAGAAGCGGGTGGTTGGGTAGGCGAACCGGATATCGGATGTGGCCAAGAACTCCGTCAAGGTATCTTCCCATATCTTGTTCTCGCTTTCGCGGCGGCCGTTGAGGTTGCAAAGGTAGCGTACCGTGATCTGTATGCCGTTCTCTCTTACTTTGATAAACACTTTTGGCTCGAAGCTCCGGTAAAAGATCAGGTGTTGCTGGGCCTCGATGCGCACGCGCTGCTCCTGTTCTTCGTTCAGCCGTTCAGAGTGGCGCAGGGCAATGTCCTGCAAAATGACCTTGGCCTTTTGCCAGTTGCTTTCGAAGGTGATGCGCAGCTGCACCTCGTGCCACAGAAACGGAAAGCCGTAGTTGTAGTTGATTTGCCCCTGCGTGAACACCTGACTGTTAGGTATGTGCACCACGCGCCCCGTCGCCTGCTCCGAATCCACCCACTCGCCGAGTTCGTTGATGGTGAACTGGAAGAAGCCAATGTCGATCACGTCACCGGTATAGAGGCCTATTTTGATGCGGTCGCCTACTTTAAAAGGGCGCTTCCAGATGAGGAATACCCAGCCCATCATGTTCAGGATAGGGTCGCGGAGCACCACCACCAAACCCACCGAGAAGATACCCAGAAACGTGGTGATGGACTTGAACCCTTCGAACCAGATGTTGGCCAGAAAAATAATGCCCAGCGCGGTTACCACGTAGTTAGTCGTTTTCTTCCACTGGTACAGCTTGCGCGTGTCCGTCTGCTGCCGCGAGGCCAGCCGCAACAGCACCCGGCTGAGGACCCAGAGCACCAGCAATGCTATCAGCGACTTCAAAACGTTTTCCTGTACCTGGGCTGACAGGTGAAAATTATCCTCTATCCAGTATTCAATCTTGCGCATAGTGCTTATCTCTTTCTCAGGCTAAAATCGTAAAAAAAGCGCTTTTTTCAAACCTTCTGGCGGGTCGCCTCCAGCTGCCGCACGCGCCGCGGGCTACCCACAATCCAAACTATATCGCCTTCCTCTATCACTAACTCCGAGTCGGGGTTGAGGATGCGCCTGCCTTTCTTCTCTATACCAACAATCAGGCCCTTCGTTTTCTCACGCACGCCCGATTCGCGCACCGTGCGGCCGTGCAGCATCGAGTCAGACGATACAACCAGCTTCTGTAAACCTACTTCTTCGCGGGTAGTCGCGCCGTCCTGGGCAGGTATAAACGCCTCGCTGATGAAATTTCCAAAGACGGCGATTTGCTCGTCTGTGCCGAATACGTAGATTTTATCACCGGGAAATATACGCTCGTCGCGCGTCGGAGCCATAATGGTACGGTCTTCCCGCTCTATAACGGCCACATTGATGCCATATTTTTCGCGTATCTGCAGCTCGCTCATACTCTTGCCCACCACCTCGGCGTTTGGCGCCACCTCAAAGCTGGTCAGGTGCGCGTCCCAGGGCACCAGGGTATGGGTCATGCTGCTGGCAGCCGCTATTTCGCGGGCGTTCAGGTTCGACATGAACCGGTTCTCTATCCGGATATAGAAGTTCTGAATCCTTTTAGAGAAGAGCACCAGCAGGACAATGATAAGCAGACTCACCACGAGCGCCACCTGCACCGAAACCACCCGGTTGAGCAAAAAGCCGATAACCAGGATGGCTATACCTACCCTGGTGAACTCCAGCACAATAATCAGGCTGCGGTAGTTGCGGTTGGCCCAGATACGGCCCTGCGCCTCTTTCTGCGGATGGTACACGGCCATGGCCCACAGGAAGGGCAGCATCAGGACCAGGGCGATACTAACCGTGGCGACGCCTCCCCAAATACCGGGTATGACTTCCTGGGTCATGAATGGATATAGGTAGTTTTGAGACAGCAGCACGATCGCCACCAGCAAAACAGAGGCCACCACCATGTTCACCACATAGGAGCGCAGCAGTATTTTCCAGTCGCTGGCCGTGCCGATGGACCGGGCACCGGAACTATACTCGTTGAGCCGCTTCTTCCATTTCTTTGGCAGCATTCGCTCCACCGTTTCGTAAAGCGGCTCAGACATTTTGATCATGTAAGGGGTGGTGAAGGTCGTAATAGCCGACACTGCCACCGCCACAGGGTATAGGAAGTCGCTGGTTACCTTAAGCGTAAGGCCCAGGGTGGCGATGATGAACGAAAACTCCCCGATCTGCGACACGCTCATACCTGACTGAATGGAAGTTTTGAGTCCCTGCCCCGCTATCAGGCCACCGGTCGTGATGCTTAGCAGCTTCCCCACCAGCGTGACGACCGTAATGATGGCAATGGGCCCGGCATACTCCACAATCATCGCCGGATTGATCAGGATGCCCACTGACACAAAGAAGATGGCGCCGAACAAGTCTTTCACAGACATGACCAGGTGCTCTATCTTCTCGGCCTTGGTCGTCTCGGCCAGTATGGAGCCCATGATAAAGGCCCCCAGCGCCGGCGAGAAGCCCACCTGCGCCGCCAGAATCACCATCAGGAAGCAAAGCGCGATGGCAACGATCAGCAGTGTCTCGTCATTCATCAACTTGCTTGCCTTTTTGAGCAGCGTAGGTATAAGGAAGATGCCTGCCAGGAACCACACCGCCAGGAAGAAGGCGAGCTTGAGCACGGCCTGCAGCATTTCGGTGCCCGCAAACTGCTGGCTCACCGCCAAAGTCGATAACAGCACCATCAGGAGGATGGCCACCAGGTCTTCTACGATGAGCACCCCAAATACCAGCCCGGCAAAGCGCTTTGACTTCACGCCCAGTTCGTCGAAGGCCCGGATGATAATGGTGGTGGAGGAGATGGAGAGGATACCGCCCAGGAACACGCTGTCCATAGTGTTCCAGCCCAGCAGTTTGCCTGTGAGGTAGCCCAGCAGGAGCATCACCACCACCTCTACCCCAGCCATGATGGAGGAGGCCCCTCCTACTTTCACGAGTTTTTTAAAGCTGAACTCCAGCCCCAGGCTGAACAGCAGAAAAATCACCCCGATCTCGGCCCATACGTTGATGTTCTCCAGCTCAACTATGGTCGGGAACAGTTTAACGTGGGGGCCCACCAGCAAGCCCGCAATGATGTAGCCCAGCACCAATGGCTGCTTCAGTTTTTTAAAGATAAGCGTCATGATGCCGGCTGCACCAAGAATCAACCCGAGGTCCAGGACCAGATTGGGGAGGTGGGTCATATAGTCGTGTCGTACTTAAACATTCGGTCTGAATTCAATACGGTGGCAGCTTGCCAACCTTGAAATATAATTAGAAAAATGACTGCATGCAGGCCTCATACCCCAATATTAGCAGGCAGGCAATTTATTAGTTATACTTGTCCTGCAGCCGGCGCGATGCATATTTTTCTAACTACCGAAGCCTTAATTCTGCATGGTCTCCGCCATGGGGTAACGTACTCCCGCAGTACCGGCTGCATTGAAGTGCAGACTCCGCACATCGTCCGCCGCCGGCATCTCGAACACCTCCAGATCAAAATACTTAACTGCTGCCAGCAGGTGGTCAAAAATATCGGCCATGATGCCTTCGTACTCCACCCACACAATGCTGTTGGCAAACAGGTATAGCTCGATCGGCATACCGGTGGTGGTTGGCTCGAGCTGGCGCACCATCATGATCATGTCTTTGTGAGTGCCCGGGTGCTGCTTGATGTAGGCATCGATGTACTTCCTGAACACACCCACATTGGTCAGGCTGCGGCCGTTAATAAGGAGACTCTTGTCGATCTCGTTCTCTTTATTGAACCGGCTGATTTCGCCCTGGCGCTCCTCCAGGTAGCTTTTCAGTAACTGAATTTTGCTCAAACGGGTTACTTCTTCGGCTGACAAATAACGGATGCTCGATATCTTGATGTAGACAGAGCGCTTGATGCGCCGCCCACCCGAGGTCTGCATGCCCCGCCAGTTTTTAAATGAGTCGGAAATCAGGTAGTAGGTAGGGATGGTGGTGATGGTTTTGTCGAAGTTCTGCACTTTCACCGTCGTCAGGTTTATTTCGGTCACGGCCCCGTCTGCGCCATACTTGTCCATGGTGACCCAGTCGCCGATGCGCACCATGTCGTTGGAAGAGATCTGAATACTGGCCACAAAACCCATGATGGTGTCTTTGAAGATCAACATCAGAATGGCCGAGGCCGCACCCATCGCCGTGATGAAGGTCCAGGCGTCTTTGCCGGTAAGGGTGGAGAAAATAAGCAGCCCGGCCATGAAGTACAGGAAGATGGTGATCACCTGCAGAAAACTCTCGACCGGTTTTTCCTTAAAGGTCTCGGTGGTTTTGAGGAAGTCCTTACAGGTTCGCAGCAGCGCCCGCGCCACCCACATCCACAGCAGGATCATGTAAATGTCGGTTAACTTGATGAGCGGTGCGACCCAGCCGGGGAAATCGGCAAACACGATCGGGATAGCTTCCACCACCAGAACGAGCGGCACGATGCGGGCCAAGTATACGATTACTTTATTACGCACCAGGTACTCAACCAGCCTGGTGCTGGACTTGGCCGCAACCTTATGCAGGGTGCCAACCAGCAGCTTCCGGGTGAATAAATCGGTCAGGTATACCAGCAGGGCTGTCACCGCAATCAGGGCGAACAGGTTGATGTACATGGCTGCCTGCTCGGGTATACCTAATTTCAACAATTGGTCAGATGTCCAGCTACTGATTTGATCGTTCGAATAAGTAGTGTTCATGGTAATGGGTAAAGGGGTTAAAATGACTGGGAGGTGAATGACATGCTTCTGCCTGTTTGAATAGGGCCGGCACCGGAACCACTGACAAGTGACTTGTGCCCACCGGCCTGTGCCGGTAGAAGTTGTGATGGTGCTGCGCTAAGGAGCGTTCTGTAGGGTAGCGCTGGCAATTGCCAGCGCTTTGCAAAGATAGGGCTTTTGCTTTAAAACTGCTTAATGGTGTCCTTCCAGGCAGGCGTGCAGGATTTCGGAGAAGCGGTATACCTCCTCGAAGCTGTTGTAAAGCGGCGTGGGCGCGACACGGATCACGCTCGGCTCCCGGAAATCCACAATAATGCCGGCTTCCATCAGTTTATTGAACAGCTCGCGGGCGTTTTGCTTTACGAGCAGTGATATCTGGCAACCGCGGGCCTGCGGATCGCGTGGCGTGATCATCTCTAGCACGTCTTTGCCCACCTGCACATCGTCGATCAGGTATTCAAGGTACCCCGTCAGCTTTTCGCTCTTGGCGCGCAGATTCGCCATACCGGCCTCGTCGAACAGCTCGAGCGAGGCGCGGTGCACCGCCATCGGCAGGATCTGGGCATTGCTCAGCTGCCAGCCTTCGGCGCCTGCCATGGGTATAAAGCCTTTCTTCATCTGGAAACGCACGCTCGCGTCGTGGCCCCACCAGCCGGCAAAGCGCGGCAGGTCCGGGTTGTTGGCGTGGCGCTCGTGCACGAACACGCCCGCCGTGCCACCCGGTCCGGAGTTAAGGTATTTGTAGGTACACCACACGGCAAAGTCCACATCCCAGTCGTGCAACTGCACGGGCACGTTACCGGCCGCATGCGCCAGGTCGAAGCCGACCACTGCGCCCACTTCATGCCCCACCTGGGTAATGGCCTGCATGTCGTATACCTGGCCGGTGTAGTAGTTGATGCCGCCCATCAGCACGAGCGCCAGTTCGTCGCCGTGCTCGCGGATGCTCTGCAGGATGTCTTCAGTGCGCAGCGTGTGCTCGCCCTCTCTTGGGAACAACTCCACGATGGCCTCCTCCGGGGTATAGCCATGGAACTTCACCTGCGTTTCGAGCGCGTACTGGTCCGACGGGAAGGCCCCGCCCTCCATGATGATCTTGATGCGCTTGCCCTCTGGCCTGTAAAACGACACCAGCATCAGGTGCAGGTTCACGGTGAGTTGGTTCATGATCACCACTTCCTGCGGCTTGGCACCCACCACGCGGGCAGCCCCGTCGGTGAGCAGCTTGTGGTAGTTGAACCAGGGCTCCTCGCCCTTGAAGTGGCCTTCTACAGCGTAGTTCGCCCACTTGTACATCTCGTTGTCGATGTACATCTGCGCCGACTTGGGCTGCAAACCGAGCGAGTTGCCACAGAAGTAGATGGCATCCTGGCCGTTTACCTGCGGAAAGTAAAAGCGGTCTTTAAAATGCTTGAGCGGGTCGAGGTTATCTTGTTCCTGCGCAAAGGCAAGGCTATTCTGGTAGTTCATTTTTCCGGTACGGGTAAGAGTGTACAGCTAAAAGGCAGCATCAGCCCCTCAGTTCATCTCCCGCGAAGATAGAAAATAACTGGGCAAAATTTAGTAAGCCCAGGCTCCTTAACCTCCCAGTTACTTCCAATTTGTCTTCCCAAAATCATACTTTAGGCCAAGGCTGAACGATTTCGGTAGCTCCTCTAGAACCAACAGGTTGTTGATTTCTGCGTAAGCCGCCATTCTGGGCAATAGTTTCGATTCAAATCCAATACTAGGCCTAAAGCGGAGCGCAGACTTAAGCCCATTTTCATTATAGCCTTCTGCAGGATGGCTATAAGACATATAGGCAATATCCAAAAAGTGAACGAGCATGTAAGCGCTGAATTTTTCTGTTTTCTTAAACGCCATTTCATACCGCAAGCCCAAGCCATACATCTGTGCTTTCTCTTCCCCGAATCTGAAAGAAGAGTAATCCATGGACGCCTTAATAGAATGTCGGCTGTGCTTAGAGAAGTAATATTGAAGACCAGCCTTATTTCCGTAGCCACGTGCTTCAATCGGAATGTCCTTGCTGAAGCCATACTTGCTGTATTGCGCAAAGAAAACCCAGTTCGGCTCTCTCTCGGTTTTCTTATCGCCCTGCCATTCGTAGCTAGCCTCTCCCTGGTTATATTCCCGAATTATCCTGGTCAGGCTATTCTCTCTCAAACTTGTCTTCTCCAACTGCTGCACAAGGTCCATGCGGTCATGCATCAGCGAGCTGAGCGTGCCGATGTACTTGTGGTCTTTCCGCAAATACTTTTTATCCCCCTGTTTTTCATATACGCTGTTATTCTCGAGTCTGTGCAGCGCATCATCCTTGGATACATAGTAGTATTCTGTTGAATTCTCTTCTCTCACGTAGACGGAAATTTTGGGCGACTCGATCAATACTTTCAGCACCAAAGTAGCACTGTCAGCATTCGTTTTATAGCGTTTTGCTATAAACTTCTCGCCGTTATCGAGCTTTATTTCCGTTACCTGATCTGCTGTGAATACCTGCCTGGTTCCCTGATCACCGGAGAAGCTGATCTCATTTGGCTGGTCGTAAAAATAAGTGACCGTTCCCGTCAGATTATCTCCACTTTTCAGGATAATGGCCCCCTTTTGACTTTGGATCTGGGCATACAGCGCCGCCGGGAAGAATAGAAGAAAGAGTATAAGTTTGAGTTTCATAAAAAAGGGGAAATTATAATTCGGGGAGCAAATATAATTTAACCCCAGATATTTACACTATACCTTCCACACATCTTTTGTTATAAAGACGGCACACTGGAAACATATGTAAATGAGGCGCTTGTTAGAGGTAGCCACGTACAGGCGGTACTAGAAAATAACTGCGATTTATACCTTCGCCCTCGAAACAATCGCCGAGTCCTTCACAAAAAGACTCTTTTCCAGATTCAGCCATTCCAGGGCAGTACCGTGCAGCATGCGGTCTTTGGTGGCGCGGTCGTAAGGCATGGATTCGATCAGTTTGCCGGGCTCGAGTTCGCCTAGCGGGAAGGGGTAATCGGTGCCGAGGGCGATGCTGTTGGCACCCACCAGGTTCACGAGATAATCCAGTGCCATGGGATCGTGCACGAGCGAGTCGAAGTAGAACTTGCCCAGGTACTCGCGTGGGTTCACGTTGTTGTCGATGGCACACAGGTCGGGGCGCACCTCAAAACCGTGTGCGATGCGGCCGATGGTAGCCGGAAAAGATCCTCCGCCATGGGCAAAGGCGACACGTAGCTTCGGCAGTTTTTCGAAGATACCACCGAATATCATGGAGCAGATCGCCAGACTCGTTTCGGCAGGCATACCTACGAGCCAGGGCAGCCAGTACTTGCTCATCTTCTCCTTGCCATACATATCCCAGGGATGCACAAACACGGCTGCACCCAGCTCTTCGGCCGCCTGAAAAATCGGGAACAGTTCGGGCGCATCCAGATTCCAGTCATTGATGTGCGACCCGATCTGTATACCTGCCATACCCAGTTCTTTCATGCAGCGCTCCAGTTCTTTGATGGCTAATTCGGGGTCCTGCATCGGGATGGTACCGAGGCCGATGAAGCGGTCCGGGTAGTCGGCTACTATACCGGCGATGTGGTCGTTGAGCATCCTGGACAGGTCGTAGGTATGCTCGGGCTTAGCCCAGTAATTAAACATGACGGGCACCGTGCTCAGCACCTGTACGCCCACCTGGTGGTGACTGCACTCGTGCATGCGCACGTTGGGGTCCCAGCAATTATCCTGAATCTCGCGAAAGAACTTATCGTCCATCATCATGCGGGCGCAGCAGGGCTTGTGGTGCTCCAGCCTGACAAATCCGCCATAGCCATAGCGCTCACGCAGATCGGGCCACGTAGCGGGCAGGATGTGTGTGTGAATGTCAATCTTGAACAGATTATGCTCGGTAGGTATAGGCTTCTGGTTTTGCATGCTGGTAAACGGGCGAAAATGCGGCTATACGGTATACGGCCAAATCAGGCAATTCATCAAGATACACATTTTATAGATTCTACACCTATACCTTACGCAGGCTTCACCGGTGGCTGCAGCACCTCGCCGCACTTTTTGCAGGTACGCAACTCCTCATTATCCCAGAAGTTGCCCATGATCACCGGTAGTTGCTTTACGATGTCCGTTACTTCCGTGAAGTCCTCATGCAGCTTGTTGCCACAGTTCTCGCAGAACCACATAAAACCGTCTTTCTCGCCTTCCTTGCGGTAGCGTTCGATCACCAGGCCGACGGTGTTGGCAGGGCGCTGCGGGGAGTGTGGCACTTTGGCGGGCAGCAGGAAGATCTCTCCTTCCCTGATCGGAATATCCACGGGCTTGCCGTCCTCGATGATCTTCAGCACAATATCGCCTTCCACCTGATAGAAGAATTCCTCGCTTTCGTCGTAGTGGTAGTCTTTGCGGGCGTTAGGGCCGCCCACCACCATCACAATAAAGTCATCGTTGCCTTTGTATACCTGTTGGTTGCCCACCGGTGGCTTGAGTAGGTGACGGTGCTCCTCTATCCACTGCTTGAAATTGAAAGCGCGCTGTATGGCCATAGTTCTATCGGATTAGGTTGATTTTTGAATGTACGAAAAAGTATGTAGAAATGGTAGCTCAGGTATAACTCCGCCCCAGACTGCCGTGCAAGTTTAAAGCCTTTTACGTACATTTAAGCATGAACTTAGACCTGACCGATAAAAGAGCCATCGTTTGCGGCAGCACGCAAGGTATAGGCAAAGCCATCGCCATAGAGCTGGCCCAACTCGGCGCCAGCGTAACGCTGGTGGCCCGCAACGAAGCCAAGCTGCAGGAAGCAGCCCGGGAACTGGACAACAGCAAAGGCCAGCAACATGATTATCTGGTAGCCGATTTCAGTATGCCAGAAGAACTGGTGCAGCAACTACAGGTATACCTGCAGCAACACGAGCAGGTACACATCCTCGTCAACAACACCGGCGGCCCGGCTGGCGGACCGATTGTGAATGCGAAGCCCGAAGAGTTTCTGAGCGCCTTTAACATGCACCTGATCAACAACCATAACCTGGCGCAGGCAGTGATTCCGCTAATGAAAAAGGCAGGCTACGGCCGCATTATCAACATTATCAGCACGTCGGTGAAACAGCCATTGCAGAACCTGGGCGTATCGAACACGATACGCGGCGCCGTGGCCAGTTGGGCCAAGACCATGGCTAACGAATTGGGGCAGTTCGGCATCACGGTGAACAACGTGCTCCCTGGCGCGACCCGCACCGGCCGGCTTGAGTCCATCATCGAAAACAAAGCGAAGAAAACCGACAGCGCCGTAGATAAGGTGGAAGAAGAGATGATGGCTGAAATCCCGGCCCGCCGCTTCGCTGAACCCGAAGAAGTAGCGGCAGCCGCTGCGTTTCTGGCTACGCCCGCGGCGGCGTATATCAACGGTATCAATGTGCCGGTGGATGGTGGTAGGACGGGGAGCTTGTAAGTAAGCACCTGAAATGGCAACGCTTTTTGTAATGGTCTTCCTCAACTTATGCTTTGTGGCAACTCTGTTGAGCTTATCCAGATTTTATAAACTTAGATTAGAAGATTATCTTTTCAATCTGATATGCTTAAATCTGGTGGCCGCTCTGATGTATATCTGCAATTATTTTGACATACTCGTGGAGTATCCGATGTCAGCTAAGTACTTCGTGTCACTTGCAGTTGTTTACATTTTAGCGGAGCCTTTCAGAAAAGTCATCCTGAAGCAACTCAGGTTTACTATAGAGAAATTTAGGCGCTAAAAAATTATTCATTGTTAATTCCCTAGCTGTGCAACACATCCATAACTACATCGACGGCCAGTTGGTAATGCCTGTGGCAGGGCAGTACATCGACAACTACAACCCCGCTTTGGGCGAGGTGTACTCGCTTATACCTGACTCAGACGAGCAGGATGTGGAGCAGGCGGTACAGGCGGCTTTGAAAGCATTCACGGCCTGGTCGAACACGCCTGCCGAGAAGCGCGGACAGATCCTGATGCGCATTGCCGACCTGATTGACCAGAACCTGGACACGTTGGCCGAAGCGGAATCGATAGACAATGGCAAGCCGCTAAAACTGGCGAAGTCGGTGGATATACCCAGAGCGAGTAGCAACATGCGCTTTTACGGCACTGCGATCCAGCATTTCGCTTCGGAGGCGCATTACATGGAGGGAACCGATGCTATCAACTATACCGTGCGCCATCCGCATGGCGTGGTGGGCTGCATTTCGCCCTGGAACCTGCCGCTATACCTGTTTACCTGGAAAATAGCTCCTGCCCTGGCCGCTGGCAATTGCGTGGTGGCGAAACCTTCTGAGGTCACTCCTATGACGGCTTATATGCTGTCAGAAATCTGCATCGAAGCGGGCTTACCGGCAGGCGTGCTCAACATTGTGCATGGCTACGGCCACAAGGTAGGTGTGGCCATGACGGCGCATCCGAAAGTGCCGGTTATCTCTTTCACCGGCGGCACGGCCACCGGGCGCACCATCGCGGCCACGGCGGCCCCGATGTTCAAGAAGCTCTCACTGGAGCTGGGCGGCAAGAACCCAAATATCATCTTTGCCGACTGCGACTTCAACAATGTCCTCCATACCTCCATTCACTCCTCCTTTGCCAACCAGGGACAGATCTGCCTCTGCGGCTCCCGCATTTTCATCGAGCGGCCGCTGTACGAGAAATTCCGCGACGCATTTGTAGAAAAAGTAAAGGCGATGCAGGTAGGTGACCCGATGGAAGAAAACTCGAAAATGGGCGCGGTGGTATCGGAACAGCACATGCAAAAAGTGCTGTCCTATATCGAACTCGCAAAGCAAGAGGGCGGCACCATCCTGACCGGCGGACACCAAGTGCAGGTAGAAGGACGCTGCCGGAACGGCTGGTTCATCGCCCCGACCATCATCGAAGGCCTCCCCTACAACTGCCGCACCAACACTGAGGAGATCTTCGGTCCGGTCGTTACGCTCACCCCTTTCGACACCGAAGAAGAGGTCATCCAATACGCCAACTGCACCGATTACGGCCTCTCCGCCACCATCTGGACACAGAACCTGCCGCGTGCGCACCGTGTCGCGCACCAGGTTCATTCCGGCATCATCTGGGTCAACACCTGGCTCCTGCGTGATCTGAGAACTCCTTTCGGTGGCATGAAAAACTCGGGTGTAGGACGCGAGGGCGGTTTTGAGGCACTGCGTTTCTTTACAGAGCCACAGAATGTTTGTGTGAAGCTGTAGGAAAGCTCTCTATACGTTGCATAGTACCTTCCTTACAGTTCGCCTAGCTCTAAAATCAGCAGTCTTTTACCTCTCCCTGCATTTATGCGTACTTTTGCAGGATGGACTTTAAGAGAAGAAGACTGGCCGTTACGTTGCGGAACCAGATTAACTATCCTTTACAGTTTAACCCATTTGTATTCAGCAAGATATTCCTGCTGTGGGTAGCTATTGGCATAATTGGGGGGATCATTGCAGGCATTTATTGGATGGTTCTGGAGGGGATGCTTCACTTTCTGGCACCTATACAGGGCTTGTTTGTTATTCCGCTCATGGCTGGGGCCGGCTTACTCGCCGGCCTTATCATCCACTATCTCGGCGACCCCGGCGAGATGGACCTCATCGTGAACAACATCCGCTTCAAGGGCGGGCACCTGGAGCCCAAGAACAATCCCTCCATGATCTTGTCGTCATGGTTGTGTATTGCAAGCGGCGGTAGTGCCGGCCCGGAGGCACCGTTGGTACAAGTGGTTGGCTCTACCGGCACCTGGATCGCGAAACAACTCAAAATAAGAGGGGAAGACCTCCGGTCTCTAACCATAGCAGGCATGGCTTCCGCTTTCACAGCACTCTTTGGCGCACCACTTGGAGGCACCCTGTTTGCTTTAGAAATCCTTCACATAAGCATGTGGTGGAGTACTACCAGGCCCTGATACCTGCCTTTGTCGCCAGTTGCTCCAGCTATGTTGTTTTTATCCTGATCACGCACATTGGCATAGGGCCCACCTGGAACTTCCCCGTGTACGCGACTCCTGAATTAAACGACTTTTTCTACGCCATGCTCTATGCGCTGGCAGGTACTGCGGCGGGCTGGCTTTTTATTTTCACGGTGCGCCAGTGCAGGGCGCTCTTCAAAAAGTTCAGAGTCCCGATCTACGTGAAAATGGCCGTAGGAGGATTACTGATCGGCATCATCGCCTACTATGTTCCGCTTTCGCGCTACTTCAGCCACGACGAGCTCAATGTGCTCCTGGCTGAGGAGTTTACACTCGGGTTTCTGCTCCTGCTATTGGTAGCAAAAATCCTTGCTATCAGCTTTACAGTTACTTCGGGTTGGCGGGGCGGATTTATTATTCCACTCTTCTTCGTGGGAGCTACTGTAGGCATGATCGTCAACCAGGCTTTCCCAGGACAGAACCTACCGCTTATCCTAATCAGCTGTATGGCGGCTATTAATGCCTGCGTCACCCGCACTCCTATCAGTACGATTATTCTACTCGCAACGCTAACTGGCTTCCAGCACTTTATCCCGATCATGTTTGCAAGCCTCACCGGTTTTTTTCTGGCTCCTAAAACCCCACTGATCAATGCGCAGCTTGGTGTAAAAGAATAGGTTGTTTTTAAATGCCTGCACGCGCCTATATGCCTTTAACGATTTAACACGTAAGTACTTAGAAACATTGGTTTAGGGGTTTGAAGAAAAATACCGGTTCCGGGCAATCCGCAGCTATCCTGACCAGCTTAGGTATAGCCGAGGCAGAATGGCGCGCGCAAGGTATAGCGCCGCAGACGCTGGTGGCCATTTACCACGATTTTATACAGCGCAAGTCGGAGCTACTGGAGATTGCGGCACAGACATCCCGAAGTCTGCAGTACCTGCCCGACGTACATGCCGTTAGGTATCGGGTGAAAGACCCGCTGCACCTGCTCCGCAAGATCATCCGCAAAAAAATGGAGTATCCTGACCGTACCATTGATGAGCACAACTACGTCGATTGGATTAATGATTTGGCTGGTGTGCGGGTGTTATATCTCTACAAGGCGTCCTGGCAGGATATTGGGCAGTTCATAAAAGACAGATGGGAGTTGAAGCGACCTCCAATCGCCTATATCGGTGCTGGAGAAGCCGATTTTGTTGCAGACGAATTCGCTGCTGCTGGCTGCGACATCAGGAGACATGATCATGGGTATAGGGCGGTGCACTTTGTGATTCGCACGCAGCCAAACCGACAACGTTATTTTGTGGAGATACAGCTGCGCACTCTTTTTGAAGAAGGCTGGAGCGAGATTGACCATACCATCCGTTACCCGGACCAGAGCTGCAGCGCCACCGTTCGGGAGCTACTAACGATCCTTAACCGCCTGACTAGTCAGTCCGATCAGCTTGCTTCTTTTATCAGGGTAGTGTTTAACCTGATTTATACCTCAAATCAAATCCCTGAAGAAGAACGGTCAAAGCTATTTGCACAATTGCAGGCGCTTCCCATAAGCCAGGCAGAAAAACGTCGACTGCAGGAGCAAATCCAACGCATCCTGACGAAGGTATGGTAAAGACTATACCTGACACGCGTTACTGCTTCTTGTTTGGCACCAGGTTGTGCACTACCAGTTTCCAGCCGCCGTCTATCGCTTTCCAGACTTTCAGGTAATAGCCTGTCTCTCCTTCTCCAACTTTGCCGCGGATATAGCTGCCGTAGGTATAGGCCATATCAGCTGCCGGCGAAATATCGTGCCCGAGTGTAGTATACAATATGTTTGAAGCTGGCTCTATGCTCAGCTTCTTATACCTGAAAGGGTACTGACCTGCCCCGTAAATCAGTGTTTCGTCGTGATAAGGCTGCACCCGCAGCACATCTTTTTGCAGTAAATCCTGCGCTGTTCCTTTACTTGCTTCAACGCCTGCCGTCGGCTTATAGGCTTCCGCCTTTATCTGAGCTACCGGATAAGAATTCCCCTGGTCGATGGCTACTTTCCACTGTCCGTCAGGCTGCTTTTTCCAGACCGATAGGTAAAAGCCTGCTCCTGTCGGCTGCTTATCCGTCGGGTTGGCTCTCACCTCGTAGGGTCCGGTGGTATAGCCCCAGTCCAGGGAGTTGGAGATATCGGCATACGCAGGGTACCACGAAAGTTTGGCGCTGCTTTCCGGCCGACTGCCATAGCCCTCTTTGCCATTCATCGGCTCAGGCAGGAACACAATCGCGTCGTCTGCCAAATACTCCAGGAAGGCAGCCCGTATACCTTTCTCAACAGAGGTTGATGCAAAGCTTATCTCGGCTTCCACCAGTTCAGCGAGCGCTTTATCACGGCTTTGGGCCAGGCTCTGAAAAGTGCATAGCATAAACGGAAGGGACAGGAAAAGTAGTTTTTTCATAGTGAACAGGTATAGCCTTCCTAAATTTAGCAGCTATCCGCTGTGCACTTGCAACTAGTCACTTATTTTATTGAGTGTTTCACTTAATAAAATTGCCTCTATGAAACGAAAAGGCCCGCCATTGCTGGCGGGCCTTTTCGCTCAGGTATACGCTATACCTTATTGATTCTGCGACGCTGTCGTCGGGTTGATCAGGTTGCGCTCCAGGAAGTCGGTCATCATGGTGAAGCGGTGCAGGCTCGTAATGCCGCCACCCACGCCGTGGTTACGGTTCGGGTAGAAGAAGCTCTCGAACTGCTTGTTGGCGCTGATCAGGGCGTCCTGCATCTCCACCGCGTTCTGGAAGTGCACGTTGTCGTCACCGGTACCGTGGATCAGCAGCAGCTCACCCTGCAGTTTGTCAGCAAAGAACAGCGGCGAGTTATCATCGTAGCCAGAAGCATTCTCTTGTGGTGTTTTCAGGTAGCGCTCAGTGTAGATCGTGTCGTAATAGCGCCAGTTCGTAACCGGAGCCACGGAGATACCGGCACGGAACACGCCATTGCCTTTGGTCAGGCCGAGCAGCGTCATGTAGCCCCCATAGCTGTGGCCCCAGATGCCGATGCGGTTTTTGTCTACGTAGGACTGATTACCCAGCCACTTGGCCGCTTCAATCTGGTCTTCGATCTCATACTTGCCAAGGTTGGCGTACGTCACTTTCTTGAACTCAGCGCCACGGGCACCAGTGCCACGGTTGTCCACGCTCACCACAATAGCACCTTTGTTAGCCAGCACCTGGTACCACAGGTAGTTGGCACCACCCCAACTGTTGTTGACGGTCTGGGAACCTGGGCCACCGTACACGAACATCAGCACCGGGTACTTTTTCTTCGGATCAAAATCGGTTGGTTTGATCATCCAGCCGTTCAGTTGCGTGCCGTCCGGGGTCTTCATGGTGAAGAACTCCTGCTTGGCGATATCATACTGGGCCAGCGTGTTGCGAAGCTTCTGGTTGTCTTCCAGCACTTTCACCAGCTTGCCGTCTTTGGCAGTGTGCAGACTAACAGTCAGTGGAGTGTTGGCAGCGGTGTGGTAGGCAAGGTAATACTTGTAGTCCTTGCTCATGTTCACGCTGTAGGTACCTGCCTCGGTGGTCAGGCGTTTTTTGTTTTTGCCTTTGCTGCTGATGCTGAACAGGTGGCGCTCCATCGGCGATACTTCCGTCGACATAAAATACAGCTTGTCGTTTTTCTCATCGAAACCGATGAAGTTGCTAACCTCCCAGTTGCCCTTTGTGATCTGGCGCACCAGCTTGCCGTTCATGTTATGCATGTACAGGTGGTTAAAGCCGTCCTGCTCCGAAGAGTGGATGAAGTGCTTGCCGTCTTTCAGGTAGGTCAGGTCGTCGGTGATGTCGATGTACGCTTTGTCGGTTTCCTTTAGCACCACGTTGGCTTTGCCGGTGGTGGCATTGGCGTGCAGCAACTCCAGCGTGTTCTGCAGGCGGTTCATTTTCTGGATCGAAAGCAGGTTGCTGTCGTTGGTCCACTTGATGCGCGGGATGTAGATGTCCGTCTCGTTGCCGGTGTCCATCTTCACGGTCTGTCCGTTGCCCACGTTGTACACCGATACAGTCACGATCGAGTTGGCCTCACCGGCTTTCGGGTATTTGAACTTGTTGTCCTGCGGGTATAGCTCGCCCCACATCTGCATGTTAAACTCGGGCACTTTCGTCTCGTCGAAGGTATAGAAAGCGATCTTAGAGCCGTCTGGTGACCAGTGGAAACCCTGCGCAAACGAGAATTCCTCCTCATATACCCAGTCGGCGTAGCCGTTGATGATGGAGTTGAACTTGCCGGTGTTAGTAATCTGCGTCTCCTTCATGTTGCTCAGGTCCACGAAGAACATGTTGCCTTCGCGGGCAAACGCCACACGCTTGGCATCCGGCGAGAACGTAGCGTAAAGCTGCTTGCCACCGTTGCTCAGCTTGGTCAGTTTCTTGGAGGCGATATCGTACACATAAAACTCTGCCTTGGAAGAACGGCGGTAGAGCTGCTCTTTTTCTGTGCCGAAAAGCACTTTTTTCTCATCCGAGCTGAAGGTATAGCTGTCGAATTTGATCGGCTTGTCGCTGCCCTCCGGCTTCAGGTCTTCACCTTCAATGATCGTGTTTACCGGCTGGCCGGTCGTCACGTCGTAGCGCACAATGTCATTTACGCCGTTCTTCTCGTCGGCTACCTGCGAGCTGTAGTAGCGGCCATCGTTCATCCAATTGACGCCGTACACCGATTTTGCCGAGAAGGTGCCCTTCTGGTAGATGTCCTCCAGCGTGACTTCTTTCTTCTGCTGCGCCTGCGCCACTAAAGCAAAGCAAAGGAGCACCACAGCCAGAAAATTGGTTTTAAGGTTGATATGCATTTGTATAAGGGTTGTTATCGTTTAGTTTGCTAATTTATCAGAATAATGTGGTATTGCCATACCTTACCGCCAAAACCGTACCGCCCACAGGTATAGCCCAACAAAAAAGCGGCATCCCTTTCGGAATCCGCCGCCTTTCTGAAAACAGGAAAAAAATCTTGCTTAGAAGTTATAGCCGACAGTCAGCAGCACGGTGTTGAGCTTGTCTTCGATGTCAACCACCGGCACAAATACGGACGGGTCGTTGAAGTTATAGGGGCTGTACAGGCTGTTCGCTGTGGAACTGGTAAAAGCCACATCAGCGTAGTACTTGTTCAGCCGTATACCTGTACCCAGCGTAAAGGTGTTTATTTTGCCGTCAAAATCAGCATTTTGGTAGGGGTCGCCTGTGATGGCGTAACCCGCTCTGAAACGAAACACTTCGTAACGCCCCTCAGCGCCTACCTTAAAGTTAAGTGCCGACTGGTAATTGCCGGAAATGCGGTCGTTCACGCTGTTAAAGTAGCTGCTATTGCCACCAAAGTCATCGCCTTCAGAGTAGCGGGCATTGGAGTAATTTACATATTCGATGTCAGCTGCTATAAAACCATACTTCTGCAGGAAGAAGGCAACACCACCCGAGGCACGGAACGGTGTAGTCAGTTTATAGGAAAACTCGCCCGGCAACTCTGCAGCGCTGTAATTCTCACCTGGCAAAAACTGGCTATACATGGAGCGCTGATACGTCTCGTCGAAGTTGTAGAGCGTTGGCGTTTGAACAGAAGCCCCCAGTCGGATAACATCAGAAGGGCGGAAGATCATACCCAGTTTCAGGTTAACGCCCGTGCCGCGCGTTCTGTACTCGTCGCGCAGCTCCAGGCTGGTAAAATCAGAGTTGGCACTGGCTTCGGCCTCTCTGAAAATCCGCTCCTGCCTGAAGTCTGAGGTGACCACACCAAGCGACGCGCCCAGGTATATTTTGTCGCGGTAACTGGTGCCGCCGCCTATGTCAATCTGGTTCTGAGATCCTCTCCTGATAATTTCTTCTGTTTGGTTGATCTCGCCTTCACGATAGGTAGGTATAGCAAAGCCCTCTTCATCAAAATCAAACAAAAAAGTGCCGTAGGCCAAGCCCTCCATGGTCGTGAATCCATTGTCGAACTCATTATCCAGATCAGTCTGTGTGCGGCCGCGCAGGTTCGCCAGTTCCGTGAAATACTCGACTATAGTCGGATCTTGCCCGCCGGCTGTGTTGCGGTAAGAGGTTCTGTTGTTGAAACTATTGAGTCTGCTAAAGCTGATACCAAAAGTCACGCCACGCCAGTCACTGTCATCGTTGGCCTGTCGGTCGGCAAACACAAAGCCGATATGGGGCACGGCCACGTTGTTGCGCTCATCATTCGTAGAAATGCCACCGACACGCCCTGTTGAAGAGGAAAAGCTAAGGCCCGGGGTAATGCTGAATTCCGACCGCCTGAACATTCCAAGACCAGCTGGGTTAGAGGCTATGGTAGACACATCCGCTCCGAGTGCCGTTTGTGCTCCTCCTATACCTTGGATACGTGCGGACCCGGTGATTCCGTAACGGGTGTAGCGCAGGGCATCTACCTCGTCCTGGGCAAAGGCGGTTCCGCCCCAGCCCAGCAGAAGCGCCAGGCTGGCGGAAACAATCTTAGTAATTTTCATGGATTAGTGGTTAGTGGTTAGTTTCCTCCTCTACTTCCACGGCCACCGCCGCTGGAGTTAGAACGTGCTGGAGGGCTTGATGTGCCTGAACTTCTGGATGGTGGCGAGTAGCTAGGCTGTGAACGCTGCACTGGCTCACTTCGCTGATAGCTTGGTTGCGAACGCTGCACCGGTTGGCTACGCTGGTAGCTTGGCTGTGAGCGCTGCACGGGCTCGCGCTGAATCTGCTGACGTTGCGCCGGCTGCTGTTGTATTCTCTCCTGGCGTTGTGTAGGCTGCTGTATACGCTGCTGGCGCTCTCGCGGCTGGGTAGCCGGCGACACATATTCCTCTCTCGACTGGTTGATACGCTGCACAGGCTGCTGACCTTCCGGTTGCTGGCGCGAAGGCCTTACCTGACCGCTCTGCGGATCGTAACCACGATTCGTAGTGGCCGGTCTGGCTGGCAACGTACGGCCAGTGTTTTCTCCTGCGTTGATCTCCTGGCTTCTTGAATTCGTATTGCCGTTGGCACGTTCTGTTCTGCTTGGGCGGGCATAATCTGCACCTTCCGTGCGCTGCTCGTTGCTAACTGCTTCTGATCGGTTTGGTCGGCCAGTTACACGCTCCGGGTTGCCCGTTGCCGGCACAACACTGCGCTCACCGCGCGGTCCGTACTGCACCTGACGTGGCTGCACCACGACCGGACGATCATAGACGAAGCGATTTCCGCCATAGTAGCCTCGGTTATACCCATTGTAGTAGCCAGCATAGTAGTTATTGTACGGCCAGTATCTGTTGCCCCAGTAGGGATCATACATACCGTAAGAGTGTCCCCAGCGGTTCCAGCCAGAGCCCCAGCCCATGCCTAGTCCGATACTCACCCGCAAACCGCCTCTGTGCATGAACGGGTCATACAGGAACGGATCGTAAAATGGGTCATAGTAGTAGGGGTCGTAAAACGGACTAACGCGGTTCATACGGTGAACATACGAGGATGTCCAGTACGGGTCTACATAAGCGTAATTAGCGTTATTCCAGGTTGCCTGCGGGCGGTAGGTACGGCCGTCGTAGTACTCGTCGGAGGCGTAGTTTTGAGTGACATCGCCAGTGGCGGCCTGCTGGTTTTCCTCAGCAGAAGCATATTGCTGCTGTTGGGGAGCTTGAGCCTGCGGCTGCACATATTCGGTACGGTCTGATGAGCTGTAATACATATCATCATACTCCGTCGACTGCATAGCTACCGGGCTGCTGCAACCAACCGCGAAAAGTGCAATCACAGGGGCTATTGCGGTGTATATGTTTATTTTTTTCATGGCCTTCTGTGTTTCTAAAATGCTTCTATATCAAAGATATAAACACAATAGCGCAAAACCTTATCAATAGTATAATATATTAACGTAATTTTGGGCCGGAATGATTTTAAATCTTCTCTACACGGAGAGCAATATTCATTCCAAAAAGATTTACAATTAGAGATATACAATAAATAATTTTAAAAATGAGTAAAGGGCTGCCAAAAAGAAGCGAAGACTACTCCTTATGGTATAACGAACTGGTAAAAAAAGCCGGTCTGGCGGAGAACTCCTCCGTTCGCGGCTGTATGGTTATCAAGCCATACGGATTTGCCATCTGGGAAAAAATGCAACGTGTGCTGGACGATATGTTTAAAGCGACCGGACACGAGAACGCCTACTTCCCGCTGTTTGTGCCCAAGAGTTTGTTCGAGGCCGAGGAGCAGAATGCCGAAGGCTTTGCCAAGGAGTGCGCCGTGGTGACACACTACCGCCTGCAATCAGACCCAGACAAGCCCGGCAAACTGCGCGTGGACCCGAATGCTAAACTCGAGGAGGAGCTGATTGTTCGACCAACTTCTGAGGCCGTGATCTGGGACACTTACAGAGGCTGGATCCAGAGCTACCGTGACCTGCCCTTGCTCATTAACCAGTGGGCGAACGTGGTACGCTGGGAAATGCGCACGCGTCTATTCCTGCGCACGACGGAGTTCCTTTGGCAGGAGGGTCACACCGCCCACGCTACCGCTGATGAGGCTATTGCCGAGACCAAGCAGATGCTGGAGGTATACGCCACCTTTGCTGAGCAATACATTGCCCTGCCGGTTATCCGTGGCGTAAAAACGCCAAATGAGCGTTTCGCCGGTGCCCTCGACACGTACTGCATCGAAGGTTTGATGCAGGATGGCAAGGCTTTGCAGGCAGGTACCTCTCACTTCCTGGGCCAGAACTTTGCAAAGGCCTTTGATGTGAAGTTTGCTACCAAAGAAGGCGGACTGGAGCACGTATGGGGTACTTCGTGGGGTGTGAGCACGCGCCTGATGGGTGCGCTCGTGATGGCCCACTCCGACGATGAAGGCCTGGTGCTTCCTCCAAAACTGGCCCCTATCCAAGTGGTGATCGTGCCGATTTACAAAGGCGAAGAGCAACTGGCTCAGATCAGCGAGAAAGTAGAGCAGCTCCGAAAAGAGCTGATGGCCAAAGGCATCAGCGTGAAGTTCGACAACCGTGATACCGAACGCCCTGGCTTTAAGTTTGCCGAGTGGGAGTTGAAGGGTGTGCCCGTACGCATCGCCATCGGTGCCCGCGACCTGGAGAACGGCACGGCCGAAGTCGCCCGCCGTGACACCAAGGAGAAGAGCACGCAGCAATTCGACAGCCTGGCAACCTACATCCCTGCCCTGCTCGACGAGATACAGGAGAACATCTACAGCAGAGCACTGAGCTACCGTGAGGAACACACCACCAAGGTAGACAGCTACGAGGAGTTTAAGCAGGTGCTCGACACCAAAGGCGGCTTTGTGCTGGCCCACTGGGACGGCACACCGGAGACGGAAGAGCGCATTAAGGAAGAAACCAAAGCCACGATCCGCTGCATCGCCCTGGACACGCCTGAGGAAGACGGTGTGGACATGGTCACAGGCAAGCCATCGAAGCAGCGCGTATACTTCGCGAAGGCCTATTAATTGATAATTGCTGACTGCTTTCTGCAGTTAAACATAAAAAGCGCCGCTTTCCAGACAGGGAGGCGGCGCTTTTGCTTTGCGAACATCCAGGTTATCACCCCTTACGATGGCTACGTATAATTTCCTACCCAATCGACATTCAACAACCAACAATTATCAATTATTTGCTATATTTACCTAAACCTACTCCAAAACTATGCTCATCGACTGGCTTACAGTAGTGCTGCTTATTGGCATCGGCCTTGTCCTGATCGTGGTGGAGCTCATTTTCGTGCCGGGCATCACCATTGTGGGCATACTGGGCGTTATACTTGCTGGTGTGGGTGTCTGGATCAGCTACGCCGCTTTGGGTACAGAAACGGGCCATCTTGTATTAGCAGGCACAGTCCTGGCCGGGGGGCTCACGCTTTTCTATAGCTTCAGGTCAGACGCCTGGTCTCGGTTTGCGCTCAAAGACAGCAACAAAAGCCGGGTGAATGAAGAAAACCCCCATTTGCTGGAGGTAGGCGAAGAAGGTATAACCGTATCGGCGCTGCGGCCACAGGGCACGGCCATCTTTAAGGAGCGGCGTCACGAAGTGCAGACAACGGGCACCTTTCTGCCACCTAACACGCCTGTGCGCATAATCAAAATAGTAGCGAATAGAATCACAGTAGAAGCAATTACCTAAAACAACTCAATGGAAAATTTTTCACTCTTATTCCTCATTGCGGGCGGCATTATCCTGCTGTTCATCTTCTTATACTTTGTCCCCATCAGTCTTTGGATAACGGCGCTCTTCTCAGGCGTGAAAGTTGGCCTGTTGGAGTTGGTGTTCATGCGTATCCGTAAGGTGCCGCCAAGCCTGATCGTCAACTCCATGATCAACGCCACCAAGGCAGGTATAGACGTGACCACCACCGAGCTCGAAACCCACTACCTGGCCGGCGGTAACGTACCCAACGTAATCCGGGCGCTCATATCAGCTGACAAAGCCAACATCCCACTTTCTTTCAAGCAGGCCACCGCCATTGACCTAGCAGGTCGCGATGTGTTTGAGGCCGTAACCACTTCTGTAAACCCGAAAGTGATCAATACGCCGAACGTAGCAGCTGTAGCGCAGGATGGCATCCAGCTCATTGCCAAAGCCCGTGTGACGGTCCGCGCCAACATCATGCAGCTGGTAGGTGGTGCCGGTGAGGAGACGATTCTGGCTCGTGTGGGTGAGGGCATTGTGACCTCCATCGGTTCATCGGCATCGCACAAGAGCGTGCTGGAAAACCCAGACATGATTTCGAAACTGGTGCTGCAAAAAGGCCTCGATGCCGGAACAGCTTATGAGATCCTTTCGATTGATATCGCCGACATTGATGTAGGCGAGAACATCGGCGCGAAACTGCAGATTGACCAGGCAGGTGCCGACCTGAAAGTAGCCGAGGCAAAAGCAGAGGAACGCCGCGCCATGGCCGTTGCCGTAGAGCAGGAAATGAAGGCGAAGGCCCAAGAAGCCCGCGCCTCCGTAATCGCAGCCGAAGTAGAAATTCCGCAGGCCATCGCAGCGGCCTTCCGCAGCGGCAACCTCGGCATCATGGACTACTACAAGATGCAGAACATCCAAAGCGACACCGACATGCGCAACTCCATTGCCAACCCAAGCCAGGGCGGGCAGAATAAGCCAAAGGAATAGATTCTTTTGCTCACATAACAACAGCGGCTATACCTACATCAGGTATAGCCGCTGTTGTTTTTGGCCAATTCGTACGGCCGGGTTCTTATACTTGTTGATTGTCTCCACCTCTGATTGGTGACCAACTGCCGCAAGAAGGTGGCGCTACAGGCAGCCGTAGTCGCCACAGGCTGCGACGTACACAAGGCATGCAGCGCAGGTATACCTATACCTGCTACTACAAAACAAAAGCCCGCAGCGCTTGTGGCTGCGGGCTTTTGTTTGTTTATGCGTTACTTCAATTTAGATCCTAGCTTTCTTTCAGCGTGATGGTGCGCGTTACCGTGTTGTAAGGACCAGGTATAACGGCGCCGGCGTTGTTGATCAGTTCCAGCTTGATGGTAGTCTCACCCATTGGCAAGCCTTCGATGATGTGCGGCATCCACTTGTCGAGGATAAACTCGTTGCCATTGATCGTAGCACGCACCTTGTTACCGGTAGTCGACAGGTCGGTGTTCACCAGGTAGAAGTCCAGCATGATGCGGCGGGTGTCGCTGCCTACATACTCGCCCTTCGGACGGCTGTAGAACATGTGCTGCCCCTTCAGGTCGAAGTCCATGCGCTGCTGTGGTCTGCCCACCGTAATCATGCGCAGGTCGTAAGCGCCTTTGTGCTTCAGACTCTCGTGGTAAGAACGCGATATAAACGAAAGCACCACGTGCTCACCTTCCTCCATCTCTTTCGTAAATGTAGTCTCGTAGTGGGCCGTGTAAGGCTCGTTGTCAACAATGTTGTGGATGTGCTGCCCTTCCTTTGAGTTAGCCATGAACTCCGAATTGGAGTGAGGCGTCATGCGCGTGAGCTGGAAGTTAGACAGTTCGTATACAAACTCTACAGGGCCAGGCTGCACCACGCCGTTCGCTGGAGGAGTATTCAGTCGTAGCTGCGACTCAGGGTACTTCTGCGAATCGTCGAAAGCGAATACACGCAGTCCGCCTTTACTCATCACGGCTCCCGTCGGCGTTGGACCTGTGGTGGTTGCCATTACCGGCGTACGAGTTTCATCGTCCTGCATCTGGCGTGTAGTGTCGCAGGAAGCAAAAGCCAGCATAAGGGCCGAAGCAAAAAGTAAATAGGTTTTTTTCATCTAGAGAGGGTTTGAATTAGCAAATAGCCAATATACTGTTTTTATTTGTATATTGCGCACTACGTAATATTAACGTAAAAGTATACAAAAAAGACTATATGAGCGAGATTTTGTTTGATGAAGTTCCTTCATTGGACTTAGCTGATTTCACAGCAGGTGATGAGGGACGAAGAGCACGTTTTGTGCAGGAGTTAGGAAACGCTTATCAGAACATTGGCTTTATCGCCTTAAAAAACCACGGCCTGAGCGATGACCTGACGGGAAGACTCTACGCTGCCGTTAAGAAATTCTTTGCCTTGCCGGATGAGGTGAAGCAGAAGTACGAGAATCCTGAACTCGCCGGCCAGCGCGGCTATGTGGGCAAGGGGAAAGAAAAGGCCAAAGGGTTCAATACCGGCGACCTGAAAGAGTTTTATCACGTGGGTCAGGAGCTGAGCGGTATACCTGACAACGACCCGATCAAAGAAGAATATCCGGAGAACATCTGGCCAGCCGAAGTAACAGAGCTAAAAGAAACCACTCTGGAGGCTTACACCAAACTGGAGGCTGCCGGCAAGCAGGTACTGCGCGCCATCGCGATCCACCTGGGCCTGGAAGAAACCTACTTCGACGAGAAAGTGAAGTATGGCAACAGCATTCTGCGCCCGATCCACTACTTCCCGATCGAGAACCCGGACAGCGTGCCGGCCGATGCCGTGCGTGCCGCTGAGCATGGCGACATTAACCTGATCACGCTGCTGATGGGCGCCAGTGCTGACGGCCTGCAAGTGTTGCGCCGCGACGGCAAGTGGATCCCGATCACAGCCTTGCCAGAGCAGGTAGTAGTGAACGTGGGCGACATGCTGGCCCGCCTTACTAACAACAAGCTGAAGTCAACGATCCACCGTGTGGTAAACCCACCGCGCGAGCTGATGCACACCTCCCGCTACTCTATCCCGTTCTTTATGCACCCACGTTCTGAAATGGACCTGACCTGCCTGGAGAGCTGCATAGACGAGCAGAACCCAAAGGCCTATCCGGATGCGACAGCAGGTGAGTACCTGAACGAGCGCCTGGTAGAACTGGGACTTAAAAAAGCTTAACTGAACTGAAACCAGTAAGAAGAGAGATGGTGCCCGCACTGTCTCTCTTTTTTTGAACCTACGGCATGAGTCTGCGCTACTACATCTTCCTGAAAGACGTACTATTGCTTGCCCTGACCTCGTTCGGCGGACCGCAGGCGCATATCGCTTTGATGCTCCGGCTGCTGGTGAACAAGCGCCGTTACTTAACGGAGCAGGAGCTTATCGAACTCAACGCCCTCTGCCAGATACTGCCTGGCCCCACCTCTACCCAAACCCTCACGGCCATTGGCTACCGCATCGGCGGGCCGAACCTGGCTTACCTGACACTCCTGGTGTGGTTACTGCCTGCCTCCAGCATTATGGCTGCCGCGGCGCTGGGCATTTCTTACATGCAGAAGAACAACATCTCGCTTGATTTTCTGCGCTTTATTCAGCCCATGGCGGTTGGTTTCGTTTCGTATGCGGCCTATGCCATCAGTTCCAAAGTAGTCAACACCAAGCTGGCCATTGGCATTATGGTGGTTTCAGGTATACTGGCCTACTTCTTCCATTCTCCCTGGGTATACCCGCTGCTCCTAATCTCTGGTGGCGCTATCACGGCGCTTCGCTTCAGGCAGCACCCGCAAGAGAAGGACAAAAAGCTCCGCATCCAGTGGGCAAACTTTGTGCTCTATGTGGCGGTACTCATTGTGGCCGCCGTGCTGGGTGGGGCGACCTCATCCCTTCCGATCAGACTCTTCGAGAACTTTTATCGAAACGGCAGCCTGGTATTTGGTGGCGGTCAGGTACTCATCCCCCTGATGTTCACCGAGTTTGTCGACTTTAAGAAGTATCTGACAGGCGAAGAGTTCCTGTCCGGATTTGCGGTGGCGCAGGCTCTTCCCGGACCGGTCTTTTCTTTCTGCGCTTTTATCGGGAACCTGGCCATGCGGGAGCATGGGGTATGGGGGCAGTTGCTGGGCTCACTGGTAGCCACGGTCGGTATTTTCCTGCCCGGCACCTTCCTGATCTTCTTCGTGATCCGTTTCTGGGACGATCTGAAAAAATACAGGGTTGTGCGGGCCTCGCTGGAAGGTATAAATGCCGTGAGCTCGGGGATGGTGGTAGCGGCGGCCATTATGCTCTATCATCCCATCGACAACACACCGCTTAATTTTGGCATTGTGGTGGCCACCTTTTGTGTGTTGCTTTTCACCCGTATACCTGCGCCCATCATTATCCTGGTAGGCTTTGCGCTGGGTTTTATATTTTAACGCCCGCTATACCTGGCATCAGGCTATACCCAACTAAAAAGCTGCCCATGCTTTTGCACAGGCAGCTTTCTTGTTAAAATGGTTGAGCTATACTTACTTTGCTGTTTCTTTCAAATGCATCTGCCAATCCCAGGCGCTCTTCATCGCTTCTTCTAGGGTAGTGGTGGTCTTAAAGCCTAGCTCTTCGGTGGCTTTGGTTACATCAGCGAATATTTTCGGCACATCGCCGGGGCGGCGGGGACCGATCTTGTAGTTGAGTTTCTCGCCGGTGGCTCGCTCAAAGGCCTGCACCGCTTCCAACACGGTATTGCCTGTACCAGTACCCACGTTGAAAAACTCGATATTTCCAGCCTTGCCAGACAAGAGCCTCTCAATCGCCACCACGTGTGCTTTGGCCAGATCCACCACATGCACGTAGTCGCGGATGCAGGTGCCGTCCGGGGTATCGTAATCGTTGCCGAAGATGGTTAGCTGCTCGCGTATACCTGCAGCTGTCTGGGTAATGAAAGGCACCAGGTTGTTGGGGACTCCCAACGGAAGCTCGCCTATTTTAGCAGATGGATGCGCCCCGATCGGGTTGAAGTAGCGCAGCGCAGTCGTATACATGTCGCTGCCGCTGGTTGCCAGATCTGTCAGGATCTCCTCGCAGATTTTCTTAGTGTTGCCGTAAGGCGAGTTAGCCTTCTGCACCGGGGTCTGCTCCGTCACAGGCAGCTCTGCAGGTATGCCGTATACCGTGCAGGATGAGGAGAATACCAGCTTGTTCACGTTAAACTCTTTCATCACCTGCAGCAAAGCCACCAGCGAACCCACGTTGTTGTGGTAATACTTGAGCGGCTCATCCACCGACTCGCCCACGGCCTTGAAAGCGGCAAAATGTATAACACCCTCTATATCGGTTTCCTTTTCAAAGACCTCGCGCAGCGCTGCCGTATCCGTGCAGTCAATGCGGTGGCAGGTAACATCCCCGCCCAAGATGTCGGCTATACCCTGCAGGGAGCGTTCTTCGGTGTTAGAGAAATTATCGATGATAACGGGCTCGTAGCCTGCCTCTACCAGCTCTACCACGGTATGGGAACCGATGTAGCCCGCCCCTCCTGTCACTAATATTTTCTTCATATGATTTGTTTTCAGGCTTGTATTAAGTTTTCTCTTGTGCAGCAGCCTCCTGGCCAACTACTGTTTAACAACTTGTATGTTCTGGTTGATCGCCAAAAGACCGGCGATCACTTTCTGGTTACTTTCAGGTGCGATGTATAGTTCATCGAAGCGGTTGTACTGAATCACCAGTCCATTTCAGGCTAACGCCGGTTTCATCCCCACCCAACTTGTTTTCCCTTCCACTATCTGCGTGATCATCTCTACCGCTACTGCACCATTCCGAGGGCCGGACTTATACCTAAGCCTGCCGTCCTAGAGCCAATAAACTGTGCCAAAGTAGATCCAGGTGATAAGCCCAACAGGCGCCAGCAATGGCAGCAGGAGCATCCCGTTCAATAGAAATTTGATCAAGCCTTTTCTATTGGCTGGGTATACCCTGGGTTGGCTCATCAGATTCCTTCTGTTTCTACTTTAATAGCTAAACTATACTTGACTTCTCAAGCGTGCTCTGCTGTATAACGGAGCCACACAAAAATATAATATTAAAATGTAATTGTTGTTACAAGTGGCACGGCCAAAGCGGTATTGGAAGAGAAGACGCGGTTGAAATAAATGAAAGCTTCTACAGCTCCCCTTTCACAATTCTGTCTTTGCCGAAAAGGTCCTGTACCACCTGCGCTTGCGCGAAACCTGCTTGTAACAGCAATTGCCGCACTTCCTGCCCATACTGCTCATTTATTTCGAAGTATAGCCGACCGCCTTTTTTGAGCAGCCCCACTCCCACCTCCGCAATGCGTTTGTAGAACTTAAGCGGATCTTCGTCGGCCACGAACAGGGCCAGATGGGGCTCAAACGCCAGCACATTGGCACGCATCAGGGCCTTCTCCTGCTCTTTCACATAAGGCGGGTTGCTCGTGATGATGTCCAGTGAATGAGGTGCTATACCTTGTATCGGCTCGAAAACATCCTGCTCCAGCCAGGCCACCGGCAATTTTAGCTGGCGGGCATTGGCACGGGCTACTTTCAGCGCTCCCTCCGACACTTCCAATCCGTATACCCGGTCGGCCTGCAAATGTGCGGCCAACGCCAAAGGGATACAGCCACTACCGGTGCAGATATCGAGCACCTGCAAACTGCTATGGTCTTTGTGCTCGTGCACCACCAGATTGACCAACTCCTCCGTTTCGGGGCGGGGTATCAGCACACGTTCGTCCACCAGCAGATCGAGGCCGTAGAAGTGGGCGGTGCCGATCACGTACTGCACCGGCTCCTGTTTTTTCAGCCGCTCCACGGCCTGTTGCACCTGCGCCTCCTGCTCCGGATTTAGTTCTTCCTGCTGGGCCAGACTCAGCTGCTGGCGACTTTTCTGTAGCACATGCTCCAGCACCAGTTGTGCGATGGCGCCGGCCTCCGGTTCGGGGAAAGCCTCCTGTATACTTTCGCGGATGTACTGTGATGTTTGCTGTATGGTGGCCACAGGTATAGGTTTTGTGTGATTTTAGGTACCTTTGCAAAAGTAAAATTTTATTGCGTATAAGCCATAAATCTATCCTTAACTGGCTCTCTACACAGACGAATTGTTTATATTGAACCTTAAACTATAACACCCAGACCTCTGAACCTGACTGACGAACTGTACATGCAACGCGCGCTGGAACTGGCCAGGCTGGGCAGCGGCTATACCTACCCCAACCCGATGGTGGGCTGTGTGATCGTGCATGAGGGGCGCATTATCGGGGAAGGCTGGCACCGCGTGTTTGGTGGCCCGCATGCCGAAGTCAATGCCATTGCCAGCGTGCACGACAAAAGCCTGCTGCCCAAAAGCCGGGTATACGTCACGCTGGAGCCGTGCTCCCACTTCGGCAAAACACCGCCCTGTGTTGATCTGCTGATCAGCAGCGGCGTGCGCGATGTGGTGATTTGCAACACAGACCCGAACCCCAAAGTAGCCGGCCGTGGCATCAAAAAGCTGTTTGAGGCGGGCGCGCAGGTAAAAGTGGGCGTGCTGGAAAATGAAGGGCTGGAGCTGAACAAGCGCTTCTTTACTTTCCATACCCAAAAGCGGCCTTACATCCTGCTGAAGTGGGCGGAGTCGGCCGATGGGTTTATCAGCGGCCCCAACAACCAACAGGTGCAGATCAGTGGCCCGCTGTCGCGCCGGTTGGTGCACAAGTGGCGCTCTGAGGAGCAGGCCATTATGGTGGGCAGCCATACGGCGGCCTGTGACAACCCGCGCCTCGACACCCGCTTCTGGCCCGGCCACAGCCCGCTGCGTGTGGTCATCGACCGCAGGCTGCAACTGCCCGATCACCTCCATTTGTTTGATATGAGCCTGCCCACCGTGGTGTATACCTACCAGCAACGGGAGCAGCGACACGAGCGCCTGCAGTATGTGCGGCTCCGCGAAAACGAGCCGTTGCTACCACAACTGCTGCAGGACCTGCACCAGCGCCAGGTATTGTCGCTCCTGGTGGAAGGGGGCACTTACTTGCTCAAAAGTCTGTTGAAGGAAAACCTGTGGGACGAAGCGATCTGTTTTAAAAGCGCGGGCTTGGTGCTGCGCGACGGTACGCCGGCTCCGGGTATGGTGCACAGCCAGTTACTGGAAGTGCAGAGCGCTGGCTCCGACAGGCTATTGCATTACCGAAACAGTATTTCAGAACTTAACTTTTAAACCCTGCGCAGAGGCGCTATCCTGCTTTGCAGGTATAGATCTCCTTGGTAGCGCACTTATACCTATACCTTAACCATTATGGCTGAATCACTTATAATAGACCAGAACCTAAGCAAAGAAGAAAAATACAAAGCCCTCGTTCCTCAGATCGAGGCACTCGTAACCGGCGAGACCGACCTGATCGCCAACCTCTCCAACATGATGGCCGCCCTGCGCCAGGGCATGGGCTTTTTCTGGGTAGGCGTGTACTTCAACAAAGAAGGGCAGCTGGTGCTGGGGCCATTTCAGGGGCCCGTGGCCTGCACTCGTATACCTTACCACAAAGGCGTTTGCGGGGCCTGCTATACCCGCCGTGAAACGATCTTGGTGCCTGACGTGGAAGCCTTTCCGGGCCACATCGCCTGCAGCAGCGACTCTAAGTCCGAGATCGTGATACCAGTGATAAAAGACGGCGAGGTGAAACTCGTGCTGGACGTGGACAGCGACAAGCTCAACGATTTTGACGAAGTGGACCAGAAGTACCTCGAGCAGCTGATGAAGCTGGTGGAAAGCTGGTATTAAACTTCCCTGCTCTTAAAAGCAACGGCCATCCCTCTGCGCAGAGGGATGGCCGTTGCTTTTGGGATGCTCTTCTAACGTAGTTTCCGCCTATAGCCTCACCCGAACCCCCAACGCCAGGTTAAAGATCTTGCCCAAGCCCAGGTACTTCGGGTTCTGGATGTATGAGATCAGGTACTCCGCACTGGTATTCACTTCGTAGTACAGCCCCAGCCGGTCCAGTTTCGGTATGCGGCCGAAGTCCAGCTGGCCGCCCAGCTGCAGGTATAAGTGTAGTGCCGTCGGGAAGCCGTAGTAGCCTTTTTCATATTTATCGCGCGGTTCCACAATAAAATACTCCTCTCCAAAGGTATGGCCCAGCTGCAGGCCCAACCGCAAAGGCTGCCAGTCCAGTGACCTGACAGGTATAACTTTAAAAGGTATAGCGGTGGCTTTAAGCGCTGCCGTCCAGATATGGTCCCCTCCGATGCGCTCCGGCAGGTAGCCCACAAACAGGTCCGTCTCCAGCTTTTCGTCAAAGAAGCTCCGCCCTATACCTACCGACGCAAACCCGATGCTGCCCGCATACTGCACCTTGGCATGGTACGGCGAATACGCATTTTCCTGACTGAGCACAGCCTTAGGACTTAGCATGAGCAGCAGGCCAACGAGTGCTATGATAAAGGACCGCTCCATGTTAGTAGGCAATTCTCTCGTAGTCATAGCCCCCATCCCATACCCTCAGGTAAGTGAATTCGCGCGCCTTCACAGTGGAGGTAGCCAGGTATAACAGGGTAGAATCGTAACGGAAGTCGGCTCTGAAGCCGTGGATGTGCCCGTGCAGGCTCAGTTGCACCCGTTCGCTCTCCTTCAAAGTCTGATGGAAGACTCTTTCTAAGGCCGTGTCAAAGTCATCGTCATAAGGTGGTATATGCGACACCGCAATAGCCTGCTGCCAGTTATCGCCCTCCTGTTGAAGCAGTTGCTGACTGAGCCAGCCAATGTCGGGCACTTTGCCATTGTAGTTGTACTCCCGGCTGTTGGTGTCGATAAACACAAAGCGGGTGTGGCCGTAGTCGAAGCTGTAGTTAAAGTCGCCGTACATCTGCTGGTATACCTTGCGCCCGTTGGCCAGCAGGTCGTGGTTGCCAACTACCGTCAGGTAGGGCCACTTCAGCTGCTTCATGATGTCGTGTACCCAACGGAACTCCTGTGACATACCAAAGTCAGAAATATCGCCCTGGTGAATAACAAAATCGATGTAAGGGAAAGTGTTGGCCTTATCTACGAAGTCGCTGGCCGCATCATAAAAGCGCTGAGTGTCGCCCATGACGAGCAGGTGCAGCGTATCGCCGGGCTGCTGGTTTTGCAGGCGTGCCAGGTGGCGTGCCGTGAGGTTGCGCTCGTCTTCGTTTAGTATGATCTGATTCGGATGGTACTCAAACAACTCTTCGCAGGCCGGAAATAGTACCAGGCTTAGCAGAAGCAGCAACAGGGTATAAAAGTTTCTCATGGATGCGACAGGCGCCGTAAAGGCGCTTCTTCACTAACGCTTTTCGGTAAGGAATGTTAGTTGCCAAATTGACTAACGCAACAACCTACTGCAAATTTAATGTTTAAACGTTGAATTTGCTTCCGAACGGTTACATATATTTACGGGCAGCCTCGCTTAGGTATAGCCTGTCAGCAAAAAGGCCCTGCCGGAGATAGTCTCCGACAGGGCCTTTTTATACCTTTGCTTGTAAAGCTAGCTGTTGATCTTACCCAAAGAAAGTTGGGGTTTCGGTCTTGAGTTGGGCAATTACCGTCTGGCCGCCTTTGGTTTTCTGGCCAAGTTCCACTTTCACTTCCGTGTCCAGCGGCAGGAAGATGTCTACGCGCGAGCCGAACTTAATGAAACCGAACTCCTCGCCCTGGCTTACCTCATCGCCCTCGTTCACATACCACACAATGCGGCGCGCCATCGCACCGGCAATCTGGCGGAACAATACTTCCGGACCGGCCGTGGATTCCACCACCACCGTGGTACGCTCGTTTTGCGTGCTCGACTTCGGGTGCCAGGCCACGAAGTAGTTGCCCGGGTGGTATTTGAAGTAGCTCACGATACCTGAAACCGGGTTGCGTGTGATATGCACATTAATCGGCGACATGAATATGGAGATCTGCTTGCGCTTGTCTTTGAAGTATTCGGTCTCCTCTACCTCCTCGATTACCACCACCTTGCCGTCGGCAGGCGCCACGATCAGATCTTCGTGCAATAACAGGTTGCGGTAAGGGCTGCGGAAAAATTGCAGAATGAGCAGGAAGAGCACAACTGAAACACCGGAGAAAATCTTGTTGAAGGTATTGTTATCGGCGTTGAAATGGTACAGCAACAGGTTGAGTACCACCAAGATCAACAAAGTAAAAAATAGAATCCTTCTTCCTTCTTTATGAATTTTCATCCGTGAAAACTAAATGCTACAGGTCTTTATATAAGTTATAATAGCCCATCCAGTTTAGTAGATGGGCTATTATCTGATCCAAAATTATATAATCTTTCGATTATTCTACTAAAAATCTTCGCTTAGAAGCCACCGCGGTACTTATACGTCATGGCCACTTTGTCGATGGCTACAATGTAGGCGGCTATACGCATGGGCACGTTGTACTTCTGCGAAGCGGCGTACACGCGCTCAAACGACTCGTTCATGATGCGCTCGGCACGCTCATTCACGCGATCCAGCGTCCACTTAAAGCCCATGCGGTTCTGTACCCACTCGAAGTAAGACACGGTTACACCACCGGAGTTTGCCAGGATATCCGGCACCACCATGATGCCTTTCTCGTTGATGATGTTGTCGGCTTTGTAAGAAGTAGGGCCATTGGCACCTTCCACGATCAGGCGGGCCTGAATCTTGTCCACGTTCTTGATCGTGATCACGTCTTCCACAGCGGCCGGCACCAGCACGTCCACTTTGGAAACCAGCAGCTCGTCGTTGCTTATTTTCTCAGCGTTCTTGTAGCCTTCCAGACGGCCTTTGTTGTTGTTTTTGTATTCAATCGCCTCTTCAATGTCGATGCCGTTGTCGTTCCAGTAAGCCCCGCTCACGTCGCTCACACCCAGGATCTTCACACCACGCTCAGCCATCAGTTTGGCTGCCCAGGCGCCCACGTTACCGAAGCCCTGTATCACGGCTGTTGATTTGGCAGGGTCCATGCCCAACTTGTCCATGGCTGCCATCGCTGACACCATCACGCCGCGGCCAGTTGCCTCTACGCGGCCAAGCGAACCGCCCAGCACGAGTGGCTTGCCCGTTACCACCGCGTGTATGGTGGAGCCTTTCATACGGGAGTACTCGTCCATCAACCAGGCCATTTCGCGCGGACCGGTACCCATGTCAGGGGCAGGTATATCCTGGTCAGGGCCGAAGGTATCCACCAGCGCCTGGGTATAGGCTCTGGTCAGACGCTCCATTTCACCGGCAGACATCGAGAAAGGATCGCAGATAACGCCTCCTTTGGCACCCCCGTAAGGGATGTCCACCACGGCGCACTTCCAGGTCATCCAGGCAGCCAGAGCCTTTACCTCGTCCAGGAACACGTCCGGCGCAAAGCGCACACCACCTTTGGACGGACCCAGGATAGTGGAGTGAATAACACGGTAACCTTCGAATACGCGTACTTTTCCATCGTCCATCGTAACAGGCACGTTCACGATCACCTGACGCGTTGGCGTCTTGAGTACATTGTAAACTTCCTCATCCAACCCAAGTATCTCTGCCGCGATGTTGAAACGCGACATCATCGATTCAAATGGGTTCTCCCTGTCCTTTATCGGTGCTGGCTCTTTGTATAACATTATTTTAAGCTTGATTTTATCGGTGGTTAACAATTATGGTGGTAAAGTTATGTAATTATTATATACACACACCTACACCTTAATCAACAATAAATTAGAAAATTTTAAGGAATGCGACAATAAACGGAACGGCCAGCACCAGGCTGTCGAAGCGGTCCAGAATCCCCCCGTGGCCAGGCAGCAGCGTGCCCGAATCCTTTACGCCCAGGCTTCGCTTCAGCAAGGACTCCACCAGGTCGCCCAGCACGCCGAAAACCGCAACGATGATCGCTATGCCAATCCACTGGTAGAGCTCCAGATCGAGGAAGAACGCGGACAGTAACCAGCCCACCAGCACCGTCAGGATGGTGCCGCCGATCCAGCCCTCCCAGGTTTTGCCCGGAGAGATGCGCTCGAAGAGTTTGTTTTTGCCGAAGTTTTTGCCCGCAATGTAAGCCCCTGTGTCAGAGGACCAGATCAGCAGCAGCAGCCCCAGGATGGGTTGCCAGCGGTACTCACCCTGCAAATACCCGAGTTGCTGCAGCAGCGTGAAAGGTACGGCAATGTAGAGCACGCCCAGCAACGTAAAAGCGATGTTCGTGAAGGGCTGCGGTTGTTTGCGGTACAGTTCCAGCACAAATAGCAGGAACACGGCCGGCAGGAACAGGTATAGCAGTTCGGCCGGTGTGTCCGCTTTCTCGATCAGGAAAACAGCGATGAAGATGCCGGCTGCCAGCAGCGTGCCGTATACCTTGTTGGCTTTTATACCTGCCGTGCCCGCCAGTCTGTAAAACTCCAGCGTACCCAGCACGGTGAGGCCCAGAAACAGGATAAAGAAGGTCCACTCGCTGAAGAGGATGCCTCCGATGAAAAGGGCCGCCCCCAATACTCCGACAATCAGGCGTTGCTGTAAATTACTAAGGGCAGATAGCTTGGTGCTCATGCGATGTAGGTTGCCGGCAGCATCAGCCGGGTGATTTGTCTGAATTTAACTGTTCTCACGCTCTCCCGCGGCCTCGGCCAGGCTTTCGGGGCGTGTGGGCGTGAGCATAAATTGCTTGTAAAGGTAATAGATTACGGCCGCACTCAGCACCGCCGAAATCAAAATGGTCATCACCGGCATCGGCTCCGTCGACTCTATATTAAAGTCAATGGCGCCTGTTTGCTGCAGGTATAGCAGGAACACGGTGAAGCCGTTGTTGAAGAAGTGCGCCACGATCGGCACCCAGATATTGCCCGACCACAGGTATAGGTAACCGAACAAAGCGCCCAGCAGCACGCGCGGAATAAAGCCGAAGAACTGCACGTGTATGGCCGAAAAGATGATGGCCGCCACCCACACCGCCACATGCGCGTTGCCGGACCAGCGGTGCACCTGTCGCTGCAAAACTCCCCTGAACACCAGTTCTTCGCCAATGGCAGGTATAACGGCAATCACCAGCAGGCCCATCAGCAGGCGCGGGAGCGTGCCGAAGTTGGCAATCAGTTTGGTCAGCTCGGCCAGTTCGTCTTCTTTGGCGCGGGCCCATTCCTCAAAGCCTTTCATAAAGCCAGGCAGCGAGAGCTCAGCGTTCCAGCTGATGATGAGTGAGTTGGCCGGCATGATGAAGATGATCAGCAAACCCGCCAGCAGCAGCAAGGTGGGCAAAGGCAGCTTTTTCCAGTTCAGGTAATGGCCGATGTTCACCCCCGCCAGGCGCAGCATCAGCAGCGGCCCCAGCACAAAAGAGCAGAACTGCACCAGCCCCTGAAAGAGTAGCAGCGCATCGGCAGCTTCCGGGTGTTCTGTCGGGTTGGCCAGCAGGTTGGTCAGGTCGATCACCTCTATTCCGAGCACCGTCGTCACCAGCGCCAGGTAGATAAAACTGGCCACAAAATAGCCGCCCAGCATGAATGCCAGCAACAGCAGCAGCACTAAAAATGGGTGTCGATCTTCGGAGATGAAACCTTTCATAGAGAAGATTAGGTTTAATTGACGTAAATTTACGTGAAATTTTAACTTTTGCTTTGGTAAAGATAGCGAACATAGAACTGGGCGAGTTTCCGCTGCTGCTGGCACCGATGGAAGACGTGAGCGACCCGCCCTTCCGAAAAGTGTGCAAAGCCAACGGGGCAGACCTGATGTATACCGAGTTCATCTCTTCTGAGGGTCTGATACGTGACGCCGCCAAAAGTGTCCAAAAACTCGACATATTTGACTACGAGCGCCCCATCGGCATTCAGATCTTCGGTTCCGACATCGACTCGATGCGCGAAGCCGCCATTGTATCGTCACAGGCCGGCCCGGACCTGATCGACATCAACTACGGCTGCCCGGTGAAGAACGTAGCCTGCAAGGGCGCCGGCGCCGCATTGCTGCGCGACGTGCCCAAGATGGTGAAGATGACCGAGGAGATCGTGAAAGCCACGCACCTGCCCGTGACCGTGAAGACCCGTCTGGGCTGGGACGAGGAGACAAAATACATCGTCGAGACGGCGGAAAGACTGCAGGACATCGGTATAAAGGCACTGAGCATACACGGCCGCACCCGCGTGCAGATGTACAAAGGCGAAGCCGACTGGAGCCTGATTGCGGAGGTAAAAAACAACCCGCGCATGCACATCCCGATCTTCGGCAACGGCGACATTGACTCGCCGCAGAAGGCGCTGGAGTATAAGAACAGGTATGGCGTGGATGGTATTATGATCGGCCGCGCCAGCATTGGCCACCCATGGATTTTTAACGAGATCAAGCACTACATGGCAACCGGTGAGGTACTGCCGGCTCCGACCCTGGAGGAACGTGTAGAGGTCTGCCGCCAGCACTTCACACACTCGCTGGAGTGGAAGGGCGACAAGCTGGGCATTTTTGAGATGCGCCGCCATTACACCAACTATTTCCGCGGCCTGCCGCACTTCAAGCCGCTGCGCATGAAACTGGTGCAGTCCGAAGACATCCAGGAAATTTACGACACGCTCGACGAGATCGCCCATACCATGGCGTATGAGGAGGTGTAACCAGTTTAAAAGTTTAGAAGTTAGAAAGTTTTCAGGGAGTTGAAGGTTCGGCATGCATGCTGAGACTTCAACTCCTTTTATATTTGCAGATAAGTTCAGGAAGCCGGTTATCATTGGAGACGACTTCCTGACTTGCTAACTTCTAAACTTTCTGACTATCAAACCATCCCTCGCTCCCCCACAAGAGCAAACAAGCACGCCGGCCATTGCCTGGATACTGGTCATCATACTTGCCCTGATCTGGGGCACCTCGTTCATACTCATCAAGAAAGGCCTGGTAGTTTACTCTTCCGATGAACTGGGCGCGCTGCGCATGGTCATTGCCTGCGCCGCCTTGCTGCCTTTTGCCATTAAGAATATGCGCAAGGTGGAGCCGGGCCGCTGGAAGTTTCTGCTGGGCAGCGGTCTGCTGGGCAACTTCTTCCCGGCTTTTCTGTTTGCCATCGCTGAGACGCGCCTGGCCAGCGGACTGGCGGGTGTACTTAACTCACTCACGGCCCTGTTTACGTTGCTGGTAGGTGCCGCCCTGTTTGGCCAGTCCATTACCTGGATGCGGATGCTCGGCATTGTGGTAGGTATAGCGGGCACAGCTGTTCTCATATTCACAGGCAATGGCAACGCCGAGCTCGACAACATGTACTATGGCCTGTACATCGTGCTGGCCACCATCTTCTACGGCATCAGCGCTAACCTCATCAAGTTCCGCCTGCACGGCATGAAGGCGATTGCTGTGTCCAGTCTGGCGCTGCTCACGGTGGGGCCTGTTGCGCTCGTATACCTGTTCACCACCGATTTCTGGTACAAACTGCATCATGTGCCGGGTGCCTGGGAGGCGCTGATGTACATTGCCATACTGGCCGTGTTCAGCACCGCCATCGCCTTGGTGCTCTTCAACAAACTGATTCAGATCTCCACCACCCTGTTTGCCAGTTCCACCACGTACCTGATACCTGTGGTGGCGCTTATGTGGGGCGTGCTGGACGGTGAGGTGATCCACCTTTGGCACTACGTGGGCATGGTCATTATTCTGGCGGGGGTTTTTATTGTAAACAGAGCCAAGTAATTTCTAAGATCTCTAAGGCTAGACCCGAATCAACAGCTTCTGTCATACCCAGGCAGAAGTTGTTTTATTTGAGCCAAGGGCAATTTGCGAATATCAGAATTTTCTAATCTCTCGATAATTTACTTATTTAAGGGTTTACAAGAACCGACCCGACAACCACATGAGGTTATTACAGACCCTTTTGAGTCTTGTGCTGCTGATGCTTCTCTCCCTTCAGGCAATGGCACAGGCAGACAACTCAGAATTAGCCATTGAGGATTTAAAACTGCAGGCCGTGAACGACACGGCTTTTACGCTGCATGCCACCAACGAGTCGGGTAACCTGGTCAGGTATAGCGGCCCCCTGCCTGTGCGCCTCAACGGCACCCTGCAGGACGTTAGCTTTACGGAAGGCGAGGCCCGGTTCTCACTCCCCCAAAAGGCCAACCTGATACAGGTGAGCGCCAATGTTGGCACGCATACCATAGCCCGACTTTACCGCCTCGATGCCGAAGCCGAACACGGCGTGCGTCACTTTCCGATGTGGCTCTCCATCCTGCCGCCACTTATTGCCATCATCCTGGCCCTTATCTTCAGAGAGGTGCTGCTGGCCCTTTTTGCCGGCATTTGGGTGGGTGGCTTTGTGATATACGGCCTGTCTTTCAAGGCTTTCTTTGCCAGCCTGCTGGCCGTTGCCGACACGTACCTTGTTGGCGCCCTCACAGATTCGGACCACATTTCCGTCGTCATTTTCTCGATGCTGATTGGCGGCATGGTGGCCATTATTTCGAAAAACGGAGGTATGGCGGGCGTCGTGAACTGGCTCTCGCGCTACGCGCACTCCGCCCGGAGCTCGCAGCTGGTGACATGGGTACTGGGTGTTGCCATCTTTTTTGACGATTACGCCAACTCCCTGATCGTGGGCAACACCATGCGCCCCGTGACCGACAGGCACCGCGTTTCGCGAGAAAAACTGGCCTACATCGTGGACAGCACCGCGGCCCCTGTGGCCGCCATCGCGTTCGTCACCACCTGGATTGGCGCTGAGCTGGGCTATATCAAGGATGCCACCGTCACGCTAGGTATAGAGGAGGGCGCTTATTCCATGTTTTTAAACTCCCTGCGGTATGCCTACTACCCGGTGCTCACGCTGGTGTTCATGCTGTTGCTGATCTGGATGAACCGCGACTATGGCCTGATGTACAAGGCCGAGCGGCGCGCCCGCACGACAGGCGCCGTGAGCAACCACCGCCCCGACAGCCGCAGCGACGCCCGCCAACACCTGGAAATGGCCGAGTTCGATGCCATCGACCCGGAGCGGTCCCGCGCTCTCAATGCGCTGATACCGGTGCTGGTCGTGGTTTTCGGAACAGTCATCGGGCTACTCTATACGGGTTACAATCCCGACACCTGGACCGACCCGGCCATTGGCTTCTTCCGGAAGCTCTCCATCACCATCGGCGACTCTAACTCCTACGTTGCCCTGATCTGGGCTTCGCTCTCGGGGGTGGTAGTCGCGATAGCTCTTACGGTGAGCCAGCGCATCATGAGCATCTATGAAACGATGGAGTCGCTGCTGACGGGCTTTAAGACGATGCTGCCGGCCATGCTGATCCTCGTGCTGGCCTGGTCGCTGGCGCAGGTCACCAAAGAGCTTTACACGGCCGAGTACCTGACCTCGCTTTTCTCTGGTAACGTCTCGCCGCGCTGGCTGCCTGAGATCACCTTTTTCCTAGCGGGCATCATCGCGTTTTCAACCGGATCGAGCTGGGGCACCATGGCCATTCTATACCCATTGATGCTGCCCGCCACCTGGTATGTGAGTCAGCAGCACGGCATGAGCGTAGAGGAGACGATGCCGATCATGTACAATGTGATCTCCGTAGTGCTGGCCGGCGCCGTATTCGGCGACCATTGCTCCCCTATTTCCGATACCACCATTCTCAGTTCCCTGGCTTCGGGCTGCAACCACATCGACCACGTGAAGACGCAGCTGCCTTATGCCATTACAGTAGCGCTGGTGGCCAACCTGGTTTGTACCTCGCTCTCGAGCTGGGGCGTGAACTGGCTTCTGGTATACCTTATCGGGATAGCCGTGCTGTGGGGCATTATCAGGTTATTTGGCAAGAAAGTGGAACACGAGCCCGCACCCGTTGAAGTAGCAAGCCTGCAATCTTAACCAAGAACTGATGATCCCGAAACTGCAGCTACGAGAAGGTATAGCACAGTCTGAGACACTGGCCGAAGAGTTTGACCGCATGCAAAAGCTGATCGATGCGTTGAACAGCAAAGCCATTCCGGAAGGTATAGCCGCTGCCATCATGCAGCAACTTGAGCCGCTCAATCGCCTGGAGATTCCTGCTCCACAGCATGCTGCCAAGCTAAAGGAAACCCGGGGCGCCATCCTCAAACTGGTGGAGAAGCAATTAAAACTGGTGCCTCAAAAACATCATCAGAAACTGTGGATGGCGCTTGGCATATCGGCACTGGGAATCCCATTCGGAATTGTGTTCGCCTTAACGCTGAAGAACTTCGCTTTTTTGGGACTAGGTATGCCGATCGGGATAGGGATGGGTATAGCAGTTGGCACGAAGCTCGATGAACAGGCCAAAGCCGAAGGCAGGCAGCTTGACCTGGAGTAGAATCAGGAAAGAGCCTCCCGACCGGAAACTAGAAGTCCAGCCGATAAAAGTCGTGCACCAGGGTACGGGCGCCGTAGCTCTCCTTATACTTTGCCAGGCCCTCATTCAGGTATAGCCCCTGCTGCTCTGTGGAAACGCCGAAGCTGAAGTACTTTTTGTGTGGGTATACCTTGCGGATCAGGTGATCAACCAGCACGTAAGCTGCGCCTTCTTCCTGAGCCTTTTTGTTTGCGCCGATATACTGACAGTGGGCCGCAGTAGCGGTTTCGTATACCAGGGCACCCGTCAGCAGCTCGCCTTCCTGTGTAATGGTGTAAAGCCTGATGTTCTCATGGAATAGTTGCGCCAGCCTGCCGACTTCCGCTGCTGTATGCACTGGTTGTAGCCCATGTCTGCTTTCAAGCGTCGTCGCTACAAGCTGCATAAAACCAGCATAATCCTCTGACTGCTGCACCTGCCACTCCTGCTGCCTGCCCTGTGACAAGCGCCAACGGCGGTCCTGGCTATACCTGACAGGTTGCCCCAGGTCGATCACAGAGTTTACATCCCGGCGGTACAACGTAGCTTCATGCCTGAACAGGGCATAAAGGTCTTCTTCGGCTGGCAGTTGGTGGTAGATGTGCGGGATGGCTTTGTAATAAAGCGCCTTGAAATGCTGCTTCCGGCTATACCTGACCACAGCCTCAAACACCTGCAGCATCAGTGGGCTTTTCATTTTCCTGCTGCTTACCATCCCCCCATAGCTCAATCCCGCATGCGAATGCAATTCATTGTTTACAGCACTGGCCGGCAGCACCGCCACCAGCTTGTCTTTGTGGTAAAACAGCAACGAGTGGTCCTCGAAGCGGTCAGCATGATACTCCATATAGTCGCGCTGAAACAGGAACGTGCCGTTTTTGGAGGCCTTCACAAAAGCATCCCACTCCGGTTTATACCTGTCGCTATACCTGACTACTGCTACCATTCACAAGGAAACACTATGTTACAAAAGATTACTTGACAAAGGATAAAAGATGGCTATACCTGCCAACGGCGTGATGATTCAACATCGCTACATGTCACTTTCAGGCTTCTCAGCTTTTCAACTCCCAAACTTTCTATCTTTCCAACTTCCCATCTTTCTAACTCAACTTCACCTGTTCAGCACGATCCGGAAGGTGGTGCCTTTGCCGATTTCAGAAGACTTGACATAAAGCCTGCCTTCGTGGTAGTTGTCGATGATGCGTTTGGCCAGCGCCAGTCCCAGCCCCCAGCCCCTTTTTTTGGTTGTAAAGCCCGGCAAAAATACTGAATCCATCTTGCTCTTCGGTATACCTTTGCCTGTATCGCTGATGTCGAGTGCGATCTGACTCTTGCCCAGCAGCGAGAGCTGCAGCCGGATGCTGCCGCGGCCCTCCATCGCATCCACCGCATTTTTGCAGATGTTCTCAATCACCCAATCAAAGAGCGGCACGTTTACCTTGGCAGTGATTTCGGGTGCAAAGCTAGACGCTACCGTAAAGTCTACCTTGCTCGAAATACGGTTTTGCAGGTAGCCGATCGCGTTCTCCGTTACCTGCAGAATGTTCTCGTCGCGCAGCAGCGGCACCGAGCCTATGTTGGAGAAGCGTTCCGTGATGATCTCCAGGCGGCGGATGTCTTTCCAAAGCTCGGCCGTAATAGGCTCGTTTTCGAATTTCGGGCTGGACTTCATGTACTCGTACCAGGCCATGAGGGAAGAAAGCGGGGTCCCCAGCTGGTGCGCGGTTTCTTTGGCCAGTCCCACCCATACCCTGTTCTGCTCGGCCTTGCGGGAGTAGCTGAAAGCAAAATACGCCATCAGGGCAAAGCAGGCAATTACCATCAGCTGCACGTAGGGGTAGTAGCGGAGTTGCGAAAGCAGGTCCGAGTCTTTGTAGAACACATAGTTCTCGGAGCCTTCCGCCCAGGGCACAATAATCGGGGCGTGCTGCGCCTTCATGCGGGCAATCTCACGCTGCAACAGGTCATTTTTGCGTTCCTCCGAAATGTTGTCAGGCAGATTAATGTTCTTGAAATCGAGAATGTTTTCGTTCTCGTCTGTCAGGATAACCGGTATGGTGTGGTTGGATGAGAGGATCTCCTCTTCAATAAAAACGATGTTGTCATCGCTGGGAGCATTGATCATGTAGCGCAGCCCTTTGGCATAGAGCTGCACCAGTTCCTGCTCTCTTTCAGACAGTTTGCTCACTAATACGTTAGTGTACGTAATGGTAACCGCCCCAATAAAGAGCGCGACAATAACGACAAGAAACTTTATTCTGTTTTTCTGGGCGTAAATGGGAATCATGCGGCGGCGCGAAAATTATCTGAAATTAGTATAAATTAATTAATAAGGTCAAGTAAGTTTCTTTTTAATAAGCAAAGCAGTAATTTTGCACTTTAGTATTCCGAACGAAAGTTATGCTTCAGAACTTTAAAGCAATCAGCCTGTCCTACAAGAAAGCACCGCTGGATATCAGGGAACTGATTGCCTTAGATGAGAACTCATGCAGGCAATTTATTCAGACGCTGAAAAGCTTTATTCAGGCTTCTGACATACTGGTGCTCTCCACCTGCAACCGCACCGAAGTATACTATAACTCCGATGTGGACTATAGTACCGAAATTGTGAAGCTGCTCGGCATCACCAAGGGCATCAACAACATCACCCAATACCTCGACTACTTTACGATCCTCAACGAGCACAACGGTGCCGTTCAGCATTTATTTGAGGTAAGCATGGGGCTGGAGTCGCAGGTGGTGGGCGATATGCAGATCACCAACCAGGTGAAGCAGTCGTACCAGTGGGCAGCCGATAACGAGACGGCCGGTCCGTTCCTGCACCGGCTGATGCACACCATCTTCTTCACCAACAAGCGCGTTGTGCAGGAGACTGCCTTCCGCGACGGTGCCGCTTCTACGTCTTATGCCGCCATTGAGTTGATCGAGGAGCTAACCGCCGATGTGGTGGCCGAGCCGAAGATCCTGGTGGTGGGAGTAGGCGAGATTGGAGCCGATGTGTGCCGTCACCTCAAAGACAAAGGCTATCAGCACGTCACCATCACCAACCGAACGATGGCCAAAGCGCAGGCATTGGCAGACGAGTGCGGCATGGCCGTGCTTCCGTTCGAAGAGATCGTGCAGGGTTTGAAGGAGGCGGACGTGATCATCTCGTCGGTGGCACGCGAAACGCCTTTCTTCACCAAGGAAATGATCCAGCGCCTGAACGTGCTCACGTTTAAGTTCTTCATAGACCTGTCTGTGCCACGCAGCGTGGAGGCCGAGGTAGAGGCCGTGCCAGGCGTGTTGGTCTACAACATCGATACAATACAGAACAAGGCCTCAGCTGCCCTGCAACAGCGCATCGACTCCGTGCCTCAGGTACGCGCCATCATCGAAGAGTCGATCGAGCAGTTTAACGACTGGTCGAAAGAGATGATGGTATCGCCTACTATCAACAAACTGAAAAACGCGCTGGAGTCGATCCGTCAGGAAGAGATGGCCCGCTACATGAAAAAGCTCGGCCCGAAAGAAGCCAAGCTCGTGGATAGCATCACCAAATCAATGATGCAGAAAGTAATTAAATTACCTGTGCTGCAACTGAAAGCGGCCTGCAAGCGCGGTGAAGCCGAAACGCTGATCGATCTGCTGAACGATCTGTTTGATCTGGAAAAGCAAGGGATTGACGCAAACTAACCATTGATATTTCAAGAGATAAAAAAAGCTGGCCCATACGAGCCAGCTTTTTTTATCTCTTGAAATATTCTTTATTCCTGTAGCGCAATCTTTTTGCCAACTACAAAAGCACTGACCAGCACCGATACAAATAGTATACAATTGCCTGCCAGGTAACCCATTCCATAGTCAGAGAGCTTATCAAACTCTAAAGAAAAAATCGCATAGCCGAAATAGATCGCCAACACAGTCAGAACCAGGAATACAAATACCTTCATCATATCAGATTGAGTTACAAGAAAATAGCTTCAGGAAGTATTACTTCGTAACAATCGTGGTTGTTGGCGTGTAAATCCCCCATGTCAGTGCATTCAGCAGACCATCAACGAAGGTATGGGTAATTGTAACAGTGTAGTTATCAGCTCCTCCAGCCAAGTCCTTCGGGTTAGACGTGCTTATTGGTGCCAGACCATAGATCAGGTAATGGTTCATTTTCTTTACCTGAACATTAGACTGCGCGCCACTACCCACTGTAAAAGTGTAGGTATAGCATGAAGTCATGGACAGCGTCATAGCGGCTCCGATAATAAGCGAAAGTAAATTTCTTTTCATTTTGTGATAAGTTGATAAATTGTAAAACGTATATAAATGTTCGAACACACGAATATACTAAATTCTATATATATACATTTATTAATTAAAATATATAAAGTCCTGACCTGTTAATTAGAAAGCTGACTTTTCATGGTCAGCTTTTTATATGTTTAAACTTGCGGTATATAAACATTTTTACATATCTTTGCATATATAAATATTTAAATAAGATATTCACTTTAAACAGAAGAACCTCCGATCCAGGCTACGAGAACAGCGGCAAGTAAATTCTATTTCATCACCCTTAGTGCAGTAAAAAATGAAAAACATCTCTACTCTCCTATCTTTTATCACTGTTATTCTGCTATTTAGCTCTTGCACCAGCCACTCATTCATGCTGACCGAGCGCGACATTGCCAATGATGGCATTGCCCCGATCCAGAAGTCAGACTATAGATTGGTAGCCGACAAGCCTGCGGATGCTTATGCAGATGCGGATGCTAAATGGGTAGCAACTTCAAAGCCGCACGTTGCCTCTACTTCTGCCCGCGTGGTGCGCCGTACGGATGCCGTGGCACTTTCTGCTGCCACTACCCACGAAGGCCACGAGATACTGAAGCGTGAAGTTGAGAAGGCTATGAAAAAAGAAAAGTCTGCAGCTGCTCCGACCAAGAAGGAAGCGAAAACAAAAAAACAGCAAGAAACGGGAGGTAAAATTCTGCTCTAAGCCTGAAACACAGGAATCCACTTTACGCGGGACTTTGTGAACCGCCTGTTTTATTTAGTATATAAAAAAGCCAAAGGTCCCCGCCTGCTTCATTTTACGAAGGGAACGGAGACCTTTGGCTTTTCTATGAATGTAATACTAGGTGCTTCAGCACCTGGGCGGATCACTAAATATCAATGCAACATTCTTCCAAGCAATCGATCACGTCGATCAGTTTTGGAATGGCAAGGGAATAGTAAATTTTGGTGCCTACCTTAAAGGAAGATAGCACTCCTTTGTCCTTCAGCGTAATCAAATGCTGGGAAGCAATAGCCTGTGGCAGGTCCAGGTACTTATAAATTTCCGTAACAGTCATTTTATCCTCCTTGCCGAGCAAGTCCACTATCGCCAGTCTTTTTGGGTGTGCCAACACTTTAAGCATGGCTGCCGCCTTATCTATTTTCTTAGATTCAATTCTAGATAACAAACTTTTCATAATTAATAATTATACCTAACAGTTTCTACATACATTTAAACAATACAATTCATATTAAGATATATACGGCAACCGCGACATTTGGCTGATGTAGCTTCAAAGGAATTTTAAAATTTTCTTCTGAAGGCTCCCATAACACAACACACTCCTTGTCAGATACATCCTGAATGCTGAATTGAGTAGATGTACGTATAAAAATTAAAATTGGATATATGAAATACTTAATGTTGCTAGATTACTATATGGCTCTCTCCTAATTGACTGCCTCCGTGAAATGTCCAACACACCGAGCCGCTCGCCAAAAAATCAGTGTCGCAACGCGCATTCACGGTACAGTACAATCCTTATGACTGAGCAGCTGGGGGATTTCGTGCTCTGTACGCTCCGGGGTATTTTCGTACCTTTGCGGTCTGTAAACCCTTAACTACAAACAAACCCATGAAAGAGCTTCTCGAAAAATTTGAGAATAAAAGACCTGAGATAGTATTTGAGTGGAAGGACGCTGAGACCGAGGCCGAAGGCTGGGTAGTGATCAACTCGCTGCGCGGTGGTGCGGCCGGCGGTGGCACCCGCATGCGCAAAGGCCTGGACAAGCGTGAGGTAGAATCATTGGCCAAAACCATGGAGGTGAAGTTCACCGTGTCGGGTCCAACCATTGGCGGAGCCAAGTCAGGTATAAACTTCGATCCGGCCGACCCGCGAAAGCGCGGCGTGCTGGAGCGCTGGTACAAGGCGGTTATTCCGCTGCTCAAGAACTACTACGGAACGGGCGGAGACCTCAACGTGGACGAGATACACGAAGTGATCCCGATTACGGAAGACTACGGCCTGTGGCACCCGCAGGAAGGCGTTGTGAACGGGCATTTTAACGCCACAGAGCCCCAGAAGATCAACAAAATAGGTCAGCTGCGCCAAGGCGTGATCAAGGTGATTGAGGACCCCGCCTATACCCCGGCTGCGGCCCGCAAGTATACGGTAGCCGACATGATTACAGGTTATGGGGTGGCCGAAGCTGTTTGCCACTATTACACCATTTGGGGCGGCTCGTATGAAGGCAAGCGTGCCATCATACAGGGTTGGGGAAATGTTGGTGCTGCCGCTGCCTTCTACCTGGCCGGCAAGGGTGTTAAGATTGTCGGCATCATCGACCGTACGGGCGGCCTGATCAGGGAGGAAGGCTTCTCTTTCGAAGAGATCAGGGAGCTATACCTGGGCAGACAGGGCAACACGCTTTATGCAGAGGGCCTCATCCCATTCGAAGAGATGAACAGCCGCATCTGGTCGCTTCCTGCCGAAATATTTATACCTGCCGCCGCCTCGCGCCTTGTTACGCGCGGACAACTTGAGCAAATGATCGCCAGTGGCTTGGAGGTGATCTCTTGCGGGGCCAATGTGCCGTTCCAGGATCCGGAGATATTCTTCGGTTCTACCGGCGAGTTCGCCGATCAAAACATTTCCGTTATACCTGACTTTATCGCCAATTGCGGCATGGCCCGTGTGTTTGCCTACCTGATGGAGAATGAGGTGGAGATTACGGACGATGCCATTTTCCACGATATTTCCCGTGTCATCCGGGAGGCGCTTGAGAAAACGCACACCAAGAACCAGGCAAAAACAGAGATCGCGAAGGCCTCTTTTGAAATTGCGCTTAGCCAACTGCTGTAATCTAAAATAATGGCCTCTATGGCCTAGGTATAAATAAAAAAGCCGGAGAAACTCCGGCTTTTTTTTCACCCTTATATTTTCAAGCTGCTACGTCTTCCTCAACAAGATAGGACCTTCCCAAGGAGCCTTGCAGTTATCACCAAATCTATATTCAAAATTCAATACAAATCGTTATTGTAATTTTGTTTTATCTAACGACCGATTGCTGCTCAGGTTATACAATAAACAGTATTTTTTTAACAAACACTTACTTTTGTACCGTAAACGTAAGTTAACAGAGGATGTAAGTAAAATATAATTTTTACAATACAGCCACTACCTCCCCATAACCTCATGCCTATACCTGGCTGCTGTCGCAGTTCTGCATAGGGCCTTATCAGGTATAGCCGTTTTATTTCTGACCTAGTCAAAGTCGAAGTACTCGCCTTCCTGCAGTTCCACTTTCTTTTCCTGCTTCTTCACAGGTTTTTTGCCGCGCAGCAGCTCTTTTAGCTCCTGCCCTTCCTGCTTCAGATCGGTTTTGATTTTCTCACGCACACGCTCGTTGTCGTACGCCAGCTTAAAGTCGCTCTCTTTTCCACGCAGGGTCAGGAACAGTGAGCTGTTGCCTGCATCCGGGTCCTCAGCTACCACACCGTAAACGTTGTCGCGGTCAGGCCGGCGATCTTTCGTGAGCGGCAGCTTGATGCGGTAGTCCATGTCCTGGTCGAAAGAATGGGTACCCGAGATAGACACCGAAGGTATAGCCGACAGGTTGGAGCGAATGTCCATCTCCGGAATGAAGATAGTGCGCTGCTGTATCCAGAAGTTGTTGCTCAGCTCTGCAAATTTCATGTTCGCCAGTTCTGAACGCTTCACGAAAGCCGACATCTTCTGCATCGGGGCAAAGTTGATCAACTGCCCGTCGCGCACGGTGGCCGCAATCTCGGCCTGCATCAGGTCCGTCTTGGTATTGAGCTGGCTATCGAAGTACACATCCGATACAATATTGGCGGTCAGCCTGCCGCGCAGCTGCTTATCAGAAATAAAGCTCTGTCCGAAGTTCTCAAAGACATAGAAGAGACTGTCGACGCTCATGTTGCTCAGCTTGGTGGCGGTGCTCACCTTGATGTGGTCGCGGTTGCGGGCATCCAGATTGCCTCGCACGGCAAAGTTGCCTCCGATGGCATTGAACGAGATGTTGGGGGAGGATACGATCTGGTTGCGCAGCTTTACCTCGCCTTTGATGTGCTCCGCCCTGAAGCGCCTGAACTTAGCCTGCCGGATGGTGGCACCCAGGTCGAAAGCAATATCGGGCGAGATGTTGAACTTATAGGCAGCACTGCTGGCCTGCCTGGCGTCGGCCGGGGTATTGAGCTCTTCGCTCAGCAACTGGTCAAAGTTGAGGTATTGGCTACTGAAGTCGGCTTCTACGAGCAGGCGCTGCTTGTCGAGCAGCAACCAGGCCATCACGTTCCGGAACATCCCGTTCAGCACAAAGTCTGAGTCACCCAACTGCCCCTTGAAATCCGACACGGCTACATCGTTCTTTTTGAAAATGAAGTTACCGTTCAACCCTTTCAGCGGCATCGGCATCTCCTTGAGGTTCAGCATGACGTCGTGCAGCGTAATATCGCCGCTTGTGTTGAGCGTGCTGTTGCCCGGCCTGGCCTTGAACTCTTTCAGGTTGCCCGCAAAAGCGATGCGCACATCTGCCAGGCCGCTTCCGCCTTTTACCTCATCCAGCTGCAGCAGGCTTACCACATAGCCCACATCCAACATACCTTTGGCACTGAAGGCGAGGTAGGGATTTTCAAAATTGCGGTAGGTCAGGCTCCCCTCAAAAGGGCGCTTGTTCAGCACGCCTTTCAGGTTCTTCAACTCCAGCAACGACGTTGCGGCGCCCTTGCTGCTGCCATTTGTAAAGTACCCATCCAGGTGCAGGCCCTCGATCTTCTGCTTGGTGTCGGGGTGAAAGAAGGAAGCGTTTCGGGCGCCGAACTTAAAAGCGACCTCTGGGTTCTGCTTGCCGGATGCCTTGCCTTTTACAGTGCCTTTAAAGAAGACATCGCCCTCGCTGCGGTACTGGCTATACTCGCGTGTAATATGCTGGGGTAGTAAGGAGAGTAGCGACTGGATGTTGGTGTCTTTACCCTGCAGTTGTAAATTCAGCTCTGTCGTGCCGCCGTAGGCAATCTGCCCGCCTACTTCATAGGCTGCGCCTTCTACCTGCACAACCGATGGCCGCAAAGCAATGGTGCGCGCCGCACGGTCTATTGTCAGGGCGGTATGCAGCACTACTGACTTCTCCTTGAAATACTCACTCTCCCCTATCCGGATGGTGCTGATCCTGGTATTCCCCTTCGTTTCGATGGCTATCTTCTCGTTTGTGATCGCCATTGCGGCAACCAACTGCTGCGCATCGGCTTCGATGTAGTGGTTCAGCTGCAGGTCGGTATAGCGCAGCGCCACCTGGCTCAGGTTAATCTTCTCGAGGTTGAAGGCGAAGTCACCGGATGCGTTGCTGGAATCTGTTGCCAGGATATGGTAGTTGACCTGCCCGTTTTTCAGCACCCGCACGTGTATGGAGCCGTTCTCCAGGTATAGCTGCTTCACGTCATACTTCCCCCGGATGATATCGAACACACTGAACGTGAAGTACAGCTTCTCGGCGCGGGCCAGCGACGAATCACTCTCCGCTATACCTTCGTGCACGTTCACCTGCTCGAGCGCCACGGCCACCTGCGGAAACTTGTCGAAGAGGGAGAGGGAGATTTTGCCGACATCCACCTTGGTGGTGATGTGCTTGTTGGCTTCAGCCACAAAAAGACCGATTATTTTATCTTGGTACGCATACACCAGTCCCGCCGAAATGCCAGTGATCGCCACTGCTGCCAGGGCGACATAAAATAGCACTTTTTTCACAACACGAATTCGTCCCAAGAGAAAGTTCAGATTTTAAGCATCTTACAAAAGCTAAAGGTACTGCAGTATTCACACGTGCACAATAGAGGATGAGGCTCGAAAAAAAATTTTAAGATTTTTTTATCAGATGTTTTGCAGTTCCAAAAAATCACCCCATATTTGCATCATCAAACGGGGACAAAAGGTCTCTAAAACGAAAAAACGGGGTGTTAGCTCAGCTGGTTCAGAGCACCTGCCTTACAAGCAGGGGGTCACTGGTTCGAATCCAGTACGCCCCACAAAAGGACAACTTAAAAGTTGTCCTTTTTTTATGTCCATACTTTTCTGAGAGTTGCGCCCCCGCGATCTGGCCTGTCCTTTACCTGTTTGTATAACGCCCTGATTCCGAATATAATACTCTGTACTGCAGAAGCTTTTCAATTTCCCTCTCAGTCAGCAGCGCAGTTAAGCTCTGTCCTATACCTGCTTTCGAAAGCGCCGCATATTGAGCATAGTAGAAACCTCAGTCTCCCCTTGAGGACAAGTAAGAGCGAGTTCGAAACTTGCGAGGGAAGCTCTCAGGGGGATGTAAGATCAATCGCTAAAGTACTGCATTGAAATGCCTCTCCCCTATTGACCGCTGATCGCAGGTTTCAGCTCATGTATCACGTGTCCTCAAAGGGATAGTTTTCTACAAAGCTTAACAGCCTTACCTCTTAGTCGGGCCTTAAGGCAAGTTGTTTAAATTTAACCCTCCATCCGTTTTAGACACAATTTAGATCAGCACACTCTATTCCAGAGCAGGCGTATACCTTTTCGAAAAAAGGATTAGCAGTGTGAAATCGTTCGGTCCATACCCCAACTTTTTTGCATACCAACATAAGGTATAAATCTAGCCGAAGGGACTTTGCTTTACGAGTATCGGCTTTGGGAATGACTGTGCCAGTTATAGGCACAGGTATTTTGCGGATGTGAGGTCAGGTATAGGTATATTATACCTGCAATTGGGTAGCTTGGGAATACTACTTAGCTATACCTGACTTGGGGAGGAATTGCTCATGCAGGGCCAGCACCTGGGGTATAATAAGCTGTTGGTCGTCGTTGTAGACAATGTGCTGTGCACGGGCTATTTTCTCTTCTTCGCTAAGCTGCTTGCTGATGATCGCTTTTATATCGGCTTCCGTGCGGTGCGGATCACGTTTAAGCAGGCGCTTGAGGCGTACCTCCAGCGGGGCAGTCACGACAATGATCTCGTCCATTTGCCGCCACGATTCCGACTCAAACATCAGCGCTGCTTCTTTGATCAGGTATGGCGCGGTGGCATTGGCTGTAGCCCAGCGCTCAAAGTCAAGGCCGACGTGTGGGTGCACGAGGGCATTCAGCTTGTCCAGCCGCTCCTGGTTGTTGAAGACCACCGACGCCAGATAAGCTCGGTCCAGATGTCCTTCTAAGGTATAGGTTTCTTTCCCAAAGGCGGCCTGCAGTTCCTGCTTCAATGCAGGGTCGTATTGCATCACCCATTTGGCGCGGGTGTCAGCGTCATACACAGGTATACCCAATACCTGGAACACGCGGCAGACAATGGTTTTGCCTACGCCTATTCCGCCGGTTATACCTATCCTGAGCATGCTCTTATTTTTCCAATACAGCTTTGATGCGCTCAGGCCAGAGCGTGATGTTGCGGGCGCCGGCAGGCTTCTGCACGAGCTCGGGCACCACGGTGGAGTCGAGGCGGCTATACCTGGAGAAGTCCACGATGGCCTTGAATGCTTCGGAGTTGATGACGGCCGCTGAATCTTCGAGTGCGAGGTAGCGAATCAGCACCACCTGCGGGCGCAAGGTTACCTCAGTGTTCAACGGCACATTCACCATCTCTGGCACAACCTGGTGTTCACGCTGCAGCAGCGGCTTTATCCTTGCCGAAACAGTGGCTTCTGTTATATCCGCTTTCACCAGCGATTTGTTGTCATACTCGATGGGCACCACGATCTTCGCTGACTCGGTCAGGTTAGTGATCGGCAGTCGCAGCATAAAGGGGCTCGGCAGACTATCGACCATGGAGGATGGGCCGCGGAAGGTGATGGTGTCGGGATCGATGCGAACAGGGCGCAGCAAGGCGTGACGTTCGCCTGTCACCTTCTGTGCAGGATCGAGCTGCAGTGCAATACGACGCGTCACCGTCTCATCGAAGTTAAAGAAAAGGGTGTCGGTTACAACAAAGTTAAGCTGCAGTCCATCCATGGCATTCACCAGGGCGGGTCTTAAGGCGGAGCCAAGCAGGTAATTGTTGCGGGGCAGACTACGGATGTAGACTTCTGCGGGCTGTACTTCTACCCTCAGTGCTTTGCGGAGGAGTTTCCACCCCCGACCGGTAACGTTAACCGCCACCTCTTCGGGCAGTGGACTAATTGGAACCAGGCGCTGATCATTGTACACAAAGCGCACCGGGTAGGTGGTTTGGGTAGAGTAGCTTTTGTTAAGGGCGTTAAGCAGCCAAAAAGTAGAGGCAGCCACAAAACAGAGCACTACAATTCGCCAGTAGTGCTCTGTTTGGGGCTTAAATGGCCTTACAAACCATAAAATGATATTTCGGGCTTTCTCAAACGACAAGGTGTCTTATCCTTATTTCACTTTAGCAGTGGCTTCCAGCGAGATAGCAGATTTTTCAAACACAAGGCGTACGCCTTTGTCTACCTCTATCTCTACGGTGTCATCGTTTATAGCTGTTAAACGGCCATGCAGTCCGCCTATTGTCACAACCTGCATACCTTTGGTGAGCTCTTCACGAAATTTTTTCTGGTCCTTCGCTTTCTTCTGCTGCGGGCGGATCATGAAAAAATAGAAAACAAGGATAATAGCGCCGAACATGAGCAGCTGAGGCAGTATGCCTCCGTCTGGTGCGGCTTGTAGGAATATCGTTTGCATAAAAAGGGTTGTGCTCTTGAGAGCGTGATTTTTTAGTTAAGTTTCACAGGACCGTCGGCGCCTGCAGTTGGAATGCTTGATGAAGTTACGTTGCCTTTCATGAACACACGAACGATGTTAGGCTCCGTGTTGGCACGTACTGTTACAGTCGGAGACTGCTGGCCTGGCTTGTTGCGGCTATCGAAACGCACCTTCACTTCACCTGCTTCACCTGGAGCAACTGGGGTCTTCGTCCAGTCAGGGGCGGTACAACCGCAAGAAGCAGAAGCACTCTCGATCACCAACGGCGACTTGCCTGTGTTGGTGAATTTGAAGGTATGCTCCACTATATCGCCTTCTTTGATGGTACCGAAATCAAACTCGGTTGTCTCGAAGTTCATCACAGCCATGTTCTCTGTGCCGGCCGCCTGGCTGGTTGGCACTACGTTCGGGTTGTCTACAACCTGCGGCTGATCTACAGCTGCAGTTGCTTCGGCAGTCGTTGCCTCCGATTCTGTGGTGTTGTTCTGATCGCAGCTGGTCACTGTCATGGCAGTGCCAAGCGCTAAGGCTAATAAGAAGTTCTTTTTCATATCAGTTAAACAGCTTTTTGCTTGATTATAGTTTCGAAATGATGTGTTGTGCAAATTCCATGGTGCCGGCTTTGCCGCCCAGGTCGCCTGTGCATTGCTCTCTGTTGGCAAGCGTTGCGTCCAGAGCGGTTTCAATGCGGTTCGCCTCATCTTTCAGATCGATGTGGTGCAGCATCATGATGGCGGAGCGCAGCAGCGCGGTTGGGTTTGCCTTGCCCTGGCCTGCGATATCAGGAGCAGAACCGTGTACGGCTTCGAAAATGGCCATGTCGCTGCCGATGTTGGCACCCGACACCACGCCCAGGCCACCTACCAGACCCGCGCACAGGTCAGACAGGATGTCGCCAAACAGGTTGGTGGTCACGATCACGTCGAACTGCTCCGGCTTAATCACCAGCTGCATGCACATGTTGTCGATGATCTTGTCGTCGTACTGGATGTGCGGGTATTCTTTTGCAATTTCGCTGGCCTCGCTCAGGAACAGGGCGCCGGCGCTTTTCAGGATGTTGGCTTTGTGCACTGCCGTCACCTTTTTGCAGTTGTGTTTGTTGGCATACTCAAACGCGGCACGGACGATCTTACGGCAACCTACACGCGTCAGGCGGGCTACTGAGTCAGAGATCTGCAGGCGCTCGTCAAACATCTCCAATCCGGAGTACAAACCTTCGGTGTTCTCGCGGAACAACACCAGGTTCACGTTATCGAAGCGGGTATTCACACCGGGCGTTGTCTTGGCAGGGCGTACGTTGGAGTACAGGTCGAACATCTGGCGCAGCTGCACGTTGATGCTCTTGAAACCTTTGCCGACCGGCGTAGTGATAGGGCCTTTCAGGGCCACTTTGTTCTTCTTAAGCGAGGCAATCAGTGTAGAAGGGATCAGTTCACCGATCGAATCGAAGGTGGTCTGTCCTGCATTTTCCTCTTCCCAGTTTACGGGCACGTTAGCAGCGCTGAAAACAGCTTTAACGGCTTCTGTAATCTCTGGTCCAATCCCGTCGCCGGGAATCAGTGTAATATCTCTCATGTTTATATTTCTTTCCTGCTGTTAATCTCGTTGATAAGTGAATCCACATCGCCCAGCAGTTTCTCGGCTTTGTCTTTTGCGTCCTGTATCACGCGCTGTCCCTCAGACTTGGCGCTTGATGTCACACGGCCACGGTCTTCCACCAGTTCTTCCAGCAGGTCTGAAAGGGTATCGCGGTATTTCTCAAGGCGGTAGCTCAGCCAGCTGCGTGTTTCCCTGCCTTTTTCTGGTGCGAACAGGATGCCTGCCATGGCTCCCACAGCGGCTCCGGACACGAAAAACAGTATGTTGCTCGTCTTCTTACTCATAGGATTATCTCTATACTTATATATTAGGTATGTCGTTTCCCCTTATTACGGTATAAAGGGCCTTAAAGACGGACAATACCTTATTTGTTGTCGATCAAACCACGGCCTGACTTGCGGATTTCTCCTTTTGTGGTCAGCTCCTGCGCCATCTTGTCCAGTACACCGTTCACAAACTGCTTGCTCTTGGGCGTGCTGTACAGCTTCGATATCTCAATGTATTCGTTGATGGTCACTTTAACGGGTATGCTTCGGAAGATGTGCATTTCGCAAAGCGCCAACTTCAGGATGATCTTGTCAAGCAGGGCCACACGCTCCACATCCCAGTTCTTCACGCTTGCGGCAATCATGGCCTCGTACTTTTCATCATCCTGCAGGGTTTGGTGGTAGAGCTCCTCAAAGAAGGCCTTGTCGTCTTCCCAGTTAGCCGAAAGATCCAATAATACGGGCTCTTCTTCGGTCTCTTCGCCAAACATCTTGACAGTCTTGTTGACCAGGCTTTTCACGATGGATTTGTTCTCCACCCAGTTCAAATCCTGCTCTTCAAACAAAGATTGTAAGTTTTTTTCTTTAAAAATAATGTTTTTGAAAATATGTTTCACCACTTCCAGGTCCTCTTCGAGCGTAGGCTCAGGCAGTGCCAGGTAGTTCAGAAACACTTCATCCTGCTTCAGGATATTTTTATATACGAGGCGAATCTCACTGATGTCGGAGCCCCAGCTGATGTTGCGACGGATGATGTGCTGCTGGTACGACTTGTTGGTGAGGATGCGCTGCGCTACCCGGTTGTTCAGAAAGCGCTTTACATCAGGACCTGTGGCGGCCGTAAAGCGTTTCTCTTTTTTCTCCTCTTCATCTTTCACCAGCTCGTTGATCAGCTCCAGAATCTGCAGGGTGCCCAGGTAGTGATCGTAGATGCGCTCCACAGCGCTCATCATCTGGCTGCTGTATTGTTTGTAGTCTTTTTTGGTGAGGTTCTTATAAGCCACAACAGCTCTGTTTACCGCATCAATTATCTCCTTGTCGGTTTCTTCTGTCTCGAACTGGCCCGTCTCGTGCCATTCCTTAAAGAGTAGCTGCGCAATTTGTTTGCGGCCTTCAAGCAGCTTGCGGTCCTGCACCTCCATCGAGTTCAGGTCTGGTGCGAAGTCTTCTGCTATCTGGTCAAGTGCCAGCTGGTAATCCGAACCTTCGGCCTGTTTGTAGGCATAAATGGCTTGCATAGCCTTGATTCGAAGTGTTCTGCGGTTGAGCATAATGGTATTTTAAAGAACGTGTTGGTTGATATGTGTTTTTACTAAAGTCGGTGCGGTGGCACCAAAAGCAGCAGACAGGTATGGCCGCTGCTGGTAAAGGTATACGCAAAGGCGAACCCGTGCGCCAATAAATATGTGCTGTAGTAAAACAAAAGTGCCACAGGTTAATGCAGCACTTTTGTTTTGAATATAGTCACGAAGGCAGAACCTAGTAAGTAGATTTTACCTTGCCGATGCTGTAGATGCGCTGCTCTGCCATTTTGGTAGCGGCCAGCTGCGTATAGATGCCCTCATTCTCGGCCTTGTCGAAGATGTCGAGGGTATAGCCGTAGATGCGCTCTGTCTGGGCATAGGCGCTTTCGCGGTTGTAGCCCTGCAGCTCAGAGTACACGTTGATCAGGCCACCGGCGTTGATCAGGAAGTCCGGCGCGTACAGGATGCCTTTTTTCACCAGCGCTGGTCCGTGCACGGTTTCCTCACGCAGCTGGTTGTTGGCCGATCCTGCGATAACGCGGCACTTCAGACGGTTGATGGTGTCATCGTTCACGGTTCCACCCAATGCGCAAGGAGAGTAGATATCTACGTCCAGGTCATAGATCTCGTCCATACCTACCACTTTGGCTTTGTACTTAGAGGAGATGTCGCGCAGACGGTCTTCGTAGATGTCAGTGATAAAGATCTGTGCGTTCTCTTTGGCTAGTAGCTCTACCAGGTAACCACCTACGTGACCAACGCCCTGTACAGAGATTTTCTTGCCTTCAAGCGAATCAGAACCGTAGGCTTTCTTAGCAGCCGCCTTCATACCCATGTAAGTACCGTACGCAGTCACCGGAGACGGGTCCCCGCTGCCGCCCATCGCCTCAGGAAGACCGGCTACGTAGTCTGTCTCCATCTTGATGTACTCCATGTCCTTGGTGGTCGTTCCAACATCCTCGGCAGTGATGTAAGCACCGTTCAGGTTTTTCACAAAACGACCATAGCGGCGCATCAGCGATTCGCTTTTGTCTTTTTTGGCATCACCGATGATCACGGCCTTGCCGCCACCCAGGTTAAGACCAGAGATAGCAGCCTTGTAAGTCATACCTCTTGAAAGACGCAGCACATCGTCAAGCGCTTCAGCCTCAGAAGCATACGCCCACATGCGTGTACCGCCCAGCGCCGGGCCGAGTACTGTGTTGTGGATACCGATGATCGCTTTCAGGCCAGTCTCGTGGTCATGGCAGAAAACTACTTTCTCATGGTTATACTCTGATATCTGACCGAAGACCGACTTGTCTTTCTTCAGCTCAACTTCTTTTAGTTCGACCATTTATGATTTTGATTAAGGGTTATTCTATCTTTGTAGAAGATAGGGAGGGATGCCTCCCGTTTCATGCTGCAAAATTAATTCTTTTTTTGATTAATTCAATTTGTACCTGTTAACTCTACGTAAAAGCCTCTGAGTTCCATATTCTTGCTGTGAAATCACTCCGCTACCTCAATAAATATTTACTCAAGTATAAATACCGTCTTCTTTGGGGCCTGGTATTCATCATCATATCCAACTTTTTCCAGATTCTGCCCGCCCAGGTGGTGCGCCATGCCTTCAATTTGATCAAGGAGGGCATCAACCTGCACAACCTTTACGAGGGTATGGAGCAGCAGGAACTGGTGTACGACAATTTTGCCAGCAGCATCCTGGTGTACGGGGTCGTGATCCTGGTGATGGCGCTCCTGCGGGGCCTTTTCCTGTTCTTCGTGCGGCAGACCATCATCGTGATGAGCCGCTTGATCGAGAACGACCTCAAAAACGAGATATACGAACACTACCAGAGCCTGCCGCTCAGCTTTTACCGCAAAAACAACACCGGCGACCTGATGTCGCGCATCTCCGAAGACGTGAGCCGTGTGCGCATGTACCTTGGCCCGGCTATTATGTACGGCCTCAACCTGGTCATTCTGTTCCTGATGGTGATTCCGTACATGCTGTCGGTAAACGTGAAGCTCACACTCTATACCCTGATTCCGCTGCCGATCCTGGCCATTAGCATCTACTACGTCAACAACATCATCGAGCGCAAGTCCGACGAGATCCAGCGCAGTCTGTCAGGTATAACGACCTTTGTGCAGGAAGCTTTTTCAGGTATACGGGTGCTCAAGTCCTTTGTGCGCGAAGACGACTCCCATAACAACTTCACCAAAGCCAGCAACAACTACAAGGATAAATCGCTGGAGCTCAACTTCGTGAATTCGCTCTTTTTCCCACTGGTACTGTTCCTGGTGGGTTTGAGCACGATCATCACGGTATACATCGGCGGTCAGGAAGTGATGAACGGCAGCATTACCACCGGCAACATTGCCGAGTTCATCATCTACGTGAACATGCTCACCTGGCCTGTGACTTCGCTGGGCTGGACGGCCAGTCTGGTGCAGCGCGCCGCCGCTTCGCAGGCCCGCATCAACGAGTTTCTGAACACCAAAAACGACATCGTGTCGCGCGCGAACATCGCCAAGCCGATTGAGGGGGACATTGTGTTCGAAAATGTGGATTTTGTATACCCTGACACGAATATCCATGCACTCAAAAACATCTCGTTCCGCATCAACCACGGCGAAACGCTGGCGGTAATCGGCAACACCGGCTCGGGCAAAAGCACGATTGCCACGCTTCTGCCGCGCATGTACGACGTCACCGGCGGTCGCATTCTGATTGACGGGGTGGATGTGCGTGACTATAATCTGGAGAGCCTCCGCAGCCAGATTGGCTACGTACCGCAGGATGTGTTCCTCTTCTCCGACTCTATCCGCAACAACATCGGTTTTGGTTTGCCAAGCATCACGGAAGAGCAGATGGTACAGTCCGCCAAGGATGCCGACGTGTACGAAAACATCATGCGCTTTCCTGAGCAGTTCGACACGAAGCTGGGCGAGCGCGGCATTACCCTTTCGGGCGGACAGAAGCAGCGGGTTTCCATTGCCAGGGCACTGGTTCGGGAGCCAAGTATCTTGATTCTGGACGACTCACTCTCAGCGGTGGACACGAAGACAGAAAACGCCATCCTGAACAGCCTGCGCCGCATCATGGCCAACCGTACCTCTATCATCATTTCGCACCGCGTGTCGTCTGTGAAGCTGGCCGATAAGATTCTGGTGCTCGACGACGGTGAGATTGTGCAGCACGGCACCCATGAGGAGCTGATACAGCAACAGGGGCTTTACAAGGTGCTTTATGAGAGGCAGCTGCAGGCAGAGGACTCGCAGTAGCCCCTTTATAAGTTGCTGATTATGAACCCGAAAAGAGACGCTTCAACCGGGCATAGTATCATCTGAGGGAATTTTTTGATACAGAAACTGTTATAGGTACGTATAGCAAGTTTATTCAACTCCTAAATCTCTATCTATGGCTATTGACATACAGCAAATCGGCAAAAGGTTCCGTTTTTATACCAGCATCAAAGAGTTGGAAATGCGGCAGCTCCTCGAGATGACGGGCAGCGATGAAGCAGTGCTTGCCAATATCCTGTCAGGGAAAAACTACCTGCTCGATGAGTTAGTGGCTATCGTAAAGAATTTTCAGGACCTGAACACGCAGTGGCTCATCTATGGCGAGGGCAGTATGTTCAAGCCCATGGACGAGGACGGCACCTGCAAGGACAACCACAAAGGCTGCCTCAAAAAAGATAAAACCGCCTACCTGAAGCAAATGCAGAACATGCTCATCGAGCTCGACGCTGCTGAAGTAGCCAAAGGCCACCACGCCGATGTGGACGCGCTGAAGGCAAAGCTGGAAGAATACAAAGCCAGTCAAAACAACAGCATGGCTGAGTAATCAACGGCCAAACCCAGCACCCACTTTTTGGAGAGTTTCTAGCCTGAATAGGCCTGATATGATAATGCCCCAATGCAAGCGGCTTGCTTTCGTTGGGGCATTTTTATTCCTTACGCTCTCACCCGTATACCTTCCAGTATCAGATTGACCGTATACAGCACCTCGCGCTCTATTTTCTCGAAGTCGATGGAAGGCAGGTTGTGGAACTGGGCACGCTGAAACTCTTCGAACTGGATCAGGTCTTTGACGACCATGATGGAGTAGCCCACCCGCTCAGCTTCACAGTCAAGGAAAGTGCCGTTGGCTATACCTTCCTTGATGACGGAGGCGTAGAAATTCGTCTCTTTGGCGCGCGATTCCTTGAACAGCTCCTGAAACATAATGCGCGTCTCGATGAGCACTTGGATAGAGATGGTGTGCTGCGTTACGATTTCCTGATAGTAGCGCAGCGATGAGCGGATGTAAAGCAGCAGGCGCTCGCGGGGATCTCTTTCCTGCTCGGCAATTTTCTTGATCCGGTACAGGCTGTCTTTCCACTCCTGCGAGAAAGCCTCGATAAAGAGCACTTCCTTACTCTTGTAGTAATAGTAGAGCGTGGGTTTCTTAAGTCCGATGGCATGAGCAATATCATCCAGCGTGGCTTTGCTATAGCCCAGTTTGCCGAACACCGACTTGGCTGCGTCCAGTATCAGCTCTTTTTTTGCCTCTGCCTTTTTGCCCAATTTGCTCTGTTGCTATCGTTCCACGGGGAAAGGTACAGCCATTCCCCTTTTATCAAATATAGAGAGATAATCTATACCTGCAAGCTAGTCCTGAATCGGAACCTCCACCAGGCCCCGGTGGTCATCGGGAAACCACTCCACGTAGAAGGTTTCCAGCTCCAAATTCTTCTCCTTGGCGTAGTTAAAAATGGCTTCGTAGAGTCTGTTTGGGGCCAACATGTAATGGGCGTTCACTTCGCCACGTAGGACACGTCGGCCGGCGGGCACTACCCGCAGTTCGTAGTCGGCAGGGATCTGCATGGTGCTGTCAGGTATAACCACCCCGATAAAAGCATTCACGCTATCGGCCCGCCCCTCGGGATTGTTGTAGTAAATGTTGCCCAGCATACCTTCCAGTTCTTTTTTGTCGAGCACCTCGGCGGCTCTCCGGAAAGCGTCATTGATTCCACTGTCGTTTACAGAACCATGGAAGGCGCGGCCTGCCACATATAGTTGCGTTGAACTGGCTTCTGATACATTAGCTGAGCTGAAACCTCCCAGATAGGCATAAAAAGCCGCCACGATGAAGGAGAGTACCAGCATCACTAACAAGAATTTCTTGTTCATAGGTCGATCATGTTTTTGTACTGCATGTGGTAGAGTTGTGCGTAGTAACCGTCGCGGCGCAGTAATTCCTCGTGGTTACCCATTTCCTTTATCTCGCCCCGGTCCATCACAATGATCTTGTCGGCCTTCTGGATGGTAGACAGACGGTGGGCGATGACGATGGACGTTCGCCCGTGCATGAGCTGGTCGATGGCGTACTGGATCAGTTCTTCAGTCTCAGAGTCGACGCTGGAGGTGGCCTCGTCGAGGATGATGATTTCGGGGTTGTAGACCATGGCCCGCACGAAGGAGATCAGCTGCCGCTGCCCCACTGATAAGGTGGCCCCACGCTCCATTACCTGGTAGTGCAGGCCGCCCGGCAGTCGCTCGATGAATTTGCGGGCGCCCACTAGGTCGGCGGCATGCCACATCTGCTCTTCAGTAATAGCTTTGTTACCGAGGCTGATGTTGTCGGCGATGGTGCCCGAAAAGAGGAATACATCCTGCAACACCACGCCGATGTGATGGCGCAGCACATCCAGGTCGTACGCTTTGATGTCGTGTCCGTCGATCAGGATCTGGCCGCTGTTGATATCGTAGAAACGGTTGAGCAGGTTGATCATCGAGGTCTTGCCGGCACCCGTCGCTCCCACAAAGGCCACCGATTCGCCCGCCTTCACGTTGAGCGAAATGTTACGCAACACCCAGTCCTCGTCTTTGTAGGCAAACCACACATCCTTGAAGTTCACGTTGCCATTTATCTTCTCGGGTTTATAATCACCATTGTCGGGGATCATCTCCTTGCTGTCGAGCAGGCGCATGAGGCGCTCGGTGCTCACCACGCCCAGCTGCAGCGTGTTGAAGCGATCGGCGATCATGCGGATCGGGCGAAAGAACATCTGGATGTAGAGGATAAAGGCCATCAGCGTACCCAGCGACACGTCGTTGTCGATCACGCCGTGGGCGCCATACCATACCAGCAGGCCCAAACCGGCCGCACCGATGATCTCCGCCACCGGGAAGTAAACCGAGTAGTACAGCACAGAGCGTACGTTTGCGCGGGTATGCTCCTTGTTGATCTCCTTGAACTTCTCCATCTCGCGCTTCTCGTTGTTGAAGATCTGCACAATGCTCATACCTGTGATATGCTCCTGCACAAACGAATTGAGCCGCGCCACGGCCGTCCGCACATCCTGAAACGTGTCTTTGATCTTCTCCTTGAAAATGTAGGTACTGATGAGCATGATCGGGAAAGTAGACAGGCTGACCAGCGCCAGCTCCCAATCGATGTAGAACATGAAGCCCAGGATGAAGACCAGCTGCAGGATATCGCCGATCATGGCGGCCAGTCCTTCACTGAACACATCCGAGAGTGTTTCCACATCCGACACGTTGCGGGTTACGAGTGTGCCGATGGGCGTGCGGTCGAAGAACTTGAGGCGCAGTTTGAGGATGTGGCGGTAGAGCTGCACCCGGATGTCGCGCACCACGTGCTGCCCGAGCCAACCTGCGAAATAGGTATGGAGGTACTGCACGATGGCATGCCCCACCAAGAGCACCGCCAGGATCACGAACATCTTGTTCAGGCCCTCCCAGTCGTTCTGCAGGATTTCCTGGTCCACGGTATACTGAATCAGGAAAGGGCGCACCGCAGCCAGTATAGCCGAGGCGAACGTCAGGAACACGATGAAGTAGAAGATCCGGATGTACGGCTTCACAAAGGTGAAGAGCCGCCGGATCACGTCCGCATCGAATACCTTGCCTGTATTTTGTGGTTTATCTTCCAAATTCGTTGTTCTGTTTTCTGTTTTTGGAGTGGTTGATCATAGGTATGATTTACCCACCCCTACCCCTCCTTTTGTCGAGGGCCCCTACCCCCAGAGGGGAATTAGCTATTACCATTCTACAAGTAAAAAGCCTTGTAGCTGCTGGTCATGTTTTGCTAGACCGGGTCCAACCACCCCTAACTCCTCAGAGTTCGTTGGCTACTTTCGAATTCTCGTTCTCAGTAGCCCAAGGCGTGGAATCAGTTGCTGCCATTCCAAGGTATAACCCTTGTGGCAATAACCACCGGCAGGTATAGCAAGACTAACTTGCACACTGGCTATGAAACTGACAATGGTGCCAGGTGCGCTTTTGACGATTTTTTGTTTGAGCGGTCAGCGAGTTCAAAAGCGTCTTGATTTTTTTGCTTACTTTTTTCATCAAGGAAAAAAGTAAGTGCCCGCCGCACAGGCGAAACTATAAAACAATACTGTTTGCTATACCTATACCTGGGCCAGAGGCCCCACCATAGCAGACACGAGCGAGGACGCTCGCGCCATAGGCCCACAGACCAGCCGTAGCTATACCCTTACGGATACTACATGCTAACCGCTTGCAAAGTTAATGGTTTTTGCATCAGGATTTTCGGGATTTATCAGGTATAGCGATTACTCCTGAAGGCACAAAAAAGCCCTCCCCAGAAAACCAGAGAAGGGCTTTAACCAGATTATGTCTTATACCTATACCTCCGCTTCCGCAGGTATAGCTACTTTCTCAAGCGCCTGCGCAATGTCAGAGATAATATCCTCTGGATGCTCCACGCCTACCGAAATGCGCACCATACCTTCGCCAATCCCCATCACGGCGCGGTCGGCCAGACAGATATCGGAGTGCGTCATGGAGGCAGGGTGCTCAGCCAGCGATTCCGTGCCGCCCAGGCTCACGGCCAGTTTGATCAGCTTCAGGTTGTTGAGGAAGGTGAAGGCCTCTTTCTCGCCGCCCTTGATGTCGAATGAAATCATAGAGCCTGCCGCTTTGCACTGCTTGTCGTAAATAGCCTGCTGCTGCGGGTTGTCCTGCAGGTAGCCCAGGAAGTAAATCTTGTCTACTTTCGGGTGCTCTTTCAGATAGGCGGCTACTACTTCAGCGCCACGGGCCTGACACTCCATGCGGATTTTCAGCGTTTCCAGGCTGCGCATCAGCATCCAGCCTGTCCACGGACTCGCCATGGAACCCATGAACGTACGCATGCCTTTCACCTGCTTCATCAGGTCGGCCGGACCGGCACAGGCACCAGCGATCAGGTCGGAGTGGCCGCCGATGTATTTGGTGGCGGAGTAGAGCACCAGGTCGGCGCCGTGCTTGAGCGGGTGCGAGAACACCGGGCCCAGGAAGGTGTTGTCCACGGCTACCACTACTTTTTTGTCGGCAGTGGAGTGTTTTCTGGCCATGGCGGCGCAGGCCTCGATATCCACCAAATGGTTGGTCGGGTTGGCTGGCGTCTCCAGGTATACCATCGCCAGTTTGTCGGCCATACCTGATTCCTCGAGCATTTGCTCTACCTCCTCTATCGGAGTGTTGGCCCGGAAGCCCATGCTCTTCACGCCGAACTTGGGCAGAATGTTTTTGATGTAATAATCCGAACCGCCGTAAATAGGCTCGCTGTGCAGGATCAGGTCACCTGGCTTAAGCAAGGCTAGCAGCGTGGTGCTGATGGCGGCCATACCGCTAGCGAACACGGCTGCCTCTTCGGCACCGTCCCAGAAGCGGAGGCGGTTCTCGAGGATTTCGAGGTCGGGGTTGTTGAGGCGGCTGTAGATCAGGCCAAGTTGTTCTTCGGCGTGCTTTTCACGCAGGCCATACGCTAGTTCAAAAAAGGCCTTGCCCTCTTCCGCGTTCTTGAAAACGAAAGTAGACGTCTGGTAGATCGGCGCTTTCACGGCCATTTCTGACCACTCCGGGTTGTACCCGTAGCTCATCATCAAGCTTTCGGGGCGCAGGTGTTTGCCGTTTAGGTGTGGACCGTTCTGGTCTTCTGGTAATTGCATGCTATAAAGGGTTTGTTTTGGGTGATGTCTTGAAAATATGCTCCGGATACGACACCTTGGCCAGGTATAGCCCTTCGGAGGGAGCTGCCCCACTGGCCTTGCTGCGGTCCTGGTTGGCCACAATCCGCTCAAAGTCGGCCACCGTGAGCTTGCCGCGCCCTACGTCCAGCAAGGTGCCAACCACCAACCGCACCATACCTCTCAGGAAGCGGTTGGCCCGGATCGTGAACACCAGCTCGTCGCCCTGCTGTCGCCATACGGCCTCGTACATGTTGCAGCGGTAGTGTTTGGTGTCGCCTTTGACTTTGCTAAAGGTCGTAAAATCCTCGTAACGAAGCAATACGGCTGCTGCCTCGTTCATCTGCGCCACATCCACGGAACGCGGAAGGTAAGTGGCGTAGTATCTTTTGAAAGGGTCTTTGGCCAGTGTGATGTGGTAGTGATAGGTACGCTCAAAGGCGTCGAAGCGGGCGTGGGCCTCGTCGGTAACCAGGTATAGGTTCTTCGCCACGATATCAGCCGGCAAGAGGCGGTTGAAGCGGTAGACCGCTTGCTCGGGATCCAACTCCTGTTCCACATCAAAATGCACGAATTGCTGACTCGCATGCACACCCGTATCGGTACGGCCGCTGCCCGTGGAACTGATAGGCTGCCGCAGCACTTTGCTCAGGCAATCGTCGAGCACTTCCTGCACAGAGAGTGCGTTGGGCTGCACCTGCCAACCATGAAAACGAGTGCCGTCGTAGGCGATTTCCAGAAAATACCGCATGGGCAAAGATAAGATTTCCTGACAACAGTGAGAGAAAATTAGTACACCTAACTACTGCAGGCCACGCCTCATAGTTTATAAAAACAGAAAGGGCACTCCCATCAGGAGTGCCCTCTGCAAAGGGTGAAACTGTGTGCTCTACACTAGTATCGTTATAGCAAAAGGTTGTTTAGTTTCTGTGGCTGGGATCAGGGGAGCGATTACCGATATCGCCGTTTCTCACACCTTCCTGCAGAATTTCGCCCAGGCTGCGATTGCGGCGCTGCTCATCCCGCTTCTCCCAGCGCTCACGCTCCTGCCGTTCTGCTCTTTTCTCGTCTTCTTTTCGTCGTTCCCAGCGATCATCATCTCTTCTCTCATTTTCTCTTCGTCGCTCCCAACGCTCGTCATCTCTTCTTCTATCCTCCCAACGATCATCGTCGTCATCACGGTCTTTGTATTCCTTTTTGCGGGCCTTCTCATACTCCTTCTCCCGCTTCCACTCGGCATGCGCCCGGTGTTTCTCCTCTACAAAAGAGGGCTTGCCCTTTTTCTTGCCTTTATCTTTATCACCATTGTAGTCGGCGGCGGTGGCTACCTGAGCCCCAAATGCCATCAAACCTACCAGTACCAGTGTCATCAACTTTTTCATAAGCTTTTGTTTTAGGTTTGATGAAATGTAGGCAAAGGAGGTGCCAGTTTCTATCCGGTTAGCCACTGCGGCACACTATGCAAAAGAAAAAGGCCCTTCTGAAGCTTCAGAAGGGCCTTTCCTGATATAAAAAATAACTATAGTTTCTCGTAAATGATGGCTGCTCCTTGCCCCACGCCCACGCACATAGTGGCCAGACCGTAGCGCACGTTGTTGCGGCGCTTCATCTCGTGCAGCAGGGTAGCTGAGATGCGGGTACCGCTGGCGCCGAGCGGGTGCCCGATGGCGATGGAGCCGCCGTTCACGTTCACGATCTCCGGGTTGATGCCGAGTTCCTGCACACAAGGTATAGCCTGCGCCGCAAACGCCTCGTTGATCTCCGCCAAACCAATGTCGTTGATGGTGAGGCCTGCGCGTTTCAGGGCTTTCAGGGTAGCCGGAACCGGGCCCATGCCCATGTATGCGGGTTCTACACCGGCCACTGCCGCCGACACAATGCGGGCCATTGGCTTCAGGTCGAAGCGCTTCACGATTTCCTCACTCACTACCAGCGAAGCGGCCGCTCCGTCGTTTATACCGGAGGCGTTGCCCGCCGTCACAGTGCCGCCTTTTTTGAAGGCTGCGCCCAGCGTGCCCAGTTTCTCCACGGAAGAAAGCCGTGGGTGCTCATCGGTGTCGAAGAGAATCGGGTCGCCTTTGCGCTGCGGAACAGGTATAGGTATAATCTCATCTTTGAACTTACCTGCCTCGGCGGCGGCCTTGTACTTGAGCTGCGAGCTGTGGGCAAACTCGTCCTGCGCTTCACGTGAAACACCGTAGCGCTCGGCCACATTCTCGGCCGTCTCACCCATGCTGTACGGGTAGTGCAGCGACGAGAGTTGGTTGTTCACAAAGCGCCAGCCGATAGTGGTGTCATAGATTTCAGGGGTGCGGGCGAAAGCGGTTTCGGCTTTGGCCATCACAAAAGGGGCACGCGTCATGCTCTCCACGCCACCAGCCAGGTAAACATCACCGTCGCCACTCTTTATAGCACGGCCCGCGTCGATGATGGACTGCAATCCCGAAGCGCAAAGGCGGTTCACGGTCACGCCACCGATCTCGTGCGGAAGCCCGGCCAACAGGAGCGCCATGCGGGCCACGTTGCGGTTGTCTTCGCCGGCCTGGTTGGCAGCTCCCAGCACCACATCCTCGATCAGGCTCGGGTCCAGCTGCGGATTGCGGGCCATCAACTCTTTCAGAATGAAGGCTGCCATGTCGTCGGGGCGCACGCTGCTGAGGGCTCCGGTAAACTTGCCAACGGGTGTTCTAACGATATCAATTATATAAGCTGTGCTCATCAATTTTTGTTTTACAGGTCTTTGTCTAATTTTGCATCTCTTTGCAAGTTAAATTAACCCCCTTATGATACAAAGAATTCAAACCGTATTTCTGGCCCTCATCGTAGTGGCCATGGTATCCCTGTTGTTTTTGCCAATCTGGTCTAAAGTAGATGCCACTACCGGTGAAGAAGTCGTGCTAACCGCCTGGAACCTGTTTTTCCAGACAGTGAACGAACAGGGCGAGGCGGTGCAGGCTGGCGCCCAGACAGGCACGAGCACCATCGCCATTGGCATCCTCGCGATTGTGGCCGCAGGTGTAGCCATCTATGAGATTTTCCAGTACAAGAGCCGCCTCAATCAGATGAAGTTCGGCCTGATTAACTCGCTGGTCCTGATCGCGCTGTTTGGCACCTCATTTTACTATGCCAACTATGTAGGCAACGCAATGGCCGCCGGTAACGCAGGCAATTACGAAGCCGGATTCTACATGCCCGTGCTAGCGCTGTTTCTCAATGCCCTGGCTAACCGCTTCATCAAAAAAGACGAGGACCTGGTTCGCTCTGTCGACAGACTGCGCTAAGGTATAGCGCATTGCCAAATGCATAAAAAGGAAGGGCTTCTGTGATGTACAGAAGCCCTTCCTTTTTAAGTTGAGTACTGAGTGGTGAAAACCACCTTGTCATTTCGAGTGCAACGAGAAAAAAAGCCTAAGCTACCGCCTCTAAACTACCGCTCTTTTCGCCACAGGTATAGCACCCTTCTTCGACTTCTTGCGCAGCTTGTTGATCCAGATCATCGTGCCTGTTATAGGCAGACTGGTCGCCACGAGGCAGGCGATGAAGTAAAGTATCTTGGAGAAGGTGCCATATACGTTGCCCACGTGCAGTGGCTTGATAGACGACGTGATCTGTTCGTTCAGCGGCTTGTCGGCAAATATCTCTGCTTTCAGCACCTCGCCGCTGTACTGGTCGAGCTGCAGTTTGTCTGAAGCCGCGGGCGCGAAGAAGCCCACTTTGTTCTTGTTGATGGAAACAGTAGCGGCTGAATCAGTTGAAAACGAAATGCGGTAGTCGCCTTTGTAAGGCAGCACGGTATCGGCCGACTTCAGGTAGTCCGCAATTGAAAGCGTAGCAACTTGCGTTGGATCAGTTGGCACAGTCGAGAAAAGCGGCTCTTCTTTGCGGTCTTTTTGCGGCGTTACGCCCAACACTTTAAAGAAGCCCTCTTTGTACCACTCAAACGACCAGGTGAGGCCGGTCAGCGACATCACCAGCAGCAGGAAAGATGAGTAAAAACCAAGTGAGTTGTGCAGGTCGTGGTTCACGCGCTTCCAGTTGCCGCTCCACTTTATTTTGAGGCCTTGCCGCCAGTTCTTCACTTTCTGCGGAATCCAGATCACCAAGCCACTGATCACGATCAGGGTGAAGATAACGGTTGCCCAACCCACGATCGGACGGCCTGTTTCGGTGTCGAGCAACAGCCAGCGGTGCAGACGGAACATCGTCATGAAAAACTCGGAGGTCGGGCTTTCTGTTGTGCCGATCACTTCTGCGGTGTAGGGGTTCACCAGGTAGTTGGTGCCCCGGCCGCCGCCTTTGGCTACGGCTCCTTCAGTGCCTTTTTTGCCCTCGCCACTTTTCTCACGGCCACCTTTGTCGCCGCCACGGGCTTCACCGCCTTTACCTTCCCCACCCTTTTCTTCCTTCTTCACATTCACGGTGTAGGTGCGGCTGGCGTCGGCAGGTATGGTAATAGCGCTCACCTTACCGCCCGTCTCGGCTGCCACTTTTGCAATGATCGCTTCAGCTGCCATGGGCTCAGCCCCCGCCTCTACCTGCACAGTAAACTTCTCCGGCTCCATAAACTCCTGCACCTCGGTGTTGAAGGTATAGATCGTGCCGCTCAGGCAGACCACAAACAGGATCAAGCCGCTCGCGATGCCCATCCACAGGTGGAGGTCATTGAACAGCTTGCGCACCTTTTGCCAGGTCGATTTCGGTTTTTGATTCTGCTTCATGATGGAGAGATGTTTAGCTAAAAATCCCTTCCTTGCTTTTGCCGGCAAGGAAGGGAAGGTACTGTGTTGCTATGTTTAGTTTACTTGTTCCAGAATACCCGCGAGCGGAATGGATCGATGGCCCCTTGTTTGGCTACTTCTTCGCTGTTGGTGTATACCTCCGACTGGCGATACGTCAGGCGGCGCGGCCTGAAATCCGGGTCAGCGGACGGGCTCTGCAGCGACTGCGGCAACCTGCTCAAATAGTTCAGTCTTCTAAAGTCGTTCCAGGCTTCGATGCTGCTGATGCTGTTCAGCGCCAGCCACTTCTGCTCGATAATGCGCTCGATCTTGTTCGGAGCAAGTGCAAAGTTAACAGATGGCTGAAGATTATATACTGTAAATTCTGCTGCCGGCACGGTCATGTATTTGAACGATTCTCTGATGGCTTCCTCATAGAGTTGCTCAGCCCCGCTCAGCCATCCCCGCTCGGCCGCCTCGGCCTGCAAAAACAAGCTCTCAAAGGAAGACAGCAAGACAGAGGGCTGCTGTGCGCTCTTGAGTAAACCCGCCGGCTGGTTTCCGTTCTCGTTCGGTCCCAGCAAAGCAGATGTTTTGGCCATGGTAAAGTCAGCACTCGTTGCTCCGAGCGGCGCGCCTACATAGTCGCCGTTCACGCTGCGGTAGAGCTTGGGCAGACGCGGGTCGTTGCGTTCTTTGTACTGCTGCACCAGATATGCCGTGGGGCGCAGTGTATTGTAGCCGGTGGTAAGTGCTCCGGCCTGGTTGCGATAATAAGCATCCCAGAAAGGATTCTGTAGCCCGGCCGTAATCTGGTAGCCCGGATTCACCAGGGCACTCTCACCGGCACCCAAAAAGCCGCTCCCCTCCTGTCTGATCTTGGCCAGTTCGTCGTTGATGTAACCTGCTCTTCCGGCCTCTGACTGGCGGAGCAAGGCTCGCAGCTTAATGGTATTGGCAAATTTCACCCACAGTGTCAGGTTGCCCTTGAAAATTACATCGTCCGTCACAGGCTTTTTAGACAAGGCCGGAGCTGCCTTGATGTCCTGTATACCTGCTGTGATCAGGTTGATGGCACTGTCATATACCTGCTGTCCGTCTTCGTACTTCGGCGTTACGTTCTTGCTACCCTGCAGGGCATCCGAGAAAGGCACGTTGTTGTAAAGATCCACGAGGCGCATGAAGTGCCAGCCCTGCATGATCTTGGCTATACCTACATAGGCCAGGTCGCCGGTGGCAGCGGCGCTGTTCTCGATATCTTTGTAGTTCACCAAGGTGGTATAGCTGTCTTCCCAGATCGGGCGACCGTCGCGGTCAAAGGACATGGCCTCCACACCGTAGGTTTCCTCCAGCCTGAACAGCGAAGTGTTCACCGGACCGTCGGTGGCCTTGGCCCAGTAACCTGCCCATACCGCACCAAGTTGGTTCAGGGCGCCTGTTTCGAGGTTCACTGTTTTCACCAGCGCGTTAGGCAATTTTTGCTCCACCGGCACATCGGTCGGGGCATTGGGGTTCACGTTCGTATCCAGAAAGCTGTCGCAGGCGGTAAAAGCGGTGCTGGCCAGCGCGATCAGGATAAAGAAGAATAACTTTTTCATATCACGAAGTATGCAGAATGATCTTATTTAGAATGCCACATTTAAATTGAAACCGAACGAGCGGGTTGGCGGCAGGTGTCGCCAGCTCATGTAGCCCTCGCTGCTTCCGCCGGCGTACACAAACTCCGGATCGTTGTAAATGTTGTCTTTTGCCCAGACAGAGAACAGGTTGCGGCCTACAAACCCGATGGTCGCCTCTTTCACCAGGTTCTGGCCTTCGAGCCACTCCATGGGCAAGGTATAGCTCAGGCTCAGCTCGCGCAGTTTAAAGAAGTCGGCGCTAACCGCGTAGTTCGACTGCACGGTGGCGTAGTGGTTTGCAAAGTAGTTGCGGTCGCCCTTGGTCTTTATCTCGGTGTTAGGTGTGAACACGCCCGGAGACGTTTCGATCACGGAGTTGGGAATCACGAACGGTTCGCGGCCATACTGTGTGGTGAGCGGGCTGGTACCGTCTGAGATCATGCGGGCTGCCGCCTCGGTGTAGACCACGGCGCCCATGCGCCAGTCAAACTGCGCACCCAGCTGCAGGCCCTTGTAGTGCAAAGTGGTGTTCAGGCCGAGCTGGTAAGGAGGTGTGCCGGTGCCGCCGTAGTACAGCTCCGAACCGCTTACCGGGTTGCCGGTAGTCGGGTCCACGATCACCCTGCCCTGTGGGTCGCGCTTGTAGTCGCTGAACAGGTAGCTGTTGTAAGGCTTGCCCACGATCAGGTAGTTCTGTCGGAAGTGGAACAGCTGATCGATGCCACCGTAGATCTCCTGCACGTCACTCTTTATATGCGTGAGGTTGGCGCCCACATTCCACAACAGGTCTCCGCGCTGGATCACGTCCCCATTCAGGTTGAGTTCGATGATCTTGTTGCTGGCCTTAAAGGCATTTACCCAGGCCGATGTAAAGCCTGACCCGGCAGAGATGTCAGCCAGAATGGTACCATCCGTAGTCCTGGCGTCCACGTAGGCGGCCTCCAGGTTCAGGCGGTTCTGGAAGAAGCTCAGCTGCGTACCCACTTCAAACGAGGTCACAAACTCAGGCTTCAGGTTCGGGTTGGCATCGGAAGTGCCCAGGCTAAAGCCCGGCAGGTTGCCGTAAGGGAAGCCGTTGCTCTGGCTGTACACGTTCTGCAATTGGTAAGGCTCCACTACCACGTTACCGGTCTTGTTGTAGGAGGCGTATACCTTGCCGTAGGAGAGTGTGCTGTTGTTTTTGAGTGCAGGTATGGCATCGCTGAACACGAAAGACGAACTCACCCCCGGGTAAAAGTAGCTGCGGTTCTCCGGGCTCAGCACCGACACGGCTTCCTGGCGACCGGTAAAGGTCAGGAACAGGTAGTTGTTGTAGCCAGCTGTCAATTCTCCAAACACCGCCACTTGCCTTCTCTGGCTGATGCCGGACTTACCACCCAGCTGCCCCAGACGGTTATCCTGGTTGAACAGGCCGGGCACTACCAGCGCCGAAGCGCTCAGGTTGGTTGTCTTGCTGTCGTCGGTGCGGAGGTTGTTGCCCAACAGCAAACGAGTACTGAACTTGCCGAAGTCTTTGTGTAGGTCCAGGATGAAATCGCTGTTGATGCGGCGAAAGGTGTTGGTGGCATCGTTCACGCTACCCGGTATGTTGGTGCGACCCAGTGTGGTATAGGTATACTTGCCTACCGTGGTGCGGGTGTCGGTGTTGCGGCTGTAAAGGCCCAGGCGGTAGATGGCGCTGACCCAGGGGGCAAGCTCGTAGTTGAGCTCGATGTTTCCAGTCAGGGTTTGCTGCTCGTTTACCGTGCGCTGGTTGTCGGCGTTGAAGTATGGGTTGGGCTGGTTGGTGCTGAACCAGTAGTTCGGGTTGGCATGCAGCGTGTTTTCCCAGTCTTTCAGGTCGGCAAAAGGCAGGCTGACCGGCAGACGGTATACCGTGGACCAAGGCTCGCTCTGGGTTACGTCGCTCTTGTTGAACACGTAGTTAACGTTGTAGCTGGTGCTCAGCTTGCCAAACGAACGGGAACCGTTGAAGCGGGCGCCGGAGCGTCTGTTTTTGTCTCCTTCAATGATGCCTTTGGTGAGCACATCCTGCAGCGAGAAATAGTAGGTAGATTTCTCGTCGCCGCCTGAAAAATTCAGATCGTTTTGGGTGGTGAAGCCCGTGTTGAAGAACGCTTTTCTACCTTCCGGGTGCGCGCTGTAAGGCAGCTGCCACTGGCTGCCGTCTGGTAGCACAGGTCCTACCGGGCGCACCTCCCCGTCAAAACGTGGGCCCCAGGACTGGTACTGCAGCGGATCGTATACGCCGTTCAGGCCCTGCCCGAATTCTGTTTGCTGCTCCGGCAGACGGGAAATTTTGTCGAAAGTGGTGGTATTAGAGAAGGTGATGCGCTGCGTTCCTGCCCGGCCTTTTTTGGTGGTGATCATCAACACGCCATTCACGCCGTCAGAGCCATACACGGCAGCTGCGTTGGCGCCTTTCAGCACGTTGATGCTTTCGATGTCGTTTGGGTTGAGGCGGTTGATGTCAGGTATAGGCACACCGTCCACTACATAAAGCGGAGCATTGTTGCCGGTATGCGAGCGTATGCCGCGCAGGTTTACCTGCACATCCGGGTCTACTTTGCTGTCGAACATGTTGATGCGCAGACCCGACACCTTACTGGCCAGCCCGAGGATGGGGTTCACCACTTTGCCCTGGTTCAGCTCGGCGGTGTTCAATTGGGCGCTGGCCGTACCCAGTTCGCGGGCGGGCCGCTTGATGCCAAGTGCGCCTGTCACTACCACTTCGGATAGCTGTGTGTTGCCAGGCTGCAGTTCCACTTGCAGCGAACCGGTGTTCCCGTTTACCGGCACTTCCTGGGAGGCATAGCCTATGTATGAGAAAACAAGCACCTCCCCCTCTTTCGCTCGGATCTGAAAAGCGCCGTCCGGGTTCGTTGTGGTTCCGTTGTTGGTTTCTTTCACTCTGACCGTAACACCGGGTAGTGCCATGCCAGTAGCCTGTTCCGTCACCTGCCCCGAAACGGCCAGGTCCTGTGCTGAAACCCCGAGCGTCATCAGTATAAGGAAAGCCGACGCCAGTAAATGTTTGAACATATCTAAAGAAGTATATTTTTTGCTGTAAGGCGATTGCAGGTATAGCAATTACCTCTTTTAGGCGTTTCGTTATTTAGATATAGTCTAAATAAACGTAACTTGCGCAAAAGTATAACTTACAAAGCTATTTCGGTAACGGGTAAGGGAATTCTTTTATCAGATGAGGGAAAACATGGAGCATGACGTGAGCGAACCGAGAACCAGTGAGAGGGACTGCACCAGCCAGCAATTGGCTGAGCAAAAGCAGCCCACCTTCTGCGCCTGCCAAGGCCAAAATGCGCGCGCGGCTGCCGAGGCCAACATGCGCTTCCCTTCGGGCGAGATTCACTTCAGCCATACCTCTATCAGCTTGTCCAGCAAAAAGGTGGTGGGTTGCTTTAATAGCGAGGACTTTGCGCAGCTGTACTTTTCGATGCGCGGCAAGAGCGCTTTTAGAGTCGGGGACAGGCCAAAGCCCTTTGCCAGCTTTGACGCCCACCAGCACAACCTGCTTTTCTTCTCCGACGCGGATGCGCAGCAGGAAATAAAGCCCGGCCCTCAGGTGGAGATGCTGACGGTCTACATTCCCTCTGACTTTCTACTCCATTATTTGCCTGAGACAGGCAGCCCGTTTTCAGAGATGCGGGAGCAAATCCTGGCTGGTAAGCCTGCGCGACTCAGAAATGCGAATTTGCCCATCACTCCCAGAATAATGGCGGTGCTGCACGAGCTGCTCAACTGCATGTACACGGGCTACTGCAAGCGCATGTTTGTGCAGGCAAAAGTGATTGAGCTGCTGATGCTGCAGTTTGAACTGTGTGAGCAGGACGACACGCCGAGCACGAACGGGCTAAAACAGACGGACATCGAAAAGATGCTCCACGCCCGCGATCTGATCCTCCAGAATATGGAATGCCCCTGTTCGCTCATTGACCTGGCCCATCTGGTCGGGACGAACGAGTATTACCTTAAAAAGCACTTCAAGCAGGTGTTCGGTACCACGGTGTTTGGCTACCTGAACACTTACCGCATGGAGCAGGCCCGCAAAATGTTGCTGGAAGGCGACCAGAAAGTTGGCGATATTGCCAGCGCCCTGGGCTTTAAGTATGCCGCCCATTTCACGACCGCCTTTAAAAAGCACTTCGGCTACCTGCCCCAGAAGATAAAGGCGTAGTGCTGCGCCAGAAAGAATTAGAAACTGAAGTTACATAAGTTCGAAGTTTTGCAGACCTAAAAAAATGCTCCCGCTCGCCTCTGGCGAGTGTGCGTCATTTGGTGGCGTCCCGCCACTTGTGCCAATAGGTATAGAAAAAGCGGCCAGAGTCCGCATAATAGCTCACACTCGCGGGACGCGAGCGAGAGACGGCGCTAAGCTGAAGGGTTGGAAAACCTAGGGTGCGATTTTGTAACACGGTAGCGATGCAAGCACATCCCGGTTCCCTAAACTTTTGCGTTTCAGTACCATTTCGACCCTTGTAAGAAATCTGAATGAATGCGCAAATTGTGAAAGAAACCAGATCTCTCCCAAGGGTCTAGAGGACAGGAAAGTCCTTAAATTGATGGCATTGAGGGTGCCAGGCCATTTGCTCAGGTATAGCAAAAGCGAAGGGAGCAGCAGGTTCTTATACCTACTGCTCCCTTCGGTGCTTTAGCGGACGGTGCTATACCTTAGCGCCTCCGGCTGGTATACTGCTCGAGTTCCCGCACGTTATGGTCCGACTGGAAGACATCGTAAATGTAGTAGAAACGCTCTTTGTCGCACACGCTGTCGTAGGCGAACTTGGCAAACTCGAGGCGGGTGCTTTCAAACTCAAAAGCCAGCAGCACATTGCGCAGATCTTCTGACAGGATGCTGCTATTGCGCACTGCCTCGCGGGCAACAGTAAGTCGGGTGCTCTCAAAGTCGCGGCCCTTCATGGCGTCGAGCAGACGGTCCACTTCGTAGCGGTCCATGAGGTTGCGGCAACCGTTGGCGGGCTCTTCGTAGCGGGGTGGTGCCGGCTCGTAGCGCGGCGGAGCGGGCTCATATCGGTCGGGATAGCGCGGTGGCACGACCACTACCGGCGGCGGACCAAGCGGTATTTCGCTGATCACATGCAGGGCCACTTTTCTACCGGATACGCGCACAGAATAATTCGTTTCGTAGCCGGCGCGGGCCAGCACGTTTATACCTGTCCTGTAAATGCCATGGCGGCCCCTGATCCGGAATTCTACATAATGGTTGCCGGGCCGCAGGTGGCTGATGCGCACAAAGTTGGAAGCTGAACGGTTGATCAGGCGCCCATCCAGCGCCATCTGGAACAGCTCACCCCGGTGGGTGGAAAAGGTCACGACGGTGGGTTGTGCGAAAGCCGGCAGCGCCAGCAGCACAAACAGAAGCGGAAGTAGAAGTCTTTTCATGGCGTATAGCTTTTAGCGTATACTCTCGCTAAGCCAATTATTGTGCCAGTTTATGGAACTAAAGTGCAGTGGGGTTTGTCTGCGGGAATTTCGTAGGTTACAGGTATAGGTATAACAAAAAACCACAGGCGCTATACCTGTGGTTTTCCTTTATCTGTGAGTTTCGTCTACTACCCTTCGTAGTAAAACTCCCCTTTATCAGTCTTGATCGTGAGTTCGTTGCGCTCGCTGGCTTCTACACGGCCAACGATCTGCGCATCCACATTGAAGGACTTGGAAATATCGATCAGGCTTTGGGCGTATTGCTCAGGCAGGTATATCTCGAGGCGGTGGCCCATGTTGAAGACCTTGTACATCTCTTTCCAGTCGGTATGGCTTTGCTCCTGAATGATGCGGAACAGCGGCGGCACCGGGAAGAGGTTATCTTTGATGATGTGTACCTTGTCGGTGAAGTGCAGCACTTTGGTCTGGGCGCCGCCGCTGCAGTGCACCATGCCGTGTATATGCGGACGGTGCTGCTCCAGTATGGCCTTTACGATAGGCGCATAGGTACGCGTGGGCGAAAGCACCAGTTTGCCTACTTCTATACCTGTCTCGGGCTCTACATCGGTCACGCGGTAGTTGCCTGAGTACACCAGGTCCTTCGGCAGTTCCGGATCGTAACTCTCCGGGTAAGAAGCCGACAGGTAAGAATGGAACACATCGTGGCGGGCGGAGGTGAGGCCGTTGCTGCCCATGCCGCCGTTGTACTCGTCTTCGTACGTAGCCTGCCCGTAAGAGGCAAAGCCCACAATCACGTCGCCAGACTGTATGTTGTCGTTTGAGATCACTTCGTCGCGGCGCATGCGGGCCGTCACGGTGCTGTCCACGATGATGGTGCGCACCAAGTCGCCCACGTCAGCCGTCTCCCCTCCGGTGCTGTAAATGCCGATGCCGTTGTCGCGCAGCATCTGCAGCACTTCTTCGGTGCCGTTGATGATGGCAGCAATCACCTCACCCGAAACCAGGTGCTTGTTGCGGCCAATGGTAGACGAAAGCAGGATGTTATCCATCGCGCCCACGCACAGCAGGTCATCGGTGTTCATGACCACGGCGTCCTGCGCTATACCTTTCCACACGCTCAGGTCACCGGTCTCTTTCCAGTACATGTAGGCCAGTGACGACTTGGTGCCTGCGCCGTCGGCGTGCATGAGCACACAGTGCTCGGGGTCGCCGGTGAGGATGTCCGGGATGATCTTGCAGAATGCTTTCGGGAAAAGTCCTTTGTCGATGTTCTTGATGGCGTTGTGCACGTCTTCCTTTGAGGCGGACACGCCACGCCGGAGGTATCTATTTTCCATAGTGCTGGTATTACTTGCTTTACAAATTTAAGAAAGGCCTTTGTATATACGGCAAAAAGAAATGCTTTTAAAAAGCCGTGGTGGCAATTATTAGTCGGGCCAGCGTTTCGCAGAGCCAAAACCAGCAGGTATAAAGTAGTGCGTTCCGAAAAAGCAACCCCTATACCTTGCAACCTTCCTGAAATATATTGGCTCCTCTATATAAACAAACTTAAATTAAATATGAAAAAGAAATTGTTGATTTCATACTTCAGCCTGCTCACATTTTTAACGGTACAGGCACAGGACTCGCTGCAGGTAAAGCCGCAGGTATCGGCACCTTATAAACTTGCCGTTGGCCTCCGCTACGCAACCGGACCGGCGGGCTTAACTTTGGGCGTAGCGGCAAAGTATTTCATAGGTGAACAGTCTGCCTTAGAGGCTTACTCCGATGTGAATCCTGAATCCCGCCAGTTTCTTTCTTCAGTCAGCTACATCTGGCAGCCAAAACTCGCTACATCAGATCGCCTCCGACCTTATGCAGGTATAGGCGTTGGCTTGCTCCGCACCAACAATCCGGCGCCTACCTACTTCGATGGACCCGCCTCCTATATTAATCCGGTAGGAGTTGCTTCTTTCGGCGCTGAATACGCTTTCAAGAAGCTTCCTCTGGCCCTTTCGCTCGATTACCGATCGACCTTCCTGCGCTATGGACGCACCACACCAAACTATGTAAACCATTACAGGTCCAGCAATTTAGGTATAGGCCTGAAATATACCTTCCGCTAGGTATAGCACAGGCATAGAAACAGCATCGGCGGCTACTGTCCAAGACTATAGCCGCCGATGCTGTTTCTAGTAAGGTATAACGCTATACCTTCTACCTGTTACTCCTGAATGCGCACCACCTTAAACTCGGTGCGGCGGTTGCGCTGGTGCTCGTCTTCGGTCTTGGCATTGCGCACCACCGGGCGACTCTCGCCGTAGCCCTTGGCTGTAATGCGCGACTTGTCTATACCTTTGGAGATGATGTAGTTCACAGCAGACTGGGCACGGCGCTGTGACAGGTCCTGGTTATAGATATCTACGCCACGGGAGTCGGTGTGTGAGCTCAGTTCGATGGAAATGCGCGGGTTGTCCACGAGTATCTCCACCAGTTTGTCCAGTTCTTCAGCGGCATCCGGCCGGATATCGGCTTTGTCGAAGTCGTAGAAAATGTTCTCGAGTACAATGGCTTTCTCTTTCACGATCTCGGTCAGCAGCAGGTCAGCAGTGAGGCGTACCTCGTTCACTTCATTCGGCAATTGGTTTTGCGGCGGCATTTTGCCTACCGTGGTCACCCGCTGGCGGGCAGCGAAGAAGCCGGGTTTCTCGGACAGCAGGGAGTAAGCGGTGGCGCTGTCGAGCGGGAAGCTGAACTTACCCTCGTCATTTGCTTTTGTTTCGGCTATTTTCTGTCCCTTGCTATCCTGCAGCACTACCAGTGTGTTGGGCACCACCGTCTGCTGCTTGTCTTTGTCGCGGCGCTGGTACACGGTACCGTCCACAAAGAAATTCACCAGTTTGCGGGCCGATTTGGCAATCGCGTAAATATCGTCGCCCCCTTTGCCGCCTTCGCGGTTAGAGGAGATGTAGCCTGTGAGAGCGTCCTGGAAAAAGATACCAAAATCGTCGCCGCTGGAGTTAACCGGCACACCCATATTCACCGGTTTGCCATCTTCTATTTTAAAGACATCGAGCCCACCCAAGCCTGGCAGCCCGTCGGAGGCGATGTAGAGTGTGCCGTCCGGGCCTACGTACACGTAGCTCTCGTTGCCCGGCGTGTTGATGCTCGGCCCCATATTCTCGGGAGCCGAGAAGCGGCCGTTGTCGTCGATGGTGGTTTTGTAGATGTCGTTGCCTCCCAGGCCTCCTTTGCGGTCAGAGGAGAAGTAGAGTGTTTTGCCGTCTGGCGCGAAAGCCGGAGAAGAATCCCAGGCGCGCGGGTCGCTGATGTTGAGCAGTTTCGGCTCGGTCCAGGCATTGGAGCGGTAGAACGAGATGTACAGGTCCACATTGCGGCGGCCTTTCTTGGTGCCTTCGTTGCCACGGGCAAATACCATGGTATTCCCCTCGTCAGCAAAGGTAGCCAGCGCATCATGCAGGTCTTCGGTGTTTACACCTTCCAGTTTGCGCACGGCAGCCCCCATGTTGGCCGAGTCGCCGAGCGTGGTAGCGTATAGGTTCAGGAAGCCTTCGCCATTGCCCAGGTAGGTTTTGCCTGGTCCGCGGGAGGATGAGAAAACCAGTTCGTTGCCACGTACAAAAGGGGCGAAATCAGAGCCTTCCGTATTCAGCGCCTCCAGGTTGTAGATCTCGAAGCCCGTGTTCTTTTTCAGGATGCCGCTCAACTGGCTCAACGTTTCGACTTCGCGCAGGGCCAGCGCCTTGAGCTCCGGCTTGCTGCCGATGCGGGCGTAGTCCTTCATCTGACCCAAAGCGGCTTCGTACTTGCCGTTGGCCTTCAGCGCCATACCATAGTAGAAGAAGCCCTCCTCCTTGCGGTAGTTGTTGTCGAGCGCGGCTTTGTAGTAGGTTTCGGCCTCCGCCAGTCGGTTAGACAAACGGTACGATTCGGCGATGCGGTAGTTGATCTCACCGGTGTTCTTCGCCCCTTTCAGCGCCTGCTTGTAATACTCGATGGCCCGCTCATACTGCTCTTCCTGGAAGCGCTTGTCGGCCTTGCTCAGGTACATGCCCGCCCCACAGGAGCTGAGCACGACGGCCAGCAGCAGAATGGCTGCTGTAAACTTCAGGTAATTGGCCACTGACTTGGTCGATAGCGTCTGCTGCATGGGGGTAGGTTTTGAATTAGCGGTTCTAAAAATACCTGGAGAGCCAGCTCTGCTGCGCCGGCTTTGGCCAGGCATCCTGCAGCTCTCCGTAATTATTTACCAATGTATCAAAATATAAGGTCTGTCCGTCAATCTCGCCGGCGGCTACTTTATTTTTCAGCTCGTTCATGCCTACCACCTGCATCTCTCCGTCTTTCAAAAAAGCCAGTCGGGTGCGGTCGAAGAACGAAACGCCAAAGCGTTGCTCCAGTTCCCGCACAAAGCTCACGGACTTATCAATAGAACAGCCACTGGCAGAGGTAACGGTTTCGTTGTTAGCCAGCACCAGAAAGCGGTCGTGCAACAAACTCGCCGACGCCTGCAAGCCCGCACCATGACTGCTCCAGTCAGCAGCAAAATGCTCCAGCATCGGCTTTATTTCGGCTTGCTCTGCCTGCGTCAACGCCCTGTCCGCCTGGTAGATCCAGAGCCGGGCATGCGGTGGCAGTTGGTCAAAAGGAATGTACATAATTAATTGTTGAATTGTTGGTTGTTAAATTGTTGCCTCAAAAAACGTGCAGCTTGTTGAGCGCCTTTAGTGCCCGGTTATACCTGACGTTTCAAATTAAATCCGATAGGCCAAGTATTCCCTTTTCCACTCTGCAGGAATCAACAATGAAGCAATTTAACAATATAGCAATCTGATACTACTTTGAAAGACCTTCCGCCTGTGCGATCAGCTCGGCAATGTCAAAAACTTTTACGCTTTCTTCCTGCTCCTTGTTTTTCACGCCGTCGTTCATCATCACCATGCAGAATGGGCAGGCTGTCGCGATCACGCCGTTGCCAGTGCCCAGGGTTGCCAGTGCTTCTTCCGTACGCTCGATGTTGATGTCTTTTTTGCCTGGCTCGGGCTCTTTGAACATCTGGGCACCACCGGCACCGCAGCAAAGTCCGTTGGCACGGCTGCGCTTCATTTCCACCAGGTCGGCATCCAAAGCGGCCAGTACGTCGCGTGGCGCTTCGTAAATGTCGTTGGCGCGGCCCAGATAGCAGGAATCGTGGAAGGTGATGCGCTTGCCCTTGAAGGCCTCGCCACCTTTTACCGCTACCTTGCCTTCGTTAATGAGCTGCTGCAGGAACGTAGAGTGGTGAATTACCTCGTAGTTGCCGCCCAGGTCCGGGTATTCGTTTTTGATCGTGTTGAAGCAGTGTGGGCAGGCCGTCACGATCTTCTTCACGTTATAAGCATTCAGCACTTCGATGTTGGTAAGCGCCTGCATCTGGAACAAGAACTCGTTGCCGGCACGCTTGGCGGGATCGCCGGTGCAGCTCTCTTCAGTGCCCAGCACAGCATACTTCACGCCTACGTGCTCCAATATTTGCACAAAGGCGCGCGTTACGCGCTTGTAGCGGTCGTCGAACGAACCGGCACAGCCAACCCAGAACAGCACTTCCGGCTCCTCGCCGTTTGCCGCCATCTCCGCCATGGTTGGCACTTTCACTAGTCTTTTATTCTCTTCCATCTGGTAGGGTAATTCTAAAGCTTATTTGTTGTAGCTGTTGCTACTCTATTTCGATTGCTAAATTGTTAGATGGTTAAATTGTTAATGTTTCGTGACACTTAGTTTTTCAACAATTTAATAATTAGCAATCAAGCAATTAATTCTTCGAAGGCATGTACAGGTCTTCTGCCCAATTGAAGCGATCGGATGCCGGGAAGGCCCAGGGGGCTCCGTTGTTTTCGATGTTGGTGAACATGGCGTTGAGCGAGGCCGGTGCAGCCGACTCTTCCAGCACCAGGTAGCGGCGCAGGTCCATGATCGTGGACAGTTGGTCGATGTTTACAGGGCAGGACTCCACGCAGGCGTTGCAGGTCGTGCAAGCCCACAGCTCTTCCGGTGTGATGTAGCCACGCAGCAGCGCCTTTTCATCCGTGGTCTGCACGCGCTCCACACCCATCTCTTTGTAGTGGTTCGGCGCGAAAATGGCCGGATGCTCGCCTTTCTCCTCCAGGCGGTCGCGGGTGTCCATCACGATCTTGCGTGGCGACAGGAGCTTGCCCGTAATGTTAGCCGGGCACACCGAGGTACAGCGGCCGCACTCGGTACAGGTATAGGAATCCATCAGCTGTTTCCAGGTCAGGTCTTCCACGTCCTTTACACCGAAGCGCTGCACGATCGGGTTGCCCTCGGCGTCCATTTCCGGAGCCGGCGGCTGGTAGCTGGGGTCCAGCATGGCTTTGATCTCGTGCGTGATAGCTGGGTTAGTGGTAAACTTGCCCTTCGGCCACAGCTTGGAGAAGTACACGTTCGGGAAAGCCATGATAATGTGGAAGTGCTTGGAGCTTGGCAGGTAGTTCATGAAGGCCAGGATACCGATGATGTGGATCCACCAGCCCACGCCTGCTATGTTCGCCAGCGTGCCGGCATCGCTGCCGAAAATATCCACAAAGGAACTGCTCACCGGAAAGGTACCCGGCAAGGTATGGTTGTTGAGCGCCGCCAGTTTCAGGTCTGCAATGTTGAAGGCAAAGAGGGCAAACATCAGCACGATTTCCGTGATCAGAATCACGTTGGCATCCATTTTGGGCCAGGCGCGCATCTCCACGCCGGTAGCCAGGCGCGGCACTTTGGTCACGTTACGACGCCACAAGAAGATAGCACAGGCAACAATCACCAGGGCAGCCAGAATCTCGTTCACGGCCATCAGCCCGTCATAGAAAGGACCCATGAAACCGAGCACCCGGTGTGTGCCAAAGATCCCGTCGATCATGATCTCCAGCACTTCGATGTTGATCACCAGGAAGCCCACGTACACAAAAAGGTGCAGCACGGCAGGCAGCATACGCTTGAACATCTTCTGCTGCCCAAAGGCCACCAGCAGGGTTTTGTTGATGCGCTCCGACGGATTATCGCTCCGGTCGACATCACGGCCTATGAGAATGTTCTTGCGAATCTTGCGAATCTGCCACACAAACAGGCCGATGCCCAGGGCTGCTACTATCAGAAAGATAATGTTCTCGAGTTGAATCACGGTGAATTATTCGTTATACATACCAATTCGTAGATAAAGATAGCAGAATAGTGAGAATAAACGTATACGGAGGCCCTTTTTTAAAATATTTTTGCCCGAAAGTTTGCGTCTTCGAATTTGGTTACTACTTTTGCATACTCTTTCGAAAGACGGGGTAACAACAGAGCTGGTGATGTAGCTCAGTTGGTAGAGCAAAGGACTGAAAATCCTTGTGTCGTTGGTTCGATTCCAATCATCACCACCAGCTTAAACCCTTACCCTAACCGGTAAGGGTTTTCTGTTTTATACCCTTCTCGCTTCTGCTGCCCTACTATACTTCATAATAAGCCACTGGTTGTCTAAATTGTTTTCGGGCTGCGATTCTTCCTGCATTTTAGTAACTTAGCTGTTGCAACATTCAATCACTGCCATGAAAAAAACCTACTGGAGCGCCATCTTTGCGGGCATGTCTGCCGGCATCGGCACGGTGCTCCTGCTTGCGCTCGTTTACATGTTTTTCATCCAGAATATCCAAGTCTAAGCCATGACCCGCCGCCAAACCTTTTGGGCTGCCTATGCCGTGGGCTTTGCCGTAACGAGCATCATTGCCGTTTTTGCCTTTTACATGCTCAACCAAACCGTGCCGCAACGCGTGGACTGGCAATCGCTAAAACTCACCAGCCTGCAGGGCGAACCCATCTCTATTGACAAGTACCAGGGAAGAGTGGTCGTGCTGAACGTGTGGGCCACCTGGTGCAAGCCCTGCATCGAGGAGATGCCTGCCATGGACCGCCTTCAGCAGCTGCACCCTGATAAGATAGCCGTCGTTACCGTGTCGGATGAGAAGCTGGAGAAACTGCTGAAGTTCCGAAGTAGGCAGCCCTACTCCTTTACCTACCTCAAGGCCAACACACCTCTTGCCAACCAGCAGCTGACGGTATACCCGACCACCTACATTTTGAACCCGGCAGGTGAGATAAAAGAGATCTACTTGGGAGGACAGACCTGGGACAGTGAGAAAATGCAGCAGAAGCTGCTAAAATACTTCTAACGACAATTGGCCCGAAGCTCCAGCAGCGCCGCGGAGTAACCCAGTCGGTAGGCTTCGTTGAAATGGGCGCAGGCGGAGTCGGGCTGCGCCTGCTCTACCTCGGTGCGGCCAAGCAGGTAATACACCCGGCCATTGGCGTTATCGGCTTGCAGCACCTGCCGGTAGTCGGCCTCTGAGGCAGCGTAGTCGCCTGTTTTGTAGTAGCCGAAGCCCCGGAAGGTCAGCGCGTTTGCCCACGATTCGCCTTTGGAGGTATAGCGTAGAAAGCTGGTAAAGTCGGCGATGGCCGGCTCGAACTTCTGCAGGTAAAATAAGCGCACCTCCCCCCTGTCCAGCTGCGCCGTGTGCAGGGTACTGTCCAGCGTTAGGGCTATCCCAAAATCCCGCTCAGCCTCAGGATACTTCTCCAGCTTGGCAAGGCTCTTGCCCCGCATCAAAAACACTTCTGCAGAGGGCCTGTCCTGCAGCGCGATCACCTGGTTCAGGTCCTCCACAGCCGATCGGTAATTCTCATACACGTTCATCGAGATGCTCGCCCTTGTCAGGTAGGCGTCCGCATGCTTTGGCCGGAAATAGATGGCGTCATTCAACAGGCTGTGCGCACTGCTATACTTGCCGTGCTCGATGTAGCTGAGGGCCGTCTTATACCTGTCTTCGCCGGTGATATAGTCCATAGTGGACTTGAGCAGCACACTGAACACAAACATGAAAGCGAAAAAGCCGAGTGTGATGTAGAGGTCTTTGCGCACAAAGCGGCGGCCTTCGCGGCGGGGTATGTTCTGGTAGTGGCGCTCCGACACGGGAGCCGGTGGCCGGGTCTGCCGGTAGCGGTCATGATGATACGGCTGGTGCTGGCGTATAGCCTGCCGCTGCTCGCGCAGGTATTGCAGGCGCAGGTCGTAGCGCGCACGTTTGCCCGGATCTGACAAGGTCTGGTAGGCAGAGTTGACGACCTTGAACAATTCCTCGGCACGCGCATTGTCCGGGTTACGGTCAGGGTGGTACTTCAAAGCCAGCTGCTTGTAAGCCAGTTTGATCTCCTGCGCCGACGCCGTGGGACTCACGCCCAGAATGCTATATAGGTTATGATCCAAGGGGGCTAATGTAACAAAAAAGGAATACTTAAGTTAAGTAAACACGGACAAGATACAGCAAATTCCGTACTGTAACTTTAACTGATTGCATCTTCCGTACATATTTTAATATACTACCGTATACAGAAAAAGCACTAAAAAAGCTGGGCACTATGAACGACAACGGCACAAGAGAGAAAAGCACCAACCTGATCGAGAACCTGATGGGGTACATCGATACCCGCATAGACATTATACGGCTTGAGATACAGGAAAAGATGAAGGCGGCCATGGTGGGTGCCATACATGGGGTACTGCTGGGATTTTTCGGCCTGATGAGCTTTCTGTTTGTGAGCATTTTCCTGGGGCTGCTGCTCAACCACCTGCTTGACAGTTCTTTCTGGGGCTTCGGGATTATTGCCTTGTTCTATGTGGTGGTGCTTGTAATACTGCTAATAGGCCTCGACAAAAAAGTGTTCCAGGGTATGGCCGACAAGGCTCTGGACAATACCATCTATAAAACCGATAAACGAGAAAATCAGATATGAGCGAGATAATAAACCCTTTGTTCGACAACGAGCGCGAACTGCTGGAGCGCCAGAAAGAAGAATACAAGAAGGCGCTAATGGGTGACGTGGACCAGATAAAAACACAGGGCCAGCAAATCGGCAAGAAGGTCGCCATTGCGGGCGGTGTACTGGTAGCAGGGCTACTGCTCCGAAGCATGTTCAGCGGCGGTAAAAAAAAAGTTAAAACGCTGAAGGGCAGGAAGGCGGCCAAGCAATCGAAGTACGCTGCCAGGGAGGCGGACATACCGGGCTTCAACAGGTATACATACGAACAAGAAGGCGGCTATACCGCCAGCAATGCAGACGTGGCCGGATACGACTCCTTTGTGCACGAGCAGGAGGACGCCTATACCTTATCTTCTGAGCGCATGCCGCACGCGCAGCGCGCCCCGCAGCAACAAACCGGCGTTTCCAGGAGCTTCGTAAGCCCTGAGCTGATGCAGGTCATCAGTCAGCAGGTAATGGCCCTGCTCCTTGTATACCTTACTAAAAAGGTGGAGGAATACTTAAGCACTGTTTCTAAAAATAGCGATATTGCAGCAGCACCTATCGAGGTGACTGAAATAGAGACCATTGCTTATACCATTCCAGAAGAGGATGCCATTCAACAACCTTTGTAACAGACAGCAGCATGAGCCAGGCAGAAAGCACTTCGCCCTCCTGATCGATCCCGATAATCTGGACGAAGCTTCCTGCCTGAACCTGCTCTCTTTAAGCGAAACCCACCAGGTAGATTTTTTCTTTGTCGGCGGCAGCCTCATCACCACCGACAACCAGGCCGCCATCATCCGGCTCATCAAAGAGAACAGCAGCATCCCGGTTATCCTTTTCCCAAGCAACAGCCTGCACATCGATAAACAGGCTGATGGTATTCTGCTTCTTTCCCTTATCTCGGGCCGCAACCCCGACTTCCTGATCGGCCAGCATGTGCTTTCGGCCCCCATCCTCAAAGCCAGTGCGCTGCAGGTATACCCTACCGGCTACATCCTCGTTGAATCCGGCCGCCAGACCACCGCTTCGTACATGAGTGGCACCACGCCGATACCGCATGACAAGCCGGCCATTGCCGCCTGCACTGCCATGGCCGGCGAACTCCTGGGCTTGCGTTACATTTATCTGGATGGAGGCAGCGGTGCGCTGCACCCTGTCAGCGCTGACATGATTAAGGCCGTGCGCCAGTCAGTGGAGGCGCCCATCATCGTGGGAGGAGGCATTGACACGGCGGAAAAGGCAAAGGCAGCGCTGGGAGCCGGCGCCGATGTGATTGTGGTAGGCAACCACATAGAAAAAAACCCCGGCTTTCTGGCCGAGGTTTCTCATACTATAGCTTCTTATAATCTAGCCTTAGATGTTCATCGCTGATTCGCGACGGCGCATCTTACCGGCAGGTATACCAAACATCATCTTGAAGCGACGGCAGAAGTAAGCTGTGTCTTTGTAGCCCACGTCCTTACCGATTTCGCGGATGCTCTTCTTCGTGGTACGAAGCAGGAACACGGCGCGCTCCATACGCTGGTATTCAATGTAGTCCTGTGGGTTTATACCTGTCAGCATTTTGAAATACTGACCTACATAGTCCTCAGATACGTTGGCAACGTTAGAGAGTACTTTGTTAGACAAGTCGCCACCCAGGTTCTCCTTGATGTAGTTGAACAGGTCGATGAGGCGCGGGTCCTTGAAGTACGTGCTGTTCGTAGCCAGCTGCTCCACAAACATTTTGTTGCGAAGGATGTGACGCACGATCTCCACCACGATGTTCTCGGTGTAGATGCTGATGAGGCGCTCCTTGCCAGGCAGGTCCTGAATGTTCTCTTCCACCACTTTGATCACCAGGTTAGCCAGCTTGTTGTTTCCTGAGATCAGGAAAGCAGGCAGGTCAAGCGATGCAAAGAAGTTAACAGAATCGAACACCTTTGCTTCGAAGCTCACATAGCTGTGGCTTTCTTCGGCGTCGCCGATCAGGTCGAGGTCGTTGTTGCTCTTAAAGAACTTTTCTCTGTTGGTGATCAGATCATCATTTGTGATGGAGCGGCCGTCGGTAGAACCATAGGTTACCTTTGTGCTGCGCCCACCAGGTATAAAGAGCAGTTCGCCCTCTTCTACCATCTGTTCCTCTTCGCCAAAGAAAATTGTACCTTTATGAAGCAGAATCAGGTTGTTGCCTACATCGTAGTAGTTGCGAACCGAAAACGGCTGCTGCAACACCAGATTTTTCGCTTTAATGAATCGCACCCCAAGCGACTCAATAATCTTATTGTAATCTTCCATGTGTGTTACCAACTAACTTTTATACTATAAACCCTTTAATTTTGTCCTAAAGCTAGGCTAATCTTTATAAAATTCAAAATATTTTAAATATTTAATTTTAATTCAATAAACCATATCCTTAGCCTAAATAACACAGCAGCAAAGGTTTAAGTGCCAAATTACTTTAACAATTCTCTTGAAATTACTATTTTCTGGATCTCAGAAGTACCCTCATAGATTTGTGTGATTTTAGCATCGCGCATCAAACGCTCCACATGGTACTCTTTCACGAAACCATATCCGCCGTGTACCTGCACTGCTTCCACGGTTGTGTCCATGGCAACTTTTGAGGCAAACAGCTTCGCCATGGCGCCGGACATGCCGTAATCTTGGTGGGTGTCTTTGTGGTAAGCGGCCTTCAGGCAAAGCATGCGGGCAGCTTCAATGTTGGTGGCCATGTCGGCCAGCTTAAACTGGATAGCCTGGTGCTTAGAAATCTCCACGCCGAATGCCTTGCGCTCCTTAGAGTACTTCACTGCCAGCTCGTAAGCCCCTGACGCTATACCTAAAGCCTGCGAGGCTATACCTATGCGGCCGCCTGCCAGCGTGGACATGGCGAACTTAAAGCCAAAGCCGTCTTCCCCAATGCGGTTCTCCTTCGGCACCTTCACGTCGGTGAACATCAAAGAGTGCGTGTCAGAGCCACGGATACCCAGCTTGTTTTCCTTCAGACCAATTTGAAAGCCTTCCATACCGCGCTCCACTATAAAGGCGTTAATGCCGCGGTGCTTCTTCTCCGGGTCAGTCTGCGCGATCACCAGGTATACAGAAGCGGTGCTACCGTTCGTGATCCAGTTTTTGGTACCGTTCAGCAGGTAATAGTCGCCTTTGTCTTCGGCGGTGGTGCGCTGCGAGGTTGCATCAGAGCCAGCCTCTGGCTCTGAAAGACAGAAAGCACCAATGATCTCGCCCGTTGCCAGACGCGTCAGGTACTTTTGCTTTTGCTCTTCCGTGCCGTATTTCTCCAGACCCCAGCATACCAGCGAGTTGTTCACCGACATCACGACAGAAGCAGAAGCATCTACTTTAGAGATCTCTTCCATGGCCAGCACATAGGAGATGGTGTCCATACCGCCGCCGTTGTACTTCGGGTCCACCATCATGCCCAGGAAGCCAAGCTCCCCCATTTTCTTGATCTGCTCAGTCGGGAACTTCTGGTGCTCGTCGCGCTCAATTACACCAGGCAGCAATTCTGTTTGCGCAAACTCACGGGCAGCAGCCTGCACCGCCAAATGTTCTTCAGTTAATTGAAAATTCATGCTTTTATATATAAAAGGACTGTAATTAATGGATTATAGTACAAAACTATGAAAAAAAACAAAACGCCACCCGTTCTGAACGGATGGCGTTTCGATTAATGTATCAGGTGCATAGTAACCAGCTTAGTCTCTGCGGCCCATTAAGACCGATGCGTAGTACAGCAGCGTGGCCAGAGAGCCCAGCGCCGCTACCACGTAGGTCATGGCTGCCCACTTCAGCGCGTCTTTCGACATGGCCAGTTCCTGTGGCGTCACGATATTGTTGGAGCTGATCCAGGCCAGGGCGCGCTTGCTGGCGTCAAATTCCACCGGCAGGGTCACAAAGCTGAAGATGGTGGTCAGACCGAACAACGCCACACCAATTGTCAACGGAATAGGCGTCGTCTGCAGCATCAGGATACCGATCAGGATGATCCACTGCATGTAGCGCGAGGCGATGCTCAGCGCCGGCACCATGGCCGAGCGGAATTTCAGGAAGCCGTACGCCTTGGCATGCTGCACCGCGTGACCGCATTCGTGCGCTGCCACCGCTGCCGCAGCGGCGCTGCGTGCTTCGTACACATACTCACTCAGGTTCACGGTCTTGTCGGCCGGGTTGTAGTGGTCTGTCAGTCGGCCAGCCACCGATATCACTTTCACATCGTGTATGCCGTTGTCGGCCAGCATCATTTGGGCAATCTCGCGACCGGTGTAGCCCGACTGCAGCGGAATCTCTGAGTACTTCTTAAACTTGCTCTTCAGCCTCCAGCTTACCCACATGCTGAGGCCCATAAAAAGGATAACAATCAAATATATTCCCATCTCTCTATTTAACTTTTAAGTATTTGGTCGGTTCTCTATTTTTTTAATAACATTCGTGGTGGAGTAGCCCTGCACGAGCGGCACGGTTTTCACCTCGCCCCCTCTTGCTGTAACGACATCCTGCCCCACTATATTTTCGATGGTATAATCGTCGCCCTTCACCAGTATATCGGGCTGCACAGCCCTGATCAGCTCGAGTGGCGTATCTTCATCGAAGAATACTACGGCATCCACAAACAAAAGCGATGCCATAACCCGCGCGCGTGACATTTCGTCCTGCAGCGGGCGACTTGGACCTTTTATACGGCTTATTGACGCGTCTGTGTTAAGTCCCAGCACCAGTTTGTCGCCAAGTTGTCGTGCTTTTTCAAGGTAATCGACGTGGCCCAGGTGCAGAATATCGAAGCAGCCGTTCGTGAAAACGATCTTCTGCCCCTGGCTGCGCCAGCCCTGCACCTGCTCCTGCAGGTCGGGCAGGGATAGGATTTTATCTTTCGAGTTCATGTATTGGTGGGTTTGCCTCCGTGAGCTCCTCTGCTACGGCAGGCGTTTGCAACATACCTGTTATAAAACTAAGCACTCCCATGGCAACTACCAAAAGTGTTTGCGAAGTATGCGCTACCAGGGCGTAGGCCATACCTGCCTCTTTCGGTATACCGTACAGCAGCAGCACCGTCTGCATCAGCAGGTGGTACACGCCCACCCCGCCCTGCACAGGCGCTGCCATACCCAGCGTGCCGATCACGAGCACCGAAAGCCCGGCTACTGGCGTCAACCCCGATGTGGCAGGTATAGCGTAGAACACGACAAAGCTCATGCCGTAGTACATGGCCCACACAAACAGGGTATGGCCCCAGAAAGCAGCTTGGTTTTCAATTTTGGTGATGCTGAACACGCCCTGCAGCATGCCGCGCACAAAGGTGACGGTTTTCCTGAAGAAGGCGTTTTGCCGGAGCCTGTTCAGGTATAGCAGCCCCAGCACCAGGAATACGATGCCAACCGCCATCACCAGCCCAACCAACAGGTATAGCGACCCGAAGCTTTGCTCCAGACTGGCGTACTTATCCGTGAAAAGGCCGAAGAGGAAGTCGCGGAGGCGGTTGACCTCCAGCAGAAAGGTAAGCCCCAGGAAAAGGAGCAGCATGACCATATCGATGATGCGCTCGGCGATGACCGTGCCGAAGGCCTTGTTGACAGGTATACCATCGCTGCGACGGAGCATGCTGCAGCGCACCACCTCGCCCATACGGGGCAGTACCAGGTTGGCCACATAGCCCACCATCATGGCATTGTAGGTATTCTTAAAGGAAGGGGTGTAGCCCGTAGGCCGTATTTGCATGTACCAGCGGTAGGCCCGGCTCAGGTAGGCCGCCAACCCCATCATCAGTGAGAGCGCAAGCCAGCTGTAGTTAATGTTCTGTAGCTCCGCCCACAGTTTTTCGAAGTCGAGCTCTTTGAGGGCATACCACATCAGGAATGCGGAAAGCCCCAGAAGCAGGCCGTACTTCAGAAAAGAGAGCAGTTTTCTCATGCGGTGGCGTTACACCAATCGGTTGTGCTGATCCGGGAACACGAGCGTTGGCTGGTGGCTTTTGGCGTCTTCAAATTTGATGGAGCAGTAAGAGATCACGATCACGATATCGCCTACCTGCACTTTGCGGGCAGCCGGTCCGTTCAGGCAAACCGTTCCGGTACCGCGCTCGCCCTTAATCACATAAGTCTCGAAGCGCTCCCCGTTGTTGATGTTGACGATCTGTACTTTCTCATTCTCCACCACGTTGGCGGCATCCATCAGGTCTTCATCAATCGTGATGCTTCCTACATAGTGCAACTCCGCCTGCGTAACCCGGCAACGGTGGATCTTTGATTTTAAAACCTCAATATACATGGTTTATTTTTGTAATAGGCCGCAAAGTTATGCATTTAGCGGCAGATAAACTACCAGCGTTTCAGCATCTTCTTAGCTCTCTACCCTCCTAAACAAATCAGCCTTATTTTAGATTCACGAGCACATTGTCGATCAGGCGCACCTCTCCTACATAGGCGGCAATGCAAAGGGCCACTTCATCCTGCCCGCTTATATCCCCGAGTGGCTGCAAGGTAAGCGGGTCCACTACTTCAAAGTATTCCAGCTTGATCTCTTCTTCCTGCTGCAGTTGCAGCGCCAATTCGCTTTTGATAGTTTGGATGGGCTTCTGCTGCAGATCGGCCGCCGCCGTTTGCAGGGCCTTGTATAGCTGCGGGGCCAGCTGCCGCTGTGCCTCGCTCAGGCGTTTGTTGCGTGACGACATGGCCAGCCCGTCGGTCTCGCGCACGGTGGGATAGCACACCAGTTCCAGGTCAAAGCTCAGGGCCTGCACCAGCTGCCGCACGATGGCCACCTGCTGCAAATCCTTCTGCCCGAAATAGGCCTTGTGCGGCTGCACGATATGAAACAATTTGCTCACCACAGTGGCCACCCCGTTGAAGTGGCCGGGCCGGTGCTCTCCCTCCATCACGGCTTCCAGGGCACCGAAACTAAACTGCAGCACAGACTGTTGTGGGTATATCTCCTCCGGGCTCGGCGCAAACAGATAGTCGCAGCCAACGGTTTGCAGCAAGCTGATGTCATACTCGAGCGTGCGGGGGTATAGCTTATAATCAGAGGCGCTGTTGAATTGAGTCGGATTCACAAACACACTACAGATCGTAATGTCATTCTCGCGGGCCGAGGCGCGCAGGAGTTGCAGGTGCCCTTCGTGCAGGGCGCCCATGGTGGGCACAAAACCAATGCGCTTGCCGCCGCAACGCAGCGCCGTCACAATGGCCCTCAGGGCTGACACCTGCTCTATAACTTCCATATTAATAGGTATAAAAGATGCAATTGCTGAAAGCCCGCAAAAGTAGGTTATAGAACATTAAATTGAAAATTAGAATAAAAAATGCTAATTTTGCACGTCCCATTACTGTTGCTCATTAATTTTTAATTCCATACCCATGTCCAAATTGCGAATCCTGTACGCCGCCACCGAAATCCTTCCTTTCCTTCAAACCACTAAAGTAGCAGAATTTCTGAACACGCTGCCGCAGAGTATGCAGGAAAGAGGTATGGAGATCCGCATCTTCGTGCCCAAGTTCGGTATAATAAACGAGCGTAAAAACCGTTTGCATGAGGTAGTTCGCCTGTCGGGCATCAACATTGCCGTAGGTGATGACGAGAAGCCGCTTGTTATTAAGGTAGCTTCTATCCCAAATGCCAAGCTGCAGGTATATTTTATCGATAACGAAGACTATTTCCAGCGCAAGTCCGTTTTTGTGGATAAGAACAACAACTTCCACCAGGACAACGACGAGCGTGCCATCTTCTTCTGCAAGGGCGTGCTCGAAACAGTGAAGAAACTGGGCTGGCAGCCTGACATCGTGCATTGCAACGACTGGATGACCGGCCTGATACCGCTTTACCTGAAAACTACTTACAAGAAAGACCCGATCTTTAAGGATTCGAAGTCTATCTTTACGGTTTACAACCACGAGTACAAGCACAAGTTTGATGGCGACCTGCTCGAAAAAGTAAAAATGCTTGATATCGACAACAGCATGCTGGCCTCTTTGCAGGAAGCGGACCTGGATAGCTTTATCAAGGTGGGCATGGAATACGCTGACTCTGTGATCAAGACGAACGAGAACTTCAGCGAGAACATCAATGCCCTGTTCAGCGAATTTGTGGAGACAAATAAGAACATCAATACCATCAGTGCCGACGACAACCTGTGTGATTCATACTTCAACTTATATAATGAACTCAGCCGCTAGAAGATTATTCCTTTTCTTCTTTTCATTTGCCGCCCTCACAGCCTGCGAAGACCCAAAAGACATCGGACTCGAACTTCAGGACGAAAACCTGATAGGCACCGAGTTCACTGACACTCTTACCATCCGGACCGGAACCGTTTTTCAGGGGGACTCCATCCCTTCGTTCCGCTCGCAGCCGCCCCTGCTGGGTCAGTACATCGATCCGGTATTAGGCAAGGTACGTGCCAGCACGATCACGGAGGTGGCACTCAACGGCACTAGCCTAAACTTTGGCGCAGGCGCCAAAGCAGACTCGCTGGTACTCACGCTGGACTATTCGTTTAAGTATGCGGACACCCTGAAAGCGATGCAGGTAAATGTGCACCGCCTGACCGGTACTTTTGATGAGAGAACGTCCTACTTCACTACCACCCCGTTCCCCTATGACCAGAACCCTGTTGGCTCGCGGGCTTTCATCCCCCGCATAGATACAGAAACGACTAACGGGGCAACGACCAAAAAGACACGACTGCTTAAGATAAAACTGAGCACTGAGCTGGCAAACGAGTTTATGGCCCAATCCGGCCAAGCGGGTTTAGCCGATCAGGCGGGCTTCCGAAACTTTTTCAAAGGGCTTGCGCTAACGGTGCCTGAGGGCGAGAATGGAAGTATTGTGGGCCTGACCCTGAGCAGCACCAACTCAAGCCTGTCACTGCATTACAAAACGGCGGAAGGCACGGCAAGGCAGCATAACTTCTTGATGGGCACCGGCAATTACTTCACGCAGCTAACATCTGATCGCACGGGCACTGCGGTAGCGGCGCTGCAGACCAACGGCAGCTTCATACCTGCCACGGAGACAGGCGGAGACTCTTATGTGCAGGCGGGCACGCAGTTGCTCAGCAAGATCACCTTCCCTTACCTGGACAAAATCAAGGACCTGCCGGGTAACCTGATCATCAACCGGGCAGAACTGATCATACCTGTCAAAGCGGCTTCCTCGGCTAACAACCTGCCGAGACCGCCACAATTGGTTTTGTATGAAACCAACAATGCGAACCAGTTTCTGAAAGACATAACCGGCACCGTGCGCGCCGTGCAGCAGGATGGCATTAACCCCCTGTTTACCAACTATCCGGCTTTGGTGGCCAGCAGCCGCAAAAATGGCGTGGACTACTATACCATGAACGTAACCAGCTACTTGCAGGGTGTGGTGATGGGCTTGAAGTCAAACAATGGTCTGATGCTGGGTGCTGTAAGCTCCACTTCGAATCAAGACAGGTCAACTACTATACGCCCGGAAGTGCGCCCATACCGCACTATTATCACAAACAATGAAGCAAATCCGGTCAGACTACTAATATATTACTCAAAGCTGCAGTAGAAAGTCCTAAATTTTAGTTAGAAATTTTATACATATTATAGAAAAGGGTACCTTTGTAGGTACCCTTTATTTTTTTAATGAAATTTTATACTATATGTGCGGAATTGTAGCATACGTAGGGCATAGAGAAGCTTGCCCTATAGTCCTTAAGGGCTTGAAACGACTTGAATACAGAGGCTATGACAGCGCAGGAATAGCCCTGATGAACGGAGGTTTAAATATCTTCAAAAGAAAAGGCAAGGTAAGCGACCTTGAAGAGTTTATTGCAGACAAAGATGTGCACGGCAACATCGGTATGGGCCACACCCGCTGGGCTACCCACGGCGAGCCAAACGATGTAAATGCACACCCGCACTACTCTAGCTCCAAGAACATTGCCATCATCCACAACGGCATTATCGAAAACTATGCTTCCCTGAAGCAGCTCCTCATCGAAAAAGGCCATACCTTCCAGTCCGAGACTGACTCGGAGGTTTTCATCAACCTGATCGAAGACATTAAGCAGAACAGCAACTGTACGCTGGCCGAAGCGGTGCGTCTGGCCCTGCACGAAGTCGTAGGTGCCTACGCCATCGTGGTGCTTTCGAAAGACGACCATAACCAGCTGATCGCTGCCCGCAAAGGCAGCCCGCTGGTGGTAGGTATAGGCGAGGGCGAATACTTCCTCGCTTCTGACGCTACCCCGATCATTGAGTATACCAACGATGTGGTGTACATAAATGACTACGAACTGGTGGTGATCAAAAACGGTGAGCTGGAGATCCGTACCAAAGAGGACGTGGTGCAAACACCTTACGTACAGCGCCTCGAAATGGCCCTGGAGTCAATTGAGAAAGGCGGCTACCCGCACTTTATGCTGAAGGAGATCTTTGAGCAGCCACGCTCTATCCTCGACAGCATGCGCGGCCGAATGATCGCGGAGAGCGACCACATGATGATGGGCGGCATCCGTGAGTTCGAAAACAAATTTGTGAACGCGGAGCGCATTATCATCGTGGCCTGCGGTACTTCCTGGCACGCCGGCCTCGTGGCCGAGTACCTGATCGAAGACCTTGCCCGCATACCTGTGGAAGTGGAGTACGCCTCTGAGTTCCGTTACCGCAACCCGATCCTAAGCGAGCGCGACATTGTGGTGGCCATCTCACAGTCTGGTGAAACGGCTGATACGCTGGCGGCACTGGAACTGGCGAAATCGAAAGGTGCTACGATCTTCGGTATCTGCAATGTGGTAGGCTCGTCTATCGCCCGTGCTACTGACGCGGGTGCCTACACCCACGCGGGTCCTGAAATTGGCGTAGCGTCTACCAAGGCCTTCACGGCACAGGTAACGGTGCTGTCGCTGATTGCCATGATATTGGGAAGCAAGCGCGGCACCCTGGAAACTACCAAGCTGCGCCAGCTGATGGTGGAATTGGAGAGCATACCCGCCAAAGTAGAAAAAGCGCTGGAGCTGAACGACCAGATCGTGCGTATTTCCGAGCAGTACAAAGACGCCACAAACTTCCTATACCTGGGTCGTGGTTACAACTTCCCGGTTGCACTGGAAGGCGCCCTGAAGCTGAAAGAGATTTCGTACATCCACGCCGAAGGCTACCCTGCCGCCGAAATGAAGCACGGCCCGATCGCGTTGATCGACGAGCACATGCCGGTGGTAGTGATCGCTACCAAAGACAGCTCGTACGAGAAGATCGTGTCGAACATACAGGAGGTGAAGGCCCGCAAAGGCAAGATCATCGCTGTAGTGACGGAAGGCGATAGCACTATACCTGCTATGGCAGACCACGTGATTGAGATTCCGGAAACGAGTGAGCACCTGGTGCCGTTGCTGTCCGTTATTCCGCTGCAGTTGCTCTCGTACCACATCGCGGTGATGCGTGGCTGTAACGTAGACCAGCCGCGTAATTTGGCGAAGTCTGTGACGGTGGAGTAATTATAAGTTTAGGTATAAAAGAGAAGGGGGAAGCTGACTGGCTTCCCCCTTTTTTTGCTAATCTAACACCGCCACTCTTGTTAGCTGCTTATCTGTTGCGCTTATACCTTTATAGTAGTAGCGGCAGAAATTCCCCTCTTGGGAGGGGTAGGGGTGGGTTAATCGTGTCCGAAAGCCCTAATCCAAACTAATATTACAACTCAAACTTCTCGCCTTTCAGGTACTTCGTCCTGAGTAGCGGGCAAATCTTGTAGCGCTCCTCTTTCGTGTCTTCGTACATGGCTTCAAGCACTTGGTACACATTGGCTATACCTATGGCATTTGCCCACTCGAAAGGTCCGTGCGGGTAGTTGGTGCCGAGCTTCATGCCTAGGTCAATATCTTGGATGGAAGCAGTGCCTTCCTGCAAGGTATAGCAGGCTTCATTGATGATCATGCACAGGATGCGCGGCGTAGCCATACCTGCGCGGTCTTCCACCAGTTGGTACTCCGTGCCTAGCTGCTCGCATACCTGCTGCAGTTTTTCGGCATCGCTCTGCTGGTACCGGCTTACCTCCAGAACAGGGCGGTTGAACAGCGTCGGCAGTCCGTTAAAGCCGAACAGCGTGCAGGTATTCCCCAAGCTCGACTCATGCACTAGTGCAGCCAGTTGTTTCGTTACGGCCTGGCAGAACACTACCTGCCCTGGTGCATAATCGCTTAGGCGCTCCGGTTCCTCGTGCAGCAGGAAGTCAAACACGATGTCAGAAGGCTTCAACTGATCGTCGGTTAGGTGACGGCTGTTCAGAAAGGTATAGGTGTTGCCATTGCTCCCTTCAGGAAACTTCTGCCGGAACTCAGCGGCCATTTCATCACCAGACAAAACAAGTATGTGCATATTTCTGTACTTTTGATCAGTAAAGATACACATTAAAACGAATCAGACTATGACGCACAGCATCATCACATCCCCGAAAGCACCGGCCGCAATAGGGCCTTACAGCCAGGCGACGCTTCACAACGGCACTATGTATGTGTCGGGACAAATCCCACTGGACCCGCAAAGCGGCGAGCTGGTGAGTGGCACCATCGAGGAGGAAACGCACCAGGTCATGAAGAACCTGTTTGCCATATTGCAAGAGGCAGGTATGGGCTTCGACAATGTGCTTAAGTGCTCCATCTTCGTGAAAGACCTGGGCAACTTCGGCAAAATAAACGAGGTATACGGCAGCTATTTCCCAACCAACCCGCCCGCCCGCGAGACCGTGGAGGTAAGCCGCCTGCCAAAAGATGTGAATGTGGAGATTTCCTGTATTGCGGCTTTGTAGGAAAGCTTAATTAAATAATTGCTATACCTCCAGCCTTGTCATTTGATGATGGGGTTGGAGGTATTTGTGCATATATGGTGTTTTCGGTAATCCGGTCCCAGTTATCTGTCTACATGACGAAAACCTGTATGCTTATTCCGTTTATACAGTGGTCAGCCGTCACCCGGTAACTATTTCCAAAAGTCGTAGTATAAGTTTTGTAATACCCAGGTGGGGAGTAAGACAGGTTGTGGCAGGATTTGGGTTTCGCTATAAAGTTTTCTGCTATGGAAAAATATGAAACAGTGTCAAACCCAGGCACTAAAGCCATGCACCCAAATGGTAGCCCAATTCCTCTTATAGGCATCATGAAATTCACCTTTCTTGCAGCATTGCTTGCCATGTTTGGTGACGCAGCTATTGCTCATGCCATGCTTTGGGGAAATGACCCTTATTGGACTTATTGGATTACCGACGGGCTGCTGATGTCTACTGTCTTTGGACTTGGCACAGCTTTCTTTGGTGCAGGCGTAGGAAGGGGTGCTATCCTGACCGCCGTCCACATTTTTTTACTAACTACTTATTACTGGATACTTTCTCCTATTGGCCTGCCGGGGCATGGTGAGTGGCTAGACTTAGAGCGTACCTGGTTGACGGGATTGCCAGTACATTTTGGTATTTACTACCTGGGTTATTTGGTGGCCCTTTGGCTCTGGCGGAAACATAAGCATGCAAAACATACAGGTCTACAACTTAAGTACTTTAAAGAGATCGCTATTGTCGCTCTCATTATGGCTGCCGGAATTGTAGTTATATTGGGCCTGGTACAAACAATTTTAAAAAGTGAGTTCCCCGGAGCTACATGGTTTATTGTTCGTCTTGCAGTATCATTCCCTTTTATATTTGCCTGGTGGGCAATTGTTGGCAAGGGACGCACTTCTTACATAACCGGCGGCGTAATGCTCGCATTTTTATTGTCAGCCTACACACATTACCTCGCACCCATAGGACTTCCCAACCCATCGCTTAGGATATTCGAAAAATATCCGCCCTCTTCCGAGGTTCATTGGCTTTCCTATCGTGATGAATTTCTGATTATCCTTCCTATTACGCTAATCGTTGCTATTATAGCATTTTTCATAGGCAACCGCCGCATTAAAGGAGGTGGCGCAGCTAATGCTACGGAGAAAAAACCAGCTAAAATAATGAGCATAGGCTTATTAGCCGCTGCCATTGCTATTATCATTGTAGGCTTTGTTGTATTTAAATACACGGGACCGGAAGTACACCGCGTTACTATTTCTGCTTCAAGCGCAGCAACATTGGAACAGGGACAATTTTACAGCAATAATATGGCAGCTACAACAGCGGCCATAGAGGCCCGCACCGAAAATGCAAACACCCACAGGACACCTTTGCCGCCACATGATAAAGTTGACATCAACGCAACTGTTACAACGCCTGATGGGCTCACATGGAATGTAGTTGCGAGTCAACCAATAATTTCAGACCCTTTAGGGCGGTTCACGACCTGGGCAGGTGTGGGTTACGATGTGTGGCATCACGGGCGAAGTGGTATAGGTACTTCTAAATTGCCAGACACCCATTCTGATGTGGCTGTCTACGCACTTGGCAATGTTATGTCAGATGGTCGCGTTATTGCATCCGGCGTGCCTGTTCACCTGATGACTACAGAACGGGAAGGCGGCAGGCTGGAACTGCACGTTGGCGACACTTCATTTCCGGTGAGTGGCATACCGGACGGACATTTCAGGGTGGTGTGGGCAAATTACACAAGCGATTATTCCAGAACCTTTGACTTTGCAAAATATGCGTGGGGAGGTATCTGGCTCATCACTTTACTATTATTAGCATTGGCGGCAGCAAAGACTGAAAACCCTGATAACATGCGTGCCTAACCTGACTGACGGCCGACTGAACGGCTAACAAGGTATTGTCAAAAGCGGGACTGAACGGCCTCGCTTGAACAATTGTGTAGAGTTGAGTGATAGTTCTCCAGTTTAAATTTTGCGATAAAAGGCTACGGCTTCGGCGATACCCCAAGCGTTAAACTCCCCCTCAAATCCCCTCCCCCGCTGACTTATCGTGCTCATCGGACTTGGCGGCTTCCTTCGCTTCCTCTTCCCCATAAATATCTTTGGTGAACTTACCCGGTTCGGCGTTCACGGCGGTGTGGCCTACTTCTATTTCCTGGCGGATAAAGCGCACGGCATACTCGGCTGGGTAAATGTTGAAGCCATACTTGCGGGAGTAGACGAACGTGAACACGGCCCCGAAAAAGATGATCTGGGAAGTATAGAACACCCACAGCAGGATCACAATAACAGAACCCGCCGCCCCGTAGATAGAAGTGATGTTGCTCGTTCCCAGGTATAGGCCGATGACTTCGCGGCCGATGGCAAAGAGCCCCGACGTCACCAGAGCGCCCACCCACACGTCGCGCCACTTGATCTTGGCGTCGGGCAGAAAGCGGTAGATGCAACCGAACATAAAAGTCATCAGCACGAAACCCGATACCAGATTGACGCCGCGCATCACGTAGACGATCCAACCAGCCAAACGGGCCTCCAGAAAATCACCAATGGCGACCAAGATGGTGTTGGCCAGCAGCGACACGATCAGCAGAATGGCGATGGCCAGAATCATAGCGAAGGACAGAAAGCGGTCGAGGATCAGCTTGACGTAGCCGCGCTTGGGGGCGGGCCGCACGTACCATACCTCATTCAGCGAATCCTGCAGCGAAACGAATACGCCCGTGGCTGCAATAAAGAGCGTAACCACGATGATGACGGTCGCGAAGTTGAAGGAAGTAATATCATTGATGCTCTCGACCATGCGCTGCACGGCAAAAGCGGCCTCTGAGCCGATCGTCTCCCGGATCTGGTAATAGACCTCTCCCGACACAGCCTGTTCGCCAAAAAAATAGCCAGTGGCGTTGATGATGATCAGCAGAATAGGTGGCAGCGCGAAAATGGTGTAATAGGCCAGCGCCGCCCCTTTCTGGAAGGAGTTGTTCTCGATGAATTCAAGGCCAGCCTCCTGGAGCAGGCACCATATCTTTTTCAGCGTCTTGCGGGGCATGGGGAGGTAAGGGATATTATCCTAAAACTGATACGCAGGTGAAAGGTTATGTTTATACCTGAACCTCGTACAGGTATAGGTTAGAGCACGCAACACTTACCGAAACGAGAATTTATTTTGTACCTTTGTGCCTGAATTAGCAATGCCTTTTTGAAATAACCATACATGGAAAGAGAAGTTAGAGTACGCTTTGCCCCGAGCCCGACAGGGCCTCTCCATATCGGCGGTGTTCGCACGGCCCTTTACAACTTTTTGCTGGCCAAGAAAACCGGCGGCAAAATGATTTTACGCATCGAGGACACCGACCAGAACCGTTTTGTGCCCGGCGCTGAAGACTACATCCGGGAGTCGCTGGAGTGGTGCGGCATTGAGCTGGACGAAAGCCCATGGAACGGTGGCCCCTACGCACCTTACCGCCAGTCGGAGCGCAAGCCAATGTACATGCAGTACGCCATGCAACTCATCGAGAGCGGCCACGCCTACTATGCTTTCGACACGGCCGAGGAGCTGGACGAAATGCGCGAGCGCCTGAAGGCCGCCAAGGTAGCTACACCGCAGTACAACGCCATCACACGCATGACGATGAAAAACTCGCTCACGCTACCGGAAGATGAAGTAAAGAAGCGTCTGGATTCAGGCGACCCGTATGTAATTCGTTTGAAAGTGCCACGCAAAGAAGAAGTGCGTTTGAAAGACTTGATCCGCGGTTGGGTCATGGTGCACTCTTCTGCCATTGATGATAAAGTTTTGATGAAGTCAGACGGCATGCCAACTTACCACCTGGCCAACATCGTGGACGACCACCTGATGCAGATCACGCACGTGATCCGTGGGGAGGAGTGGTTACCATCGGCGCCGCTGCACGTGCTGCTATACCGCTACCTGGGTTGGGAAGACACCATGCCGGAGTTCGCGCACCTGCCGCTTTTGCTCAAGCCTGACGGCAATGGCAAACTAAGCAAGCGTGACGGCGACAAGCTCGGTTTCCCGGTGTTCCCGCTCCGTTGGGTAGATCCGTTTACCAGCGAAGTATCTTCCGGCTACCGCGAGGCAGGCTATATTCCGGAAGCGTTCATCAACTTCCTCGCCTTTTTGGGCTGGAACCCGGGCACGCAGCAGGAGATCTTCTCTATGGACGAGCTGGCTAATGAATTCTCGATTGAGCGTATCGGCAAGTCCGGCACCCGTTTCGACATACAGAAAGCCCGTTGGTTCAACGAGCAGTACCTGCGCGCCAAGCCGGACGCCGAGTTGGCAGACTACCTGCTCAAAGCCCTGGAAGAGCACAACATTGCTTGCTCGCCTGAGAAAGCTGAGAAGATCGCCGGCCTGATGAAGGAGCGCGTGAGCTTCCCGCAGGAGTTCTGGCGTGAGGCCGCATACTTCTTCGTAGCGCCTACCGAGTACAGCGAGAAAGTGGCCTCCAAGAAGTGGAACAGCCAGGCTGTGGCCGTTTTCACCGACTTCCGCAACGAGCTCTCTAGCCTGAGCGACTTCAACGCCGACACTGTGAAGGATTTGCTGGTAAGCATCCTGGAGCGCCACGGCATGAAGATCGGCATGGTGATGCAGGCACTTCGCCTGGCCGTGACCGGTGCCGAGGCGGGTCCTGATTTGATGCAGATCATCGAGGTGATCGGCCGTGAGGAAACCCAGAGCCGCATCGACGCTGCCATCAGCGCCCTGAGCCAGTACGCAACGGCTTAGGCTATACCTTATACCTGCAAGAGCGGCTATTCCGAAAGGGATAGCCGCTCTTTTTTATACCTGCCCGCTATACCTGTTTGTAACTATTTGGCCATTTCGCCTTATACTTCAGAAAGCAACAGACCCAAGGTATGGCTAAGGATAAGAAAGAAAATAAAAATTCGAAGAAGAAAACCCGCGTGCACAAAGACCTCGAGGGCTTCGAGATAAAGGTGAACAAGCAAGGCGAGATCATCTCCAACTACTCCATTGACCAGATAAACGAGTTTCTGAACAAGAACGTGGAAGACAAGAAGCTCGTGAAGCGCGACGCCGCCGAGCGTGCCAAGAAGGAGGAAGAGGATGAATATCACATTGAGGAAGGCGAAGAAGTGGAAGAAACCGATGAGGACTTCGTAAAAGGCACCAGCTCCGTTTCGGATGACGAAGACGACAAGGACCTGCCGAAGGCCCGTAGAAAAAAAGGTCAGGCGGAAGAGGACGAAGAAGATGAAGCGGATTAGATAATTTGTTATCTTGTCTGTCTGAAACCTAAGTCCTAAAAACTATGAGAAACGCACACGAAATCGACTTCCGCATTTTCGGTAACGACATACAGGTACTCGAAATAGAGCTCGACCCCAACGAAACGGTTATTGCCGAGGCCGGCGCCATGGTCTACATGGAAGAAGGCATCGACTTCCAGACCAAAATGGGCGACGGCTCCAACCCCAGCCAGGGCTTTCTGGGCAAACTGGTTTCGATGGGCAGCCGCCTGATTACGGGTGAGTCGCTGTTTATGACGCACTTCACGCACCAAGGCCATGGTAAGAGCCGGGTCGCTTTTTCGGCCCCCTACCCCGGCACCATCCTGCCCATCGACCTGCAGCAGCTCGCCGGCAACACGCTGATTGCGCAGCGCGACGCCTTTCTGGCAGCGGCGCTGGGCACCAAACTGGCCATGCACTTCAACCAGAAACTGGGCTCCGGCCTGTTCGGTGGCGAGGGCTTTATCCTCCAGAAGCTCACCGGCGACGGACTGGCCTTTCTGCATGCGGGCGGTACTATCGTAGAGAAAGAACTCAACAACGAAACCCTGCGCGTGGACACTGGTTGTGTGGTGGCCTTTGAGCTAGGTATAGATTTCAGCATTCAGCAGGCCGGCGGACTCAAATCCATGATCTTCGGTGGCGAAGGCCTGTTCCTGGCCACCCTGCGCGGTACCGGCAGGGTATGGCTCCAGTCCATGCCAGTGAAGAAGCTGATCCAGGCGCTAATGCCGCACGGCGAGAATGCCAAGAAGGAAGGCGGCTTTATGAGCAGCTTTTTAGAGTAGAGGAATAATGATGAATGAGTAATTTTTAAGAGCCCCTATAAATGAAAGGATTCCATCAATTGCGCAATTATGGAAGTAGTAAAGTACTTCCATATACCTACTTCATCGGACTAGCCGCGCTCTGGTTCTTTGGCGACCTGGTTGCCAAAGAAAATTTCAGCCTCGTTGCCTTGGGCATCATGGTCGCGCTAGCTATTCAAGCCGTGTGGCAGAATAAATTGGCAGGAACGTGTCTGGGCGTATTCGCCGCAGCAATCAGCTTCGTAGCTTTTTTGGCAGTTCTTTCAGAGTTTAGCGATTTTGAAGTTGTTAATGGGAGTGCTATACAGTTGATCGCTGTTGGCTCAATCCTTTCATTAAGCGGGCTTGCCATGGGGGTTTTGTTGACTGTAACGAACTCGCGTAAACTGGCAGCGTAAGCATCCGCTTTTCCAACTTATACCTAGCGCTATCTTTATACCTTAAAGCTGTACCATGACTTTAGAAATCAAGCCTACCTGGAACGCCGTGAACAGGGTGTTGACCATCATCAACCTTATTCTGTTTATGGTACTGAATGGTCAAGGCTTTGACTATAAAAAGGTGAAAGGCAAGACGGTGCCGTTATACCTAAATTTGGTTCTGCTGTTCGTCTTGGGTTTCGCAGTGTTCGTGACCTTATATGGTTTGCTTAAATAGCCGTTATACCTGAGTATAGCTTAAAGACAAAAACGCCCGGCAGGTATAGACTGCCGGGCGTTTTTTAATGTTATTTCGAACGCTGGTGAGAAATCTGGAGTCGTAACGACTCACTATTCCTGATTTCTCGCTGCCGCCCGAAATGACACGCTGAGCCGGCGCCTTATTTCACGATCTCCACATACCTTGGCCCCGCTCCTTCCCATACCAGTTCATTGTTATACCATACCTTGGTTACGGCAACAGACTGGTTGCTTTTCCCCCACCTTTTTATAATACAGGATATCGTGTCGGTATCTGTTTCATTAAGCTTAAGGTAAGTCTGCGTTCGCATATTCTCTTCATCGAGGCTGGGGAAAAGCCGCATGACATGTTGGCTTCCGGTCTGAAACACAAAGAACTGCTTCGGATAATCCATTTTCCCATCAAAGACGCGCTCCTGCTTTCCGTTAGTCAGGTAGTACAGGTCTATGTTGTTGGTAGAAAAGGCATGGGGATTTTTTGCATCCAACAGATCATTACCAGCGGAATCTTTGAAGGTGAGCTCGATCGCAATATCTTGTATCACCTCCCCTTCCTCCTTTTCGCAGGCTGTGAACGTGAGGCTGACGGCTACCAGCAGCATTGTGATGACTTTCCCGAACTGGTTGAGGGTATAAGATTTTGCTTTCATGTAGCTGGTGCTTAAGTGGTTGAATCGCTTATCACTCTAAATATCAAAAATAAAAATAGAGTAGCATAATCTAATTTCACTTCACATGAAAAAGCCCCTGCAGGTATAGCTGCAGGGGCTTTAGATACTTTTCTATAATTTTTAACTCTCTACTAAATTTAAGATCTCCTCCAGGTACTCGCGGGTATTGCTGAGTCTTGGCACTTTGTGCTGGCCTCCGAGCTTTCCTTTTTTGCTGAGCCAGTTCATGAAAGTGCCTTTCGGGGCAGCATGCACGATGGGCTCCTGCAGGGCGATGTCATTCTGGCGCTTGGCGTCGTAGTCGGAGTTGATCTCACGCAGGGTCTCATCGAGCACCTGGGTGAAACGGGGCAAACTATCGGGTTCTTTCTCGAACTCAATCAGCCATTCGTGACCGCCACGCTTGCCGCTCTCCATGTACACAGGTGCGGCTGTGAAGTTGGAGATGATCGCACCAGTGGCTTCGCAGGCCCTGGTGATGGCTACTTCGGCGTTCTCCACGATCACCTCTTCGCCAAAAGCGTTGATAAAGTGCTTCGTGCGACCGGATATCTTGATGCGGTATGGGCTGAGGTTGGTGAAGCGCACCGTGTCGCCGATCTTGTAGCGCCACAAACCGGCGTTGGTCGAAATCACGATGGCGTAATTCTTGCCCAACTCCACCTGGTCCAGCGTTAGCGTTGCGGGATTCTCCTCATCAAACTGGTCCATCGGGATAAACTCGTAGTACACACCGTAGTCCAGCATGAGCAGCATTTCGTCTTCGGTGTCGCGCTGGTCCTGTATTCCGAAAAAGCCCTCCGAGGCATTGTATACCTCCAGGTAGCGCATCTTATCGGAAGGTATGATCTCCCTGAACAGCTGCCGGTAAGGTCCAAAGGCAACAGCCCCGTGCGTAAAAAGCTCCAGATTCGGCCATACCTCCAGGATGTTTTGCTTGCCCGTCACCTCCAGAATGCGTTTCAGCAGCACGTAGGTCCAGGTAGGGACGCCGCTCAGGCTGGTCACGTTCTCGGGCACGGTCACTTCCACCATCTTCTCGATCTTCTCCTCCCACTTGTCCATGAGGGCCACTTTGAGCGGTGGCGTGCGCATGGCCTCGGCCCAGATCGGTAGGTTCTGCATGATCACCGCCGACACGTCGCCACAGGAGGTTTTGGCGTTGAACTCGTTGGGATGGTGGCTGCCCCCGATGGAGAGGCCCTTACCCGTGAAAAGCTTGGTGTCAGGGTAGTTGTTGACGTAGAGCGACAGCATGTCCTTGCCACCCTTGTAGTGGCAGTCCTCCAGCGACTCCGGGCTGACAGGTATAAACTTGCTGCGGGCGTTGGTGGTACCCGACGATTTGGCAAACCACTCGATCTTACTTGGCCACAGCACATTCTGCTCGCCCTTCATCACGCGCTCAATGTAGGGGTACAAGTCTTCGTAAGCAGCAATCGGCACCCGCTCCTGAAAGGTCTTCACCGACTTGATATCGCCGAAGCCATACTTCTTGCCAAACTCCGTGCCCTTCGCTGTGCTGATCAGGTTCTGAAACAGCTCGTTCTGCACTTCATGCGGGTACTTCCGAAACAGATCAATGTCATGAATCCGCTTCTTCATCACCCACGTCACGATAGAATTGATGATCTCCAAAGGCTGAAGGCTAAATTGTTAAATGGTTAAATTGTTGTTTGTCCACTTTATTAGGCTGTTGATGGCTATTGGCGGCTTTTTCAACTCACCTAATATGTACTGGTACTGCTCCTCAGTAATCAGCTTACGTACTCTTGCTTTCTCGGTCCAATTAAACGATTCGTACATGGAGCCCTGTGCATAGCGGTAAAACTTTATTTTGTCTTTTTTCCCATACCTGCCAAACCCCTCCGCAATATTGGCTGAGATACTATCTGCTGCCGTAGCATACTGCTGCCCCACCGTGTTTTGAGGAAAGTGGCTCCAGGCTATCACAATGTCCCAGATATGATTACTTAATGCAAAACTGATCTTGTAGGCTTCAATGTCGTTTAATTTAAGATATTTTTTCTCTTCCATCTCTCTTCGAACAACCATTTAACCATTCAACAATTTAACCTAAACTTTCCTCTTCAACTCAAAGTGCTTGCCCAGGTATACGCGGCGCACCTGTTCGTCGGCGGCGAGTTCCTCGGCGGTACCTGACTTCAGGATTTTGCCCTCGAACAGCAGGTAGGCGCGATCGGTAATGGAAAGGGTTTCGTTTACGTTGTGGTCGGTGATCAGGATGCCGATATTTTTGCTCTTGAGCTTGGCCACGATGCTCTGGATTTCCTCCACGGCAATCGGGTCTACGCCGGCGAAGGGCTCATCGAGCAGCACGAACTTGGGGTCGACAGCCAAGGCGCGGGCGATCTCGGTGCGGCGGCGCTCACCTCCTGAAAGTACAATGCCTTTGTTTTTCCGCACGTGCGTGAGCGAAAACTCTTCCAGTAGTTCCTCAACCTTTTCGAGCTGCTCTTTCCTGGGGCGGTTGGTCATTTCCAGCGGGGCCAGGATGTTCTCCTCCACCGTCAGCTGCCGGAACACCGAAGCTTCCTGCGCCAGGTAGCCCACGCCGCGCTTGGCACGCTTGTACATGGGCAGGTCGGTTATATCTTCCTGATCGAGGAAAATACGGCCCTGGTTCGGTTTCACCAGCCCCACGATCATGTAGAACGAGGTGGTTTTACCGGCACCGTTCGGTCCCAGCAAACCCACAATCTCACCCTGGTTCACTTCCACGCTCACGTCGTTCACGACCATGCGCGACTTATATTTTTTATATAGATGTTCGGCTCTTAATATCATCGGGCTAATTTACGCATTCTAGACCCGTCCTGCAATGCAGTAATCCTGCCAAGTTTTATACCTATACCTGGCGGGTATAACAGCAGGTATACCTGACCTTATATTCAGAAAATCTAATTTTAGAAATGAAATTATTCCGGGCACACTGTTGTTAGTGTCGCGTCTTCTTATTAGTTTGGAATTCCGATTAACCAGCCTTTATGATGTTTTCTTTACTTTACATGGCCGTCCACAAGGTGGCTTACTCCGGCTTATTGCTTTCGTTCATGTTTACCGGGTTTCCTTCCGGAGAGTCCGATAATGCAAAAAACAACGGCACTACTGCCAAAAATACAAGTGCTACTACCAAGACAGCGTTGATCACTTCTTCGAGCCTGAAGGGCATCGACGTGTCCAAGTGGCAGAAGGAGGTGGACTGGGAGCAGGTGCGCGATGCTGACGTAACGTTTGCATTCGTAAAGGCAACGCAGGACGATTATAGGCTGGACCCATACTTTGCCCGCAACTGGGCCGAAACAAAGCGCGTGGGCATCAAACGGGGCGCCTATCATTTCTTTATACCTGCCGCCCCGGTGCAGGGCCAGATCGAAATGTTCATCAACACGGTGGAGCTGCACGAAGGCGATTTGCCTCCGGTGCTGGATGTGGAAGTGATTGAAAAGCATACCTCCCCTGCCGACATGCGAAAGAACATGCGCATCTGGCTGGAAGCCGTGACTGCACACTATGGCGTAAAGCCGATTATCTATACCAATCAGAATTTCTACCGCCGCTGGCTGCAGGGGCACTTCAAGGACTACCATTTCTGGATTGCCCGCTACAACACCATCGAGCCCGACATTCACCACGAAGACAAATGGCTTTTCTGGCAGTATACCGATACGGGCAGGCTGTCCGGCGTGAATGCGGCGATCGATCTTAACTACTTTGCAGGCGACCTCAACAGCCTGAACCTAATGTGCGTGCCACCGAAGCTGACGCCATACCCGGAGAAAATAATCCTGGCGGAACTGGAGCAGCTGCCCGCCGTAAAGCTTCTGGCGAGCAACACCGAACAACCTTAACACCCCATGAATGAAGCGAGCCCTGCAACTGTAGGGCTCGCTTCATTCATTTTTGCTACTTGTGCGTAATCCTAGGTATATGAAAATGGGAGTCGCTTCTGTGTTAATCGGCCTGGTCGGTCTGATTGTGATCACCTATTTCTACCTTCAGGCAGAAGAAAGCCAGGTGGATACAGGTGAGATGCTGCACATGGCTTCTGTTTACACCATGAGCCTCCCGCTGCGGGTTGTTTTGTTTACAGTGGAGGCGCTGGGTGTTTTGCTGGGCTATCTGGCCTACAGGAGCCGGCACATCAAGCTGGGGTTGCTAGGTATAGGATTGTGCACGCTTTGCCTTATCCTTTTGTATGGTTACTCCTTTTAGCGACAGACTTAACGCCTTGCACAAGAGCTGTAACAGACATTTCAGTTACTATTTCAGCATCCGGATGTCCTTGATGCGCAGCTGCAGCGTCACGTTCCCCCTGTACTCGTTCTCTTCTACAGTATAGCAGACATCGAAAGGTATCCCTTTGGAAATGTGCCGGAAGAAGTCGCCAAAGCCGAAGCCAATGGCGTCAATGTCATAAAAGCCGTCCTGCGTCAGGCGCAGCTTCAGGTGGCTGTCGCCGACCACACGCACGCTCCCCGTATCGTACACGCACTCCGACACAAACACGGGCTTCATGTTGCCCGGCCCGAAAGGCTCCATCTGCTTTATGATCTTGTAGAAATTCGGGGTGATCTGGTTGAGCCTGATCTTGGCGTCTACCTCTATTTGCGGGATCTTCTGGTCTTCGGTGATCGTGCGGGCCACCACCTCTTCAAAACGCTGCCGGAAAGCAGGCACGTTTTCCACGGGCAGCGTAAGGCCGGCTGCGTACATATGGCCTCCGAACTGATCGAGCAGGTCGGAGCAGCTTTCGATGGCGTCGTGCACGTTGAAACCATGCACCGAACGGGCCGAGCCAGACGCCTTGCCGTTGGACTGCGTGAGGATGATGGTAGGCCGGTAGTAATGGTCGATGCAGCGTGAAGCCACGATACCGATCACGCCTTTGTGCCAGTTTTCTTTATAGAGTACCGTCGAGTTGGCGTTGCGCAGAAACTCGTCCTCGGCAATCATCTGCAGCGCCTCTTTGGTGATGTTGGAGTCTTTGTCGCGGCGCTCTTTGTTGGACTCGTTGATGATGTCGGCCATCTCAAAGGCCTCTACCTTCGTCTGGGCCAGCAGCATGCGCACAGAGCGCTTCGCATCGCCCATACGACCTGCCGCGTTGATGCGGGGCGCAAAGCCGAACACAACACTGGTGATGTCCATTTCGCCGCTTATACCTGCCAGTTCCTTCAGTGCTTCGAGCCCCGGGCGCAGCGGGCCTGGTCCGTTGATCAGTTGCAGACCAAAGTATGCCAGGATACGGTTCTCACCCGTGATCGGCACAATATCGGCAGCAATACTCACCACCAGCAAGTCGAGCAGCTTAAAAGTTTCTTCTTGCGGAATGCCCTGTTGAATGCAAAAAGCCTGCGCCAGCTTAAAGCCAACGCCACAACCTGACAGTTCTTTGTAGGGGTAGGGACAGTCGATCTGCTTCGGGTCCAGCACCGCCACGGCCTGCGGAATGTCCTCGTCGGGCAAGTGGTGGTCGCAGATGATGAAGTCTATACCCAGCGTCTTGGCATAGGCTACCTTGTCGGCCGATTTGATGCCGCAGTCGAGGCTGATGATAAGTGTGAAGCCCTGCTCTTTGGCGTAATCTATACCTTGTGTGGAGACGCCGTAGCCTTCCTTATACCTGTCCGGGATATAATATTCGACCTGGCCGGGTTGGGTGAGCGGAAGCAGGAAGCTGTACATGAGCGACACAGAGGTGGTTCCGTCTACGTCGTAGTCACCGTAGACCAGTATCCGCTCGGAGCGGTGAAGCGCTTCAGCCAGCCGGTCGACGGCGCGGTGCATGTCCTTCATCAGGAAGGGGTCGTGCAGGTCGAGCAGGCTAGGTCGGAAAAACGCTTTGGCTTCCTCGTACGTGCAGATAGAGCGCTGGCACAGTACGTCGGCCAGCGTGGTGCTGATCCGGAGCGATTCGGCCAATTGATTGATCATCGCTGGCGCAACGCTTTCGTTATATACCCACCTTTTCTCCATATGCTGCTTCACAAATAATCCCGGCTGCAAAGTTAGTCAATTTAAGCAGGATTTGGGTCGGCCGCATCCCATAACACAGCACCTTTGCGCTATTTTTTGTAATTTGCAGTCATACAATTCACCAGATCATGAAACGACTTAGAGAAATTTATGAGCAGTATAAGAACTACTCGCTCGACCTGATCATGTATGGATTCTTCCTTATTTTCATCCTGTTCCTGTTCCTTTTCTTTGCTTAGGATGTAGAGCAGAACAAAGTTTATACCTTTCGCAAAGATTTTTAAAGCACGCCCCATTAGGCGTACACCGGGTGGATGGGAGCTTGTGGGCCTGTGTGAATCCGGGCTAAACAGCTGGAAGTATAGCTTTTGCGACTGAGCGCTATACCTGTCAGTTCACGACGGGCGCATCGCCGCGCAGGTTGCGGAAACGCTTACGGGCTTCAGCCACATAAATGCTGCCTTGGTGCTTCACCAGAAACTCGTTGTATAGCTCCTGTGCCTTCTGGTTATTTTTCAGGTTCTCCTCATAAATGTAGGCCATCTTATACAGCGCATCATCACTCAGTATATCGGCAGGAGCGCTGACCACTTTCTCCAGACTGGCAATGGCCTTGTCAAACGCACCGGTGCGCTCGTAAATCGTCGCCTTCTGGAAGTAAATCTCGTCGGTCAGGCTGTGGCCCGGAAATTTCTGCAGCATGGCATCCAGCCTCTTTTGCGCCTCATCCAGCTTGTTCTGGAAAACGAGCAGCTCGATGGCCGCATATTCCTCCATCGCTACAGTAGATGTGTCCAGACCGGTGTTATCGGTGATGAGCAGGCTCAGGTCCATGGCGTCGTTGGCGATCTCGCGGCTGGTGGCCAGTTTCAGGATGTCGAGATGGGCCTGGGCCAACTCAAAGTCGCCTTTGTAGTAGTTGAGGCGGGCATTGCGCAGCTTGGCCTCATGCCCGATCGGCGTTTCTTTGTGCGACTTCTCCACCTGCGAGTACAGTAAGGTCGACTCCCAGGGCTCCCCCTTCAGCAGGTAGATGTCACCCAGCGTAAGTTTGCTCTCGGCCACAAAGTCGGCCTTGGCCCGCGGCACGGCGATCGCTTCCTGCAACAAGGCGATGGCTTTGTCTTTTTCATCCAGGTGAAAAGCATACAGGTTGGCCATGTGCTGCAGCACCTCCACCGTCTGGTCATTGCGTCCCACCTCGGCCAACAGTGCTTCGTAGTCTGATATCAGCGTCCTGATCTTATCCAGGTCAACCGGGAAGGTGTTCTCCACCTGCTCCTCACGGGCGTGTATCAGCCGCTGCCGGGCAATCAGGTAGTAGGGGCCATCCGGATACTCTTTGATGATGTACTCGTAGGCTTCAATGGCGCCCTGGTAATCCTGGTTGCGGGCACTGATGGCACCCAGTTCCATCACACGGGTACCGCCGCTTCGGGTGCGTTTGTCCACGGAGCGGGCTTGCAGCAGGGCGCTATAGAAGTCACGGCGCTGGATGTAGAGCCAGATCAGCAGTTCGTTATAAGCCAGCAGATCTGGATATTGCTGCACCCGCGTTATCAGTTCCTTTTCCAGCGCATTCATCGTCTTTTCGTCCTGCATGCTGTTCTGCAGCATGTTCTGCACATAGATGAGCTCACTTTCATTTTCCTGCAGCAGGTTGAGTGCCTCCCCTATCAGGCTTTCGTGCTTTTGGCGGAAGGTATAGAGCGCGATAAGCGAACGGTTGTGCTCATAGGGATTTTTGCTGAGCTCACGCCCGCGCAGGTAAGCTTTCTCAGCATAGTCAAACAACTCGTGCTGCACAAACACGCTGGCTGCCACAATCACCTCCTCTTGCTTTAGCTGCGCGATCAGTTTGTCGAAATGCTTCTCGGCCGCTGCTTTGTCGCCGGCAGCCTGGTACACTATACCTAAGTCAACGTTGTAGCTAATTTGGCCGGGGTAGCGCTTGATGGTGCGCTTCACCAACTTCTCAGCATCTTTGTGGTTGTTCTGCGCCAGCAGGGTTTTCAGGTAGTCGGGGTACACGACAGAGAAAAGGCGCTGGTCGTCGATCAGCTTGCTGTAGATGGCCTCCGCTTTCTGGTACTCGCCTTTGCTGAGGTACTCGCGTGCCAGCGCCAGCTCCTGGGTCTGCGCCATGGTAAAAGGCGCTGCCAGCACCACAAACAGGAGCACAAACAGCAGGCGTAGTAAATAGGTATAGGCAGGTATAAACATCATCTATTACAACGTGTAGACGGGCTTTTTGATATGGACTTGGCTCCCGAAAATGAAGATAGCCAATAATTTCGGTTCAGCCATAAACAGAAAAGGGCCGCTCCTAATGGGGCAGCCCTTTTCCTATACCTGTCGTGCAGTTCTTAGAAGAATCTTACGCGGTTGTCTTTGATATCGGCTTTCTCTTTGATCGCCTCAAATGCGTTGGTTTCTACACGCGAAGAGCGGGTGTTGGCCAGTTGTGCTTTCACGCCAGAAAGATCCTGTGCATCCGGCGCTTTGGTCAGGTTGATCAGCTCTACCATCACCACACCGCCCTGTCCTTCGATCGGGGCAGTACGGCTGCCTGGCTTCAAGCCAAAGGCACTGCCGATCGCCACTGGCTCCAGGCCAAGGCCAGGTATAGCACCAGAGGCAAGCGATACTTCCTCGGCGTCTCTTACAATCGCATCCGGACCGTAGTTAGCCGCGATCTGATCGATTGAACCTGTAGCACCTTTCAGCTTATCCATGATCTGCTGTGCCTTCACCTCGTTACGAACGGCTGCGGTCAGCTCTTCTTTCACATCCTCCAACTTGGCGTAGCCCGCTTCACGCTTGCCAGTCAGGGTAGCGATCACGTACTGGTCGTTAATTTCGAACACAGGCGATACATCACCCACCGAAGTGTCTTTTGAGTAAGCCCAGCGCACCAGTTCTCTGGCGTTGCTCAGGTTACCTACCAGCACGTTGTTTTTACCTACGTTCGGCGCCTCTTCAATAGAAAGGGCTTCATTTTTCTTCACGTTCTCTCTGAACTCCTGAGTTGAGCCACTTGTGCCGGCCAGTTCGTCAGCCATTGCATAGGCCTGGTCGCGGGTGGCGTCGCTTGCGTCCAGTGCGCGCTGCACAGCAGCCACTTTGTAAGTACGCTTCGACTTAGGAGCCGTTACTTTAATGATGTGGTAGCCATACTCTGTTTCAACAGGGGTAGGCAGCAGGCCTTCGGCAGAAGCGCCAAACACGGCCTTCTCGAATGCTGGCACCATGCGGCCTTCTGTGAAGTAACCCAGGTCACCACCTACTGACGCAGTACCGTCAGAACCATGCTGTGCCGCCAGAGCAGCAAAGTCAGCACCGTTCTTGATCTGCGCATGAATGTCTTTTGCTTTGGCAAGGGCAGCCTGCTTCGCCTCCGGTGAGTCGTTCTCCGGCTTGATCAGGATGTGGCTGGCACGAGCAGTGTTTGTGCTGCCGTCCTTAATGTCCATGATCTTGTACAGCGCATAGGTATCGCCGTCGTTGTAAGGGCCGTATACCTTGCCTTCTTCCAGCGGTGCGATTTTGTGCAGTTGCTCAGGCAACTCTGCTGTGTGCAGGTACGTGCCGTCGTATGGCACGTCTGAGTGCGTGTTCACAAAAGCAGAGTCGTTGGTCGATGCCGCGAACTGCTCTGTCATGTCTTTCAACTCTTCCTGGAAGTAGTTCATGTCATCGGTAGAAGCAGCCACCGGAACGGTCACAAACTCTACTGTACGACCATCCTCTACTTTGTAAAGCTCTTTGTTGCGGTTGTAGTAGTCTTTCAGCTGCGCGTCTGTTACGCTCACAGCAGAGTCAGCGATCGAAAAGTAAGGGATGTACAACACTTTCATGTCGGCCATCGTGTTCTGCGCATCGAAGTGTTTCTTTGCTTCAGCCGTTGTTACGTACACCGACTTGGTGAGCAGGTTGCTGTACTTGGTCTGGATGCGGTCGTTGAGAATGCTCTGCTCGAAGTTAACCCACATCGGGCGGCCACCGGTCTGGTCCAGGCTCTGCAGGTACTGAACAACTTGGGCACGGTCAAACTCGCCTGTTTGCGGGTTAGTGAATGCCTGGCGCACTGAAGGGTGTATGTTGTTACCCTGCACCATGTCGGCCAGTTCTTCTTCTGACACCTCGATGCCCAGACGGTCATACTCTTTCTGCAAGGCAATCTGGAAGATTAGCTGGTTCCAGGCCTGCTCACGCATCATAGCCATTTCGCTCTCTGTGGCAGCACGCTGTACCTGTCCTTCGTACTGGGCTTTGATCTGCTGAAACACCATATCGAAGCGCTGGTAGTCAATTTCCTCACCGGCTATTTCGCCTACGGTAGTCGCATCGTTACCCAAAAGTCTGGAGTTTGGCCCTAATAGGTCGCCGCCTACTACAAATACGCCAAGTCCAATGGCGATAGCGCCAACAGCCCAACCCGACTTTTCTCTAATCTTGTTAATTAATGCCATGTGTTATACGAATGATAAAGGATGTGCAAAATAAGGTTAATCGTGCAAAAATTCAAAATTTTGTGCACATCTGTTTAAAATACGCCATCTGCCTGTAAGTCTGGGTCTTTGAAGAGCTTCACGGCGTTGATGCGGTTATCATCCATCGAGAGGATGGTAACCGTAAAGGGACGCAGCTCCACCACATCGCCCGGCTTGGGTATTTCGCCCAGTACCGAGAAGATAAGTCCGCCCAATGTCTCGTAATCCCCCTCAGGCAGGTGGAGCTCGTATTTGTCGTTGAGGTAGTCGATCTCGTGGCGGGCGCTCAGCAGGTAGAGGTCCTTGGCCGGGAACACCTGCTCGAGCAGCGCTTCGTAGTCGTATTCGTCCTGTATCTCCCCTACGATCTCCTCGATCACGTCCTCCACGGTTACGATACCGGACGTTCCGCCGAACTCATCCACCACCACCGCCACGGTACGGTGCTCTGTGCCGAAACGCAAAAACAACTCACTGGCCAGCATACTCTCCGGCACCAGGCTCACCGGCGACAAGATCTCGCGGATGTGGCGTGGCTGCTGGAACATGGCCAACTGGTGGCAGTACCCGATGATGTTGTCGATGGAGTCTTCGTACACCAGTATCTTGGAATGCCCGGTTTTGATGAAGGTGTCGCGCAGCAGCTCTACCGGCTCATTTACCTCTACGGCCTCCACCTCCGTACGCGGCACCATGCATTCTTTCACACGCACTTTCTTAAACTCGAGCGCATTATGAAATATTTCCTGATTCACTTCCGGGGCTCCTTCCTCTACCGGGTGGTATAGCCTATTTTTGATGAAGGCGTTCAGGTCTGTCACCCCAAACACCGGGTGCTCGTCCGAGAACTCGATCTTGAGCACACGCTCGGCAATCCATTTGCTCAGCCTCATCAACAGGATGACAACCGGGTATAGCACGTAATAGAGCACCAGCATCGGTATAGCCAGCACGTCGAGCATGCGGTTGGGGTTAATGGCAAAGAGGCTGCGGGGAAGAAACTCGGCGGTGAGCAGCACGAAGACCGAGGCAAACAGCACCTGCAGCACCAAGATGAGCGGCGCCAGTTGCAAAGCCCCGGGCAGAAAGGCCTGGAACAAGGTATAGAGGATGCCCGCTATCACGAAGCCGTAGAGCACCAGCGAAAGAGCGTAGCCAATCAGCGTGGTGCCCATCAGCTGGGCGGGGTGTCGCATCAGGTACGTGAGAATGCGCCCGGAGAGGACGTTATTTTTCTCGTCGAGCTCTATCTGCAGTTTATTCGCTGCCATAAAGGCGATTTCTATACCTGCGAAAAAGGCGCAGGACAGCAGTGCAAGAATTAATAGCAGTATCTGGTCGGGGTCTATCATAAGATGTTACAGACTACTCAGTCTGTTTCTTCTTGCGGTAATGGTACACGATGTAGAGCATGAACCCGATCATGTAAATCCAGTAATTGCCAGCTATATCAGACTCCTGAATGCTTCTGTGCACGCCGACTACCATGGCCACAAAGGCCAGCGACAATAAAATAGTATTAACCAGTTTTTGGCTCATTATTCTTTCAGGCTGAATACGCCCGTCACTTTTTTGATTCTATAATTGCTAAAGTCCTGGTTTGCCTCCAGGCCGTGCCCCATCAGGATCTCCTCAGGCGTCGTAATCTTCACAAACTTGTCTGTGTAGATCTGGGCTTTGGCTTTGTTCCAGTAGAGTTCTTCGGTTTCGAGCTTTTCCTGCTTCTGCAGGTTGTGCACGATCACGTTGCCCCGCACCAGGTATAGGTCCTTGTTGCGCTCCTGCTTGCCGTAGTTGGCCCGAAGCGTCGACGTCACCGTCTCCCCTTCTTCCAGAAACTCCACATCAATGCCATCCGGGAAAACTACATCGCCATTTTCGTAGTCCTCCTGCATCGGGGTCTGCAGCCTGACCATTACCCTGGCCGAGTCGCTGTAGAGCGTCAGCACATTGGCTGTCTCCCGAAACGGGCCTTCGTATTTTTTCTCCTGGTCCGGGTCTTTCAGGTCTGTTCCGCAGCCTGCCGCCAGTAGGGCTAGCAAGGCGATCAGCACTGAAAAAATAGATCTCGGCATGCTTTTTATCCTTATCGAAAGTGAAGATACTAAAAATTAAAAAAGACCGTCGTCAGAACGGCCTGTTTTAATAATGCTTTTAAAGTCAGAATAGTTTACTCTATTCTGCGTTTTACAAACCAGCGGGTGTTGACGGTCACGCCTGCACCGAACTGAAAGTAGTTTTCGGCGATCAGGCCATTGTCGGTTGTGCCCCTCTTGCCATAGCCCATCATCACGTTCAGCTGGAAGGGCGGCTCAAAGTAATTACCCCGTCCAATTGGCAATGTTGCACCACCCGTAACGGCCATATCCTTGATGTTCTCGCCGTTAACTATGTACGGGCTCTGACCATAGCGCAGGCCACCCCGGTACGTAACACGCTTAAAGTAGCTGTCGATGGCGGTAGGATTTGGCGTGTACTCAGTTCCAAAACCAATCTTGTAGCTCTTGCCCAGTTCCTGCTCTCCGTCCAGGTTGCGGTAGTCTGACCAGTCCTGCGTCATAAACTCCGTGCCAATGGTCAGGTTAGAGCCATTGTCGTAGCTGATGGAGGCGCTCAGGCTTGGCGGAACATTCACCGAGGATTTAACACTGTCTGGCAGCATCGGCGCTCCCTTAAGGCCATCACCCAAGTCGCGGCGCTCGTAAGCTGAGTTGCGCTTCGCATTTAGATCGGCGCCCAGTGCGTAAACTGCCCCTGCGCTCACAAAGGCCTTATCAGCGATCTTCTTGCGGTAGTTGGCGCCACCCCTGAAAATAAAATCGGAATACCGGGTGCGCTCTACGTAGGCCACCCGCTCCAGCGAGGCGTTGCTGATCGAGGTATCTGCTACGATAGAAGAAGACTCCTGCGAGATAGTGCCGAACAGGTATGAGGCGCTGGCGCCAATTGTCAGGCCGTCCGCAATCCGGACACCGTGCCCAAAGTAGAGTTCTGAGATGCCGCCTTCGCCACTGTATTCGCTGATTACCACAGCCTCCTGCCTGTTCGGCAAAGAACCCATGTTTGTGATGTTATATTCAACCGAGCTGTAAGGTCTTAAGCTGAGCGCAGAGCTCCAACGCTTGCTGATAGGCACGCCCAGGGTCAGATAAGTCAGGTTGGCGTCGCCGTCGCGCTGCGATTGGTTGGCATTCTTTAGGGTTTTATACCTGCCGGTTATGCCGACATCAAACACAGTGATGCTGTTGTAGTATAGGAGTGCCGGGTTGGCTGTGTTGGAATGAAAGCTGTTCCCAGTGCTTACGCCCACATCGCCCATACCTGCCGTACGCAGATTGCCTAAGTTTGTGTTAAGTTCTCCTAATCCGTAGCGGGAGTAAGGCGAGTTACCGATGCTTTGCGCCTGCACGCCCTGCGCCAGGCACAGCACGGATGCGCAAATAAGTAAACGGAGCGTTTTATACATTATGTCTTAATATTCTTTGCAGTCCAATCAGGACCAGTTCAGGAATTACAAAGATGGGGTGTTTTACGGTACTTTCAAAAAATCCTGCGTCTCCTCCACAAAGTATAACCACCAGTTTATCTGATTTTTGCCGGTAAGCGCTGATTATACCCTCCACTTCTGCCACCGTACCACCCAGCACACCGCTCTCCAGCGACTCTTGTGTGGTCTGGCCGATCAAAGGAAAATTTTCGTGGATTCCTTGTATTAACGGAAGGCGGCCCGTAAAATTATGCAGAGCCTTGAATTTCATTTGGATGCCGGGAGCTATACCTCCACCCCGGTAATGGCCACGCTCATTTATAAAGTCATAAGTGATGGCCGTGCCTGCATCAATCGTGAGGCAGTTGCGCCCGGGGAAGAAATAATTAGCTGCCACAGCGGCTGCGATGCGGTCGGCACCCAGTGTTGCGGGCGTCTTGTAATCGTTAGAAACAGGCAGAGCTGTCTGCGCCGAAAGCTCGATGATGCTTCCGGACACTGACAGCCCTGCTTTTATTTGTTCTACTGCACCACCACTCACAGTGGCAATAATGGCATGGTCAAAGGTTTGGGACGCTACCGCTTGCGGCAATCCCTCCTGTTCTTTAAAACTGCCTTGCGAGACAAGGGCGTCTTCTTCAAAGACGCCGTACTTGCCTCCCGTATTGCCTATGTCAATGGCGATGCTGCGCATGTGCTTACATAAAGTATTTCAGGCGAATCACTTCTTTCTCAGACAGGTAACGCCACTCGCTGCGTGGCAAGTCCTTCTTGGTCAGGCCGGCGTACTGCACGCGGTCCAGCGTTACTACGTCATAGCCCAGGTGCTCAAAAATACGGCGAACAATGCGGTTGCGTCCGATGTGGATCTCCAGTCCGAGGAACTTCTTCGAGTCGCCCAGCATGGCCACGTCGTCTACCATCGCTTTGCCGTCCTCCAGTTCCACGCCTTCCACCACTTTCTGGAAATCGTCCTTGGTGATCGGCTTGTCGAGCTCCACCTGGTAGATTTTCTTGATCTCGTTGGATGGGTGCGTCAGTTTCTGGGCCAGTTCCCCGTCGTTAGTGAACAGCAGCAGACCGGTTGTGTTGCGGTCCAGGCGACCCACCGGGAAGATGCGCTCTTTTGAGGCTTTCTCTACCAGGCTCATCACCGTTTTGCGACCTTCCGGGTCTTCTGTAGTCGTGATAAAGTCTTTTGGCTTGTTAAGCAGCACGTAAACCATCTTCTCGCGGCTCAGCACTTTCTTGCCGTATGTCACGGTGTCAGAAGGCTGTACTTTGAAGCCCATTTCGGTTACTGCTTCACCATTCACCTTGATCTCGCCTGACAGAATCAGTTCGTCCGCCTCACGACGGGAGCATACACCGGCATTGGCAATGTAACGGTTCAAACGGATGCTTCCGTCCTCGTCCTCGCCTTTGCGGTTGGTTTTCTTGATGCGTGGATTGTCTTTGTAGCGACGCAGGTCGTAGTTCGGCGTCTCCGGATTGTGCTCTGAATCGGAGCTGCTGTCGAAGCTACGGCCACGGCGCTCTTCGCCCCCTTTGCTGAACTTGTCTTTGCGGTCGAATGACTTACGTTCGCCTCCTTCTCTGCGATCACCAAAGCTGCGGCGCTCACCACCTTCCCTGCGATCACCTCCGAAAGAACGTCTCTCACCACGGTCATCCCCTTCACGACGATCACCGAAGCTGCGACGCTCGCCGCGGTCTTCTCTTTCACCACCTTCTCTGCGGTCGCCATAAGGCTTGCGCTCCCGGTCTCCTCCGAAAGAACGGCCTTCACCGCCCTCTCTTCTGTCACCGTATTGCTTGCGGTCGCCACCACCTTCGCGGCGGTCGCCGTATGGTTTACGCTCGCGGTCGCCGCCTTCACGACGATCGCCATAAGATTTACGCTCTCTGTCGCCACCGAAAGACCTGCGTTCTCCGCCTTCGCTACGGTCGTTGCCATACGAACGGCGTTCGCCTCTTTCTTCACGATTTTCACCGAATGAACGGCGCTCACCACCTTCTTCTCTGTTATCGCGGCTAAAGGATTTTCTCTCGCCACGCTCAGAGTCAAAGCGGCGCTCTCCGCCCTCTTTGCGTTCACCACCCTCGCGGCGATCGCCATAGGATCTGCGTTCGCCTCCTTCGTTACGGTCGCCATAAGGCTTGCGTTCCCGGTCTCCTCCAAAAGAGCGGCGTTCGCCACCCTCTTTTCTGTCGCCGTAGGGTTTGCGCTCACGGTCACCACCGAAAGAGCGTCTTTCGCCACCTTCCTTGCGGTCACCATATGATTTGCGTTCGCGATCGCCTCCGAAAGAACGGCCTTCGCCGCCTTCTCTACGATCACCGTACGACTTTCTTTCGCCACCCTCGCGGCGCTCTCTGTCGCCACCGAAGCTGCGGCGCTCGCCACCTTCGCGGCGGTCGCCGTATGGTTTGCGGTCTCCGCGGTCGTCTCTTCTATCGTTTCCGAAAGAGCGGCGCTCTCCGCCATCTCTTCCTTCGCCTTTATCTCTTCTGTTAAAAATCTTCTTTTCGCCGCGGTCGTTGTACGGTCTGCCTGACTCATTTCTGTCAGACGATCTTCTGCCTTCGCCGTCGCGTGAAGGTCTTTCGTTTTCTGTTGCCATTGTCTAATTATTATCGATGCAGTATCGCTACTGTACCCTTGTGTGCAGTATATGTAAGAATAGTATACTCTAATGAATGATGGGGGTTCGCTAGTCGGCTATTTCGCCGATCATGTTTTCTTCTGAGGCGAAATCCTTTAGCTGTGGAAGGTCCTTGATGTGGTTAATACCGAAATAGTCCATGAACTTCTGAGACGTGCCGTACAGTACGGGTCTCCCAATGGTATCGGCTTTACCCTTGATTTCGATAAGCTCTTTCTCTAGTAGTTTGTGAATGGCGTAGTCGCAGCCCACGCCACGAATCTGCTCCAGCGCCGTGCGGGTGATCGGCTGCTTGTAGGCAATAATTGCCAGCGTCTCCAAAGAAGACGCTGACAATTTCTTTTTTGACTTGTGCTTCAGGTAAGTACTTACCGTTTCCTGGTACTCCGGCTTGGTCAGGAATTGGTAACCGCCCCCGATAGCATATATCTGAAAGGCAAAACCAGCTTCGGCCAGCTGCTGATTGATATTCTCAATAGCCTCCAGCACGTCGCTCACCAGCACCTCCATTTGCAGCGACTCCGTCAGGCAGCGCTGCACCTCTTCAATGCTTATTGGCGATTGGGCACAAAATACCAGTGCCTGAATGTGATTCTGCAGTATATTCAAAGTAAAAATTTACTAGTCGTTACGCTGAAGCTTGGCTTCGATGGTATGCTGCGTATGCGGCACGGCACGAAGACGCTCTTTCGGGATCAGCTTGCCCGTCACGATGCAAACACCGTAAGTGCCGTTTTTGATGCGAATCAACGCATTCTCCAGCTGCTGGATAAACTTCATCTGACGCGATGCCAGCTGGTTCAGGCTTTCCTTTTCCGCTGTGTCTGCTCCGTCTTCCAGTACTTTGGTTGGAGATGCCGTGTTATCGGTGCCCGAGTCGTTTTTGCGGCTCAGGGTCTCTTTGATAAAAGACACTTCCTTGCGTGCATTCGTCAGCTTCTCCTGGATGATTGCTTCAAATTCTGCCAATTCCTCACGGGAATACCGCTGTCTCTCTTCGTTTGTGTTCATTATACTATCTTAGAACTAGGTTATAGCTTTTTGTCTTGATTCTCAAAAAACCGCCCCTCTGTCGTGTTAGCGCTTGTGCCTATTCAACAGCAAAGGGTGCGTTTTAGTTTACTGCTTCAAACTTAAACCCAAAAACCGAACCACGCTGATGTTCAGATTATTATTTAAGCTAAATTTCGTGCAAAAATAGAAGTTATATCTATAATTTGCTACCTGCCTTCTCTATTTTAATTTTAATTTTGTCTTTCCGCTCATTTATCCGGTTGGCGACAATACTGGAATGGAACTTGCTGATAGCCTGAACATGATCTGCCCCAATTAGGTTCGATATACTCGCTTCAATATATGAAAAACAGAATAATACTCGCTTTTGCCGCTGCGGCACTTCTTTTTATACCTGCTCAACAGGCTCAGGCTCAAGCACAACAGCCGAACAGGGCCGTTATCAAGGTAAACCCGTTGAGCGCTTTCGCACTTACGGGCTCTGGCTTTCTGGAATATGCCATCACCGATAACCTGAGTGCCCAGCTTGGCGCTTCTGTTACAGGCGTGTCTATCTCTAATATCAAGTTCAGTGGATACGGTTTTACGCCTGAGCTTCGGTATTATTTCTCTGAAAACAAGGTAGCGCCCATGGGGCCGTATGTGGCAGGCTATGGCCGTATCAGGAGCTTTAAACTGACAGCAGAGAAGCAGGACGAAGAAGGAAGAGACTACAGTGCCACTTATAAGCCAATAGGAGCTGGTGTGGCCATCGGTAACCAATGGATCTTTAACAGCGGCTTTACCTTCGATGTGTTTTTGGGCGCCGGCTACAATGGCGGCAATCTGAAGGTGAACGTCGGGACAGAGGAAGACTTTGATACAGGTATCATCGGCGACATGCTTTTGGGAGGCGGTTTTGCCGTTCGGCCAGGTATAGCGATTGGCTATAATTTTTAACCTGCCTATACCTGTATTCCCTTGTATAACAAAAAGGCCCTTGCTACAACTAGCAAGGGCCTTTTTGTTATACCTCTATACCTGCTCTCAGCCTAGAAGCTAAGCATGTGAATGGCTGCTGCGGCTGCCTCTACGCCTTTGTTGCCGTGCTTGCCGCCGGCTCTGTCCAGGGCCTGCTCCAGGGTATTGGTAGTCACCAGGCCAAACGAAACAGGCTTGTTGAACTTGAGCGACACATTGGTAAGCCCATTCGCCACCGCGTGGTTGATGTAGTCATCGTGCTTGGTGTCACCCTTGATCACGACGCCGATGCAGATCACCGCGTCGATCTCTTCCTGCAAGGCAAGGAACTGTGCACCCAGTGTTAGCTCGAAGCTGCCCGGCACGGTGTTGCGGAAAATGTTCTCCTTTTTGGCTCCGTGCTGCAGCAAGGTATCAATAGCGCCTGCACACAGCACATCCGTTATCTCATGGTGCCAGTCCGCCACTACAATGCCAAATTTCTTTTCAGATATATCGCCGAAGCCCTCTTTCTTATAGTCGTTCAGGTTTTTGAGAGAAGTAGCCATGTGTTAAATTGCTGATGGTTAAATTGTTAAATTGTTGACTCGCAGGTATAGCACCACGCCATACAGAAGGTATAGCGCTTACGTTCCATGCCCCGCTAGCCTAAAAAAAGAAGCGCTTTTGCCGGAAAGACAAAAGCGCTTTTTATATCCAGGCCTTCGCCTATCGGATCTTACTTGGCAGCAGCTGTGCCGGCCAGTGACTCAGCAAGCGCCTTGTACTTTTTGGCATCGGTTACTTCAGCTGACGTCGCATAATCCTTGATGATCTTGTCATACATGCCGACAGCAGCCTTGAAGTCGTTGGCAGCTTCGTAAGCTACGGCAGCCTTCATCAGGTACTGTGGTGAGAAGTATGCGTTGCTGTTGTGGCTGGCTGCTTTGTTATACAGGTCAGCGGCTTCCTTGTACTTACCTTGCTCAGAAAGGGCATCGCCCGTCAGGCTGTAAGCACGCGCCTGCATCAGGTAATCATCCGATTTGAAGTCCTCTAAGTGAGCCTGTGCCTCGGCAAAGTTTCCCTCCTTCAGTAAAGCAACGCCAGCATAGAACTTGGCCAGGTTGCCGGCCTCTGTTCCGCTATACTCATCCGCAATGCTCAGCAAACCGTCGTACTGTCCGTCGCCGTTCAGGGCTTTGTTCAGCGAGTCGGCCTCAAAGTAGTACACAGCCTGGAACATGGCTTCGTGCGCCTCCTGGTTCTGGGTAGTGCGGTGGTTATAATACAGGAAACCTGCAACAACAATAGCGGCAATGGCGGCAAACACACCGAGCAGCTTGGTTTTGTTTTTCTTCACAAAGTCCTCCGAATGCGCCAGGCGTTCAGCCAACACCTCCGGACTCTCTACCAGCTCCTCAAACTCGCTGTGCTTCTTTACTGTCTCTTTTGCCATTAGTTTAATTGAAATAAGAACTCAAAAATAGAAATTAAAAGCGATTCGTTCCAAATCTCATAAGACCAGAACATCAAATTTATGTTTTTTAATTCCTAATCTTTAAATATTTAGAATTTAGTCCATTATGTATGGATAGTTCGGCTCCACATAAATGTCGGTGTACAGCTCAGAAGGATCCGGGTATGGAGACTCTTCGGCAAACTTCACAGCCTCGGCCACGATCTGCTTCTTCTGCTCGTCGATCTCGTCCAGCTCCTCTTCTGTTGCCCAGCCATTTTTAATGATGGTGGCTTTTACAGACTCTATCGAGTCGCGGCCTTTGTAGTCTTCGAGTTCTTCTTTGGTTCTGTACTTGGCAGGGTCAGACATGGAGTGACCTTTGTAGCGGTAAGTTCTGAACTCCAGCAGGGTCGGTCCTTCACCGGCGCGGGCACGCTCGGCAGCTCTTGCCACCGCCTCGTGCACATTCTCCACGCTCATGGCCTCTACCGGCTCCGATGGCATATCGAACGCAAGGCCCAGTTTGTAAAGCTCTGTCACGTTAGAGGTACGCGTCACGGATGTACCCATCGCGTAGCCGTTGTTTTCGATCACGAAAATAACCGGCAGCTTCCAGGTCATGGCCATGTTCAGGGCCTCGTGGAAGGCACCCTGACGAACGGCACCGTCGCCCATGTAGCAGATGCACACGTTACCGGTCTTGTTATACTTCTCGGCAAAGGCTATACCTGCGCCCAGTGGCACCTGGCCGCCCACGATGCCGTGGCCGCCCATGAAGTTCACCTCTTTGTCGAACATGTGCATCGAGCCGCCTTTGCCTTTGGAGCAACCGGTCACCTTTGCAAACATTTCGGCCATAATCGCTCCTGGCGATGAGCCCAGCGCCAGCGGGTGCGCGTGGTCACGGTAAGCGGTAATCCACTTGTCGTCTTTGGTGAGCGCTGTAGCCGCACCGGCCACACAGGCCTCCTGGCCAATGTAGAGGTGGCAGAAGCCTTTGATCTTCTGCTGGCCATACAGCTGCCCGGATTTTTCTTCAAAACGGCGCATGAGTTTCATCGACTCGTACCACCGCATATAGGTCTCTTTTGAAAATGATGGTTCAGCCTGTACCTTTGCTTTCTGCGACTTCGCTTTTGCCTTTTCTTTCGTATCAGCCATGAGTATTTGTGTAACGTGATTGTTGTCCCTACAGCTTTTTTAGCGAGATTCGGCCCAAAATGGACGGCAAATCGGCTTACTGTCGGGTTTTAGCATGCGAAATTAAGGAAAAAGAAATCAAAGACGAAACTAATGCTCCTCGAAAATCTAAGTCTGCTGTTTTTCAAGAACTACGACGACGCTAACATTAGTTTCTCGCCGCACATAAACTGCTTTATCGGCGACAACGGCAGCGGCAAGACCAACCTGCTCGACGCTATCCATTACCTGTCCATGACGCGCAGTGCCTTCAACAGCTCCGATGCCCTCAACATCAAGCAGGGCGAGGAGTACTTTATGGTGAAAGGCCGCTTTAAGATCGACAGTGAGAAGCACACCGTGACCTGCAGCCTGAAGCAAGGGCAGAAAAAAACGGTGCTGCACAACAAGGTGGCCTATGAGAAGATGAGCGACCACATCGGCCGCTTCCCAGTGGTGCTGATCTCGCCTTACGATACCGACCTGATCCGGGAGGGCAGCGAGGAGCGCCGCAAGTACTTCGACAGCCTGATTTCGCAGCTCAACCACACCTACCTGGAGCAGCTGATTCAGTACAACTACGTCCTCAAGCAGCGCAACTCGTTGCTCAAGCAGTTTGCCGAGCGCCGCTACTTCGACCGCGACTACCTGCACATCCTCAACGAGCAGCTGGTGCCGCTGGGCGAGCAACTGGCCCGGGAGCGTATGGCTTTTCTGGAGAGCTTTGAGCCGGTTTTTCAGAAACACTACCGCCACATCTCCGACAGCCACGAAACCGTGACGCTCACTTACAAAAGTCAGCTGGCAGAGGCCAACTTTGCGCAGCTGCTGGAGCAGGCCGAGCAGAAGGACCGCGCCCTGCAGCGCACCACCGTGGGCACGCACAAAGACGACTTCGTGTTCCTGATGGACGGCAACCCGGTGAAAAGCTTCGGCTCACAGGGCCAGCAGAAGAGCTATGTCATCGCCCTGAAGCTAGCGCACTTCGAGGTGATGGCCGAGCGTCAGCACCACAAGCCCCTCCTCCTCCTCGACGACATCTTCGACCGCCTCGACGAGAAACGCATCACCAAGCTCATGCAAATGGTCGCCGCCCATACCTTCGGCCAGATATTTTTGACGGACACGCACCTGGAAAGAACTGATAAGATCCTCGAAAACCTGTCGGACCAGATCCGTAGGTTTGAAGTAAAGGAGGGCACGGTAAAGCTGATTGGGTAATTGTTGCCGGTTGGTTTCAACTTTATTCCTTAGGTTGATGTTATCTGGGAGTTGGGTATTTTACCGAACTCCGGACAGCACAATTTTATACCTCCAAAACTTTGAATCCTTTTTGAGCTTTTGCAGTCTACAGCACAGATAAATTTAAAAATCAATCTTATGAAGACGATCATGCTGCTCAACGAAGAAACCGAAAAGAAACAAGGAGGCTGTACCTGTCCTGATTGCCAGTGTGGCAATTGCGATTGCGTAAACTGTGCCGAAGGCCAGTGCCCATGCGACAAGTGCGAATGTGATAATTGCGTAAACTGCTGTTAACAAGGTATAAAGAGAGGAGGGGCAACCTCTCCTCTCTTTAAAATTACTTGAAATGCAAAAAGACACTTTACATATCTGGAATGGCCTGAGGGAGAATCTCTACCGCTTTATTCTGAAAAGAGTCAGAAATCAGGCGGAGGCAGAGGATATTCTGCAGGAGGTTTTCATCAAGATCCACCTCAACCTCCCCCACCTTAAAAATCACTCCAGCGTGCAGGCCTGGGCCTATCAGATCACCAGAAACCAGATTATAGATTTTTATAAGCAAACCAGACAGTCGGTTGAGTTGCAAGACACAACCCTTGAAAGTCTCTCAGAGCCAGAGGCGAGGGACATGTACTGCTGTTTCGATTCCTTCATCCATGAACTTCCCCAAAAGTATCGGAACGTGATCGAGTTGATCAACCTGGAGGGCAGGAAGCAGCAGGAAGTGGCCAAACTGCTCGGGGTTTCGCTTGCGAACACAAAGTCGAGGGTACACCGCGCGAAAGAAATGCTGAAAGAGAAGTTCGTGGAATGCTGCCAATTTACAATAGATGCGCAAGGCAAGCTGAAGGGGGAGCAGAATTGCCAGCGCTGTGGCTTCGAAAGCTAGTAGAAGCGGGTTAATTTAATGCAGTGCCGTGGCTTTATAACTTATACCCAGCGTATAAGCTATAACTCTGAAGCTTTATGATTACTTTTGCCTCTGCTTTACGAGAGGGAATTAAAAGCCAAACGGAAAGCTCCCTGGAAGTTTTTTACAAGGCAGCAATTTGCCTGAAATACACGCCTCTGTGAAAACGAACCCGCTTATACAAAAACCAACCACCCGTGCGCTACTACAAGAAGAAAGAGGAGATTGCCAAGCGAAAGACTGACGTGCAGACCATCGGCGACAGCATCAAAGGGTTGCTGAAGGCCTACCGGCTGCAAGGCAAGCTGAACGAAGTGGATTTGGTACAGCGATGGGAAGAGATCATGGGCAAGCCCATTGCCATGAAAACGAAGGAGCTATACTTCCGGGATCAGAAATTATTTGTGCGCCTCACCTCCGCCCCCCTCAAGCACGAGCTCAACATGTCGAAAAGCAAGGTGGTAGAGCTCCTCAACCGCGCCATGGGTGATGAGGTAGTCAAAGAAGTCGTATTTTTGTAGCCCCCATACCTGATCTGCTGCTTTCATTTTATGAGAAACCTTGCGTTTTTAATCCCGTCGGTGCTGTGCTTGAGCATGTGCCTGGGTTGTGAGCAAAGCAAACGGAGCCTGACAGAGGCCAACGGCATTACGATCGAGTCTGCAGAAGAAACGATAGCGGCTGCACCCGACACGGCAGCTTCTCCTGAAACTGAGCCCGAAGCACAGGCCACGACTGAAAATACCACTACTTCGTGTGAGGAAAAAGACGAGGACAACCCGGGCTCTGAAGATCCGATCATTGTCAGAACCTGCACTTACCAGAATTACAAATCGGTGGCCACCGGCATGCCCGACTACAAAGGCCGCTACAGCTGGGAGCACGCCCTGTACAAGTTGGAAGGTGATGAATACGTGCCGGTAAAAAACGAATTGCTGTTCAACGACAAACGAAACGATCTGCTCCGGCAAGTCAACCAACGGGTACTGGCTGAGTACCACCTCTTCTCAGGCGACCCTGACTTTAGTGACTGCTTTGCCATGGTGGAATCTATACCTGAGTTTGGATATGACGATCTGAACATCGGCTTCGAAGACGATCAGCTGGTTTTTCATGCCTCGCTTGGCCTGCCTGAAGCATGCCTCTCCATAGACGGTGCTTCCGTTTCGTTTAAGCTCTCCGAAGTGGCGCCTTATTTGCAGCAGTAGCGTACCCCCTCTTCTAGCAGCCCCGTATACCTTGCCATAATCGACAAACAGCACATGGCTATACCTGCATTCCGCCCCGTTTCCTACTCCCGCACCACCCTGACCGAGCTCATGATCCCGAGCTACGCCAACTTCGGCGGCAAGATACACGGTGGCATCCTGCTCTCGCTCATGGACAAAGTAGCCTACGCCTGCTCCGCCAAGCACGCCGGCAACTACTGCGTCACCGTAACAGTGGACGGCGTGCATTTCCTGCAACCCGTGGAGGTGGGCGAGCTGGTGTCGCTGCTGGCCTCGGTGAACTATGTGGGCAATACGTCGCTGATGGTAGGTATAAAGGTGATTGCTGAGAACGTGAAGACAGGCATCGTCAAACATACCAATACCTCATACTTTACCATGGTAGCCAAAGGCGACGACGATAAACCGACGCAGGTGCCTGGCCTCACGCTGGAAAGCCGCGAGGATGCCCGGCGTTTTCTGGAAGCCATCAAGCGCCGCGAACTGGCGCAGCGCTACCAAACGGAGCTTACCGAGGCCAAACACGGGATCGCTGTCGAAGCGGAACTACACAAACTCGAGGGGGAGCGCTGTCAGCTGAACTATACGCCTTGAGTTCGCTTGGGAAATTTACATCTCAAATTGGATTCCTCTGCTATACCTTCGCCTGCCTATGCTTTGGCTCAGCCTTTCTTTTCATTCTTTCCTGAAGCTGCTTATATTTAGAAACTAAATCTAACCAACTAAGCACTTAACCGACCTCACCTAACACCAATGACTTACAGAACAAAGTTCACCCGACTGCTGGCGCTTTGCCTGCTGGCAGGGCTATACCTTAGCCAAACCGTCGCGGCACAGGCACCGGCCACACATGACGAAGAAATCCATAAGATGGTCGGCGAAGTGTCGGCAGATAACCTGAAGGCTCTTGTTGAAAAGATGGTTTCGTTTGAGACCCGCCACTCCCTGAGCTCTACCACAGACAAAAAAAGAGGTATAGGTGCCGCCCGCGAGTGGGTAAAGTCGGAGTTTGAGAAATACGCAAAAGCCTCCAACGGCCGCATGACCGTGGAGATGGACCGCTATACCGTAAAGAGTGACGGCCGCCGCATACCGCAGGACGTGGAGATGGCCAACGTGGTCGCTACGCTCAAAGGCGCTGACCCGAACGATGACCGCGTGATCATTGTGGCAGGCCACCTTGACTCCCGTGCTACCGACGTGATGGACGCCAAAAGCAAAGCACCTGGTGCCAACGATGATGCCTCCGGTGTGGCGATTGTGATGGAGATGGCCCGCGTGATGGCTTCGCGCCAGTTTCCGGCAACCTTAGTTTTTGTGGCTTTTCAGGGTGAAGAGCAGGGCTTGTACGGTTCCCGCCACATGGCCGAGCGTGTCAAGAAAGAAGGCTGGAACCTGGTGGCCGTGCTCAACAACGACATCGTAGGCAACTCCTATTCCGCTGAAATGGGCATCCACGACAATACCCGCGTGCGTGTGTTCAGTGAAGCTACGCCTTCCAACGAAACCGAAGAACAAGCGAGGCTGCGCCGTACCCTGGGCTCTGAGAACGACGGCCCGAGCCGCAACCTGGCCCGCTACATGAAGATGGCCGGCGAGGCTTATGTAGACCAGATCGAGGTGGTGCTCGGCTACCGTCCGGACCGTTTCCTGCGTGGCGGCGACCACACGCCCTTTAACCAACAGGGTTATGCCGCGGTACGCATGAGCGAGATGAACGAGGACTTCGACCACCAGCACCAGGATGTGCGCAAAGAGAACGGCAAGCAGTACGGCGACCTGACAGAGTTTATGGACTTCGAGTACCTGCGCAAGAACACTGCCGTGAACCTGGCGACCATGGCCAACCTGGGCCGGGCGCCGCATGCGCCGGAAAAAGTGGGCGTGCTCACCGCCAACCTCACCAATAAAACCGACCTGAAATGGGACGCCCCAGCCAAAGGCAAAAAACCGGCGGGCTACTACATCCTGATGCGCGAAACCAGCAGCCAGACCTGGGACAAGAAGTTCTTTGTGAAAGACACGAAAGTGACACTACCTTATTCAAAAGACAACTACTTCTTTGCCGTACAGGCCGCTGACGAGCTGGGCCATACCAGTCTGCCGGTATTGCCGGTGCCGGTGCGCCAGTAGGTATAGACAAGACAACGCAAAAGAAAAGGGCAACCCAGCGGGCTGCCCTTTTCTGCTTTATATGCGATGTATTCTCTTACATTTTAGAAATTTTGGCTGCAGCCGACACGTTGGACGATACGCTAGGGTCGCCTTTGTAAGCCACCTTAGTAGCACCGGAGGCATTCACGCTCAACTCTTTTTTGGCATACACTTTCACATTGCTGGCTCCGCTAGCTTCCAGGTATACATTACTGGCCTCCAGTTCAGCGGCGTCTACTTTTGAAGCCCCTGACAAGTCCATGCGTACTTCGTCGGCACGGCCGGTTAGCATTACTTTACTGGCACCGCTCATATCAGCTGTCAGTTTTTTGGTATTCAGGGCCAGCGTTACGTTAGAGCCGCCGCTCAGATCCATTTTAAAGGCATCCGACTTAAAGGTGGAGTTGCCCTTCACTTTCACGCCGCCGCTGATATCGAGCATGTTCAGTTCCTTAATGGAAACATAAGCCTTCAGGCCTTTGCTGGTGCTGATGTTATCAGAGGTATAGATGTGAAGCACCCCGTTTTTCACCTCTGTTTTGATACTGTTGAGCAGGTTCTCCTGCGCCTCAATCCGCACGCCCTCTTTGCCGCTTTGCGTCACTTCCACTGCAAAGCCGCCGCTCACGTCGATTCCTTTAAAACCGGATACGGTTCTGTTCTGTGACACAGGCTCCCCCTCGCCTTTCAGATTGCGACGCTCTTGCGCCATGGTGGTCAGGCTCGTCAGCAGAAAGGCCACTAAAAGAACAGAGGTTAACGTTTTGTAGATGTTAATGGTGTTCATAGTTTTATTTTGTTTGATGGTTTTGGTTAGAAGTGTGTGTTGGCCAGGCAGCAGGCTATACCTGCCTTGAAGCTTTTCACTGCCTAATAGATGCACGGATTCCCGAAAGGTTGCTTGGAGCTCAGAAAAAATTATACTTTTCGAGAATCCCCTGCTGAAGGAGTTGTAAGGTATGGACTGGTGCCTGAGAGCTGTTTGCCGTGAAGGCTTGTTGATGGCGGACTGAAAAACCAGCGCACCCAAGGTATAGGCTACATCCAGCCAGTCGGCGGTATGTTTCGGGAGATGTGCGGGAGCAAAAGCCCGAAGAAGATGCCGAAAGCCACGATTGCTATTACTAACCAGGCAAGTGGCATCACAAGTTATTATGTTGAAAGTAGCTCCGCTCAACAGCCAGTATAAGGGTGAGCACGCTGGAGCCTAAGGTGACCAGAAACCAGGGGCAGCGGTTTTTGTGCAGCACTTCCTGCCCGCCGTGCGGACAGGTTACCATCCGTATGTCGGCAGGGCCTCTGCAAGGCACGTAGGTTATTCTAAATTAGTAGTTCTATAACTACATGAAATTGCCTGTTCCGGTTATCAGAATAGGTTATTCCTTCTTTTTGGTGATGAGCACGACACCATTTCGGGCCTGCTCCCCGTAAAGTGCCACCGCCTCTTTTCCTTTCAGCACTGTTACCGAGGCAATGTCGTCCGGGTGAATGATCTTTTCTACATCATCCGGATTCATTTGCTCCAGTGGTTCGCCATCTATCACAAACAGGGGTTTTGCGTCCGGGTCCAGCTTTTCCAGGTCGTCTACCTCCATACGAACAGGTATTTCGTTTTCGGATGCTGTTGGCTCGGGCTCTTCTCCCCCACGCAAATCGTTCAGTTCCTGCACATAGGTGCTAATGGCCCACAGCACCTGCTGTTGTTTTGAGTGCATCCACGGCTGATTGCTCTGTATGTCGTCGCGCATCATCTGATAGGATGTTTTGCGCAGCTGCGTATAGTTCAGCAAAATCTCCACTTCTTTTGCCTGCTGCTCGCCCAAGTCAGGCAACTCCTGCAGTGCAATCAGTTCTTTAATACTCTCGTCCCACAAGGTTATACCTTGCTCCAGCCCTGGCAGGTATTTTCCCCCATTGATCAGCGTGGCATCCAGCTCCATTTCCTTCATCACATCCATCGCCGCTGTTTCGCGCTCGCCAAAGCGGTCCAGCATGGTCAGGTACTTGGCATTCTCGGTCGGTATCTGCAGGTATAGGCCCACGAAAGCAACCAGCAATAGCGCCACCGTCACGATGCTTCCGCGCAAATTATACTGCTGGGTAAAGTACCTGCCCGAGCGCAGCATCAGCACGGCTCCGTACGCTATCCCCAGCACCAAACCTCCCGTGTGGGCCGCGTTGTCTATACCTCCTTGCAGGCCAAACACCAGGTTCAGCGCTATGACGCCCAGCATATTGTACACCATGCCTTTTTTCTCGGCCCAGGTCATCCGCCGCTCCAGCAGCACCATGGTCATGAACATGCCGAACATGCCAAAAATAGCCCCGGAGGCTCCGGCACCGTTGCGCTGCTGGTCCCACCACAGGCTCGCCAGGCTGCCCGCCAGTCCGCAGAGCACGTAGGCCGTGATAAACTGCTTGCGACCCACCAGTGGCTCCAGCGCCCCGCCTATGCTGGCCAGTGCATACATGTTCACAAGCAGGTGGATGATGCCGATATGCAGAAACATGGCCGTGAATAGGCGCCATGGCTCTCCGGTCAGGGTATAAGGCCCGTAGTTGGAGCCAGCGTTCAACAGGTCCTCTCCCTCGGGCGAGAGCACGTGCATGCCCGTGAGCACCAGCAGCACGAAAATAACGATGTTGATGTTGACCAGGATAGGCGTGACGAAGTAATGCCGTTGCGGCACGAAGAGCGTCCAGAAGTCTTTGAATTTGTCTGCGAAGGAAGTCGGTCCTGCGGGTTCAGGGTTCAACTGTAGCTCGCGCTGTTGAAGGGCTTGCAGGGTTTCCTGCTTTATCTGCTCCAGATCCGGAGCCTGTAGGTTTCTTTTTTCAATCTCAGCGATCAAGGCCAGTATAGCTTCCGGCTCGTATGCTGCATGTTCCCCTAAAATTTCCAGCAGTTGATCGTCCTCTTTTTCAGAGGCCACTGCTGCATAACTGTTTTCCATCTGCAAACCTTATTCTCTTCCTGTAAAGATAAGGCAGCGGACGCATTATACAAGCACTGGGGATATTACCGGGAATAGGCTAGCATCCCCTTTCCCACCAATAAGGCTCCTGTCAGACCGATGGCATACCACAAAACAAGGGCTAGTGTTTCCGTCAGGAAGAGTCCTCCGTTCCGGATGCTCTGCATGAGCAGGATCACTGAGAAAATGGCAATAGCTAACAACGCATTCTTGTAAATCTGACGCATGGGCAACTCTACATTTTGGTGAAACAATTGGTATATAGCTATACTTTATAGTAACTAAATTTGTTCTATACTTCTAAATCTATTTATTTCTCATCAATCTACAAACCATTCCGGCATAAGCTTTCGCTCTGACACTATGAACTGTTTGTGATTGAATATCAAGGTTTAAACAAACATGCCTGTAGAATAACCTTAGGTATAAATATCGGGTAAAAGTTTCCAAAAAGATTTTATGCCTGATTCTAGACAAGCACCACCCTATTATACCATCACGACAGGCCCAAGCCCCCTCATTGCCACTGCCATCCACGACGGTCATGCCGTGCGCGACAACATCCGATCCCTTTTCTCGCTGTCTTCAGATGAGCGGTTGCGCGAGGAAGACCCCTTTACGGCGGGCTGGTTAAGTATAACCGACAACCAGATAATAGGTTTGAACTCCCGCTTTGAAATGGACCTGAACCGCCCGCGCGAGAAAGCCATTTACCGCAAACCCGAAGACGCCTGGGGCCTCACCGTCTGGAAAGATGAACTGCCGGAAGAACTGGCGCAGGAGTCGCTGGCCCGCTACGACCAGTTTTATGCCAACGTGAAAAAGATGCTGCAAAGTATAGCCGATCGCCACGGTTGCTTTGTGATATACGACCTCCATACCTACAACCACCGCCGCGATGGCGCCAATGGTCCGGAAGCCGACCCCCAGGCAAATCCCGAAGTGAACCTGGGCACCGGCAACATGAACCGGCAGCTCTGGGCGCCTGTGGTCGATGCCTTCACTCAAAGCCTGCAAGCGTACGATTACCAGGGCCGCCACCTCGATGTGCGCGAAAACGTGAAGTTCGAAGGCGGCCACTTCATGCGCTGGATCCACGATACTTTCCCCGACCGCTCCTGCGTCATCTCTATCGAGTTCAAGAAGTTCTTCATGGACGAGTGGACGGGCAAAGCAGACGAAGCGCAGTTGCAGGAAATCAGGAAAGCGCTGCAGCACACGATTGCTCCTGTTTTGGCAGCGCGTGAACAGGTATGCAAAACCCTCTCGCCATGACCGACACTATCTCCGATATTTTCATCAAAGGCATTGTCCGGAGTTTGAAGCGGGGCCGACAGGTACGCCGCCGTTTGCCCGATGGCGGCCTGCTGCACATCGACAGGCCACTGCCCTTTCTGGTGCTCTACCGACACCCGGCAGGCCAGCCCGACCATGCCACCGCCGACTTCGTGAAAGCCGAAGCCGCCTATATCATCGCCCGCGAAGAGCAGACACCCGAACTGCGGCAGCTGATAGGCGAAATAGCCAAAGCCATGGCCGATGAATTTGGCGCTTTTATGGTACTTGAGCTTTTCGCCGCCCCGGACACTAGCCCGCCTGATAGCCCGACCTTTCGGGTGCTGGGGCCCGAAGAGGCGCTGCCCGCCACCATCCGCACGCTAAAGACCGAACTGGCCAGCATCAAGATCAGCAACCTGCCTGTTACGGTGGCCACAGCCTCTAACCAGGCCTTGCTGGAAGGACCCAAGAGCCTGATGAGCGAAGAAAAACTGAAGCAGCACAGCACGCTCATGCTCGGGCTGGAGCTGAAGCCCATTTACCGCCAGGCCGGCACCGGACAGGTATACCCCTTGCTGCAGCGCACGCTGCGCAGCCATGTGTCGAGCGCCATCAAAAAAGCTGTGTTCGACTTTGTGCGCGTGCAGACCACCCATCAGCCTAAGCATTTTCAGGCACTGGGCCGGCAGGCGGTGGTGCCAGCCGTCTGGCGTATCGACAGGCAGCTCACAGCCATCAGCGACCAGTTCCGGTTTCTGCTGCTCGTCACGCCCATTAATGCTGTCGAGGCCTGGGATGAGTTCCGCATAAATAAGTACAGGCAGGCGCCCAACTTCCACTACCGCCTCATGCCCATGGACGCCGACCTGCTCAAGCGCAAACTCTACAACATCCCGATTGAGAAGGTGGAGGACCCGACGCTGGCCTTTCTGTTCCGGGACAAGCGCAACGAGCTCGACAAAACCCTGACGATGCTGGCCAACCGCAACACGCCGCACTTTCTGTACAGCAGCATGCAGCTGTTCGGTGGCGTGGATGAACAGTTGTTGAAAGTAGCGGAAGGTATACTGGCCGCTATACCGGAGCCCGCCCGCCAGAAAGATGTGCCCCTTATACCTGTGGACGAGTTTGCCGCGCTGGCCGAGCGTGAAATCGCTTTCCTCAAAAGCCAATACCCACCGCTCGAGTCGGGTGTGGACATTCGCAAGGACATTGTCGGGCTGATTGTCTCCAAAGGCAGGCTCAACATCGGCACCGATGCCAAAATACCGCGTCACCGCGCCGAAGCGCTGATTCAGCACGAGGTGGGCACGCACATTCTCACCTATTTTAACGGCAAGGCGCAGCCCCTGCAGCAGCTGTATGTGGGCGCGCCAGGCTACGAGGAATTGCAGGAAGGGCTGGCCGTGCTGAGCGAGTACCTGGTGGGTGGCCTTGACCAAGACCGATTGCGCATACTGGCTGCCCGCGTGGTGGCCGTGCACCACCTTGTCAAAGGCTGCAGCTTTACCGACAACTTCTGCCGGCTCAAAGATGAGTACAAGTTCGACGATGAAACGGCCTTTAACGTAACCATGCGCGTGCACAGGGGGGGCGGACTCACCAAAGATGCCGTATACCTGCGCGGGCTCGTGCATCTGCTGCACTATCTCAAGGAAGGCAACGATTTGGAACCACTTTTGATCGGGAAGATCCGGCAGGAGTACATTCCCATTGTGCAGGAGCTCATCTACCGGCAGGTGCTGCGACCCGTGCCCATCCGGCCCCGCTACCTCACTGATCCGGCCGTGCAACCCAAACTGGAAAAACTAAAAACAGGGATATCAGTATTTAACCTACTGGAAAATTAATCCCAATAAATACTGATATATAGACATGACAATAGGATTCGTAGTAAACGACGTAAAAACAGAAAAGCCCGACCATACCACTATTTTTCTGGCGCAGCGCATGCACAATTTGGGGCATACGGTGCTGCTGATGGGCGTGGGTGACCTGGCTTATTACCCCGACGGCTACATGGGCGCCACGGCCACTTTTGCTGACTCCAAGCAAAAATATAAATCCCCAGCCACGTTTCTGGAAGCCATACAAGGGCCCAAGGCGAAGCAGGCCCGCGTGACCGCTCCGGAAATAGATGTGCTGATGTTGCGCAATGACCCTTCGTCGGAAGGTGAAGGGCGCAGCTGGGCGCAGAACGCGGGCATTATCTTCGGTCAGTTGGCACAGCGCCACGGCGTGATCGTGCTCAACGACCCGACTTCGCTCTCCGATGCCGTGAACAAGATGTACTTCCAGCACTTTCCGGAGGCAGTGCGTCCCCGCACCCTCATCACCCGCGACAAAGAGGAGATAAAGGAGTTCTTTAACGAGCAGAAAAACAACATCATCCTGAAGCCACTGCAGGGTTCGGGCGGCTCGGGCGTGTTTATGGTGAAGAAGAATGACGCGACTAACCTCAACCAGATTGTGGAAGCCATCAGCCGCGACGGCTACGTGATTGCGCAGGAGTACCTGCCACAGGCCGCTGAAGGAGACACACGCCTCTTTGTAGTGAATGGCGAGGCCTTGCAGCACAAAGGCAAGTACTGCGCCATGCACCGCGTCAACAGCAAAGACGACATCCGTAGCAACATACACGCCGGAGGCTCTGCCGTGGCCGCCAAGATCACCCAGACAGCCCTGGACCTGGTAGAACTGGTGCGCCCAAAGCTCATCCAGGATGGCATGTTTATGGTAGGCCTTGACATTGTGGGCGATAAGCTGATGGAGATCAACGTGTTCAGCCCGGGTGGTATGCCAACTGCCAGCAACCTGGAGGGGGTAGACTTCTCTATACCTGTCATCGAGGCGCTGGAGCGTAAGGTGCACTACAAGAAAACCTATGGCGCGCAGATCGACAACAAGACGGTGGCGATGATCTAAGCCGGGCTTCAGAAGCTCAAAAGGCAGTGGGAAGTGCGCTAATTATAAACGCGTTTCCCGCTGCCTTTTTTATGTGTCAGGTATAGTGGAACGAACGCCCTATCAGGTAGCATACCTGCTGCCTGTTGGCGAGGTATAGCGCACAGGAAACTTCACTTAAAGCTTGGAAAACCCGGGAGAAAAGACAAAAGACGGGAAGGATGCGGGAATAAAAATAAAAATATTCTGCTGATAACCAGCTACATACGGAAAATGCAAAAAAATTTATGCGCACTGCTTTGCTTTGTAAAAACAAAACCATAATTTTGCACCCGAATTGAGAGAGACACATAACCGGAAGGCTAATATGTGGAGCAATTCCTAAAGACGCAAATCTCTCTATGATTTTTTTGAATTTTATTAGCTATGTACAGCATGGCTTTCAAAAAGTGCTATAAAATCTGCCCTGAGCAGATACAAAGATAAGGTTAGTTAAAGTTTAGATTAGTTTGTTTTAAGGTGAGAGAAGGCCCCAGTCATTTTGACGGGGCTTTTCTCATTTAAAAGCTTTTCTGATTCGCGTTTTCCAGATACCTGCCTCTAAAAAGGTCTGCCGCCTTTTCCTTTAAGAAGCAATCAGGTATACATTCTTCAAGAGACAGATCAGGCATACAGTAGATAGGCCGTTCCCAGCGTGATAGGTATAGCGGTCAGGAGCAGTTTCAGGAACAGCCCCGGTGAAGGAGTGCCCGCTCCCCACGGCATTTTTGTTTTAAACACGTAGCGGAGGCTGGTCATCAAGGTGACCAGGGCTATCAGGCCTACCGCCAAGTGGGTGATGGCAATGACCGTATCGAAGGCGGAGCTCTGCGCGATGATACGCTCGGCGGTGCGCAGGTTCCAGTACACGAGTAATAGCAGACAAGGCAAGGACACAAGCGCGCCTAACCGCATGCTGAACAAAGTGAGCCACGAAGCGAAGGCAAAAAGCGGAACAGCCGCGATCAACCCCATTTGCCGGTAAAAGAGTGCTTCATCGCCAGCCAGGTCGGTATAGAGCAGGATCAGAAGTGCGTGGGCAAAGCCCGTCAGGAAAAGCAGCAGGTAGCGTGTCATAGGCTACTATACTGCAGAAGCCCTGTTTCAGATTTCCTCCAGGGTGTAATAGGTATAGGTACTTCGCAAAAGCGGCTGTTTTTCGGGGAGGTTCGTGTTATAGATCTGCACCTCGTATGCCTGCCCCGCTTCGTTGTAGTGGTAGACCTCCTCGATGTAAGGATTGCCACTTCTCAGGATATGGCGCTGGCTCAACCTACCTGTTTCATCATACACAAAGTTTATCTCGTCTGAAGTGCTGCTCGTGTTTCTGATCCGGATCTGCTTTAGCCGTCTGGATATGTCGTAGTCGAACTCCATGCGCTTTTGCAGTATGCCGTCTTTGTGCAGCTCCCGCTCTACTACATAACCTTCCTGTAGGCGATGCGACCAGCCTGACTCCGGCTTGTTCAGATAGCGCATGGTATAGCGGCCAATGTAGTTACTATACACGATCGCTGCGTTATCCTGCAATTCCTCTTTCGCCTTAAGCTCCCCGTTCGGCAGATAAGCCAGGTTGATCAACGGCTGAAAGGAGCCCATTACCGGATCATATATTTCTACCTCCTGTGTTTTGGGCATCAGGTTGGTGTCCAGGTTCTTCTTATACTTGATGCCCACCCCCATGAGCGCACCCCAGTTAGTGGTCTGCACCCTGTTCGTTATCACATCAGTATGCACATCGGACATGAAGTTATTTCCCTGTATGACTACCGCATCGGCGCCGTAGGCTCTGGCTTTGTCCTGCAGGCTCTTGATCATGCTGGCATAGGGCACATGCTCAGTACTCCTCGTTTCAAGCGCTACCAGTTTTATGTATTGCTCCTGCGGCCATTCCCCCGCAAAGAACACTTCTATTTCGTTAGCATGCGGTTGCAAGGGGAGCGTGGTCAATCGTTCGTCCACTTCTGGGTAAAGGGAGGGCGAGCAGGCCTGTAGTGAAACAGCCCCGGCCAGCACCATGAACAGTACAGATTTTTTCATAGGTCTTTACGAATTGTTCTGACTTGGTATTGCTCAAACTTCGTGCTGCATTTGCAAAAGATCGGCCTGCATTTTATAAATATATTAAAAATCTATATTCATTAGACCAATGTTACTTTATACCTCCCGTATTCTGAGCTCTTAATTTAGCGAAAAACGCAACGGCAGGGTATAGCGTACCGGAACGGGCTTGCCTTCCTGCAGGCCGGGCTTCCAGGTGGGCATGGCTTCTAGGACCCGGATTCCTTCGGCATCGGCGTCCGGGTGTATCCCCTTGATCAACTCCGTACTTCCTATCTTACCCTGCTCGTCCACCACAAACGAAATGATCACCAGTCCCTCGACTTTTGCCTTGCGGGTGGTTTTCGGATACTTCAGCACCGACCCGATCCAGCGCAGCATCACCTGTTCGCCTCCGGGAAACTCAGGCATCACCTCCATCGGTATGAAATCCAGGCTATTGCCGCTCGCGTCGTATATCTCGCCCGACACCATTTTGCCTTGCTGGTATACCTCCACCCGGCGCAATGCTCCCGTTTCATAAAAAGTCTTCAGCGTGTCAACCGCCTTGCCCTGGCTATACCTGGTGCTTAGCTTCACCTGCCCGTTTTCATACCACGAGGTATAGGGTCCGTCCCATCTGTTGTTGTAGTGGGCCATTTCCAGCTTCATCTGCCCGTTGGGGTGCCACTCATACACCGGTCCGTGCTGCACGCCGAAGCCGTAAGTACCTCCTTTCAGGTCGCTGTAGTGAACGAGCCTGACCTTGCTGCTGTCTTTTGCCAGGTATAGCGTGCGGGTTCCTCCGCCAAGCGAGTCCTCTTTTATTTCTTCAAAATAATGTACCTCGGCAGCCGGCACCTCTTTCTGCATGGCCGACAGATACCTTGTTTTCACGGTTTGCGCGGTCACCGATTGCCCTGAAAAGAGCGCCAAAACCAGGATCAGAAATGAGTAAATTTGTTTCATCCGCTAAAAATAAGCACAATTCTGAATATAGGGTATCAGCAGGAGGTTATCCTACAGCTTTTGTTAAGATTCAGGCCGCAGGATAAAACATCTGCTTATTTTTTCGGTATAGGTATAGGTTTCAGGTATAGATTGACGATGAACAGACCAAGCAAAGGTGCCCGTGGGGCGAAAGAGGCAGACGACAAGAAGAGCTTCCGCGAGCAGGTGGGTGCCCTGAAAAACCTGCCCAAATTCTTCCGCCTGATCTGGAACACAAGCCCCAGTATGACCATCGGCAACGTGCTGCTGCGCCTTGTCAAATCGGCTATACCGCTGGCGATGCTGTATGTGGGCAAGCTGATCATCGATGAGGTGATCGGACTGATCGATGTGACCGGGGAGCGTGACCTGAGTTTTCTTTGGATACTGGTGGCGGCGGAACTGGGCCTAGCCATCCTGTCAGATATCTTCAACCGGGGTATCACGCTGCTCGATAGCCTGCTGGGCGATCTTTTTTCCAACAACACTTCGGTGCAACTCATCGAACACGCCGCCCGGCTAGACCTGGCGCAGTTCGAGGATGCTACTTTTTACGACAAACTGGAGCGGGCGCGTCGGCAAACGATCACCCGGGTGGTGCTGATGTCGCAGGTGCTCTCGCAGCTGCAGGACATGGTCACGATCGCTTTTCTGGCCGTGGGCCTGATTGCCTTTAATCCCTGGCTCATCCTGATCCTGCTGGTGGCCGTTATCCCTTCGTTTCTGGGCGAGACGCACTTCAACGAACGCACCTACTCCCTCTCCCGCTCCTGGACACCCGAGCGCCGCGAACTCGACTACCTGCGCTACATCGGGGCCTCCGACGAAACGGCCAAGGAGATCAAAACCTTTAACCTGTCGGGTTTCCTGGCTACTCGTTTTAAACAACTCTCGGACCGCTACTATGCCCTGAACAAAAGCCTGATCGTGCGGCGGGCCGTATGGGGAAGTGCCCTCTCCTCTTTGGGAACACTGGCTTATTACGGGGCCTATATTTTTATACTGGCGCAAACGGTGGCCGGTGCTATTACAGTGGGTACGCTCACGTTTCTGGCGGGCTCGTTCAGCAACATGCGGGGCCTGCTGCAGGGCATCATGACCCGCTTTTCGCAGATCGCGGAGAGTGCGCTATACCTGCAGGATCTTTTTGATTTTCTGGAATTGAAGCCGCAGATCACCCCGCCTGCCAATCCGCTTTCTATACCTCGGCCTATAAAAGAGGGCTTTACTTTTGAAAATGTCGGTTTCAAGTACCATAACAGCGAAAAGTGGGCGGTGCGACACCTGTCCTTCCATTTGCAGGCCGGCGAAAAACTGGCGCTGGTAGGCGAGAACGGTGCCGGTAAAACCACGTTGGTCAAGCTGCTGGCCCGCCTCTACGAACCCTCCGAAGGCCGCATCCTGCTCGACGGCATCGACCTGCGCGAGTACGACCTCAACGATCTGCGCCACCAGGTCGGCATTATCTTTCAGGACTATGTGCGCTTCCAGATGACGGCCTCCGACAACATCGCCATCGGGCAGATCAGCAACATTGCTGACCGCGATCGCATACAGGGCTCCGCACAGAAGAGCCTGGCCGACCCCGTGATACAGCGCCTGCCGGATGGCTATGAACAGGTGCTCGGCAAGCGGTTTAACAAAGGCGTGGAGCTGTCGGGAGGCGAATGGCAGAAGGTGGCACTGGCCCGGGCCTACATGCGCGACGCGCAGCTGCTGATCCTCGACGAGCCCACTTCAGCACTTGATGCCCGTGCTGAACACGAGGTTTTTCTGCGCTTCTCGGAGCTGATCGCCGGTAAAACCGCCGTGCTCATCTCCCACCGCTTTTCCACCGTGCGCATGGCCGACCGCATCCTGTTCCTTGAGCAGGGGCAACTGAAAGAATTGGGCTCGCATGAAGAACTCTTGGCGCAAAACGGCAAGTATGCCGAGCTTTTTGCGCTGCAGGCGAAAGGGTATCTGTAACCAAGTATCAGGACAAAATAACTTTTTATAAAGCCCACTCCCGTGAGGAATGATGGCGTACGGCTATACCTTAGTCTTCCGATTCCTTCCGATTCCTTCCGCTTCTTTGTTAAATCAATTTTGTGGGAGATGGCCAGCTGCACGATATGCCGCTTGTAGAACTGGTAGCCCGATGATCGTTGCTGGTACCAGTGCAGGTAGCTCGCCTCTACTTCCAGATTGTCCAATACAGCGTAACTCAATCCGGCATATATCCTGTTCTGGTCGAAGCGGTTGTACACAATTTTTTTGCCCGCATTGATATGGATTTCGTCGTTTAGCTTAAGCTTGAGCGGCTGGTCGTTAATACTTGCCAACCGGTATTCCACCCCTAGCCTATACCTGAAACGGTAATTGCTGTTATACCCGGGGGCCAGCTCTCCGTTGCTGGTATTCCTGAAAAAGCGCTTCTCGGCTCTATACCTGTGGGTAATGGTTAATCTCCCAAGGGGCTGATTATAATTGAGCTGGATGTGCGGCCTTAGTTCGGGCACAACGAGCCGCTGCGTGGCTTTGGGGTCGTTGGGGCTTTGCCGGATATACGTAAAGCCCGCCACTGCCTCCCAGTTTTCGCCCAATGCGTAGCGGGCCTGCGAGCGAACCAGGAACTGGTCGTGCCTGTCTGGGTTTACGAATCGCCGTTCCTGCACCTCCGACGTTAACGACCACTTGTCGCTGAACTTAAGCGTGTTTGAAAAAGTGAACCAGGCCAGTTGCTGGTGTGTCACCTCTTTTCCAGTAGATTGGGCAAAACCCGCTGCACTATGCAGCAGCCCCACCGCAAGCAGCACCCAAAGCTGTAAGTTATTCATCCTCCGCCATAAAATGCCAAACCAGTAACACACAGGCCAGACTCAGTACTGCCAGTAAGATCAGGAACAGGTCTTCTCCCATGGTCGGTCTTTAACAGGTCAGCTTTTTTCAGCGATTTCCAATGTGGCTTTCCCCTCTCGAATCAATCTGAATGCGAGCGCTTTTGCCTGCTGCCTTATCTCACGCAGCGCAGTCGATTCATACAGCATCCCCTTCCTGGGAGGCCCGAGGGTGAACGCGCCGCGCACGGATTTGCCTGCTGCATCGACCAGCTTGCCACTTGGTGTCGTCTTAAGCCCCAGGTATAGCACATCGGGCTGTGCCAGGCCGTCCGCCAGCAACTGCTGTACTAGCGGAGCTATTACCTGGGTGTAATCGCATTGCGGGCCCGTGCAGTTGATGACCCTGCCTACCTCAATTTCTTCTGTTGCCTTGTGATGCCTTCTCCTGATGGTAACGCGCGCTCCATTCCCCTTCTCGTGCACATCCACAACAGCGGCCGCTATTACCTCCAGCTGACCGTTTTTCTGTAGTTCCTGCAGCAGCGCGGCTGAGGCGGCCGGCATGCGGTGGCGGTGCACTTCCCAGTATGGCCGAACGTGGCGCAGAAAAATCTTTTTCTCTTTCAATGGCAAAGACTGCCAGAGCACGGGTACATCATCACGCAGCGCGTCCAGCACACTCCGCCAGGTATAGCCTGTCGCTTCAGCTCGCTTTATCTCCTCCCGAACGAAACGCAACAAACCCAATGCGGACAGATACGCCGCTGCCGGGATCGCCAGGTTGGGGCATGGCCGCGTGCTCACATCGAAAGGCTGCGGCAGCAGCCCGTGGCGCGACACCACGTATACCTTGCCCTTGTGGCCTTGTGCCTGCAGGCTGCCCACCAGATCCACCATCGTCAGGCTGGAACCAATCAGCAGCAGGGGCTCCTGTGCCTGCAGACCTCTCAGCCCTTTGGCCGACCAGGGAGAGGCGACATAGCATGGGCTTTTATAGAAGCTTTGGTTAGGTATAGGTAACGGCGCCGGCGGGAAGTTGCCCACGGCCAGCACCACTTTGTTGGCGCTCAAGTTGAGCTGGTTGCTACAGCTTACAGCAAAACCACGGCCCTGCCTCGATACCGATAGCGCCTCTTCATACACCCGCACAAACGAAACGCCTTTCGCCGCACCAGCCTCCGCCTCCAGCAGGCGCGCTTTCAGGTAATCGCCGAAAACAGTACGCGGGATAAAGTCCGTTGACTGGACTGGCAGCGAAATTTGCCTTTGGTACAGATGAGCGTACTTTTCCAGCCAGTTAAAGAAATCGAGTGGTTCGTCAGCAAAAAGGCTCATGGCAGAAGCGGGCACATTGAGTGGCTGAAAAGGCAACTGGCTTGAGTAGGCAACACCACGGTTCATTCTATACCTATCCGGTTCTATCAGGTAAACCGTAGTGCCCGACGCAGCATTTTTCAACAGATGGATAGCTGTTAGCGTACCGCTTAGCCCTGCTCCTATTATAGCGATTGTCATGGTTGGTATAGCTAAGGTATAGACTTCTTTCTCTTTGGCCGAGCGTGTGGCCTAGTGCTTACTGCCTGCGTGTAAGCGCGCTAGGTGCCTGCAACTGTTTCAAAACAGCATTCTGATTTTACGGTAATCCAGACGCTGAGTTGATAAGCTGCCTCGCTTAATAACATTGACTTTAAGCTGATTATACCGCCGCCTATACCTTGGTCTACTGAACACCGCTGCCCCGGCTGTCCCACGTGGAACAGTTTAGAACGGAAAGAAGAAAGGGATGATAAACGAGGCCACCAGCCACAGCATTATGTTGAGTGGCGTACCTACACGCAGGTAGTCTACAAACCGGTAGTTACCCGGGCCGTAAATCATGGTATTGGTCTGGTAGCCCATCGGCGTGATAAAGCTGAGCGAGGCCGCAAAAGTTACAGCCATCAGGAAGGGCCGGACGCTTACGCCCATCTCTTTGGCCGCCACAATGGCAATGGGCGCCAGCAGGGCCGCCGTCGCGTTGTTCGACATGAAATTGGTGGTCATGAAAGTGATGAAGAAGAAAGCCGACAATAGTGCGTGCGGCCCGTAGCTGCCTATCGACTCCACCAAAAAGCCTGAGAGCAGGCTGGCTGCGCCGGTCTTTTCGAGCGCCGTGCCCATGGAAAGCACACCGGCCAGCATAAAGATTACTTTCCACTCAATGGCTTTGTAGAGCTCGTCGAGGCGGATGGATTTGGTGAGCACCAGCAACACCACCCCAGCCAATGCGCTGAGCACAATGTGCGCCAGCCCCGTGGCTGCTGTAAGCACCACCCCTGCCCCTATTACCAACACAGGTATAATCTTGCTGTAGTCGTAGTGGCTGCGCTCTGTTTCGGAGATAAGCAGAATGTCCTCGTTGCTGCGCAGGTTCAGGGCCTGGTTTTTGTCGGCTGAAATCAGGAGCACGTCGCCGGCTGAGAGGCGGGTATGGGTGAGCTTCTCGTGGAGGATCTCATCGCGGTGGCGGATGGCGACCACGGTGGCCCCGTGGTTGTAGGCCCTGAAGTCAAGCTCTTTCAAGGACTTGCCTACCATGTAGGAGTTGGGCGTCACGATGGCTTCGAACAGCTTGGTGGCGGTGTTGTTCAGGTCCTCGTCTTTGAGCCTTCGCTCCGATTTCAGCTTGATGCCCTTCTCCACCTTCATTTTCTTGAGCTTCTCCACGTCGCAGCGCACCTTCAGCACATCGCCTGACCGCAGCATGGTATAGGGGGTGGCGTTGAGCTTATACTTGTCGCGGGTCACCTGCAGCACATCTATATCGAGGTTCTGCACCAGGCTGGAACTCCTGAGCGGCATACCTACGGAGGGGGAGTTGGGCAGCAGCACGATCTCGGTCAGGTAGTCGCCCATGTTAAAGTCCTCTGTCAGGTCTTCGGCCACCTTGCGGTCAGGGAGCAGAAACCGGCCAACAAACACCATGTACAGTATCCCGACGATCAGAAATACAATGCCCGCCGATGTGAGTTCGAACATACCGATAGGCGCCTCTCCCTGCGCCTCCGCGATGCCGCTCACCAGTATGTTGGTAGAGGTGCCGATCAGGGTGCAGATACCACCCAGCAACGCTCCGAAAGACAGGGGCATCAGCAGTTTGGCAGGGCTGATGCGGGTGTCTCGGGCCACCTGTATCACCATGGGCATGAGCAGGGCCACCACCGCCGTGTCGTTGATAAAAGCAGAGAGCAGACCTGAAGCCAGCATCACAGCCAGTAAACAGAGCAGGTTGCTTTTGCGGCCTATCCGGGTGAGCAGCACCCCCACATTACTCAGCGAGCCCGACTTAAAAATGGCTGAGCTGATGATGAACATGCAGGCGACCGTGATGGTGGCGGGATTGCTGAAACCGGCCAGGCCCTCCGCGGGTGTGAGGATGCCGAGCATCATGAAGAGCGTCATGACAAGTATGGCCGTCGTGTCGATGGAGAGCCTTTCGCTGACGAAAAGCACCACAGCCACCGCTATCACAGATAGAACCACGCCAATCTCGTATGTCATGATTGATAGTTAGGTATGGAACCGGCTTGGTGCGCTGCCAGCCAGCGGGTATAGCGTTGCCGCAGACAAGGGCGGAATAATTGGTAGCTATAACTGGTTTTGTGGTCAAACAGTTACAAAAGAAAGGAATTAACGGGAAGGAAAAATACACTGGCAGCACAGCAAATGCTACAGCTGTGCTGGGGTTATGCCATTGTTGTATCCAGCCAATGTTGGGCCGTTTCGCTGGTTTCAAAAAGCTGGAAAGGCAGCTCTATCTTCTTGATGCTATCGGCTGCCTGCAGACTGGCAATTTTATCAAGCGGCATGACATTGGCAATCCTGCTTGGTCCGGCTGCCCTCATTTTGCGCTGCGCCTCCTCGTGCATACTGCAGAGTTGTTGCGGGTGGGTGATCATGGTGCGCATGTCAATAAGGAGCGTGAAGCCCGGCGAGACCAACTGTAATGCCCCGTCCCAATCCTTCAGAAAGTCAGGTACGATGTCGGTATTCTTCCAAAAGCCCAGTATGCTGAGGTATAATCTGTTCCTGATGCCGTCATAGCCGATTTCGTAACAAGCGTTACGGACAACATTTTGCTGGGTAGGTATAGAAGGGTCGGTATGTGGCGTTTTGCTATCCATGTAGGGCTCAGGTATAGCATACGCAATTGTTCAACGAATGCATGATACCTATTCAAGTATGAATAGGCTGATAAAAGGTAAGATGGTGCAATCGTGGATTTGGTCCGGATATTTTCCATTCCTAAGGCTGCAACACCCCTCCCAGTTCGTGCACCCGACCATTCCGCAGGGCAATGTCCGCGGTGTGCAGCTGCACGCCGTTCAGGAGCGTGTTGTCCTTCTTACGGCACACGTTCAGTGACGCACTGCCATTGGTCTGCAAACGGCTTCCCTCTTTAAAGTCGGTTGCAGACAGCGTACCCTTGATTAGGTGCATTGCCATCACAGCGCGTATTGTCTCTACAGGCTGGCCTTTCAATTCCTGCAAACTCGCCTCGGGCGGCATCAGCAAGGTATAGGCGGTGCTGCCGGAGAGGGCGGGAGCCATACCTGCCGTGGTCAGAAGCTCGGCCAGCACAGGGCGCTCATTGATGACGTACTGCATGATGGTGGTGCGCTGCAGCTCACTGTCCTGCGCCACGGCTTGTTTGCTGGTCAGGGAAAAGGCTACAAAAAGTACTATTCCAAGGTATATATAATATAGTTTCGATTTCATCGGTACAAATGCTGTTCTTTTGCATTTATACGGAATTCACTGGCTCTCAGCCAGATTTTAACTTCGAAGAATCAGGCCAGAAGAGTGCAATTATACCTACCCGAACAGTTACCAGCTGCTAATTTGCTGAATAAAATGAGGCCCTGCTTTTGGAACGAGTATCAATGTCATAATTACCCCGAATACAGCACCGTAAAGGTGTGCATCGTGGTTGATGTTGTCGCCCATTTGCTTGCCCTGGTAATATGAGTAGATCATATAAAGCAGGCCAAATATAAATCCTGGGATTCCGATAGGGATAAAGAGTATACCTATCTCGCCTAGCGGGTTAAACATAATACTTGCGAAAACCACAGAAGCCACGCCGCCTGAGGCACCTAGAGCCCGGTAGACCGGATTGTTCTTATGTTTGATAAATGTTGGAATATCAGAGACGATAATACCGCCTATAAAAATGAGCAAGTAGAGCAGCTCTCCCGTTATCAGGCCAAATCCTCCCAGTACTCCCTCACCGTTAAAGATGCCATTCACCATGATGTATTCGATGTTCTGCCCAAAAGAGTATAGGACGAACATATTAAAGAATAAGTGCATATAATCGGCATGCAGAAAGCCAGAGGTAATGAAGCGATACCAGGAGTTGTCGCGCTGAACTGCATAAGGATACATGATCCAGTTCTGCATGAGTTCGTGGTTTTTCCAGGCATACCACGAAATGCCCACTGTAATGATGATCAGGATGATGGTAAGGCTCATTTTTTTGTTTTGGGTGAATTAGCGAATGAGTAGGTGTTTTATTTTTGAATGGGTGATTGAGTGCATAAGTGATTCATCGCATTCACAAACGCTTGATGTTTGCTGACACTAACTTTTTATCGGGTACTGTTTAGTTGATTTGACTTTCAGGCATAAGCTAAAGTTATCTGAAGACCTCCGCTATACCTTTCAGCATCTCTTTTTAGTTACACAGTCCTCTGCTATACCTGCCAATATAAATCGCTATACCTGCGAAGCTATACCTGAAAACCCAACACCTGCGAACCAACAATTTAGCAATTCTACGAATCCCTCTCCATCAGCTGCAGCGCCAGCCCATGGATGGTAGCTTTGCGCTCTACCGGCACCTGCACGGCATCTAAGTGGTACAGGGCTTGCTGGAAGTAGAAATCGATTTGCTGTTCGGTTTGCTTGCGGATGTTGAGCTGGTCGTAAATGGCGGTGATGGCCTGCACCTTTTCTTCGGCTATACCTGCGTCGGTCTTGTCGCGCCAGTCGAGGATGGTTTGCAGTTGCCCCTGGTTGGCTTGCTCCAGGGCCGTCAGCATCAGGAAGGTCTTTTTGTCCGAAAGGATATCGCCGCCCACCTGCTTGCCGAACTTGTCTTTGTCGCCGTACACGTCAAGCAGGTCGTCGCGAAGCTGGAAGGCGATGCCTACGTTGTCGCCGAATTCCTTCAGGTGCTCAGCGTCGCTGTCAGGGGCTCCCTGCAGGATGGCACCCAGTTCCAGACTGAAGCCCAGCAGCACGGCCGTTTTCAGGGTAATCATGTGGATGTACTCTTCGATGCTCACCTGCTCGCGGCGCTCGAAGTTCATGTCGAGTTGCTGCCCTTCGCACACTTCGGCGGCCGTTTTGCTGAAGAGCTGCAGCACCTTGCCCAGTTTGTCGGGCGCTATGCCCAGCAGCATTTCGTAGGCGCGCACCAGCATCACGTCACCGCTCAGGATAGCGGTGTTGGCGTTCCACTTTTCGTGCACGGTTTGCTGTCCGCGGCGCAGGGGGGCCTTGTCCATGATGTCGTCGTGCATGAGCGTGAAGTTGTGGAAAACCTCTACGGCCGCAGCGGGCAATAGTGCGTTGTCCACATCATCATCGTACATTTTTGCAGCCAGAAGCACCAGTAAGGGCCTTATCCGCTTTCCGCCCAGCGACATAATGTAGCGGATGGGCTCGTACAACTCCGTGGGCTGTTCGCCAAAACGGAGGGTATTCAGCGTTTGGTTAAGCTGGGTTGAAAGCTGCGTAATATCCACAGGTTGTATTAATGTCTTTTAAGGGTTTCTACCAGTTCCATGTCGATGGTGCGCTCGGCCATGTTGGCGCTCACAATCTCGACCATCACCTCATCTCCAAAAGAGATGATGCGCTTCGACTGACGACCAATGATGCGGTAGTTGTTGGCGTCCAGCTCGTAGTAGTCGTCATTCAGACTCGAGAGGCGCACCATGCCTTCGCACTTGTTCTCTTCAATCTCCACAAATATACCCCATTCTGTCACACCAGACACAATTCCTTTGTATTGGTTGCCGATGGTGTCCTTCATGAACTCCACCTGCTTGTACTTAATAGAGGCACGCTCAGCATCGGCAGCGCGTTTTTCCATCTCCGAAGAGTGGCGGCAGCGTTCCTCAAACGCCTCTTTGTCCTCCGAAGTGCCCCCGTCGAGGTAATGCTGCAACAGGCGGTGCGCCATCATGTCGGGGTAACGACGAATGGGCGAGGTAAAGTGCGAGTAATGATCAAAAGCCAGACCAAAGTGGCCCTCCGGCTCGGTGCTATACTTGGCTTTGGCCATTGTCCGGATCGCCAGGTTCTGCAGCACGCTTTGCTCGGGTTTGCCTTCAATCTCGTGCGTCAGGTTGTTAAGTTCATCAGAGATGTCGCCATCCGGGTCCACTTTGTAGCCAAACTTGCTGGCGAAGATCGAGAACGTGCTCAGCTTGTCGGGGTCCGGGGAGCCGTGCGTACGGTATACCATGGTCGGGCGCTTTTTGCCTTTGCCTAAGCCGTAGACAAACTCAGCCACCTTTTTGTTTGCCAACAGCATGAATTCCTCGATGAGTTTGTGGGCGTCCTTGCGCTCCTTCACATAAACTGAAAGCGGTTTGCCATTCTCGTCGAGCTTAAATTTCACTTCGGTTGTCTCGAAGCTGATAGCCCCGTTTTTAAAGCGCTTGGCCTGCAGTTTCTTGGCGATGTTGTTCAGGGTGTTGATTTCCTCCACAAAGTCGCCTTCACCTGTCTCAATGCGCTCCTGGGCCTCTTCGTAGGAAAAGCGGCGGTCAGAATATGTTATCGTACGACCGTACCAGGTATCATAGAGCTTGCCGTTGTCGTCAATCTCGAACACCACCGAGAAGGTTAGCTTCTCTTCGTTCGGACGCAGGGAGCACAGGTTGTTGGAAAGGCGCTCGGGCAGCATCGGGATGGTTCTGTCCACCAGGTATACCGAAGTGGCTCTGTGGAAAGCTTCCTTCTCGAGCAGACTGCGCGGGTGCACGTAATGCGTCACGTCGGCGATGTGCACGCCAATCTCCCAGTTCCCGTTCTCGAGTTTCTGGATGGAAAGCGCATCGTCAAAGTCTTTGGCGTCGGCGGGGTCGATGGTGAAGGTGGTGATGTCGCGCATGTCGCGGCGCTTGGCAAGCTCACCGGCTGGTATCTTATCCGATATCTGCTCGGCTTCTTCTTCCACCGTCTCCGGAAACTCGAACGGCAGGCCAAACTCGGCCATAATGGAGTGGATCTCGGCCTCGTTCTCACCGGCCGGACCAAATACGCGAATCACTTCGCCCGTCGGGTTCTTGCCCGGCTCTTTGGGCCATTCGATGATCTTCACCAGCACTTTGTCGCCTGACTGCGCCCCGTTCAGGTTGCGCTCGCCCACGAATACGTCGAAGTAAAGTCGCTTGAAGTCGGGCACCACGAAGCCGAAGTTTTTAGTGAGCTCCATCAGGCCTACCAGTTCAGTGCGCGAGCGCTCCAGTACCTCCACCACCATGCCTTCTGAACGGCCGCCCTGCATCGTGGGCAGCACTTTTACTTTCACCAGGTCGCCGTCCATGGCGTACTTCAGGTGCTCGCGGAAAACGCGCACATCGTCTTCTGTTTCCTCGGACACAATGTATGCATACTTGCTGTTGGCCAGGTCCACGCGGCCCGTGATGATGTTGACGCGCAGGTTGAGCTGGTATTTGTCGCCGTCGATCAGCAACAACTTGTTTTCGCGCAGCAGTGTATTGACAATCACCATTAGGTCATCGCGGCCTTTCTTGTCAACTACACCCAGCTTGCGGGTCATCTGGCGCTGCGTGAATACGGTATCGGGGCTATTGGAGAACATCTCCAGCACAATGCCTTTGGCTGAACGGTCTCTGCCGCCGCCTCTTTGGCCGTCGCCTCTGCGGGAGCCGCCACCGGCGGATGGTTCTCTTCTGGAAGACTCGCCTCTGCGGGAGCCGCCTTTTTCGTTGCGGCTGTCTTTGTCTCTGCCGCCTTTGCTTGGTCTTTTACTTCTCATGTATCTTGTTTCTATTGGCCGGTGCGGGTATGCCGCACCTCGGGCCATGCAATAATTGGTTGAAATGGTTTTGACTCTATACGCCCGCAAGGCAGACTAAGGTTAAAGCCAACTCAATTTCAGGTGAATTTATAGAGAAAAGTCTATATATGGGCTATGCAGACGGCTATATTAATCCTGGTACTGCGCTATACCTGATCTCAGAGCTGCCCGCTTCTCCTGCGCCGCTGCAATGGCTTGGGGCCCACCGACAGGTATAGCTTGCAGCAGCGAACGCGTGTAGGCGTGCTGTGGCTGCTGGAAAAGTTGCGCAGGTACACCCTCTTCTACCATGCGTCCTTCGTGCATCACCAGAATGCGGTCGGCCATGTGCCTGGCCACGGCCAGGTCGTGGGTGATGAAGAGGTAGGTCATGTTAAACTCCTGCTTGAGCTCGTTGAGCAAATTGAGCACCTGTGCCTGCACCGACACATCCAGCGCCGACACCGACTCGTCACATATCAACAGCTTCGGCTGCAGCGCCAGGGCCCGCGCGATGGCAATGCGTTGCCGCTGACCACCCGAGAAGGCCTGTGGATAACGCTGCGCATGCTCCGGCTTAAGTCCTACCTTCTCAAGGAGTTCCAGCATTTTGGTGCGGCGTTCTTTGTCGTTTCCGTAAAGCTTATGCACACGCATCGGCTCCAGTATGGCCTCTCCTACGGTCTGCATGGGGTTGAGCGAGGTATAAGGATCCTGGAAGATCATCTGGAAGTGGCGGCGGTTCTGGCGCAGGGTTTCCGCGTTCATACTGGCGATATCGTTTCCCTCAAACAGCACACTGCCCGCTGTCGGCTCCACCAGCCGCAGAATAGCGCGGCCCAGTGTCGTCTTGCCGCTCCCCGACTCGCCCACCAGCGCAATGGTTTCACCGTGCTTTAGTGCAAAGCTCACGCCGTCGACCGCTTTCACTTGGCCTGTGGTGCGGGAAAAGATGCCTTTCTTGATGGGGAAGTATACCTGCAGATTTTGCACCTCTAGCAAAGGCGGTTTCTGGCTGTTGTCGCGTTGTTGCTTTATACCGGATACGGTGCCCACGTAGGCATTCACCACGTCCACCAAAGACGGCTCGTATACCTGTGGCTGCTTCTCGTGGATGATGCCTTGCGCGTCTTCCTCCATAAAGTCTGCCACCACCGGCAGCCTGGCTTGCGAGCTGGAACTGAGCGTAGGACGGCAGGCGAGTAGACCTTTGGTATAAGGGTGCTGCGGATTGGTGAAGATGTCGAGCACTTTCCCTTGCTCTACGATACGGCCCTTATACATCACCAGCACGCGGTCGGCTATCTCGGCCACTACCCCCAGGTCATGACTGATAAACAGCACTGCCATGTTCTGCTTTACCCGCAGCTCATCAATCAGCGAAAGCATGCGGGCCTGTACCGTCACGTCTAAAGCGGTCGTCGGCTCGTCGGCAATAAGGAGGACAGGCTCGCAGGCCATGGCCATCGCGATCATCACGCGTTGCTTTTGCCCGCCCGAAATCTGGTGTGGATAACTGTCGTAAATTTGCCCTGGCCTGGGCAGCCTGGCTTGCTCAAAAAGGAGCAATACAAGCTCTTTAGCCTTTTTTTTTGAAATTTTGCGATGCCACAGCAGGACCTCTGCTACTTGTTGTCCACAGGTAAAAACCGGGTTGAGCGACGACATGGGGTCCTGAAAAACCATGCCCATTTCGTTGCCCCGAATCTGCTGCAGTTGCTTTTCCTTCAGCTGTAAGAGATCTACCCCTCCCAGTCGCTCCGATTGAAACACGGCCTTCCCTGCTACCTGCGCCTGGGCGTCGAGTAACTGCATCAGCGAAAGCGCCGTCACCGTCTTCCCCGAACCTGACTCGCCCACAATCGCCACCGCTTCACCGGGGTATACCTCAAAAGAAATCCAGTCCACCGCACGGACTATTCCCTGCCGTGTGGCGAAAGTGGTTTCAAGATCGGTGACCTGCAGTATGGGCGTAGGTATAGACAAGGGCGATGGCTTGGTGCTTCTGGTAAAAATAAGGTTTTTTGAATGATTGCGAAGCCTTTCTTGTTTTCCTTCTTCATAGTACATTTAAGTTTTACCAAAAAAGCAATGCAGAACAAATCAGAATATAATCACCCTACTCATTTCACTTCTTCCGAAGCCAACGAGAAAAGCACCATCATCTGGGATCTTGGCGCCGTGCTCATCGACTGGAACCCGCATTACCTATACCGCAGGATTTTCGACGATGGGGCAGAAATGCATCATTTCCTGGAAAACGTCTGCACCTTTGACTGGAACGAAGAACAGGATGGCGGCCGCACGATTCAGGAAGCCAACGATTACCTGATCGCCAGACATCCCGAGCACGAAGCGCATATTAAAGCCTACTATGGCCGCTGGGAGGAAATGCTGGGCGGGCCGATTCATGCCTCTGTGGAGATTCTACGCGTGATGAAGTCACGGGGGGAGCACAAGCTATACGCCCTGACGAACTGGTCAGCCGAACTTTTCCCGATTGCCTTGGAGCGCTACGACTTCCTTGGCTGGTTTGACGGCATTGTGGTGTCGGGCACCGAAAACGACCGCAAACCCAATCACAGCTTTTACCACACCTTGCTGAATAGGTATGAGTTGCAGCCTGACGAAGTGCTTTTCATTGACGACAACCTCCGCAACATCAAAGCGGCCGAGCAACTAGGCATCGAGTCAATTCATTTCACCTCGCCGGAGGATCTAAAAGAGCGTTTGGAGAAAATGGGTGTTCTGTAATCGGAACATAGTTTTGTACTGAGGGTATAGCGAGCTACTGTGCGGATAAGTTAAAGTCTATCGTTAATGCACGCTTAGCACAACCTGCTTGCCTTTGGAAGTGTACGCCTGTATAATTCCGAATCCTTCCTTCACATAAATTCCCTGCACATAATCCAAAGCCGGGTAGCGGTCGTGGATGTATTGTTCCTCCGGTCTGTAATAGTTGGGTTGGTTGAGGTATAAATGGTATACCTTGTCATGCGCCACGCCATCAAGGGTCACGGTTGGCAGGAACTCCTGGGTATAGGTATAGTTGTCAATTGTATTGGTTGTCGCATCCCAAAACAGGAAGGTTCGGCTTGTGATGAAGTTGCTGCTGCTGGAAGTGCCGGTCTGTATCGGTTCCGGAAATTTGTTGTTGTAGCCGACTGCAAACTCGATGACATCCCCTACCGCAGCTTTGTCTGTGATGTTGTTGAACCGGTCCGTGCTTACGTTTTTCCGATAGGTGACGCTGATACTGACCAGGCTCTCGCCCTCTACCTGGCTTGCGTATACCTTCTGGTCTGCCGTGAAATACTCTTTGCAGGAATTGGGATCAAATTTGCCGCTGTAGTTTGTCTTCCTCACAGGTATCTCGACAGTGGTCACACCATCCGCGTTTACGTATTTCATTTTCCGATCAGCGCCCTCTTCCTTGATGTAATAGCTCTTCCCCTGCGTTGGCTGGGCAGGCAGAAAGGACACCAGTTGGTTGGTGAACTCCAGTTTGCCCAGGTTCACGTCTTCGCAACCACAGGCAGACAGGCCTACACCTAAAGCTGCAGCTGCTATAAGCTTACTTAATTTCATCGGGTTTGGGATCATAAATGCATGGTCGCCAGAAAGCGGCATGAAATATAAGCGGAATTATTCTAACTGTTTCCGACGGTTTGCGGAAAAATGGATTGATTTTTTTCTTGACTGCAGCACATGAAAAAAGCGGCTATTCCACATGGAACAGCCGCTTTTTTTTGCTTATACCTATACCTTAGAATCCCTGTTGTTCAGTAGCAGGTTGCTTGGCTGGCTCGTCGTAGTGCGCGAAGAAACGCTTCTGGTTGAAGAGGATGATCAGCACACCAATAAAAATAGCCGAGTCCGCCACATTGAAAATAGGCCACAGTGACATCGGTTTGCCACCCAGCAACGGAATCCAGTGCGGCACGATGCCTTCCCATATATCGATGTAGAACATATCGATTACCTGCCCATGGAACCAGGGTGTGGATGAGCCATACGGATGGTTGTCGAATAACACGCCGTAGAACGTACTGTCGATCAGGTTGCCGATGGCGCCGCCCAGAATCAGGCCAATGCACCAGATCAGGCCCTTGGGTGCTTTTGTTTTGACCAGGTGGTAGATATAGTAGGCAATGCCAAACACGGCCACTAATCTAAACAGCGACAGCATCAGCTTGCCGTAGTCAGAGCCAAGCTCCACACCGAAGGCCATGCCCGGGTTCAGGGTATAGTGCAGCTTCAGCCAGTCGCCCAGCAAAACGATCTCGCCTGGCATACCCATTTCCATGTTGTAATGCACGATTAGCTTCACAGCCTGGTCGATGATGATGACGATAAGGGCCACCAGGTAGTACTTCCAATATTTCATGTTTCGTCAATTAGGCTGCAGGGACTTCGGTGAACCGCCGCAGGATAAAGGTATAAGGTATAGCCCCGGCCGTTTCATGCAGCCGGGGCCTATTGTTCTTTAAGCTACTACCGCTTCGGTGCGAATACGGATGTTCACCTGGTAATCATCCACTTCCAGGAGCGTGCCATCTACCACATGGTCAGTCAGTTCCAGGCTCAGCGCCTGCGTCTCGGCCTGTATGTAGTCGCGGAAGTTTTCCACAGCAGCGTTTACCTCTTCTACTGATGCCTGCAGCACGATGTGAATCTTGTCCTGCACCTCCAGGTTGCTGTCCTTGCGCAGGTTCTGGATACGGTTCACCAGTTCGCGGGCAATGCCTTCCTGTTTCAACTCTTCGGTGATGGTCACGTCGAGCGCCACAGTCAGCTTGCCTTCACTGGCTACCAACCAGCCCGGGATGTCCTCCGAAGAGATCTCCACGTCGTCCGGCGTCAGCACAGCCGATTCCTCGTCATTGATCTGCAGCTCGATGCCGCCTTCACGCTCCAGGTGGGCGATGTCGTCCTGGTTCATCTGCTGCACGGCAGCAGCCACCAGCTTCATCTTCGGACCAAACACCTGACCCAGCTTCTTAAAGTTCGGCTTGATCTTCTTCACCAGAATACCCGACGTATCGTCGATGTACTCCACGTGCTTGATGTTCACCTCGCTCATGATCAGGTCTTCCACCGCCTGGATCTGGTGACGGGTATGTTCGTTGAGTACCGGGATCAGGATACGCTGCAAAGGTTGGCGTACCTTGATGAAGTGCTTCTTACGCAGCGAGTGCACCAGCGACGAGATGGTCTGGGCTAGCGCCATGCGCTCTTCCAGGTCTTTGTCGATGGCCGTGTGCTCCACCTCCGGGTAATAGGCCAGGTGCACCGATTCTTCCTTGTGCTTTCTACTCACATGGTTCAGGTCGCGGTACAGCTGCTCGGCATAGAACGGCGCGATCGGAGAAATCAGTTTGGCGATTGTCTCCAGGCAGGTATAGAGCGTCTGGTAAGCAGCGATCTTGTCTTCATTGTACTCGCCTTTCCAGAAACGTTTGCGGTTCAGGCGCACATACCAGTTGCTCAGGTCGTCCACCACAAAATCCTGGATGGCACGGGCCGCACGGGTCGGGTCGTAGTCATTCAAGTAGGCATCCACATCCACAACCAGCGTGTTCAGCTTCGAGATGATCCAGCGGTCGCTTTCGGTTCTGCGTTTCAGCGGCACGTCTTCCTCGGCAAAGGTAAAGTTGTCGAGGTTGGCGTAGAGCGCGAAGAAGGAATAGGTGTTCTGCAGCGTTCCAAAGAAACGGCGCTGGGTCTCTACTACTCCCTCCGGGTTGAACTTCAGGTTATCCCATGGTGGCGCGTTGGCGATCATGTACCAGCGCACGGCATCCGGGCCATACTTGCCAATCATCTCGAACGGGTCGATGGCGTTGCCGAGGCGCTTGCTCATCTTGTTGCCGTTCTTATCCAGCACCAGGCCATTGGCGATCACGTTCTTATAGGCTACGCTGTCCTCCAGCATAACAGCCAGGGCGTGCAGCGTAAAGAACCAACCACGCGTCTGGTCCACGCCTTCGGCAATGTAATCGGCCGGGAAGTTCTGTTCGAAGATATCTTTGTTCTCGATCGGGTAATGCCACTGTGCATAAGGCATGGCGCCCGAATCAAACCAAACGTCGATCAGGTCTGTCTCTCTGTACATTGGCTTTCCGGACGGGCTTACCAGCACGATGTTGTCCACATACGGGCGGTGCAGGTCGTTGATCTCCACGGAGGCGTCCATATAGCCTTTTTCCACCGCTCTGTCTATCTCCTCGCTCAGCTGCTGGATAGAACCAATGCAGATTTCTTCTTCGCCGTCTTCCGTTCGCCAGATCGGCAGCGGTGTGCCCCAGTAGCGGGAGCGCGACAGGTTCCAGTCCACCAGGTTTTCGAGCCAGTTACCAAAGCGGCCTGTACCCGTCGATTCCGGTTTCCAGTTGATGGTCTTGTTGAGCTCGATCATCCTGTCCTTCACAGCCGTAGTTTTGATGAACCAACTGTCGAGCGGATAATACAGCACCGGCTTGTCCGTTCTCCAGCAATGCGGGTAGGTGTGCTCGTATTTCTCTACTTTAAAGGCTTTGCCTTCTTCTTTGAGTTTGATGGCGATCAGTACGTCGGTCGGTTTGTAATCCGCAGCAGACTCGTCCTGCCCGTCGTAATTCTTCACGTACATGCCGGCAAAGTCGGTGATCTCCTTTACAAAACGGCCTTGCTTGTCCACGATAGGTGCAGGCTTGCCATTCTCGTCCATTACCAGCAGCGCCGGGATGTCGTTCTGGGCAGCTACCCGGAAGTCATCCGCACCAAAGGTTGGGGAGATATGCACGATGCCGGTACCGTCTTCTGTCGTCACGAAATCACCTACCACCACGCGGAAAGCCGGCTTATCGGGCTGCACGTACGGCATCAGCTGGTGAAATTCCACTCCTGCCAGGTCGGCGCCTGTGAACTCTTCTACTATCTTGAACGGGATGAGCTTGTCGCCAGCATTATAATCCGTCAGGGCCAGGTCAGCAGCTTTCGGATTGAAGTAACGGCTCACCAGATCCTTGGCCAGTATCACCGAGATCGGCTCGAAGGTATAGGGGTTGTAGGTCCGCACCTTCACGTACTTGATGCCTTTGCCTACCGCCAGCGCGGTGTTGGCTGGGAGCGTCCAGGGTGTGGTCGTCCAGGCCAGGAAAAATACCTTCTCCTCTTCGTACTCAAACAGGAACATGTTGCGGGTGATCTTCTTCACCTCAAACTGCGCCACGATCGTGGTATCTTTCACCATCTTGTAGCAGCCCGGCTGGTTGAGTTCGTGCGAGCTCAGACCGGTGCCGGCGCCTGGTGAGTAAGGCTGGATGGTATAGCCTTTGTATAAAAGACCTTTGTCATACAGGCGCTTCAGCAGTGCCCATACCGACTCGATGTACTCGTTCTCGAACGTGATGTAGGGGTTATCCAGGTCCACCCAATAGCCCATTTGCTCGGTCAGGTCGTCCCATTGGCTCTTGAAACGCATTACCGTTTCGCGGCAGCGCTGGTTGTATTCCTCTACGGTTATCTTTTTGCCGATATCCTCTTTGGTGATACCCAGCTCTTTCTCTACCTGCAGCTCTACGGGCAGGCCGTGTGTGTCCCAGCCGCCTTTGCGGTTCACCTGGAATCCCTTCAGGGTCTTGTAGCGGCAGAAAATGTCTTTCACGGCACGAGCCATCACGTGGTGGATGCCCGGCGTGCCGTTCGCTGACGGCGGTCCTTCATAAAACACGAAAGGCTTGTGCCCCTCCCTTGTCGACACCGACTTCTGGAAGATGTTGTGTTCCTTCCAGAATGCCAGCACCTCCTCGCCTACTTGCGCGTAGTTAAGATTTTTGTATTCGTTATATTTTGCCATGTTCAGCACTTATTCTTCAGGTAATTCTTCGTCAAAATTCAAATCAGCTGTTTTAGCTGGGCATTCTGTTTTATGCAGGATATTGGGTACCTCAGTCCTTGCTGTTCTCAAAGCCAACGCGGCCATTTGGCAAGATAATCAGGTTTGGGCACAATGCAATCCGTATTGACCCACCTCACCCTTGCCTGAACGTCTGTTTGATCACTTCTCCCTGTTCAGATCACACGACGCTGACAAGGGGATGAGGAACCACTTTTTCTCGGTGGGGTTTGCGGACCTTACATAAGAACTCATATGATCCAAAACCACTAACTGCCTTTTTTCGGCGCTGATAAAGTGCCTTTTTACCCCAAATATTCCAACTGTAGTACAAAGGTAAGTATTTTTAATTTTTTGCTGCTTTCCACGTGGAAGCTTACAGGACTTTTCTGCAAACTCTGTTCTACTTATACCTAACAAATCAAGCCTGCAATTAGCGCCACAACCCAACAAAAGCTGTGGAATAATGACTGGCAGAATGGGCGTATGCGGCCTATGGGCACTTTATAAAACAGTTTTACACGGCCGGCCTTATACCTTTCTGTTGCAAAAAGCTTATTTAGCCTGTGCGGAAACCAAGCTCAAAAGTGCTCCGGCATACAGTAGTAATATCAAGTACTTTTTTATACCTGCCGGTTTAGCTGATCACAACCAAGGTATAGACCAGCCTTAATTTCCTGCTGCGACAAATTGATGATTACAGGTATAGTTGTTGATTATCTCGTATCAGATTGATCGTAAATCGCTTTTAATCAGGACCATATCCATTCAACACACTTCCACCTACGTTGATTTTTCCACACTAACAAGCAGTCAACTTAACATAACAACAACACTTTCATCAGTATTAAGACATTTTTAGCTACCCGTATGGTATAGTTAAGCCTATCAGATACTTTAGAAAAGCAGCCTATACCTGTTATCAGGCTTACAACGGTGGGCTAAAAACGAAACAGCCCACGACTAATGCCGCGGGCTGTTCTTAATCCAGGCTATACCTATACCTTAGGCCAGCTTTTCGAAGATGCTCTTGAAGTTAGCGGCTTTGTCGATGTAGCTGTGCAGCTCGCTGATCGGCATGCGCACCTGCTCACGTGAGTCGCGGTCGCGCACGGTTACCGTGTTATCTTCCAATGTCTGGTGGTCCACCGCGATGCAGAACGGTGTACCGATCAAGTCCTGACGGGTATAGCGTTTGCCGATGGAGTCACGCTCTTCGTAAATCGTGTTGAAATCGTAGCGCAGCGCGTTGAAAATCTCGGTTGCTTTCTCTGGCAGCCCGTCCTTCTTGGTAAGCGGCAGGATAGCGGCTTTCACCGGAGCCAGTGCCGGGTGAAGTTTCAGGAAGGTACGCGTTTTGGTCTGGTCGCCTTCGGTGATCTCCTCCTCGGTATAGGCGCTGCAGAGCGTCATCAGGAACAGGCGGTCCGCTCCAACGGATGTCTCCACCACGTAAGGAATATAGTTGCCGTACGGCTTGCCGTCTTCTTTCAGGTCGTTGTCGAAGTACTGCAGTTTCTTGCGGCTCAGCTCCTGGTGTTGTGTTAGGTCAAAGTCAGTGCGGGAGTGAATGCCTTCCACCTCTTTGAAGCCGAACGGGAATTTGAACTCGATGTCCACGGCGGCGTTTGCGTAATGGGCCAGCTTCTCGTGGTCGTGGTAACGCAGGCTCTCGGCAGGTATACCGATGGCTTCGTGCCACTTCTTGCGGTTCTCTTTCCAGGTGTTGTACCATTCCATCTCGGTGCCAGGGCGCACGAAGAATTGCATTTCCATCTGCTCAAACTCACGCATGCGGAAGATGAACTGACGCGCTACAATCTCATTTCGGAAGGCCTTCCCGATCTGCGCGATACCAAACGGCACTTTCATGCGGCCGGTCTTCTGCACATTCAGGAAGTTCACGAATATACCCTGGGCCGTTTCGGGGCGCAGGTAAATGGTGCTGGAGTCTTCGGCCACCGAACCCACCTGGGTGGAGAACATCAGGTTGAACTGACGCACTTCGGTCCAGTTGGTGGTGCCGGAAATCGGGCATTTGATGTTTTCACGAATGATCAACTCGCGTACCGCGTCCAGTTCCTCGGCTCCGAGCAAACGGCCCATCTCCACGAGTAGCTCGCTGGCTTTGTCGTAGTGGCCATCGGCCTCGTACTGGGCGGCCTTCTCTTCGATCAGTACGTCGGCACGGTAGCGCTTCTTCGAGTCCTTGTTGTCGATCATCGGGTCGTTGAAGCTGTCGATGTGACCGGAGGCTTTCCAGGTGAGCGGGTGCATGAAAATGGAGGCGTCTATACCTACCACGTTCTGGTGCAGCTGCGTCATGGACTTCCACCACAGGTTCTTGAGGTTGTTCTTGAGCTCTACGCCCATCTGGCCGTAGTCGTACACGGCTTGCAGGCCATCATAGATCTCGCTCGACGGGAACACGAAGCCGTACTCCTTTGCGTGCGAGATAATGTCTTTTAACTGTGCGTTTTCTACAGGGGTTTTCTCTTGTGTCGCCATGCTGCAAAGATAGAAGATTAAGGTGTGATTATGCCAAACGCTCATTATAGATTTTCGGGTAGGGCCGCCATTCCATATTTTAATTTTCCCTTATTGGCTTGTATAATCAAAGGTATAGCAGCTATAATCTCTCGGCTGTTAACAATTTCTTAACATTGGCGGCACTACCTCTCGCCTATTATGTGATAACTTGCGTCGTTTTTTAAATCTCACCCAATTTTTAATGATGGCCAAGACTAAGAAAGCCAAAAAACTCGGAGTTAGTGCTCAACCTCACAAGTTCACCAAGAGGTTTGGTCTGCTGGACGTAGTTGTACAGAAGGAAAAGAAGTTCCTTTACTTTATTGCATTCTCCCTGATCATGGCGGGTGTTGTCTATCCATATCCTTCCATCGCCATGTGGGTGGGTTTCGCTTTTGCGGGCTACTCGGCCATTGCAAACGACAGTATCCAGACCATCGGTACGTTTATCGGCTCCAACGAGGACAAGAAATGGTATTGGCAGTGGCTCTTTATGGGCCTTATTTTTGTGGCAACGGTTACCTACAGCTGGGTGGCATTCGACGGTGACGTGTCTTATGAGCGTCTGGCCACGCCTGGTCTGGAGGTGGCACCGACCAGTTTTGTATACCTGCAGCTGGCCTCCCCTATTATTCTGCTGCTGCTGACAAGGTTCCGTATTCCGGTTTCCACCACATTCATGCTGCTTAGTGTGTTTTCGGCTACGTCTGGCACCATCGTCAGCATGCTCAGCAAAAGCGTATCGGGCTACTTCCTGGCTTTCATATCTGCCTTCCTCATTTACATCACCCTTTCCAAGGTGATCAAGCGCTTTATCAAAGGTGAGGCACATGCGTTCTGGGTTTGGGCTCAGTGGATCATCAGTGGTTTCCTATGGTATACCTGGTTGGCGCAGGACCTGGCCAATATCGCCGTATACCTGCCGCGTCAGTTGAACGTGTACGAATTCCTGGTATTTACCCTGTTTATTTTCCTGGGCCTGGGCTTTTTGTTCTTCAAAAAAGGAGACAGGATACAGAACGTTATCAACGAGAAGTCGGACGTACGCGATGTGCGCAGCGCCACCATCATCGACCTGGTGTACTCCCTTATACTTTACTATTTCAAAGAGGTGAACAACGTGCCGATGAGCACGACCTGGGTGTTTGTAGGCTTGCTCGCCGGTCGTGAGCTGGGTATGCGCCTGCGTGCCCATGACAGCCCGGACAAGTTTGCCAAAACCTTTAAACTAATTGGCAAAGACGTTCTTTCCGTTACCATCGGTTTGATCATCTCCCTGATTCTGGCCATCGCCATTAACCCGGTTATGCAGGAAGAGCTCAAGGGCTTCTTCTTCGAATAAGGGAAGGTTCATACTTTGTGCATCCTGAGATCAGGATAAAACAAAAAGCACCGGGAACAGGTAAGTTTCCGGTGCTTTTTGTTTTTAGATATTTCCCATATCTTGAACCAATCTGAAGTATAAGTTGCTTGAATACTTCAGCCCTTTATTTTTTTATTATCCCACCTACTCCTGCAGCCCGATTTGCCAGTGTAATAAGCTGCAAAAGCACCTGAATTTGCTTCAGGAAAAATATAATACTCCCTGTTTAGTAAACATGAAAACTCGCCTTACTATGTCTTTTACCGTTAATGGGCCCAGGTTTCTGAAAAAGCTCTCCCTGTTCTTTATACTGGCTCTTTTCACACTGGCTTGCAAAGACGATCAGGAGGATGTGCCCAAGGAATGCAGATTAACCAGCTTCGTACTGAAAAGAGCTAGAACTACGGCGCCCCTTATCAGTACGGAAGACAGGTGGAGGCTGGAGTATGATAAGGCAGGTCGTGTTATAAAAGGCTATCTTGATTTTCACCCCTACCCGGGAAAGGACATCTTCAAAGACAGCCTTGTTTATGAAGGTGTTTCTAAACTGCCATCCAAAATTTATGAGATTCGGAAATTTGGCCATGAATTCGTAAACACCAGGATTTGGGATTATAGGTATAACAGCAATAACCAGTTATATGAATTACGACTCTACCTGCCACGCGGTGGAGCACTTGTAGACTTTTATATTTACAAGTACTTCTATAATAGTTCACAGCTTCTTTCTAAGGTAGAAAAATGGGATGCTTATGATCATGTGCTGTTAGAGGAAAGTACCTATACCTTGGACGCAAACCACAATATCGTCCGGATCATGACCGAGTATTATGTTTACGATTCCGGAAGCAAAAAGCGTCTTTCCACCGCCACCAGCTCTTTTGGTGATTATGATAACATGAAAAATCCCTACTATGGCCTGCTCCTTCCGGATTTTGTGAATGCAGGCTTAGATCCTGTTACCAATTATAACCTGGCCTTTTCTCCAGCTAACTACAGAAAGTATGAATACCTGCTGGAATTTGCAGACGGGTCGCCTTCTGGTTATTCATCTTCTCAATATTCGTTGCTGTACAATGAAAACGGCTATCCTTATGCCACTACTTCGAGCCAGATATTGCAAAGCCCGGATGTTTTTGAGTATGCATGTGGACCAGGCTTGTAGAAGAAACTTTATCCTGGTTTTTTAGCCAAAACAAAAGCCCCGGTAACTATGTAGTTACCGGGGCTTTCTCTTTTTATTTATGACGTTTTCTTATTTCTCTGGCCAAACAACCTCCAGATTGTCGTTGATGAACACGCCGAAGTTCACGGCAATCAGCTGGTCCTCGTCGAAATACAGGTCGATCATCTCTTTCTCATAAGAAATGCGCGTCTCACCTGTTTCCATTTCCTCTTCTTCCAGATCCTCATACCCGTGGTCAGCAAACAGCCTTTTCAGCTGTTCCTGGCTCATCTCGAAAATGCGTTCTTCCCACAGCTTCACCTCGCGGTTGGCCGTTTCGATGCAGCTGAGTTTGTAATCATCTTCCTTGTCGAAGTACAGCGAGTAGCCCTCTTCCCAATAGTTCCAGGCCTGATGCTCAAACTCATCCTCTTCGTCGGACTCTTCTATCTCTTCAGGTTCGCCCAATAGCGCTTCTACTTCTTCCATTGTAAGGCCAAACTTGATCTTACCAAGCCCTTTGCCTAACCTGATTTCTTTGTTAACCATGTTGCTCTCTAATTTTATCTTGTATGCAAAGATATGTGATTTACTAATTTCGGAATTAAAAGGTTAAATGATTTCATCTCCTTCAATTTTTTTACGCCTCGTATGTCGCCCTGAAGTCTGCCATCAGCTTTTTATACGCTTCATTTTCTTTGGCCTCATCCCACTTGGCCTTGAAAATACGAGCCGATTCAGCTTTTACAGGGTCTGGGTCAAGCGGCAATTGGTCTCTCCCGTGTGCTCCGCTCTGCCCTTTCTTATCATCCGGAACGGGTCCTTTATACTTTTGGCCCGTGCGGTGGTTGGCGTAGCGGCGCGAGCGGGTGTAGCCCATCTGCAAAAACTTACGGGCCATATCGGCGCCCACAAAGTCGTTCTGACGGAGGTAATCCAGGAACAGGCCGTAGATATACTCCGAAGACTCCCGTGCCACCTCGGGCGTCTTAAAGCGCCAGTGCGGTAATATTTCCGACTTATAGGGCTCTACCAGCAAAACGCCCTGTTCTCCTTTTCCTATACGGTATAGCTCCGGATTTTTCCTGAAGTCCGTTTTTTTGAAATCCAGTTCGTACTTAAAAGCCTTCGATCTCTCTTGGTTCATTGGTATAGCCCGTTGTTTTGAACTGATTGTCCTGGTATAGGTTCGGGTGCTGCTCCGGGTATATGATGATAAAGCTATTGTCTTTGTAGTTGCGTGAAAGTACGCGGGGCACATTATCGAGTACGCCGTTGTAAGACACCGTGCCTTTGCGCGCCGAAATCACAACCACCATATCGTCTTTGCCTATACCTGTCTGGTTGCTCTCAAACTCGGGCATGGACGGCCTTGGCACATAAGTAGCGTCTATGGCCGGCTTGCTGCTCTTCACCGTTAACTTGAGATTGTTTATGGTTCTGTGACCTGCCATAAACACGACCTTGGCCCCCAGCTGTGTTGCCAGTATGCTCACAGATCGCATCCAGCGCAAAAAGCCCCGCTCCAGTTCGGCGTATGCCGGCACGATCACCACCAATCGACTGGTGGTATTCAGCGGCTGCATGATCTTGCAAACCAGTATCATCTGCTCGGTGTTTTCCAACAGGTTGTCGAGCACCGTCCCGAAGATGCGGTCGCGGGTCGTGATCTTTGCATTCCAGCCCAGCACCACCTCCGTAATCATCAACTCTTTCATAGCACGGAGTATGCCGCTGGCTATGTTGATGTCGATCTTGGCAACCAGCTGCACATCATTGTCCGTAGCCGATGCGTAGGTGATGGCTTCCTGCAGCATCTTGTTCTTTTTGAAAATCTCTTCCTCGGCTTGCTCATTGTCCAGCACGACGGCCAGCGGGTAGATGGGCTCCTGATAATCCGGGTTGCGCAACATCACAGCCAGGTCGATCAGGTTTTCGATATTTTTCGGATTGGCAATTGGTACTAGGATGCGGTCTGGTTTTTCGCTTAGGTCCGGCTTGCGTCGGCTCTCGATGATGGCCTGTTTTTTTGCCACCTTCTCTGTCACAAAAGAGCTGACCAGGCAGCTAACCAGTATCAGTACGATGGTTCCATTCAGGGCTTCTTCGTTTATGATGCCGAGGTTGAAACCCACCAATATTACGGCCAGTGTCGCGGCTGCGTGCGCGCTGCTCAAACCAAATATTAGGTTGCGTTGCGTGGCGCTGTAGCCGTATACCTTCTGCGTGGCCCAAGCCGCCAGGTACTTTGTACTGAGTGCTACAACCACAATGATGCCTGCGATGATCAGGGCCTCTGGTCCGCGGAAAAGAACGCTCAGATCCACAATCATGCCCACGTTAATCAGGAAGAATGGGATGAAGATGTTGTTGCCCACAAACTCGATGCGGTTCATCAACGCTGAGCTATGCGGTATCAGGGTATTAAGCGCCAGACCTGCCAGGAAGGCTCCGATAATGGCTTCAACTCCGGCCAACTCTGCCAGGAAGGCTGCCGCAAACACCATGGTGAGCACGAAAATGTACTGTGCCCCTTTTTCGCTCTCTATCTGCTTGAAAAACCAGCTGGCGATGCGTGGGAACACAAACAAAACGATGCCCCCGAATATAGTCAGCGATATGGCCAGTTTTATCCAGTACCAGGCATCCAGGTTTCCTGCTGCCCCTCCCGCTACTACTGCCAGTACAAGGAGTACAGCTGTATCGGTCACAATTGTCCCGCCGATGGTCACGGTCACTGCTTCGTTTTTAGTTAAACCTAATCGACTGACAATGGGGTAGGAAATCAGGGTATGCGAGGAAAACATACTGGAGAGAAGTATGGCAGAGATCAGCTCATACTCCATGACGTAATAGAAGATGATTGTACCGACCGTGATCGGTATCAGGAAAGTGAATGCTCCAAAGACCAGACTTTTGTTTCGGTTCTTTTTGAAATCTATCATGTCGATTTCCAGTCCGGCCAGGAACATGATATAAAGCAAGCCAACCGTACCAAACAAGATGATACTGGAGTCGCGCAGCAACAGGTTAAACCCGTTTGGCCCTACTATTACGCCCGCCAGTATTAGACCCACTATACCCGGTATTTTCAGCTTGTTGAGTATAATGGGGGCAATCAGGATAATCAGTAGCACCAGCGTGAAAATCAGCACTGGGTCTTCGAAGGGGGGTACTAGTTTTAATAGTAATGTCATAGTTTTATTTTAGCGTTCTCTTTTTCTCCGTATAAATATAGGGCTTTTATTTTTTTGCTTTTTTTTCGTGCTTCTTCTTCCCGTGCATTCCGGCCGCTCTTCTTTTCCCTTTTTGAGCCGACTTATCCAGCTTTCCACATCTTACCTGACCTTATTAATTTTAATTAGATAAATCTTTAAATAAATCTTCTTTCATTATTAAGGCTGTTCATAAGTTGACAAGTGTGGAACATCCTGACTTGTCCTCATTTTCATTTGCTATACCTTGTCTGTGCACCTGACTTCCCACACATTATCTTTTTGTTATTTTTTAGCTTTCAGTTACTTACCTCTCTTATCCACTTTTGCCCATTTTGTGTGCATTACTTTTTTCACATACCGGGGCTACCGTGGAAAAGCCTTTTCTGGGTATACCTTTGTCAACCGCTTTCCACTTTTTAGGTGTTCCACAGCCCTCTTGTCTTACCTGTGGAACATATGCGTGTTGAGTTATTAGATTTACTCCACACTTGTCCACAGATATACCCACCTTTTTTGTGGATTACTAACCACCTTTTTTGATTCCAGGAAATCGCTGGTTTTTCTTCTGATCCGATGTTTAGGTTTTACCTCTTACGGCATTCCGAAGACTTTATTTGCAAGCCGGGGTTGACTTTCCAATAATAGTTTTTCACGTATTGGTTGATTCGCTACCATGCACCGACCCGCATCCAACTGGTTGCTCTCGTGGTTTTGCTTCCCGTATTTTTATACTTTGAGTTAAGGGCTATCCCAACTTGTAATTTTCCGCCTTGTGAATTAAGTCCGTTTTAATTGCTCTTGTAGGGATGGTTGGCTAGGGATAGTATCAGTAAGGGCGAGTATGTATTAGAGTCAACTTCACTCTCTAATATGTTTGTTTGAGGCTCTTTCCTGGAAAGCTAATTTGTGAGTTTTTAATTGGAAGGGAAATTGATAGGTGTTCAATGAGTTTGCGTTGTGTCTACTTCAATGATCTGCATCTTATTTTATACGCCTGCAGGTTTTCCTACCTGAGGTATTTTAAGACTCCCCAATAGTGTTTGATCTTGTTGCACCTGATGTGGAGCCTATCCTTCTTCTATTGGATCAAAGATCCTTTACTACCTGTTCTTTGCGTTTGCGTGCTAACGATTGGAGATTTTGAGCGCTATTACTTCCTGTACTTCTGATGTGTGTCTAAGTCCATAATATATGTTCTTAGGTTACGTCCTACTGTTGACAATACAACATCTTTATACGCCATGTATTACTTGTAGCTCTTTTCTACAGCTTTTATCCACTTGAAGTTAATATCTACAATTTGACATAGAGATAAAAAAAGGAAGCTGTTGCAGCTTCCTTTTTCTTTTAAAATGATACATTCTCTTCCATGTCCCAGTTTGCCCTTATCTCTAATGGTTTGTCATGGAGGTATACCTGTTCCGGCTCTCTGACTAGTTCGGGGTCTCCTGCATCCCACTTGCCATTGTTATTGGCGTCCAGTATCACCCGGATAAAATAAGTGCCCGGCTCAATGTTCCTGAAGTTGTACGTTTTGGCATTACGCACCTGGTTCTTCACTCTGTACTGGTTGTCTACTAACTGCACAATGTAGTACTTCTGTTCTGTTTTCACAGCTCCCCTCAAACTACCGGCTCCGCGTGCTTCTGCTACCGTCACCTGTATAGCAGGCTTACTGAACTGTTCTCCTTGTACCGGCACAATACCTGCGCTGTCTAAAATGATTGTGGCCTCTCGTATTGTATTCTTCCATCGCGGCATTGTGAAACTAATCTCTGTTGCTGAGCGGTCTAATTTCACCTGATCCGGATATGTTAGCCTGGCCACTTCCGTGCTGTCAGCCAGCAGGCGAATGGGCTCTTTCGTTTTAATGCTTACCGGCGTTTCCAATTCAATCGTTACTAGCTGGCCCTCATTTATCGTGTTGCTATTGTCAGTACCATTGCCACTTGCTTTCAGCCTTGCTCCGCTTACGCGTTGTGCTCTCTTTCCTTCAAAAGCTATTTGAACCGTATCAACGGTGCGGTTCGCAGCGGAGTCCAGTGCGGTTAATATGGCCCTGCCCCCTGGGAAACGGTTGCTCCCAAATACATCCACGATCTTTCCATCTGTTGATATTTTATGAACCAGAGTATCCTTTGGCGAGTTGACGGGAGTTGCAATGAAGGCTTCCAACCCTTCATTGTAATTGGCTACAAAGCGATCGGTATACTTTTCACGTCGTTGCAGCAGGGGACGTTTGGTGTCAATTCTTACAGTTTGCAATACCACATCCTGCTCCTTGTTAGTTACGCTTATTGGTTCTGCCTTATAGGCTATCCACTCTTCTTCGTTATCATAGAGCGAGTTGTTGTTCTTATCCGTCAGCGCGTAAATCCTGTACTCGCCATCCTTTATGTTTTCAAATGCAAATTCCCCGTTCGCATCTGTCTGCGTCTGGTAGTAAGGCCTGCTTTTCCGAATGCTGAGGGTATCGTTCGTGGGGTATAAGGCAACCACGGCTTCTTTCTCCGGTTCTTGTGTCAGCAGTTTGATCACCTGCCCACTTACCCTACTTGAGTCAATGAAGTTGCCTGTACTGAACGTGAGCCCTAATCCTTCCGCTGTATTCTTCTCTGTGATATCCTGTATACCTTTTCTGAAATTGAAGGTGTAGGTGGTGTTCTCCTCAAACGGCTCTTCAAAAACCAGTTCTAATCTGGTCTTGTTTAACCTCACCTGGTACTTGTTTTCAGTAAAAGGCGTGATGAGCAATTCCTTCTGTAAATTGTTTGGCTGCACCTCTTCACTGAAGTCCAAAGTGATTGTGCGGGTGCTGACACTTAACTCCCGGGACTTCGGATTGCTGTTAAGCAATTCGGGTGCGTCTTCGTCTTTTGGACCTCCTTCGGGGTTATTTATGCTTGCACAGGATGCCAGCGTTAACAGAGAAGCGGCGAGGAAAATACTGTTGACAAGTTTCATCTACTATTCGTTTAAATGAAAAACAGGCAAACTTTCGCTTGCCTTGTTCTTATTTATTAACAATCGTTTGTGGTGCCTATTTTCGTTTTGCTACAAAGATAAGGCTCGAATAATCATTGCCGTTTTTCTCCGCATAGCTGTTTGACTTGAACCCGTTCACCACACTGCTGATGACTTTTGTCTTCCCCTCTTTCTGTTTCTCGCTTAACATGCTCACGTAGTAGGCATCAAACTTCATCGGCAACACTTCCTCCAATTGCATCTTATGCTTTTTGAGCAGGCGCTTCATGGTAGGTTGCGTGAAGTGGTAGAGGTGCCGTGGCACATCGTAGGCTGCCCAGTCTGCTTTGTATTGCTGTGCGTCATGTGAATCTGCATTGGGAACTGCTATGATCAAGGTCCCGTCATCCTGTAGCAGGTTGATGAGCCCTGCCAATGTCTCATTTAGCAAGTGAATGTGCTCCAGTACGTGCCACATGGTAATGACCTCGAACTTTTCACCGGAGATCTCTTCGATTCCTTTCGCTATCATTTCCCCTGTCAGTGATGAGGCTTCATCGCGTGCCCGGGCATTTGGCTCTACTCCTCTTATACCCCAGCCGTCCTGTTTACAGGCATTCAGGAATACGCCTGTGCCGCAGCCATAGTCCAGAATGTTTCCTTTGGCCGGAGTGTGTCTGTTGATAAGCTCTACCTTTTGCTTTGTCGTAATGGAGCGCACCACATGATAGGCCCTGTTGATAATGCCCGTCTTTATGTTGCTGTGTGATATGTATTCTTCAGATTCGTAATACTTATCCATACTGCCAGCATTGGGTCGCGGGTTTGTAAACTTGAAGGTGCAGTTCTCACACTCCACAATTACAAAGCTCTCTTTAGAGACCGCATTGTCTGTCACTACCAGAAAGTTCTTAAAATCTTCTTTGCCACATATTGGGCATTGCTCCAGTCTTTCGTAGCTCATTTATTTTCCAAGGTATACCATTAGTACCGATATGTCAGCTGGTGACACGCCACTGATGCGCGATGCCTGTCCGATTGTTTCAGGCTGTACGCGCAGCAACTTTTCGCGTGCTTCTGCTGACAAGGCAGGTATGTTGCGGTAGTCTATTTTCTCTTTGATGTTATAATTCTCAAGCTCGCCCATCTTGGCGGCCATGGTATGCTCCTTTACAATGTAGCTCTCGTACTTCACCGCTATTTCAGCCTGCTCTACACTGTCAGCTTTAAACTTGCTCAGGTATTCAGCAACAGCTGGGACAGCTTCAGCGATATGCTTTATTTCAATGTTCGGCCGCTTGATCAGTTGTCCTGCTCGCTGCTTTTCAACTATCGGAGCCGATCCCAATTCCTCTAGTTTGCTGTTGATATCTCCGGGCTCAATCGGTTTGTTATTCAAGTAGGCGATGATATCAGCAGATTCAGTTATCTTCTTATCCACAGCTGCCATGCGGCTTTCATCTGCCAATCCCAGTTCGTAGCCGAGCTTTGTCAGGCGGATATCAGCGTTGTCCTGACGTAGCAGGATGCGGTGCTCTGCTCTGGAAGTAAACATGCGGTATGGTTCATCAGTCCCTTTGTTTACAAGGTCATCAATCAGCACACCGATGTAAGCTTCTGATCGCTTAAGTATAAACGGTGCTTTTTCGTTTATCTTGTTGTGTGCGTTTATACCTGCCATTAATCCCTGGCAAGCTGCTTCTTCATACCCTGTTGTTCCGTTTATCTGGCCGGCAAAGTAAAGGTTCTCCACCACCTTGGTCTCCAGTGTCAGGTTGAGCTGAGTCGGTGGGAAGAAATCATACTCGATGGCATAGCCTGGGCGGAACATCTTGGCGTTCTCAAAGCCTACGATCTTACGAAGTGCTTTCATCTGCACATCTTCCGGCAGAGAGCTCGAGAAACCATTCACGTATACCTCTACTGTATTCCATCCTTCCGGTTCCACAAAGATCTGATGACGGTCACGGTCAGCGAAGCGATTGATCTTGTCTTCGATGGATGGACAGTAGCGTGGCCCCAATCCCTGGATTCGACCCTGGAACATCGGTGACTTTTCGAAGCCTGTTTTCAGGATTTCGTGTACGTCAGAATTGGTATAGGTAATAAAACAACTGCGCTGCTTTGCCAATGGCGTTGTCTCCTTGTAAGAGAACTTCGAAGGATTCTCGTCACCGAACTGCTCTTCCATACGAGTATAGTCCAGTGAACGCCCATCCACTCTTGGAGGTGTGCCAGTCTTCATACGGCCTGCCTCAAAGCCAAGCTGAATTAGTTGTTCTGTTATGCCTTTTGCAGATTTCTCAGCTGAGCGTCCACCGCCCATTTGCTTCTCCCCGATGTGGATAATACCATTCAAAAAAGTGCCATTCGTTAATACAACGGCCTTTCCACGTATAGTTATCCCCAGGCTGGTGCGCACGCCAACGGCTCTTCCTTGCTCTACTTCTATACCTGTCACCATCTCCTGCCAGAAGTCCACGTTCTCGGTCTGCTCCAGTGTCAGACGCCAGGCTTCAGCAAATCGCATGCGGTCGCTCTGCGCTCGGGGACTCCACATGGCGGGGCCCTTCGATTTGTTAAGCATGCGAAACTGGATCATGGTCTCGTCGGTAATGATACCGCTCATACCACCCAGGGCGTCTACTTCGCGCACAATCTGCCCTTTTGCCACGCCGCCCATAGCCGGGTTGCAAGACATCTGTGCAATGGTGTTCATGTTCATGGTTGCCAATAGAACTTTTGAGCCCATTTTGGCGGCAGCGGCAGCGGCTTCACAGCCCGCATGGCCTGCACCTACAACTATGATATCGTATTCTGGAAACATGTATTCTGGATTTAGAGATGTTTCACGTGAAACATCTAAAAAGGGCCGGTAATTCCCTTTTTTGCGATTAAAATTTCCGCAAAGATAAGGAAGAATCTTCGAGTTTGCGCATAGCTGCTTCCTGCTCAGGGGTTTTATCTTTAAAACCTAGCAAGTGAAGGACACCATGGATGAGGACGCGGTGAAGTTCGTCCTGGAAAGAAGTACCATGCGTAGCGGCATTATCGCGCACCCGGTCTACGCTTATAAAAATATCACCTTCGATAGTGCCCTCTGTGTCGGCATTGTCGAAGGTGATGATGTCTGTGAGCGTATCGTGATCGAGATACTCAACGTTGATCTGGTGCAGGTAGTCGTCAGAGCAGAAAATGTAAGTCAGACCTACCAGTTCATGCCCGTGCTGCTCTATAATGTCTGCGATCCAGTCGGAAATCTTTTCTGGGTTATCCAGCGAGAATTCGATGTCCTCGCTGAAGAACTCAATTAGATGATCCATTCTGTAAGGAAGTGATGTTAAATATGAGTTGTACCTTTTTGCCGTTGTCGAGGAAGTTTACCTCGTCACACAAATTGCGCATCAGGAAAATGCCGCGGCCTCCCGGGTTTTCCAGGTTTTCAGGAGCGGTAGGATCCGGAAGGGTATCATAATCAAAGCCGGGGCCTTCATCTTCAATCTCAAAAAGAAGCTGATTGTTCTCTACCTGAAGTGTAAGGTATACTAGTTTTTCCTTATCGAATTTATTGCCATGGCGGATGGCATTGTTCACAGACTCTGTAACGGCTACCATGATGTTGCCATACACGTCGTCTTCAAACTCGAATTCTTCCTTTGAATTGTCTATGAAGCTCTCTATAACCCGGATGTTCTCGATTAAGGAAGGAATCTGAATTTTAACCTGATTCATATAACTTGTTAGTGATGCTATAAGGTGCGTATTAGTTACTCATATGCTGGAAATACTCGCTTACCTTCTGCTTATAGTAGGGCGTTAAGGCCGGTGGTACAGTCTGCAGTAATTCCGTTTGTTTTTCTTTCGTTCTTAAATACTTTTCAAATGACGGTGGAACTCGTCTGGCAACATCCTGAGCGCTCTTGGCTTCTCGTTTGTTATCCAGCTCCCGCTCCTTCATAGACTTCTCTGCTTCCAGCAAACGAGTAAGGATTTCGCGCTGCCGCAAGATGGTCTGGTCAGTCAAACGTTTATTAACGAGATCAGTCTCGCTTTGTTCCATCATCTTGGTGATATTTCCTAACTCACCATTGCCGCCCTTTTCGCCGGGTTTCTGCCCCTGCTTTTCCATTTCCTTCAGGGCGTTTCGCAGAGCCTCTTGCTCCGCAGCTAATTTAGCTAATTCTTCAGACAGTGCCTTACCTGACTTGCCACCTTTTTTCAATTCGTCGATTTTTTTGTTCAAAGCATCCTGCATCTGTCCAAAATCACCTGGCTGTGGCTTACTTCCCTTCTGTTTGCTGGCCATACTGCCCTGCATTTGCTGCATGGCCTGCTGCATCTGCTTCAGCGCATCGTTCAGCATCAGCGCCAGGTTGTTCATGGAAGTCATGGCTAGTTGCTGCTGTGCGGTGGCCCGGCCAACATTGCGGTCGCGCAGTTCCTTCATGCTGTTGTCCATGCTCTGGTTCATCTGGGCCACCTCGCGGGTCACGAACGATTCCAGCTGAAACACCTTCTTGGCTAGTGCAAAAAGACCGTCCTCAATTACTTTGGCATTATCGCGGAGGGAGAGCTGTTGCTGCGAAAGGGAAATAAAGCGCGGATCGGTCTGGTTCACGCCACGGAAGGCTTTCATTAGGCCTTCCTGGTCAAAGGAAAGCTTGATTAGGTTCTCCAGAATGTCGCGGAGGTTGTCCAGGTTCTGCTCCATGCCCTCCATGCTCATGCTGTTCTGCATCTGTTCCATTTGCTGGGCCATCTGCTTCATCTTCTCCCCTGCCTTCTGCTGCGACTCGCTGGCTTTCTTATTCTGGTTCTTTTCGAGCTGCTGCTGTCCTTGCTCCATGTCCTGCTCTATCTGCTGCTGTTCCTGCTGCATTTGCTGCTCGTCCATCTGGTTCGGGTTCTGAAGCTTGTCGTTGAGCTCCTTCAAATCCTTCATGTCCTGCTTCAGCTGCTCAAACTCCTCTTTTAGGCTTTCCTGCTCCTGCTGTAGTTGTTTGTTTTCTTCTTGCTTCTGTGCGGTTTTGTCGGCCAACTCTTCCTGCTCTTTTGCCATCTCCTCCAGCTTGTTGGTGATATTGTCGAGTTTTTGCTCAAACTGAAGCTGTTTAAATAACTCCAGCGCCCTTTCGAGTTCACGCTCCATGTTGCGCTCGCGGTTATCGAGTTTGCTCAGCAATTTCTGTAGTTCGGAGTCTTTCGGACTTTGCTCCTGCAATAGCTTTTCAAGCTCCTCGTATAGTTTTTTAGTTTCTTCGTCGAGCAGGCTGTCCATCAGTTTCTTCAGCTCCTGCGCTTTTTCGGCCAGTTGCTTATCCTGTTCCGAGAACATATTCTGTTTTTTATTGAGCTCATCAAATAGCTCTTTCATGGAGGAAATGTCCTGCTCCAGTTGTTTGCGCTTCTCGGCCAGGTCCTCCAGCTGCTTTTTGTCCTGCCAGTTCAATTCGCGCTTGGTCTTCATCTTCTCCTCGGACTGGGCGAGCTCCTCCTTTAGCTTGGTACTTCTCTCCAGGGACTTGCTGAGCTGACTCTCCACCGACTGCGCATTGCTGATTAGTTCCTGTTCCAGGTCTTTTTTACTTGGTACACGCAGTTCGAAGGAACGCGTCCGTGCGCTCTTAGGCCCTTTCAATCCGTCGTTGTCCCATACCTGCACAAAGTACTCCAGCTTGTCGCCCGGGTTGAGTTGCAAACCGGCTGTGTTCCACTGGTGGTAATAAGTTTGGTTGAGTTGCTGTCGGTTCAGTCCGATCGGCACGCTCTTATACCTGGCCTGCGGGTTCTTATCGTTGGTCACTTTATAGTGCAGCACCAGTTGGGTCAGACCATAGTCGTCTCCTATCTCACCGGCAAGCACCACAAAGCGGTAGAGCGCCGAGTCGTGGTACTGCTCCAACGTGATCTGCGGGTGGCGGTCAGGTATAGTGGTAATCTGGTAATTGATCTCTTCTTTGTTGCTGCTATGCGCATTTCGCAGGTCGACGCCATAGTTCTGGCTTTCGGTAAACTGTTTGCTGGCTGTGAATAAGTTTGCCTTAGGTTGGGCTACAAGCGTTTCAGAGGGGTTTTCTAAATTGATTTCAACACGATCCGTTTCAGTGGCGTCAAAATTCCAGGTAATGGTGCTGCCTGCAGGTACAGTGGCATTCCCCGAGTTATGGATCAGCTCAGGCTTGCGCTTCAGGTAAGCGGGGTAGGTCACTTCCATGTGGAAATTCTTCAGGCTGGGGCGGGAAAGCAGTTGCAGGTTGTAGTCATCAGACATGAAGCCGGACCCTTCCAGTTGGAACTCGACCGGGCGTTGCAGCTGCTTAAAGGTATAGGTATAGCCACTGCCGCTCTTCTGCAGCCGCTGACGTCTGCCGTTGTAGTGAATGTATACCTCGTTCGGTATGGTTTTGCCTTCCAGCTGCACTTTCAGTTCGAAGTCCTCTCCTCTAAAGGTCTGGAGCGATTCGTTCTCCACCACAAACTGGAAAGGTGCCAGCGGGGTATAGTGTTTCTTGTAGTTAAGGATGCGCTCCGTGCCCTGCACAAAAATGGTAGGGTATAGCAAGGCAATCAAGAGCATAATAACGGCTGGAAGCGCTATGTATTTGAGAAGCGGTTTGTTCTCGCGATAGGTGACGGCCTCCTCAAAAGGATAATTGACAAGCTGGGAAGAGCGCTGGGCTATACTTGCGGCAATGAGCTCGTTGGTCCGGTCGAGGTCCTTTAGCTGAATGGCATTCAGAAGCTTGTCTTTTATTTCGGGATAGTGGTCCCCCACCCTGGCAGCTGCCTGCTCGTCTGAAAGTAACTTTCGGAGGTTGGTTAAGGCTGAGAGCGGCAGAATGATCCAGCGAACAAGGGCGTAAACAGTAAGGGCGACAAAAGAGAACAGCAAAAAGGCCCGTACAAACACCGGGAAATAAAAAATGTACTCCAGCAGACTGTACACAATGTAGATGGACATCGGCAAGCCGATGGCGAAAATGCTCCCCCGCAACAACAGGTTGAGGTAGAACTTTTTCTTAAAGGCCTGCAGCTGGTGTAACAGCCTGTCCATCGCATCGTGCTGATTCATCTGCCTGATTCTTTAATTATTGCAAACTCATGCTTACAGCTAATGATTAACCTGAGAGGTATAAGTTGTTAAACTATAGAAATTTAAGAGAATCTCCTAAAGCCTCTATTATTAAACTGACGACGAGGTCAATTTAGTATACGTACAGCGCGTTGTACTATATAATATCCAATAACACGGGGCAGTGATCAGAATGTTTGGCCTCTGGCAGAATGGCGGCCCGCTGCATACGATCCTGCAAATTGCCTGTCACCATGTTGTAATCGATACGCCAGCCCAGGTTCTTGGAGCGGGCTCCAGCCCTGTAGCTCCACCAGCTGTAGTTGTGCGGCTCCTTGTTGAAATGGCGGAAACTGTCGACAAAACCACTCTCGATAAAAGAGGTCATCCAATTACGCTCTTCAGGTAAAAAGCCCGAACTTTTGGCATTCGATTTTGGATTGTGAATATCGATCGCCTGGTGACAGATATTGTAATCGCCGCTGATCACCATACCTGGCAAGGTCTGCTTCAGGTCACCGATATACCCATTGAAATCGTCGAGCCACTGCATCTTAAAGCTCTGCCGCTCATCGCCACTGGAGCCGGAAGGCATGTATACGCTCATCACTGAGAAATCGTCGTAGTCTGCGCGGATCACACGGCCTTCGTTGTCGTAGCATGCTATGCCACAACCTATCTCTACATGCTTTGGCTTCTCTTTGCTGAGGATGGCCACCCCGCTATACCCCTTCTTGACAGCAGGGTGCAGGTATACGTTATAGCCCAGGTCTTCGAAAATGGCCCGGTCAAACTTCACTTCGCAGGCCTTGATTTCCTGCAGGCAAAGCACATCCGGGTTAGCAGCTTTCACCCAATCCTGAAATCCTTTAGAAATAGCGGCACGGATGCCGTTTACGTTATAGGTAATAATTTTCATACTTACAGTTTCGCGTCCATGCACAGGCAGCATGGCTACCCTTCAACTTTTGGGAGAGGAGACATGCTGCCAGCACAGGTTAAATAATTTGCTTGAGAAGTTAAATATCGTCGGCTCTATCAAAGTACTCCAGGATGTGCCACTTCAGCATTCGCTCCTGGTCTTTCAGGTTGGTGAAAGGAATAGGCTTGACAGAGCGATAATGCGGCCACCCTTCTTCGTCAACCTGCTCTAATTCGTAGAAACCCGACAGGCTAAATACCTTGCAGGTGGCGATGTGCATCAGGTCCTGCTTTTCTTCTTTTGTAAAATTCGAGATACCCCTGCCCAGTTCCTGTATACCTATCAAAAAGAGGATCGCATTCAGGTCAGGCTTCTTCCCGAAAGTCTTCATCATAGAAGCCCGCAGATTGGTCCATCTGTGCTCCAGGTTAGATGATTCGTCGGTCATATAAGTTAATTGTTAAATGGCTAAATTGTTAAATCGTTGACCTCATATCGTAAAGAGCAACAGGTGAACAACCCAGCATTTGAGACATTTTAAGAAGCGCTTTGCTGGGCTTTAAGTTCCTCCCAATACTCGACGGCACGGCGGAAATGCGGGATCACAATAGAACCTCCCACCAGGTTGGCAATGGAGAACACCTCAAACACCTGCTCGTCCGAAACGCCCTCATCAAAGCATTTGCCCAGGTGATACTTGATGCAATCATCGCAGCGGAGCACCATGGAGGCCACTAAGCCAAGCATCTCCTTGGTTTTTACATCAAGGGCGCCCTCCGCGTAGGTATTGGTGTCGAGGTTAAAAAAGCGTTTGATTACTTTGTTGTCGTACGACATGATACGTTCGTTCATGCGCGTACGATATTCGTTGAATTCTTCTATCTGACTCATTGTTGTGTGTGCTATGACTGTTTTATGCTATTAAAAGTATAAGAGATAAAGTTAATCGAAATTATCAAGAATACCTTAACCACATCAGCCCCGCTATGTTACAGGATTTCCTGTCCCTGCTTTTTCCTGAAATATGCCACGCATGCGACCAACCACTGGCCCGGGGCGAGCACTATATCTGTACCGAGTGCAATGTGAAGCTCCCTTACACCGACCTGCATGTGCACGGCGCAACTGAGCTGAATTACCTGCAGCAGCGGTTCTGGGGAAAGGTACCTGTTAGGTTTGCGTTTTCTTACCTGCATTTCAGATCCAAAGGGCGTGTGCAGCGTGTGCTCCATAAACTCAAATACAAAGGCGCGCAGGAACTTGGTGAGCATCTGGGCAAGCGGTATGGGGCCTTACTCTACGACCATGGCTATGCCGCGCACTTCGATCTGATTGTGCCTGTGCCGCTCCACCGCCTGAAACTGCGCCGCCGTGGGTATAACCAGTCTGAGGGCTTTGCCAAAGGGCTGGCAGAGGCTTTGCAGGTTCCGTGGAGCAGTAAAGTGCTGGAGCGCGCAGTGGACACCGACTCGCAGACAAAGAAGAGCCGCTTAGACCGCTGGCAGAATGTGGAACAGGTATTCCTGGTGAAGCAGGCAGAGGAGGTAAAGGGAAAACGCATCCTGCTAGTGGACGATGTGCTGACCACCGGTGCGACACTGGAAGCCTGCGCCCACGCACTGTTGCAGCATGGATGCAGCGAAGTCAGCGTGACTACTATTGCCGCAGCCTAGGTATAAATGCAAAAAGCCCGGGTAAACCCCGGGCTCTTTAAAATATAGTATTAACTGTTAGTCTTATCTGTTAGACCCGGCGTTGATCATCGCGCAACGGAAACCGATTGTCGCTGTAGATGAGTCCTGTGCCATAAATCTTCTGGTACCTGGAGACAGCCAGTAGGCTACGTCTTTCCATGAACCTCCTTTGAAAACGCGTACTTCGTTGCTGATCAGCGAGTGGAAACCTTCTGCCGTGTCGTAGTTTTCAGCTTCGTCCTGATAACCGTCTCTGCGGAAAGGGTTCAGGTCTTCTACGTCCTGGAAAGAAAGTGGGCGGTAAACGTCCTGCACCCACTCGTTTACGTTACCAGCCATGTTGTAGAGACCGAAGTCGTTTGGCGGATAGGCGTAGATGTAATCCGTGATCATGGCGCCGTCGTTCAGCGAACCGGCTACACCGGCGTAGTCACCACGGCCACGCTTGAAGTTAGCCAGGAACTGGCCCATTTTCTTGCCGTGTGGGTTACGCAGCTGATGGCCATCCCAAGGGTATAGTCTTCTGTTGTTCTGGTTTTCGTCCTCGTTGTACTGGGTACCGATCAAAGCCTGGGCAGCATACTCCCACTCAGCCTCTGTTGGGAGGCGGTAGTTTGGCAACACATAGCCAGACTCGATGGAAAGTGCTGTAGCCTCAGTTGCTTCCTCCGTACGGTTTCTACCGAAGAGGCCTTTTCTCTTCTTGCCGCCAGTTGTTGCTTCCTTGGCCAGGTTCTCGTTCACCTTAGCCGTACGCCAGGTGCAATAGTCGTTGGCCTGAAGCCAGCTAACACCTACCACCGGGAAGAAACGGAAACCAGGGTAGCGCAGGTAATACGTTACGTAAGGGTCGTTGAAGGAAAGCTGACGAGACCATACAGTTGTGTCCGGAAGAGCAGCTACGTATACCTCAGGTATAGAGTCACGCTTCAGGTAATGCAGGTACTCCAGCCAGTGGATGTTAGCCACCTCGGTTTCGTCCATGTAAAAAGAAGCTACCGTTACCGTGCGTTCGATATTGTCACGGGTCATGGCGATGTCCTCCTCCATAGAGCCCAGCGTGGTACGGCCACCTTCAATAAATACAAGACCCGGCGCCTGCGGGAAATCTTCGTAATCGTTTACCTGAAACGCCGTTTCGTCCTCGTTGTATTCTATACCCGTGGCCGAGCTATAATCGCCTGGGTCAGTGCTAGTTGGATAGCCGCCACCTTTGCCACATGATGCAAGGAGAGCCCCTCCTACTACAACGGCAGATACATACTTAATAAGCTTCATAGATTAGGACCTACTAATGATAAGGTTCTTTTAATGTAATTTAACGTGCAATTATAACTAAATTCAGAATGCCGGACAAACAATGTTATGGTTTATTTTGGACGATCGTCGGGCAGTGAACAAATTATTTAAGTTAAGTTGTTCAAAAACGAGCGAAATTTCATTCGCCCCTCCCGCCTGCCTGCCAAAACCCTTCACTCCCACGTCGTGGCTAAAGCCGATGCGAAGCCTGTTGAGGCTCACGCCTGCAATTATACCTAAGCTCTGGTCTTGGTCGGCGCCCGTTGCAGGTACTCCTTTATATATTACTCCTAACGCCAGAGGCGAATAAATAGTATACAAGGCTAAATCAATGCGACTAAAATTCTGCTGATGCGTGAAATTCAGTGCCGGGCTTACGCTAAACTCTGCATTGCCGCGCCTCAGGCCAGTGCTCAGATAAAACTTATACCCGGCATTTGCCACAAACCGCAGGGGCAGGCGCGTTGTCTCATCGAAGCCATAGTTTGGCTGGTTGAGGTGCGACACGTTGAGACCTGCCCAGAAATTGTTATTGTACAAGATGCTCCCTACGGCAAAGCTTACATAATTAGTCGGATCAAATTGATTGGCTTCGGCTGAAGTAAGGGCAGTTTGTCCGTAGTCGGAGAGCTGGTCGCCAAACACCAGGTTGTCGTAATTAACACGGAGCGAGGCAATCGTCGTCTGCAGGCCGGCAGCGAAAGCCAGGTTCTCGGTGAGGCGGGTGTGGTAGGCATAGGCCAGGGCGGCCTGCAGTTTTTGTAATCCGCCAATACCGGCGCGGTCTTGCTGCAGTACCATCCCAATTGCACTTTTGGTGCCATCAAAGCGATAGTCGGCCGAGACCTGGTTGGTGATAAAGGACCCATTAAGCGAAGGCCACTGGTTGCGGTGCGCAACGGCCACACTCCAGTCGCGCCCAAGCCCGCTGAAGGCAGGGTTCAGGTATAGCCGGTTGGCGTACTGTTGCGTAAAATGCGCATCTTGCCCTGTTGCCTGCAAGCCGCAAAGGCAAATCATCAGGCAAAAAAGTAATTTTGTGAGGCCTATGCGCATACTTTCAGTACTCCTGAACGGTTATTGCTGCAGCGCTTGTATAATTTCTGCATGGTTTTCGCTATAAAATTATATAGCTTAGCTTTTACTAAACGCAACCACCTATATGAAAAAAGTAGTTATCGGTTTTTTTGTCTTCTTAGCAGTCCTGTTGGCATTCGCAGCCTTGGTGCCCTTGCTCTTCAAAGATAAAATTAAACAGGCCCTGGACAAAGAGATCGCCAAGAATATCAACGCCACTGTTGTGTACGCGACAGATGACGTAAGCCTTTCGCTCTTCCGGGATTTCCCGAACATGTCACTGGGCGTGGAGAACCTGCTGGTTGTTGGCCAGGATTCTTTTGCGACCGACACGCTGGCCAAGGTTCCTTCCTTCCGGATGGGTCTTGACCTGATGAGCGTCATTACAGGCAACCGGGTTAAGGTTAACAGCATCAAACTCGATGATCCGACCATTCGCCTGCTCGTGCTTAAGAGCGGCAAGGCAAACTGGGACATCTTTATAGCAGATACCACCACAACGGCCAAAGCCGACACAGCGGCCAGCGACTTCCGCATGGCGATCAAGCAGTGGGATATCAGCAACGGCACGCTTTATTACGATGACCTGAGCATTCCTTTCGGGTTGGCGGCCTACAACGTGCAGCATACCGGTAGCGGCGACTTTGAGAAGAGCGTGTTCGACATGAAATCGCAGACCAAGGCCGACCGCTTTGTGATGACGTACGACGGGGTGAACTACATCGAGAACGCGGTGCTGGATGCTGACGTGACCATGGCGATGGACCTCGACAAGTTCCTCTTTACCTTCAAAGACAACCACATCCGCATCAACGAACTGCCGGTTCAGTTTGCCGGTACCATTTTGATGCCGGAAGACGACATTGACCTCGACCTGACCTTTAAGGCCGTAGACACAGACTTCCGTAGTGTGCTGTCGGTGGTGCCAGGTATGTTCAAAGAAGATTTCAAGGACATCAAAACCGAGGGCAACCTAAGCTTCGATGGCTATGTGAAGGGGCGTTTCAATGATACCCTAATGCCAGGCTTTGGCACGGAGTTGAAAGTAAGCGAAGGTATGTTCAAGTACCCTGACCTGCCGCAGGCCGCCCGCAACATCAACGTGGACATGCGCATCGACAACCCGGATGGCGACCTGGAAAACACGGTGGTGGATGTGCGCAAGTTCCACATGGACATGGGCAAGAACCCGATCGATGCCCGCGTGCTGGTGAAAGGTATAGAAGTGATGCAGGTAGACGGCAACGTGAAGGCCAATATTGACCTGGACGAGGTGACGAAGGTGTTTCCTGTGGAAGGTATGACACTGCGTGGTCTGCTGAAAGTAGATGCCGATGCGAAAGGCACCTACAGCGAAAAGAGCATGCCGGTAATAGACGCCGACATGCGCCTGACCAATGGCTATGTGAAGTCAAAAGACTTCCCCGCCCCTATCCAAAACCTGAACGCCGCGGTGAACATCCTCAACAAAACAGGTAATACCGACGACACCCGCATCAATGTAGAGCGCTTCAACATGACCTTGGACGGAGAACCGCTGGAGGGCCGCATGCTGGTGCAAGGTATAGAGAGTCCTGCTTTCGATGGCCAGATAAAGGGTATACTCGATCTGGAGAAACTCACCAAAATATTCCCGCAGGAAGGCATGACCGTGACCGGCCGCATCAACGCTGACGTCGCTGCCAAGGGCAAAATGTCGGATATCGAAGCTGAGAAGTATGGCAACGTGACGGCAAACGGCACCATGGGCATCAAAAACCTGAACTTTGTGAGCACCGATCTGCCGCAAGGTTTAAAGATCAGCAGCGCTGATGCCGTCTTCAACAACGAGCGCATCCAGCTCAACAACATGAACGGCTTCCTGGGCCAAAGCGACTTCAAGGCCAGCGGCACGGTGTCGAACTACATCGGCTATGCCCTGGCCGAAAACCAGTCGCTGCGCGGTAACTTCAACCTGAGCTCCAACAACTTTAATGTGAACGAGTGGATGGTGGATGAAAACACCGGGCAGACCACGGATGCCACTGCCGAGGCCGAGGGCGTAGTGGCAGTGCCGGAGAACCTGGATATCACCCTGAATGTGGATGCGAAGCAGGTGCTTTATGACAACCTGAAGCTCAACAATGTGGACGGCCGTGTGCTCGTAAAAGACAAAGTGGCCCGGTTGGAGTCTGTGAAGTTCAGCACGCTGGGCGGTACCTTCGTAACCAGCGGAAGCTACAACACCCAAAGCTTGAAGCAGCCACTGTTTGACATGAAGCTGGATGTGCAGAATCTGAGCTTTAAGGAGGCCTTCAACGCCTTTAACACCATTAAAGTGATTGCCCCCATCGCAGGTCTGCTCGACGGAACCTTCTCCACCAAGTTCAACTTTGCCGGAGAGATTGGCCAGGACATGACCCCGGTATTCAAGACGCTGGATGGCTCAGGTATAATTGACGTGGTGAAAGCTGCTGTGAGCGATGTGAAGATTGTGGACCAAATCAGCAGGCTGACTCACTTTGAAGAGCTGCAGAACTTCGTGATCCAGAACAAGCGCATCGATGCCCAGATCATAGACGGCAGCCTGGTGATTCGGCCGTTTGACCTAAAAGTAGGCGACATACAAATGACGGTGGGCGGTTCCAACAACGTGAACGGCAACATCGACTATGTAACCGCACTCAATGTGCCAGCCGGTAAGGTAGGCCGTGAACTGAACACCCGACTGGGTAGCCTGATTGGCAACGAGGCCCTGAAGACTTCGGATCGCATTACTCTGAACCTGAATATTGGCGGTACGCTGTCTGATCCTCGCGTGGCCTTGGCAGGCGGCAGTGCTAAGGGCCAGGCCAAAGACCTGGTGGAAAGTGTGGTGAAGAGCAAAGTGGATAATGCGAAAATGCAGCTGGAGCAGAAGAAGCAGCAGGTGCAGGACAGCGTGCGCAACGAGCTTGACCGCCGCCGCCAGGAAGCGGAGGATAAGGCGCGGCAGGAACTGGAGAAAAAGCGATTGGAAGCCGAAAAGCAGATTAAAAAGCAGGCAACTGATAAAATAACGGACTTCCTGAAGCCCAAGTCAAAGCCTGCTACCCCCCCTGCGCAGCCCGATACCACGAAAGTGCAGCAGTAAAGTATAAATTTATAAAAGTGAGGCCCTAGGGCAATTGCACTCTTTTAAACGAGCAAAAGCCGGCAGCAGAAAATGGCTGCCGGCTTTTATTTTCTTAAAGCTATATAACATTGTTAGACTATTTATCGTTTTGCAGTCGCAGGGATCTATGAAACCAAACAAATCCATATTCCTGACTAAATAAAATATAGCGATATCTGATTCTTCATTCTATCTTCATTTAAGGTACTGATATTTGCTATGAAACTTAAATATGCAATTTTTATGAAAGCAAAATTTGTAATTCCTTTTCTTTTGAGCGGTCTGATGTGGTTCAGCTCCTGCGACAGTGACTCCGACAGCAACGGCACTGCCCGTATGGAAGTGCGCATGACAGACGCGCCAGGCGACTATGAGGAGGTAAACGTGGACATCCGCTCCGTGCAGATACACAAAGAGGATACTGACAGCGAAAGCGGCTGGCAAACGCTTGACGAGATTAACCCAGGTATATACAACCTCCTTGAGTTCGCCAACGGGCGCGATACACTGCTTGCGTCTGCCAACCTGCCAGCAGGCTCTATTTCCCAGATCAGGCTGGTACTGGGCGAGAACAACTCGCTTAAGCTTAAGAATGGCGATGTAGTTGGTCTGAAAACACCAAGCGGGCAAACATCAGGCGTAAAGTTGCAGCTGAATGCTGACCTGAGAGAAGATGTGACCTATGTGGTGTTGCTCGACTTTGATGCAGCCAAGTCGGTTGTAGCCAGAGGAAACGGCCAGTATAACCTGAAACCGGTTGTGCGTACGATCACTAAAGCAGTAGCAGGCGGTATAAAAGGCAGAGTAACGCCAGCTGAGGCTAAGCCAGGCATCTATGTGATTTCTACCGCAAACGACACCATCGGTGGGTTTGCCGATGAAAACGGTGATTTCCTGATCAAAGGAGTGAAGGCGGGTACCTACTCGGTGAAGTTCTATACCGCAGGTGCTGTAAACGACACGACCCTGACAAACATCAGCGTTTCACAGGATCAGATCAAAGATCTGGGCACGGTTAAGTTGCCAACAAAATAAGTTTTAGAAACAAGCTATACCTGGCTTGTCTCTGAAGCAAACAAAAAGGGAGCCCTTCCTCGTGAAGGGCTCCCTTTTTGTTTAAAGTCTGATTATCTTTTGTCTAAAAGGCCTTTGTGGCCCAGTTAGTATACCTGCCCCATCAGCTCACGCACATACGTTACATAGTCGGTGTTGGGCGGAGTGTGGCCGCACTTGCGCAGGTCAGTGGCAACCTGGGCACGGTGGTAAGTGGCGTGGTTGAAGGCGTGGGTCAGGATATCGAGTACGCGGGTGCTGTACTTGTGGCCCTGGCTGTTAGTGTAGTCGATCAGGCGGTTGAACTCATCTTCGTCGGAGTTAACCACCAGCTCGGCTATTTTGTAAGAAGCATACTGGTGCAGTTTGTGCAGTTCCTCGAGGTTATGCTCCTGCCATACCTTCACTGGGCTCTCGGTGCCGGTGATGCGGGCTATCCAGATGGCCTGCGCATTGAGCGCGTGGCTAAACAGGCGGGCTGCGTTAGGCGGCAGCTCTGGCAGTGAGTCGAATACATGTAGCATCGTCTGGTTAGCCCAGATGTTATAATCAGAAAGGTTCTTTAATACGTCGTTTCCAGTCATCTCAATTATATTCTCTTTTATCTTCCCAAATTAAGGTCTCGTTCGTTCTGGCGTCCAAGAAATCCGCGCAGCGACCGTCGCCCTTGCCCGTTATGCTGCCTTCCGGCTCACAGAGCAGGTTGCCGTCAGTGTCGTATACCTTGGAGGGGATGTCGCAGCAGCGGCCGGTCAGGTAGTATACCCCCTGCCCGTTGTAGGTATAGCGGTATACCTTGGCGGGCGGGTTGGCTACGTCTTCCTGCTCCAACTCCCGGATGAGCTCGCTTAGCCAGCCGGTTGGAACATCCTTTTCCTGTTCCACTTCGGAGGTTGCAGGACTGCCTGCTGTCTGGCAACCGACAGCCGTTGTCGTAAGCAGGAGTGCAAGTGCCCATGCAGGCAGTTTTGGTACAGCCATAGCGGTTAGTTTTCAGCTGAAGCGCAAAGGTAGGATATTTATGGCTAAACACCGATTTTAGCGCAGCATTATACCTGTACCTGCCTTTGCGGCAATTACAATTCAGTGTTTACGTAGGCGACCCAATAAGGTATGAAGATGAAGAGGCCGACAGCCACAGCGGTAATAGCAGCCATTAACACGGCACCGGCCGCCAGGTCTTTGGTTTTGCCTGCCAGGATGTTGTGCTCCGGCGAGACCAGGTTGGTAAGTGTTTCGATGGACGTGTTGAAAATCTCAGCCACCCATACCATGCCAATGCAAAGAATAAGCAGGCACCACTCTACCTGGGTAACTTCAAAGCGATAGGCCATGACCAGCACAATGATGCTGGCCAGCACATGCAGGTGCATATTGGGCTCAGATCGAAATACGGCTGACAGGCCATTGAAAGCAAAGCGGAAACTGTTTAAGCGGCTTTTGATGAAAGAAGGGCGACTCATGCTGGCATCTATCAGGGTGATGAATATTCGGTTTTCGCTGTGGTTTACTGTACAAGCAGGTATAAAGTTAAGGTATAGCCCTGTATGGTTAATCTACAAAACGGATGGCAGTCTGGCTGATGCAATAGCGGAGTTGCGTGGGGGTGCGAGCATCTTCGAAAAGGTGCCCCAGGTGCTGACCACATTGGCCGCATACCAGCTGCATGCGCTCCCGCCCGTAGGTGCTGAGCGCCTTGTGGATAACGTGGTCACCAATCTGCTCCCAGAAGCTGGGGAAGCCAGATCCGACTTCAAATTTCCTGCTGGCCTCGAACAGCGCATAGCCGCAACAGGTACAGACATAAGAGCCGGTTTCATGTGCCCGCTTCCTGGTCGATACCTGTTGCCTGTGCTTAAACATGTGCCTGCGGCTATACCTGTGGTTTTACTTTTCCAGCTCTTCGACCGGTACAAATTTCATGGAAAGGGAGTTCACGCAGTGGCGCACGTTCTTTGGGGTGAGGTACTCGCCTTCGAACACGTGGCCCAGGTGGCCGCCGCAGTTGGCGCACACGATCTCGGTGCGGTGTCCGTCCGGATCAGGTATACGCTTCACGGCACCCGTTATCTCATCATCAAAGCTTGGCCAGCCGCAGTTCGATTCAAATTTGTATTCGGAGGTATAGAGCGGCGCATTGCAGCGGCGACACAGGTATGCCCCTTCTCCTTTAAAGCTGTTATACTCACCAGTGCCCGGGTATTCGGTTCCCTTGCGCACAATGATGCGCTCTTCGTCTGGTGTCAGTTTGTTATATTCAGATGGGTCTTTCGCGATTTTCATAAGCTCAATAGTAATAAATTTGTGTATACAAAGGTATGCAAATAACGAACCACAAGGGCACAATATGACAGGATGACCGAGGGAGAAGGTATAGGCTATGCCCCCTGCCCCATGAACTGCGACAGGCCACCGTCCATAAAGTAGCTTGAGCCTGTAACGTAATCTGCGTCGGAGGAAGCTAGAAAAAGGGCTACTTTGGCAATCTCTTCAGGCTTGCCCGCCCGCTTCATCGGTATGTTTTGTTCACTCTCTTCCCGTTTTTCTTTGTCATCTATTGCCTCCTGGTTCATGGGTGTCAGGATCATGCCGGGGCAAACATTGTTTACGTTGATACCGTCCTCTGCCAGCTCGAGCGCCAGGGTGCGGGTGAGGTTGCGTACCCCAGCTTTGGAGGCGCAATAGTCCGCCGTGCCCGCCGACACAATTTCCTCGTGCACCGAAGACACATTGACGATCTTGCCCTTGCCACCGTGCTGCTTTCGGTGTCTGATGAAAGCGCGGGAGCAAAAGAAAGTACCGTATAGATTTGTCTTGATCGTTCTGTCGAAAACTTCGGTGTCCATGTCGGCTACGTTGATGCCAGAGCCATTTACCGCTGCGTTATTCACAAGTATATCAATAGCGCCGAACTCTTTCAGGGCCTGCTCGAAAAGCTTTTCCACCGCCTGCTCGTCACTGATGTCCACCTGCAGCACCATCCCTTTCCGGCCATGTTTCTTCACTTCGCTCAGCGTTTCTTCAGCGCCTTCCTTGTCGGTATGGTAGGTCACCACGACGTTAGCCCCTTCTTTGGCGAATTCTATAGCGGTGGCCTGCCCTATACCTGAGTCGGATCCGGTGATCAGGGCAACTTTGTTTTTTAATTTGTCCATAGCTTAGGTTTTAAAGGTGTGGGTATAAAGCATACGTAATCATACTTGTGGTAATGACAGATGGTTGTGATGCTACGCGGAACGAGTCAACTGTGCTGGAGCAGGTTCGTGACCTAGAAGCAGTCAGATGGGGGTAAGCTACTGCGGCAGCCGGTAGATGAGCGGGTGCCGTTGTCTAACAAAGTGCGCCACCGTTTCGGCTGAGATGGCAGCAGGGTAAGACATGACCAGCAATGTAAGAGGCTGTTGCCCCGGGTGGTAAGGAGGCTGTTGGTAAACATGATTGTTCAGGGCAAAGCCGCTCTGTTAATAGAACCGGATACGGCGCTGCTGAATCTCTTCATGCGGTGGCTCCACCTCTAAAAGGACATGCCTTGTACTGCGGCTTGCAAAGGCTTCGAGTATAAGTCTGCCATAGCCCCTGCCGCGCAAATTCGGAGCCGTTGCGAAGTGCTCTATGAAGCGTATTTCCTTAAAGCTCCACCACAGCAGTATACCTACTAATGCATCCTTCTGCAGTATGAGCTCGAAATGGTAGCTGGCATGGGGCATGATCTCGAGCTGCCAGTGCAAGGGGCGACGCTCTTCCACCGGGAAAGACTGTTCGTATAGCTCCCAAGCTTGTTCAAAGAGATGGTGTGATGTGTTTGTCAGTCGGAGGTGATCCATAGTAGGTTGGATGTAAAGGGCAGCATTTTACACTGCTGCAAAGCTAAGAACTACTTCTGGTGCCGCTTCTGATTGCTCAGCAGTTTCTGGATTGTCTGGACGATGCGCTCTATTTTGGTCTCGTCGGTTTTGGCAGAATACACCCAGTCCACAATCGCTTTCTGTTCGCCATCCGTACACTTCAGGAATTTGTCGTAGGAGGTGGGCTCGTCCTGCAGGAAGAGCAGCAGCTCTTCGGGTACTTCTTGTGGCGTGTTGTCAGCGTATAGGGTTACCTGCACCCAGTCACCAGCCTGCTTCTTTATCTTCTTCCTGATCTCCGCCTTCACCGGCAGCATAAGCTGTCCATTGCCCATCGGCATCAAATGGCAGCCTTTTATTTCATAGCCATCAATGGTCCCCTTCACCCTGACCCAATTGAAGTACGTATGCTTGTCAGGCAATATCTCAGGTATAGCCGCATAAGTCCAGCCTCCTTTTCCTGGGAATTTCTCTAGCAGGTATAGTTTATTGGTGAGAGGGTAAGGCATCTCATTGAGGATTGAGGTATTTATGACTAGAGAGACTCATGTAGAAATCTCTTATACTTAAATACCACTCACTGAAAAAATCTATTTTTTCTGGAATCCTTTTTTCTATGAAGGTCTGAAAAAGAGAAACTGAAAGAATAAATGCATAGTGCGTTATATGTTGAGCATCTTTAGGATATCTAATTTGAATAATTTCTGCACCTCCACTTCCATTGTTAGCTAGTTTTCCTTGCAGAATATCTGTTCCATGTGATGCATGAGACCAACTACGATAGAAGCCTTCATACATAGCTTGCATATTCAAGTGAGCGGCTAGTTGTTCAATATCTTTTGGGCCACCAAACAAGCTGTACCAATTTGGGTTCTTTCTTGTTCGATGCTCTTTTAAATACTCGTTATTGATTTCTACATATTGAGGAAGTGTCAAAAGGGATTGTGCATTAACAATAGCTTCTTCTGACTTATCGTAAATAAATTCAGATTCGTTTTTTAGATATCGATCTTTCCTGAACTTAGCTACAGTTTCCTTATGTGCAACGGATCTACCATCAAATTTAAGATAGTTCTTCAAATTCTTATGAGTGTGCCAGACTATAAATGAAGAAGCTCTCCTCTCTTGATCATCAGTGATTAAGTATTTAATGTAAAATAGAGTTTCTAAGCATATTCTTAGTAGGGGCTTACATGGATCTGTAGATGCGCTTTTAATGAGTAGTGAAATCGAATCTACAAGTTCTATGTAATTTCTAAGTAAAAGAGTCGCAATAATTGAGCGATCATTTTTTGATTCTGATTCTAAATCTAGTTTAATAATATCAGCTCCAAATTTTGTTACCTTATAAAGTTCATCCGAAAACTTCTCCAAAATCTCTTCGAGTTTCGGATCAAGTTTACGACCTAAAAATCCTTCATTGTAGTTTGTCATAAACTTTTTAAGGTAGTGGTAATAAGGTGTTTGTTACAATGTAGAAATATATGGTAAACAAAAAAAGCAGCCCCTCTCAGAGCTGCTTTCCCGTTTACGTATTTTCAATTCTACTCTTCTAATTTCAGCGGGTAATCAGTGCAGCGGGCTTCTACTACTCTGAAGCTGCCATACTCTTTCTTCAAAGAAGCGTTGGGGTCGGCCTTTACAGGTATAAGCTGCGTTTCGCCGCGTTGTGTTTTAATTTCAAGAGACTCACCTAATGCGTTGGCTCCTGAAGCTGCGATCTTAAACACGCTGCCCGGCTTCATACCCCTGGCATCAAAAAGCACGCTGCTGCTGCTCCCCTCCTGTACCGACTTAACAGAGACATTGGCAGGCTGCTCGCCGGTATACTCCAGCCACAAGGTATGCACATCCTGGTAGCGGGCATCATCGTAGCGTCCTTGTCCTTCGACGCATAGCTGCAGGCGGGCCACAGCGCCAGAACCTATGCTGCTACGCTCGTCCCCGAAAGTCACAATAGCCTTTGCTACGCCAGGTACATTGTTAAAAGACACGATGACGGTGGAGTTCTTCTCTCCGGTCGGGATTTCCTTGCTTTCCAGCAGCTGCCCGTTGCGGCTATACAGCTCCACTTTAGAGCCTTTGTCCTCGGCGGCAATATCCGTGAAAACCATGGTCTTCATCGTCACAGTGCTTACCGGCGAAAAGTCCAGCACAAGGCGGCCGCCCTTGCGGTTAGCTTTCTGGCCGGAACCATCACCTACAGTGAGCAAACTGGTCATATCCATCATGTTAGCATCCATCCAGTTTACGAGGTCAGTGGCAGGGTCATGGGCATCCAGCAGAAGTGCCTGGGTTTCCTGCAGATACTTGCCGTTTGGCCCTCTTTTCTGAGCCTTCACAATCATCACAGCCCCGTCTTCTTCTATTACATCTGCTGTGCGGGGCAATGCGCCTTCGCCAAATGACTGCACCAGGTTGCAGGTTGTCGGATCGTAGCCGATCAGTCTGTCGTCCTGCGACACCGCCATAGGCTCAACAGCATCCTGATCGGTGCTGCGCTCACAGGAAAAAAGGAAAAGGGAAGCAAAAGCAAGGGCAAGGGTTTTTGTATTAAATGTTTTCATAGGGAAAATAATAGGGTGAAAAGAAAAAAATAAGGCCTATCCGTTGATTAAAAAATTAGAATATTAAAATTGTATTATATATTGGTGGTAATCGTCGTGCATTAAGTTAATACACAGCCATTGGGATTCGCCTTAGCTGGTCGAATGTAGGTTGAAATGTGTTAAGAGGGGGTTTGTGGTTTATTTTAAGCTTCTGGGTAGGAATACGCGACTTGTTATGGAAGTGTTTGAGAAATTGGATTGAAATTGAAAAATTTCTTTGAAAGTGCAGGGAGAACGACAGGGAATAGGCTTTTAATTGACCATGGTCGCAGGAAGAATCAAATTGTACTCTATAGCCAAATAAAAAAGCAGCCCCGGAAAAGGGGCTGCTTTTTTATTATCGGAGTCAAGAGCATGAAGCTTCCGTAAAGTAGTAGCTTCCTGTCGTTAACCGGAGGAATGGTTATTACATCCCCTGCCCGTTTATACGGTTATCCCTTCTTGTTTTCACAAAGGACAAGACGATGCTGAAAATCAAGATTACAGCAATTACAAGCAGGGATATAAAAGTAGGAATCTTGAAGATATCAATCAGCAGCATTTTTGTGCCTACAAATGCTAATATGACGGCAAGCCCGTAGGACAGATAAACGAAGCGGTCCACTACATGGGCAAGGGCAAAATACAGCGAACGCAGACCCAGGATGGCAAAAACGTTGGAGGTATAAACGATAAACTGGTCCTGCGTGATGGAAAGTATAGCCGGAATGCTGTCCACTGCAAAGATCAGGTCGGTGGTTTCGATCAGTATCAACACAAGGAACAGCGGCGTTGCAAACCGCTTACCATCGACTTTCACGAAGAACTTATCTCCATGCAGTTGGTTTGTAACCGGCATCATTCTTCTAAAGAACTTAATAACCGGGTTGTTTTCCGGATCGATCTGTGTACCCTTCTCCGTAAACATTTTGTAGCCGGTATAGATCAGGAAGGCGCCGAAAATGTAAATGGTCCAGTGAAACTTCTCGATGAGGGCAACGCCTGCGAAGATGAAGATCACGCGCATGACCAGCGCCCCAAGAATGCCCCAGAAAAGGATCTTGTGCTGGTAGATGGGAGGTATCTGGAAATAACCAAAAACAAGCACAAACACGAATATGTTGTCTACACTCAGCGATTTCTCGATCAGGTAACCAGTCAGAAACTCGACAGCTTTCGCCTCACCAAACCAGTAATAGATAAGCCCGTTAAAAATTAAGGCGAGACTGATCCAGACGCCCGACCAGGTCAGGGCTTCTTTTACAGAAACGACATGTGCCTTCCGGTTAAAAACCCCCAGGTCGAGGGCAAGCATAAGGAGTACAAATACGTTGAACCCAATCCAGAATGAAGCAGTTACTTCCATAAGTGTTTATATAGTTTAGTTAAGCTACAGCGCTTATAAGGTGTTTATTGTAAGCAGGACCTGTTTTGTTTACAAATTTAATCAGAACGGGTTCTAAGCACATGGTGTTTTTAACTACAGGCACCAAAATAAGATAGAAAACACGAAAATCAGCCTAAACAGCAACTACTTTTCCTTAGACTAATAGTAGCTGTAGAAGAATAGATGGATAAAGTATATGATGTTTCATTGTAAAACATAAAAAGCAGCCCCAAATGGAGCTGCTTTTCCTTTGTAAGTCAAATGTGTTTTTTACTTCTTCAAGCTGCCGATCATGTCCTCTGGCTTCACCCACTCGTCGTACTGCTCATTCGTGAGCAACTCAAGTGCGATGGCTGCCTGACGGAGGGTTGTACCTTCTTTGTGCGCCTTCTTAGCAATCTTAGCAGCGTTGTCGTATCCGATGTGCGGGTTCAGGGCTGTTACCAACATCAGAGAGTTCTCGAGGTTCTCTTTGATACGCTCTCTGTTGGGCTCTATACCTACGGCACAGTGCTTGTCAAACGAGTCGCAGGCGTCGGCGATCAACTGAGCGCTCATCAGCAGGTTATAGATCATCACCGGTTTGAACACGTTCAGCTCGAAGTGGCCGTTCATGCCGCCTATCGAGATGGCCACGTCGTTGCCGATCACCTGGGCGCATACCATGGTCATGGCCTCGGCCTGTGTTGGGTTCACCTTGCCAGGCATGATCGAAGAGCCCGGCTCGTTTTCAGGTATAAGGATCTCGGCTATACCTGAGCGCGGACCAGAGGCCAGCAGACGGATGTCGTTGGCGATCTTCATCAGCGACACAGCCAGCTGCTTCAGGGCGCCGGATGTCTCTACCATCGCATCGTGTGCGGCCAGGGCCTCGAATTTGTTAGGGGCCGTGCGGAACCCGTGGCCAGCGTATTTAGAGATTTTCTCGGCCACCAGCTCTGCGTAGCCAGCCGGCGTGTTCAGGCCCGTGCCTACGGCTGAGCCTCCCAGCGCCAGGTCCTTCAGGTGGTCCAGCGTGTTTTCCAGCGCCTTCATGCCGTACTCCAGCTGCTTCACGTAGCCAGAAAGCTCCTGGCCCAGTGTCAGTGGCGTGGCGTCCATCAGGTGCGTGCGGCCGATCTTCACCACGTCCATAAACTCCTCTGACTTCGCCTTCAGGGTGTCGTGCAGTTTCTTCACCATAGGCAGCGTATGCTCCACCACTTTCTTGTAAGCGGCAATGTGCATGGCTGTCGGGAAGGTATCGTTAGACGATTGCGATTTGTTTACGTCGTCGTTCGGGTGGATCTTCTTTTTCTCGTCCATCAGGTCGCCGCCCAGCACCACGTGCGCACGGTTGGCCACCACCTCGTTCACGTTCATGTTCGACTGTGTGCCCGAGCCTGTCTGCCATACCACCAGCGGGAACTGGTCGTCCAGCTTGCCTGCCAGGATCTCGTCGCATACCTGCGAGATGATGTCGGCTTTGTCCTGCGCCAGCACACCCAACTCGGCATTGGCCTGCGCCGCCGATTTTTTCAGGATGGCGAAGGCCTCAATTACCTCTTTCGGCATCTGCTGACCACCGATCGTGAAGTTTTCTTTTGAGCGCTGTGTCTGCGCGCCCCAGTATTTGTCGGCAGGCACCTCGATCGGGCCCATCGTGTCTTTCTCTACGCGAACTTGCATATCGTTTATACTTAGGTTTAAAGGATCAGTTTAACTCCGGCAAAACTACGAAAATATTCTTTTACGGCCGCTTTACAGGTATAATCAAGGTATAGCCTATACCTGCATCTTTATCGGATAACGCGCTTGCCCGAGTGGTCGGACAAAAGGGCTATCAAATCTAACGGCACAGGCTTCAGGTAAGAGGTGTTCAGAACTGTCTGGTCTTCGAACGTGATAAGGTACTCCCCCTCCGCGCCCATGTAGTGGATGCTCTTAATGGCGCTGTGCGGGTAAGTGCGCTCCTGGTTGAGCATGTTGGTCACCTGCACCTGGTTTTCGTCCACGTTCACATGCCAGCGCATGGCAAACCAAAGCACCACCACCGAGATAACCAGCATGAAGGCAAACAGGATGCGGTAGATACGGGTAGAGCGAACCCCCTCCTGCTGGATCAGGTACTGCTTGTAGATATCCATGTCCTGGCTAAGGATCGTACTTTGTGAGAGCCGCAGCGGCAGCAGCGCCGTGGTAAGGCCCAGCAGCAGGCCCGGCGCAAAGAAGGCATGGAAGTTAGGTGTCAGCACAAACATGTGCTCCGAAGATAGGTGCAGTATGCTTGCCAGCATGGCCAGCGCCCCTGCAAAGAATACGGACAGCACCGAGGCGAAAACAAAATAGGCAATTGTCAGTTGCCACTCTTTCTTTTGCATGTAGCGGGCCTCGTCAGCGCTTATGGAAGCCCGCTGCCCTGCTGGTGATAGCCGACGCAGCGCATAACGGAGCACAGGCAACAGGATAGCCACAGCGATGAAACTCAACAGCAGGCTTTTCAGGATATCTATCATGGTAAATAGGGGTTTGACGTAAAATTAGCATGCAAAGCCCAATTTCCGGTATATAATTCCGCATTATCCGTTTAATTATAGGCTAATCAGGTATAATCAAGTGCTTGGCCCGCACAGTCGCCGGCTCTGGATTTTAAGCCTCTTAAATGTTGCAGCTGTTACAATAAATTCGTTATTTTTGATGACCTAACCATTGAACTAAGTGCTACTGCCGGCCGTTATTTTCCGCAAGGCCTGTGTTTTTTGAATAGCCTGTTCATTTCATTTATGAAACTTTCCAAACTGGTAGCGTTTGTCCGGGAGTATCTGATCGCGATCTCGTCTTTTCTGCTTATTTTCCTATTAACGCTTTTTATTTATTCAGAGACGAAGAAGAAGGCGCTGGAGCGGAACGAGAAACTCTTTGAACTGAAGGCAGTGCAGGCATCGCAGGCACTGGAGTTGCGCATGCGCGACTATACCCAGATTCTGGTAGGGGCTAAGGGCCTTTTCGTGGCTTCTGACACAATTACCCGCGAAGACTGGGCGCAATACTACAGGACACTGAAGCTCGAGGAAAACTATCCCGGCATACAGGGGGTGGGCTATACCCAGTTTGTGAAACCCAAAGAACTGCCTGCCCACATCAGCCGCTTTCGCAAGGAAGGTTTCAAGGATTATGCTATCCGTCCGGACAACCCGCGTTCCACCTATACCTCCATCATCTACCTGGAGCCGCTCGATGAGCGCAACCGGCGGGCCATCGGCTACGACATGTTCAGCGACTCGACCAGGCGCTCGGCCATGCAAATGGCCCGCGACACCCGCAAGCCGGCTCTGTCTGGCAAGGTAAGGCTGGTGCAGGAAACAGGAGTGGACGAGCAGGCCGGCTTCCTGATCTATCTGCCCATTTATAAGGACAATGCCGAGCCTGAGTCCATCAAGGAGCGCCAGCGGCTGATCAAGGGGTACGTTTACAGCCCTTTCCGGGCCAAAGACCTGATGTTGGCTGTATGGGGGAGTAATTATAGCGACCTGGACATAGAAGTGTATGACGGCACTGGCCTGGGACAAGAAGACTTGCTTTTCAACACAGACAAGGTGTTGCATTATCATGCCGCTAAAAGACCGGAGCTCGACATGCTGAGTACTCTGAGCATCGGCAATCAGACCTGGCGCGTGTACTTTTCTGCCAAGCCTTCGTTTGTGCGCTCCGCCGATACCGAGCTGCCTTACTTTATTTTGTTGGGCGGTACGATCATCAGTCTGCTGATGTTCTTCATCATCTGGTCACTCATCAATACGCGCCGTTCCAACAGCCTGAAACAGACCATTACCGACAACGCCACGGCTGCCCTGTTCATCATCGACGCGAATGGCATTTGCAGCTTTATGAACCCGGCGGCAGAAGAGATGACCGGCTTTGACTTCTCGGAGATGCAGAACAAGTCCCTGCACAAGATGGTGCACCATAGCAGGCCGGATGGCACGCCATACCCGGCATCAGAGTGCCCGCTGCGCAATGCGCTGCATAGCGGGATACAGACAAAAGAGGTATACGAGGAAGTGTTCGTGCGCAAAGACGGCAGCTTTTTCGATGTATCCTGTGCTGTTCACCTCGTCAAAGACGGCAGCCGCGAGGCCTATGCTATCATTGAAGTGCGGGATATCACAGAAGAGAAGCGAGCCCAGCAGGCCATTATTGAGAGTGAGGCCCGCTTCCGTACCATGGCCGACAACGCCCCCGTGATCATCACCATCCTCGACATCTGGAAGCAGAGCGTGTATGTGAACAGGCAGTGGCTTGACTTTAGCGGGCAGAGCTTCGAAGACAGCGTTAATTTCGGTTGGCAGCAAATCATCCATCCGCAGGACATGCCTGGCTTTGAGGAGCAGTACAACAGTGCCCTTGCTTCGGAAAGCGATTTCAGTGTAGAGGTGCGCATGCGCCGGCACGATGGGAAATACCGCTGGATGGTAGTGACCTGCACGCCGCGTGTTGGCGCCGAAGGGGACTTCCTGGGGCATATCAGTTCAGCCATCGATATAACGGATATCAAAGAGGCCGACCGCAAGGTGAAGCAGAACGCCGAGCTGTTGCAGAAGCTATTCCTCGAGGTGCCGGCTCTGGTAGGGCTGGTGCGCGCCTCGGACCAGCAGTACCTGTTGGCCAATCCGCTTTATCGCAAGCTGTTCGGTAACCGCCTGCTGGTAGGTAAAACCCTGCGCGAGGCCCATACCGAACTGGAGTACCAGGGCGTATTCGAAGAGATAAGGAAGGTGTTTGAAACCGGCTCTCCATACGTGGGCAAGGAGGTGCCCCTCATGGTTGACAACCACAACAACGGCAACCTGACGCAGGGCTACTTCAACATCGTGATACAGCCGCTTATGGATGCGAAAGGCAAACCAGAGGCCGTGCTCATTTTCGCGGTGGAGGTAACAGAGCTGGTAAAGGCCCGCACCAAGCTCGTGTCGACCAACGAGGAACTCAGCCTGAAAAATATGGAGCTGCTGCGCACCAACAACGACCTGGACAACTTCGTCTACACCGCTTCGCACGACCTGAAGTCCCCGATTGCCAACATGGAGGGCCTGTCTAACCTGCTGCGCGACATACTGGAGGGCAAGCTGGAGGGCGAAGACAAGCAGCTGCTTGACATGCTGGCCGATGCGATCGATAAGCTGAAGCGGACCATTGCCGACTTGGCTGAGATCACCAAAGTGCAGAAGGGGCTGCACGCCAAAGTGGAGCCACTGGAGTTTGAGCACATCTTGCAGGATGTGATGCTGGACATTGACAGCCTTGCAAGGGAGTCGAATGCGAATGTGCAGGTAGATTTCCAGGTGAAAAACCTGCTGTATGCCCGCAAAAACCTGCGTAGCATCATCTACAACCTGGTATCGAATGCGCTTAAGTACCGCAAGCCGGATCTGACGCCGGAGGTGCACATCAGCACCTATATGGACGGGGACTATGTGGTGCTGCGCGTGCAGGACAACGGGCTCGGCATCAAAAAAGGACAGGAGCAAAAGCTCTTCAACATGTTTAAGCGCCTGCACAATCACGTAGAAGGCACAGGTATAGGCCTCTACATTGTGAAGCGGATTATTGAAAATAATGGCGGCCGCATAGAACTGGAAAGCGAGCTGGGGCAGGGTACCACTTTCAGGGTATACTTTAAGCAGACGCCGGTAGAGGAAGCCGTAAAATCGGAACAGGTATAGCTTTCCTTTTTTAATCAATTTTAAGAAAACGCCAGCCCTGATACGAAAGGGCTGCCTAGGTATAGAGCTGAATGGCTAAGATCAAAACTTCATACTTTTGCCAGAACTGCGGAGCGCAGTCGGCCAAGTGGATTGGCAAGTGCCCCGCCTGCGGCGAGTGGAACACGTATGTGGAGGAGGTGGTGCAGCGCGAAGAGCTCACCCCGACCAGCGTATGGAAAGTGGGCAATACCAGCAGTTCGGCACAGGTGGCCAACAAGCCCAAGCCTATTGCCGACATCAGCTACCAGGAGCAGCAGCGCATCCAGACGAAGGACCAGGAGCTGAACCGGGTCCTGGGCGGCGGCATTGTGCCGGGCTCTATGGTGCTTATTGGCGGGGAGCCAGGTATAGGCAAGTCCACCCTGATGCTGCAGATCGCCCTGAGCCTGACCAGCCTGCGGGTGCTTTATGTGAGCGGCGAGGAGAGCGAGCAGCAGATCAAGATGCGGGCCGAGCGCCTCAACGCCCAGACCTCCGACTGCTTCATCCTGACCGAGACCGGCACCCAGAACATCTTTAAGCAAATCGAACAGCTGCGCCCGCAGGTGCTCGTGATCGACTCTATCCAGACCTTACATTCTTCTTTTATTGAGGCAGGCGCAGGCAGTGTGAGCCAGGTACGCGAGTGCACGGCCGAGCTGCTCAAGTTTGCCAAAGAAAGCGGGACACCTGTTTTCCTGATCGGCCACATCACCAAAGAAGGTAACCTGGCAGGCCCCAAGATACTGGAGCACATGGTGGACACGGTGCTGACCTTCGAGGGCGACCGCCACATGACCTACCGCATTCTGCGCACCACCAAGAACCGCTTCGGCTCCACCTCGGAACTGGGTATTTACGAAATGCTGGGCACTGGCCTGCGGGAAGTGAGCAATCCGTCGGAGATCCTGATCTCGCAGCGGGAGGACGCCTTCAGTGGCATCGCCATTGGTGCGACGCTGGAGGGCAACCGTCCGCTGCTGATAGAGGTGCAGAGCCTGGTGACGCCCGCCACCTACGGTACGCCCCAGCGCACCAGCACCGGCTTCGACGGCAAGCGCCTCAACATGCTGCTGGCCGTGCTCGAGAAGCGCGGCGGGTATAGACTGGGCGCACAGGACGTGTTTTTGAACATAGCCGGTGGCCTGAAAGTGGAGGACCCGGCACTGGACCTGGCCGTGTGCGCCTCCATTCTCTCATCGTTTGAGGACATTGCCATACCTTCCACCTCATGCTTTGCGGCCGAGGTGGGCCTTGGCGGGGAGGTGCGGGCGGTGAACCGTGTCGAGAACCGCATTTCGGAGGCGGAGAAACTTGGCTTCCGGGACATCTACATCTCCAAGTACAACAAAAAGGGTGTGGATCTGAGCAAGTTCTCTATCAATGTGCACGCTTTTGGACGATTAGAAGAGGTGTTTGCCTCCCTGTTTGGCTAGAATTGTCCTTTAACCGGGAAGGACTTCTAACTTTCGTATAACTTCAGGAACAGCGTTGGGAATTGGAATTATAATCTATATAATTAATGTTGAGTGCGTTAGCTGAGGTCTCCACTGTCATGGACAGAAAGATCGGATTTACAGCTAACTAACCCAAAATCAGATTTTATAAGACACCACTACCCACTCGTACCTATGAAACGGATGCTTACCCTATTGCTGTCATGTATGCTGGCAACACATTCCCTGTTGGCTCAGGGTACCGTTACCATTACGGGCAAAGTCCAAAAAGGCGAGCAGGATGACATCCTGATCGCCTCCCTCCCCTCTTTATTGTTTCCCGAAGAACAGCGCACCTTTACCGAGGTGAAAAACGGGCATTTCAGGTTTGAGGTGCCCGTTAGCAAACCTGTGACAGTAGAGCTCGTGTACGGCGACGAATCAGTGCCGCTATACCTGGAGCCCGGCTTTGAGCTGCAGGTCACGTTTGCAGCCGGCAAAATGCTCAAAACGCTGAAATACAGCGGCCAGGGTGCCAACGAAAACAACTACCTGGCACTACATACCTATCGCTTCGACGACGAAGAAGACTACCAGACCCTGCCCGACAATGTAAGGCTATCTGAAAAGGCATTTCTGCAGTTTCTGGATTTCCGCAAGGAAGACCAGCTGGCCATCTTCGAGAAGAAGATAGAAACAAATCCGGTGAGCGAGTACTTCCGGCAAATGATTCTGTCCGAGATCGAATACAGCTACGCCAACGACCGCCTCACCTTTTTCGACATGCGCGAGCTGATGCGACTGCCGGTGCAGCTTCATCCCTCTGCCACATACTTTGACTTCCTGGACCACGTGGAAATGGAGCAGCCTGCCAGTCTCGGGGCCATCAGTTTTCCGGCCTTTCTGCGCAACTACATCCGTTTTATAGGGCAGCAGGCCAAACTGGAAACGAGGGACATACACTATTATAGAAAGGCATACGATGAGGTGAGCTATACCTTGCAGGGACAGGCGCGCGTGATGGCGCAGGCCTACCTTATACGCCTGTCGTTGCAGCAAGGCAACGTGCTGCACCTGCCTGACATGCTGCAGGACTTCGGTCAGAACAAAGGTATAGCCGAGGTGCATACCACGTTGCTGCGCCAGTACCAGAGCCACCCGGGCCTAGGTATAGGCAGTGCTGCCCCTGGCTTTAGCCTGAAGGACATAAACGGAGACTCTGTATCGCTCAGCGACTTTAAAGGCAAGATCGTTTACCTGAGTTTCTGGCGTACGGACTGTGGCCTGTGCATGGTAGAACAACCGCATGCGCAGGAACTGGCCCGGAAGCTACAGCCCCACGACGTGGTCCTTATCAATATAGGAGTAGACGAAAACGAACAGGCCTGGCGCAGTGTGGTGCAGTCGAGAGGGTTTGGCGGCGTGCAGCTATACCTCAAGGGGCAGGGCCACGAACTGGCCCGCAGGTATGGCCTCAAAGACGTGCCGGCCTATTTCCTGATAGACGAGGACGGCACCATCCTGAGCACAAAGCCCCGCCGCCCCATGGACCGGGAAGTTGAAAAGGAAATTCTGCAGCATGTGATGAGCAACCGCGCCTCCCGCAGGTAAGCCGCCTGTCACTTATACTTTATCAAGAGCCGCCTGTCATGTTAACGTGATGGGCGGTTTCGTTTTTGGAAGCCAGGCCATTCTTTCCGGAGACATAAATAACCGTGCATTTGTTTGGTGCGTAATTAAAGCCTAACCCCGCATAGCAAGGGTTATCAAAGGAATTGATTGTTTGAGATATCCTTATTCATTTAACCGCTAGAAAATATGGCATTAATCAACAAAAGTGACATTGAGAAACTGCTCAATGTGCAGAACAACACGAAAGACGCACTTTGCATCTCTATCTACATACCTACGCACCGTGCCGGCCACGAAACCTTGAACGGCCAGGACCAGACCCTCTTTAAAAACAAACTGAGAGAAGCACGCACCCTGCTGGCCAGACACGATGTGCCGGAGCAGGAAATTAACGCCTACCTGCAGCCTGCCGAAGAACTCCTCAACGACACCGGGTTCTGGCGCCACCAGGCCGAGGGACTGGCCGTGTTCTTGACCAAAGGCTTCTCGGCGCACTATACCCTGCCGACCACCATGCCAGATGTGGTGTACGTGCTCGACCAGTTCTACTTCACACCGATTCTGCCGATCCTGAGCCAGAACGGCCGCTTCTTTATCCTGTCGCTTTACCGCGAGCGCATCGGTTTCTACGAAGCCACTATTGAGCGCATCCGGCAGATCGACATCAGCGCTTTTGCGCCGGAGAGCATGAACGAGGCACTTAAGTTCACACTGAAGGGCAAAGACCAGGATTTCCATAACTCTACCACGACCGTAAACGGCTCCAACATTGTGCACGGAGCCGGAGCCAGCAAAGGCGACGAAGAGCATGACGAGATTATTGAGTTCATCCACGAGGTAGACAACAGCCTGCAAGAGATTCTGCACAACGCCACGGAGCCGCTTGTGCTGGCCGGCGTGGACCACTACTGCGCCCTGTACCGCAAGTTCAGCAAGTACAAGCACATCGTGCCGCAGCACATCAACTTAAACGAGAGCGCGGCAGGTATGAGTCCGCAGACGATACACGAGAAGGCGCTGGAGGTGGTGAAGCCGCTGATGCAGCAGAGTCACACCGACTCGCTGAGCCGCTACGAAAATGTGGCGGGCACCGGCGTTACGTCCGAAGACATTGCCATGGTGGCCGCCGAAGCAGTGCATGGCCGTGTTGACACGCTCTTTATTACGCCAAGCAGCCCGGTTTGGGGACGCTACGACGCCAAGAGTGCCGTAGCCGAAGTACACAAAGACTACCAGCGCGGCGACGACGACCTGATTAACCTGGCGGCTATCAAGACGCTGGCGCAGGGTGGTAAGGTGTTTGTGAGCAGCTACAACGGCCTGGCCGAGGTAAGCGAGGACGGAAGCAGCGTGAAAGCACTCTTCCGCTACTAAACGGCATACACTTTTGGCCGTTAGCGCCAGAACGTATAATTTAGAGGGCAGCCTTTGTGGGCTGCCCTTTCTTTTGCATACCTGTACATGAAGCTTCACCTTACCGATAAGCTCAATTTTCTGTCGAAACTCACGCCGCTGCGCATGCTCAATGCCCTGCAGGTGGCGGGCAGTTATTGGTATGCACGGGCTTCGCGGAAAGCGGTGCACTGGGGCGATCCGCTCAGCATTTCGTTTGAGCCGACCACCTCCTGCAACCTGCGCTGTCCCGAGTGCCCCAGCGGCCTCCGCTCCTTCACTAGGCCCACCGGCATGCTGCAGGACACTTTGTTCAAGCAGACCATCGACCAGCTGCACAAGCGCCTGCTATACCTGATCTTTTACTTCCAGGGCGAGCCCTACCTGCACAAGCAGTTCCTGGAGCTGGTGAAGTACGCCTCGGACCGCGGCATCTACACGGCCACCTCCACCAACGCCCACTTCCTCGACAGCGACACCGCCCGCAAAACCGTGGAGTCCGGTCTGGACCGCCTGATCGTGTCGATTGACGGCACCACGCAGGAGACTTATGCGGCCTACCGGGTGGGCGGCAAGCTCGACAAGGTGCTGGAAGGAACGCGGCAGGTCGTGAAATGGAAAAAAGAACTGAAGTCGCGCACGCCGCACATTATGTTCCAGTTCCTGGTGGTGCGCCCCAACGAGCACCAGATTTCGGAGGTACAGGCGCTGGCTGATGAACTGGGTGTAGACGAAGTAGTGTTCAAAACCGCCCAGATTTATGATTACCAGCAGGGTTCGCCGCTCATACCGACCATCGACTACTACTCCAGGTATAATAACAACGGCAACGGCAGCTTTTCCATCAAGAACAAGCTCCTGAACCAGTGCTGGAAGATGTGGCACTCCTGCGTGATCACCTGGGACGGCCTGGTGGTGCCCTGCTGTTTCGACAAGGACGCCGAGTACCGGATGGGCGATGTGAAAGAGCAGAGCTTCCGGCAGGTATGGCGCAGCCCGGGGTATAACCAATTCCGCAAATCGCTGTTACAATCACGGGAAGAGATAGAAATGTGCCGCAACTGCACAGAAGGCACGCGGGTATGGGCCTAGGTTATACCTGAAGATCATGAGTAACAACCGGATACTATATGAACGACATTAACAAGGCGCTTGAACTTTTGCTGGGCAAGCTGGAGAGCTGGGGGGAGCACTTGATCTTGATGCTGCCAAATATTGTAGTGGCGATCATCCTCATGATCATCACATTTGTGGTTGCCCGATTTATCCGCAACGGACTGGACAAGGTGATCGGACGCATATCGCACAGTGCAGCGCTCAACAACCTGATTTCCACTATTCTTTACATTGCCCTGCTGGCTGTCGGTTTCTTCTTTGTGCTCAGCGTGCTGCAACTCGATAAGGTGGTGATCTCCTTGCTGGCTGGTGTCGGCATTATCGGTCTGGCATTGGGTTTCGCGTTTCAGGACATTGCCGCCAACTTCATTTCAGGGATCATCATTGCCGTGCAGAAGCCTTTTGGCGTGGGCGACATGATAGAAACCAACGACTATTTTGGAGTTATCGAACGGGTGTCGCTACGCACCTTAGATATTCGGCAGCCCTCCGGTGAGTTAGTAAAACTGCCCAACAAGATGGTATTTGAGAACCCGGTGACCAACTATTCGAACGGCGGCACACGGCGCATCGATTTGGATGTAGGCGTATCGTATGGCGAGGACCTGGAACGTGTGCAGCAGATTGTGATAGAGGCCCTGCAGGATGTGAAGAACCGTGTAAAGACACGTGATATTGATGTGATGTTCGATGCCTTTAACGAAAGCTCTATCGACTTCAAGGCCCGCTTCTGGGTTAGCTACTCGCAACAGATCGATTTTGTATCGGCCAAGAGCGATGCTATTATCAAGATCAAAAAGGCGTTTGACGCCAACAACATCATGATTCCGTTCCCGATTCGAACACTGGACTTTGGCATAAAAGGTGGCGAGAAGCTAAGCGAGCACCTGGAACAACTGCAAAGCCAGAGGATGGATGGTCGCAGGATATCAGACAATCAGGTATAGCCGATGCAGGTATAAAACAGAAAGGGCCGTTTATTCGGCCCTTTCTGTTTTATTTGTCTTTTTTGTCAAGGTTTTTGCCGAGGTCTTCTACCTGTTTCAGGAAGTCGTCCACTCTTGCGTCGGCGTAAGGTCCGTACGAGTTGGAAATCGTACCGTGCAGGCCGTTGCTGGTTTCCACAGCGTAAAGTATCGACATATCATCCGGGTTACTTTCGCCTTCGAAGCGATAGAAGTCCACGATGCGCACCTCGTTCGGCCCGAAGGTCTGCTTGTCCTCCATCGTGCACAGTTTGCCCTCTCCAGACACTTTAAAGTCGTAGGTATAGCCGTCCTTGCGAAGGCGATTGAGTACGTTAATGAGGCTTCTTTCTTCTACTTTATCTTGCATAGCGTATAGTTTTAAGGGATATTCAGGTTAGGTATAAACCTATACGCAAAATCAGGCAATGGATACGTAAAAGGGGCTGGAATTATTAATAGCCTCAGGTATGGGTCGGAGGAATAAGGATACGCCAGAACAAACTACCAGGTATGGTGACTCGGAACTCAAGGTTTATTCCGAAGGCGTTAAGGATTTCTGCCAAGGTATAGATGAAGTCGCCCAGAGGTAGTGCTGGCATTGCGATCGGGGTGAGAACAGGTATAGACGCTACACCTGTTTCGCTTTTGGGAAAAGAGTAGTCAGGCAGACCTTAGTCAGGAATTCTTTCGGCAAGCTTGTTTCAAGGGATAATTATACTGCCTTCTTCTCGAGATCCTTCTGGATTTTACTGAAGTCGATGGCCGAACAGCTGCCGCAGCCCTTAGCGCATCCGGCGTTTTTGTTAGGCATGAAGCTGCGGTAAATCACCTGGCCCATGTAGGCCACTGCCACCGCGAATATCAGGAAGATGATGATGTTCTGTACCATATGCTCTTATCAACTTCACAAAGTTACAAAAAGTTTACGGGAGTTGCTCTTTCCAGTGCTCGGCAATCGTATCGAGCATCTCCTGGTGGATGTGGCTGTTGCTGGCCACAATCTCGCGCCCGAAAACATAGTCGCCGCCTGCCGTGAACTTCGAGACATGACCGCCGGCCTCCTGCACGATAATGGCGCCGCCCGCCACATCCCAGGCGTTCAGGTTAAACTCAAAGAAGCCCTCAAAACGCCCCACTGCCACGTAAGCCAGGTCCAGGGCCGCCGAGCCAAGGCGCCGCACGCCATGCGATTTGCCCATGAAAGCGCCCAGCACCTGCAGGTACTGCTGCGTAAGCCCAAACTCATAATAAGGAAAGCCTGTGGCAATGAGCGAATCCTTCAACTTTTCTGCAGGGGATACCTTGATGGGGTTGTCATTTAAGAACGCACCGTTGCCCTTGGTGGCATAGAAGCACTCGTCTTTGTTGATCTCGTACACAATGCCCAGTACCACTTCGTCGCCATCAAGCAGCGCCACGCTCACTGAGTATAGCGGCAGGCCATGGGTGAAGTTGGTGGTGCCATCCAGCGGGTCAATGACCCAGTTGAAGCGCTCGCCACGGGTGTTATCGGTTTCCTCTTCCGTAATGAAGCCCGCCTCGGGGAAGAGATTGCGCAGGGCTTCGACCAATTGCTTTTCGGCCTCTTTGTCTACGTAAGACACCAGGTCGTTAAATCCCTTCAGTTCTACCTTGCTCCTATCAAAATCAGCGGCTTCGTGCTTGATAAAAGCGCCTACTCCTTTCACAATGATATTGGCATTCTGGCAAAGTTGCTGCAAGTTCATATACGCTCCTTTATTTTAGTGTTCGTGTTACTGATAACAGTTGGCTGTCTGGCAGCCCACACCGTATACGCGGCTCTCACCAAGAGGGCTAACGCGATCGGGAAAACTGCGGTGTGCAGTTGCTGCGGCCATACCCACCAGAGCAGTAGCGTAATAAAAGCCAGCACAGCCGTCACCAGCATGTACTTCTGCAACCAGCCTGGCAGCACCGGGCGGGCCAGGAAAGCTGCGGCCACCACGTGGGTAGGCAATGCCCAAAGCAGATTAAAGTTATTGGCTGCCGCCTGGTGATCGGTGGCAAACCAGAGCAGGAACAGCAATACACCCAGCAGACCCGTGATCAGGAAAAAGAACACGTCAAAGGTACGGCTGCGCTTGCGGCGCTTGTAATCGAGCGCGGTAATAGCGGCGACCAGGCCGAAAAACAGCCACCACACCAGCGCCGGGTTAAACAGACCGCCAGCTGAGGCAGGCGATGGACTGTTCTGGAAGATCACCTTTGGCTTTCCTACCAGGGGCACCGCCTGTCCGTCTTGCTGAATGGTGGCGCTGGCGAAACCTTTTGAAAGGTAATCGGGCAGGAACATGTATTCGTAAGGCGTGGCTTTTTGGTCGATGGGTGCGCCCAGTGCCAGGTCTATCCCGAAATCAGACCAGGGCTGCGGCGGCAGGTATAGGTCGATCAGGTTGCGGAAGCTCATGTCCTGGTCCAGGTGCGCAATGTTGAAATTCACCTGGTCGGGGAACGTGGCCTCTACCCCGTCGCGTATGCGGGTGGCGCAGTTGTCGAAAAAGAAGTCGTAGAGGTAGAAGCGGTTTTCGGGCTCATAGTTCGTCATCAGAAACTGCCAGTACTGCTGCTTCTGCGCCTCCGTGAAATTCATCTCCTGCTCGTAAATGGAGCGGTTGTCCAGGGTATAGCTGTAGGCGAAATCCTGGAAGTAGGCGATGGAGAGCTTGTAGTTGAGCTTGCCCCGGATGAACTTGATGTAGAAGCCCGGCTCGTTGAAGTCGAAGGTGCCGTAGTTGAACACGATGTCCATACCCGCGGCGGGGTCGTTGACGCGCACGGCACTGTGCCCGAAGATGGCGTACAGCTCATCGCCCGGCGAGCAGGTGATCAGGCTGATCTTAGCCTCCGGCGACAGGCGGGTGCCCTCAAACTGCGCCTGTGCCTGCAGTACGACAAGCAGCAGCGTGCATAGCAGCGAAAGCTTTTTAAGGTATAGCTTCATGTTTTTCTCGTATCACGACATACGTATCATGTAGCACGATTTTCGTATGTAGATTTTTTAAATATAAAACCGGTTTTAAGCTTCCGGCAAGCTGGCCTTAGCGTTTGGTTTCTGCGTCACTGCACAGGTATCATGTAGTCGTGCTACGTGATACACTTTACTTTGCTCCCGCCCCGGACACCACCAACACAAATTCCCCTTTGATAGCTTTTGTTGTGAAGGTTTCGATCAGTTCGTCCAGCGTGCCATTGAGGGTCTCTTCAAACATCTTCGAGATTTCACGTGAAACAGAAGCCATGCGCTCGCCCCCGAAGTACTCTTTGAACTGGGTGAGCGTTTTGAGCAGGCGGTGCGGCGACTCGTAGAAAATCATGGTCCGCTCCTCGGCTGCCAAACTGATCAGGCGCGTCTGGCGTCCTTTTTTCAGCGGCAGAAAACCCTCAAAGGTAAACCGATCGGTGCTGAAACCTGATTTAACCAGCGCAGGCACAAAGGCGGTTGCGCCGGGAAGACATTCCACTTTGAGGCCGGCCTTCAGACATTCGCGCACCAGCAGAAAGCCAGGATCAGAAATCCCGGGCGTGCCGGCATCTGATATGAGCGCCATCACCTCCCCTGCCTTCATGCGCTCCGCCAAGTGTGCGCTGGCTTTGTGCTCGTTGTGCAGGTGGTGGCTGTGCATGCGCTTCTCTATACCCAGGTGCTGCAGCAGTTTGCCGCTGGTACGGGTGTCCTCAGCCAGAATCACGTCCACTTCCTTGAGGATGCGTATGGCCCGCAGCGTAATATCCTCCAGGTTGCCGATGGGTGTCGGCACCAGGTATAGGTTGGTTTTTTCAGGTTCCTGCATGCAGCAAAGGTATTACTTAATTGTCGATTGTGCACGGCTGATCGTGCTGCAAACCCGCTGGTTGCGACAGTGGCTCTGCGGCATTATGCGAGCTATACCATCAGGTTGTCGTAGAGTTCGTCGATGCGCCGGGCCAGCTCCACATCCTTGTCTGTCACCGTATTGCCGGCGTCGTGCGTAGTCAGCTCGATCGCTACTTTGTTGTATACATTGCTCCACCACGGATGGTGGTTGAGTTCCTCAGCCACGTCAGCCACTTTGTTCATAAAAGCCATCGCCGCCCTGAAGTCCTTGAACTCGAAGTTGCGGGTAAGTTTATTATCTGTTTCTCTCCACATAATCTGGTGCTGTAATTTAAGGTATAAACGGCTGGCCAACCTCACAAGATGCTAGGCTGCGGTAACTAGGCCAAAAATGCAGGCGTATAGGTATAGCACATTAAAACTATGAAAACTATGGCAAACAAACCAAAAGAAGTACCCGCCCAGGAGCAGGCGGAGCAGCCCGGCAAAGAACACAAAATGACCCCACATCCGGAGTACATACGCGAAAACTACAAAGGCAGCGATAAACTGAAAGGCAAAAAAGCCCTGATCACGGGTGGCGATAGCGGTATAGGGCGTGCCGTGGCCGTGCATTTTGCCCGCGAAGGCGCCGATGTGGCCATCGTATACCTGAACGAGGACAAAGACGCCAAAGACACGCTCAAGCTTATAGAGAAAGAAGGCCGGAAAGGTGTGATTATCTCGGGTGACATTGGCGATGAGGCTTTCTGCAAAAATGCGGTGAAGCAAGCCGTGAAGGAACTTGGCGGTCTTGACATACTGGTGAACAACGCTGCCGAGCAACACGATCAGACTGACCTCCGGGACATATCGAAAGACCAGTTGCAGCGCACCTTCCAAACCAATATTTTCTCGATGTTCTACATGACCAAAGCGGCCCTGGATCACTTGAAGGAAGGTAGCGCCATCGTCAATTCCACTTCCGTTACCTCCTACCGCGGCAGCGACCACCTCATGGATTATGCCTCTACCAAAGGAGCGATCACAGCCTTCACCCGCTCGCTTTCCTCGAACCTGGCCGAAAAGAAAATCCGGGTAAATGCGGTGGCGCCCGGCCCGATCTGGACCCCGCTTATACCTGCCTCATTTGACAAAAAGAAAGTGAAGGAATTTGGCCAGGATGCGCCGTTGGGACGCCCCGGACAGCCATCCGAGGTCGCGCCTGCCTATGTGCTGCTGGCCTCTGAGGACGGCTCTTATATAACCGGCCAGGTGATCCATGTGAACGGAGGCGAACAGGTGGGTAGCTAATCAAATTAAACCATAGCGGCCGAAAAGGAGTAAAAACAGGTATAGCTCCCGAGAGGAGCGCGATAAAAACACAACTATGGAAAACAAGGAAAACGATAAACACGCAGGTGAATCAAATCACAGCGAAGCGGCCAAAAACAGGCCAGTACGTGTAATTGAAGACGATACCACGGATCAGGAATTCCGTGCAGGGCACATCATTCCGGGTGCAGATCCGCCCAAGAACGAGCACCAGCGCGGTGGTTTCGGCAACCGCGACGGCAAAGAAGGCTTTGGCAGCGACACTGCTTCAGAAGGGCCATCGGCAACCGGCGTCAATGATTTTGCTGATGACGGCACGCCGCCACCTGACAACATGCGCACCGAAGACGAAGGGCGCGGTACCTGATCAACTGCATTGAATTTTACACAAGGTATAGCTGCGCTCAGGTATAGGCCGAAGCAGCTTGCCTTCTTTTTTTAACTTAAATACAAGGAGGACACATTATGCCATCATATAAGCATACCCAACCTGGTGGGGAAAATTCAGGAAATCCAACAGGAAAAGGTCAGGACAAAGCAGGCAGCAAGCCCGTAGATCCGAACAGCACAAGAGCTGAGCACGAAGAACTGGAAGAGAAGTATACCGTGGATGATGCGGATGAAACCGGTGCCAACGTGCGCGTGAATAATCCGAACCGTAATCATGATAAGCCCGGCTTAGACAATAACAAGTATAACTAATCAGGAAATAGCTGAAGAGAATAGCACCTGCTCATAACACAGGTGCTATTTTTTTAGCCAATTCACACCGATTCAGACCAGACGCACCCCGCCATGGCCCGATACGCGATCAGTGACATACACGGCTGTGCCCGCACCTTCAGAGCGCTTGTGCTCGAGCAATTGCAGCTCAAGAAAACTGATGAGCTATACCTGCTGGGCGATTACGTAAACAAAGGTCCCGATAGCAAAGGCGTGCTGGATTTTATCATGCACCTCCAAAAGCAGCAGTACCAGGTACACTGCCTGCGCGGCAACCACGACCAGATGCTGCTCAAAGCCGCCTCTAAAGGAGAATCGGCCTTGAACCTGTCAGAGCCGGAAAAAGAAATGGTACTGCAAAATTTTGGGATGCACGACTTCAGAAGACTCCCCACCACATACGCCAGTTTCATAGACTCCCTTCCCTACTACCTCGAACTACCTGACTACTTTCTGGTGCATGCCGGCTTTGACTTCCATCAGGATGATCTGTTCAGAGACAAAGAGGCTATGCTCAACATAAGAAACTATGAAGTTGATTGGAATAAGCTACATAACAAGAGGCTCCTGCACGGCCATACCCCCACTGCCCTCCATGCCATAAAAAAAAGTGTTGCACACCAGGACGCCCGAATTAACCTCGATGCTGGCTGCGTCTACTACAAAAATGCTGCCTATGGCAACCTTGCTGGGTTGGATTTAGACACTAATTTATTGAATATTCAGTGCAATTTAGACCGCCCCTATACTGTTCGCAGAAAGAGCTGATAGTTACTTGTTTAAATAATTATATAGGCTTAAATGATTATATAAAGATTATTTTATACTTAAACAGAGTGTGACAACTGTTGGATTTCAGTGCAATTTGTAAATATTTGATAAAAAAAATAACAATAATTGTATGGAAAATCCCTGTCCTATAATTAATATTGCTTTATATTAATAATCAATTAGACTTATTTAGTTAAAGGGCAAAATAATTCTTCCCAATATTTTAGTAGGTAGAGAATGATTCTGGTAGCTGATATGCCACATATTGGCTACTAACTGGTTAAACTATACCTGTCTAGTTAGTCCTCTAGAGATAGAGTTCTAAAAAATGCTGTAAAAAGCATATGTGGGATTGCTATGTCCATACCTAGGTTCCAGTCAAGCCACCAACCACCCTGTAACTTCCAATTTTTTCGTTCATTATGAAACACACCTACAATCTAACTGCCGCCCTCATCCAGCGGCCAACTGCCAAAGCTTTGGGAACAGCCGCGGCAAGTAAAATTTTTATGTTACTGTTACTAAGCTTCTTCCTGCTGGTGAGTGGGGAGAGTGTGGGGCAGAATGAAGACATGCCCCCCTACAGTAATAGCTTTGATCAAAGCGCTGATTTCGCCACTGTCTTGAGGAGTGGTACCAGTGTTTCTATAGCGAATAGCCAATTACAAATTACCGGAGGAACTGGTCAAAATAATGGATATGAAGGGTATGCGATGATAAATACCAGAAGATTTGACATAAAGGCAGGCTATACATACATTGTAAGTTTTGATGCGGTAGCCTATGACAATGCACAGGCTTCGGGTGGTGTTGTCCAAGTAGTAGCGAATGGCACAGGGATTTCAAATAACAATTTCATAGGTACTCCTCTTGGCGGTAGTGTTACTGTTGCTAAGGATGTTGCTACGAATTTAGTACGTTACACAATTCAGTTTGTGGCGCCTAATGCAGCGAATGCGCAATATCTTGCATTAAAATTGACTAATGCTCAAGGAGGCAACAACTCGGCTTTAACGATTGACAACTTATCAATAACTGGTTCTTGCGCGCCGGCTGCGCCAACAGCAATTGGGTCTGGCAGCTGCACTCCTACGTCCCTCACTTTACTTGCATCAGGAGCTACTTCCACTGAACGTTACCAATGGTATGATGAAAACCAGAATGCTATTTCTGGGGCAACAGCATCAACATATAATACTGGGCACCTAACTAAGAACACTAATTATTACGTAGCCAGAGTTAACTCTATCGGTTGCATAAGCCAAAAGGTTGCTGTACTTGCGCGAATTGGTGATCCTATACCTCCAACAGTGACATCAGATGCGAAATGTGTAAATGGCAATCAAACCATCACTTTTACTGCAAGTGGTGCTGGGGTTAATGAAACTTATAGATGGTATACCGCTGCAGGAGTATTGGTGACAGAAGGTGCAACATTAGTACGCCAAACAAATCAACAGTCAGGTGATTATTATGTGGTAATTGCTGGATCTGGATCCTGCCAGGCGCGTACGAACATCAATGTGCCTAATAATAACCCTATTCCGAGTAATCCAACTGCAATGAATATAAATCAATGTGGTAATGGCTCGGTTAAAATAGAGCCCGCGGTAGAATCAGGTATGAGTTACCTTTGGTATAGCGCAGCTGGCGATTACCTGGGTGAGGGGACTTCTTACATAACACCTGAATTTATAGCTGGAACTGCCCCTGTAAACTATGTTTATAATATCAGGAAGATAAACATTGCGACAAGATGCGAGAGTAGTGCCATTGCTCAAATTACAGTAACGGTTACACCTGTGCCAGAAGCTAACCCAATTATAGGTCAGGCAGCAGTATGCCAAGGAGTGACAGGTGTTACTTATAGTGTGCCTGCTATATCTGGTGCAACATATTCATGGGTTATAACACCCGATGCTGGATCCGCAGGTGCAATCATAAATGCTGGCGCAGGTACAAACCAAATAACGGTAGACTATCCTGCATCTACCTACAGAGGCAATATATCTGTTACAGTCTCGAATGTTTGTAACACATATACCTCAAACTTATCGGTACAGGCATCAGGCAATAATACTGCTACAGGAAACATTATTGAGCCAAATGACTTGGAGCTCGACAAACCAGCGGTATTTAAATTTGTAACCAATGTACCAGAAGCTGAAATCGAAAGTATTCAGTGGTTTAAAAATGAAACGGGATCTACTACCTGGATAAAGGGAACAACAAGTAGAGATTGGGTGATGGATCAAATGCCAGGAAACATTGATGGATTCAGAGTTGCCATTCGAGTAAGAAACCCGAGCGTAGCATGCTTAGCTAGTCTTGGCAATTTAGGCATCGAAGGTTTTGAGGCAAATTCCTTTTATATCGATGACCTTCCTATCACTCCCCTCCCTGTAGAACTTTTGTTCTTCAAAGCGCAGGCACAAACCAAAGGCGTGAACTTAACCTGGGCAACTGCTTCGGAACTAGAGAACAAAGGCTTCGAAGTGCAGGTATCAAACAACGGCAGAGATTTCAAGGCAATTGGTTTTGTGGAAAGTAAAGTAGGAACAACTTCGTTACGTCAGGAATATAGCTTCCTGGATACAAAAGCTGTATCCGGTACACGTTACTACCGCCTGAAGCAGGTTGACTTTGACGGCACTACTTCCTATTCACCAATCAGAGCTGTTGCCTTGACCGAAGGTAATGGTACAGCTTCGGCATACCCGAACCCTTTTGATGACGCCGTTATCGTGACACTTAGTGGGACTGAGGCACGCAATGTGCAGGTAGTATTAATGGATGCCATGGGGAAAGTGCTGCAACAGCGCACTGAGGAAACCTCTGGTAACTCTATCACAGTCGATATGCGCAGTATTACGACAAAGGGGATGTATGTACTGCATGTACTTGACAACGATAAAAAGCATACCTTTAAGCTAATGAAGCGCTAGCAATTAGATAAAACTAGCTTTTTAAAGGGCAGCTGCAATAATATGCAGCTGCCCTTTTTGCTTTATGGTAAAGGTACATTCCGCGTTATTGGCCAGGTAACAAGAGGGCTTGGCCCTTACTAGGTAAGTGGAAGATGGAAGTCAGTATAGTATAAAGAAAGGCGTAAAAAAACAAGAGAATTATTGGCAACAGGGGCTACGTCTTAAGGAGGTTAAACCTAATAAATAGAGTACTGATAAATATAATTGAAAGCAAATAGAAGCTAGTGACATTATCTGCAAAAGTGGGATCAAGAAAAACTATTTTATATACATAAATCAAAATGTTTATCAAATTGTGCAATAGGCGTGCGCGGTAGATAGGATTAAAGTTAGAGGTATAATAATAAGAATTTTATATATATACTTTTACAATGCAATATAAGAAGAACAATGTGTGAACGCTTTTTATTCATATACTAGGTAGGCCTATAACAAAAAGCGTACGAGCGCCCTTGAATGGGCCTATATATAAAAAAGGCCATTACAAATCAAAAAAGGCATATTACTAAGTAAATATTAAAATCGGACAAAAAAAGAGTCTAATTTATTGCTGAAATGAAAGATAAATTATCTTATTTTGTGGCAATCAACTTTTCATTAAAACAGCACAATAAAATTAGTAACCCTTAACTTTTAGCTATGGCACAACTCTACAACCCACCATTAGGCCGGCTTTTACGTACCCTGCTCCTGCAGTGCGTGATCATGCTGGGTCTAGTCTCCGCCGGTATGGCGCAGGCTCCAACTACCAATACGACAGTTACCTATGGAGGCCCATGGTTTGGATCAACACAAGGTGGTAATGTCACATCCAATAGGCTGGTAACAGATGGTGACGATTTGGCACCCAGTACCACAGGTGGCTCTGCTCAACTACGATATACAGATTCATATGTAAATGTGAAACTTCAGGATGCTGGTAGTACAGGACAAACGGGCTACAAAGTTAGTTATACCCTGAAAGCTACCACGACTCGCTCATCATACAATGCGAAGGTACGCGTAAGCTATCTGCTTTACGATGGAGAGAGTGAAGTGAATGTTTCCGGAGAGTTGGTTACTGTTACAACAACTGCCAACCGCAACAGTCTATACCTGCCAAACAACGTAACCAATGTCAAGTTCCAGCTAGAGGAAGTCTCAAATGCCTATGTTTTTCTGGATGCTATTACAGTATCTCAGGAGCCTGAGATTGCTGGCTTTACACCAAGTCAGGGGCTTCCAAAGGAGATTGTGACGGTAACTGGTAAGCACTTGGACGAGGCGACCCAAGTATATTTCGGGAATGTAGTTGCAACACCGATCGACAAAGCTGATGAAATGCTGACTGTAGCCGTGCCATACGGTGTGAAGACAGACAAGATTACTGTTGTAAATCCATACGGCTTTGCAATAGGTGAAAATGAGTTTGTTGTGCCAGCGCCGGTATTTAATGCGACCACAGCTTTCAGCCCAAGTGAAGCAGCGCCTGGTCAGACAATCACTGTTTATGGCCAGAATTTCACGGGAGTGAATCAAGTGCTGTTTAATGGTGTAGCAGCAGTTCCTACTACCATTAAATACGAAGCAGAGACAGAAGATTCAGAAATTACAGTAACCATTCCACTAGGAGCTACATCGGGCCCTTTAACTGTATCCAGCCCAGCTGGCTCAACGGTGAGCACTTCAACATTCACTGTTCTAGGTCCTCAAATCTTAGTGCAAGAAGACGAACCAAACGCAGGTTTTGAGTTTTACCCTGCAACTGGTAGTGCTGGCGATGAGGTAACCATCTATGGTAAATACTTTCTAGCAGTAACAGAAGTACAGTTCAATGGGGTAAAAGCAACCAATTTCAGTGTAGTTAACGATAGCACTATAAAAGTAACCGTACCACTCGGGGCAGGAACAGGTGTAATAAAAGTACTTGCGCCAGCAGGAGAAGATGAAAGTTCAGTTGCGTTCGATGTGCCTGCGCCAAAGTTTGCTGATTACGATGCTGAATCCAGCAAATTCCAGTTCAGCCCGAACACAGCCGGGCCAGGAATGCAGATTAAGCTGTTTGGCACAAACATGTCAAGCGTGACGACTGTGCTGTTTGCTGGTAACAATGGTGCTGGTGTAGAGGCTGCTATTGCACAGCCGACAAGAGATGATGAGTTAACTGTAACAGTGCCGGATGGTGCAGAAACTGGCACTATCAGAATTTTTGCGTCAGGTGCTGGCAAAGAAGACGAAAGTGAGCAGGTGTTCAACTTCGTGCCAACGCCTGTTATTACGGCTGTAACTACCACTACTGGCGGCTCTGTCTATGGTATAGTTCCAGCTGAAGGGACTACAGACACTGTGAAGATTTCTGGTGAAAACTTCCTGACCGCTGAGCAAGTGGTTTTCGGCAGCACTACAATCGGACTTTATGATGCGGAGACAAGACCAAATGGATTCCAGATAAACGAAGCAGGAACAGAAATCATATTCCCGCTCGTAACAGGGATGGCCACTGGTAGCATCACTGTAAAAACAAAAGGTGGTGAAGCAGCATGGGAAGGTCCATTAGAAGTGATCTACCAGCCTTCAGTTATCAGCATCAGCCCAACCAAAGGTCCACTTGGCAGAGCAATCACCATCACAGGTCAGTATCTGAAGTATGTGTCTGAAGTAACATTCCTAGGAAGCACAGAAGGTGCCGGGCAGACAGTTACTTTGGAAACACCAAATGCGAAAGATAACGAGTTGGTAGTGACAGTTCCTGCAGGTACCACAACCGGTGTGCTTCGCTTGACAAACCCTGCTGGCACAACTACCACGACTCAACAATATGAAGTTGTTCTGATCCCGGTAATCACAGCTTTCAATCCTGTAGAAGGGGTAGTTGGTGATGAAGTGACCATTGAGGGTTATAACTTCACAGGAACAACATCAGTTAAATTCGGTGCTTTAGAGGCAACTTCTTTTGAGGTAGCTTCTGATGAATTGATGACAGCGGTTGTGCCAGACGGTGCCCAAACCAGCCTGATTGAAATCACAAATGGTGTAGGCCCAGGTACAAGCGAAGCCGAATTTAAGATAATCCAGAAGCCAACTATCACTACTGTATCTCCACTAAGAGGTATAGCTGGCGAGATTGTAAAAATTACGGGCACAAACTTCTACGGCAATCTGTTGGTAACTTTCTTGGGTAGCGAAGAAGAGAATGATGAGACCACGGTAACAGTTGCAAGCGCGAATGTGAATGAAGCGTATACGCAGCTAACTGTAGCTGTACCTGTTGGTACTGTTACAGGCAAACTCATGGTAACGAATGCTGCCGGTGATAGCGAGCATAGCACGGACATCTACGAAATCATAACAAAACCGGAAATCGTTAGTTTCAACCCGACCGAGGGTAAAGTGGGCGATATAGTTACCATTACAGGTTGGTTGCTGGACCAAGTGACTACTGTAGAGTTTAACGGTACATCCACCACACCAATCACAGAAGGAAGAACAAATAGGTCGTTCACAGTTGCTGTGCCAATGGATGCCACTACTGGTCCGCTGGCACTGCTAGTAGATGGGACTGAAATGTTCAACACAGAAGAAGACATCTTCACGGTTATACCTGCACCAATTATTACATCAGTAGAAAAAGACGGAAGTGGTGTAGCAGGCACGGTTGTAAGAATTATAGGTAGCAACTTCACTAGTGTTACGAAAGTTACGTTCTTGGGGACAACAGCAACAGGTGACGATACAGATGCTACACCATTCACCATCAATGCTGAAGGAACAGTGATTACGACTACGGTTCCTTACGCTGCCATTACTGGCAAAATCCAGGTGATAGCTCCAGCCGGAAATGGTATCAGCCCAGAGGACTTCATTGTGCCTATACCTGTTATCACGGCAGTATCGCGCAACTCAAGTTATGCTAATGAACTCGTGACTATTACCGGTAACTACTTCACCAACATGACGAGGCTAACATTCAATGGTATGCCTGCTGATATCACAGGAGTAACCATAGAAGTAAATGAAAATGGCGTAGAGTCAGTAACGGTTAAAGCACCGTTTGATGCTGGCACTGGTCTTATTGCCTTGACCACCCCTGCTGGTGTGAGCAATAGTTCAGCAGGCTATACCGTGATTGAGCCGGTTATCAGCGCTATTTCAGTTAACCAAGGTTACGCAGAGAAGACAACTGTAACTATTACAGGTGCCGACTTCATGACGTACTTCAACGGAACTAAAGTGTTAAGTGACGGTACGCCAATAGTTCGCTTCAATGGTACACTGGCAACAATTGTGGGAACACCTACAGATGAAAGTATTACAGTTGAAGTACCGGTAGGCGCAACTTCTGGTTCAATAAGCGTACAATCTTTGAGCGGTATCGGTTATAGCGAAACCTTTAACATCCTATTTCCAAGCATTACAGCTTACACGATCAACCCAGCTTATGCAGGTCAGACAATTACGATTACTGGTGATAACTTCATTGATATTGAAGAGTTAACCTTTAAGGGTGTAGTTGTTCCGATTGTTTCAAAAGTTGAACGTGAAACAGGTGGAACGATCACATTTGTAGCACCATACATTGAAGACCCAGGCAATACTGGTACAGGATCTTTAATTGTAAAAACCAAAACCGGAAGCAGCAAAGAGGCAAGCAACTTCACGGTGATTAAGCCGAGCATTACGTCTATCACACCAATCAGGGTTTACGCAGGTATAGGTGCTCAAGTAACTATCGCAGGCGCCAACTTCATGGGATACTATGACACAAATGAAGGAGCTGTTAGGCAGGCAGTGCCAACAGTACGTTTCAATGGAAGTACGATAGATGCTACTGTAGCAGACGGTGCCACAGAATCACAACTTGTAGTAGCAGTGCCGCAAGATGCAACTACTGGCGCGGTGACTATTCGTAGCGGTAGTGGTGTTAGAACGGAAAGCACAGTAGAAATTATCGGTGCACCAAGATTTAGAGCTACTAGTACCTTTGTTGCTAACTCAGGGACAGCAGGTACTCCTGTTTTCACTTCTTTTGTTATTCATGGTGCAAACTTCGATCAGGCTAGCAAAGTTGAGTTCCTGGGGACTGCTGCAAGTGGTGATGAAGTGGTAATGACAACTGGATTCACGGTGAATGCTACAGGAACGCAAATTTCACTTTCTGTTCCGGCAGGCGCCGTGGCTGGCCCTATAGCGGTTACGACACCTTACAACAACGGTGGGCTAAACGCTGAAGGCACTACTGTGAAAAGCACAAGCAACTTCAGGGTAGTAAATGCACCGACCATTACGAGCATTGCCACTACTGCTGGTGCCGTTAGCACAACAATTCGAATCAATGGTACGAACCTGTGGGATGTCATGTCAATTCGTAATGGCAAAGCCAAAGTGTTCTTCAAGACTCATAACCCAACTTACGCGATCCCGAATGCAGAGGAGGAAAAACAAGAGATAGAAGTTACAGTAGGCAATTACGACAACGTATGGGGAACATGGCTGGAAGTGACAGTACCTGCAAAAGCAATCTCTGGCGCTATTCGAGTAGAGAACATCGCAGGCAGTGTAATGTCGGCAGAGACATTTGATGTAACGACGCCAATGATTGTTAGATTTGAGAAAGAAAATAACAGCGTTATTGAAGCGGACAATGCAGCTCGTCTACTCGAAACAGTGTATGTAAAAGGCTACAAACTGACGGGGGTTGGAACTATCAAAATAGGCGGAACTTCAGTAAGAAACTTCTACGAAGAAGATGAATACTCTCTGGAGATGATTGTGCCAAGAGGTGCTACTACTGACGAAGTAACCATTACTTCTACCGGTGGCACAGAGACAAGCAGTACGGACCTGTTTATCAATCAGCCAGTTATCAACTTTGTTCGAAACAGCCAGAGTATAACTGGAATGAAGTTTTCGACAGAACCGGGTAAAGAAGTAATGCAATCATATACGTTGAGTGCCTCAAGCCTTGCATATGGGGAGCAAATACTCAGTGTGGCACTCACTGATGGTACAATGCCTTACACAGTATTGCTGGAAGGCGTAGAAACCGATTACAAGAAAGGGTTTGATCTAACAGTTGATGAAAACGGAAATGTAACTGAACAAGTGGTAACAGTAAAATTCGCTCCGATAGAAAGTGGATCTTACAATACTACTTTAAATCACAGAACAAATCTGTATCCGACCACTAGGCTACTGCAACTGAATGGTGATGCGATCATCCCACTCCCAGTAGAGCTCATCGCCTTCAACGCTAGAAAAGAAGGCAATGGTGTTCAACTGACATGGGCAACGGCTTCTGAACTGGACAACGACTACTTCGAGGTGCAGATGACGGAAGACCTGAAAGGTGAATTTAAGGCGGTAGGCAAAGTGAAGAGCAGAGTGAATACGACTTCGCTTCGTCAGGACTACCAGTTCAACCACAAAGGCAACTTCAACGGCACGCGTTACTACAGACTGAAGCAGGTGGACCTCGATGGTACAACTGATTACAGCAAAGTGGTAGCCGTATCGTCTACCGGAGTAAACCTGGCAGTTGGTCCAAGAGTGTATCCTAACCCAATCAACGCTGACTCTAAGTTGGTATATAATGCCGACAGAGCAGGTAAGTTGAATGTGCGTATCGTGAACATGAATGGCTCAGCCGTACAGAACTTAAGCTACGACATCGAAGAAGGTGAGAACACCATCCTTCTGAACCTGAACAACAACCTGCCAAAAGGAATTTACATCCTGATGACAGAGTTTAATGGTAAGACAGAGCAGGTGAAGCTGATGAAACAGTAGACCTAAAGCTTACTTGTTATAAAAGAAGGCCCGCCAACAATGGCGGGCCTTCTTGTTTATAGAGAATTTTTCAATAGCGGGTTACTCTCTTTATTGCCAAAATAAATTATGGACTAACAAATCCAGCAACTTAGGTGCCATCGTAGATAAACATTTGAAACATTGGTTTATTCAGGCACAAGCTTTAATTTTGAAGGAATATAAAACCAAAGAAGCCATGCAGAAAGACACAGCCATATTTGACCTGATTGCAAAAGAAAAAGCACGCCAGACCCACGGCATCGAACTGATCGCGTCCGAGAACTTTGTTTCGGAGCAGGTGATGGAGGCGATGGGCAGCGTGATGACCAACAAGTACGCCGAAGGCCTGCCGGGCAAGCGCTACTATGGCGGTTGCGAAATTGTGGATCAGTCAGAGCAGTTGGCGATCGATCGTGCAAAGGAGCTTTTTGGGGCAAGCTGGGCCAACGTACAGCCACACTCCGGTGCGCAGGCTAACGCTGCTGTGATGCTCGCCGTGTTGCAGCCGGGCGACAAGATCCTGGGTTTTGACCTGTCGCATGGCGGTCACCTGACGCACGGTTCCCCGGTTAACTTCTCGGGCAAACTGTACCAGCCTAGCTTCTATGGCGTGGAGCAGGAAACAGGACTGATCGATTTTGACAAAGTAGTGGAAACAGCGCGTCGCGAGCAGCCGAAGCTGATCATCTGTGGTGCTTCTGCCTACAGCCGCGACTGGGATTATAAAAAACTGCGTGCCGCTGCCGATGAGGTAGGCGCATTGCTGATGGCGGATATCTCCCACCCTTCCGGCCTGATTGCCAAAGGTCTTTTGAACAACCCATTTGAGCATTGCCACATCATTACCACCACCACGCACAAAACACTGCGCGGACCAAGAGGCGGCATGATCATGATGGGCAAAGACTTTGAGAACCCATTTGGCATCAAGACTCCGAAAGGCGAAATCCGCATGATGTCTTCGTTGCTGGACGGCGCCGTGTTCCCGGGCACACAGGGCGGACCGCTGGAGCACGTGATCGCGGCCAAGGCAGTGGCATACTACGAGGCTTTGTCCAATGACTACATGGGCTATATCAAGCAGGTGCAGCAGAATGCGCAGGCTATGGCAACCGCTTTTGTGGAGCGCGGCTACAACATCATATCAGGGGGTACAGACAACCACATGATGCTGATCGACCTGCGCACGAAAGGTATAACAGGCAAGCTGGCCGAAAATACACTGGTTAAGGCAGACATCACCATCAACAAGAACATGGTGCCTTTTGATGACAAGTCGCCGTTCGTGACTTCAGGTATGCGAATAGGAACAGCTGCTATCACAACGCGTGGTCTTAAGGAGGCGGATATGGCCCGCATCGTGGAGCTGATCGATGATGTGCTGACCCACAATGAGAACGAAAGCAAAATAGAAGCTGTGCGCAAAGAAGTAAACAGCTGGATGAAAGACTACCCACTTTTTGCTTATTAATCACACAATAAGAGTACCTAAGAGCGACGATTGATGGACCAACCGTACCTGGAAGAAGGAGTAGGAGAGCCGCAGCAGGAAATGTCCTTTGTGGATCATCTGGAAGAGTTAAGGTGGCACATCATCCGCTCACTCGCCTCTATTCTGATCTTTGCCGTTGCCGCCTTTTTGGCAAAAGGCTTCGTTTTTCATGATATTATCCTGGCCCCCTCCCGCCCGGACTTCCTGAGCTATCGGTTTATGTGCGATGTAGGTCAGTGGATAGGCTCCGATGTGCTGTGTATAGAAGACTTGGGTTTTACCATCCAAAGCCGTCAGATGAGCGGGCAGTTCTCCATGCACATCATGGTGTCGTTAGTGCTGGGCCTGGCCCTTGCCTTCCCCTATGCCTTCTGGGAGATCTGGCGATTTGTGAAGCCCGGCTTGTACCCTCAGGAGCAGCAGAGCTCACGTGGGGCTGTGTTTTGGGTGTCGATCCTGTTTGCACTAGGGCTGCTGTTCGGCTACTATGTGGTATCCCCTATCTCGATCAACTTTCTGGCAGGGTACCAGGTAGACCCCTCTATTTTAAATGAGTTTGACCTTACCTCCTACATCTCAACGCTCACGACCCTTTGCCTGGCTTGTGCCCTTATGTTTGAGCTGCCTGTAATCGTGTACTTCTTTACCAAAGCAGGCCTGCTCTCACCGGAAGTGATGAAGCTATACCGGAGACATGCCGTTGTCGTTATTTTGATTGTGGCAGCGGTCATCACTCCTCCGGATGTGATCAGTCAGCTCATCATATCCATTCCGCTGATCATCCTATACGAAGTAAGTATCAGTGTGTCGAGAAGGATCATCAAACGTGATTTGAAAAAATTGAACGAAAGTAACGCTTAAAACTATGGGATATAAAATAGCGATCGGCGGCGACCATGCCGGATTTACTTATAAAAACCTGCTGAAAGAACAGTTAACGGCAGCCGGTCACGAAGTAACGGACTTTGGTCCGGGATCAGACGCCTCGGTAGATTATCCGGATCATGTGCACCCGCTTGCGAAGGCTGTGGTAAGTAAAGAGGCTGATTTTGGTGTCCTGATCTGCGGTAGCGGAAACGGGGTGGCCATGACAGCCAATAAGTACCAGGAGATACGGGCGGCCCTCTGCTGGCAGACAGAGCTGGCTAAGCTATCCCGGGAGCACAACAACGCCAACGTCCTCTGCATACCTGCCCGCTTCGTATCGCAGGAGGTAGCGGCTGACATGACACACGTGTTTCTGGAGACAGCGTTTGAGGGTGGGCGCCACCAGAATAGAGTAGATAAAATTCCGGTTTGCTAAGTCAGGTATAGCCTGTTAACGGACTCTCTTATAAACTGCCGCTGTTTGCGTAGGCGTATAGCCATCGAAAACGGACGGCAGTTTGTGTTTTAGCTGCGGCATAAGCCCCACCTGGTCTACAATGTATTCGGGTGCTGCCTGGCGGAAATTCTGGTAGAGATCATACACGGCCTGGTACTCATCGAGGCGGCCGAAGTGACGCTGCGACAGCTGCCAGTTAAGGTATGGCGTCGCCAGCTTATTATGCTCGTAGTAACTCAGGTCTTCACCCAGCACCAAAACAGAGCTACCCTTAACCGCTCCGCTCGCACCGCCCTTCGGAAGCAACAACTGCGAGTCATCAATTTTCATAAAGGATGCGATGCCCAGGGGCTGTCGGTAGCGGATTAGCAGTACCCCACCCAGCAGGATAAAAAACATCAGGTTCAATATCCACTTCTTGATGCGGCTTGTAAACAGAAATTCGCCAAAATAGGCAATGGGCGGCAGTATGACCACAAAGGATCCAACAGACAACTCATGGCGGGTTACTAATACCATAATGCTTACCACGAGCCACACCGTCATGAGTTGCTGAAACTTGCCTTGGAAAACGAGGCGCTGCGGCAGCGAAGTAGTACTGATGAGTGAGAGGAGTAAAATGGCCGCCGGAAGTGCTAGTGCAAGTGCCAGGTGTGCCGGCGGCACCAGAGGGTTGAAACCAAACTGCCAGGGCTGCAGCAGGTGCATCTCCACAAACTGGGAGGCTGTATTGGTGTACAGGTAATAGGTAAACAGCACGGCATACGGGAAAGCAAAGCCGCATAGCATTAACAGGAAGCTTCTGAATGTATTGGAAGCGAAGAGCACGACACCAAAAGCCGCCACCAGCAGAAACTGGGCCAGAGGCAGATAGCTAAGAGCCGCAAGCCCCACCATAAACCCCCCGACAAACAGGCGGTTGTTTTCAAAACCCTCCCGCGAGATGGTAATAATATAAGGGAGCGACAGAATAAGGAAGGTGTTGCCGATCAGCAGCGGGGTCAGCATGTCAAACTCAAAGGTAAGGCTGCCCATGAGCAGGTATAACAAAGCAGGAATGTAGCCTTTGCCGGCGTATACCTGGTGCCGGTTGAGCGTCACGTTAAACATGATCGCCTGAAAGAGCAGCAGCAGAGTAGCCACGATCCGGTAACTCAGGTATGAGCGCCCCGCTATCACATCGATGGTCCAGTACACGAATGCCGAAAGGGGTGCCGTGGTGTCGTAAATATCGCGGTACATGGCGAAACCACCCGCCATCCGCTCCCCTACCAGCATATGCAGCAGCTCGGATGAGGTAGCAGGTATACCCAAAAAGAGAAGAGGCAACCGGATAGCCAGGAACAGTAATACCAGCAAAAATAAGCGGGAAGGCAGTATGCTTCGGAAGTAACTAATCAAAGGAAGACGGAGTTAGAAAGAACTATACACCAGCCTGAGCCGAAATGAGTACGGCACAATTGGGGTAAAAATGCGAAATTAATATGATATTTGCATCTTCAATATGGAAAGTAAAAGACAACAAAAATTTTCGCGCCTTATTCAGAAGGAGTTGGCAGAGGTCTTCCAGCGGGAAGTGCCACACTTGTTCGGAGGCGCCTATATATCGGTAAGCGTAGTGCGTGTGTCGCCCGACCTGGGACTGGCACGTGTATACCTGAGCGTGATGAACGCCAAGGACGGCAACGAGATGCTGCTGCAGGAGCTACGGGTCAATACCAAAACGGTCCGCCATCTGCTGGCCCAGCGTATCAAAAGTCAGGTGCGCGTTGTGCCTGAGCTCGTGTTCTTCCTCGACGATACCGCTGAGTACTCTGCCAAGATCGACAAGCTATTTGCTAACCTCGACATACCCCCTGCTCCCGAGGAAGACGAGGAGGACGACACCTATACCCGCTAAGAAGCAGCAACACCCTTATGCAGTACGACCCGATTAAGCGTGTGCTGGGCGATGTTTTTAACAAGACCCCATTCCTGCGCCGCGTATTTTACAACCTGCTGGACCTGCTCCTGCTGCGTGCCTGGCACGTGCACAAGGAGTTGCGCGAGTGGGCCGCCAACCGCAAAAACGATGAGCAGCACATACTGGATGCGGGCTCCGGCTTCGGACAGTATACCTACTGGCTCTCGAGCCAGAGCAGCAAGTGGAGCATACTGGCCGTCGATGTTAAGGAAGAGCAGATTTCAGACAGCAACCGCTTTTTCAGAGCCATCGGGCGGCAGAATGTGCTGTTCCGGATTGGCGATCTGGTCAAGTACCGCGAGGAAAACACCTACGACCTGATCCTGTCAGTGGACGTGATGGAGCATATTCTGGAAGATGTGGAAGTGTTCCGCAATTTTCAGGCATCATTGGTGCCGGGCGGCATGCTGGTCATCTCCACCCCGTCTGACCAGGGAGGCTCAGACGTGCATGGCGACGATGAAACCTCGTTTATAGAGGAGCACGTGCGCGACGGTTATAACATCCGCGAAATTCAGGATAAGCTTTTCTCGGCCGGTTTCAGCAAAGTGGAGGCACGTTACTCTTACGGCAAACCAGGGCAAATCTCGTGGCGACTATCCATGAAGTATCCGCTCCTGATGCTGAATACATCCAAGGCTTTCTTCATTCTGCTACCATTCTATTACCTGATCACGTTTCCGATAAGCTTGATATTAAACTGGCTTGATGTAAACGGCAACCATGCTTCGGGCACAGGTCTGATCGTGAAAGCCTGGAAATAAATTTAATTGTTGATGGCTTAATTGCTAAATTGTTGATTCAACACAATGATTAAGTTGATGTGGAAGTTGTCATAAAACCGAGTTGTTGCCATGCTTTATAAATAGGTATAGCGGGAGGCAGGTGAAAGCCAGGCCAGGTATGCTGAAATACCTGGAGCTGGAAAAATCTTTGTAAGAACAATCAACAATCAACAATCAACAATCAACAATCAACAATCAACAATCAACAATCAAACTTTAGCCTAAGCACCCATACCTGCTAAATGAACGTCCCTTATCTCATAGCGAAGCGTTATTTTTTCTCTAAGAAGAAGAGGAACATCATCAGCATTATCTCCAACATTGCCATGATCGGGGTGGCGGTGGGCACGGCCGCGCTTATTATCGTGCTGTCGGTGTTCAACGGCCTCGAAGACCTTATCCGGACCATCTATACCAGCTTCGACCCTAACCTGAAGATATCGGCGGCGGAAGGCAAATCTTTTGAGACGGACACGGAGTTCATGAACCGGATACGCCGCACGCCGGGTGTAGCGCTGGTAACCGAGGTGATCGAGGATAATGCGCTGCTGCGTTACAACGACCGCCAGATGGTGGTAAAGGTAAAGGGCGTGAGTGAAAACTTTTTCGAGCAGAACAGGATAGGCTCTTCGGTAGTGGAGGGGCACTATAACCTGTATGCCAACAATAATTACTATGCCCTGGTCGGACGGGGCGTGCAGTATCAGTTATCCATCCGGACGAGCAATGAGTTCACGAACATGCAGTTCCTGTACCCGCGAAACACCAAATTCAATCCGCTTAACCCCGAAGGCGCTTTCAAGTCGCTGCAAATAACCCCTGGTGGCGTGTTTGCCATCGAGCGGCAGTACGACGACGCCTATGTATTTGTGCCCATTCAGTTTGCGGAGGAACTCATGGAATACGGCCGGCGGCGTACGGCCATCGAGATCAAGGTAGAGAACGGGCAACGCATCGAGAACGTGAAACGCGCCCTGCAGAAGGTGCTGGGAGAAGGCTTTCTGGTGCAGAACAGCGACGAGCAACATACCAGCCTCCTGCGTGCCGTCAAGGTCGAGAAGCTCTTCGTGTTCATTACCTTCGCCTTTATTCTGCTCATCGCCTCGCTCAATATCTTCTTCTCCCTCTCCATGCTGGTGATCGACAAGAAGAAAGATATCGCGGTGCTTGCCTCCATGGGCGCCACCAAAGAACAGATCCGTAACATCTTCCTGTTTGAGGGGGCTTTGGTCGCCTTTATCGGAGCTTCTTACGGCCTGTCGCTGGGCATGCTGATCGCCAACCTGCAGCAGACTTTTGGCATTGTTTCGATGGGTATGGCCACGTCGGTTGTCGACTCTTACCCTGTCAAGTTGGTGTTGATGGACTTTGTGCTGACGGGTGCTGCCATTGTGATCATCACCATGCTGGTATCCATACGCCCTGCCCGCAAAGCGGCTGCCATGTCCGTGCGCGACAACCTGTAAGGTATAGGCGCGACCACATTTCCCTTCGCTTCACCCCGGTCCCATGAAAGCCATCCTGCTGTTTTTCCTGCTTCTTATGTTCGGCTGCTCCACAGTTGAGACGGATACGCCAGTGGAAGATCCAGCCGCAGGTATAGCACCAACCGAAACAGCAGCCCATACCTCCCCCAACACCAAAATCCGTTTCCTGTGGCGGGAACAGGTATACGATGCCGGCCTGCAGGACTCTGTGAGCACAATTGTGATCGATCAGGCTTTAGCTGATAGGCTGACTGACGCCGAACGGGCCGCCCTGGGCTATGTCGTTACTTTTATAGGCAGCGAGTGCGACTGGGATGGTAATGCGAACGAGGAGTTTAGTAATCTTAAGTGCAAAGCCTTGACCGCACTCAAACTGGGGTATCAGTGCTCCGACCAGCACCTGGGCTTTCTGCAAAACTGGTTTCGAAACGACCAGGAGGTGCTGGCTCGCCTGTCCTCTTGTCCCCGGGTGCCTTTTACAGCCTCTAATCAGCAAACATTCGACGAGGTATACCTGACCACCAAAAGCGATACGATACAAGTATGGTTTAGCGCAAGCGGCGTAACCCTACCGATGAATGCCGCCTGGGAGTGGACGGAGGAGAATGTCTTCCTGGTTCAGGGGAGTGCTCTAAACCTAGTGAGGGCAAATCAATCAGAGGTGGTGAGGAGTGAACTGGGGTTGGAAGAAGGACTTTAGTTATTAGGCAAGCATATGGTAACCGCTATATATTGAGATTAAAAGTCTTTAATGTGTTAGAGCGGGTATTTTAATGCTGTAAATATGAAAATATTTTGATTAGCAACAGTGATTTTAAGGGGTTTGGCGTAGGAAATCAGGCGATTTTTGGGTAAATTTGGTCTCCTAAAATTGTACCTGTATGAAAGTATACACCACGCAGCCGTTTCAGGTGATCTACTCTTTGTTCGAGCATGAGTACCTGGGATACCTGTTCGAATCTTTTGTGGTGCAGATTAATACCAAGGGGCAGCTGACTTTACAGCACCAGAATATTTCTGCCAAAAACGCCGACGAATTTTCCGCTCGTCTCGATGCCAAAGACTTTAAACTGATCCCCCTAACCGATCAGATCCAGCAGGACGCCGTCCTGAAAAAGTTCTCGAACAAGAAACTCTCCGCTGCTGATTTTTTCCTGAAGGTATACGACCCCGAAAAGGGCGATAAAAACATGCAGGAGGCGATAAGCCAATACATACAGGTGCGGATGAACAAGATTCTGGAGATGCTCCAGGACCGTCGCACATTTATCATTGGCAAAGACGGAGACCCAACCTGGAGGGAGATTCAGGTGGCGGCCGACAAAGCCTCCGTACGATTTCACCTGCACCGAAACGAAGACAATACCCACTACTACCCTACCGTCAGATACAAGGGCGAGAAGCTGAACTTCCAGTACCGGAACGCCGCTCTGATCTGCCACGAGCCTGCCTGGCTGATGGTGGATGGGGTGATACACAGTTTTGAGAACGGCATTGACGGTAAGAAACTGCAGCCCTTCCTCAATAAGAAGTTTATTCTGGTTCCGCGTTCCGTAGAGGAAAACTACTACCGCAAGTTTGTGACCTCGCTGGTAGAGTCCTTCGACGTGAGGCCGAATGGGTTCGAGATCAAACCGCAGCAGTTCAGCCCCAAACCGCACCTGAATTTCTCCGAAGTCAAGTCGGCCAACGTGTCTGCCCTGCTAAGCAGTGGCGGCAGCGAGGCCAGCAAAACGGACAAGGCTGCAGCAGCTGCCGACAAAATCCTGTTCAACCTATCGTTCAAGTATGGCGACCACCTGGTGGAGGCGCAGGATGCCAAGCGCATTAGCGTGAACATGGAAAAAACGGAGGACTCCTACATTTTCCATAAGCTGATACGCGATGCGGTGCATGAAAAACAGTATGTGAAGGAGCTGGCCAATCGCGAGCTGGAAGTGAAGAACGGGCAGGCCGTGCTGGACAAGGGCGCCGCCTTCTCGTGGCTCAACAACAACTTGCAGGCACTGGAGCAGCTGGGGTTCACGGTGGAGCAATCCGAGAAGAGTGGCAAGCACTACTTTATTGGTGAGATAACTGTTAACGTAGGCATCACCGAAAACAACGACTGGTTCGATATTTACGGGACGGTGCGCTTCGGAGAGTTCGAAGTACCGTTCATCAGGCTCAAAAACCACATCCTGACCCACAACAACGAGTATTTACTACCGAACGGGCAGGTAGCGATTATACCTGAAGAATGGTTTACGCAGTACATCGAGCTGTTTGCCTTCTCGGAGGGGGAGCACCAGTTGACGCTGCGCAAGCACCACATGGCGCTCGTAAACGATTTGCAGAACGGCAACCTGGCCCAGGTGACGATGACGCGCAAGCTGGAGAAGCTGCGTGAGTTTGATGCCATAGAGGACAAGCCACTCCCGGTGGGCTTTCGGGGCGAGTTGCGGCCTTACCAAAAGGCGGGTTACAACTGGCTGCATTTTGTGAAGGACTTTAAGTTCGGGGGCTGCCTGGCCGACGACATGGGCCTGGGTAAAACTGTGCAGACGCTGGCCATGCTGCAACACCGCAAAGAGAACGGTGCCGAGTCGGCTACGTTGCTGGTGATGCCGACCTCGCTTATCTACAACTGGCTGAACGAGGCGCAGAAGTTCACACCGGAGCTGCGCATCCTCACCTATACCGGCACCTACCGAGACAAGAACGTGGAGCAGTTCAAGGACTACGACCTCGTGCTGACCTCCTACGGCATTGTGCGCCTGGATACGGAGCTGCTCAAGACCTACTACTTCGACTACATCATCCTGGACGAGTCGCAGGCCATCAAGAACCCGGATTCCAATACCTCAAAGGCAGTCCGCTCGCTCAAATCGCGCCACCGCCTGATCCTGACCGGTACGCCGGTCGAGAACAGCACCATGGACCTTTGGTCGCAGATGTCGTTCATCAACCCGGGCCTGCTGGGCAATCAGCATTTCTTCCGGAAAGAGTTTCTGAAGCCGATTGAGAAGCAAAAAGATGAGCACAAGACACGCCGGCTGCATGCGCTTATCAAACCCTTTATACTGCGGAGGCATAAGTCGCAAGTGGCCCGTGAACTGCCGCCCAAGATAGAGCACACCACCTTCTGCAAAATGACAGAGGAGCAGGAACACGCCTACGAGGAAACCAAGTCGTATTACCGCAACAAGATTTTGACCAGCTTGGAAGAAAAAGGGCCAGGCAACACGCAGTTTATGCTCTTGCAGGGTTTGATGAAGCTCCGGCAGATAGCCAATCACCCTTACATGACGGACCCGGGCTACGAAGGCGAGTCGGGGAAGTTGAAAGAGGTGATGCGCATGACCCGGAGCATCGTGGCAAAAGGACACAAAGTGCTTGTCTTTAGTCAGTTTGTGAAGCACCTGGAAATTGTGAGGCAGGCGCTGGATGAGAAAGGAATTACCTATGCCTACCTGGACGGCAACACCAAAAACCGGCAGCAGCAGGTAGAGCTGTTCCAGAACAACCCGGGCATCCAGGTGTTTTTGATTTCGATGAAAGCCGGTGGCGTTGGCCTTAACCTGACGGCCGCGGACTATGTGTTTATCCTAGACCCGTGGTGGAACCCTGCCGTAGAAGCGCAAGCCGTGGACCGAGCCCACCGCATCGGTCAGCAGAACAAGGTATTTACTTACAAGTTCATCACCAAAGACACCGTAGAGGAGAAGATCCTGGCGCTGCAGAACCGTAAGATTCAACTCGTAACCGATCTGATCAGCACCGACGAGAACATCATCAAGAACCTGACAAAAGAAGATATCGACAATCTGTTGAGTTAGGGGTTAATTCTTAAATGGTTGATGGTTGAATTGTTAGTTTGCTAGTGAATGATTATACCGGAGCCGCAGCATGATGCATGTTGCGGCTTTTTTGTAGGTATAGGTATAGCTAACAGATCGCAGCAACATTTGCCTCCTGATATGGTTAAGCAAGTAAACAGGTATAGCAGTTAAGGTATAGCTCAATGTCACCAATTTAGGAAACGCTTCACAACACCTGACACCTCGATTGTGACCGAGACGTGAGGGGAAGAGGGTGAGCATAGCTCAGAAAGGTAAGGGTTATTTCAGCGTGCCAGCCATGTTCCGGATTTCTCCCAAAGCAAGGGCCCTGCCTCCTTTAAAGGCATGGCCATTTCGTTCACTTTGCTTTGTCATCCTGGAAGGATTCTGGTAGCAAGTAGCATAAGCTTAACCTCCGGGGGTAGGGGCCCCCTATTTCAACCAGGTTCCTTTACAGAATGACAATAAGTTTTAAGAGTATTCTTTTAGAATGAAACGGCATTGCCCCTAACTCCGGGTCGAAAGGACATAAAATCCTAAAGTTGACGAGATTGAAGGTATGGGCATACCGCAGCTATACCTGAAGCTGGCTTGTTTTCGTTTCTGCCAGGACGGTTGCTTGTTATAAATTGACGAGTCAGGCTTTTGAATCTCCCGCGAACCGACCATTTAACAATTTAAAAAATGCTCCTTCACCTGAAAACCACCGTGCAGCAAGACTTTCGGAGTGTGTTTCACGCCTTTGATGAGCAGCTGTTCAGGAAGCTGGCGCCGCCCTACCCCCGGCTGAAACTGTTGCGGTTTGATGGGAGCGCGCCTGGTGATGTGGTGGAGGTGGAGTTGCAGACAGGTATAAGGTCCTTCCGGTGGACCAGCCGGATCACAGAGCGGGAGATAACAGACAGGGCAGCGTGGTTTGTAGACGAAGGCCAGGAAGTGCCCCCGCCCCTGCGCAACTGGCAGCACAAGCATCTGGTCACGCAGCACGGCAGCGGCGCCATCATCCATGATATCATCGAGTATAGCACCGGGTATAAAGCATTGGATGTTATGCTATACCCTTTCATGCTGGCAGCTTTTGGTATGCGGAAGCCGGTTTACAAAAAGGTGTTCAGGCAGGTATAGCTTAGTAGTGAAGCAGCGCGTTTGAAGCACCTGAGATAGCGACGGGCTCACCCAGAAATTTAGGCTTTCGGTTTAAGTTCACTTCCACAATCGCGTTAACAGTTGCGAGCACCTCCCGAAGGTAATTGCGCTGATATCCGGCATAGTGCCCTTTATCTGCTATGTAGCCATAGCTGTCCAGCCCAAGTGACCTGCCGATGTAAATAGCTCTGTCGAGGTGATAGTTCTGTGAAACAAGCACGGCCCGGTCTACCTTGAACACCTCTTTTGCGCGGTATAAAGTAGAGTAAGTATCAAAGCCGGCGAAATCCAGAAAAATATCATCAACCCTTACATTCTTTGATAGGCAGTAGTCGCGCATCACTTTAAGTTCGTCGTAGCTTCGACTACCATTGTCTCCTGACAAAAGCAGCCGCTGCACCTTGCCTGCCTTGTATAATCGTATACCTGCGTTAAGCCTGTCCTTCAGGTACTTGCTGGGTTTGCCCTTGCGAATGCCGGCACCAAAAATTATACCTGTATAGCAAGCAGGAACGTGCTCAGTCTGCCTAAAGGTATACTGGTTAGACTGGCGCTTTACTAAAGTGATGACAGATGCACAAGCCAAAGCTATTATTACAAAGGCGAGAAGCACAATCATCAGGTGCTTCCGCTTAAAAAGGAGTTTCATAGTTGAGTAAATAGGAGGTGTAAGACAGGTATAAGATACATATAAAATTGTGAATATTTAAAACCCTGACATACGCCTATTTTTAAGGTATAAGCGACAATCCTCAAAACCTTTGCCCTACCCTTGCAGTTAAGTGCAGGAGAGTATTAATCTGCTTAAATTCGGGTATGACGAAAGCGGCCATTATCGGTTCAGGTATAGGAGGTATAGCCACGGCCATCAGGCTGGCGGTGAAAGGCTATTACGTGACCGTGTTTGAGGCCAATGCGTCGTTTGGGGGCAAAATGCACCAGTTCGATCTGCAGGGCTATCGCTTCGATGCCGGCCCCTCGCTGTTCACGCTGCCGCACCTTGTCGATGAGCTCTTCACGCTGGCCGGCCGCAACCCTTCCGACTACTTTACCTATACCCGCCTCGACCCGATTACGCACTACTTCTGGCCCGATGGCAGCCACCTGAAAGCGTATGCAGATGCCGAAGCTTTTGCTATTGAAGCAGAGCAGCAGCTAGGCGTAAGTGCGCAGGATGTACGGGAAGTGCTGGCCAAGAGCGCCCGACTTTACCAAGGCACGGCAGATACTTTTCTGCACAAGTCCCTGCACCGGCTCGATACCTACCTGAGCGCCGATGTGCTTAAGGCGCTGGGCTGCCTGTCGGACCTGGGCCTGACAACGACGATGCATGATGCCAACTCAAAACTGTTTGATGACCAGCGCTTTGTGCAGCTGCTCGACCGATTTGCCACCTACAACGGTTCTGACCCTTACCAGGCACCGGGCACTCTCAACCTGATACCACACCTGGAGCACAACATCGGCGCTTTTTATCCGAAAGGCGGTATTTACAGTATTGCGGCCAGTCTGGTGAAGCTGGCCGAAGAACTGGGCGTGGCCTTTAGGTATAACGAGCGGGTAGAGCGCATTATCACGCAAAACGGTACAGCCACAGGTATAGCAACCAGCACCGGCAGGTATAAGGCCGATGTAGTGGTGAGCAACATGGATGTGGTACCGACCTACCGCCGCTTGCTACCCGACCAGCCAGCGCCTGAGCAGACGCTGCAGCAGCCGCGCTCCAGCTCCGCGTTAATCTACTACTGGGGTATAGCGCGCGAGTTTCCGGAACTGCACCTGCACAACATCTTTTTCAGCCAGGACTACAGGCAGGAGTTCGAGCACATCTTCCGGCATAAGTCCATCAGCCCGGACCCGACCGTGTATGTGAACATCACCTCCAAAATGGAAAAACGCGATGCCCCCGCAGGTTGCGAAAACTGGTTTGTGATGGTGAACGTGCCACACCATCAGGGGCAGGACTGGGAACAACTTACCAGCACTACTCGCCAGGCGGTAACAGATAAGCTGAGCCGCATGCTGCAAACCGACCTCCGGCAGGCCATTGTCTGCGAGCAGGTGCTGGACCCACTGCTGATCGAGCAGCATACGTCTTCTTACGCCGGGGCGCTCTATGGCAGCAGCTCAAACAACCGCATGGCGGCTTTCCTGCGGCACCCGAATTTCAACTCTAGATTAAAGGGACTCTACTTTTGTGGCGGCAGCGTACACCCTGGCGGAGGTATACCACTCTGCCTGCTTTCTGCCCGTATAGTGGGTAACCTGGTGCCCGTCGTAACATCAGTTAACCGATCGAAACAGCATGTCTGAAACCATACATTCATACCAGCCGGCTATACCTTTGCAGCAGCGCCTGAAGCCCTATGCTTTTGCTGTGGCCTTGGGCGTGCTGGCTATTTTTCACGCAGTGGGCTTTTGGGGGCTCTTGTTTAGTGGCGAACCCGAAAAGTTTCAGCGGCTTACGCCTATGAACCTGATTCTCACGAACGTCTTGCTCTTTTCTTTCCACAAGCGCTGGAACGCGGCCTTTCTGCTTTTCGTGCTGGTGATTGTGGCGGCGGGCTTTTTTGCCGAAGTGGTAGGGATACACACCGGTCTGCTGTTCGGAGACTATGCCTATGGAGAGTCTTTGGGTATAAAGTTTCTGGACGTGCCCTTGCTGATCGGGCTCAACTGGCTGATGCTCGTCTACACGACGGGACATTTGGTAAACATGATTGACATGCACTGGCTTGTGAGAGCCCTGGTGGCAGCCCTACTGATGGTCGGGCTCGATTTTTTTCTGGAGCCGGTAGCGGTGGCTTTTGACTTTTGGGACTGGCAGGGCGGCCACATTCCATGGTCTAACTATTTGGGGTGGCTGGGGCTGTCTTTTCTGTTTCAGGTATACTTCCAAAAAGCCCCCATTTACAAACAGAACCGTTTGGCACCCTACGTATACCTGGTCCAATCCGTTTTCTTCATAAGTATCTGGACCTTACTGTAAATCTGCCCGGTCTCAACCTGGAGCGGTTTGCAGAGCGTAACTTATTGTGTTACATTTGCATGTTCCTTACGAGACATCAAACGCAAATTAATTATACACCGGGCCCGTTAGTGCGTATATAGATACTTGTCCTAAACAGCGCAGCTTGGTGACCTACCTTATTCAATGACTTTTTTAGATACTATATTAGATGAGCTCCTGCAGATTTTTAAGCGGGAAGGGATAGAGGCGAATTCGGACGCGGATCTGATCAGGAAACTCGACATACGTCAGTCAACATTCCATGAGCTTTTCTCGAGCCGCGAGAATATGGTGAAACAGGTAATCCTGTACGATATAGAGTTGGAGAATAGAAGGCAAACGGAGCTGCTCTCCACGGCTACCAACCCCGTAGAGGAAATTATGCTGCTCCTGCAGGATGGTGCTAAAACGATCAAACAGATAAACCCCATCTACATTGCTGATCTGCAAAAGTATCCGGAGGCCTGGCAAATGAGCATGCAGAATGTGATCGATAACAACCAGCACGTAAACGCTGAGATCCTGAACAGGGGCATACTGCAGGGTTACTTCCGGAAAGACATCAACCTGCAACTGGTTACGAAGATCATTTTGGAGCAATTCTTCATGATGATCAACCCGGCGTCTTTCCCGCCAGCCAAGTACGATCTGTCGGAAGTGTTCCGCAGCATTTACCTGTACTATGTGCGCGGCATTTGTACCGATATGGGCGGAAAGCTGGCAGAAGAGTATTTCTCCAGGACCAATATGTAAGTAATAACTATACCATAAAAAGCAGCAGGCCCCGAAGCATAATGTTTCGGGGCCTGCTGCTTTTTATAATTATCAGACGAGACTAGCTGATGGAAACGCGCACTTTCTTGGTGTACTCACGCAGTGCCGTCTTAAAGTCCACGCCGTTGTCGTTCATGTAGGTCAGGATCCAGGCAGCGGCTATCACGTGCGTCAGTTGCTCGCCTTCGTCGTCGCCTTCCACTTCAATGGCAAGTGGCTGCTCCTCCATCAGTGCCTCCTCGGCCGCCGTCAGGGCGTCCAGCGACTGAGTTTCTACTAGTTTTTTGATTACGGGTATCTTCATTTCTTAAACAGTCAATTTGTTGATCAGATCACGTACGGCCTCTTCTTTGCTGGCGGCTACAGTGTCTACCAGTTGGCCATTTTTGAAAACGGCGAAGAAAGGCAGATTTGTTACGCCAGCCACCTTACGGGCCTCCGGGCTTGTCTCGGCGTTAACGTCAACGAAAGCCACATTGGCAAAGACTTCTTCACCAGACATGCGCTTGAACTTAGGCGCAAACAAACGGCAGCTGCCGCACCAGTCAGCGAAGTATTTCACTACCACATTCTGGTTTGAGTTAAGTACGTTATCGAAATCGTTATCGGTTGCAACTATTACAGCCATAGTATATTTATCTTTTAAAGTTTAAACATCAGACCAGGTATAAGACCCGATCAAACCAAGTGCAAAGGTAAGGCTTTTGGGCGTAAAATGCAGTGACATATGTCACCTTAAACCGGTTGTATGGCTCTAAAATAGGCCTGATAGCGGAATGTTTAGCGTGGGCGGCGGCTTTTCTTGGGTTGGTCGTTGAGGAAGGCGACCAGGTCCATCTTGTCGAACGTGAGCTCCCACATACCCATCAGGTCGCCTCTTTTGTAACCGGTGGCTTGGTCTTGCGGATACTTCTCTTTGATCAGGGTGTGGTCAGACTCGCTTAGCTCCTGACCCACCGTGCCGTGGCAGCTCAGGCAAGTCTCGTCGCGCAGGTAGATCGGAGAGGTATAGCGGATCTCGTTCTGGTTTAGCGCCTCTACCTTTGCCTCTCGCTCCTGGTCACTGCTATACCTGTTCAGCGCCTGCGCCGTGCCTCCCCTGGCCAGGTTCTTCGGATTGCGTGGCCGCTCACTGAAGCGGCGCGAGATGGCCCCGAACTTGTGCTGAAGGGCTTCTACTTTCTCAAAGTTTTCAGGCTGGCAGTAAGGTATGGCGGCTGCTACACCTCCCTGGTTCAGGTGCTCTGTCAGCTGAAGGACATGCAAACGCTCCGCCACTACCACCACGGAGTCGCCGTATTTCTGGGCGGCATTGAGGATGTCCTGCTGGGTGAGGCGCTTGATCTTGTGGCGCTCCAGTTCCCGGGCTATTTCCTTCCCTCCTTCTATCGGTTTCACTTTCACATCGCAGCCTGAAACTATAAAGGCTGTGCCAAGGGTTATAGTAGCGAGCAAAGAACGGGCTTTGAACATCTTTCGATACAAATTTGTAGTAGGATAAATAAGTAATATTACAGCGGCAACCAGCACTTATGTTTTATTACTTAAACGCCAATTTAGTATCTTTGCAGCTTAAAACCATAACAGAGCGATGTTAGATAAATTAGAAGCCATTAATCAGCGGTTTGAAGAGGTAAGCCACCTGCTTATCCAGCCAGATGTGGCCAGTGACATGAAGAAGTACAAGTCGCTGAATAAAGAATATAAGGATCTTGAAAAAATAGTAGTAGAGTATAAGAAGTACCTCAACATCCTGAGCAACATCGACAATGCCAAGCAGGTTATTGCGACGGAGAAGGATGAGGACTTCCGCGAAATGGCCAAGGAAGAGCTGGACGAGCTGCTTCCGCAGCGTGAGGCGATGGAGGATACCCTGAAAGAGCTGCTTATCCCGAAAGACCCGAACGACAGCAAAGACATCATCATGGAAATCCGTGCAGGAGCTGGCGGCGACGAGGCCTCTATCTTTGCAGGCGACCTCTACCGCATGTACAGCCGCTTCGCTGAGAAGATGGGCTGGCGTATGGAGCTGATGGATGCCACGGAAGGTACATCCGGTGGCTACAAGGAAATTATTGTGGGCGTGTCTGGCGAAGACGTGTATGGCAAACTCAAGTTTGAGTCGGGCGTACACCGTGTGCAGCGCGTACCGGCCACCGAGACGCAGGGCCGTATCCATACCTCGGTTGCTTCAGTCGTGGTGCTGCCAGAGGCAGAGGAATTTGACATCGAGCTCGACATGAACGATATCCGCAAGGACCTGTTCTGTTCTTCGGGCCCGGGTGGTCAGTCGGTGAACACGACCTACTCAGCCGTGCGTCTGACGCACATCCCATCCGGTATCGTGGCCCAGTGCCAGGACCAGAAATCACAGCTTAAGAACTTCGACAAGGCGTTGGCAGTACTACGCTCGCGTATTTTTGAAGTGGAGCTGGCCAAGAAGAACGAAGCCGAAGGAGCCCAGCGTAAGAGCATGGTAGGCGGCGGCGACCGTTCTGACAAGATCCGTACCTACAACTACCCGCAAGGCCGTGTAACCGATCACCGCATTGGCTATACCGTCTACAACCTGCCAAACGTAATGGATGGCGGTATTGAGGACTTCGTGGAAGAGCTGCGTATAGCAGAGAACGCCGAACGCCTGAAAGAAGGCGCCACCGCGTAATAACCCCCGCCCACTTTTGACCAAGGTATATTTAGGAATGTGGTGCAGCCGGAAGCTGCGCTGCATTCCTTTTTTTGTTTTAACTTGGTAGTAACTACGGGGAGCAATTACTAGGAAGAAGTGGTATGAAGAGTTTGATCTTATATAGCCAGGGGGGGCTAAAAGGTATCAGCAAAGTCGATAACATCGTTATACTTTGCCTAGCGGCAGTTGCTATACCTGTTGGGGTTAATAAATACGGCTTGTATGTAACAGCAGTAGTGGTATTTATTTTTTACGCTGCATTTACTTTGTTTGAGATCGTATTTTCAGGTAAAGAGATATTTACCTTTAAAAATTTAAAAAAGAAGAACTCAATTGAGCAGGGTAGGCTTATTTATCATCTTATTGCATTAACTGTTGTTATCTGTGGATTGCTATATTTGGATGATCGGACAGTGTATATTTTAGTGGCTGGACTAACTATTGTTATGTGCTTCGCAACAGGTATTAGTCTGTTATCTTTAAAATTTAAAAAATAGAGCACCCATCAACAATTCAACAATTTAGCCATCACCCTCATTTGAAATACCTGCTCGCCATACTGCCCCTCATGTTCCTGCTCTCGATGGTGGGCTGTGAGCCCAAAGATGAGGTCGTGACAAATGACCCGGATGCGGTGCTGCACTTTTCGGCGGACACGGTGCTGTTTGATACGGTGTTTGTGACGCAGGGCAGCGTGACGCGTCGCCTCAAGGTATACAACCCTCAGAAGAATGCCGTCCGAATCAGCAGTATCAGCCTGGGCGGAGCAAACGCCTCGCCTTACCAACTGATCATCAATGGCCAGGAAACACCCATCGCCAATAACCTTGAGCTGCGCGGCAAGGACAGCCTCTACATTCTGGTGCGTGTCAACATCAATCCGGCGGCCCAGAACCAGCCCTTCCTGGTAGCAGACTCTATTCTGTTTCACACAAACGGAAACCAGCAGAACGTGAAGCTGATAGCCTATGGCCAGGATGCCGTGTTTCATCAGAAGGGTGTGATCGGTACTTCCACCTGGGCGGCAGGCAAACCGCACGTGCTGCTCGACACATTGCTGCTGCGCGAAGGAGCAACCCTGACCATTGAGAAAGGAGCACGCATTTTCGCCACGAACAAAGCTGTGCTGCTGATCAACGGCACGCTGCAGGTGCAAGGCACCCCGGAGGAGCGGGTGACGTTTTCAGGTATACGACGCGAGCTCGCCTATGTCAATGCGCCCGGTCAGTGGGAAGGTATACGCATCCTCACAGCCAGCCAGAACAACACCATCCGCTATGCCGATATCCGCAACACGATACGCGGCATCCGGATCGGCAATCCGGGCAAGGGAGGCACTTTGGTAGAAGGCTGCGCGATACAGCATGCGTTCTTGGACGGTATTGTGGCCTTTACTTCGGATGTGAAAGTAGTGAATACCCTGATCCAGAACTGTGGACAGTACAGCTTCGGCGGGCTGGGCGGTGGCAAGTATGAGGTGCTCTACTCCACCATTGTCAACTACCAGAACCAGCTGCAGCGCGAGACACCTGCCTTTGTCGTCGCCGACTTTATACCTGGCACCGATATCCGAAACCAGCCCACACAACTGCGGTTGGTCAATAGCATCGTGTACAGCGACGGCTCCAACTACACAAACGAGGTACTGCTGGAGGGCGATATTTCAGCGGAAGTATCTAAGAACATACTTCGCACGGATGCCTACAAAAACACGCTTAACACGAACGGCAACCTGCTCAACATCGACCCCAAGTTCAAAGATGTGCGCAAGCAGGACTTCCGCCTCGACACCCTTTCCCCTGCCAGCGGTGCCGCTCTGCCTTTGCCAGGTATAGGCAAAGACTTCAAAGGTATAAACCGCAGTTCCACCAAGCCGGATATGGGTGCTTTTGAGCGGACGGTTGATTGAGTTGGTGATTTAGTGAATGAGTGAGTTGTTAATTTTTGATTGAGTGATGTTATCCGAATTATGAGTGATAGAGTGAATTTTGGAAGAGCATGTTTGATCAATTATACAATGCTTAAAGAAGCAGGAAGATTGTATCTATATTTACTCTAATGCTATATTCGCGTATGAACCATAACGGACGCCCCATTCAGTAAGTCATCCAGAAGAATCAATCGCTGAAGCACCCATTCGCTCATCAACGAATCAAAATCACCCAATCACTCATACACTCCATCACTCAATCACTCAATCAAAAAGACATGTGGTTTCAGAAAGAGATACGCTTGCCGGCCGTGAAACGCGGTTTTCATTTGATCACAGACCTACTCACAGCGCAGCTACCTGAATTGGAGAACTACAAAGTGGGCCTGGCACACATCTTCATCAAGCATACCTCTGCAAGCCTCTGCATCAACGAAGACGCTGACCCCACCGTGCGACAGGATTTTGAAAGTCACTTCAACCAGATGGTGCCTGAAAACGCGCCCTATTACCGCCATACCCTGGAAGGCCCGGACGATATGCCGGCGCACCTGAAGGCTGCTTTGCTGGGAAGCTCTGTGACGGTGCCGATCTCAAAAGGGGAGTTCAATATGGGTACCTGGCAGGGCGTATACCTGTGCGAGCACCGGAACCACGCCTCAAAGCGCACGGTGGTGGTGACCCTGCAGGGAGAAGGTTTTTAAGGTATAGACACCGCTACTTTACAATACTCACCTTTGTGACCGCGACGCCATTGGTGCTGGTTGTGCGCAGGAGGTAGATGCCGGCCGGTAAGTGCTGCACATCCAGCCTGATGACTCTTTCCGCCACCTGCTCGCGCAGTATCACCTGTCCGTGGCGGTTCAGCAGCTCTACCAGCTGAATTTGCTGATGGGCTGCCTGTTCCACTATGAGATAGCCTTTCGCCGGATTCGGGTATACCTTCACATTGTCGGAGGTCACGTAGATGTAGTCCTCCTTGGTAAGGGTGTGGCTTGAGCTCTCGTTGGAGGTGGTGAGGGTGACGCTATACCTGCCCGGGCGGCTATACCTGACAGTTGGGTTTTGCTCAGTGGATGAGGCCGGCGTTCCGCCCTCAAATTCCCATTGCCACTGTGTAGGCTTAAAGCCGGAGAAAGAACCTAGGAACTGTACCTGGTCGCCGGGGGCTAACAGCGTGTCCTGGGGCTGGGCAGTACTAAAGCGCGAACGCAGCTCACCGCTACAGGCGGTGGAAGCAAACAGATACCCACGTGCCGACTCCAGTATACCTTGCATATAGGCTGCCTGGCCCTTGGTGAAGAGACTCATGCAGGCATCATCCGAATAATCCATGTAGTTCTGCCACATATTGCCGTAGGGGCCGTTGTCGCACGAAAGCTCAATGCCGTCCGGACAGCCATCCGTCTGGGTGAACTGGTTAGGCGTGTCGTCTATGTCATCGGAGTCGTTGCAGGTCATGCCGTTGCCCCAGATGTGCTTCAGCCCCAGCCAGTGCCCCACTTCGTGGGTGGCGGTTCGTCCCTGGTTGTAGGCCCACAGGCTGTTGTTGTGCGGGGCCGCTCCCACTGTGCGATAGTGCAGCACCACGCCGTCCCGATCAGGTAAGGCGCCCGGCGAAGAGGCATAGCCGATGCTGGTGGTACCCAGGTTGCCTATCCAGATGTTCAGGTATAGCCTGGTGTCCCAGGCGTCCACGCCGCCATTGGCCGAGGACTTGATCTGGTCAGAAAAATAGCTGAAACTCTCTTTGGTCGTTTGCGTGCGGGTGATGCCTGTCGTTGGGTTGCCGCTCGGGTCCACGATGGCCAGGCAAAATTCGATGCGGCTGTCGGCGGCGAACGGTTGGAAGTAGTTGGGGGTGTTGGTGGTGTCAGCGTTGAGACGGCGAAAGTCCTGGTTCAGCACTTCGAGTTGCGAACGCACCTGCGCCTCCGAGATGTTTTCACTTCCGGTCTTATACACGACATGAAACACCACCGGTATGGTAATGGTGGCCTGTTGCATGGCCTGGCCGGCAGGTCGCTGGCGCAGGAGCTGCTGCACAGCCTGTTGCGTTTTTAAGCTTCGCTCCTCAAAGCCCGGGTCCTGTCGTTTCAGCGTCTCCAGATAGGCCTCCGTGCTACAACTACGCCCCTGTTCAGCCGTCTGCGCAAAAGCCAAACGGACAGAGGCAAAGACCAGAAGAAGGGCTAAGATATAAACACGCATACGCACAGATCAAACAGGCATAATAGCCCACAAGCGCAGATAAAGTGCATGGCTTGAGCGGCTTAGTAGAGCAATATACGGAATTTAGCCCTTAAAGAAGAAATCAGACAAAAGGAGACTGCCTGCACCGGCCTGTCTACAGATTGGCATCCACGCGATACCGCAGGGAGTCCCCGAAAACAAGCTTTTGCACGCCTTCCACCCGGTAGCCGGACAGATTGCCTGTACCCGGCTCTGCAGTCAGGCTGATGTTTCTTTTAGAATAGAACAGCAGATTTTCTTCCAGCACTACCGCTTCGAGGCGCTCCAGCTTCTGAGTAGGCGACACGGTAAGCTGCAGGCGGTCGACAGGGGCGGCCGCCTCGGCATCTTTTGTGAAGGTGCTCACCGTGCTACCGTTGGGCAAGGTATGGCGCTCTTCTCTGTAAAAGTCTCGCAGGGCTGGGCGACTCAGGTCCACCTCCTGAAAAATGGCCAGTTCTTTTTCCCAGTCCATTTCCTCTATCTGAATGGTCTCAGTCGGCTGCCCTTTGGTGATCACCGACTTGAGCACCGGTGGCTGCTCCTGCTGCAGACGAGCCGTCTGCTCCTGCAGGTAACCAGTCAGGTCATAGGCCGGCGCCTTCCCCGCTGCGAGCGGCGGAGTAGGCCGCTCACAAGCCGTAAGGCCTCCCAGCAGGGCAAATAGTCCGATGATGCGGTAGCTGCTCAACTTACTGCGCTTTCTGAAGAAGTGATTCACCCGTCATCTCCAACGGCTGCGCTATACCCATCAGTTCGAGTACGGTAGGAGCAATGTCGCCCAGTTTACCAGGTCGTAGGGTGCCTCTGTAGTCGTTGCTCACCAGTACGCAAGGCACCAGGTTGGTGGTATGGGCGGTATTGGGCGTACCGTCCGGATTGATCATGTAATCGGCGTTGCCATGGTCTGCTATCACGATCACATCGTAGTTGCTTCCAAGAGCTGCGTTTACCACCGCTTCAGCGCAACGGTCTACCACTTCGCAGGCTTTCACTGCCGCCTCAAACACGCCGGTATGGCCCACCATGTCGGGGTTGGCAAAATTAAGGCAGATAAAGTCGGCTGTTTGCTTCTGCAGTTCAGGCACAATGGCGTCGCGGATGTCGTAGGCGCTCATCTCAGGCTGCAGGTCATAGGTGGCCACCTTCGGTGATGGGCACAGCAGGCGCTTCTCACCATCGAAAGGCACCTCGCGGCCACCCGAGAAGAAGAAAGTCACGTGTGGGTACTTCTCCGTTTCGGCGATGCGGATCTGCTTGCGGCCTGCCTTGGCCACTACCTCACCGAGGGTATTGTTCAGGTTGTCTTTGTCGAAAATAGCCTCCACACCCACGAAAGTGTCGTCGTAGTTGGTCAGGGTGGTATACCGCAGGTTGAGCTTGTGCATGTGCTGCTCCGGGAAGTCCTGCTGCGTAAGCGCTTGTGTGATCTCGCGGCCACGGTCGGTGCGGAAGTTGAAGCAGATCACCACATCGCCTTCCTTGATGGTCGCGATCGGCTGCTGCTCGTTGTTTACCTTGACGATCGGCTGGATGAACTCGTCCGTGACACCGGCATTGTAAGAATCCAGCACCGACTTGATCAGGTTCTGCGAAGGCGAGCCCTTGCCGTGCACCATCAGGTCGTAAGCCAGTTTCACGCGCTCCCAGCGGTTATCGCGGTCCATGGCGTAGTAGCGGCCGATTATCGAGGCGATAGTGCCGGTCGTGTTTTCGAGGTGCTGCTCCAGGTCGTTGATATACTTCACGCCGCCTTTGGGATCCGTGTCGCGGCCATCCATAAAAGCGTGGATGTATACCTTGTCCAGGCCATAGTCGAAGGCGGTGGTGCAGAGCGCCTTGAGGTGGTCAATATGAGAGTGAACGCCACCGTCTGATAACAGACCGATCAGGTGCACGTCCTTTTTGTTTTCTTTAGCGAAGGTATAGGCGCCTGCCAGGGCCGGCATAGAGGCCAGTTTGTGCTCGGCAATAGACTTGTTGATGCGCACCAGGTCCTGGTACACCACACGGCCGGCGCCCAGGTTCATGTGCCCCACTTCCGAGTTGCCCATCTGCCCCTCCGGGAGTCCCACGGCCTCGCCGGAAGCCTGCAGCGTGGTATGCTGGTACGTCTGAATGATGTGATCGTAAAAGGGCGTGTGCGCCTTATGAATAGCTGAAACCTCTGGGTGGGTGGCGATTCCCCACCCGTCCAGAATCATGAGCATTACCTTTTTATCCATGGTGCAAATATAAGATAATCTGTGGTGCCTTATCTGCCTAAAAAGCTGATTTGTGGTTTGATGCTGGGAAGCCTGCCAGGAAATGCTTAAATTGTAACATACGTCAGCAATAATGTCTCACTTCAACTGGCAAACGCTGATTTGTTGTTCCGAATTTGGTGAACGCACGTGGCATAGTCCAAGCCTTTGTAACGTCAGGTATAATTATACCGTTACATCGGAATATATTGATTATCCCTTTTATATTTAGGTACTTGCTGATGACTTTTGTTGGCATAGTTTTGGCAGATAGAGAGGCGAGATTACTTATACACCTTATGAAAAACTTTAAAAACATTGCTGTAGTACTTTTCCTGGCCTTTGTCACCACCTTATTCGCTTCCGGACAGGCTGTGGCCCAGAAAGACGTGTTCAACGGAGTGGAGGCAGCTCTAAAGGCGGGCTCTGCCAAGGACCTGGCCAAGCACTTCGACAGCAAGGTAAGTCTGTCGTTTGCCGATGAGAAGGCTACCGACTACAGCAAGACCCAGGCAGAGTTTGTGATGAAGAACTTTTTCAGCAAAAACCCGCCTACCGGCTTTGCCTACAACTTCCCGACGCCGAGTGAATCTGTGAGAAAAGACAAGCGTTATGTGATCGGTACCTACACGCATCGCAACGGTTCTTACACCACTTTGATCCGTGTAAAGGAAGCAGGAGGCAAATTCCTGATACATTCTATCGATTTCATTAAAGATTAAGAAGATAATAGTGATATTTTTAGCAAGGCTCGGGGTATATACCGGGCCTTTTTTTATTTTTGCACCGTGAAAGCATCATACCTGACAGAAAAAAGCATAGCCGAGTTTATATCCAGCGCCCTGGCCGAGGATATAGGCGATGGCGACCACTCGTCGCTGGCTTCTATTCCGAACGATGCCCGGAACCAGGCGAGGCTGCTGGTGAAGGGTGACGGCATACTGGCTGGCGTGGAGCTGGCCGGTTATATCTTCAAGCAAGTAGACCCTGACCTGCAGATAGAAGTGCTGCTGCAGGACGGTGCCGAAGTGAAGTATGGCGATGTGGCCCTCACCGTAAAAGGCAAGGCACAATCCATCCTCACGGCCGAGCGACTGGTGCTCAACTGCATGCAGCGCATGAGCGGCATCGCCACCTATACCCACTACCTGAACTCGCTGATTGCCGGCACGAAGGCCAGACTGCTGGACACCCGCAAGACCACGCCGAACTTCCGCATCATGGAAAAGTGGGCCGTTTTGATTGGCGGCGGCGTGAACCACCGCTTCGGCTTGTTCGACATGATCATTCTGAAAGACAACCACGTGGACTATGCGGGCGGTATACGCGAAGCGATAGAAGCCACACAGCGTTACCTGAAGGAGAAAGGCAAAGACCTGCGCATTGAGGTAGAGACACGCAACCTCGACGAAGTGAAGGAGGCTCTCGAGACCGGAGGCATCCACCGCATCATGCTCGACAACATGACGCCGGAGATGATGCGCGAAGCGGTGGCCCTGATCGGTGATCGCTTCGAAACCGAGGCATCGGGCGGCATTACAGAGGCGACGATCGCAGAGGTGGCCAAATGCGGCGTTGACTTTATTTCGGTGGGCGCGCTTACGCACTCCATCAAGAGCATGGACCTGAGCCTGAAGGCTTATTAATTGAACTTATACCTGTCCGATAAAGGACAGGCGCTTATTTTTTTATTCTTTATGCAACAGAATCAACGTTACCGGATGCAGTCAGGTGCTGCTCCGAATGCCATTCGTACCAAAAAGTACCAACTGGAGAAAAATACTTTTACAGGTATAGCTTTGGCCAAGGTATGGCGCAAAGACTGGTGGATGGCCCTTATTCCGCTGGTGCTGTTTCTGCTGCCGGCTGTGTTTAGCTTTTCCTGGTGGTGGGTAGCAGGTGCTATCCTGGTTACGCTTATCTTTGTGCTGCTCCGTTCGGCTCAGGTGATGGGTGTGACACAGATGGAGCAGGGCAATCCGCTGTTCGAGAAACTGAGCTACGAGATTGACTCCCGCCAGATCCTGCTGAAGCGCAACGAGCGCGAAGGCATGGCCCTGACCTGGGACATGATCGGGTCGGTGGAGCGCAAGGGGCAGGCCTACCTGCTGTGGCTGAAGCCTCCTACAGCTGCGCAACTGCCTGGCGGCTGGAGAGGCTGGCTGGCCAAAAACTTTCAGGCGCCGGTATTTGTAATGATGCCATTCCGCATCTTCAACAACCCGAACGACCTCAAATTGCTGGAGTCGATGCTGCGCCGCAAGGAGCTGCTTGCCTAGTGGTTTCAAAACCAAAGCCTGTATACCTGTCGTACTAAAGGATTTGCTACTGCGCTGTGCAGTAGAGTTTTAAAATAAGGACCTATAACCTATAAATAGAGATGAATAAGAACGTACTTGCAGTATTCGCCGCAGTTTGTGGTTTGTTTATGATTTCGTGCGATACGCCAAAAGACCTGCGCCCTGAGGCGAAGGTGTCTAATGATACAGTTCCTCCGGGGACGCGCGGCACCTACAACGTGTCTGATGCCGGTGGTGAGGCTGCCGCACATGGTACTGAGGGCCACAGCGCACAAGAAGAGGTTATGCCAAACCACGACCAGGGTGCCAAAACAATACAGCCAGGCGACAGCGTTCGCGAAGGTGCTGTAACGAATTCACCAGCAGGCGCCGATAAGCAATAAGTAATCGCTTTTACGCTGATAAGAGAAAGTCTGCCGCTACTGTCATTGCAGTGGCGGCAGACTTTTTTTAGGGGCTGCTATACCTGCCAACGTTGGCTGCGTATACCCATGTTCCGAAAATAAAAGAGTATATTTGCATCCTTATTGCTATTGCGCAGCTCCTATGGCCCAACAGGAAGAATGGTTCAGCACCTGGTTTGACTCCCCTTACTATCATATCCTTTACAGCAACCGCGACGATCACGATGCCCGGCTGTTCATGGATAACCTGCTGGCTTACCTGCACCCAAAACCCCAACACAAAATTCTGGACCTTGCCTGTGGCAAAGGCCGTCACTCCCTTTATCTGAACCAGTTAGGCTACGATGTAACAGGTATAGACCTGTCAGAGAAAAGCATTGCCTACGCCCGGCAGTACGGGAACGAGCGGCTGCACTTCGATGTGCACGACATGCGGGAGGTATACAAACCCGAGGCATTCGATTTTGTGCTGAACCTGTTCACGAGCTTTGGCTACTTCGAGAGCGAAACCGAAAATGTGGTATCCCTGAAAGCCGCTGCCACCAACCTGAAGCACGGCGGCAAACTGGTCATCGACTTTATGAACACCGACCGTACCATCGAGCGCCTGGTGTCGCATGAGCAGAAAGAGATACAGGGCATTCTGTTTGATATCAGCCGTAAGGTGGAGCACGACTTTATAGTAAAGACCATTCGCTTTGAGGACAAGGGTCGTGATTACTGCTTTGAGGAGCGTGTACGGGCCTTGCGCCAGGAAAACTTTATGGAGTACTTCCGTATTGCGCAGCTGCGCCTAGGTGAGGTGTTTGGCGACTACAAGCTGCAGCCTTTCGACCCGGAAAAGAGTGAGCGCATCATTTTCGTGCTAAAAAAATAACGCGGTATGATCATAGCTATACTTGTGCTCTTCTTCACGGTGGTGCTTTCCAGCTTCCTCGTCAAGGTATTTCCGCCAGACAACAGCCGTTGGCTAAAGATGGCACTCGCCTTCAGTGGTGCTTATCTGTTCACCATCACCATCGTGCACCTGCTGCCCGATGTATTGGTTGGCAACGCAAGCCCGCATCGTGTTGGTTACTGGGTGCTGGCCGGCTTCTTTTTGCAGCTGGTGCTGGAGCTTTTCTCGCATGGGGTGGAGCACGGGCATATGCATACCAACCACAATGGGCACGCGCATGCCGGCACCATGCCTTTTCTGCTGCTGGGCTCGCTGTTTATTCACTCCTTTCTGGAGGGCAGTATACTCGTAGAGGGTGGCGAGCAACATGGGGGGCACCACCACGGGGGGGAGAATTTTTATGCGGTGCTGCTAGGTATAGCCATCCACCACATACCGGCTGCATTTGCACTGATGTCTGTGTTGATGTCGCGCATCGGCTCTTTCCGAAAGGCCTTTTTGTGGCTGCTGATATTTGCCATCGGGGCGCCACTGGGTATACTGGTGAGCAACTACATCATAAAAGATAATGTTGGCGGTGAACTGGTCTTTACTGCGCTGACAGGCCTGGTAGCCGGTAACTTCCTGCACATTTCTACCACCATTCTCTTCGAAACGAGCCCCGACCACCGTTTCAACCGCAACAAACTGCTGGCAACTCTGTTTGGGCTGGGCCTGGCCCTGCTCACGGATCTGATGTAGGTATAGCTGATGCCAGGAGGTAGAGCGGTCTTACAACAGGTATAGGTTTAATGAACTCAGGTAGGGTATGCTATACCCTAGGCAGATAGGCCATCTGGTGCTTAGTGCCGCGATCGGGCAGGTATAGCGCCGGCCTAAAAACAAAAAAGGCTGATCTAGATCAGCCTGTCTTCAATGAGGTCTAAAGAAAAATTACATGATGGTGGAAAGCAGGGTAGCCGCGAGCGCTTTCAGAGCCAGCACGATCGTGCTCGACTTCACTGTCAGGTCAGATGATTCCTCCTCTTCCGATCCGGAAGAAAGGTCGTTGAAGAAAGAAAGCGGACTCTCCAGCACATCAGCATCCAAAACCGATTTTTGCTTTTTAGGAGTAGCGGGCTTTGTGTCGTCTGTGCTAGCGGTAGTGCTGGCGCCAGGTGCTCCAACTGTAGTTGCTTCAGCTGTGGCTTTCCCGTTGTTCAGGTTGGCAGCACTAGGCGTAATAGTTACACCCAACAACAAGATTGTTGCAAGACCAGCTGTCACTGAAAGGGATTTCCACTTTTTAAGCATGCCCGAAATTATGATTTAAAATACAGTATTCCAAATGATTAATAGGAATATTTGGGGCTTTTTCAAAAATTACAGTAAGTAACGTCTCAAAGGTGGTCAGTGTATAAACATCATGTGCTAACGTAGAGGGGCTGGCTTCACCACCTTCACCTCTACCGGTGCTATACCTGCACTAATGTAGTCCAGGCGCTTGGCTGCGGCCTCACTCAGGTCTATCACACGGCCCTTTACGAATGGCCCCCGGTCTGTGATGCTCACCTTCACGGATTTCTTCGTCTGCAAATTGGTGACTTTCACTTTAGTGCCAAAGGGAAGCGTGCGGTGGGCTGCTGTAAGCTTCCTGCGATTATAGGCCTCTCCGTTGGCCATCTTACGGCCATGCAGTTTGTTGCTGTAGTAAGATGCCTTGCCCGCTTCGGTATAGCCGCGCTGCCCCGCAGCGGGTTTTGTGCTAGTGCAGGCTCCCGCAGTGAACAAAGTAAAAGCAATAAGCAAAGTGCCGCAGAAATGTTGTAAGCGCATAGATATTCGCAATAGGTATAGATCAGCTTAATTTAAACCTAAACGGCATCTTTCCCAAAGAATTGCCTGATCTCGTGCTGTAGCTGGTTTAAGTTAACCTTTTCCAAAGGATGATGCATGTTCGGGAACACCTGCAGACTGGCGTTAGGGAGATGCTGGTAGGCCCAGGCTGTCTCCTGCAGACTGACCATGTTGTCGCGGTCGCCGACGCTAATGCGAACAGGTATAGGTATGCGCGACAGCGTTTCTTCAGTGAGCAAAGGCTGGCTACCCAGGTGTTGCATCATGTCGGCTGTGCGGCGCATGACCTCTTGCCATTCGTTAGGCTGGTGACGCCCGGCGAGAACAGTGGCAAAAGCAGGCACTTTTTCCTGTACCTTCTCCGGTTGCAGCATTTTGACTTCCTTCGCAGCTGCTTCAGGGCTCCAGGCAAATTTAGTTGCCAGTGTGAAGATGCGGCCTACCCGATCCGGGTACTGAAGCGCCAGGTATAGCGCTACGTAACCACCCATGCTATACCCGAATATGTCGACCTGCTGCAGTTGGTGTTGGTCCAGGTAGCGCAGCACATCCGCTGCAAACAACTCCATACGGAAAGGCCCTTGAGGCAATGCGCTACCACCATGCCCTTGGAAGTTGGGGGTATGCACTCTAAAGTCTGCCGCGAGCAACTGCTGCAGGGGCTGCAGGGTACTGGCTGCGCCCAGGGCACCGTGGAGTAAGAGCAGATCAGGCATAAGCTGTGTTAATGCTTTACCTGGTAGTTGTAGACATCTACTGCCTGTGTCAGCTTGTCTTTGCGGAAAAGCTGAATAACCAGCGGCACGGCTATGAGCCCGGCTCCCGCATACACTGCCGGCGACACATTAACAGAATTCGGATTAGTAGAGCTCTGGGAAGACGAAAGCAAACCGTACGTCAGCAGGCCCGCGCCGGCTATACCTACCACTGTCGAGATGGTCTTCTCGCGCTTGTGACGCTGGATCAGCACCATGCTGGAAGCGTTGTCCGCCAAGGCCTGCTCCAGGTTCTGCTGGTTGAAAGTCATCAGGGGGCCGTTGTCTTTGGAGAAGAAGTAAATGCGGCGCCGGCTGGTGCGTGGCATGCCGTACCCGTACGGCTGGTAGCCCATGGCTGCATAATCGATCGTAGTGGTGTAGAACTTAGAGACGCGCGGTCCCTCCATGATTCGCTTGGCAAAAGAGTCGAAACGGTTGCCGGCAGCCACTCTGGCAAAATAGCCATCATTGTTCTGATACACATCCACCAGCTCCGGGGAATACTTGAGCGTATCGTCAACCAGGAAGAAATCCTGCTTAAAAATAGGCGACTTGTACTGGACCCTGTTGCCGTATACCACCTGGCCGTTGCGCAGTTGCAGAAAGTGCCGGCCCTTCTGGCGTTGCGGCTGGTAGTTTTCCTGAGAGTATTCCTGCGCTTGCAGGCCAAGGCTTAAAAACAAGCAGGCAAAAAGGGCAAAGATTGTCTTGTTCATGTATAGGGTGATTTCAGCTGTAATTCAAAATAGGCTTGTTCAGAAAATAACCACGAGCATCACGAGCATTCCGGCCAGTGCCAGGTATACCCAACTCATCAGTTGGCCCCTATGCTTGCTGGGCACAATATTGCTCACCAATACAACGGCTATCAATACGCATAATATATACAATAGTATAAAAGTAACGGCTTTTACCCAATTCGGCACTATCGTATTTTCCGCCTGATACTGGTCATCCATGCCCATGCCGGACACCAGATAGCGCAGCAGGAAAAACACCACAACTTCGAACACTATAAAGAAAAACAGACCATAAAGCCTGTCGCTTTTCTGCTCAGCCATTTTGCCGAATTTAGGTATACAAAAGCTAGCTTTCAGAAGCAGTGGGCGGCTGTAGCCGGGTTGTGTGCTTCTTCACTTAAATATAACAACAGCAAGCAGATATGTTGCCATGCGCAGCGCGATTTAGAATTGCGCGTATACTTCGGTTGCTAAGTCCGGCAAACTTTAATCATATTGCTAAGATAGTATATATGAGTTTTGGCATGCTGTTTGTCCTTAATTAACAGGCACATATATAGATATGGTTGCCAAATGCATTGTAAAGATGTTTCTAATTAGTGCAATTTATGGTAAGATTAAAAGAATATGCTTGCACATCTTTTATAATGTGAAACAATTTCAGGGTGAGAACCCGTTAAAATACCAGATGAATGTAGGGCTATGAGGTTATTAAGGAATATTAAATTAGACAATCACTATTTTAACTACGGTGACAAGACTCGTAAGATCTTTAGCATAGGCTATGAAGACCTCACGACGCTTATTTATTATCAGGACAACAACAACAACTATACGTTAGTAATATCGAAGGAAGACGACCCGCCGCTTATAGTCGAAAAAAAGATATCGCGCGCGGAAGCGTTTAGATTAATGAATACCCGGCCCTGAAGCCGGGTATTTTCATTTACAGCTAACTATGAACAAATGGAATAAGTATTACAGAATTGCCTTTTGGGGAGCCGTACTAACCTTTATAACCCAATTAATCATCTCATTAGCAGTAGACCCCTATTTGGCGTCAGTCTTTGCTCCTTTTTACGCAGTGTGGGGCATCACCGCTGTGGTGGGTTGGCGGCATGAACATCCGCGTCGATAACAAGCTTATAGTTGCTGGATATCAATCTGTCGTGGATGGAGCGCCGCGTCATGGTAAGGCAGTTTAACCCGCAACTCACCGTCCTTGTAGAAAGCCTCGATGCGGCCCAGGTCAATCTGTGGAGGCAACATGAAAATGCGGTTAAACATTGGCACTGCTACCTCGGGATTATCCTGACTCTGCAATACAGAGAATATAGTGAGCTGGTTCTGGTGCAGTACCACTTTGAACGACTCCGGATTGACACTGGCAGCCCAAACATTGATGACAGCACTTTTCTTTTTCTTTCTAATCTCAGTATATGTCTCGCTCACACCGCCACCTACTGTGTTAAGTAAGTCGATGTGATGAGCGATGTTTCGTAAAAACTCTTTATCCTTTATAATTTTCATCTCTCTCTTCTCTAAGTTTTCAGAGAATACTGATGCAAAAGAGGTGCCAATAGCCTGCAACGTCAAATTGGCTGATAAACCTCTAGGAAAGTGCCTTTCATATGTCAAAATGGCCTTTTCAGCTCTTCTACTTCAATGAATGTTGTGGTACCGGTTCAGGTATAGCGAGTCTGTGGTGACTAAAATTTGATACAATAAATACGATGTTGTTTGGATGGGCTTTTATCCCATAACGGTGCAATTATTCCCATTTATGGAAATATTCCGGCTTATGTATGGCTATTTGCTGAGGACCATTATGATAGATGATAAAGATCACTTTTTCGATGGTTTCTAGTAATGTATTGATCCACATTCATTTACGCTTTAGAGGTAGTGCCCAGTTTCCTATTTTATTGGACTTTATTAGAAATAAATAGTTTTATAATAGGCTGGCATACTTCTTTCATATATAGGGATATAAGAAAGCAAGTTATGAAATACATTTACCCACTTACCAACATCCTATTCACGATTAGCAAAGTTAAATCTTTACAACTCGTGAAGGTATTAATACTGTGTGCATTAACGCTAACTAGTCTAGGTGCATTTGCTCAGGGTCAGGATGTGATAGATATACAACCTAAGTGTACATTAGCAAATCAGCCATTAAATTTGGTCATTACGAGAATTAGTGGAAATGACTTTAATGGAAGCACCTTGGTAACTGTAAAAGGTCAAGCAATTGCCGTAAACTCCTATACAAAAGACCAAATGCAGATTACAGTCCCTGCTAGCTTGATAGCAACTGCAGGTACTGTTGACATTGTTACGACTACAGCAAATAAGGACTCACAAGCAAGCGGGCTTACGGTTGTGGGGCCTTTGTCTATTTCATCGACTCCTGGTTGTAACCGTGCTACAATGACTGCGTCGGGAGCTCCTGCCCGAGGCAGCTACCGCTGGTATAGAGAGTCCATCGGAGGACAGCCTATCGCAGGTGCTACGACGTCAAGCTACACTGCAACAGAAGCTAGGACCTATTATGTTTCTATTGTTACTCCGAGCGGGTGCGAAACTACACGCATGCCTGTAACAGCTGTATTCTTGCAAAAATCTTTTGCAAACACGGAATTTGTAAAGCAAAGCTACGAACCAGGTAAGCCAGGTATAATTAAGGTCAACTCAGAAGTTATCGACAAGGGGCATGCTGTGAGTATAAAATGGCAATCCGTGAACGCGGTTACTGGTGTGGTTACTGAATTAGGAGTTACCGAAGCTCCTGTGCTTTCACCTGCATCACTTCAAATAGCATCCATGCCTGGAGGTGATACGTACTTTCAGGCTACAATCATCCCTAATGCCACTGTATGCTATGATGAGTCATCTCTTTTCGTAACTTCTCAGGAGATCGTCTCCCTTCCCGTAGAACTGGTTTCTTTCAAGACACAATCTACCGAAGATGGCGTTCAGCTTAGCTGGAAGACGGCTTCTGAGCTGGATAACAAAGGCTTTGAAGTAGAAGTGTCAACTGATGGCAAAAACTTCAGGAAGATAGCTTTCGTGGAAAGCAAGGTAGGTACTACGTCACTCACACAGAACTATGGCTTCCTTGATACAAAAGCAACAAGTGGCACAAACTACTATCGCCTGAAGCAAATTGACTTTGATGGAGCATTTGAATACTCTAAAACCGTAGCTGTGAACCTGACGCTAGTATCTTCTTCAACTGTATACCCTACTTTGGCCACCAGTGATATTACAGTAAGACTGGCTTCTTCTGACGAGCAGGTGACAATTGCCGTGGCGGATATGGCCGGAAAGCAGCTGTTGACAGTTAATAATCCGTCAGAGCGCCAGGTAGTGTTGCCTGTGCAGCAGTTGCAGCAAGGTATTTACTTTGTCACAGTGATCTCCGGCACACAAAAAGAAGTGTTCCGCTTCGTGAAGCGCTAATTTAAGTTTTACCTGCCGATAATGAAGGGACTGGCCTGTAAGGCTGGTCCCTTTTGTTTTGCTAGGAGGTGGGATCTTGCATGGTCACCAGGGAGACTGCATAAGGGTGCACTTGTTACAGACAGCATGGGTAATTGAAGGAAATGCAGGCATAATTATATTTTTACTATACAATTTTTTTATCCCCACACAGGTGCCCGGTACTTCATATGGGCAATTCGTTACTTGTACACCTTATTTTATGCTTGGTAATCAGTCTTTATGCGCCATGCCCTGAAGCTCTTACTGGTTTGCCAAATCGACAATCTCCACCATAGTATATGTCTGTGAGTTCGAGCCAAAGCAAAAGTGCAATTTCAGGTATTGCTTGTATACAGTAACTGAGTATATTTGCAACTCAGATGCAGTTGAAGGGAAGGCTTACTAATGGTCAGTCACTTTCAGAACGACCTGGTAATTCTGGTAAACAGGATGCTAAGAGGTTATGATAGTGCTGGAGCTGCTACGGCTTGGCTGCAAGAAACGCGGCCTCTGCTAAAGTAAGCTTAACTTGAGCAAACCTCTCCCTGCTATTATCTGAAACCTCAGCCGCTCTAAGCCTTATTTACAATACTAACTAACTACCTGAGAGGGAATTCTCTTGATGCAACTTTACTTTCAAAACAGCTTTGTCAAGCTTTCTTATGACAGGGCAAATAGGCTTGGTAAAGCCGAATGGTTTGGCCGTCTGCATGGCGCTGAGCTCAGAGAAGCTTACCTGCTTTGCCATGATATGATTAACCGTTTTTCACTGACGAAGTGGCTGGCTGATGATCGCCTGATGGATAATATATCGCCTGCAGACCTAAAATGGAGCCTGGAAGTGCATGTCCCGCAAATGGCTAAAAGTTCTTTGAAGCGCTTAGCCCGTATACCTTCAAAGTACGAAACAAATCGCGAGGCTGTTGGGGTTATGATTAACAAAGGATACACGTTTGATTCCCCTTTGGAGCTTCGGGATTTTGAAGATGAAAATGAAGCGATGAAGTGGTTGCTGGAGCCCTCCCGGGTGTCAGCTGCTGCCAGTTCTATTTAGTCCTGTAAGCTCTATTCGTCATGAAGCCGCTGATATTTGTCAGGGGCTTTTGGTTTTTAATCGCTGGGTCATGTGGCTAACGGCCAAACAGTAGATTCTAGCAAGGATGATAGCAGAGGTAGTATATGGGGGTGATAAAGTCTGATTGTGGATTTCAGGTCACCACTATGCTTTAATTTATATTGACAGAGGTAAGAGCTTAGCCTTATACGTCAGTAGGAACTTTGGCTCAAAAAGACCTCGCGGTTTCCGAAGGTCCCGCGAGCTTCTGGTGGAAAGGCTGTTGCTTCGCGGAAAGGTAGTTGGTGGGGTCAGACACTTGTGGGTCCGTGGGGTGTAAAGACGCCGCGACGTCTGTGGGATTTGTGTTGATGCAAATCATGCTGTAGCAAGCCAATTTTCGCCTGCACTAATCAATAGTTGATCAAACAGCTTTATTAAGTCTTTTTCTGATTTTACGTGCTCTGTGGAGTACTGACTAATTTGATAGTCGTAGCAAGTCTCTAAAACCGAAGCCACCTCACTAGGCTTGTTAGAACACACTACTAATTGCGTATTAGGTCTATTGAAATGAGTACGGAGAAGCCGTTTTAGATGTGGCTCAGTCTTAAAGGAATTTCCTATTGTGATAACTTTGTCACATACTTTTAGTTGACGCTCCAACTCCAGAAAGTTTGCTGAGAGTACAGGGTCCTCTATGATGGCTGCTTCCTTACAATTAGGATCATCATAGATCATTACTGGATTATGATTAGCGACACCCTTATCTAATTTTCGGGTACTATCGATATCTCTAAAGTATCTATATGAACCATGTAAATGAGCTATTTTACAATTCGCTTTTCTGAAAAGCCAATCATCAAAGCGTCCGTGTATAAACCCATCTTTCAGTATAAATTTTCTTTTTGACTCATCTTTACAGTAATATGTGAATAAGCTATCAATTATTCCATCATAGTTTGTAGTGCATAAATATAAATTTTCAACTCTGTTCTTCAGCAAGTACTGAATAGATCTTCCCAAATTAGGTAGTGCATTGTGTATATATGAATAACCGCCGCTAGCTTCAAATTTTATAAATTGCTCCCCGACTTCCTGCATCCTTCCTTTAATTCGAGCGGAGAACTCAGCAGCATCAATTGGACTATCATCTCCCCTTCCAATAAATTTATTATATGCTTTTTGAATGCCAACTACTGCTTCTAGAAGTTCTTCTCCGTGCTTGGTAGTAATAATATTGTTGAATGGAGACAGAAGCAGGTCAAGGTGACCCCAAAGCCTATTTAATCTGCTAATCTCTTCATGAAGGGGAATACCTTCTTTTGTATAAATATTTTGTGACTTAACTATGCCTGCCGCCATATTGTTAAATCCGCTCCCTATGAAGCATACTATTTTCATCCGTTTTATTTACTTATTAGTTCGTTAGATTGGGACATCAGTATTCTACCCACTGATGGAGAGCCAGTGGTAACACAGGGTGTATGTAATTAGAGCAAAAAAGAAGGAGGACACTAAGCCCTCCTTCTTCAGTTATGTTACGATCCGCAAGCTTCGCAAGAGTCCGGGTCATCCAGGCTGCAGGCCATGTCGCTGCGATTCTGATCCTGGTTGTAAACTGGCTCCAGCGTCTCAGCGGCTTGTTTCTCTACTGTGAACTTGATAGCGTCTACAGCGGCTTTGGTGCGCAGGTAGTACATACCTGTTTTCAGGCCTCTCTTCCAGGCGTGGAAGTGCATCGAAGTCAGCTTGCCGAAGTTCACGTTCATCACGTGCAGGTTCAGCGACTGGCTCTGGCAAATGTAAGCACCGCGGTCAGCACTCATATCGATTACCGTACGCTGGCTGATCTCCCATACCGTCTTATACAGGTCTTTAATGTTCTGCGGGATGCTCGGGATGTCCTGCACCGAACCGTTGGCTGCGATGATGGCGTTCTTCATCTTGTCATTCCACAGACCCAGGCCGATCAGGTCTTTGAGCAGGTGCTTGTTCACCACCATGAACTCGCCTGACAGCACGCGACGCACATAGATGTTAGAAGTATAAGGCTCAAACGATTCGTTGTTACCCAGAATCTGCGCAGTAGAGGCAGTCGGCATTGGAGCCAGCAGCAGGGAATTGCGTACCCCGTGCTTCACTACTTCCTGACGCAGCTCTTCCCAATCCCAACGTCCGCTGTTTGGTGTAACACCCCACATATCAAACTGGAATTTCCCTTCTGACAGTGGCGAACCTTTGAATGTCTCGTAAGCACCGTTCTTCTTGGCCAGATCCTTGGAAGCCGTCATAGCTGCAAAGTAGATCGTCTCGAAGATGTCTGTGTTCAGGCCTTTGGCTTCGTCGCTTTCAAACGGCATACGCAGCGCAATGAAAGTATCGGCAAGCCCCTGCACACCCAAACCGATCGGACGGTGGCGCATGTTGGAGTTCTTCGCCTCAGGTACCGGGTAGTAGTTGATGTCAATTACCTTGTTCAGGTTCAGCGTCACATGGTAGGTCACGTCGAACAGTTTCTGGTGGTCGAACACCTTGTGACCGTTCTCCTCCTTCACGTAGCGTGGCAATGCCAGGGAAGCCAGGTTACACACCGCCACTTCATCGTGACTGGTGTACTCCATGATCTCGGTGCAGAGGTTGGAGCTCTTGATAGTGCCCAGGTTCTGCTGGTTGCTCTTGCTGTTGGCAGCATCCTTGTACAGCATGTACGGTGTGCCTGTCTCGATCTGAGACTCCAGCACGGCAAACCACAAGTCCTGTGCTTTTACCGTTTTGCGGGCACGGCCTTCGCGCTCGTACTTCTCGTACAGGCGCTCAAAGTCTTGTCCCCAGGTGTCGCCCAGTCCAGGTGCCTCGTTCGGGCAGAACAGGCTCCAGTCGCCGTTTTGCTCCACACGCTTCATGAACAAATCTGGCGTCCAGAGAGCATAGAACAGGTCGCGGGCGCGGTTTTCTTCCTTGCCGTGGTTCTTCTTCAGGTCCAGGAACTCGAAGATGTCGGCATGCCATGGCTCCAGGTAGATCGCGAAAGCGCCTTTGCGCTTGCCACCACCTTGGTCCACGTAGCGGGCCGTGTCGTTAAACACCTTCAGCATCGGGATGATGCCGTTAGAGGTGCCGTTGGTGCCTTTGATGTAAGAACCCGTGGCACGCACGTTGTGGATGCTCAGGCCGATACCGCCGGCGCTCTGCGAGATCTGGGCGCACTGCTTCAGTGTGTCGTAGATGCCTGGTATGCTGTCGTCCTGCATGGTGAGCAGGAAGCACGAGGACAGCTGCGGCTTTGGCGTGCCGGCATTGAATAACGTTGGTGTGGCGTGCGTAAACCACTTCTCAGACATGAGATTATAAGTCTCGATGGCAGATTCGATGTCTTCCTTGTGGATACCCACGGCCACACGCATCAACATATGCTGGGGGCGCTCCACGATCTTGCCATCAAGGCGAAGCAGGTATGAGCGCTCCAGCGTTTTGTATCCAAAGTAATCGTAGTTGTAGTCCCGGTCGTAGATGATGGTCGAGTCCAGCGTGTTGGCGTGCTTGCGGATGATCTCGTACACATCCTTGGCCAGCAAGGAAGCGTTCTCGCCCGTCTTCGGGTCCTCGTAGGTATAGAGGCGCTTCATGGTGTTGGAGAACGACTTGCTCGTTACCTTGTGCAGGCTCGAGATGGCCACACGGGCGGCCAGCACTGCATAATCCGGGTGCTTGGTGGTGAGCGACGCAGCCGTCTCTGCCGCCAGGTTGTCCAGCTCTATCGTGCTTACGCCGTCATAAATGCCGTCAATTACTTTTTTGGCCACCTCAATCGGCGACACATAGTCCATGTTCAGACCATAGCACAGCTTCTCGATGCGTGCGGTAATTTTGTCGAATTTGACGGATTCGCGTCGGCCGTCTCGTTTAACTACTAACATAGCGTATACATTTAGCGGGAGTCAAATGCCCGGGTTAATTATAAGGTATAGGTATAAGAGATCCGCTACAGGTATAGCGGGATGATACATGCTAATATTTTCATAGGGAAATACGTTAATATATACGCAATCCGTTGAAATACTATAGTTTAAAAGCTAAAGTCAATTGCTCTCACAAGCTTGGAGGCGAATGCTCCGTCCGGCGCTTGTTGCCAGGTATAGGGTCCGGGGTTGCAGGCACTGGCGCGGGCGGCTATACCTGCGTCCGGATGGTATAAGGTAGTTCGGGAAGGGCCGGACCTGTCGCCCGGCTCCCTGTTATTTCCTAAACTTACTAAGTATTTCAGATTCTTAAAAGTCCTCGTCGAGCGAAAAAACGTTTTTGTCTTTGTCGCCCATCACGCCGGCTTTCTGGTACTCGCCCACGCGCTTCTCGAAGAAGTTGGTCTTGCCCTGCAGCGAGATCATCTCCATAAAGTCGAACGGGTTGGTGGCGTTGTAGAGCTTGCTGCAGCCCAGCGACACAAGCAGGCGGTCGGCTACGAACTCGATGTACTGGCTCATCAGCTTGGCATTCATGCCGATCAGATCTACCGGCAGTGCGTCCGTCACGAACTCCTTCTCAAATTCCACTGCGTCGCCAATGATTTCAAGCACACGGCTCTCAGGCAATTTCTCGTTCAGCATAGAGTAGAGCAGGCAGGCGAAGTCGCAATGCAGGCCTTCGTCGCGGGAGATCAGTTCGTTCGAGAACGTCAGACCAGGCATCAGGCCACGCTTCTTCAGCCAAAAGATAGAGCAGAAAGAACCGGAGAAGAAGATACCTTCCACAGCTGCAAAAGCGATCAGGCGCTCGGTGAAGTTCTCGCTGTTGATCCACTTCAGGGCCCACTCGCCTTTTTTCTTCACGCACGGCACCGTCTCCAGTGCATTGAACAGGTAGTCTTTCTCTGACTGCTTCTTTATATAGGTGTCGATCAGCAGGGAGTAGGTTTCCGCGTGGATGTTCTCCATCATGATCTGGAAGCCATAGAAGCAGCGCGCCTCCGGAAGCTGCACCTCCTGCATGAAGTTGATGGCCAGGTTCTCGTTTACGATGCCGTCGGAGGCGGCGAAGAAGGCCAGTACGTGGCTGATGAAGTGGCGTTCACCGTCGTTCAGGTTCTCCCAGTCTTTCTGGTCCTGCGACAGGTCAATCTCCTCGGCAGTCCAGAAGCTGGCTTCTGCCTTCTTATACATTTGCCACACCTCGTCGTGCTGTATCGGAAATAAAACAAAGCGATTTGGGTTCTCTTGTAGTATTGGCTCCATGCTCGTAAACTTTAATGTTTTTAAACTTACAGCGACACTTCGTTGCTGTTTTATCTGATGTCAAACTCAATAGACAGTGCACCTTGTGATGCATGCGTTTGAGATAACAGGATTTCAAATATAGGGATAAGAACTTGAATTGGCGGGCTAAAGTTGTTCAATTTATTAACACTTTGTTAAGTAGTTGATTTTCTGAAAATTGGGTCGAAATCAACAGCCTTGTTAACATGATAATGTTAACATATATAATGTCCTAAATATAGCAAATGAAATATTAATTCATTGTTAAGTGAAGGAAAGTGCAACCACCGAGTGCATACTGGGGTATTTGGGGCGTTGTGAGCGGGGTAAAATCCAAAAGTTTGCCATTTGAGCTCCTTTGCAGGAGATGGGTGCTGTCTGGATTTTCTGGCTGCTGTGGAAAACGCGGTTTTCGGAGGCGGCTGTCAAAGTGTTGCGGACTAGCGTGTTATGCTTGTTTTTAAAGGGTGCAAAAATATGGAGTGGAGATTTCAACAGCGTTATCCACATAGTTGTGCATAAGGTCTGGAAAAACAGAAAGAATTAAGGAGCAATGATTTGCATATTAAATATAAGACCGCTAATTTTGCAGACTTAAAATTTTTTAAATCATACATTGAAGCTGATGTACGCAATTGTAGAAATCGCAGGTCAACAGACCAAAGTAGAGGCCGGAAGGTTCATCTACGCTAACAAGCTTTCCGGCAATGATGGTGACGCCGTTGAGTTCGCCAATGTTCTTCTTACTGATGATAATGGCACTATTACTTTAGGTGCTCCTTTCGTTAGCGGTGTTAAAGTGGTTGGTAAAATCCTTGGCAACGTGAAAGGCGACAAAGTAATCGTTTTCAAAAAGAAGAGAAGAAAAGGCTATCGTAAGAAGAATGGTCACCGCCAGCACTTCACGAAAGTCCTGATCGAGAGCATTGGATAAGCAGTAAGAAGAAATTAAACGTTGAATTCTTCAGGTGTTTCATCACCCTGAGTAAATAGTTAAACAAAATGGCACACAAAAAAGGAGCTGGTAGTTCTAACAACGGTCGTGAGTCGCATTCTAAACGACTTGGCGTTAAGATTTACGGTGGCCAGGATATCATCGCTGGTAACATCATTGTAAGACAAAGAGGCACTGCACACCACCCAGGTAACAACGTGGGTATGGGCAAAGACCACACACTGTTCGCTATGGTTGACGGTGTAGTTCAATTCAAAAAAGGTGTTAAGAACCGTTCATACGTTTCTGTAGTACCTAAGGTAGAAGCAGAAGCGTAAGCTTTACAGCCTATACCGCCACCCTTGGGTGGCAAAACAGAAAAGGGATGCCATCGCATCCCTTTTCTGTTTTCTAGGCTTTTTGCCTCGGGGCGGTCATGGCCTCAGGGATAGACAGGGGTGCTTCCTCCTGCTTCCCTGCCCGGCCACCCCTCCAGTAGGTATAGAGCCCGACAGCTATACCTGCAGCGCAAAGTACATAAGCCGCGGTCAGGCTCAGGAAGGAAAGCGGTATGCTGCCCAGCACCAGGCTAAGGCCGGTCAGCCAAAGCAAACCATAGCGTATGGGCGCATGCACTGAGGGGGAGTAATTCGCCCTGAACCCGAGCAGGTGTAGGAGTTTGGGAGCTTCCGCCGCCAGCAGTACCAGGTTAAGCAGCAGGAACAAGGCGAGCACATAGGGAGTGCCTTTCCAGTTCTGCGATATGGTAACCAGCAGGATGTTCAGCAGCATGGGGAGCAGAGCAATGCCCCCCAGCGTGCGGTAGCGGAGGGTCAGCAGCATAAACCCCACCACAATCTGGGAGTAGGCGATGAAGCGGGCGAAGAGCCCCAGGCCGAACTCCGCCAGTTTCTCCTCCAGCCACACCGGACCGATCAGGCCCGGGAACCGATGCTCATAGAAAATCTTCGCCATACCTGCCGTAAAGAAGATAAGACCCAGAAAAACGCTGACGCCGTTGAGCGTGAATGTTTTGTAGTTCATGTTTCTGCCCGCCATGATGTTCTAAGGTATTAAGGTATAGTCTTTTATAAATCTATCACAGGAAATTATACCAACCGGCTAATTCTATAGACGATGAGCTATACCTTAGCAGGGACTTCTCACTCTACTTTTTTTGTCATCCTGAAAGGAGCTTGGTAGTAAGTAGCCTCAGCTTAACCCCTCTATGACCAGGTTTCTTAACAGAATGATGGAACATTTAGAGCAGGTTTAAAAATGAAGCGCCGCTGCCTTTGAGGGGGAAACCACACTATGCCAAAGTTTTATTCAGAAAAAGACAACAAGCCCGCAACGCCCCTCGTATACCTAAATAGAAAGAGTTATAGAGTGAAAACAATTAAACTCTTTTAGGAAAGGGATACTTATGGTATCCCTTTCTGTTTTTATACCTTTTTTCCGCAGTCCTTCGCCCCGTTTCCGCCCTCCTTGCCACTATCTTCCTATTCTTTGGCAACAAAAATTCGCCTTTTGCGGATAAGTATGTATCTTTACAGCTTCTTATCAAGAAAGACCGAGGGACAGGGCCCGATGACGTCTTAGCAACCTTGTACCAGCTTGGTGCTAATTCCCTTCTCAGCCATACCTTGGCCGGGAAAAGATAAGAGAGTATACCTGCCTTAGGGTGTCCTTCTTGATAAGCGCTTACACAGACTTAACCAGGAGGGGAATACCAACATGACCACATCACATCCGATTCATACCTTACTGCAGGAGCGCGTGCTCGTGCTCGACGGCGCCATGGGCACCATGATCCAGCGTTACAAGCTCTCCGAAGCCGATTTTCGCGGCGAGCGTTTCAAGGATCACCCATCCGACCTGAAAGGCAACAACGACCTGCTCTCCATCACGCGCCCGGATATCATCCAAGCCATTCATACCGAGTACCTGGAGGCCGGCGCCGATATCATCGAGACCAATACCTTCAGCGGCACCAGCATCGCGATGGCGGATTACGGCCTGGAGCATGTGGTGTACGAGATGAATTATGAGTCGGCCAAGATAGCCCGCGAAGCTGCAAATGAAGCGGAAGCAAAAGATCCGGCCCATAAGCGCTTCGTAGCAGGCGCCATCGGCCCGACCAACCGCACGGCCTCCCTCTCCCCGGATGTGAACAACCCCGGCTTCCGCGCCATCACCTTCGACCAGCTGGTGGAATCCTACTATGAGCAGGTGCGTGGTCTGGTGGACGGCGGTGCCGATTTGCTGTTGGTGGAAACGGTTTTTGATACGCTCAACTGTAAGGCGGCTCTTTTTGCCATTCAGCAGTTTGTAAATGATGGCGGCAAAGAGCTGCCGATCATGGTGTCCGGTACCATCACCGATGCCAGCGGCCGTACCTTGTCGGGCCAGACGGTGGAGGCTTTCTGGAACTCGATCTCGCATGTGCCTATTCTAAGCGTGGGCTTTAACTGTGCGCTGGGCGCGCGTCAGCTCAAGACGCACATTCAGGAGCTCTCGCGCATTTCTAACTGTTACATCAGCGCCTACCCGAATGCCGGTCTGCCAAACGCTTTTGGCGGCTACGATGAGACAGCCGAGCAGATGGGGGCCATCGTAGAAGAATACCTGAAAGAAGGGCTGGTAAACGTACTGGGTGGTTGTTGTGGCACGACGCCCGTACACGTTAAAGTAATTGCAGACCTGGTGCGCAGGTATAAACCGCACGTTCCCACGCCCGTAGCCCCGCTCCCCCGCTACAGCGGCCTCGAGCCCCTCACCATCACCTCCGATACCCTTTTCGTAAACATCGGCGAACGCACCAACGTGACCGGCTCCAAGAAATTCTCCCGCCTGATCGTGGACGGCAAATTTGAAGAAGCTCTCTCCGTTGCCCGGCAGCAGGTAGAAGGCGGCGCCCAGATCATCGACGTGAACATGGACGAAGGTATGCTCGACTCCGAGCAGGCCATGGCTGACTTCCTTCACCTGATCGCCTCCGAACCCGACATCGCCAAGCTGCCCATCATGATCGACTCCTCTAAGTGGAGTGTGATTGAATCGGGGCTGAAATGTGTGCAGGGTAAATCGATCGTTAACTCTATCAGCTTAAAAGAAGGAGAAGAAGCATTTAAAAAACTTGCCCGCAAAATGCGCCAGTATGGTGCCGCTGTGGTGGTGATGGCATTTGATGAAACAGGTCAGGCCGATACGCTGGAGCGTAGAAAAGAGATCTGTGAACGCTCTTACCGCATTCTGGTCGACGAAGTGGGCTTCCCGCCGCAGGACATCATTTTCGACCCGAACATCCTGGCCATCGCCACCGGTATAGAGGAGCACAACAACTATGCTGTGGACTACATCGAGGCGGTAAAGTGGATCAAGGCCAGCCTGCCGCATGCGCAGGTGAGCGGTGGCGTGAGCAACCTTTCCTTCTCCTTCCGGGGCAACGACATCGTGCGGGAGGCCATGCACACCGTGTTCCTGTACCACGCCGTGCAGGCAGGTATGGACATGGGCATCGTGAACGCCGGCATGCTGGGCGTGTACAGCGAAATTCCGACGGAACTGCGCGACCTGATCGAGGATGTGATCTTCAACCGCCATCCGGACGCTACCGAAAAACTGGTGACCTACGCGGAAACCATCAAAGGCAAGGGCAAAACAGCCACAGCCGCTGATAATTCCTGGCGGGAGGCCCCGGTGGAGGAGCGTCTGAAGCATGCGTTGGTGAAAGGCATCGTAGACTTTATCGACGAAGACACCGAAGAGGCACGGCAGCAGGCAACCAAGACCCTGGACGTGATCGAAGGACCGTTAATGGCAGGTATGTCGGTGGTAGGCGATCTGTTTGGTGCCGGCAAAATGTTTCTGCCGCAGGTCGTGAAGAGTGCCCGCGTAATGAAGAAGTCCGTGGCTTATCTGCTGCCGTTCATGGAAAAGGAGAAGCTGGCATCCGACACCTCGAAATCAACCGCGGGTACGATCCTGATGGCGACCGTGAAAGGCGATGTGCACGACATCGGTAAGAACATTGTGGGTGTAGTGCTGGCCTGTAACAACTATGAGGTGATCGATTTGGGCGTGATGGTGCAGTTGGACAAGATCCTGGCAGAAGCCGAAGCGCACCAGGTAGACATCATCGGCCTGAGCGGCCTGATTACCCCATCATTGGATGAGATGGTGTACGTGGCGCAGGAGATGGAGCGCCGCGGCATGAAGATTCCGCTCCTGATCGGCGGGGCCACTACTTCCCGGGTACACACAGCTGTGAAGATCGCGCCGCAGTACAGCGGCCCGGTGATACACGTACACGATGCCTCGCGTAGTGTGACCGTGGTGAGCAGCCTGCTCAGCAGCGAGCGCGACAGCTATATCGCTGAGGTGAGGGCAGAGTATGAAAAGCTGCGAGCAGATCATTTGAACCGCACCAAAGACCGTGCTTTCGCCAGCATCCAGGAGGCCCGCTCCAACAAGTATAAAGTAGACTGGTCTGCCACGGAGGTGACCAAGCCGGGCTTTATCGGCAACAAGGTATACACGAACTACCCACTTTCCGAGATCGTGCCTTACATCGACTGGACGCCTTTCTTCCATACCTGGGAGCTCAAGCGCCAGTACCCGAAGATCCTGAACGACCCGGAGTTAGGTATAGAGGCCACCAAGCTGTTCAATGATGCCCAGCAAATGCTGCAGGAAATTGTGGACGAGCAGTTGCTCGAAGCCCGCGCCGTAGTTGGCTTTTATCCTGCCAACGTGGAAGCCGACGACACGATCGAGGTATACGCCGATGATTCACGTGAAAACCTGCTGACCGAGTTCCATACCTTGCGGCAGCAGGGCAAGAAAGGGGCGAACGTGCCCAACCTCGCCTTCTCCGACTTCCTGGCGCCCAAAGAAACAGGTATAGCCGACTACATCGGCGGCTTTGTGGTATCCTCTGGGTTTGGCATCGAGAAACTGCTGGAGCAGTACGAAGCGGAGCACGACGACTACCGCAGCATTATGGTCAAAGCGCTTGCTGACCGCCTGGCTGAAGCCTTCGCCGAACTCATGCACCTGAAAGTGCGCAAGGAGCTGTGGGGCTACGCAGCGGACGAGCAACTGGACAACGAGGGCTTGATCAAAGAGCAATACAAAGGTATACGCCCCGCTCCCGGCTACCCCGGCTGCCCCGACCATACCGAAAAGATCACGCTCTTCAATTTGCTGAAGGCAGAAGAAACCGGAGTGATCCTGACGGAGAACCTGGCCATGCATCCGGCATCTTCGGTGAGCGGCCTGTACTTCTCGCACCCGGATTCCCGCTACTTTGGCCTCGGCAAGATCGGTGAAGACCAGGTAGCTGACGTTGCCCGGCGCAAGGGTATGGCCAAGGAGGAGCTGGAACGCTGGCTCTCGCCAAACCTGAACTATGAGCCAAAGCCACACCTTGCTTCAACCCTCTCCTCTTAAAGAGGGCCCTTACCCCAAAACAGGAGAGGGAGCTTATACCTGATACTGCAGCTTAAACCTGCTCCTGCCTTTTGTCATCCTGTAAGGATCTTGTGGGAAGGGAGGTTAAGCAGAAGCTACAAAGTATTGGTCAATGCTTCCGCAGTGGTAGAAAAGTTAGCAGGGCCGAGCACAGACACTAGCGGCCATAGTCCGCCAAATAACTCACACTCGCCAGAGACGAGCGAGGGCGTTAACTAAAGCGGCCTCCTTAGTTGAGGTCAGGGGCAGTTGGGCCCGGTAGAGCAAACCAACCAGTTAACAATACAGCAATTTAACAATTCACCTATACCTTGAAAGTAACCGAGCATTTCCGGAACGCCAATGGCAAGACGCTGTTCACCTTTGAGATCTTGCCACCGCTCAAGGGCGAGAACATGAAAACCCTGTTCAGCCACATCGACCCGCTGATGGAGTTCAAGCCGCCTTTTATCGACGTGACCTACCACCGCGAAGAGTATATCTACAAGCAGCGGGAGAACGGCCTGTTGGAAAAGCGCAGCACACGCAAACGGCCGGGTACGGTGGGCATTTGTGCGGCCATCCAAAACCACTACAAAGTAGACACAGTGCCGCACCTGATCTGCGGTGGCTTCAGTAAAGAGGAGACGGAAAACGCCCTGATCGACCTGCACTTCTTAGGTATAGACAATGTGCTGGTACTGCGGGGTGATTGCGTGAAGAGCGAGCAGCGCTTCGTGCCGGAGCCGGACGGCCATACCTATGCAACGGAGCTGATCGGGCAGGTCGTGAACATGAACCAAGGCTGTTACCTGGATGATGAGCAGGCATACCACAATGGCACTGATTTTTGCATTGGCGTGGCGGGCTACCCGGAAAAGCATTTCGAGGCGCCTAACATCACCTCCGATTTGCGCTGGCTTAAAAAGAAGGTGGAGCTCGGCGCCGAGTACATCGTCACGCAAATGTTCTTCGAAAACCAGCGGTACTTCGATTTTGTGAATCGCTGCCGGGCCGAGGGCATCAACGTGCCGATCATTCCGGGCCTGAAGCCGATGACCACCAAGACGCAGCTCACCCTGTTACCGAGTCTGTTTCATGTCGAAATTCCGTGTGCACTGGCTGATGCCATCGAGTCCTGCCCGGATAACAAGGCAGCCGCACAGGTAGGCGTGGAGTGGGCGATACAGCAGTCCAAAGAGCTGATGGAATTTGGCGTGCCCTGCCTGCATTACTACTCGATGGGCAAGTCGGAGTCGGTGCGGAAAGTGGCGGAGGCGCTGTTTTAAAGAAACCACAACTAAACTAAACCTAACCTTAAGGCTGGGGCCATTGGCTTCAGCTTTTTTTATTTTCTGACAGGTATAGCTATACCTGTGGCATGACCTCGCGGTGGCTTAGGGCCACGAGCGTCTAACAGATCGGCTTTGGCCAGACAGGTATAGGTATAGGTATAGGTATAGGTATAGGTATAGGTATAGGTATAGCCGCGGCTATTGGGTGAGACACTCGCAGGAGCTGCGCACACTGCGAGGTCTGGGTCAGGTATAACGATACCCTATAAGGTCGGAAAAACAGGCGACAGCTTGTAGAGCACCGGCTTGCTGGGACTGGCATCGAGCTGCAGACTGGCAATCTGGATGTTGAGCAGGTATAGCCCATCGTCCACCTGGTCCGGCACAAAGATCAGCTCGGTGATGGTGGCGCCGCAGCGGGTGTTTTTGGGGTACTGCCAGAAAGCATGATGACAAAGCAATTTGCCTTCGTCCAGTTCACGGTCCACAGAGGGCAGGTCGAGCAGCAGGTGCTGGATCCCTTTTTCGGCCAGGTATTGGCCAATCGTGTGCTCCAGGTAGGGTGGGTTCGTGCCGGAATAGTGGCGGGTGAGTTTCTTGTCTGTATTTGGCAGCGTGCGGATGACGAGCGCTTCGCACTTTATACCTTGCAGCCTGGCTTTCACATCCTCCAATAGCACCACTTCATCGCCGTTCTCTTGCTTTTGGGGAGTAACCGTGATCAGCTGCGCTACGAACAGGAAGCGCTTCAGGCAGTTGTGGATGGTGGCGTGCTCGTCGGCGGAGATATGCCCATAGCACTCGGTGTGGGTGCCGTTGCCGTGCGGCGTCAGGTGCACACGCTTGTAATTGGTGCTGCCTCCTTCTGCCACGCTTCCCACAAAATCGCCTACCCGGATCACATCAAAAGCCACCGGCTCGGCCCAGAAGCACTCAGGCTGCGGTTGCCAGTTGTGCAGCGGCATCGAAATGTCCAGCGGCTGGGTCGGGTCGAAGGTATAGGGCTGGTCGCGGTATGTGATGGAGGCTTGCATAGCTTAACTGCTGTAACCCCGCAGCCAGCGCAGGGCATCAGCATCATTCGTAAAGTTTCTTACTTCGAAGGCCAACGCGCCCATTGCTTCTGCTCTGGTTATAGCAGCTTCAAACGAGAGCCTATTGAAAACATTTTCGGGCAGCACACGGGCCAGTTTTTTCACGCCCAGGTCCGAAAGTGACTTGTAGTAGGTAGTAGACAGCCACTCCTTGGTATGGGGCAGCAGCTTGCCAATGACCAGCGCATTCAGGAGCAGTTTATCATGCCCGGAATCCTCTAGAAACTGGCCTAACTTTTCAGCAATCTCAAGCATCTCGTCATGCTCCACGGGGCGTAACCAGGTATTTGTCAGTATACCGTGCTCACGGTCTGTGGCAATCCGGCTGATGTCGTTCTGGTAAAGTGTTTCCAATAGCTGCATAGTAGGTAGGGCACGGGGCTTTGTTCCGGCCTACTTCAAATCTACGAATAAATTTGATATATAGTATCCTGTGTATGTGGCTAGTCTGCCATGAGATCCAGGGTGATTTGGTCGGCAAGCAGCTTGCCCTTATCGGTCAGGTATAGCACATCCGACTCAACTAGGGCCAATCCTTTTTCAGTAAGCTGTTGCAGGTATAGCTGGTGTTGTGTTTGCACGTCGTGGCTATACCTGTCGCGCATCAGGTTCAGGTCGCAACCCCATATGGTGCGGAGCGTGGTGAGCAGGTAGTCATTGGCCTGGTCGGCTGGGGTAAGCTCTTCTACCTCGGCAGGTATAGCGCCTTCAGCCAGGGCGGCGGTATACTTCCGGTTGTTGGCGACATTATACTGGCGGCTGTGGCCGTTGAAGGAGTGCGCACTCGGGCCCACGCCCAGGTAATGCACTCCACGCCAGTAGTTGCTGTTGTGCTTCGACTCATGGCCGGGCTTGCTGAAGTTTGAGACCTCGTACTGCACATAGCCATGCGCCTTCATCTGCTCCAGCAGGATCTCGAACTGCTGCGCCGTGAACTCGTCCTCCGAAGGCTTAAAGGTGCCTTTTTTGCTCCAGCGCCCCAGGGCAGTGTCGGGTTCGATGGTCAGGGCGTAGCAGGAAACATGCTGCACGTTCAAGGAGAAGAGTGTTTCCAGGTCCTTCAGCCAGATGCTGTGGTCCGGCGCGGGTATGCCATAGATCAGGTCTACGGTGATGTTGTCGAAGCCGGCCGCCTGCGCGTCACGTACGCACTGCAGGCTCTCCGTCGCGTTGTGGGCACGGTTCATCAGGCGCAGGTGTGGCTCATGGAAGGACTGCAGCCCAATGCTCAGGCGGTTTATACCTGCCGCTTTCAGCTCCTGCAGTTTCTCCGGCGACAGGTCATCGGGATTGGCTTCCAGTGTTATTTCTGCTTCCACCGAAACTATAAATAAACCTTTGATGGTTTGCAGGAGAAGGTATAGCTCCGCCTGCGAGAGCAGTGAGGGGGTGCCGCCACCGAAATAGATGGTGCGTACCTCCTGTCCCTGCAGGTAGTCGCGACGCAGTTCCAGCTCCCGGGCAATGGCCTGTATGGTGGCTTCCTTATGCCCCATGGAAGTACTGAAGTGGAAGTCGCAGTAGTGGCAGGCCTGTTTGCAGAAGGGAATATGGAGGTAGATGCCGGACAAGTTATTAATTGTTAAATTTCTTTAATTGTTAAATTGCTGATGGTTAAATTGTTGTTGAGCTCGTGCAATATGTGAAGGTATGATGCGAGAATCCGTTCGGGCAATTCTACCTTTGCAGACTGGTTTGCAAGCACAGGCCTCATCAAGCACGGGCCTTATGTTAATAGAGAAACAATTTAGCCATTAAACAATTCAACCATTCAGAGTACAAATGTACAAAATCGCGGTCTTAGTCTGGTGCTTATTCCTGTGGCTGCCCCTGGTGCAGGCGCAGGACAAGCCACCTGTGCCACCGCAGCAGCTACAGCCACCGGCGCCTAAGCTGGCTAACCAGGCAACGGCCGCGCTCCGGGTATACACAGCGGGGCCTGACCGGCAGGTGCTCCGGCAGTACAATTACCGCACGCAGTTGACCGATACCGTGGAGGCGCGCAAGGAGGTAACGGCACTGGTGCATCGTCTGCACCAAGATGCCTACCTGCTCGCGTCGGCCGACAGCTCTTACAAGCGCAATGATACGCTCCACGTGAAACTGCACATCGGCATGCGCTTCGACTGGGCCGAACTGCGAAACGGCAACCTGAGCGAAGGTATATTGGTGGAGTCGGGTTTCCGGGAGAAGTTTTACCGCAACGTGCCCTTTAAGCCAGCCGAGTACGCCCGGCTGCAGCAGCGCATCCTCGACTACGCCGAGCGCAACGGCTATCCCTTCGCCTCCGTCTGGCTCGATTCCATTCAGATAAAAGACAACAAAATATCGGCTGCTTTGATGGTGGAAAAAGCCTTTGTGGTCACCTACGATACACTGCAAGTAATGGGAGGAAGCAAAACACAACCCAAATTCCTGATGCGCTACCTGCAGCTATACCCTGGCCAGCCTTACAACCAGGACCAGGTAGAAGCTTCGCAGCGCATGCTCACCACGCTGCCATACCTGAAGGTGGTGCGTCCGCCACAGGTGCAGTTCCTGCGAGATAAGGCAAAAGTGATTTACTTCCTCGAAGACCGGCAGACGAGCCAGATCGATGGCGTAGTGGGCTTTCTGCCTGACCCGAGTCGCTCCGGCAACAAGCTGCTCATTACAGGTGAGGCCAACATGAACATCCGTAACATCAAAGGCAGCGGCAAGCAGTTGGGCTTGCAGTGGCGTCGGGTAAATAAAGGCTCCGTGATCCTGAACGGGGAGTACCTGCATCCCAACCTTTTCGGGACTCCTTTTGAGCTGGGCACGCGATTCGGACTGCTCAAACAGGATTCCAGTTTCATTACCATACAACCACGGGTGCAGCTGGCCTACAACACCATCCGGTACGGGCGTTTCAGTGTGTTCACGGAGTGGCGTAACTCCCGCATCCTTTCTACGGCCAGTCCGCAAAGCCTACGGGCCCTCGATCTGGCTGATGCCCGCACCAACACCTACGGACTGAACTACCTATGGAACAACCTGGATGACTTCTATTTCCCGCGTAAGGGTCGCCTGGTAGAGCTGCAGCTGGCAGCAGGTCGCAAGAAGCTGTTGCGCAACCCTAAGTTGGAGAAGGAGTTTTACGACACCCTGGAGGTGAATACCACCCAGCTCAGTCTGGGCGTGCGTCTGGAGAACTTCTTCAGAGTGGGGAAAAACAGCGCCTTGCTGGCCCGAATCCGAGGCGAGGCACTGCTCAACGACCAGATCTTACTCAATGACATGTACCGCATTGGCGGACTGTCCTCCCTGCGGGGCTTCGACGAATACTTTTTCTTTGCCTCCACCTACGGCATCGGCACGCTGGAGTACCGCCTGTTCACGGCCGAAGACTCCTATGTGCTGCTCTTCTACGACCAGGGCTATTACCGCAGCGACCTGGAGCAGTCGAAGACCGAAGGGCTGCCACTCGGGGTCGGCGGAGGCATCAGCTTCAGCACCGGCGCGGGAATTTTTCAATTGGTGTACTCTGTCGGGAAATCAGAGCAGCAGCCTATGTCGCTGAGAACCTCGAAGATACATTTCGGGATCACGAGTAAATTCTAGCCGCTCACAATTTTTTTAAGGTTTTTAGTAACCAAAGCTTGCGTAGTAAGTATGTTTATACTACTTTTGTAACACAATAACAGTGCGGGATGGAGCAGTTGGTAGCTCGTTGGGCTCATAACCCAAAGGTCACAGGTTCGAGTCCTGTTCCCGCTACCTAAAAAGAAGCCTGATTCAGAAATGAGTCAGGCTTCTTTGTTTTTATTCCCTCAGTAGAGTTGGCTTGATCGTTTCTATCTGGTTGTTGGTGAACATTAGCTCGAAGTATCCAGCAAAGGAGCATCATCATATGTAGTAAAGTTACTATATTCGAAATATAATATATGATTCCTTTGCCACATGACACCAGCGCCATTCCGTTTTCTTCTCGCTGCCCTCCTGCTTATCCTCCTCACGCTGTTGTCGCCTAGCCGGAGCCATGCCGCTATAGCGAATCCAACAGGTATAGCATGGGCTCCTCCTGCCACTCCGGGGGCTATCGCTGGATCTGCAAAGGTTTGTTCAGGTCAGGATCTCATCTACAGTGTGGAGGCCGTCGCGGGTGCTATTTCCTATACCTGGTTCGTGCCGAATAGCTGGGTAATTACTGCCGGGCAAGGGACCAGGCAACTAACTGTTACGGCGGGTAGTAATGGTGGCATCATTAGCGTAAGAGCTGCAAATAACGATGGTGAAAGCGGAGCCCGCGAGCTGGAAGCTCAACTGGAAAAACCTCTTATACAGCCCAGCGCTATAGCTGGGCCTGCAAGCCTGTGTGCGGGAAGCCGTGTCAAGTACAAAGTTGAGGCAGCTCAAGGAGCCAGATCGTACACATGGAACATTCCGGCCGGGTGGGCGATTGTATCAGGTCAGGGAACAACCGAAGTGGAGGTGGTGGCAGCTGCCGGAGGAGGAATAATACAGGTAATTGCCGCCAACTCATGCGGGCAGAGCACTTCATCCAGTTTAGCTGTCAGAGCCTACCCGCCTGTGAGTAATAACCAGGTGCAAAGCAACCAAGCGGTATGTGCTGGACAGCAACCGCAAACCTTGGCGGGCAGCGTTCCTTCCGGCGGCGAGAGTATCTATACCTATTTATGGGAAAGCAGTACAAAAGGTGCCGCCGAGGGGTTTATACCTGCAGCTGGCGCCAACAATCAGCAGAACTACCCGCCGGGTGCCTTAACTGAAACCACCTGGTTTAGGCGCAAGGTGGTATCTGCAGATTGCCAGCACATCAGCGATGCCATCATGGTGAAAGTGCTGCCTGTCCCGGCAAAGCCGGCGATCGAGCAACTAGGCGATAAGGAGTTAAAGGCGTCTATGGCAGGAGCAGCGTACGAATGGTGGCTCAACGGGGTGTTGCTGGAGCAGCAGACGCAGATCATCACCATAGTAAAAGCGGGGACTTACACTGTGCGGGTACAAAATTCCGAGGGATGCTCTTCTGTTTTATCTGATGCGTTGGAAGTGGTGCAGCAAAAAGAGGAGGAAGATGTGCAGCCGGAAGAAGTTATTCCTGACGGAGTTAACATAGCACTGCGGCCAGGCGAAAGACAGCTGATCTTGTCTTCTAAGGAAGCGCTGCCAAAGGCACTGCTGCTGATGACAGATCTTCAGGGGCGCGAGGTATACCGAAAAGAAATACTGCAGTTGAACAAACCAGTGGCGCTGGATTTAGGGCGATTACCTGATGGCATTTATATGCTCCTGCTCCACACACCCGACCAATACCTGAAAAAGAAAGTGCTGCTACAGCGATAGACGCAATAGTCTTCTTTCAGAAGAAAACGGAATGCTACTTTTCTTGCACATTTAATCCCGCACTAACGCGCCAGCTACCTAAAGCAAGCGGGCGTGTTTGAGAGATCGCGCAAGCTGTTGCTTCCATCCGGGGCTTATTGTCCAAGGTGGAGGAGGTCTCTTTATTTGTCCGGTTTATGTCAACAGCGGGTCATGGTTCTTGCATTTTGGACCTGACGCATACCTACCTGCTTACTCCCACCCTCTCTCAAATGCATTGCTCCGTCAGCTTAAATATTACTGCGTATATATTTGAACAGAACTATACCTCTTGTCGTAAACAAAGGTCTTCTACTATGATGAACTATCGACGCAAAGCCTAAACATTAATGCACTTCATTTGTAAGCCAATTCCGGGAGTGAATATATCGACCACTAATTAGGGTATATATACTGTTATTTAATTGTTTTACTTATATTTAAGCACTATTTGCTTTAAAGTCATGCTCTGATAAATCATAATGAAAGATTATATCGTTATAGTTTAGGCGCAGTCCAATTTCACCCTTAAAGCTTTCCTGATGCGGTTCACTTCGTATAAGACTTTTACCTGGTTCTTGCTCTTACTCCTCGCCATAGTCCAGCAAGCGTCTGGAAGTGTGGCCGACTGCCCTTCTCCGACTGCGACAATAGACAATAATGTAAATGTATGCCTGGGTAGTCAGCCAGCGGTGATTACAGCAAACGCAACGTTTACAGTAACAACCTGGCAGTGGTACAAAGATGACGTGTTGATTGCCGGGGCCCCGAATGCCAACACCCTTTCCGTAAGCGAGCCCGGCTCCTACTACGCCATCGCTACACCTGCGCCCGGCGCCTGCGATAACACAACACCGCTACGCACCAATCCGGTTATTGTATCTGCAGCCCCTCCCGTTCCTACCATTGTTGTTGACCCTAACCGTCCCATCTGCTCTGGGCAGGAGTTCACCTTCAACGTGACCAACCTTTCGGATGCAGACTATACGTTTGACTGGGACTTCGGCGACGGCAATGTAATAGCCAGAGGCACTGCGACCGTAAAACATAGCTATGAGAGTTTTGGAACAGGCGGTGCAGCCTTTGACGTGACAGTCATAGCCATCAGCAAGTCAGGCGGCTGCTCTTCTCCTACTGCCCGAGTTCCTGTATCGGTACAACAGCAGGCAGAGGTCTCTTATACCATAGAGGGGAAAGACAAAGATGGGGAGGCCTTTGACCAGTGCCTTCCGGAAGAAGATGACCCTGCCGAAGCCGAAGTGCGCGCGGTGGTATCGAATCCGCAATCCCCGCAGCTTGGTAACATTAGAGAATACTTCATTACCTGGGGGCTTGGTGAAGACGAGGAAGAGCAGCGTGTCACTACTTTTCCTGTTGAAGGTCCCGTGTACGAAGAGCTGGGCGCTTACCCTATCCGGATCAGAGCGGTCAACAGCAACGGTTGCTCCACGATCTACGAAGAAGTATTCGAGTTTTTACAGAAGCCCAAAGCTGGCTTTAACCCTGCGAAAAACGACCCTGAAAAGCCTGCCGAAATAGAACCAGGTATAGGGTGTCGACCGGTTTATGTCACCATGACGGAGACTGAGGAGACCGAGGACCAGGAGGCCAAGGAGTCTACAGGAGGTGGCCTGACCTACAAATGGGAAATAACGTCCCCGCCAGGCGTGAAGCCTTATGAGATAGTAGAAGGCGGACTGGAGCAAAAAGACCTGAAGGTGTTGTTTTTTGACAATGGCGTATATCAGATAAAACTGACGGTTGAAAATGCCTGCGGTACAGATGAGGCAACTGAAAGCGTAGTAGTAGGTTACCCGCAGGTGCAGCTACCGCCTGTAGGCCCGTTCTGCGGACCAGATGAGTTCTCCTTCAACAGTACTAACTCCTTTTTTGATCGGAATTTTGGCAACGAGTTCACTGTGAGCTGGACAATTACGGCTCCAGACGGTTCTGTGTCGAATAGGACGGGGGAAGACCAGACGGTAAATTTTAACCAGATAGGCACCTGGCGGGTGCGGGTGCTTGGCGTGAACGAATGCGGCAGATCTGATTTCCAGGGGCCCACAGAACAGGAGGTTATTGTTTTGCCCCCGCTAACTACAGCGCCTACTGTGCCTACGCCTGCGCCAGCTTGTATCGGTGGTACTACTACCTTGCGTGCCTCCGGGCCGGTAGCTGGCCTCATTTATCGCTGGTATACAGAGCCTAGCGGAGGTACCCCAATATTTGAGGGCGCGCAATTTACGACGCCGCCACTTAGCTCCACCACCAACTTTTACGTGGAAGGTGTCAATTCAAATCAATGCGTAAGTCCGCGTGCCACGGTTGTGGTGAATGTGGTGCCAGGTATAGCCGATAATACCATCACCGGAGACCAGGGTATCTGTGTAGGCGATCGTCCTGCAACACTGGAGGGAAGCGAGCCAACAGGAGGCAGTAACACGAACTATACCTATACCTGGGAAATCAGCACGACCAGCGCAGATGATGGCTTTACGGCAGCTTCCGGAGTAAACAACAACCAGGACTACAGCCCGGAGGCGATCAGCGCCACGACCTGGTTCCGGCGTGTCGTTCGGCAGGGAGATTGTGAGCCAAGCATCAGTAATGTCATACAGATACAAACGGTGCCGCGTGTCGAGAATAATACCATCAGCTCCAACCAGGAGATATGCGGCGGCGAAGTGCCAGCCCAACTAGTTGGCTCAAAGCCTACAGGGGGTAGCGGAGAACCTTATACCTACCTTTGGGAAGAGAGTACAACGGGTCCTAATACTGGATTTGTGACGGCTGCAGGCAACAGTGCCGGTGAGAACTATACCTTCGCGTCCGCCCTATCTCAGGATACATGGTACAGAAGATCGGTTACGTCAGGAGGCTGTACAGTAGTGTCAGAGGCAATCAAGATTTCTGTTTTTCCGGCCCTGGCCAACAACACCATCACAGCGCCCACCCAGGACGAATGCTCAGGTGCTGCGCCTGGGGCTATCACGGGTTCTGCCCCATCTGGCGGCAGCGGTAACTATACCTACGAATGGCTTACAAGCAGTACAGGTACGGCCGGTAGTTTCGTGCCAGCGCCGGGTACTAACAACCAGCAAAGCTATACCCCAGGCGCTATTACGCAAAACACCTTCTTCCAGCGCGTGGTGCGATCCGGCCAGTGCACACCTAACGAAAGCAATGTGGTCGAGATACGCATACGGCCTGCTATAACAGGCAACGCTGTTTCAGCAGCACAGCAGATCTGCTCAGGCACACAGCCGGCTCCTTTAACGGGCACCACGCCTTCTGGTGGCAGCGGTGGATTTACGTATCGTTGGGAGAGTAGCATCAGCGGGCCGAGTGCGGGCTTCAATCCGGCGCCTGGTCAGAATACGGGTGCGGGATATGCTCCTCCTGTGCTCACCCGCGATACCTGGTTCCGCCGGGTGGCCATTTCGGCCGGTTGTGAGAATCCCTCAGAGGCAGTGCTGATCTCGATGTTGCCACTGCCGAATGCGCCTATCCTGACCGTGCAAAATGCCCGCGCCTGTGTGGGTGAACCTGCCACATTAACCGTCGCCAATGCCAACGGCAATACCATTGAGTGGTATGATGCTCCTACTGGCGGATCACCCCTGTTTGTAGGTACTACCTTCGTTACACCAGCGCCCGACCGCAATACCACGTTCTATGTGCAGGCCAGGAACAATAACAATTGCGCCAACGCAACCCGCACAACTGTAAGCGTAACCATCGTAACTCCGGTAGCAGATGCCGGTCCGGATGTGGAGATCATTCAAGGCCGTCCGGCAGAGTTGCGCGCCACCGGCGGAGTGACCTATGCGTGGGAGCCGGCAGAGAGCCTGAGCAATGCCAATGTAGCCAATCCGGTGGCCAGGCCCGACGTGACCACCACTTATACAGTCACTATTACCACTGAAGAGGGCTGTACGGCGACCGATGAAGTGACCGTGACGGTTATACCTGCCATCACGGCGCCGAACGCCTTCTCGCCAAACGGAGACCGGGTGAACGATGTCTGGGAGATCGGCAACATCCAGAACTACCCGGATGCCCGCATCGAGATCTTCAACCGCTGGGGGAACCAGATCTTCAGTTCAACCGGCTATGCGAATCCTTGGGACGGCACCTACAATGGTGAGTCGCTGCCAGTGGCCACCTATTACTACATCATTTATCTCAACAGCTCCGAAAAACCGATTTCAGGGCATGTGACCATTATTAGATAATGACTATGAAAAAGCTGTCTCTCCTGTTGGTTGTATTGGTAGGTGTTGTTACGCAGGCTTTCGCACAGCAGCGCCCGCAGTATAGCCAGTACATGGTCAATAACTTTCTGCTCAACCCCGCCCTGTCAGGTATAGAAGATTACGCTGACATACGCATCAGTAACCGGCAGCAGTGGGTGGGGCTTGACGGAGCTCCCGTTACCTACTATGTCTCCGCCCATATGCCACTGAACAAAGGCGCAGCCAGCACCAAGTATGCGAAGGCGCTGGCACATCACGGGGCAGGTGTTATTTTGCATACCGACAAGACAGGCCCGCTGCGCAGAACAGGGCTGTCGGGTACCTATGCGTACCACCTGCCTGTTACGCGCACCATCAATGTATCGGCGGGCGTGGCGGCTGGCCTTATTCGTAATACTGTTAATAGTTCGGAGCTGGAGTTTACCAACCCGGCAGAGCCGCTGATAGGTGGTGGCCGGGTGAATCAGAATGTGCTGGATCTTTCGCTGGGACTGTGGGTGTACTCCCGTAACTTCTCGGTAGGACTTGCAGGAGCGCAACTGCTCGAGAACGCAGGCACCTTCCGCTCCTCAGAGGAAAACAACGTGTCCCTCGACCTGCAGCGACATTACTTCCTGACGGGTAGTTACCGCATTGCGCCCGGAGGTAGCATCGACCTCATTCCTTCTGTCATGTTCAAGCTGGCCGCACCAAGCCCGCTCTCGGTGGATGTGAACCTGCGCGCGCTGTACGATGAGCGCTTCTGGGTAGGAGCCTCATACCGTCACAACGATGCCGTAGTAGGGATGGTAGGCGTGTACGTTAGTCCGCTGATCGACATCTCATATTCTTATGATGCCACTACATCAGGCCTCAACCGGGTAAGTGCCGGAACCCACGAGGTAGTAGTAGGTTTTAAGCTCCTCAACGACCGCCGTATCATCTGTCCGCAATGGGTATGGTAAGGTAAGGCGCATTTTTTCGGTTTAATACAATTCAGGGAGGGACTGTAAAGGAATATTTTTTTTATGTTGCTGATACAGAGTGTGCCTGATTGTGCCTACTTTTGCAGCCAAGTCTAAAAAATACTATTTTGAAATGGCTTGAATCAGCATAGTCCGCCTAGGCGCGGGGTTGTACTGACACAAGTTTCAGGATTAAATAATTAAGATAGGACTTTGCCGTAATTAAGTTTAAACTTTAACTTAAAATTTGGTGCTTAACAAATTTTGTTAAATTTTAGAGCTTAATATAGCCCCAAATATATGCAATATACTTTTGAAGCTTCGTAATGTACTTTTTAAAGTATATACTTGCAGGTTATTTGGTTAAGTGGGATGGTAGGAAAAGCGCTTCGGATATGGCCGTCCGTAGCTGCAAATTGTTGAATATTAAACGCCAGGTTCTATAACAAACTTATACTCATTGATTTCATGACAAGCTTTTTAAGTAGAGCCCTGCTCTTAGTGCTAGGCTTATGGCTGGTTGCATTTGGCGTACATGCGCAACAAGCGCCCGCACTGGGGGCCTTTTACGACTATAACGTAGTAGCTGGCGATAAGGTTTTCAACCAGAGCGGTACGAATACAATTGTTCGTGCAAAAGTAGCTTCAGTTAGGAGTCCGGCCCAGAATTTTAACGCAGGCGCCGTGTGGCGTGGCATCGAGAACGTGAATGCCGCTGCTGACGCGGCGCTTGCTGCAGCCACTTCGGTTTACAACACAGCTGCTGCGGCAACCCCCACTTCAACACTAACCAATCCAGAACTCGGCGGCCGTACCTATACCGCGGGTGTATACCTGTTTAATGGCAATGCCACTGTCACCAACGACATTACACTGGATGGTAACAACAATCCCAACGCGGTTTTCATCTTCATTGTCAAAGGCAGCCTCAACATTGGGGCGGGAGTAGACATCGAGTTGATGCGGGATGCTAAAATTGGCAATGTGTTCTGGGTAGTAGAGGATGCACTCACAGTAGCTAATGGTGCGGAAATAAAAGGTCAATACCTGGCAAAGCAGCTGGTAACGCTGGGAGACGGTACGATTGTGAGAGGACGCGTTGCCTCCTTGCAAAGTGAAGTCAGGCTCAACAACAACAACTTCTTTCTGCCAACCGACCTGGAGATCAAGATACAGAAAACAGAAGGCAGCGCTGGTGTTGACCGCTATATCGTGGGCCAGACCATCACCTATACCTTCACTGTCACCAACAAGGGTCCGGTAGATGACCAAAACGTACGGGTAACCCCCATTCTCTTCTCAGGCGTTAACCACACCTTTACAACAGACGCTCCCAACTCTACCTTCTCACTTGTGAACAACAATTGGGTGTGGAACATCGGGAGCCTGAAAGTAGGACAAACCTACACACTCACACTTACAGCCACGATCAACGAAACAGGCCCGGGCTTTGTGCGCGGTACAATATCAGGCGCGGCCGAAGACGAAATACAGCAGAACAACACGGTTGACATTAACTTTTGCGCAGTACTTCCGGATGCCGGCATTATCACAGGGGCTGTGGAGCTCTGCGTAGGAACTGTCGGGGAGTATAGCATCGAGTCGGTAGTAGGAGCCACCGGCTATACCTGGAACGTGCCAAGCGGTTGGAAAATCACGAGCGGTCAGGGAACTATCAAAATCACTGTGGAGGCAACCGGACGTAACGATGAGGCCTTCATACAGGTTTCGGTGAACAACAGTTGCGGCGCCAGCCCTCCCAGCCGCCTGAAAGTAAACAATTACCCCGATCCACCTGCGACACCTGGGCCTATTACGGCTAACGAAGGGGTTTGTGCCGGAGAAGGTGCAACTTACTCAATAGGACCTGTTCAGGATGCTACCTCTTATGTATGGACAGTACCTACGGGTTGGAAGATCGTGTCCGGACAGGGCACCACGCAAATCTCTGTGAGCGTAGGAACGACAGCCGGCAAAGTAACTGTAAAGGCGAAGAACGTCTGCGGCGAGAGCCCGAATGCAGCTGAGCTTGAGGTGAAGCCATTCCTGCAGGCACCAAACCAGCCATCCAATATCTCCGGGTCAGGGACTCTGCCTTTCTGCGTATCCACAGAGCGAGTGACATTCAGCGTGACAGCCAGCGGCGATGTGGCCGATTATGTATGGGAGTACCCGACTGAGTGGACACTAATCGAAGGACAGGGAACAAACACCGTTACGTTTAACCCGAACGGAGTAGGTGGTACCGTAACCGTGAAAGGTATAAATGCCTGCGGAACCAGTCCATCACGAACATTCAGTGTGGTGCCTACTCCAGGCCCGCCGGTTAACCCGGGTGATATCTCAGGTGCGTTCCCGGTTTGTCAGAACAGTGTCGGTACAAAGTATTCCGTAGCGCCGGTGCCGGGTGCCACGAGCTATACCTGGTACGTGCCAGACGGCTGGACGATCACGGCAGGCCAGGGCACAAACGAAATCACCGTATCCTTGAGCGAGAATGCCAGCGGTGGTCAGTTGCGCGTGCAGGCGGTTAATGACTGCGGCGCAAGTGGTATCACACGCAAAGATGTAACAACTGCAACGGGCGCTCCTGCCGCTCCTGTTGCTATAAAAGGAGAAGATTTTGGCTGTACCGCTAGAACCACGGTATATGAAATAGATCCGATAGCAGGTGCACAAGGCTATACCTGGACACTGCCTCCAACCTGGATCATTAACAGTGGACAGGGCACAAACCGCATTACGGTAACGATCGGTAGCCAATCAGGCAATGTGAGCGTGATTGCGAGAAACTCTTGCGGTGAGAGCAAACCTGCAACAAAAGCCGTAAGGCCATTCCCAACAGTGCCGGCAACGCCATTCGCCATCGATGGTCCGGACGAGGTATGCAGAGGACAGAGTCAGGTTGTCTATACCCTGGCACCAGTAGACCATACCCTGGAGTACATCTGGGCCGTGCCATCCGGCTGGACCATCCTGTCCGGTCAGGGTACCACGGAAATCGTGGTGAATGTAGGTACATTGGCTGGTGAAATTACCGTAACGGCCTCTAACCCTTGCGGTAACAGTATGCCTGCCAAACTGCGCGTGGCACCCGTGGCTGATGTGCCTGCTCCACAAGCAGGACCGATAACCGGGAATGCACAGTACTGCGCAGGACTTAACCAAACTTATTCTGTGGACCCAGTGCAGGGTGCAAAATCTTACTTCTGGAGTTTCCCGGGTGCAGACTGGGTAATCGTAGAAGGACAGGGCACAACACGTGTCACCGTGAAAGCCGGTGCAACACAGGGTAAGGTGACCGTGGCTACCGTTAACAATTGCGGAACCAGAAGCACTGCTACCGGTCTGACCGTGCAGTCGGTAGGTTCAGTTCCTCCCACACCATCTGCCATCGTAAGCGACAACAAATCGTACTGCGGCAATGCAACGGGCCTTAACTTCCACATCGCTGCTGTTCCAACGGCGGTTAGCTATGAGTGGGTAGTGCCACAAGGCTGGACGATTACTTCCGGGCAAGGTACAACGCAGATAAAAGCAACAGCCGGAACGGGTGGCGGCGAAGTATCGGTAGTCGCTGTAAACTCCTGCGGAAAGAGCCAGAGCGTTAAACTGCTGACGGAGCCTCAGCGTCCGCTCATGAACCCGGAAGCTATCAAGGGGCCGGAGCTGGCATGTGTGGGCAGAACCGATGCCGTCTATTCCATACCTGCTATCAGCGGTGCCGAAACGTACCTCTGGACAGTGCCAACTGGCTGGGAAATACTGGAAGGAGAAGGTACCAACAGCATAAGGGTAAAAATAACGGGTAGAGGCGATCTAATAGTTAAAGCTCAGAACGCCTGTGGCACCACGGCCGATGCGAAGCTGACGGTAGAAGTAGTGACGTCTCCGCCTCTGGCTCCTACTGCCATCAAGGGCGAGACGCTGACTTGCGCAACCCGCATCACCACTTATTCCATCGACGCCGTTGCCAATGCAGCTTCCTATTCCTGGAAAGTGCCGGCCGGGTGGACCATAACTTCAGGCCATGGCACCACGCAGATCACAGTACAGATAGGCACAGGCTCAGGCGAAGTAAGTGTAGAAGCCGTGAACGACTGCGACAACAGCGCCGCAACGAAACTGGCAGTCGCGGCAAGACCACTTCCGGTGATCAGCCGCATAGTAGACCGCACGCTTGCCTGCTCGGATATAGCCACTTTCGAGCTTGAGTCGAACAGCCCGTCCGCTCTGTTTACCTGGGAAGTGCCAACCGGTTGGGAAATCCTGTCAGGTCAGGGCACCAGCGTCATCACCGTGATGCAGGGTAATAACAGGGGAGAGATCACAGTGGTAGCCGATAATGGCGAGTGTAAGAGCGATCCGGTAACGATGATCTCAGACCCAAGTATGCGTGAGGCCAACCTGACTATGCCGAATGTGTTCACGCCGAACAACGATGGCGAAAACGATACCTGGGTGATCGGAAACCTGGCAAACTACCCGGATAACGAGGTAGTGGTCGTGAACCGCTGGGGCAATGAGGTATACAAGAGCAAAGCTTATCAGAACAACTGGAACGGAGACAAATTGGCGGAGGGTACCTACTATTACCTAATTCGCCTTACGCTGTGCGATGGCTCTGAGAAGACCTACAAGGGTTATGTGATGATCGTCCGATAAGAAAACAAACGAATTAAGTGATTACCATGCGAAAATTAGGGGTACTTCTGGTGTTATTGCTGTTGTCCTGGGAGGGCTATGCGCAGCAGGCACCGCAATATACACAGTACATCTTCAACGAGCTGATCATCAACCCGGCGTACGCGGGGAGCAAAGAGATTATCAACGCCAACCTGACCCACCGCAGCCAGTGGGTAGGTATAGAGGGGGCACCCACCACGCAGACCTTCAGCGTGGACGGTTCTTCGCGCAGCGGGCTGCTGGGCTTCGGTCTCAACGCCATGAACGATGAGCTGGGGGCTCAGCGCCAGATGGGTCTGCACGGCAACCTGGCCGTGCGCCTGCGAATGAGCGAAACCGCGAAGCTGGCCCTCGGCTTTGCAGCCGGACTGGCACAGTATACCCTCGATGGCAGCAAGCTCAACACGGGCAACACACGCCCTGACCAGGCGATCAACCCGGGTAAAGTTTCGGAGCTGATGCCGGACTTTCGTATTGGCGCCTTTTTTAACACAGAGCGTTTTTATACAGGTCTTTCAGTAGCCAACCTGGTGAACACGGGGGGTGACAACCCGGAGGTAACCATGCCGAACCGCCATTACTTCCTTTCAGCGGGCTATGTAATGGATCTTTCATCGACGCTTATCTTCAAGCCGAGTTTCCTGGTGAAAGAGGATTTCAACAGCCCGACCAGCCTGGACCTGAATGCCTTTTTCCTGCTGGGAGAGCGCATCTGGCTGGGCGGCTCGTACCGTACTGCCGTGAAAGTGCACAACAACTTCTCCGACGAGTACGAACTGGACCGCCGTAACGCCTGGGCTGCCATCGCGCAATTGTATGTAACGCCAAAGCTGCGACTGGGCTACTCTTACGATGTGAGCCTGAACGCCCTGCGCCAGCACGCCAGCCACGAGATTTCATTGGGCTACTCCTTCTTCAAGAAGCAGGACAACCGAATGCTGACCCCACGATACTTCTAAATTCACCCAGAAAGCAGACATGAGATTACGATTCCTATACCTACTGATTCTTCTGGCAACACTATGCGCGCAGCCCCTTGCGGCGCAGAAAAAAGAGATGAAGGAGGCCGATAAGTACTTCAACAGCTTCGAGTACGCGCTGGCCCTCGACGCCTACAAAAAGTTAATGGAGCGCAAAGAGCCGGACGCTTACCTGCTCGAGCGCATTGCGGACAGCTATCGCCTGATGAACAACAGCAAGGAGGCCGAGTTCTGGTATGCCCAGGCGGCCGGTTTTGAGAATGTAACGCCAGCGAGCATCTACCACTATGCCGAAGCGGCCAAGCGCAACGGTAACTACGAGAAGGCAAAAGAACTCTATACCACCTACGCCCGACGCGTGCCGGAGCAGGCCACCATGGCCATGGAAAAGGCCGCTTCCTGCGACACAGCCAACTTCTGGACCAACAGACCACTCTCCTACGAAATTGCTGTTGAGCAAAAACTGAACTCCTCCGGTGTCGACTTCAGCCCAATCCAGCTGCCAAACGGCGACATGGTCTTCTCTTCGGACAGGCTTTCGACTGACGAGAGCAAGCAAAAGGAGCGCTTTAACTGGACGGGCAATGGTTTCGTGCAGCTCTACTACGCCAGCATGAACGAAGACTCTACCTGGAACGACCCAAGCCCGCTCAGCAAGGAGATCAACACAGACATCCACAACGGACCGGCGGCCTTCCTGCCGAAGGAAAACATGCTTTACTTTACAAGAACCAACAGTGTAAAGCGCAGCCAGAGCAAAGTAAACACAGACCCTACCAGCTGGGTAAATAGAGGGGATGGTAAAGGCGGTAACATTAACCGCCATGAGATTTTTATGGCACGCCGCAATGGCGATGAGTGGGTTGATGTGAAACCCTTTAAGTACAACAAGCCGCAGGAGTACTCGGTTGGTCATCCGGCCATTACGCCAGACGGAAAATTGCTCTACTTCGTGTCGGATATGCCGGGAGGGGTGGGTGAAACAGACATCTACTACAGCGAGCGCCAGCCGGACGGTAACTGGGGCGAGCCGGTGAACGCAGGCGAAGTGATCAACACGAGCGGCCGCGAAAGCTTCCCGAGCATCGGAGGCGATGGCAAACTTTATTTCTCATCTGACGGGCACGTGGGTCTGGGCGGACTTGACATCTTCAGAGCAGAAGGCGAGCACGGCAGCTGGACGCGCGTGCAGAACCTAATGTACCCACTTAATACCTCACGCGATGACTTAGGTATAGTAGTAGATAGCTCCGGAACAAATGGGTGGTTGTCATCAGGCAGAACGAGCGAAAAGGGCTACGACAATATCTACAAGTTCAGGGAGGTGAACGTGGAGTGTACGCTGGTGGGCCAGACTTACGAAACGGTCGATCAGCCGGGAACACATATCAAGAAGCGCGTGATGGTGGACAATGTGCTCCTTCAGTTGTTCGAAGAGAACATGGGTACAATGGTGGAGACACACTCCGACTCAACTGGTAACTTCAATTACAAAGTGGAGGCGGGCATGCAGTACACGATCCGTGGCAGTAAGAAAGGCTACCTGACGCAGACGATCCTCTTCACACCGGATTGCCGTTTCAGCATCGACTCGCTATTGGTGGAGATGATTATGTACCGCGACACGCCGAACGTGCCGATCGTACTGGAAAACATTTTCTACGACCTCGACAAGCATGACATTCGTCCGGACGCCGCCATCGAACTGGACAAACTGGTGCGTATCCTGAAAGCCAACCCAACGATTCGCATCGAGCTGAGCTCGCACACCGATAGCCGCCAGACCCGCAAGTACAACCAGGATCTGTCAGAGCGCAGGGCCCAGGCTGCCGTAGACTACATCGTGTCGAAAGGTATAGACCGTAAACGACTGGTAGCAAAAGGCTACGGCGAGACCAGGCTGCGTAACAAGTGTGCTGACTTTGTGGAGTGTTCGGAGGAAGACCATCAGGTAAACCGTCGTACCGAGTTCAAGATTATCAGCAAGTAATAAATTAAGGTTAAACAAAAGCCCCGGCACTCCTGAGAGAGCCGGGGCTTTTGTTTTGCAACTGGCATAAGATCGGAATCTCCTGTATCATGCGCGGGTTACGTTTTGCATGTGGCCTTTGCTTTGAGCAGGTTATGGCTTGAGATAAGGTATAGCCGCCTTGACAAGGTATAACAATGCTTTAGTACAGCCAAGTAGAATTAATTTGAAGTATAACAGACCATGCTGTTGCAGATCGTTTGCTGAATCAAAATGCTTTACGAATCCGTCTTTTGTCTAAAGTTCTCTTACCCGGTACTTTCCCTGTCGCAAGCAGGTATAGCATTGCTGTTGAGAGGTGCTATACCTGATTTTGAGATTAGCAGGTATAGCGCCATGCTGTCTCTTATTGGGCAGACCACCCCCCATCCACAGGCAGCATGGCGCCTGTCAGTTGGCTCGCAGACTCAGAGGCTAGGTATAGCGCCAGGTTGCCGAGTGCCTTCACTTCTACAAATTGCTTGATGGGTTGTTTTTTGAGCATCACCTTTTCAATCACTTCGGCTTCCGACATCTGGTGGGCGCGCGCCTGGGCAGCGATCTGGGCCTCTACCAGCGGGGTGCGTACATAGCCTGGGCAGATTGCGTTGCACGTAATGCCGTGCGGGGCACCTTCCAACGCCAGCACCTTCGTTATACCTGCCACTCCGTGTTTCGCGGCCACATAGGCTACCTTGAACTCGGAAGCACGCAACGCATGCGCCGATGCAATATTGATGATGCGCCCGAATCCCCGGGCTTTCATACCTGGCCAAACGGCTTTGGAAGTATGGAAAGTGGCCGACATGTTGATGGCGATGATGGCATCCCAGCGATCTTCCGGAAATTCATCGACTGGAGCGACATATTGTATACCTGCATTGTTGATGAGCACATCGACTTGCCCAAACTCCTGTTCTGCCTGCTGCACCATCTCCCGGATCTGCTCGGGCTGCTGCATGTTGGCGGACGAAAACATAACCTTTACTTTGTACTCCTGTGCCAGGTCATCGGCGATCTGCTGGCCATTTTTCTCCAGCCCGTTCAGGAGTAAGTTATACCCTTGGGCGGCAAAAAGACGAGCTATACCTAAGCCTATGCCACTCGTGCCCCCTGTAATGATTGCATTCTTCATGTGTGAAAACCTGAGAGTTGAATACTTAACGCAAAAAAACAGAGCGCCCTTGCGGGGCGCCCTGCCTTCACCTTAATCTAATCTACCTAACGTCGTTTTTGTTCTTTTTGCCACCAAAGTCGAAGCGCAGCTCAGCTGAGTAGAGGCGGCCGATTACTGGCGAACCCACAAACTCACGCTGCTCAGTATCGAACAGGTTGGTTACGCTGGCACCCAGGGTGATCATTTGTGTGAATTTGTATCCGGCGCTCAGGTCCACAGAAGTGAAGCCGCCCAGCGGTCCGTAATTATAGAGAAGCGGTGCCACGCGCTTATTTTGGTTTTCTTTAGCAGCTACCTGCGAACCGGAGTAGAAGTTATACTCTGGCAGAATGCGCACGTTTACCGAGCCAAAGAACTTGTTGTTGAACAGGTCGCGGGCCGTGAAGTTGAAATTGTAGCGGTGCTTTGGTGCGTTGAGGCTGCTTTCGGCAGGAACCACTTTGCCATCACCATTCGCGTCGTTGTCCAGGTTGTCGCGGTCTGTAATATCAGAGTTGAAGTAGGAGTACTTGGCGCCGATGCTGAAGTTGTTGTTCAGGTAATAGTTCAGGCCGAGGTCGGTACCCCACGAGTTCACATTACCATAGTTCAGGTAGGTGAGGTAGTAATTCAGTGCGTTAGAAGCCGCTTCTGTTACATCTTCGCTGCCTTTGCGAATCACTTTCTCTTTGCCCATAAGTGGGGTGATGCCAGTCAGTGGCGAGATAAAGTCCTCCGACATAGAATACCAGGTGCTTAGGTCCACATAAAACTTGTCGGTCGGGGTGCCTTTGTAGCCCAGTTCGAAGGTCTGCACACGCTCCGGCTCCAGTTTAGGGATCTCGCGGGTGGCACCAGTCTCGGTGTTCTGTATGGTCAGGCCGGCGCCGCTACCCAGGATGGCCAGGGCACCGTTGTTCAGGTAAAACTCCTGGAACTGGATGGAAGGAGCCGCATAGGCGCGGCCGTAAGTGGCTCTGAAAGTACCGGCCAATGCATTGAGCGTCAGGGCGGCTTTCGGGCTGAACTGCGTGCCGTAGTTGTCGTGGCGGTCGATGCGTCCACCTAGCACAGCGCGTACACGGTCACCAAGGGCACGCTCGATCTGGGCAACAGCACCGTACTGGTTCAGGATGATGTCTCCGTTGCGGTCATCGAGGTAGGTCTGGCGGCTGTAGGCCACGTCGCGCTGGAAGCTAAGACCCGTGATCACATCAAAACCACCGTAGCTGTTGTTGTACTGCACTTCTCCGTTCAAACGGTGACTCTTGTCGATGAAGCCCGGGAAAGCGATGGCCGGAGAGTTAGGGTATAGCTCACCTTTGGCAGCACCTGTCTTGGACTTTTCGTGTGCTACTTCCTGCGACTGACCTAGGGCACGCAAGGTATAGTAGTTATTCGTGCGGGCGTTGATCTGGTAGGTATCGCCGGCATCGTTCCAGGTGTTGTATACCTGCGCGAAAATGCGTGGCGTTACGATGCGGCCGTGCAGGTACTGGAAGGTCCAGCCATCGATCTGGTTGCGGCCGTTGTTAGTCACGCCGATGTTCGAGCCCTGTCCGATACCATAGTCCAGGATCACGTCCATGTTTTGGGTCGGGCTGTAATACACGGCGGCGCTGGCACGCTTAAAGTTGAAGTTAAAGTCCACATCGTACTCAGGCAAAGCACCCAGTGTGGCGTTGTAAACAGTGTCGATGAATTCAAAGTCTTTGCCCTGCGTGTATTCTGCATTCACTTTGTAGGCAAACTTGCTGTTGATTACCCCGGCATGGCGGGCACGGGCCGAGAGTACGCTTTGGTTACCGGCACCGATCGTGACAGTAGTGCCCGGGTGAAGACGCGGATCTTTGGTGATCGTGTTGATGATACCGTTGTGCGCGTTCGGGCCATACAGCGCCGAAGACGGGCCCAGGATCACTTCTACCCGCTCAATGTCTTCTTTGATCACGGTATTGTAAACACCGGCCGGAAGCCCTGTACCACCCGGCAGCATGGAGTTACGGCCGTCGGTGAGCTGGAACATCTTTACGTTGAAGGCATTGTTGAAGCCACGGGCATTGATACCGATACCAGCTACCCCAGAGCGAACCACTTCCACACCCTGTACCTTGTTGAGCAACTCGCCCACGTTGAAAGACGGTAGCTCGGTCAGGTCGCGCGAGGATATCACACTGATGGCGGCAGGCGCCTCGGTCAGCTTTTCAGGACGACGGGAAGCGGTTACCACAATCTCCTCGCCTACCACATTGGTGGTGTTCATCGATATGGTGCCGATGTCGGTGGTACCGCCGGTCGTAACCGTTACGGACTGCCTTGGGAAGGTATAGCCTACATAGGAAATACGCATGTTATAAGTGCCGGCTGGCACATCCATGATACTGAACTCGCCGGCAGCATCAGTAGAGGTGCCTTTGGTGGTTCCTTCGAGCAGCACCGTGGCGCCCGTCAGGGGCTCCCTGGTGTCGGCCCCGAGCACGCGGCCCTTGACACTGCCGCTCTGGGCCAGTGCTACCTGTGTCACTGCCAGGAGTGCGAACAGGAGTGAGTAAATTTTTTTCATGATAATTAGGTTAGATAATTAAGGTTAAGGTTTAGATGCTATTTCAGAAAATCCCGGATGGCTTTGTTAAAGGCTCCAGCTTGCTCGTACTGCAGGAAATGCCCCGCTTCGGGTAAGATCACCTGCTGGCTGTTGGGAATGCGGTCGCGTCCGGTTTCGGCTACGGCCTGTGTGGTTAGGTTTGGGTTGAGGTAACGGTTGGGTATCAGGGCATCCTGTGCGCCGAAAATGAGTAGCGTTGGCACCTGCACCTGCGGCAACTGCTCGTACACTGGCTCGTCGACCATGGCCGCCACGCTGCCCGCCACGGCTTTGCTGTAGGCCCCGAACTCAGCTGACTCAGCCATTTTCAGACGGTCGTCGATCATGTACTGTGCATCGGCAGGCATCTGGTGAAAGTTCACTTTGAAGTTAGTCGTCACTTGCTCGGGTGTGGTCTTCTGCACACTTTCCGGCGTCACGGTCATCTTAAAGAGTTGTCTCTGTTGCTCGGTAAAGGTTTCTATACCTGCCGGTGCGGCCAGTACCAGGTGTTTGATGCGCTGCGGTGCCTTCAGAGCGGCCGTAAGGGCGATCTGTCCGCCCATGGAGTGTCCGACCAGGGTAGCTTGCTCCAGTTGAAGCGCATCCATCAGGGCCAGCACATTGTCGGCGTAGCTGGCCATACCGGCCGTTATACCTGTTTTGTCGGACTTTCCGTAGCCGGGCAGATCGATGGCGATGCAGCGGTAGTGCTGGCTCAGCTCGGCCACGTTCTTGTCCCAGGCAGGCAGGTAGCTGCCCAGTCCGTGAATGAAGATCAGCGTTTCGGAACCCTTGCCTTGGTCGGTATAAGCCACTTTGGTGCCGTTGGGTAACGTTACTTTTTTGACCGCATATTTGTAGCTCAATCCTTCGAACACAGGGTCGGCAGCGGGGGCAACGGCAGTCGCTTCGGTGCTGGCTGTTGCCATACCGGTGGCCTTGTCTATACCTGTCGCGGTGGCGGCAGGCTGCGCTGACTGGCAGGCCGTGTGCAGGTATAGCAAGCCAAAAGCTGCCAATATTAGCCTAGTTTTTGAGTTCACTTTCATAAGTCGGTTCTGTTAAAAGTGAAGTGTTTTCTGTTGCCGGCGCAGTAGCTGGCTTTCGGAAGGCGTAGTAAAAGATAAGGCCCACCACCACCGAAGCCAGTATGGCCAATGCGGCGGCTATACCTGGGTTGCGCACCGGTGCCTGCATGTAGGTGGTGAGGCCGCCGTAGTACACGCCAAAATGCACGATCACCGACGTGATGGATGCCGCTACCGGGGCAATAAGCGGTACCCGGCGCAGGAACATGCCAAAGAGCACCGGCACGAAGGCGGCCGAGAAGTAGGCGTATACCCCGTTCTGCGCGAAAATGCCCACGCTCAGGTTCGGGTTCTGCAACTGGTCAAATGTCAGCCAGATGGTGACAGCCGCCAGCACCACAATCACGAGTCGGTTTACTACAACGCCTCTTTTGGTGATACCTTCACCCACGATCGGGGCCAGGATGTCGGAGGTGATGGTGATAGAGAGCGACTGGATAAGGCCTTCTAAAGTAGAGAGCCCCGCCGAGATCAGCCCCAGCACCACCAGCAGGCCCATGTATACCGGAAACTCCTGCACCACGTAGGCAGACATGATGCTGTCCACGGGCAGCTCCTGGCCATTTACCGTCAGGTCAGGGAAGGAAAGGCGGGCGTAGAGGCCGGCGAACACGACCAGGAAGAAAAGGCCCTGCGCGAGCAAGCCCGTCAGCAGGTATAGGTTGACATCCTTTTCATTCTTGAGCAACAGCGATTTGGTGATGATGTGTGGCTGGCAAACGATGGCCACGCCGATAATCATTTGGCAGAAAATGATCTCAAAATTATCGCGGAAGAGGAAGCTTTCGGGGTTGGTGGGTGACACCAGCAAAGGGTCGATGGCCGCCAGCTTGTCCAGGAAGCCGTGCACCCCATTGCTGAAGTGCTCGTAGCCGGAACCCAGCAATATAAAGGCTACGATCAGCATCAACACCGCCTGGATCATGTTGGTATACACCATGGAGTTGGCGCCCCCGAACATCATGTAGCCAAACACGAACACCACAATGCCGACACACATGTGCAGCTCGTTCACGTTGAGCACACTGGCCAGCACCTTGGTAAGCCCGACGCAGATGAGCACGATGAACGTGATCAGCAGCAACGACAGGAACGCGAAGAACATGGCATAGCCGCGGCTTTTGTAGGTGAATCCCATCCACTGGGCCATGGTCTGCGCTTTCACGGCAGTGCCCATTTTGCGAAAACCCTTGGTTAGCACCACCAACGACACCAGCGCCGCGACAGGCAATGCAATGGCCATAGAGATAACCCCACTGATGCCATACAGCGCCACAAAACCCGGGTTGATGATGAAGGTGGCAGCACTCGTCATGGAAGCAGCCAGCGCCAACCCAACCGCCAGCGGGGAGAAAGCCACGCTGCCAAGCGCATAGTCAGAGATAGTGCGGATGCGCAGCGCCCCACGTATCACAAAAAACAGGATAATGCCTGCGTAGGCGAGTACGAGTACCCAACCAGCCGTAACAAGCTCCGATGATGCCAGACTATTCATGCTTGATGGTATTATTGCTAAGGAAATATTGAATTAATTTAGCTAATAATAAACATTGACAGAAGCCTATACTTGCCAAATCAGTTTTTTTCGAGGTGAAATTGGAGGAGGGGAAGGTGGATTTTAATTGAGTGATTGAGTGGGTTGGTGAATGAGTGAGTTTGGGGATGAGTTATTGAGGGGATGAGTGAATTGTTAAATTGTTGATTGCTGGTAGTTGATGGTTTATTTAGTGACTGATCACTGTCAAGTTGTTTGCGCACGGTTCGGACAGGTCGCGACCCATCCCTACAAGAACTGCCATGCTGCGTAGTACCACGACATTACCGTGTAACGGCACTTCAGATACACTTCCTACCTTTTTAACTTTCTACCTTTCTAACTCACAATATTTGCAATCGATTCAGCAAGGCTTCGCGGTGGGTATTGCCGATCGGGATCTGCTTGCCGCCGATGAGGATGTTGTTGTCTTCGATGGCTTCGATGGCGGTGAGTTGCACGATGTAGGAGCGGTGCACGCGCATAAACTGGCTGGCGGGCAGGCGCTGCTCCAGGTTTTTGAGGCTCTGGCTGACCAGGTGCAGGTGCGTGCGGGTCTTGATGTTGCAGTAGATGTCCTGTGCTTCGGCCCATATGATGTCTTCGAGCATCACTTTCTCGAGGCGGTTGCGCACTTTCACAAACAGCGCGTCGTGCAGCAGGAAATTATCGGCTTCCACAGTATCGGTGGGCAGGGCAGGTATAGCTGTGGGCTGCAGTTGCCGGGTGCCGGCGTTGTGAATGGCCAGTTCGATGCTGCTTTGCAGGGTGCGGGCATCAAAAGGCTTCACCAGGTAAGCGTGTGGGTTGGTTTGCTTGGCGCGGTCGATGGTGTCCTTATCCGAAAAAGCGGTCATAAAGATAAAGGGCACCTTGGTGGCCTTCGCTAACATGGCAGCGGTCTCGATGCCGTCGAGCTTGCCGTCCAGGGTAATGTCGAGAATGATCAGGTCTGGCTGATGCTGGTGTACCTGCAGCAGCAGCTCCTCGCCTGAGCTCACCGCCTGGCACACCTGGTAGCCCATTGACTCCAGCGAAAGCGACAGGTTCTGGGCAATGACCACATCATCTTCTGCAATCAGTAATTTGAGCCGGGCCATAGGTATAGGTGTGAGTAAAATCAGTCAGGTATAGCTCCTCAATATAGCAAAAGGTTTCCATTGGCGAAATCTCTATAAGGCTGTATTGCTTTTATTGTTGGAAGCGAAAAAGGGTATTCAGGGTTCCGGGGGGGCTCCTTTTGAGTGGCATAGCAGCGCTATGGCGCGGGAAAGAGATGAATCCAGGTTCCGAAAGATCTTTGCAGCTCAATGAATAAAATCAAAATAGCCTCTTATACTTCCTAAGTATAGCTGAACTGAGATTATTTTGTAAATTGACGTATGCTTGCGCCTTCCTCCACCTGCTGTTCGCGTCGCCTTTTCAGGGTGCTCGCCTTGCTGTTTTTTCTGTTGGCAGCGCTGCAGGCCCGTGCGCAGGCGCCCGATACGGTGGATGTGATGGCTTCGGAGCAGCGCATAGCGGAGGCACTGCAGGTATACCACGACCCGGGCGCGGCACTGACGGTTGACGAGGTTCAAACGAAACGCTTTACAACAAACGATACCGATGCCGTGCTGCAGTCGGGCAGGACAGTGCACTGGGTGCGGGTGGTGTTGCGCAACGCTACCAACCGCGAACAGACGCGCCTGCTTTATGCCGGCGACTGGAGCCACCTGGAGCTTTATCAGCAAAACGAAACAGGCCATACCTTAAAGCGCACAGGCCAGCTTTTACCCATCGGGGAGCGGGACGTGCCTTCTTACAAACCCTACCTCCGGTTGGAGTTGCTGCCCAACAGCACTACCACGCTATACCTGCGCTTGCAGGGCGACATCAATCTCTACAAACCACAGGCGCTGCGGGTGCAACTGCTGCCACCGGATCAGGTGAGTGCCACCAACAGCGACAGGCTTTTCGGGCAGGGTATTTTCATTGGCATTATCCTCGTGATGACGCTCTACAACCTGGTGCTCTTTGCCTCGGTGCGGGACCGCAGTTACCTGTACTACGTGTTGGCGCTGCTGGGCACGGGGCTGTACTTTATGTTCTACCACGGTTTTGCGCTAGAGCTGCTCTGGCCAAACGCCCCGCTCTGGAATGCGCACAGCTTCCCGTTCATTGTCACGTTCAACGGCCTGTTCCGGGTGCTCTTCACACGGCATTACCTCAACACCCAGCGCACCATGCCCGTTTGGGACAAAATGCTGACGCTGCTGGCACTGCTCTACATGCTGCCGGTGGGGATGGGCCTGCTCTCGTACCTCACGCCGCTCGACCTGTTGCAGGCCTGCGTGAGTCTGATCGGCATTATCGGTGGCCTGGTGCTGGTGGCGATGGTATTGACCAGCATCCAATCGCTGCGCCAGGGGTATAGGCCGGCACTTTACTTCCTGATCGCCAACGTATTTTTCGTAGTGGGAGCTTTGCTTTTCATCCTGAAAGAGAACCATTTGGTGCCGGACAACATCGTAACGGTGTATGCAGCGCAGGTAGGTATAGTGGCGCAGGTGGTATTGTTCTCGCTCGGTCTGGCCTACAGGCTGAACACTGTAACAAGTGAGCTGAATGCCAAAGTGCTCGAAAAGGAGCGACTGGAGCGTGAAAAGGAAACGGAGCGCAAGCTGCTGATCGAGCAACAGAAAAACGAGCTCGAAGTGATGGTGGCCAACCGCACGGCAGCCCTCCGACACCGTACGCAGGAGTTGAAAGACACAGTGCGCAAGCTCAAGGCTTCGGAGCACAAGCTGCGCCGGCTCAACTATTTCAAAGACCGCTTCTTCTCCATCATCTCGCACGACATCCGCACGCCGCTGGCCACACTGGAGTCTTTCCTGAACATACTGGTGAACTTCTCGGACAAGATGAAGCCGGACCAGATGCAGAAACTGGCCACCCACACGCAGGTATCGGTACGCAACCTGCAGGCCTTGCTCGAAAACCTGCTGCAATGGTCGACGGCCCAGACAGCCTCGGGCCACCATGTGCGCTTTGAGCCGGAAGCACTGCCGCTGGCAGAACTAGTGAACCGCAACGTGGCCCTGCTTAAAGATACGGCCGATACCAAACAGATTACCTGGCAGGTACAGGTGCCGTCCGCGCTGCAAGTGCGCGCCGACGCCCACATGCTCGACTTCGTGGTGCGGAACCTGCTGCACAATGCCATCAAGTTCTCGTACCCGGGTGGATTTATAAAAGTAGATGTTGAAGAAGGCGCTGGCAGCATGGTGACGATTGCCGTGACCGACCAGGGCACAGGTATCGGTCCCGATGTGCTGGCGACGCTCTTTAAACTGGAGACGCCTGCTATGGCTACTAAAGGCACCGTGAACGAGAAAGGAACGGGCCTGGGATTGCTGCTTTGCCGCGATTTTGTGGAGCGGCACGGGGGCACTATACAGGTAGATACAGTATTAGGCCAGGGCAGTCGGTTTTACTTTACCGTGCCGCTGGTTATACCTGAACAGGCCACGGATAAGCAACTGCAGCTGGAAGGCGAGATTTGTTAAGTCCTTGCTCGCGTACCGCGAGAGTGCGCTATCTGGCGGACTTTGGTTGCCTCAGTCTGTGCTCCGCTAGTGCGAGCTTGCATCTCGCACAGTTAATTTCTGAAGGTAGAGCTGCATAGAAAGGTTCAGACACGAGCTGCGAGCTCGCGCCAGCGGTGTCGTACCGAATGCTATTTCGGATTGATAAATCTGAAATGTACCTGTCGCGGATTTGTAATTCGCGTTTTACGGGGCACGTGGATTAGAAAATCCCCAGTAGTTTGCTTCCGGATTCGGAAATCCGGAAGAGCAATGTCCAAGGAGCATGAGGTATAGGTTGGTTGCCATTGGCATTGCGAAAGCCCACCAGTTATATAGGCAGGGCAAATAGCTTAGGTATAGACAGCCGGTTTTCATAAGAAGTTCACCACGAAAATTTGTGCCTACACCTGATGCAGGTACGGTTTGGCCATACCTCGCACGTTGCCTTTCGGAACTTTCCTTTAGATTTGGCCTTCATCCCTCCATCTTAAACCCATAGTACTATGAGACATCGCCTCCCCGACGGACTGGAACTACACTACGAACTGCACGGAAACAATGACGCCACCCAGGCGTTGGTTTTCCTGAACGGACTGTCGCAGTCGACAGCGGCCTGGGCGGGGCTGGTGCACGCGCTGGGCAAAAAGTACAGGCTGGTGCTGGTCGATTTGCTGTTTCAGGGGCAGTCAGGTGAAGCGCCGGAACACCGCAGTTTTGAAGGGCACGCTGCCGATGTGGCCGAATTGCTTAAGAACCTGCAGCTGCCAGCTGACACCATACTGGTGGGTATATCCTACGGCGGTGCGGTGGCGCAGCGTTTTCTGGTGAATCATCCGGAACTGGTTCAGCGGGGCGTACTGCTCTCCACTTTCCCGTACAAAGACGCCTATTTCGACGCCATTGGGGCCAGTTGGAAACAGGCTTTGCTGGCAGGCGGCTACCCGCTAATGCTTGATGTGATGCTGCCTTTTGTGCTGGGCCGTAGCTATTTTCTGAACCCGATCATTACCATAGAGAACCTCAAAAACAGCAAAACGAGCCAAAGCCCCACCCCGGAGCGACTGCTCAAACTGGTGCGCGCCACCGAGGAAAGCGGCAACTACCTGGAAGAACTCAGGAAAGTGCAGGTACCGGTGCTGGTGGTGCACGGCGAAGAGGACATGCTCTGCACCCCAGAGATGGGACGCGCCATGTACCAGGCACTGCCGCACGGTGAGCTGGAGATTCTGCCTCACGTAGGCCATACCCTGAACCTGGAGTGCATACCGGATCTGATCCAGCTGCTGGATACTTTTGCGGCGAAGCCTATACCTGTCGAAAGATAAATAGCCAAAACGGCCTGCAGCATTACAGATCACACCAGGCACGGGTTCTGCAGAAAGTTTACAGCTTCTCCTCTAGCCACACAAAGCCACTGCTGATCACAAACAGCAGGAAAAACCAGATTACAGGAACCTGCTCCTGGGCATAGGCCGTCGAGTCGGTTGCTTCCGCTTTTCGTGGCTGCGCCGCAAACTGCAATGTCGCTTCCCGTCTGGCCTGTATACCCTGATGGTGCCATGCGGCAGTATCCTGCACCAGAAAATAAAACGGCTCTATACCTGCTGACTCCACCACATGCCAGCCCGGACGGTTTGGCCAAAAAGTCCCTTCGTATACCTCTGGCTGGTGTATGCCTTGCTGCAAAGCTATACCTGTCTGTGTCGTGTCGGCAGTGCTTCTGACAGTGGCTTTAGGAGTTTCATCCGGATTGGTTAGGGTATGATCGGTAAGTTTTAAGGTGAGCGGCTGGTGCACCTGCGGTATCTGCGGTTTGGCCAGTTGCCAGAACTTTTCCCGTACTTCCCGCCTGGCCACCGACGAAAGCAAGTGCGCCCAGTAGCTGGCGTAGGTGTCTTGCTTGCCCTCGAGCTGCCAACTGAACGTTTGCGGCGCCACCGAAAGCGCCACCGTGCCCCAGCCTGCTTTTCGGCCGGCTGCCAGGAGGTTGTTGTTCTGCTCTTCTATCAGCCCTGTCACCACCTGGCTGCTCACCAAAGTATAAGGCGACACAGGTATAGCGGCAGCTGCACCGTTTGTCCAGTTTGCCCGGGCATTTCGGGTGTCCTGCTGCGATAGGCGCTTGCTTTGGAAACTAGTGAAGAAGGCGGTGGAGCGGTTACCCAGCTGCTCACCGGCGACGGTCAGCACACCCAATCCATCTTCGGTAACGGCCCGTTGCAGGACGGTCCGCTCGGCGCTGCTGAGCTCCTGCAAAGCCTGCGGCTCTATGATCACCACATCAAACTGCTGCAGTAACTTGGGCGTGATACGGCTCAGGTCGGTTTGGGGCATGTTGAGCCATTCGCTCTGGTGCATCCCCTTGCTAACCGTACTGCGCAGGGCTACTTTATGCTGCAACTGCCCGAGATGGTTTTTCAGGAATTTGAACTCGAACAGCGGGAAAGACGACACCAGCAATACAGCTGGTTTTGTGGCCGGATATACCTGTATAGGCACCTGGCCCAGCGTATCGCTCTTATCTGCTGACTTTGCCACCAAGGCATAGGTATAGCGGCCTTCCTGCTTCGGGGAATTGCGCAGCTGGAGGGTATGCTGGCCGGCTTCTTTGAAAGTAACAGAATCCTGCGCCTGTCCAGCGGCCTGCAGGTATAGGGTTGTTGTTTGATCAGCTGCCTGGGTATAACGCCCCGCTACTTGAACCTGTTCTCCAAGGGTAATTCTCTCCGGCCACGTGATAGCCGCTATACCTGTGGGCAAGTCGGATAGGTGCGGTACCACAGTAGTGTTTTGCAGCACATGTAGTTCCTGCTCTGACAAACCATAACCCAAAACATGCACCATCTGTACCTCTGGTTGTTGCTGTCGGAAGGTATACAAGTCAGGTATAGCGGCTGCTTTTGGGGCTTCGGTTTTATAGGTATAGACCAGCGGACTTGGCTCCAATTTTTGCAATAGCGCACGAAGCGAGTCAGGCTCGTATCCCTCAGTCAGTAAAATAGCAGTACCCGGATTAAGCGCCCGCTGATAAGTTGGAGGAAAAAGCAACAGCACCAGACTTATACCTGCCACCGCACTGGCTACTAGTCGCCACACCAGCCGCCTGCGGTCAGGCCGTCGCCACGCCAGCCAGCCGAGCAACAGCACGGCTAGGATCGCAAACAGGTATGGAAGGTATAGTGTCATTGGTTGATAATCATTTATCGCGCAGCTGCTTTAGTTATAGATGCGTCGTATGGGCGTCTTTGAAATCTCTTTCTGAGTAACCCGTCCATCCGGCCCAATGGTGTAATGTGTAACTGTGGAGTCGCCCTCCACAACTTCTGTGTTAGTAACTGAATCGATCTCCACCATTTCTGTTTCAACCGTTGTCTCTTCGTAGGTGTCTTTGGATATAAACTTGCCATAAGAGTATAAACCCCAGCCACCATCTCCACAGCCAGCAGCGGCTATAAAGCTATCAATGGCCTTTCCGTTTTTATCGTAAATCAGATAGTGTAGCAGGTCACAGTAACTTGATTCATCCTGTGTCAGGACGGTAAATTCTGTAAAATCCGGGTTTCTGTTCTGCCAGGAGTGGAAGTAGTCGCGGTCATAGTCCTGCCCTAAAAAGACCCGCTTGCTATTTTGCCACACCAGATTAAAGGACGTGCTATCAAGCTCCTTGTACTGCCCTATGCGGTTCTCCCAGTTAAAACTGTCTATGGCAAAACTATCCAGATCTGTGTACTTGAAATACGACCTGTAATCTGCGAGCGAAGCTTCCCTGATTTCTGGCGCAGTAACAGAATCCGACTCTTCGGCGACTGTCTGTTTTTTATCGCTACAACCAACAAGAAAGAGTAAAGTACCAAGGGCTAGCAGGATGATCTTCATGGTAATGTTGTTTGATAAACTACTGATTATAAATTTTTTAAATCTCTATTTTTCTAACTGCTCCAGATACTCTCTCCCCAGTCTGCTCTTCGTCGTGCCCTGCTTCTGAGACGATGGCTTGGCTGGCGGCAAAAGTTCGTACCAAGCCTGCTCTACCGTTATCAGACAATTGTTGCAAAGCGGACGGTCGGCGTTGATATTGGCGATAAGGGTACGGAGGTCCTGCATGGCGCGGAGGTAGCGACCCGGTTTGGCCAGTGCTTCCTGGGCCAGTTCCCGTCCTGCCCGCTCGAGTAGCGCCACGTCCTGCTGGCTATACCTGTTGCCTTGTTTTTGCCGTTCCAGCCACTTTAACGCGTTGCGGGTGTTTGGGAGTTTGGTTTCGGCCTCTATCGTCCGGCGCTCCGTCGGAGCTTTTATCTTGCTTAAGTCACCTGTCAGTCGCTTTTCGGGTTCTTTGAGTGGCGGCGGATCGAATCCTGTTTTGGCGGCGTAGGCGCGGGTGCTTTGCTGCACCTCCTTGAGCATGCGCAATGCTTTGTACTCGTAAGGCAGCGCCTCTTTCGGGCGATGGGTGCGCAGCCGCAGTTCAGCCTCCCACATCTGTGCCAATGCGCCTTTCAGCTTGGCTTTCACGGCGGGCTCAAAGAAAGTGGCCGCCTCCTCCTGATCGTGCTTGTGCAGGTAGGGGTCGAGCAAGGCCTCTACACTGGTCTGGTCCTTAAACTCCGGGTGGTCGTGACCATCACCTGCGAAGTGCTCTTCTTCGTGACCTTCTTCTCCCTCCGGTATGCCGCCGCCCGGTCCTATACCTGACTCAAACTCCTCGCCCAGAAACTTGCCATAGCGCAAGCGCAAAAGCTTCTGGTCCACGCCCAGGTTGTTGCCGCGCTCTTCGAACACAGCCCTGCTCAGTGTTTTCTGTTCTTTGATCAGCTTCTCGGTGTCGATGATGATCTGGCGCTGGCTGCGGAAATACTCGGGCACCGGGTTTACGCCCATGGTCAGGTCGTCCATGCTCTCCACGATGGTGGTGTCCTCGATCTGCACAAAGTACGTCTCGGAGCGGGTGTATCCGCGGTGGTTGTCCCAGGCCTGCACATAAAAATAAATCTCGTCGCCGTAAGTCATGCCCAGTTTCTGCAGGTCGATGGTTTTGTTCACGCTGAAATTGCGGCGCTGTCCGCTAAAGCCAATGCTGATCTTCTCTTCCCTGAACTTCACGGCCTCACCGGTGCCCTTTGCCACAGTGGCGATCATGTTGGCATCGCGCAGGCCGTAGTCATCTGAGAGCTCGGCCCGGATAGTTACGCGCTGCGGGTCGCCGAACAGGATCTCGGTATACTGCTCCGGCTTCGTGATTTGGATGGTCGGGGCTTTGTCCGGTATGATCTCCAGGGTATAGTAAGCCGACTTTTGTCCGTTAACAGCCATATGATAGAGCGCCGGCTCTGTAAATGCCTGCGACATGATATAGCTTCCATTTTGGGAGGTGAGCGCAACAGGTTTTCCTTCGTTCAGCACCAGTGCCACACTTCGGGCGGGCCGGTTAGTGCTGATGCGCCACGTTACGCGTGCACCCTGCTCCACCCGCAGGTTCGGCTGCCCAGCCTGATAGGATTTGCGGCCGGTATAGGCAGGCGGCGTGATGGTGATGTCGATTTTCTGAATGGTCACAGCAGTGTCGGCAACTGCTGCAGGTGTGTCAGGGAAGTCGAGTTGAAGGGGTACTGCGATTGCCGCGTCGGCCACCGAGGCGGCCGGCAATGCCGCTATACCTGCCGCTACAAGCACGGCTATACCTAACGCCAGGTAAGTTGGCTTTTTGTGCAGGTGAAAAACCGACTGCTTTTTAGGTATAGCGGTCTGCAGTTGACTGGCCACCCGCTGCTGCTGCAGGCGTTCCAGTAGGTTGAGGTCGGAGGATTGTCGAAGCAAAAGTCCGGCGCTGTCTTCGAGTTGCGGATAGGTGCGGTTGAGGTGTCGGGCCACCTGCTCTAGACTGGTTTTCCGGAGTTGGCGCCAGGTCCAGCCAAGGTATAGCAAAGCACCCAGGATCATCAGAATGGCCAGGCCGGCCAGCAAAGGCACTTCCAGGCCCCACTTGTACAGGATGGCAGCTCCCACCAGCGCCACAGCTAGCGCCTGCAAGGTATACAATCCTCCCTTCGCCCGGATATACTCCCGGCGAATTTGCTGTAAGGTATGGCGGCTGTCCTGCATCAGGCGGTTTTTCGTTTGCTGGTGATCAATCGATCTGCTAAAAATAGCAGAAAAGCCAGAAACACGAGCCAGGGGATCAGGCTGTACTGCTGCTTCTCCGACTTATCTTTTTTGCTGAGCGGCTGCACGACGGTTGACTTCAGTTGTGTTTCATCCAGGGCACGGGCGTCGTAGTTGGAGGCGGCTTGCTGTGGCAGAAGCAAAGACAGCAAGAGTTCCGGCAGTTGTGCGCTCTGTCCCAGTTGGCTCCAGACCGGATTAAAACCGCTTCTGAATTGATAGATCTTGCCCAAACCCAGTGGCTGTACGACAAGCAAAGGCTCGCCGGCAGTTGTCAGCCACACGGTGCTCGCTTCGCCTGGGTTTATACCTGCCTTGCTGTTGGCTATACCTGTTGCTGCAAGCTGGTGTATCCTGATTCTCTCTATACCTGAAGCAGCTAGCTGAGCTGTAATAGGCACAGGCTCCGAAGCTGATTGCACCCACAATTTGGTGCCTTTTTCCTGCACCTGCCCTAACCACGAGCCGGGTACCTCTCCACCGTTCAGCCAAAATAACCAGGTGGCAGCAGTGTCGGGTTGAGTGGTGGTAGTGATTATATGTGTTTCGATAGGGACACCGGTGTAGGGGCTTATTGCCTGCACGGCCGCTTGCAGGTAGCGCACCTCTGCTTGTTGCGCTTTGTCGTGGGCTATACCTATGCGGAGTGGCTCTTTCTGAATGGCTACCGTTTGCGGAGCGCTGTTACCCCACTGTGCTGTAAGAGAATCTCTCTGCATGGCTAGTCTCACGGATTTGCCGTTAATATTCGCCTCCCGGGCAAGAGCAGCCACCTTCACAGCATTAAATTTAGTGCCCTCGCGAGTGCTTTGGCCTGTGATAAGCAAGAGACTGTCAATACTCAAGGTATAGGCAGCCTGAACCCAATGGGTGTTGCTTTCAAAGGCCACCGGAACCCAGCGGATGTTCTCCTGAAGTGGAGCTGGTATACCCTGAAAATGGCGTTGCTGATCGGAGGTGAACAGCCAGACACTGTCCTGCGCCTGCTCGTACTGCTGTGCCAGAGCGGGTAGTAGCCCCCAATGGTTGCCACTGCTCACAATAGAGTCTGTCGGGTTGTTACTCAGCACCTGCCAGTCTTCAGTAGGTATAACCTCAAAAGCTGGGGTATAGCGGTGCAAGGTATAGCCACGTTGCAACAGGGCGTCTACTATTGGTTTGATGCTACGGAGGGCGGTGCTATGTAACAGTTCAGGACTGATAAAGATAGCTTTCCGAGCCTGCTGCGTAGTCGGAGCGCCTTCCCACACCGGCTTTGCCAATGCCACTGCTAAGAGCAGCAGAATCAGGCAACGAAGTACCAAAAGCCAGATGTCACTTAACCGGATACTGCTCCAGCGTTTGCTCGCCGATGGCTCCAGCCAGCGCAGGCTTCCTACCTTCACAGTCTTCCCCTGCCGCCTGTTCCACAGGTGGATCGCGATCGGAACCAGTACAGCCGACGCTGCCAAAAGCCAGTATGGGGAAAGGAAAGTCAAGGAAGTTGAAAAAGTTAGAAAGGTGGAAAGTTAGAAAGGTTGGGAATTGGGTAGTTTGCCTACTCTGCTTAAAATGTTGAACGTAACCGTTGTGGTTTCTCCTTCGAAAGCATCCCGAAGTTGCTTTTCGACCAGCTGCACCGGATTGTAGCCTTGCTGCTTCTCGTAGTGTTTCACCGCTGACCAGGTGTTCAGGTAACCGATCAGGTCGTCGGGCGTCCAGGTATAGCGGCTGCTGAACTGCGGCAATTCCAATTCCTGAAAGGGGAATGGAATGGTGCGGTAGCCTTCGTCGAGGTAGTTGCGTTCCGGATCCCAGTAGCCGTCGAGCACTTTGTTGTAGAAGTGTTGTATTACATTATCCAGTGCGGGATGCGTGCTAAGCAAGCCATACCCGATCACAGCGATCACACCATCGGGCTTGAGTATCCGCTTCACCTCCTGATAAAATCGATCAAAATCAAACCAGTGTACCGCCTGTGCCACCACGATCAGATCTGCAGACTGGTCAGGTAGCGAGGAATTCTCGGCCTGCTCTACTCTGTAGCTAATGTTGGGCAGCTGCGCAGCATTCTTCAGCTGGTTCTCACTGATGTCAGTAGCTACTACCTGGTTGAAAAGTGGGGCAAGCATACCCGCTACCTGCCCGTTACCCGTGGCGCAATCCCAAGCCAGCTGCCGGGCTGGCGCTAAACCGGCCAACTGTGTCATTAGCTCTTGAGGGTACGTGGGCCTATACCTGGCATAGTCAGCGGCATGTCCTGAAAAGTTGTCTTTCACCATTCTTCTAGTATTCACTCCATCTTAAATTCACTCATTCAATCATTCAAAAATCACTCATCCACTCAATCAGTCATTAACTTAACAACAGCCTGTTCTTCAAAAAAGCTCTCAAGGCTTTGTCCAGCGGCTCGTCGGTCACGAAGCGATCGTAGGCGATCTGGCGGTTGCGCATGGCTTTTTCGGTTTGCTGAAGCCAGTCCTGCAGTTTGGTCAGGTAGCTTTTGCGTTGCTCAGCGGTTCCTACCTGCATGGTCTGACCCGTTTCCAGATCTTCGAACGTCAGGGTGCCTTCAAACCTAAAATCCAGTTCGTTCCGACTCATCAAGTGGCACAAAAGCAATTCGTGCCGCTGCGCGCCCAGTTTATAGAGCAGGTCAGTTATTTCATGCTCGTGCTCATACAGGTCGGTTACAAACACGGTCAGTTCCTTCTGCCGGCGACCCGAGAACAGGTTGGCAGCTGTCTGGGCATCAGGGAAGCGTCCGGTTGGTTTGATCTCGGCGAGCTGGTGCCAGAAGCGCTGCAGGTGCATGTTGTCGGAGCGGGGCGTTAGGTTGATCAGCTGCTGTTCATGCAACACGTACAGGCCCACCGCATCGCCTTGCGTAGTGGCCAGGTAGGCGAGCGATGCTACCAGAAAGCGGGCGTAGTCCATCTTCGTTAGGCCGTTCTCGTCCTCGTGCGCCATCGAAGCGCTGCCGTCCACAATAAAGCGTACGGTAATGTTGGTGTCTACTTCGGCTTCCCGGATGTAGTAGCGGTCGGAGCGGGCAAACATCTTCCAATCCAACTGGCGCAGGTCGTCGCCGGGCTGGTAGCTGCGGTACTGGCTGAACTCCAGTCCTGCTCCACGCCTGATGCTCTGATTCTGGCCGCTCAAAAAGCCCTCCACCACCGTTTTAGCCAATAGTGGCAGGTCCTTGATCGTGGCCAGCACCTTTGGGTCGATGAACTTGTGCCCTGTTTGTGACATATAACAGTGAAGTTAAACCAGGCTCTGACGTAGTTTCAGATTAACTAGCTCTGCCTCTATCGTGGCTTCATCCAAAAGAATATCCACTCCACCAATTAGCTCTTGGCGCACCCTAAGCATATACTTCTGCGTGTCTGTGTATAGCACAATGGCTGCATCGTAGTGTATAGGCTCGTCAAATTCCTGATTCCAATCCTGGTAAACCTCGATCAGCAGCACAGGGGTTGATAACACGCGTATTTCGGAGTGCTGCCCCGACTGCAGGAGTTTTTCGCACCGAAGCGGCATCCGGCTCTCCTCAATCTCAAACTCGTAAAACGTTGTGGAGGAGCGGGAAGTCAGCTTATAGTCTGCACTGATGTTGATAAAGCGGTGGTCCTGCTTGTTTTTGGTGAGGCCAATAGCAAACTCAGGCGCCCAGTAGGTGACCTTGCCGCCAGTGGCCTTTATTTTTATATGGTCAGTGAAGAAATAACAGATGCGCTCTCCTACAATCCTTTTCAGGAGTTGCGTGCCTGCGTCCGTCAGTTTTACGTTTTCTGTTTCTTGCATCTGTTTTCAGTTTCAGTTTGCCATATTGAGCTGCAATATCAGGCGCTCGTGCTGCAGTCGTAGCCCAACTATCGCAACCCCCTATACCAGGACCGCTTTGGGTAATTTTATGTGCTGCAGTAATTCCTCGACCACCTTATCTGGCGTAATGCGCTCAGCCTCGGCCGTAAAGTTGACCAGTATGCGGTGGCGAAGCACCGGGAACGCCATTGTCTGTACGTCAGCGGTCGTCACGGCAAAGCGGCCCTGCAGTAATGCCCTTGCTTTGGATGTGAGAATAAGCGCCTGTCCTGCCCGCGGGCCCGCGCCCCAGCGTACGTAGCTTTTGATGTGTTCGCTCGAGGTGGTATCGGGACGGGTGGCACGCACCAATTGGTTCACGTAAGTCAGCAGGTCGTCGCTGATGCTCACCTCCCGCACGAGTTGCCGCAACTGCAGGATCTCTTCACCCGAAATGGCCGGGTATACCTGCTCCTTTCGGGTGCCGGTGGTGCTAGTGAGGATGTTGAGTTCCTCCAGCTCGGTCGGGTATTTTATTTTGATGTAGAGCAGGAAGCGATCCAGCTGCGCCTCGGGCAGCGGGTAGGTGCCGGCTTGCTCAATCGGGTTTTGGGTGGCGAGCAGGAAGAAGGGCTTTGGCAAGATATAGGTCGTGCCCGCATACGTTACTTCGTACTCCTGCATGGCCTCCAGCAGGGCAGCCTGCGTCTTGGGCGGCGTCCGGTTGATCTCGTCGGCCAGCACGATGTTAGCGAAGATCGGTCCTTCATTGAACTTAAAGAATCGCTTGCCGGTAGCATGGTCCTCTTCCAGCACCTCTGTGCCAAGGATGTCTGTCGGCATCAGGTCTGGCGTGAACTGGATGCGACGGAAGCTGAGGTCCATGGCGTTGGATAAAGTGCGTACCAGCAGGGTTTTGGCCAGACCCGGTACGCCCTCGAGCAAGCCGTGTCCGCCCGCCAAAAGCGTAATCAGCACCTCGTCGAGCACTTCCTCCTGCCCCACGATCACTTTCTGTATCTCCTGCTTGAGCTGTGGCAGCTTGCTGAGGAGTTGGTTTAAGTCTTGTTCAGTCACGGGTTTCTAATTATTAATGACGAATGAATAATGATTAATAATTAATAGTTATTCAAGAGGATTACTGAAGAATGGTCGTGTGAAGAATCCTTTACAGGGATATTAGTCATTACTCATTCACTATTATTCATTAACTAGTCAGCGCATACATAATGATGTTCACGCCAAACTTGGTATTATCTTCTGCCAGCCAGCGTTTGTTCCTAAAGTCGTAGTCCCACTCGCAGCCGTAGTCTTTGTTGCTGTAGAGCACCCCGATCCTGCCGTTTACCTCAATCGCCTTCAGGTAGTCGTGCACCAGGTCGTCGCCCCAGCCGTTGAGCTCGAACGATGTGGTGGGTGGGCCCTCGTCAAAAGTAAAAAAGCTGTTATATACCTTGTGGTTGTTCGGAATCTTCTTGAGTGCACTCTGTCCGAATATCTGCTTCATCTGCTCCTCAAATGAGCGAGCAAACAGTCCGTCGATGTCGTGGTTGCAGTCGTCCACGAACACGAAACCGCCGTTGCGCACGTAGGTCTCAAAGTTCTGCCGCTCCTTCTGGTTGAACTGCACCAACCGGTGGCCGCTCATATAGCTGAAAGGATAATTGAACAGTTCGGCACTGTCCAGCGGAATCACCTTCTCCTGCTCGTTCACTTTCACCGTCGTGTACTCGATGAGCGAATGCAGCAGATTACTCGGCATACGCGGGTCGGTATCCCAGTTGCCGGAGCGGTACTGCAGTCGGACGAAGGTGAAAGGTTGCAATTTGGATAGTTTAGGGTTTTATACTTTAAGCGTTTATTTGCTTGGTAATAAACTAAATCAAAGGATCTTCTCCGGGTCTAGATCGGCTGTTTTAAGAATAAGTTTGTAGGCATCTAAAAATTCATTCAAATTCCTTTTTTCAGTTTCATAGTCTGGTGTGTTCACATGATAAGTAATGCCTGTGCCATTTGCTCCATAATATATGGAACAAGAAGCTCCATCTAAAAGTGAAGGGTGCGGGCCGCCAATAATGTCTGTTGGCCTTATTTTCTGCAGTGAGGTGACAAGCGCCTGAAACTGCCCTTCTGTTATTGCTATTCTCTTCTCCGTTGGCTTGGTTTCCGGTTTTAAAGAATTAGGGTTTATTTCTAACCACGTAGATACAGATTCTACTCTTACACTATAGCTAGTATGCGTATCGCGGGAAATGTGGACTTTAACACGAGCATTATCCGGTCTGACTGCAGTACTATATTCCAGTTCTATAATTCTGACCTCTTGGCTAAAAGCAGCGGTTAAGGACAAAAAGCTTATGAATATTAATGATAGCACTGCTTTCATAGTGAGTTAGCTTGTCATTCATAATCTCTTGGTATGAAAAGGAATGCCGTACACAAATTTGCATACGGCATTCAAGGTATACGGTAGCTGATTACACCGCGTCAGACAAGCTGGTGAAGGTGAAGTCGCGGATTTTCATTGGAGGCACCAGGTTGCCGTCGATGCGCTGCGGACGACCCAAAGCCTCCAGGTTATTGAGCATGATGATCGGGCTCTCGTTGAAGCGGAAGTTCTTTACCGGGTACTGGATCTTGCCATTTTCGATGTAGAAGGTACCGTCACGGGTAAGGCCGGTGTAGAGCAGTGTCTGCGGGTCTACAGAGCGAATGTACCACAGGCGCGTCACCAGGATGCCGCGCTTGGTACTCTTGATCATGTCTTCCAGTGTCTGGTTGCCACCTTCCATCACCATGCCGCCTGGGTTGGGAACCGATTTGGCACCAGTTTTCTCCGCCCAGAAACGGGAGTTGTACAGGTTCTTGATTACGCCTTTCTCGATCCAGGTGGTCTTCTCGCGCGGACGGCCATCGCCGGCAAACGGAGCAGACGGAATTTCAGGGTGTGCCGGGTCAGAATACACGGTAATGCGCTCGTCCACCAATTTCTCTCCCAACTTGGTCTTGCCACCGGGCTTGCTCAGGAAGCTACGGCCTTCTTCGGCATTACGCTGGTCCATGTTGCCAAACATGTTACGCAGCAGATCGATGGAAGCAGCTGGCTCCAGAATGACGGTATACTTGCCTGGTTCCAGTGCTTTTGCATTGCGGGAATTCACCGCCTTGCTGGCCGCAATCTGGGAGGCAGCGCCTGTGTCGAGCTTGCTCACATCGCTGAAGTCCTGCGTCACGTAACCGGAGCCGGTGCCATCCTCCGTACGCATGGTCACCGAGAAGTCGACTATAGTAGACGGATGGTAAGCAAAAAGCCCTTTGGAGTTGAGTCGCGACATGAAGCTGGTCGAGTGCTCCAGGAAGCCAGCGGCGGTCAGGCCTTTGTCGGCAGCCGCTTTTATACTTTTGGCAGCTGCATCGGCTCGGTAGGCGGCGTCTATTTTGGCAGTGCTGTCGAAGTGCGCTTTGGTGGTGATGTACTTTTGAGGCCCCAGCATGGGCACGTACTCCGGGCTCTCCGGCGCGATGCGCGCAATCTCCTCGGCGCGACGCACCACTTTCTCCAAAGAGGCATCGTCAAACTCGTTGATCGTCGCTACGCCAGATCGTTTTCCGAAGCGCGACTCTACCGACATGGCCACGTTCTCCTCGGCCCCGCTGGTAGATACTTCGTTTCGGGCGTAGCGGATGTTGCCGCCATTATTGCCGGTCAGCGTGACCTCACACTCATCGGCTTTTGAGTAAGCCAGCGCTTTTTTAAGCAAAGCCTCTGCTTGTTCTCTTGTATATATTGCCATCTTATTTTTAGTTAAGAGTTATGAGTTGAGAGTTAAAAGTTGAGAAGCAATAACAGGTATAGCTATACCTATGAACAAGGCTTTTTACTGAGCAAGAGTCCATTTTACAGACTCCTAACTCATAACTTTTAACTCTGAACTTAAAATCGTTAGATTTTACGAGCTGTATTGATCACGTTCACGCCATTGAAGCGGGTATGGGCAGAGCCGTGCGATACTGCGCTTACCTGGCTTGGCTGACCCTTGCCATCGAAGAACGAGCCGAACAGGCGGTAATCGCTTTCGTCACAAGAACCCGCGCAGGAGTTCCAGAACTCTTGCGTGTTGCTCTGGTAAGCCACGTCCTCGAGCATGCCCACAATCTTGCCTTTGCTGATCTCGTAGAACGCCGTGCCGCCGAACTGGAAGTTGTAGCGTTGCTGGTCGATCGAGTAAGAACCGCGTCCGGCAATGTAGATGCCTTTGTCAACGCCGCTGATGAGCTGGTCCACGTTCATCTTCTGCTTGCCCGGTGCCAGCGACACGTTTGGCATGCGCTGGAACTGCACCGAGCTCCAGTTGTCGGCATAGCAGCAGCCATGCGACTCCGGCTCATTGATGATGTGCGCCTGGTCGCGGATGGCCTGGTAGTTCACCAGTATACCGTCTTTGATCAGGTCCCACTGCTTGGTCTTCACGCCTTCATCGTCCCAGCCTACCAGGCCAAGCGAGCCCTTCTGGGTCTTGTCTGCAAAGATGTGCACCTTGTCGGAGCCGTATTTGAAGTTCTTGGATTTCCACTTGTCCAGTGTCGCGAAGGAAGTACCGGCGTAGTTGGCTTCGTAGCCCAGTACACGGTCAAGTTCCAGTGGGTGACCTACTGATTCGTGGATGGTCAGGCCGAGGTGGTTCGGATCCAGTATGAGGTCATACTTGCCAGCTGCCACGGATTTGGCTGTGAGTTTCTCTTTGGCTTGCTTGGCGGCCAGGGCGGCATCCTCCAGCATGTCGTAGGCATAGCGGTAGCCCATCAGGCCAGTGCCTTCCGGTCCTTTTATCTTCTCGCTTGCTTTTGGCACCATGTACTCCCAGCCCATCCCCATTGGGGCACTCAGGGCCTCACGGGTTCTGAACTTACCGCTGGCTTTGTCTACGGCGGTTACCGTAAAGTTTGGCCAGATGCGGTGGATGTCCTGGTCGATGTAAGAGCCGTCGGTGGAGGCAAAATACTTCTGCTCGTTTACCTGGAAGAGAGCTGAGTTCACGAAGCTGGCCCCGTTCTCCATGGCCTTGGCGTTGGCGGCCAGCAGCAGGTCAGCTTTCTCGTTTATGGGCACTTCAAAGGCATTTTTCTCGATTGGCGTTTTCCAGCTTACCTCGCCGTAGCTCTTCACTGGCGCCAGTCTTACCGGCTCTTTCTGCAGTTTGGCGTTGGCTTTGGCAATGGCTACGGCCTCCTGCGCAGCTTTGGCTATACCTTTGTCAGTCACGTCGGAGGTGGCAGAAAAGCCCCAGGTGCCGTTGGCCAGCACACGCACACCTACGCCATAAGACTCGGCGTTCACGATGTTCTGCACTTGCTTCTCACGCGTGAAAACATACTGCTGCAGGTAGCGGCCTATGCGCACATCGGCATAGGACGCGCCGCTTGACTTGGCTGCGTTCAGGGCTACATCTGCCAGTCGCTTTTTCAGGGCCGGGTCTACCTGTTCCAGCGCTCTCTCGGGTGAGATGATATCGCCGAAGACAGGTATGGAAGGCATCATGAGCCCGCCGAACCCGAGCGCCGATAGCTCGATAAAATGACGTCTTTTCAAGTTCTTTTAAGTTAAGGTTTAGAGAAGTTTAGTTTTAGGTAACTAAGTTTAGGCATTTGCACGCTTAAATCAAAGTATAGGTACTGGTTAAAAGCTATATAGGAGAATTTAATAGATAAAGCAGGTGTATACCTCTACGAAAGCTTTACTAGGTTCTTAGAAGGAGAAGAGTGAAGAAGGTTTAATCGCGCTACGTCGTGCATAGTCGGCAGAGAAAGGATTTGACAGGTATGGCAACTGAATGTGTAATGTTTCCAGGCCTGAGTCGTCTCTGTCATTGGAGGGTCAGCGGCGGTTTCTGTGCCTTGCGTTTATACCTGACTTTGTTACTATGAAGAATCGATTCTTAACCGGCTGCGGCGTTTTGTTGCTGCTCGCCCATAGTTTGGTTCAGGCCCAGCCCAAGGTGCTGAGCGTGGCCCAATGGCAACAGGATGTCAGGGCACTGGCTGAGCAAATGCCCAAAATGCACCGGTCTCCTTATAATAAAGTGTCGCAGCAGGAATTTGACAGTGCCGTAGCCCGGCTGCACGCACAGGTGCCCAAACTACAGGATCATGAAATTATAGTGGGGCTCACCCGTCTGGTCGCCATGATCGGTGATGGCCATACCCGACTGACGCTGCCGCAGGACATGGCGGTGGCTTATAGCCGGGCGCACTCCTCCACGCCTCCTCCCGCTGACTCCGGTTTGTATCTGAACCACCTGCCTGTAAAATTCGCCCTTTTCGACGATGGCCTGTTCATCCGGGAAACAACACCTGACCTAATGTACCTGGTGGGAGCAGAGGTACTGCAGATTGGAAACACAACCGCAAGCGAGGCGCTGGAAAAAGTCAGGCCTGTCGTACATTATGACAACGAGATGGGCTTCAAACAGCTGGCCCCCACCTTTCTGGTAGTACCTGAATTTCTGGCGGCACTGGGTATAGCCGATGATCCGGAGGAGGTAATGTTCAAAATAAAGACACGGGAAGGAGCTGCCGCGGAGGTTATGCTCTCTTCAATCCCGCAATTCAGGCAGGTATATTTTGTCGGGGCAAGTGAGGCGCTCGATATAGCAGCGCCTATGAGCCAATGGAACAGGAAGGATAAATTCTGGTTCCATATGCTGGAGAAAGAGAAGACGCTGTACGTGCAACTCAATGAAAGCAACGACAAAGACGATGAATCGCTGGCCGCTTTTGTCGCCAAAATAGAGCGCATCGTCACCGGGTTTCCAGTGGAGAAGCTGGTGCTCGATCTGCGGTATAACCCGGGCGGGAACAATCATCTGAACCGCTCCCTGGTGTTGGCCCTGGCACGGTCGGAGCAGATCAACCGGTTTGGGAGACTCTATACCCTGATCGGACGGGAGACTTTTTCGGCTGCTCAGATGCTGGCCAATGACCTGGAATTTTACACCAATACCCTCTTTGTAGGAGAGCCCTCCGGTTCTTCGCCCAGCGCCTACGGCGACTCCAGGAAAATGCAGCTACCCAACAGCAAACTGACCATACGGGTGTCCACTATTTACTGGCGCGACTGGGATGGAGACGAAAAGCGACCCTGGACAGCACCCGATATACCGGTCGGCTATACCTCAAAAGACTACCTGTCGGGAAAAGACCCTGCGCTGGAAGCAGTACTGCGGATGCCCCAGCACATCAGCCTGGCGGATGTGATGCAGCAGGTATACGAAAAGGCAGGCTTTCGCTCGGCCACCTGGGTCTACTTCCGGGCCGTGCAAGATGCCCGCGCTGATAGCGAAGCGATCGATCAGGCAGAGAAGAATTTCGGGGAATATTTGCTGCAAGCCAAGAAATCACCGGATGCCATCGCCTGGTACAGCCATATCAGCGGCCGCTACAAAGAAGAGGCCTGGCCATTGATTGGGCTGGCAAAGGCGCACTTGTTGAGCGAGGAACCACAAAAGGCGACTGTTGCATTGGAGAAGGCAATTCAGTTACAACCTGCCAATAAGCAGGCGAAAGAACTGTTGGCGACGATAAAAAAAGTGCCAGCAAAAGGATGAAACACGTTGGTAAGCAGTGTTTTATAAATAAAGAAGATGCTGCTATACCTTGAACAGGCGAAATTTTGATAATATGCTGTAATGTTTCCTACACTAGGTCGTCTTTGTAATTGAATGGATCTGCAAGAGTTTAAAATAAAGGTACTTCCTGCGAAGCAAAAGCTCTACCGGCTTGCGCTGTTCCTGCTTCACGACAAAGAGGAAGCGGAGGATATCCTGCAGGATGTATTCCTCAAACTCTGGACGCAAAAAGACAAGCTGGATGCTTACAATAGTGTAGAGGCCTTTGCGATGACTATCACCAAGAACCTGTGTCTGGATAAGCTGAAGGCTGGCAAGCGAAAACAAATGGTCGACGTGACAGGCATAGACCTAAGCTCAGGAGATATGAACCCCTACCAGCACTCGGAGTTGACAGACAGCATGGGCAATGTGCAGAAGCTGCTGGCAGCTCTGCCCGAACAGCAGAAACTGGTGCTGCACCTGCGGGATGTGGAAGGCTACTCCTTCGAAGAAATAGAGCAGATTACCAGCCTGACCATAAACAACCTGCGGGTGATCCTGTCACGGGCCCGCAAAAGCGTACGGGACGGCTTTTTAAAACTAGAGAATTATGAAATTGGATAACATAGAAGAACTGCTGCAGAAGTATTACGAAGGCGAAACCACAGTGGCCGAAGAAAAGGAGCTGCAGGCGTTCTTTACCGAAACAGCAGACCTGCCCGAGCACCTGAAGGCCCATGCTGCCCCATTTCAGTACTACGCCAAACAGCAGCAACAGCAATCCATTAGAGTGCTTTCGGACGACTGGCTGTTTGAGAAGATCGCGCAGGAGGAGGTAAAGCAACCCGAGGGGCCAAAAGGAAGACAGGTGTTCTTCCCGATCCTGCAGGAATATGCTACCTACTGGCGAGTAGCGGCTGGTATCATCTTCATCCTGGGAGCCTTTTGGCTGGGCCGCTCTTATAACCAAGGTATAGCGCCAGCGCAGGATGCTGAAATAGCCGCCTTAAGGGAGGAAGTAGAGGAGATGAAGCTGGCGATGACCACAGGCGCCTCCGCCAGTGAGCGCATCCAGCTGGTCAGCCAGGAGTTTGACACCGAGCAGCCCGACGAGATCATCCAGGTGCTGATCACGACGATGAACCAGGACCCGAACGTGAATGTGCGGGTGGCCGCCTCAGAAGCGCTTTATAAGTTCAGCCACAAAAAAGTAGTACGCCAGGCGTTGGCTGAGTCGCTGAAACTGCAGACAGACCCGATCATGCAACTTACGCTGATCGACATGCTGGTTAACATCAAAGAGAAAGAGGCAGTTGGCGAGCTGGAGGAAATGGCGAACCGGAAAGACCTGCTCCCGATCGTGAAAAGCAAGGCCGCAGAAGGACTGGGCATCCTGATATAACAAGACACATTATCAAAACAAAAGATATTACTTACCACTAGAGCCATATGAAAAGATTAACACTCGTAGTAGTTGCCTGTCTTCTGCTATCCGCAGCGCCAACACATGCGCATGAAGGAAATGTAACCCATACCACGACAGTAGCCGGGACAATCGATCCGGAAGGGACCCTGCAGGACAAACCGCTTGTCTACAAAAGCAAGCTAGGCAACAGCAAGGGCAACAAGGTTGTCATCATGATGCACAACAGCGATGTAAAGGTAATCGGGCACAACTCAGACGAGGTGGTGATAGAGGCTGCCAGCTATCAGGCCCCGCCTGCCCGTGCTGCCGGATTGAAACCACTGTACAACCAGGCCGAGGATAACACGGGAATGGGATTGTCTGTGGCAAAAGAAGGCAACACACTGACCGTTACGAAAGCGTCCAGACAGGATGGTAAGTATACCATTCGGGTACCCAAGAACGCTGCTGTCGTGTATGAAGAGACAAACTGGATGGGCGGAGACCTGAGCATTGCTGACATGCAGGGTGAGATCGAGCTTAAAATGAATAACGGAAATGCCACCCTCTCCAATATCACGGGCCCAATCGTAGCCAACGCTACCAGCAGTGACATGGTGATCAAGTTTTCGAGTCTGAACCAGTCCAAGCCGAGCGCCATCTCCACCGTGGCAGGTACCGTTGACATCCATTTGCCAGCCAACACGAAGGCGAACTTCAAACTGAAAACCATCCAGGGCGAGATCTACTCAGACTTTGATATGAACATAGCCCGGGACTCCAAGAGCAATCTGCCGCGTGTGACTGGCGGCAATAACATCGAGGGCAAAACCAATGGCGGTGGCGTCGAGATGAACCTGTACACCATCAGCGGCGACATGTACATCCGCAAGAGCAAATAGATAAAGACAAAATAAATTATCCGGACTATGAAAAAGATATGGACAATAGCCCTGCTGTGGCTGATAGCAACAGCGAGTGTGCAGGCCCAGAGCAAGACGGTGGAACGCACCCTGGCCGTTCCCGCGAATAACAAAGTGGAACTGAACCTGAAGTTCGGTGAAGACATCAAGATCAGTGCCTGGAACAAGAAAGAGGCCTTTATCAAAGTAACCTACGAGATAAACAGCGGCAAGCTGAACGAGGCCCTGCAGCTGAATTTCAAGAGCGACGATGCCAGCGCCCGGGTAAATGTGGACCTGGATAAGGAACTCACGAAAAATGGCCAGGCAGGCGATTGTCCGGACAATAATTACAGCCAATACAATGTCAGCAAGAATGGCGACCGCAATTTTATCTGTGCCAAGATCAATTACGAGATCTTCCTGCCAGCCAACGCTGACCTGACCGTGGAAACCATTAATGGCAACATCGAGATAAGAGGACTTACTGGACCGGTAAACGCTAAATCCATCAGCGGTTTTGTGGATATGAACTGGGCTCCGAACAAAGGCGCTGTTGTGGCCCTGAAAACCATCACAGGCGAAGTGTACTCTGATCTGGCCATCGACCTGGCAGGTAAGAAGCAAAAAGCGCCTATGGTAGGGTATGAGCTGAAAGGCAACGTGAGCGGCGGCGGCTCCCCTATTAAGTTAGAAAGCATCAGCAACGACATTTACCTCCGCAAAAAGGACTAGGTATAGACAGCTGATTCATCAGGCCAAAGACCACTTGTGAGGCAACGATTGAGATCGAATAGTCTCTTCAAAGCAAAAAGCGGGATGCCATACCATGGCATCCCGCTTTTTGCTTATCAGTAATCTATTAGTCGTTTAGGCTTCGCTAACCTTTCCGGCCAGGCCTTCTTCTTCGAGTAACTCGTTGAAGGCTTCGGCTTCGTTTCTGCTATTAAATCTGCCGGCTTTCAGCAGCACTACTTTCCGGCCGTTTACACGCTCCTCGGCCATCTCTAGCGGCAGGTGCTTGTCAAAGGCTTTGAGTTTGCGGCTGAGTACCTCGGCCTGCTGTTGGTTGGCAGCCGTTTGGATGGTATAGGCTCCTGGCTTTGCTTCTGCTGTCGCAGCTGCAAGGTCACTCTTGTCGAGCACCTCTACCTTTACTTTGGCCACTCCTTCCGAATGCATTCCCAGTTTGCGGGCTGCTGCTTCCGATACATCGATAATGCGTTTACCCACAAATGGGCCGCGGTCGTTGATGCGCAGGATGACAGATTGGTCGTTGGCTGGGTTGGTCACTTTGACCATGGTGCCGAAAGGAAGGGTTTTGTGCGCGGCGGTCATCTCGTTCTTGTTGTAGCGCTCGCCGCTGCTGGTTTTTCTGCCGTGGTATTTGCTGCCATACCAGGAGGCAGCTCCCACTTGGGTTTTGTCGTTGCTTTGTGCGAAAGTTGGTTGACTAACTCCGATAAATAGAAAAATGATTACTGTTAAGAGAATGCACTTTCTATCGTTCTTCATATAGTTTTTGGTTGGTGAATCCGCAAAGATACGGAAATATTTTCAAATGAGGCCTTATACGCCATATCACGGCCTTGGTTATAGGGGGATACGCGTTGCCTCAAATAATCGCTATAAGTGCTGTAAAGGCAAAATGTCTCTTTTTAGCTTATATGAGCATATTTTCATATATTATTATAGCGATCAACTAATTTGCTATTCATGAAAAATTATTTTGTTTTTCACGCATCGCTGGAGTTTAAACGGGAACTTTTGGTGGTATATTTTGTTTGAGCCCAATATTCTGCCAAAGCGTATACTTTATAAAAGCATAGTACCATGGACTTTGGAAAACTCTCGGATATTAGTCGTGTTGACTTTGCCTTGCCACCTGACCATCCTGACACCTTACCGCTGTTAAACAGGTATAGCAAGCGCTACAAAAAGCCCAGGGTATACATCGGTCTGCCGGTATGGGTGAACAAGGCCTGGGTAGGCGAGTACTACCCTGTAGGTATGAAAGAGAAAGAGTCGCTGTTGTGGTATGGCAAGCAGTTCAACACCATCGAGCTCAACAGCACGCACTACCACATTCCGGGTCCCGACACCATCGAGCGATGGCGAAACTCCGTGCCGCAGGGCTTTGCCTTCTGCCCCAAGTTTCCGCAGCTCATCAGCCACGAAGGGACGCTGGTGAGCGCGCTCGACCTCACGGCTACCTTCTGCGAAGCCATCGCCGGACTGGAGGATAAACTGGGCTGCTCTTTCCTGCAACTGCCACCCTATTTCGGGCCGAATCAGCTGAAAGATTTGGAAAAGTTTGTGCAGTACATACCTGAAAGTGTGCCGCTGGCCGTGGAGCTGCGCCACCCCGACTGGTTTGTAGACAATGTAGCTTCGCTGGAGCTGTTCGAAGTGCTGGAGAAGTTTCGGGTGAGCACCGTGCTGACCGACGTGGCAGGGCGGCGCGACGTGCTGCACATGCGTCTGACCACGCCTACCGCCATGGTGCGCTTCGTAGGCAATGGCCTGCACCCCACCGACTATACCCGCATCGATGACTGGGTGGCAAGAATCCAGGTATGGCTGGAGGCAGGTCTGCAGGAACTCTACTTCTTCGTACACGAGCCCGACAACACTGCCTCGCCCAAGCTGGCCACCTACCTGGTCGAGCAGCTTAACAAGGTATGCGGATTGGATGTAAAGCCACCAAAGAAGTTTGTGCAGGCCGTGCAGGGGGAGTTGTTTTAGCCGGCCATATCAGGGCAGGTATAGCGAGTGCTTATCTTAAACAGCTCATTTTTGTTGTAAAAAGCGGTAGGCTATACCAAGAGTAAATGCTGCTATACCTGCTCTTCAAGCATCTGCTATACCTGGAGTTATTGCATTATGCTGGCATCTGAAGGGTTCTACTATACCTGTCTTATAAAGCTTCTCGCTATACCTGCCGTGTTTGCTGTACCTATATTTTCAGTGCTGGTATACCTGATTCGTTGGTCTTGCGGCAAGGTGCTGGAACTTGCTATACCTGCGTTTACAAGGCCCTACACTTCCTATACCTGATCCCGATAGGTTTCTGCTTGTTAACAGGTATAGCTGAAACAAAAAAGCGGCGTGCCCACCTGGACACGCCGCTTTGCTTTGGGTTATTGGGTAAAGGGTATTAGATTTTGAAGGCGTCGTCGCTGATACCTTTGTTCACTTCCACGCTCTGAACTTCGGCTTTGATCACCTGCGGACCAACAACGGTCTCGATCACGTGTGGGTATTTCACGCCATCTACCTCTTTGTAGTTCTTGTAGCTCTTGGTCTGAGTGATAGCGCCCTGCGGCGTGTGCATGTTCTTCACATCTTTCAAAAGCAGGCCTGTTGCCTTGTCAAAGTAATGCAGTGTCTTCTGACCGTTTTTGGCCGTCGCTTCCACGATGTAAGCGTCTGTGCCATCTACTTTCTCCTGACCGGTTACAGCCGTCTTGATACCAAACTTCTCAAATCGGGTCATGGAGAACATGTCAGACTCAGCTTTAGAAGAAGCAAGTTCTTCGGCAGTCATGTCTTTGTTCAGGCCTTGCATCGGAGCTTCCATCTTGCCTTTGTCACCGTTGATGATCACACGCTGCATCGGGCTGTTGTTCATCAGGATCTGGATCAGCATTTTGTCAGCGCCTTTTTGCTGTTGCTTAAAAGTAAGTGCCATACCCTGCACGCTGGCATTCATGGTCACTGTCACGTCCTTCACTTTCTCGATGTTCGCTTTGCCACCAATGGCCTGGATATACTTCGAAATAAGCTGATCTGCTGTCACATCCGTAGGAACTGCTTTGGCAGTCGCCATATCTACTTTCTCGCCTGTCGCATCGAAGTAGGCGATTTTGCTGTCATCTTTATCGAAAGCCACCAACTTGTCAGCGATGTCCTTGGCATTGCCAACGGCCAGGATGTAAAGCTGGTCAGGGCGCACGTACTGCTGGGCCACGCGCTGCACATCAGCTGCCGTGATAGCCTCCACTTTCTTCAGATAGTTGGCATAATAGTCAGCAGGCAGGTTGTAGCGGGCAGTCGAAATGGCGTACATGGCCACAGTACCCGGATTCTCCAAGCCGCGGGCGAAGTTACCGGTGATGTAGGCTTTGGCATAGGCCAGTTCCTTGTCCGTTACCTGCTTGGTTCTGATGTCGCTGAATTCTTTCATAAACTCTGCCGTGGCGCTATCCGTTACGGCGTTGCGCACGCTGGCAGAGGCATTGAAACGACCCAGGATCTTGTCAGAAGAAAGCGTAGAGTACGCGCCGTAGGTATAGCCGTGCTTCTCGCGCAGGTTCATAAACAAACGGGCTGTACTGCCGCCACCCAGAATGGTGTTCATCACCTGAGTTGCCACATAGTCCTCTGCACCTGGCTTCATCTGTACCGGGTTTGTGAAAGAAAGCACGCTTTGTACCGCGCTTGGGCGGTCTACAATCACTACTTGTGTTTTGCCATCGTGCTTCGGCAGGTCATAGTTGTGGCTAGGTACATTGCCTTTCTTCCACTTGCCAAACGACTTGTTTAGCAGCTTTTTCATCTCCTTTGGCGTCACGTCACCCACTACAGCCAGGTAACCGATATTCGGACGGTAGTACGTGTTGTAGTAATTCTGCACATCAGCCAGCGTGATGTTTTCAATTGACTTCTCAGTAGTCAGCTCGCCGTTCGGGTGGTTTTTGCCGAAAAGCAGGGTATTGCGGATTTTGCCGGCAATGGCATCCGGGTTGTCCTTTTCAGAAGCCAGGTTGGCCAGCATCTGCTTTTTCACCTTGTCCAGCTCTTCCTGCGTGAAGTTCGGGTTCAGAAGGGCATCAGCCGTTAGATCCAGCAGGGTAGGCAGGTTCTTCTTAAGCGAAGAAGCGCCAAAACCGGTTGAGTTGAATGAAAGGTTCGCGCCGATAAAGTCCACCTGCTCGTCAAACTGGTCTTTGCTACGGGTTTTTGTGCCGGTGCGCATCATCTGGCCCGCCATGTTCACGTAGCCTGCTTTGTCGCCTTCCAAAACCGGGTCGCGGTCCAACACCAGTGACATGTTCACCACGGGCAGTTTGTGGTTTTCCACCACGTACACCTTCAGGCCGTTTTTCAGGGTGAAGTGCTCGTACTTGCCTAGCTCAATTTTTGGAGCCGGACCAGCCGGTGGAGGCGTTTGCTTTGTCTGTGCTGTGGCCACCGTAGTGAGCGCCAGCATCAACAGGAGTATGTTATATATTCTCTTCATGATAATCTAATTAATTGCTTTGTTGAGCTGACTTTGGCAGGTAGTGCAACACCACGCGGTTGTTCTTGGTGAGGTACTTGTTGGCCACGCGCTGAATGTCCTCTTTCGTCACCTTCATGTAGCGGTCAATCTCGTTGTTGATCAGGTTGGCATCGCCGTAGTACACGTGGTAGTTGGCCAGGTTCTCGGCACGGCCCGCCACGGTGCTGTTCTGCTGCACAAACTGGCTTTCCATTTGGTTGCGCAGCTTCTGGAACTCACGCTCTGATATCAACTCTTTTTTCACAAGTACAATCTCTGCGTCCACCGCCGCTTCCAGGTCCTTTACATCCACGCCCATGTTGGCGATGGCATAGGTTAGGAACAGGCCCGGGTCTTCAGTTGGGAAAGGAATAGAAAGTGCGGCAACCGCTTTCTGCTGCTTATCCACGATGGCCTTTGGCATACGGGCACTCTTGCCGCCAGAAAGCAATGTAGTCAGCATAGAAAGGGCATAATGGTCTTCAGTACCCTGTGCCGGAATGTGGTAGGCCTGAATAACGGCTGGCAACTGGATGTTGTCATACACGATCTTGCGGCGCTCTTCGGTCTGGGCCGGCTCCACTACGTTTGGTCTTGGAACTTCCTTGGTGCCTTTCGGGATTTTTGCGAAATACTGCTCGATCAGTTTCTTCGTCTCGTCGATCTTGATGTCGCCGGCGATAGAAAGTGTGGCGTTGTTCGGCACGTAGAAGGTCTTATAAAAATCACGGAATTCCTCGATCTTGGCGTTGTTCAGGTCCTCGAATGTACCAATCGGCGTGATTTTGTAGGGGTGCTCGGTATAGGCAAGGCCGAAGGTGTTCTCCAGTATAGTACCGTATGGTTGGTTGTCCACGCGCATGCGTTTCTCTTCCTGCACCACTTTGCGCTGCGTTTCCACACCTACTTCGTCTACTTTGGCGCTTACCATACGCTCTGCTTCCATCCACAGGCCAAGCGCGAGTTGGTTAGAAGGCAACAATTCGTAATAGTAAGTGCGGTCAAACGAGGTATTGGCATTAAGCGAGCCACCGGCAGCCTGTACCATGTTCATGTACTGGCCACGCTCAATGTTCTCCGTACCCTCGAACATCAGGTGTTCGAAAAAGTGCGCAAAGCCCGTGCGGCCTTTTACTTCGTTTTTGGAGCCCACATGGTACAGCACCGACACAGCCACGTTAGGCGTGGAGTTGTCCTGGTGAAGAATCACGTGCAGTCCGTTGGGGAGCGTATACTCCGTGAATTCAATCTTATTGCTCTTGGTCTGGGCAAAGGCTGTGAAGCCCGATGCGACCCATACAAGGCAAAGGAGAAGCTTTCGTTTCATAAAGAATAAAGGTTTAGGAATGGTCATGCTCTATCGCACGACTTATGTTATAAAGTCTATAAAATTAGTATAAACTCTGCAGGAGTTTTGCACAAATAGCTGAATGCCTATGTTTGCTCTACTAACGGGGTGGTCAGGCAGATAAACATTGGAATTAAGGGGATGTTTTTTGAGTATTGCTTAGATATAGCTCACATCATCTGCTGTAGCTGTTGTAAGATGAATTTCTTGGGCAGGTTGAGGAAGAGCGACAGCAGGAAGAAGGCAAAAAGCACATACTTTGCCTGGATGATGTCCTTATGTTTGTCTGGAAGGGAGACTAAGGTGTAAACCAATCCAATGAGTAAAGGAAAGCTGAAAGGCGCCAGCAGCCTGTAATCAAGAGCGTCGAAATGCGATACAAAGCGCATCGCTAGAATAGCATCCAGGTATAAAAAGGCTATACCTATGCATATCATCGAAAAGCTATTTTGCTTCAATTCATGCCAAAAGTTGAAATGCCGCTTTACCTTAACAGCTATGAAAGCTAGAACCCCTGCCTGGACGATGGCTGTGACGTAGAGCAAGTAGTCTGGCTGGTTCTGCGGCCTGAATTCGCGGATGATAAGGAACTCGTTGAGGAGGCCTTTGATAGACATGAGTATAAAGTATACTCCTGATTCGGTTTCGGTTTCAAGTCTATCAAGGCCTGTAGCAAATCCGCTGAGTTTATAGTTGAGAAGCAAATAACCTCCAAACGAAAAAGCCAATGACGCCGAAGTGCAGAAGAAAATCTTTGCGTATTTGTGGTTTCTATTTAGATAAAAGTGTAAACACAATATGACAGGAATGCCTAATGAGAAAATACCTGCATAGCGAAGCAGGAACAAGACGAGACAGGCAAAGTAGATAAACACAGCATTACGCGGAATTGCTAAACCATTACATATTTGTAATATCAAGTATGCAAGCAGTAGAAGCAGTAACAAAACTGGCGCTTCAGACCACGTGAAGCTATATATTTCCAAAAATGTATAACTAGAACAGACTGAGGCTAGTACAAAAGAATACGTACGACTAATACCACGTAAAAATATAAATAGGCCAGCCAATAAGAGAAGGTTAAGGATTTTTGAGGCCCAGAATACATCAAGTCCACTTATGCTCGATGTTATGAAAATCAGTACTGGATATCCTATAGGCCACTTAGTAAAAAGCCGGGTCTTATTGCCTGCTGCGTCTGTTTCATAAAAACCATGCCCATCTTTTAAATTCCTGGCAGCATCTAGGTATGCAATTGAATCAGGTGTTGTATACCCTGTTCCTTCAACATTTACTCGAAAGATAATAATCGCGACTGTAAGCAGGTATAGCAGTAATAAAAGCACGTCTGCCCTTCTTAATTTTTCTTCAAGCATACCCAAACCCCTAATACATCCTCGGCAACTCGATCCCCTTGATTTTCCGATAAAGTCCAAGTGCGGCCTGGTCGGTGAGGCTGGTGACGTAGTCGGTGATGTGGATGATACGGTCGTAGTCGGAGGAGCCCTCGGGGAGCTGCAGGTAGTGCGGCGGAATGAGGTCGGCTATCTTGCGGTGATGTTTAGAGTCTTGGCGGAAGGCAGCCTTCATGCAGGCATCCAGCAGGCCGCCCAGCACTTCGAAGCCGGCTGCTTCTATCTCCAGCACGGGTTTGTTGCGGTAGATTAGCTCAATGGATAGGCTCTTGATCTCGTCAAGCACGGGTTTGCAGCTGAGCTCGTTGATGAGCGGTTTGTCGTAGGTGCCGGCCAGTATCTCCTGTTCGTGCGCCAGAAAAATCCGGGTGGTTTCGTTGATGAGTTTACCGATGATGCGGGCTCGCAGGTAGCCGATTTCTTCACGCCAATCATAAAAGGTGAGGCTGGAGACCCGGTCGGGTGCGTCGTTCAAAATCTGGCGCAGCAGGGCTATACCTTGCTGGTGCGGTACCAGGCCAAGCTTCAGGCCGTCTTCAAAATCGATGATACGGTAGCAGATGTCATCAGCAGCCTCTACTAAAAAAGCGAGTGGATGGCGGTGATAGAACACCTGGTCGCCAGTTCCTTTTTTAAGCAAGCCTAACTCCTGCGCAATGGAGTTGAACCAGGCTTTCTCTGTCTGGAAGAAGCCGTACTTCTTCTCGCTGGTGTGTTTGGTGCCTGCTATCTCCGGCAGCGACTCTTTCGGGTATTTGGTGAATGTAGCCAGTGTGGTATAGGTCAGGCTAAGGCCGCCCGGCAGGTTGCAGTGCGCCGGGTAGGTATAGGTGAGCACCCGGAAACCGGCCGCGTTGCCTTCAAAGCGCTGCAGGTCGGCCTTTTGTGCCTCTGTCAGGTTCGTCAGAAAGGGCTGTGCCTCCTCACTCAGAAAGTAAGCCGAGATGGCGTCTTCGCCCGAGTGTCCAAACGGCGGGTTGCCGATGTCGTGCGCCAGGCAGGCCGCCGCCACAATGTCGCCGAAGTCGGCTTCCTGTATGTTCTTGTCACCAGTTAGTTCCGGGTAGCGCTCCAGTATGCTCTTGCCCACAATACGGCCAAGCGAGCGCCCCACCACCGATGCTTCGAGGCTGTGCGTGAGGCGGGTGTGCACAAAGTCGCTCTCCGGCATGGGCATCACCTGCGTCTTGTTCTGCAGGCGTCGGAAGGCCGAGGAGAACACAATGCGGTCGTAGTCGCGCTGGAACTCACCGCGCACCGATTCGTCTGAGGTATACTTGCTGTCGGTCGTTTCGAAGCGTTTCTTAGATATTAAGCGTTCCCAGGAGGTAGAAAGGTTCATGTAGTAACGTGGTATAAATTAACTGAGCAGCACGCTAATGCCGAGAGTAGCTAGAAATAATATGCCTAATGATATCATGTAAGTTAAACCGATCGGGATCAACTTGACTGCCGTGCGCAGGTACGGTTCCTTGTATACATAGCGCAGCGCAAAGAATAAATAAGCCATGCTGATCAGGATCACCCATCCATTGGTATCGAAACTGCTGAAAACCACCTCTGTGAGCGTGGCAAATATAATCAGCAGGAAAACAAAGGTATGGAAATGCACAGAGAACATCAGGTGCTCCACGTAATTACGGCGCTGAGACCGGTAAGACAGGTATAGGATGAATCCGAAAAAGGGCATGAGCACAAACATCATGAAGGAGATGTTCTTTAGGAGCTTCTGACGGGACTGTTCTTCGTTTTTGAGAAAGTTTCTGAACTTATTATCCAAGTCCTCATTTAGCATGACAGATGAAGTGTCGCTAAGAGTCAGGCCGGCCCGTGACCTGGCCAGGGAGTCAGCTTGCATGACCCGGGCGGCTGCGTCTGGATCAGTGGCCTCGAGCTTTTCTATTGCCCCCTCCCCATCATTCACCACAAGGTTCTCCGAGGCAAACAGAGCAATAGTGGTAAAGAAAAAGATACTGACAAACACATAAAGCCTGAATGGCGGAACGTAAGCTACGCGCTGGCCCATATTGAATTTTTCTGTCAGGTAACCGGGGCGGGTGATCAGGTACTTGAAAGTGCGCCAGAATTTAGTGTCGTAGTGTAGGGTGCTCTCAAAGAACTCCTCTACCAGGTGCTTGACCGGCACATTCAGGTCATGGTTTTCCTGTCCGCAGTTGGGGCAGTAGTTGTTTACCTCCTCAAAGGTATAGCCGCAGTTCGGGCATTGTACAAACTTTCGTCTTTTCTTCGCCATGGACATCAATCAAGCAGTGCGCTTAACCTGTCAAATATAGTATACTCACTATAATAATACCATTCCTTGCCTCTAAGCAATTTCAGGAGACAATAATAATTCGCTGTTATAACAACATGGCCATGTTTTAAGATGTTACCTTTTGCTGTGTTCGAATAAGTTGTATGTCGTTGTATCCATCACTAGGGCCTGTTTCACGCTAAAGTTATACTGTAATTGGTGTAATCTGCTGGTTACCTTTTATTGGAAAGTCTCCTTTGCGTACAGCCGATGTTTTGCAACATTTGTACAGTTACTCGAGCCTATTCCGAGCGATGGAAAACAGACTGTCCCTTTCCAAGCCATGAAAACTACACGCGAGCTACTGACAAAACCCTGCGTCGGGTATACGCTTACACTCCTGGAGTGTATGTCCTGACATCTGAAAACAAACCTTAATCCTGAAAAGCGACCAGAATCATTCATTTGTTCCTGGTCGCTTTTTTTATTTGTATTCAGGGTTAAACTATAAGGAAATCAAGGCGTAGAAATTAGTGGAGATTCCTATCCTACAAGGAGGATTGCACTGAATATTTAACCATAACTAAAAGGAGGTACCACTATGAAACCAATGAGAAAAGAGCGCACAGGAGGTGAAAGTCTCGCTCCCAAGTCGTTCTTCACAGATTTTTTCAGCGACGTAGATCGTTTTTTCGAGAACGATCTGCTACGCATGCCGGCCCAAATCGGGCGGCAGATCATGCGGAATATGCCCGCAACCAATATCCGCGAAAACGAAAGGGAGTACACCATAGAGTTGGCAGCCCCAGGTATGGCGAAAGAGGATTTTGCGGTAGACATAGATGAGGGCATGCTGACGATCAGCAGTCAGAAAGAGCAGGATAACACAACAGAAGACGATAACTATACCCGCCGGGAGTATAATTACAGCTCATTCAGCCGCTCATTCAAATTGCCCGATGCTGTAAGACCAGAGGAAATAAAGGCGCGCTACGAGGAAGGCGTGCTCAAAATAACTGTGCCGAAGCAAGAGCAGGCAAACAACAGTAACCGCAAACGCGTCAGCATCGAGTAAGGTGCCGGGCAAAACAGAAAAGGGAGGCCGAAAGCCAGGAATGGTCGGAAGATTAAATCTTCCGGCCATTTTTTGTTTCGGGGCTATTTTTTCACTTCCTTGACCTGTCTGCTCCTATTGTTTGTTGTCTTAACAGGCTAACAGCTAAAGATGATGCGCATATTCAAAGACCACCAGATGAGTGTGAGCCAGTTGCTGGCGCTTATCCCCGAGCAATACCTGGAGCAACTCCCTCTTCAAAGCAGGGTAGACCGCTATGCCAAAGTACTCCATGGCCGCAAGATGTTCTACCTCCTGCTCTATGGGATGCTGGAAAACGAGCGGCTCAGTCAGCGGAGCCTGGAAGACACCTTCCATGACCCGTTCTTCAAGCAGCTCTTTCACCTAGATGCCAGTGAAAGCGTCCGACGGAGCTCTGTTTCAGAGCGGCTCCCGAAGAGAGATGCACACTTCTTCAGCCAGATCTATGAATGCATCTATGAGCAGTATGCCGGCTTGTATGCAGCGCGTGAGCGGCAAAAGCACCTGTTGATCCGTGTGGACAGCACCTTGGTGAGTGATACAGCCGGCAAGCTGCAAAGCAGCATCGGGCATACAAGCAGCATCGGGCATACAAGCGGCAAGAAGGCAGTCAAATACACCATGGCCTTTGATGGGGTGCTGCCCTGCAGCGCCCAGGCTTTCAGCGAGCGTAGCTGTAACAGCGAAGCGGTGGCCCTGCCTCACCCGGTCTGGCAGCATGTCCGGCAGGAGGCGGGCCATCAGAACCTGTATGTGCTGGACCGGGGCCTGCAATCGGCCCAAAGCCTGGAGGCCTTTGAGGCGCAGCAGGTGCGCTTTGTATGCCGGGTAAAGGAAAACCGCAAGTATGAGCTCAGGTCCAACCTGCTTGGGGAAGACCAGCAGACAGATCTGGGAGAAGGAGTGCTGCTGAGCGATGAGCTGGTCAGGCTTTACTGCGGGGAGCGCATCCAAAACAAGGAAGGCAATGTCCATTACCGGGAAAGCCTGCTGGAGCAGGATTTCCGCCTCCTCATCGTGGAAAGCAAGCAAGACCCGGGGCGGCGCTACTGGCTGTTGACCCATGCCCTGCAGATGCCCGCAGAAGAGGTGGCCAAGGCCTACCGGCAAAGGTGGGACAGTGAGGTGTTCTTTCGCTTCCTCAAGCAGGAGCTGCACCTGAGCCATTTGGTTTCGCTCAACCAGAACGGCATCAGGGTGATGCTTTACATGACCTTGATCGTGGCCATGCTGCTGCTTATCTACAAACATGCCAACGCCATCGGGTATAAAACAGCTAAACGCAGGTTTGCGATGGAAGTCAGAAATCTGGCCATTGCCATCATCGTGGCAGAGTGCGGTGGGGACCTGGACAAACTCTTCAAAACATAAAAAAGTGGTCGGAATTTCTTCCGACCACTCCTGGCCGAAAGCCTCCCTTTTCTGTTTATTGCACTTTAACCACTTTCGTGACGCCGCTGCTGGAGCCCTCGCTCCAGCGCAGCACATAAGTGCCCGATGCCAGGTCGGCGACATTGATCTCGACAACGTCGGTGCCGTCGGTCACTGTGGCTGTCACGTCGCGCACCATCCTGCCCTGCAAATCGTAGAGTTGCATGCTCAGGTCGGATGAGCTGCGCACCAGGTATTCGATGCGTATGGTTTCGCCAGGGGTGCCATCGGCATTGGTAGTGAGGCCGATCGGATTCGGGTATACCTTGAAAACACGCAGATCGCTTGGGTTAAGCACCTGCACCCTGCCCGAAAAAGCTTCCGTGTTATCCGAGTAGACCACGCGCAGGCGGTAATAGCTGCGACGCGGCAATGGATCGCTGTCCGTGAAGGTATAGTCGCGGCCCTGGCCGGAGGCAGGAACCTCGCCTACGTCTTCCCACTGTTGCCCATCCTGACTGCGCTGCACCACAAAGCGGGCTATACCTTGTTCTGTGCTGGTCGTCCAGATCACATTCACGGCGCCAGCACTCGAAAAGGAAGCGTCAAAGGTGAAGACCTCGGAAGCTAGGTTACAATCGCCATCCAGCTTCGGTGTCATTGGGGAGCGACCGCCACATACCAGCGGGCTCAGGCTGCGGCTCAGCACCAGATTCGCGCCCGCTATATCAGGCGGTGTCAGGTCGCGGATCTGCTTTTGGCGGCCAATATTGTAGTGCATCAGGGTGTTCGGCAGAATAACGTGGCCAAGCTGGTGCGCATGCCCTAACTCGTGCAGAATCACGGTTTCAAAGTCGAACTGGTTGGCGCTTGGGCCTCCCGGGCCATACTGCCAGGTGATGTTGCTGTTGATCTCCATGTCAAACTCGGTGAGCCAGAAGACCGTGTCGCGGCGGGTACCGTTTATCGATACGCAACCTCTGTACTTGCTGATAGTGCGGGCCAGCACACTCTGGCCTGTTACGGATGGAGGTGCGAAGCGGATAATGCTGCGGCCGTCGTCGGCGGAGCTCTCCGATGTGGCGGTCGCTCCAACTGTCCAGTTTACGTTTGTGGTGCACACCCAATTGTTCACGGCGCGTCTGAAGCCCTCCTGAGCGGCGGCTCTGCTTTGCAGGCTGGGCGCGAACTGTATGGTGTAGCCGCCCTTCTGGTTGACATCAACCAGGGCGGGCTGAAATGGCGTGTTGCCACCCTCGGCCACTACGTTGGAGTAGGCGAACTCAATGATGAGCGTCCCGGCACTCGTACCTGAAGTCCCGTCATCGGCGGTGACCTTTACGCGGCCTGTTCCGGCTGTGCCCCCTGTTTCGGTATAGGAAGGTACCATCACTTTGATCTGGGTATTGGTCCAGGACACGTAGTCAGATGCGTAGGGGCGCACCAGGGTAGTACCGCCGTCATCGGCGTTGGGGAACTCCACAAATCCTTTGCCGCGGGTGTTGCCGAAGCCGGTACCGGTTATGGTGAGCACGGCTCCTGTGCCGGCGCTGGTGCGCGAAGGACTGATGCCGAGAACAGTCGGAGCTTGCGTCGCCTGGGTGCTCTCCTGCTTCAGTTGGGCCTTTATACCTGACTCCAGTCTATCATTGGCTACCACTGTTTTGTATTGCTGCCCCATGCGCGATGTCACGGACTGGTATACCTCCTGCACAGATTTGTATTGGTTAAACGGATCGGCTGCGGTGCCCCGCTCCACATCGTAGCGTACAAAACCCTGCCGGCTGGCGTATGGTTTGGTGATGACAGCAGCCGCGCTGGCCACTATACCTGCAGGCGCGCCCTTGGTCAGGAAAAACATACCCTGCTGCCCTTTCTTCAACTGCAAGGCCGACGAGACCGTGTGCATCGCCAGGCCGACTGTGCCACCATCCGTGATCACTTCCACCTGGCGCTCCTTCAACTCTCCCTTGAATACCTTGAAAAGCCGGACCGTGTGCGCGGTATAGATAAGCTCCTTTCGGGCATCCCAAAACGAGCGCTGGGCCACCACTTCGCCTTCTACAATAATGTCAGCTGCTTTGATGCGCTCCTCAAGCGAAACGGGCACCATGTGCAGGTCTTCAGAGGCATGCGCTGCAAAGGAAATCACCGAAAGAAGGAGTGCCAACAACATGGCAGTGCTTCGCGACCCCAAGCGGTCAGGTGTTAGGAGTATGGTGGTCATAGACTGGTGCGGATTGTCAGTTAGCTATCGATAAAATTAGAGTGTCGCATTCCAAAGCGGCCATAACGTACTATTACGGAAAAGGATGTGCCATGGTATGCGCGGTTTGCTGCCAAATATAATAAAATTGTGTGTCGGGTGAAGTAAGTCAGGTATAGCTTTCGTCTGAGAGCAGCAGTTTTGAGCGCTAGTGTGCCAGCGCGGATTTTATCAGGATGAACTCGTTGATGTTGTCGGAGTTGATGACACCGGCCAGCCGCCCGTTTTCGAGTACCGGGAAAAGGGGCACCTTGGTCTTCTGCAGCTCTGTGTATGCCTCGGCCAGCTTGTCCTGCACGTTAAAGGCCTTGACTTCCTGCGTCATGATTTCAGACACCGGGCGCTCGATCTTCTCTTCTTTTACGGCCTGTATCAGTTGCATGCGGGTGAGCGTGCCCATTACCTCTCCGTCCTGCTCTACCACAAAGTCGTGTTCCGAGCCTTTGAGGAGTTTGCCCAGGGCATCACGTACCGTTTCGGAGGGTGCCAGGGTCACGAAATTGGTCATCATGCCCTCGCGCACCAGGTGCCCGCGCAAAAAGTCGAGGTGCTGCACCACCATGTTCTCAGACCAGGCACCAAAAAACACGAAGATGCCGATCAGGATCAGGAAAGGGTTGTAGAAAAAGCCGATGAACATGAAGAAGATGGCCAGCATCTGGCCCATGTTGGCCGCTATCTGGGTTGCCCGCACCCTGCCCAACTTGAAAGCCAGCAGCGCTCGTAGCACACGCCCGCCATCCATTGGGAAGGCAGGTATAGCGTTGAAGACGACGAGCATCAGGTTGACAAAGAACAACAGGTATAGAAAGTTGGCTGGGGTGATGCGGGCGAAAAACGACTCGTCCGGCAGTTCGCGCAGCGGCGGGAGCACCAGCCAGAGGATGAAGGCAATCACCACGTTCACGGCGGGGCCGGCAATAGCGATCAACAGTTCCTGCTTCGGGTTTTCAGGTATACGCTCCAGGCTGGCCACACCGCCGATCGGCAAAAGCGTAATCATTTTGGTGTCTACGCCATAGCGCTTTGCCGTAAGGGCATGGCCCAGTTCGTGCAGCACCACGCACAGGAAAATGGTCAGCACAAAAGCAACTGACAGGAGGGTAGCCATCAGGTCGGAGCCGCGCTGTATTTCCGAAAACACGATCCAGCCGATCAGGATCAGGAATGTCCAGTGCATCAGAATCTTGATACCCGCTATTCTGCCAAGGTTAAGGGACCATTTCATAGGGTGTTTCTACATATCGGTTATACCTGTAACGTGCTTATACGCTAGAAGTTAACAGCCAGGCGGGCTTTGCGGCAGCGCTATACCTTAGCCCAAAAGCTGTGGCACCACCTTGTCGCCAAACACCTCGATGAAGCGCTCCTGCTCCAGGTTGACGTTGTGCAGAATCAGCTGACTAAAGCCCAGGTCTAGGTCCTGTTGCAGCCACTCCACGTGCTGGTTTGGGTCGGAGGAGATGCGCACATGCTCGCGCAGGTCCTCTTCGCGCACGAACATGGCCGTCTGCTCGAGTTGTTTGGCCGTGCGCAGGTCGGAGAGCACGGCGCTCGGGAAGATGTTGGAGCGCCACTGGTCATGGGCACCCTGCAGTGCCTTTTTCTCGTCCTTGTCGTAAGAGAGTTGCACCTTCAGGTACATCGGTTTACCCTCGCCACCACCTCTGTGGAAAGCATCCACCATTTTCTTGAGTTCCTTTGGTGGCTTCGATACAGTGATCAGGCCGTCGGCCCAGCCGCCCACCCATTCGGCGGTCTCCTCGGTTATGGCGGCTCCTATGATGTTGGGCGCTACTTTGGCGCGGGTATAAAGTTTGGCTTCTTCCACTGTCACCAGGCCATGATGCGTGACGGTTTCGCCGTCCCAAAGCGCCCGGATGATGTCGACGCACTCTTTCAGGCGGTTGTTGCGGTCCTGTTTCACGGGCCAGTGCTCGCCCGTAATCTGTTCGTTGATGTATTGCCCGCTGCCCATGGCTACCCAGAAGCGTTCTGGAAACATCTCGGCCAGCGTGGCGGCGGCCTGCGCAATGATGGCCGGGTGGTAGCGCTGCCCGGGTGCGTTGACGATGCCGAAGGGCAGTTTGGTGGCCTGCATGGCCGCTCCGAGCCAGGACCACGCAAAGCCACTCTCACCCTGGTCGAGGCTCCAGGGTGCGAAGTGGTCCGAGGACATGGCGGCGTTAAAGCCCGCCTGCTCGGCCTGTTGCACAAACTTCAGGAGTTCGCTTGGTTTAAACTGCTCGTGCGAGGCGTGGTAGCCGATGCGGAGTGCGCTGTCTTGTTGCTTCATAGGTATAGCCGCTTGGTTTTAAGTAGTAAGGCATACGGCTACACTTTGCGCTTTGGTTTCGTAAGAGGCAAAGGCACAGAAAAGGCGGGCTTCCGAAAACTCCGCCTTTTTTAAGTATTGAAATATTTTTTGATCTTTAGAGCTTAAAGCATGCGCAGCCAATTTGACTTTTATCATTTACATCTGTTGGCAGATTGAAGTGCGTTCTTCGTTAGCTTATTTCTAATTTTGAATTTCTAATTCTCTATTTTGGCGCAGCACAGGTATGGCAGACATCAAAGAACGTGATTTTGAGCGGGAGCTGAGCTTTCAGGCTTCGCGGAGTGGCGGGGCCGGTGGGCAGAACGTGAACAAAGTGGCCAGCAAAGTCGAGCTGCGTTTTCATGTGGCAGAATCGCAACTGCTGACAGACGAGGAAAAGGCGCTGGTGCAGGAAAAGCTGGGGAACCGCATCAACAGCGAGGGCTACCTGCAGGTGGTTTGCCAGGCGGAGCGCAGCCAATTGCAGAACAAGGAACAGTGCATCGAGCGTTTCTACGAGCTGCTCCGGCAGGCTCTTACCCGCCAGAAGAAGCGTAAGGCCACCAAACCCACCCGCGCCTCGGTGCGCAAGCGCCTGGAGGGCAAGCGCCGTCAATCTGACAAAAAAGCCAGCCGAGGCGGTTTTAAAAGCGATTATTAAGGTATGGTAGTGCCAGTTGGTCTCCGCGTTTGATTCGCGGGCCATTTAAAAGTTTCAAGAGCAGTTACTAAGGTATAGCGCAGACCGCATATTACGGAGGTTGGTTTTCAGCAACATATTCTGAAGCAGTTATTCAGGTATAGCACCTTTCTTTCAGCACAGGTATACCAGGCTACGCTCCAGATACGTTCCGATAAGACTGTCCGCTATACCTTGCTGCATCGTCTTTCAAAAAAGATAGTACCCAGGCGGGGCAGGTTGGCTCTTTTCTGCAGAATAGGTAAGATCTTTGCCGCGGCAAGGGGCAGACTCCGAAGACAACACATGAAGAAGATTATTTTTACGATACTAGTGGTGGCGGGGGCGGCTACGGCCAGCCAGGCGCAGAAATACAGAACAGCGGCAGGTATACGCCTGGGCGGCGACCAGTTTGGGGCTACCCTGCAACAGCGGGTCGCGGAGAAAAGCACCCTCGAAGGTATAGCCCTGGTCGGTTCGCGGGAGTATAGTGGCACGGTGCTCTACCAGCGCCACTGGCCCATGCTGGGCAAGCGCTTCAACTACTACCTGGGCGGCGGCGGACACATCGGCAACCTCAAAGACCAGGGCGTGTTCACGGGCTTGGATGCCATTGTGGGTGTAGAGTACAAGGTAAACGGACTGCCTTTCCTGGTCTCTGCTGACGTAAAACCGGCGCTACACTTCAACCACGAGGACTGGGTGAACCTGGCCACAGGTATCTCGATCCGCTATGTGATTGTGCCGGAGAAGAAAGAGAAAAAGAAGATCTGGCCTTTTGGCAAGCAGCAGGAAGAAGAGGAAAAGTCGGGCTGGCCGTTTGGCAAAAAGAAAGAGCCGGAGCCGCCTAAAAAGAAGGTATGGCCCTTCGGCAAAAAGGAAGAGCCCGCGCCAGAACCAGAGCCTGAGAAGCGCATCGACCTCAACAAGATATTCAAGAAAAAGGAAAACTAGCAACAATCGCCCGGCCCCATTCAGGCCGGGCGATTGCTGTTATAAGGGCAGTGTTTTTGTGGTCGCTCAGCTTAGACGTGAGCGTGATATTGGTGGTAGATAAAACCTGGAGAAGTGTTGGGCCGGTGTATAGGTCATGTTACAGCTGGCATTTGGCCCTTGGTAAGGCGGCCTGCTACAGCATGGCCACAGGCTGGGAAGCAGGGTTTTCGGTGCTATACAGCAGGGTAACGCGCTCCTGCTGCAGGCGCTCAGCCAACAACACACGCTCGTCAATGGTTTTTTTCAAGGCGAAGCCAAAAGAGGCTACCAGTGCTAATAAAAGAATGATAATCTTCATGGTTTTATTTGGTACTAATGGCGGGGTTAAGGAAACGGTAAAATCAGGTATGCTACTTTATCAGGGAGTCACGTGAGATGGTAATGACCACTTCAGGAAGCAGGTTTGGATAGCGCTCCAGTTCTCTCAATTCCTGGCGGTGCTTGATCTCTTCTACATCGCTGGCAGTTTTCTTGCCTGCGGCGCCGAAAGCTGCTGTAAGTCCGAACAAAAGGATTAGGATTTTCATAGTGATTTAGTTTTAGGATGATGTGTAAAAGGGTTGTATGTAGTCAGGGTGTCAGGCCTTTGGCGCTACGATCAGCACTTCTGGCAACAGGTTAGGGTAGCTGCGCAATTCTCTTTGTTCTTGCTGCAGTTTGTGCTTGGCGGCGGCTACTTCAATGTCGTTTGCTGTTTTTTTGCAGGTGGCTCCGAAGCCAAGTACCAGGGCGATTAATAAGATGATGATTTTCATAATTGTAAGGATTTAAAAGTTTCTGAGTTTCATGATGTAAGTACTTAATAGATAGTGTTGTTAGGTAAAAGGTTGCTTGGTGCTTCTAAATTATTTTTTATTTATAATGAGCATATTGCAGTTTATGTGCCATTGTTGCAACTGTCTGTAAATCAGTGTCTTGCGAATTTAAATCGCCATTCCTTCTCCTAAAACCGTCCAATAGCGTACAGGTGTTTGTTCGAAAATGAACATGAATAGAGCGGTTTTCCGTGCTGTCTTAAATCTTTTCGGATACTTAATTGTAAAGTATACAGCCGCTTTCTGTACGGTGAGCGGAACTACCAAATAATTTGGAATACCCATGTATAAAGGAACCTTAATAGCGCTCGGAGGAGGGTATGACGATGATCTGATCAAGCTAATCAGGTCTGAGATATGCCCGGTGCATGCCAACATAGAAGTGATCGCAACGGCGGCTACCGAGCCGCAGGAATCCGGTTTGGCTTACAAAGAGGCGTTCGAGGAATTGGGCTGTAACAAAGTGCAGTTCATGCTGATCGATGAAAACCACGCTGCAGACCAGCCCGAGTACATCAGCCGCATCCAGCAGGCCGATGTGATTTTCTTTACAGGGGGCGATCAGGTCCGTTTGATTGAGTTCCTGAACGGCACGCAGCTCCTGGAGATCATGCGCCGCCGCTACCACCACGAGCCCATCATCATAGCGGGCACCAGCGCAGGGGCCGCCATCATGTCAGATCGCATGATCTACGACGGTTACGGCCACTACTCGCTTATCAAAGGGGAGATGAAAACGACCATCGGCTTCGGCTTTATCAGCCATCTGTACATCGACACGCACTTTGTGGAGCGCGGCCGCTTCGGGCGACTGGCCCATGCCGTGGCGCACGACCCGGCCTATGTCGGTGTTGGCCTGAGCGAAGAGACCGGCATCATCATCAAAGAAGGAAACAAGATTGAAGTGTTCGGGACGGGAGTCGTGACGATCATCGATGCCAGCAAGATCCGGTTCACCAACACACGGCAGGTGTCCGAGAACCAGCCCATTGCCGTGGAGCACCTGATCATGCACATGCTGGTGGAGGGTTACCGCTACTGCCTGGAGGAGCACCTGTTCCAGCCGGTGGAGCAGCATCTGCCCAGCCCCGCTCAGGAGGCCAGCGATGCTACTGCCAACATAGCCTAAGGTTTTACTCTGTCTTCCTGCTGCAACTCCATGTTGATGGCCACTCCGGCCTTGGCGCCTTCAGCTGCCGCCACAATCACGAGCTGCATGTCACGGGCTGCATCGCCGGCCACGTAGAGGCCCGGTATGTTGGCCTGCTGCAGGCGCCGCGTCTTGATCACACCCTTGCCGGTAAACTCACAGCCCAACTGCTCACCAATATCCGACTGCTGCCTGGTTTCCCCGGAAAAGAAAAGGGCCCCCTGCGGCCTCGACTGCCCATTTCGCAATACAATGTGCTCCAGCATGCCATCACTTCCCTCCACGCGGGCAATGGCATCGGTGCATACTTTTACCCCGTTCAGATCAAGCAGCTCTATGTCCTTGTTGTTGAGCTTCCTGGTGCCGTCTGTGTAGAGGGTTACGTCGTCGCTCCAGTTTTTCATGGCCAGGGCCTGGCCTATCCCGTTGCGGTCTTTGCCATATACCGCAATGGCTTTGTCGCGGCTCTCCCAGCCATCGCAGTAAGGGCAGTGGTGCACGCTTTGCCCATAGAGCTCTTCTATACCTTCCACTTCCGGCAGCTTGTCCTTCAGGCCCGTGGCTAAAAGCAGTTTGCGGGAGTGGTATACATGCCCTTCGCTGGATTCTACCACGTAAGTGCCTTTGCTGTAGGTGGCGGTGCCTACCGGATGGTCTATTATCTGTATGTTGTATTTCTTAAGTTCTTCCCGACCTTTCCGGATAAAATCGCCAGGGTTCACGCCGTCGCTTGACAGGAAGCCATTCATGCTCCTGGACCAGCGGTTGCGGGGTTCGCCACTGTCGAATAAAAGTACCTTGCGTCGGGACCTGCCCAGTATCATGGCGGCGTTAAGCCCTGCAGGGCCGCCTCCGATGATAATCACGTCATATGTTTCCTTCATGGGTTTATTCTATTGAGAGTATGTAAACGTAGATTGCCTGCGGGAGGTGGGACGGCAGAGAAAAAAATGCCACGATAGCCTTTTAAAGGCACACTATGGGGGATGGATGTGCGTTTTTCGACCAATGTCAGATATTATTTGAAAAAAGGAGCGGCAAGCGCTTTTTAAGTATGAATGTTTTATATATTTGTTTAACCTTATTAACACCCTTCATTTAAACAAGTCGCATTTTATGAAAAGCAAAATCTTAGCCTTTTTAGGTAGCGCCCTGATTTCGGGTACAGCCATGGCCGGCGGATACCAGGTGAACCTGGCTGGCCAGCGCCAGATCGGTATGGGCCATACGGGGACGGGTCTGGTAACAGGCACGTCCAGCATTTTCTTTAACCCTGGTGCCATGAGTCACTTAGGCTACAGTGGCGTGACGATAGGCGGTAGTGCGCTCGTCTCCAGAATTGCCCATTCTGCTCCTGAGTCTAACGGTGTTACGGCTCGTACGGATAACCCACTAGGCACTCCTTTCCAGGTGTATGGCGTGTACAACATAAACGAAAAATTCTCTGCCGGTCTGGGTGTGTATACCCCGTTTGGCAGCACCGTGAACTGGGGTGACGAGTGGAGCGGCCGCTATGGGCTGAACCAGCTGGAACTGCAGGCGATCTATGTGCAGCCTACCGTTAGCTACGCCATTACCGAGAAGCTAGGTATAGGTATAGGCCTTTCTTACGTAATCGGAAGCGTTAATTTGCAGCGTTCGGTGCCAGTGCAGAACCAGGACGGCACGGAAGGCGGTATCGAACTGGATGGCGGCGCTGAGTCGGCATTCGGCTTTAACGCAGGCATCTTCTTCCAGCCAACAGAGAAATTCTCAATCGGTGTGAACTACCGCTCCAGAGTAGACCTGAAAGTAGAAGGTGGCGACGTGATGTTCAGCAACATCCCGGCGGCTGCCCGCGGCAACTTCCCTGATGGCACCACCTTCAACGCGGAGCTGCCAATGCCTTCCACCCTTTCGGTAGGTATAGGCTTTAAGCCAAACGAGCGCCTGACGCTGGCTGCTGACATTAGCCATGTAGGCTGGGATGCTTACGAGAAACTGCGCTTCGACTTCAGCCAGAACGTGGCCGGCAGCCCTTCGTCTGAGGCGGCACGTAACTACGAGAACGCTTTCATCTACCGCATCGGTGGTGAGTACATGGCAACAGACGCCCTGGCCCTCCGTGCCGGCGCTTACCTCGACAAAACCCCTGTACAGGACGGCTACCTGACGCCAGAGACGCCGGATTCAGACTCACGCGGTCTTTCTGCAGGTATAGGTTACTCTGTTTCTGAAAACTTCAGCATTGACGCTTCTTTCCTCTATATCAACAAAAAAGAAAGAACGGATGCAGCCAACCTGTCTAGCGGTATAGCGGGCACTTATAAATCGGTCGCCTATATCCCTGGTATCGGTCTGAACTTCAAATTCTAATTTTCTTTAGCAAAGCATATGAAAAAGTTTTTCTATAAATCGAGTGTACTGGCCCTGATGGCTGGTATGTTCTTGACAAGCTGCGATCCGGAGATTGACACACCGTCATCAAGTGCTGGAGAAGTTAATTTTGCAAAATACATCGCTATTGGTAATTCCCTTACAGCCGGGCAGGGTGACGGTGGCGTGTACCGCGAAGGACAGCTTAACTCTTACCCTGCTATTATGGCAGAGCAGTTCAAAACTGTGGGTGGTGGCGAGTTCACGCAACCACTCTTCACAGAAGAGCAGCGCAACGGTACTGGGTATTTACGTTTGGCAGGCTTCACCGCTCAGGGATCTCCTATTACGGCTAATGTTACCGAGGCTCTGGCTATAAGAAGTGTAAGCCCACGCTTGTATACTAAGTATCTGGAGCCCATTAACAACCTGGCTGTTCCTGATATTAAAGTAGCGGACGTGAAGACTGCAGGCTACGGATCTACGCAGGGCAACCCGCACTTTGAGCGTATTACACCTGATAACAATTCCTCTCAGACTTACTTGCAGCGTATTCAGCAAAGCACAGACCACACATTCTTCAGCATGTGGATAGGCAACAACGACGTGCTGTCTTATGCAACTTCAGGCGCTGCGTTCTCTGGTGGCGCGTTGAACTCTAATTCAAGAACGATCACGCCTACTGCAACATTTGACGCTAACTATTCAGAATTGCTAACCGCTTTGACAGCTGGCGGGCAGAAGGGTGTTGTTGCTACGATTCCGGACGTAACAGCCATTCCGTTCTTTACAACAGTTGGCCCTTCTGTACAGCAACTGCTGGCCGCTAACAACATACCGGGTTTGGTAGCGCTTACAGGTTCTGGCAGTTCAAGAATTCAAATTGCCCCTGCTCAGATTAATGCTGCACAGAACGGAGTATACTTCCTGCTGACCTCTTCTGCTTACGCCTCTTTGGTAGGACAGCGTACAGGCAAGTACTGGAGAGATTTGGCCAGACAGGTAAGTGCAAGTCAAGATCCGCTTGCCGTAAGAGGTACTTTAGCTGGTTTATTGCTCGCTTACCAGGTTGACACCACGGCCATGTTCGGCCTTTCTGCCGGTAATCCGATACCAAGTGCTCTCATACTGGATGCAGCAGAACAGCAAAACGTAAGAACAGCTACAGAGGCATTCAACAACATTATCAAAGCACAAGCTGATGCTAGAGGACTGGCCTTATTCGATGCGAATGCCTACTTTAATAATGTCAAAACAGGCTTTGGTAAGAACGGTGTCGCTTATTCTCCTGCTTTCATCACAGGTAATTTGTTCTCGCTGGATGGGGTACACCCTACGCCGCGTGGCTATGCCTTCGTAGCGAGCGAAATGATCAGAGCCATTAACAGTAAGTATAACGCAAATGTGCCGACTGTTGACGAAACACAATACCGTACCGTGCTTTTCCCTACACAGCAGTAAGGTATAGCACTTCAAACACAGAAAAGGCGCCCTCCATTGCGGAAGGCGCCTTTCTCTTTTTATCAGGTATAGCAACAGGTATAAGCGGCAGGTATAGCCAGCTATACCTTAGTGCGCTTCCAGCCAGTTCTTGCCTACGCCTAAGCCCACTTCCATCGGCACGCTCAGCGGCAGGGCGTTTGTCATCAGCTCCACGATCTTGGGCGTCACGATGTCCACTTCTTCCTTCGGAGCGTCGAAGAGGAGTTCGTCATGCACCTGCAGAATCATGCGGGTCTTCAGGTTTTCGTGGCGCAGGTATTCGTGTATGTTGATCATCGCGATCTTGATGATGTCGGCAGCGGTGCCCTGGATTGGGGCATTTACGGCGTTGCGCTCGGCAAAGCCGCGCACGGTGGCGTTGCGCGAGTTGATGTCGCGGAGGTAGCGGCGGCGGCCCAGCAGGGTTTCCACATACTCATGCTCGCGTGCTTTCTCAACGGCACTGTCCATGTACTCCTTCACAGCTGGGAATTCCTGAAAGTAAGCGTCGATGATATCAGCGGCCTCACGGCGCGGTATACGCAAGCGTTCGGAAAGGCCGAAAGCCGAAATACCGTAAATGATGCCGAAGTTGATCGTCTTGGCTTTGCGGCGCATCTCGCTGTCCACTTGGTCGAGTGGCACGTGAAACACCTTGCTGGCTGTAGAGGAGTGAATGTCAAGCCCGTTGCGGAAAGCCTCTTTCATGGTCGGGTCACCGCTGAAATCGGCCATAATGCGCAGTTCGATCTGGGAGTAGTCCGCCGAAATGATCAGGTGCTTGTTGTCGCGCGGCACAAAGGCCTTGCGGATCTCACGTCCCCGTTCCGTGCGGATCGGGATGTTCTGCAGGTTCGGGTTGGTTGAACTCAGGCGTCCCGTAGCCGTCACGGCCTGGTTAAAAGAGGTATGCACGCGATTGTCGAGCGCACACACCAGCTGCGGCAGCGCATCCACGTACGTCGACTTTAGCTTGGAAAGCTCCCGATGGTCCAGGATCAGGCGCACGATCTCGTGCTCCCCTGACAGCTTGGAAAGAATCTCCTCCCCGGTGGCATACTGGCCGGTTTTGGTTTTTTTGATCTTGGCTTTGCCGTGCAGCCCCATTCGGTCGAAGAGCACTTCGCCGAGCTGCTTCGGCGAACCGATGTTGAACTCCGTGTCAGCCAGCTCAAAGATGCGGGTTTCTATGCCTTTGATCTCCTGCTCGAGCAGCAACGAAATATCGGCCAGCGCATTGGCGTCGATCGATATACCTTCTTTCTCTATACCTGCCAGCACCTGCACCAAGGGATTCTCCACCTCGTTGAAGAGCTTCATCAAGCCCTGCTCCTGCAGCAGCGGCTCAAAGTAGTGCTTCAGACGCAGCGTCACGTCAGCGTCCTCGCAGGCATAGTCTTTCACCTCTTCCGGCTTCAGGTCGGCCATCGTGATCTGGTTCTTGCCTTTCGGGCCGATCAGGTCGGTGATAGGGATAGGGCTGTAGTTAAGGTAGGTTTCGGCCAGCACGTCCATGTTGTGGCGCATTTCGGGCTCCAACAGGTAGTGGGCCAGCATGGTGTCGAACAAGGGGCCGCTCACCTCTACACCGTAGTTTTTCAGCACCAGGATATCGTACTTGATGTTCTGGCCGATCTTGGCGATGCTGGGGTTCTCAAGCACATCTTTAAACTCAGCAGTGATGCGCACGGCTTCCGCTTCGTTATCAGGTGGCACGGGCACATAATAGGCCTCACCCGGGAGGTAGCTGAACGACATGCCCACCAGTTTGGCCGTAATCGGGTCGATGCTGCTGGTCTCGGTATCGAAGGAAATCTCCTGCTGCTTCTGCAGGTAGCGAATCAGGCTTTGGCGCAGCGCCGGTGTATCGATCAGGTGATAGTCTTGTACTGTATTGTTGAAACGCGCAAACGGCACATGCTCGGTAGCTATACCTGCTTCTTCGGAATCCACGGCAGTGGCGGTAGCTGCGGCTGTATCAAAGAGCGAGGTCTGTTGCTGGTTGCTGGGTTTGCCGCGCCTTACAGCGGTTTTAGCAGCTGGCGCCTCCGCCATCGAAATGCCCAGCACACGCTGCATCAGCTGTCGGAACTCCAGTTCGGCAAACAGCTCGGCCAATTGCTCCTCGTTGGGCCCGTCGTAGTGCAGGGCCTCCGCGCTGAACGGCACCGGCACGTCGCAGTGGATGGTGGCCAATTCTTTGGACATGATGCCCTGGTCGGCAAAATTCACAATGTTCTCTTTCTGCTTGCCTTTCAGCTGGTCAGCGTTTGCGATCAGATTTTCGACAGAGTCGAAGCGCTGAATCAAGGCCTTGGCGGTTTTCTCGCCGATGCCCGGTATACCGGGTATGTTGTCCACGGCGTCGCCCTGCAGGCCGAGTATGTCGATCACCTGCTCCACGCGCTCAATCTCAAACTTCTCCAGCACCCGTGCCACGTCCCACACTTCCACGGCATTGCCCAGGAAAGCGGGCTTATACAGGAAAACGTGCTCGGTCACCAGCTGACAGTAGTCCTTGTCGGGCGTCATCATGTACACGTCAAAATTATCCTTCTCGGCGCGGCAGGCCAATGTGCCGATGATGTCATCGGCTTCGTAGCCGTCCATGATGAGTACCGGTATGTTAAAAGCCTCTACAATCTTTTTGCAGTAAGGTATAGCCAGCGAAATATCTTCGGGCATGGCCTGTCGGTTGGCCTTGTAGGCAGCGAAATTGTCGTGGCGAAACGTTTTGGCCGCTGAGTCGAAAGCGACGCCGATGTGCGTAGGGCGCTCTTTCTGAAGCACCTCCACCAAGGTATTGGTAAAGCCGAGCACAGCGCCGGTGTTCATGCCTTTGGAGTTGATGCGCGGGTTTTTGCTGAAGGCAAAATGCGCCCGGTAGATCAGGGCCATGGCATCAAGCAGGAATAATTTTTTACGTGGTTCGCTCATAGTATAAAGGTATAGGCTGCCGGCTTCCTTTGCAAATTTCCAGAAGTGTGCAGCGGGTAAGTTTGTGCCATTCCGACTTTATACGCCACATGGAACTACCTTGTCGGGATTTTATTTTCACCCTAAAAATAAAATATATAGATTCTACAATAAATGGAATAGTCTTTGTATCTTCCTAATCCAAGACTGAAAATAAACAAAACTTAAATTACAAGAGCAGGATGATGCACCTCATGACATGGAAAAGAGCGGTACTAAGCGTATGTTTCGTACTGACCGCTACCTTTGGCTACAGCCAAGATCTGATCGTTAAGAAGAGCGGTGAAGAGTTAATCGGGAAGATTGTGAAAGTGGGGGAAGACACCATCCATTACCGCATGCTTAGCGAAGAGAAAGGCCCTATGCGGTTTGTGCTCCGGGGCGATGTGGCCTCCATGCAGTTTGCCACCCAGCCCGCGCAGCGCCAGCTCAGCCAATTGCCGCAAGGCAACGACGAGTACGCGACTACTTCCGCTATACCTGCAGGAGCAACAGCCTCGCGTACCTATACCCAGGAAGAACTGATGTACCAGGGCCGATATGATGCGCTGCTGTATTACAAAGGGCAGGGGCCACTTTGGGGTACTGCCGGAGCTACCTTCCTGCTTCCCCCTGCTGGTCTGGTGGCAGGCATCATAACGGCCGCCATACCGCCTAATGTTGACGACCTGTTACACCCGAACTATCAGCTGATGAAAGAGCCCGTTTACCGTAGTTCATTTAAAAAGCAGGCTCACAAACGCAAAGTGGGCAAGGCTGCGGCAGGCTTCGGAATAGGCTTTGGTTCCCTCATTGCCCTGGCGCTTATGCTAGGCGCATAAGCACGGCCTATACCTCATTACCCAGTTTGTACTCCCCAAACTGTGGAATTTTCGCCCCACTACAAAGCGAATTCCACAGTTTGGGGAGTTTTGCTTTTTTGTGCAATGTGTTGTCTTTCAGCAATTTAATTACAATATATAGTTTTGGCACAGTTTTGACTACTAGGCTTTGTGAAATATTAAATTTGAGCGACAGAATAAAACTATGAAAAAAATAACCTACCTGGCAGCCGCCATCGCATTCTTTGGCTTTGCCTCACTTGATGCTAACGCACAGACTGACAAGAACAAAAAGAAGTCGAAGAAGAAGGAGAAAGTAGAGCAAACCACTGAAGTAGAAACCGAAGCGCAGGCTGAAACTGGAAATCAGGTAAACTACGAGCAGCAGGCGCAGACTGAAACACAAGTTACAACCCAAACGCAGACACAAACCGCCACCCAGACTCCAGCACAGGATGACAACGCCAAGCGCGAAGCCATCACGAAGGAAGAGCTTCCGGAGCCTGTAAAGCAGGCGCTGACTGCCGAAGCATTTAACAGCTGGCAGATTGTGGAAGTGTTCCGCGTAACACCTAACGCCAATGCCGCCGGCGCCAATGCCCAGGGCATGGAAAACCGTGCCGAGCAGGCCAACCAAAATGCGCAGAATGTTAACGCACAGGCTAATGCGCAAGGCCAGGGTGCCAAAACAATGTATGAGATCTTCTTCACCAACGAGCAGCAGCAGAGCGCTAAAGTTCGCATCGATGAAAAAGGCAACATTATCCAAGACCAAAAATAAGCCACATAGATTGCATACTAGCGACCCTAGTATCATGGAACGAGCCTCCGCCCAGCGGGGGCTTTTCTGTTTTATACCCCTCCCGCTGCATTTATACCCAACCTTAAGCGCCGCTTTTCGGTAAACAGTCGGAATGCCCGGCCGAGCACGTTATTTTAGGGCAACATTTTCCCCCTGCCCCGCGGTTGTGTATATTGCTTATGATTATGCCCAAAATACTCTTAATCGACGACGATCCTACCTTTTGCCTGATGCTGAGCACGTTCCTGAAACGGCAGCAGTATGAGGTAAAAACCGCCTATACCGCCGGCGAGGGCCTCAGCCACATCAAAGCCGATACCTTCGACCTGATCCTGACCGACTTCAGGCTACCCGATAAAAACGGGCTGGAACTGCTTGAGCAAATCCGAGTGCTCGATACCCAGGTGCCCGTTATCCTGATGACGCACTACGCCGACATCCGCACAGCCGTGAGGGCCATTAAAATGGGTGCCTTTGAGTACCTGGCCAAGCCGATCAATCCGGACGAGACGCTGCTGACCATCCGAAAGGCGCTGACCCTCGGGCGAGAAGGCCATGTTGCGACGAAGCCGGCTATACCTGCGCAGGGTGGCTTCACTTTCGTGAAAGGTGCCAGCCCCCAATCCAACCAACTGGAGGAATACATCGCCCTGATCGCGCCCACCAACATGTCGGTGATCATAGAGGGCGAGAGCGGGACTGGCAAGGAGTACGTAGCCCGCAAGATACACCAGCGCAGCAAGCGCCACGACAAGCCCTTTGTGGCCATCGACTGTGGTGCTTTATCAAAAGAGCTGGCCGGCAGCGAACTGTTCGGGCACGTGAAAGGCTCGTTTACAGGGGCTATGGCCGATAAGGAAGGGCAGTTTGAGGCAGCTAACGGCGGCACACTCTTTCTGGATGAGATCGGCAACCTCTCTTACGAAATACAGGTGAAACTGCTGCGGGCCATACAGGAGCGCAAAGTGCGCAAGATCGGCAGCAACACCGACCTTGACGTGGATGTGCGCATTATCGTGGCCACCAACGAGGACCTGGTGCAGGCCGTGAGCCATGGCGAGTTCCGGGAAGACCTGTACCACCGCCTCAACGAGTTCAAGATCAACATCTCCCCGCTCCGTGACCGCACGGCAGACATCATACAGTTTGCCGATCACTTTTTGCAAGTGGCCAATCACGAACTGGAACGCAGCGTGTCAGGCTTTGATGCGGCTGTGATGATGGCGTTAGAGAAATATAGCTGGCCGGGAAATCTGCGAGAGTTGAAGAATGTGGTGAAGCGGGCGGTGCTGCTGGCCAAAGGCTCCGAAATTACGCTCGACGACCTGCCTCCCGAAATCGCCTACCACATACCTGAGCCGACCAGCATTGTGGCGCAGCCGGATGCTACGCAGGTAGCCATGCCTGTCACGGATCTGCGCACCGCAACCGAGCGTAGCGAAAAAGAGCTGATCATCGAAATGCTGGAGCGCGTGAAGTACAACAAGTCCAAAGCGGCCCGCCTCCTCAACATCGACCGCAAAACGCTCTACAACAAAATGCGGCAGTATAACATTGAGGCCTAAGCGGCTGTATTCTCAACCCGAGCATTTAAGGAAGGCTGACGCGGGTGTATTTACCTGAATCTGGTAGGGGGCGGGCTCATCCCCAATGCCGTCAACCTAAGCCATGGTTAACTCACGCTGTCATCTCGACGATTGGAGAGATCTGGATTATTTCAAAATTTTCGCACCATTCAGATTTCTCCCAAAACGAGGGTCCCCTACCCCCGGGTCGAAATGACAAAAAAGCCTTTAGTTGACTGCATTGCTCCTACGCCCAACTGTTGCGGGTCTCCCAACCCGCGTATATAGAGAAACGGGGATTGAGAAATCCCCAAGGCCCACCTTTCGGATTGATAAATCCGAAAGAGCAACTGCTTCAGTTGACGGTATTGCCCCTAACCCCACTTCTGCTTGTCCCTTGACCAGCGGGATACTTGAACTTCTTGAAGAATGATCTGTAAGCTCTTTCGGACATCCCTGTCCGGAAGTATTTCTGCAGGGGACATCCTTGTCCCCGTATACCTGCAAAACCTACACATAAGGATTAGAAAATCCCCAACCGTGGGGGGAGGATCCCTCGATAAGACTTTGGGGTTGATAAATCCCGAAAAGCTTTTTCAATCCGAAAGGGTCATTAATTAAAGGGAAATCATCGAAGCCTAAGCTGCAGCTTCCTCAGTCTTTTTACGTTTGCTAAGCTCAGCCCCAAGTGCTGTGAGCACAAGCCTAGCTTCGTGTTGCAGTTGTGTTGCTGTGGCAGGCAGGTTGTCGGTTGGCAGTTCTGGCTGGTGGAGCACTTGCTCGAGCGCATCAAGGGCGGGCAGCACGGTATGGGCCTGCAGGTGGCGGAAAGCGGTTTTCATCTTGTGGGCTAGTTCACCCGCTTGCTGCCAGTTAGCCGCTGCCGCTGCGTTTTCCAGCTGTGCCAAGGAGTGCAGATTATCTGACACCAGCACCTCCACGATTTCCCACAGCGCCTCTTCATCATCTCCCACGAAAGTGCGCAGTTCGTCCAGGGTATATACGGCAGGTATGGCCTCGTTTGCCTGTTGTGCTGCTGGTGCAGTTATACCTGATTTGCTCTTAGTATCCGCTATACCTGTAGGTATGGGCATACTTGGTGCTGCCGCTATACCTGATGTTTCTACTACCTCCTCACTCTCAATAGTAGACTCAAGTGCAGGCGCCGGCTCAGGTATAGCTTGAGCTGCTAAAGCTTTGCTAAGCTTCAGGTATAGGTCCTGTTCTGTGAAAGGCTTGAGCAAGTGGTCTGATATACCTGTTTTGGCGAAAAAGCGCCTATTACTGCTCATGATGTTGGCCGTGAGCGCCATGATCGGTATAGTGGCATTCTCTTTCCGGATGGCCCTGGCAACGGCTTTTCCGCTCATGCCCGGCAACTGGATGTCGGTGAGTACGATGTCAAATTTCTTTTCTTTGATCAGCTGCAGCGCCTCCTGTCCGTCGTTGGCCAGCGTCACCTGCATGCCTTTGCGGCCCAGTATCAGCTGGCACAGGGTACGGCTGTAAGCATCATCGTCAATCACCAGCACCGCTTTGCCGGCCAGTACATCGGTGACAGAAAGTTGCGGCTGAGGTATAGCTTCCAATTCGGGTGCCGCTACCCGTAACATTGGCAGCACAATGCTGAAAGTGGTGCCTTCGTTCGGTACGCTGCGCAGGGTGAGCGAGCCTTCCTGCATCTCCACCAGCTTCTTGCTAATGGACAACCCCAGGCCGGTGCCGCCATACTTCCGGATGATAGAGTCATCGGCCTGATTGAATTCACCGAACACGTGTGCGGTCTGTTCCATCGGTATACCTATACCTGTGTCGGATACCTCGATCAGCACCACGGCGCGGTTACGGCGCTGCGACTTGAGCTTGCACGCTACGCGCACCTCCCCGTCGTGGGTGAATTTGATGGCGTTATCTACCAGGTTGAAAAGCACTTGCCGAAGTCGCAGCGAGTCGCCTGAAAGGTAACCGTTCAGCTGATCGTCCAGCGTGCAGCTGAAGCCAATGCCTTTGGTGCTGGCCTTGAGTCGGAAAGTCCGTTCCACCTCCGCCAGGAGCTGCTTCATCTCGAAAGGCGCCATGTGCAGGTGCAGCTTGCCCGCCTCGATCTTGGAGAGGTCCAACACGTCGTTTACAATATGCAGCAGGTGCTGCCCTGCCCCGTGTATGGCTTGCAGATGCTCGTGTTGCTGCTCCTGTAACTGGGTATGGCCCAGCTGTTCAGAGAAACCCAGTACCACGTTGAGTGGCGTGCGAATCTCGTGGCTGATGTTCGCTACAAAAGCCTCTTTGGCGCGAGCCAGTTGGATGGCCTCTTTGCGGGAGCGCATCAGTTCAACTTTATACTTGCTGCTGCGGGTGAGGTCGCGTAGGATAATCAAAATAAAGGCGATGCCAATTGCCAAGCCGAACACACCGACCAGCAAAAGCACAAGCGATGTTTCTTTGGCTACTTTCTGTGCCCGCGTCGCATTTTGGTGAGCTTGTTGCAGCTCATAGCGCTCCAGGTCATACACCATGCGGCGCACCTGATCCATGATCTGTTTATCTTGTTGCAGGAGAGCCAGTTCTTTCGCAACCATGGCCTGTTGCTGCTGCTGTAGCTCGCGCTCCACGTCTTTGAGCACGATGCGCACTTTGGCAATGGAGGCCATGTTGGTTGGCGCAGCCTTACTGGTATCAGCACTATACTCTTGCTTTACATTGAGTTGAGGTACGACAACAGGCAGCGGCGGCTCCTGCTGCTTAGGCTCGGTGCGTTTGCCAAAGAGCTTATTTAGAATGCCTTTCTTTTGTTCGTTTTGTGAGGGGGAGGCAGTGATCGTATCTGTATTGTAGGTCAGCCTATCCGATATGGTTGTTTTGGTGCGCTGGTTGATGGTGGTGGTCGCGGGTTGTTTGGAAGCCGCCGAGGCGATCTGCTTCAAGGCTTTGTCGGTATAGGCGTTGTTGCCCCGCTGCTCTTTTTTCTTGTTCACGTGCTCCTCCAGGCTTTTCCGCTGAGCCAGCAGCAAGGCAGACACCGAGTCAATCTGAGACAGTTCAGCGGGATTGTCCTGCATCAGGGTACAGAGCGAGTCAAGTTGGCTGTTGATGTTGCCCAGGTTGTCGAGGTATTCCCGGAAGTGCTTGTCCTCGGTGGTGAGGGTATAGGCGCGGATAGCGCTCTCTGCCGTGGCGATGTCGGCAAGGGTGTGCTGCAGCTTGGCCAGCTTGGCATTTGGTTCCGCCAGCACATTGACGGAGCTAAGTAACTGCGTGAAGCTGTTGTAGGTAAGGTATATGGCAAAAACCACCACCGAAAGCGCCAGCGTGAAGCCGATGACTACTTTCGATTTAATGTTTTCGTTGTTTATCTTCATACGCGCAGATGCCCCTCCATTTGCAAAGGTACGGATTTTTGGGGAGCTATACTTTCTGTAACGACAAGAAAGCCAGAATCATATGTTCATGGCAACACGTTCTACCAGCTACTGCTGGCACCGCCGCCGCCGAAGGAACCGCCGCCAAATCCGCCGAAGCCTCCGCCCCCTCCAAACATGCCGCCTCCGGTACGGAAAGTGCCAAACGCGCCCGGACCCAGAATCGGTCCTCCGAGCGTACGTACGCCACGGCCTCCTCTGCCTCCGCCGCCCTTAAAGCGCGACATGATGAAAACCAGCACAATCACAATCAGGATGATCGCCATCAGTGACGGGCCTTCGCCTTCTCCCTGGCTAGCCTGTGGGTCGGCCTGGTACTCGCCACTGGCCAGGCTGATGATCAGGTTGGTCGCTTCGTTCAGGCCTTTGTAGAATTCCCCCTGCTGAAAGTTCGGTTTGAGCGTGCGCTCGGTAATGCGTTTGGCAATGGCGTCCGGAATGATGTGCTCCATGCCGTAACCTGTCTGGATGGCTACCCGGCGCGGTTCCAGCGACACCAGAATAATAATGCCGTTGTCGTTCTTGCTACCGCCCACGCCCCAGAGCTCGCCTAGTTCGGCAGCGTACTGGTTTGCGTCGTAGTCGCCAATGGATTTAATGGTGACAATCGCGATCTGGGTAGAGGTCGTGTCGTTGTAGCCGACCAACTTCTGCTCAAGTGCCTGTCTCTCTCCCTGGCTCAGGATGCCGGCCAGGTCGTTTACCAGGCGCGGTGGGTTAGGCCGTGGCGGAAAATCACTGCTTTGCGCAAAAGCCAGGGTGCTGCACAAAACAAGGTATAGGAACAGAACAGATCGTTTCATGGTGTGTTATTTTCCGAACGAGATATCGTCGCTCAGTTCGTTAAGGTCGCCTTTGTCGTCGTAAGGGAAGTGCGATTTGAGTTGCTCACCCGCCATAATCACGCCTTTGGCAAGACCCGCAGCATACTCCTGTTTTTTGAAGTGAGAGATCACCTCTTTTGTAATGTCTTCCCAGAAGTGGTCAGGTACGATAGCGTTGATGCCAGCATCACCCAGCACGGCAAACTGATGGTCTTTAACGGCCACATAAAACAGGACGCCGTTGCGCTGCTTGGTCAGGTGCATGTGTAGCTGGGCAAAGACCTCGGTGGCCCGGTCGAGCACGTCGCCTTTGCAGTTGTTCTCGATGTGCACGCGTATCTCACCGGAGGTGTTGCGCTCCGCCTGCTGTATGGCCTCCATGATCACCTTTTCGTCCGCGTCGGTTATGGTATCTTTAGGCATGTTGTTGATGGCTAAATGGTTGCATGGTTAAATTGTTAAATCGTTGGTACGCCAACCATTTAACAATTTAACCATGTAGCAAAGTAAAGTTTAGAACTGCACGGTAGGAGCGCGCTCGGCACCTGGGTCAGCCTGGAAGTGGCCTTTGCGTTCGAAGCCGAAAACGCCTGCCATCAGGTTGTTTGGGAAGGATCGGACTGTCGTGTTATAGTCCTGCACGGCCTCGTTGAACTTGCGCCTTTCCACCGATATTCGGTTTTCAGTGCCCTCCAGCTGCGCCTGCAGCTCCAGGAAGTTTTGGTTCGCTTTGAGTTCCGGGTAGCGCTCCACCGACACAAGCAAGCGACTCAGGGCGCCTCCCAGTTCGTTTTGAGCGGCCTGGAAGCGCTGCAGGTTTTCCGGAGTCAGATCATCAGCACTAAGTTGAACACTAGTCGCTTTAGCACGGGCGTTTATCACACTCTCAAGGGTTTCGCGCTCAAAGTTAGCGGCGCCCTTCACGGTGTTCACCAGGTTTGGTATAAGGTCAGCGCGGCGCTGGTAGGCGTTCTGCACGTTTGCCCAGGCCGTTTCCACGGTTTCGTCTTTCTGCACCATCGTATTGTAACCACAAGACGATAGTGAGTTGATCATGAGGAAGCCGATCAGGTAGAGGAAGATTTTTTTCATGTTTATTGAGGGGTATAGTTTGTATACGATATAAGTACAAAGCTAAGCGATATGATTACGGAAAACATAGGATGACGTTGTAAAATTGGTTTTGGGGTTGTAGCTGCTGTAGGTATAGCGAATGCTTTGTTGCTTCGCCTGTGCGGCGGGCGTGTGGTATTATGGCGCGGGCGCGAGCGTCCACGCGTGTGACGGCTATGGTGGAGCCTCTGGCCTAAGTATAGGTATAAGGTTTACCATACCGCAAGTTTAGCGAAGCGCAACTTGTGGTGGCACATGCGGCCAGCTTGCAACTGGCGTAGTGTCAGCCTATCTATACCTTAAGCTGATTTGTTTTATAGCTTCGCCTGTGCGGCGGGCACTCACTTTTTGTCTTGACACAAAAAGTAAGCAAAAAAGTCAAGACGCTTTTAAACTCGCTGACCGCTCAAACACAAAATCGTCATTGTTGCACCGTGCACAGCTATTTGTTTCATAGTTTCCGGGGCAAGTTAGTCTTGCTACAGCGCCTATATCAGTTGTATTGCAGTTCTAGGTTCCCCGCCTGGGGCAGAGGCCCCTCTTAATGGATAAGGAGGGGCTAGGGGTGGTTGGACCCGGTATTGTTTAGAAAGTTGCAACGAAGCCTATACCTGTAAGTTGGTAGCGGCAGAAATTCCCATCTCGGGAGGGGCGGGGGTGGGTATAATCCGTGGGAACATAAGTAGCAGAAGCTACAACACTATACCTGTGAAGCGGACTCAGCAGAAAAGTCCCCCTTTGAAGGGGGAAAAGGGATGTCATTTGCGCACATGAAACTACAGCTACGAAGCTTATGCCTAGGTATAGGTGACCAGCGCAATTTCCCTCTTGAGAGGGGCAGGGGTGTGCCAATCGTGCACAATAATCCTGTTAATCATTTAATCCCGTAAATCCTGATTCAGACAAGCTATACCTGCCACCAGACATAGGCAGGCCTGGAAGCCTCCTTCACCTACACTCCTCTCTTTTCTTCCCTTTTATCCTCTAAATCCTGATGAAAAATTACTATATTGCTGCAAAAGTGTAGTATATGAAAGTCGTGATCCCTGTTGCTGGTGTTGGTTCTAAACTCCGTCCGCACACGCATACCCAGCCCAAATCGCTGGTGCCGGTGGCTGACAATACGATACTGGGCCACATTGTGGAGCGGCTCATACAAGCTGGCGTGCAGGATTATGTGTTCATCATCGGCTACCTCGGCGACAAGGTCGAAAATTATGTGCGGCAGCAATATCCTCAGATAAGGGCGGAGTTCGTGGTGCAGGAGCCTCGCGAAGGATTGGGCCATGCCCTCTGGATTGCCCGTGAGACTTACCGCCACGAAGACAGTGTGCTCATTATGCTGGGCGATAACATTGTAGAGGCAGACCTGCCCGCTATCATCGCTTCCCCTAAATCAGTGCTGGGCGTGAAAAAGGTGGCCAAGCCCTCCCTGTTCGGCGTGACCGAAGTTGGGAACGATGAGTACATCGTGAAGCTGGTGGAGAAGCCGAAGATTCCGAAGTCTAACTTTGCCCTGGTAGGCCTCTATAAAATCATGCAGCCGGAAAAACTGGTGCGATCGCTGGAGCACATCATCACCGAAAATGTACGTACGCACAACGAGTACCACCTCACTGACGCCCTCATGCACATGATCCGGCAGGGTGAGAAAATGGTAACCTGGAACGTGGACAACTGGTTTGACTGTGGCCGCAAAGAAACCCTGCTCGAAGCCAATGCCAGGCTCCTGAGTCACGCACGCTTTCGGGAGATGGACTACGCGGACGCGTATCCCGGGAATATCATCATTCCGCCTGTGAGCATCGGTGCCAACTGTAACATTACGCATTCCATCATCGGGCCCAATGTGGCGATCGGCGACAATACCACCATTTCGCGCTCTTCGCTGAGCAACTCTATTATCGGGGCTTACTCCGAGCTGCAAAACGCTGTGATGCACGACTCCATCATTGGTTCGGACGCCAGTTTCAAAGGTCTCAGCCATAGCCTGAATATTGGAGACAGCACCGAGATTAATTTTGCGCAGTAAGCCGGCTGAGCCAACGTTTCCCTCAAATTACGTATCTTTATACTTTGTTAAAGCTATCAGTTTTAAACACGATCGTATAGTCATATGAAAAAAACAACTGTTCTTTTACTGGCAGGCGGCCTGACCGCCGTCTCGGCCTGCAAATCCACCCAAACCGAGAATACCGCCACTGGCATGAATACCGAAACCACAACCGAAGCCACCGCAACGGCTGAAACCCAACTAACTTACCCTGAAACCAAAAAAGTAGACCACTCCGACGATTACTTCGGCACGAAGGTGGCCGACCCTTACCGCTGGCTCGAAACCCACAACGAGGAAGTGGACCAGTGGGTAGAGGCACAGAACAAAGTGACCTTCAATTACCTGGATGGCATCGAGTTCCGCGACCAGATCAAAGATCGCCTGACCAAGATCTGGAACTATGAGCGCTATGGTGCGCCGTTCGAGGAAGGCGGCAAGTACTACTTCTATAAAAACGACGGTCTGCAGAACCAGAGCGTGCTCTATGTGCAAAACTCCCTGGAGAGTGAGCCGAAAGTGTTCCTCGACCCGAACAAATTCTCCTCTGACGGTACGGTGGCCCTCACCGCGCTGGCCTTCGACAAAGACGCCAAGTATGTGGCCTACGGTACCTCAAGCGGCGGTTCCGACTGGAACACCTACGAAGTGATGGAAGTAGCCACTGGCAAGAAGCTCGACGACAAAGTGGAGTGGGTGAAGTTCTCCGGCCCGAGTTGGTACAAAGACGGCTTCTTCTACAGCCGCTACGATGCCCCGACCGAAGGCAACAAACTGGCCAATAAGAACGAGTACCACAAGGTATACTACCACAAGATCGGTACGCCGCAGAGCCAGGACAAACTGGTTTACGAAGACAAGACCAAGCCACTCCGTAACTACTACGGCCAAACCACCGACGATGAGCGCTTCCTGATCCTGAACGTGTCGGAAGGTGCCAGCGGTGCCAACGCCCTGTACTATCGTGACCTGAAAGATCCAAAGTCTACCATCAAGCCGATCATCGATAATTTCGAGTCGGAGTACAACGTGGTGGACAATATTGGTGATAAGCTGCTGGTGCGCACCAACAAGAATGCCCCACGCTACCGCCTCGTGCTCATCGATCCGAAAAAACCACAGGAGCAGAACTGGAAAGTAGTAGTGCCGCAGAATGAGAATGTGATGAATACTGTTTCCTTTGTGGGTGGCCGTATCATTGCCTCTTACATGAAAGATGCCGCCAGCGAAGTGGTGGTATACGATACCAACGGCAAGCAGCTGAATAAGGTAGAACTGCCGTCGATTGGTACAGTTGGCGGCTTTGGCGGTGAGAAAGACGACAAAGAGACCTTCTTTACCTTCACGTCCTTCACCTATCCTCCGACCATCTACCGTTATGATGTGCCGAACAACAAAGTAACGCTGTTCCGCAAAACCGAAGTAGACGTGGACACCGAAGCCTACGAAACCAAGCAGGTGTTCTATACCTCCAAGGACGGTACCAAAGTGCCGATGTTCATCGTGCACAAGAAAGGCCTGGAACTGAACGGCAACAACCCGACTTACCTGTACGCTTATGGCGGCTTCAACATCTCACTTACGCCAAGCTTTAGCATTGCCAACATGCTGTGGCTGGAGAACGGTGGCGTATACGCGATGCCGAACCTGCGTGGTGGCGGCGAGTACGGCGAAGACTGGCACAAAGCCGGTATGACACCTAACAAGCAGAACGTGTTCGACGACTTCATCGCGGCAGCCGAATACCTGATCGACAACAAGTATACTTCGAGTGAGAAACTGGCCGTGGGCGGTGGCTCGAACGGTGGTTTGCTGGTAGGTGCCTTCATGACGCAGCGCCCGGAACTGGCAAAGGTTGCCCTTCCTGCCGTGGGCGTAATGGACATGCTCCGTTTCCATAAGTTCACTATCGGTTGGGCCTGGGTGCCGGAGTACGGCTCTTCTGAAGATGAAGCGCAGTTCAAAAACCTATACGGTTTCTCACCACTGCATAACATCAAAGAAGGCGTGAAATACCCAGCCACACTGGTGAAAACCGCCGACCACGACGACCGCGTGGTGCCGGCGCACTCCTTTAAGTTCATTTCTGAGCTGCAGGACAAAGGCGCTCCAGGCAACCCATACCTGATCCGCATCGATGTGCGTGCAGGCCATGGTGCCGGCAAGCCGACTTCACTCGTTATTCAGGAGTGGGCCGATACCTGGGCGTTCATGTACAAGAACATGGGTGTGAACCCGTATGCCAAGCAGCAGCCATAACAGGTATAGCTGAGATTTGAGATAAACAAAAGCCAGTGCTGCAGCGATGCGGTGCTGGCTTTTTGTTTCGGTGCCGGTCAGGAAGTCTGTTTCATTTTTATAGCAATATTGTTATGTTCAGATAATCAACCAACCTTAGATGATAACTGAATGGATACAGAATTTTACAACGAGCAGCCTCAAGGGTTAAGCATTAATTTAGAGTTAAGAGATTTCTTGCAGAACACGGCGAGGTGGGGCAGGTTCTTAGCCATTGTTGGTTTTGTAGGAGTTGGCCTAATGGTCCTGTTTGGGATTATGGCTTTATTCATGGACACTAGCCTTGGCGGTGGAGCGATCAGTGGGGCCTTCCTGAGTCTGTTTTATCTACTGTTTGGGGCGCTTTATTTGTTGCCGGTTTTATACCTGTACAGGTTCTCTAGCAGTATGCAGGCCGGCCTCGCAACAGGCGATGAGGAGAAAATAGCAGCATCATTCAAGAATTTAAAGTCCCTGTTTAAATTTATGGGTGTCTTCACCATCATCTTCCTTGGTTTCTATGCACTAGTGTTGTTTGCCATGTTCTTTGGTGTAGCTATTGGGTCCTCAATTTAAATCAACCTTTATTCTAAAATTAGGAAAGCACATCCTTGTGATGTGCTTTTTTTATACCTATACCTAAAAGCCCCAAACCCGATTCTTGCGTACCTTGCAACACGATCTATCCCATACGCTATGATATCAACGACAGGACAGAGCGCGTTTACCATCCGCTCCACCGAGTCAGACTTGAACGGACAAGCGACCTTGCCAGCATTGGTCGGCTACATGCAGGAGGCCGCCTGGGATAACACGGCTACCATGGGCATCTCGATGTACGAGTTGCTGGAGCGTGGCCTGACCTGGGTGCTGCAGCGCATGCGCGTGGAGATGTTCCGCTACCCGAAGCACCGCGAAGGTATAAGTGTCGAGACCTGGGCCTCGGGCCGTGAACGGGTGTTCCTGCACCGCGACTTCAGGGTATACGGCGCCGACCGCGAGCTCCTGGGGCAGGCAACGAGCGTATGGCTGGTAATGGATGTGGTGAAGCGCCAACTGGTGTCGGTGCCCAATTTTATTACAGCCATAGAAGTAGTGCCGGGACAGGAGCCATTGCCTTTTGCCAAAGGTAAGCTACCGCAACTGGAGCAGGTGGAGTATGAGCAGCTAGTGCCCGTGCGCTGGCACGACATTGATCTGAACCGCCACGTCACCAACACCCGCTACCTGCAATGGGTGCTCGAAACGCTGCCAGCCGATTTACTCGAAAAGCAGCAGTTACAGGAAATAGACATTATCTTTAAGGCCGAAAGCACCCTGGGCGATTCCGTAGCAGCCACTGCGGGGCCAGCCGACGAGGCCAACACGTTCCTCCACAAACTCAGCAGCACCGAATCGGGCAAAGAGCTGGTACAGGCGAAGACCAGGTTTTCTAAGTTAGAAAGTTGAGAAGTTTGTAAGGTAGGAAGTTGGAATGTGGTGGCGTTGCAGTGTAACGTCGTGGTTGGATGGGAAACGACTTTGTGGTCAGGAACAAAAACCGAATCACCTGTAGGGGCAGGTCGCGACCTGTCCAATCGCGCACGAAAAATTTCGCCTAGGGGCAGGAAGGAATGCTGCCAACTTCAGGAGTAGTCAATCTAAACTGTCATCTCGAAAGAATTGAGAGATCTGGATTGATTCAGAACCTTGACTACATTTCAGATTTCTCCCAAAAGTCGAAATGATAGAATAATCTTTAAACTGGCGTCATTGGGGCAGGAGTGGCTAGACTAGCAGAAGCAGAACAGTATCTACAAGGCCTATACCTGTATTATTCAGAATTACCGGAATTCCCCTCTCGGGAGATGCAGGAGTGAAATTATCGTGCACACAACAACAATTTAACCATTTAACAATTTAGCCCTCATCAACTAATATGATCAACATCAGAAGAGGAACCATAGACGACCTGCCGCAGGTACACGGCTTGATAAAAGAACTGGCTGTTTACGAGAAAGCACCGGATGAAGTGACCAACACCGTTCAGGACATGCATTGGGATGGCTTCGGGGAAAACCCGATTTTTAAGTTCTTCGTGGCCGAGACCGAAGAGGGAATTGTAGGGATAGCCTTGTACTACATCGGTTATTCCACGTGGAAAGGTAAGATGCTTTTCCTGGAGGACCTGATCGTGACCGAACGCCTGCGCCGCAGCGGCATCGGCAAACTGCTGTTCAACGCCGTCGCCCACGAAGCAAAAGAAATTGGCGCCAAGCGTATGAGGTGGCAGGTGCTGGACTGGAACGAGCCCGCCATTACTTTCTATAAAAAAATAGGGGCCGACCTAAGCAGCGAGTGGCTCAACTGCACCTTCAACGAAGACCAGATCAAGGCCTACCGTCCCAACTAAAAGGTGATGGTTTATGCCCTGCCGGAGTGTTGACCGCGGAAGCTATACCTTACACCAATTCTCTGGCCATACATAGCATTAAAAAAAAACAGGCCTACGCTATACTTGAGCGTGGGCCTGTTTTTTTTCATCCTTAGCATTTGCTTGCTACTCTCGTTCCACATCCCGGCCAACGATTTCCAGCAGAGAGCGGAAAGCGACGTATTTCTCCGGGTAACGCTCCTGTACCTTGGCCTGCAGGGCGGGCGCATGGTCGCGCTGGTATTCTTCCAGGTCCTCCAGGTTGCGGCAGGTATACTGCACGGCATAAGTGGTGCCGCCATTGTCCTCTTCGTGCAGCAGGCGGGCTATCTGGTTATTCAGGAAATAGCCTGTGGCCATCACCTCCGGTATGTGCGTGTTCTTCATCCAGTCCAGCCACTCTTCGGCCACACTGTTGTCGATATTGATGGTTACGTTGTATATGATCATACTCAAAATTACGATTTTTCTGTTAGTTTAGAGTTCCAATAGGTATACGATGATGCAGGGCATAGCCAAAAAGTTAAATTTAAAATCAGGGTGGCAGGTGCTCGTGCACAATGCGCAGGCAGGTATAGCCGAGGCCTTAACGACCCAGGGTATAGAAGTGCATACCACGCCCGCTGCAGGTATAGCATACGATGCTGTGCAGATCTTTGCGACCGATAGCCGTGAACTGAACTATTATGTGCCGCTGGCCGAACCCGCCCTCAAGCGCAAGGGGCTGTTGTGGGTGGCTTACCCCAAAAAATCGTCAGGTATAAAATCGGACCTGAACCGTGATAGTGGTTGGGAGGCAGTAACAGGTCTGGGTTATGCGCCGGTAAGGCAGGTGGCGGTAGATGAAACGTGGTCTTCGCTGCGATTCAAACACGAATCCGAAAGAAGCGAGCTGTCTAAGTTTGGGGTCGATGCGCCAGGTATAGACCGAAAGAATAGGACTGTTGAAATACCGCAGGACCTGCGCGAAGCACTGGAATCGGCTGGGTTGCTGGAGACATTTGAGAAACTGGCCTTCACGCACCGCAAAGAGCATGTGCTGGCCATACAGGAAGCCAAACGACCTGAAACCCGGGCCAACCGTATCGGCAAAACCATTCAGATGCTGATGGGGCAACAGCTGCTCGGCCGCTAAGGCAGGTATAACGTAAATTTTGAGGGTATTTAATTCGATTTGATGCAGTTTGCCGACTAGTGCTGGCAGTTGGGTATAAACCAGCTAACCTCGAACAGGTATGGCGCTAGTCAACAATAGATAAAGATCGCGTTCCATACCTGACACCATAAAAAAGACCGCAGCGGGTTATACCTGCTGCGGTCTTTTTTATGATTTCTAAGAGAGTGCTTAGTTGGTCACGATCACATTGAAGCTCACGTCCACGTCGGTTTCGCCGGCAGTTGTGTTAGTGCCTGTTTTGAGGCCGCCCGGCTGGTGCTTCAATACCACTTTCAGCTTGCCATTGCCTATACCTGCCCCGGTCGTCACAGTCGATTCCAACCCGACAGGGCGGTTGTTCTGGTCCATGTCGGTAATGTTCACACTCACCGTTGCATTGCTGCCTGCATCCGGCGTAAAGGTATACACGAGCAGGTGCTCGTCACGCTCGTTGCGTATCTCTGCCGTCATGTCGGCTACCGGGTTCTTGCTTTCGTCGGTCATGGTCACTACAGCCGTGTATTCAGTGCCGGGCCGTAGCGTGAGCGGTGCGTTCTGTACCGGCGTGCCGGTCAGGGTGCTAATGGTAGCCTCCGTGTCCTGGCCTTTGCCGGTAGGCGTAAGCGAGATGGTGACAGCCGTAATCACCTCCTGTTCATCCTCCGGACCTGGCTCGTCGTCATCTTTGCAGGCGGAGAAGGTAAGTATGCTGCCCATCAGCAGAAAAGTGAGGTATGGTCTGAATAGTCTGTTCATGCTTTTTAGTTTCGTGAGGATACTTCCTGTCAATCAGGACCTAAATATAGTGTTTTCTTCAGAAGATTGGGTGCTGCACGGAATCTGGCATTTGTGCGCTGCCGACTAAGCGGATTTACGCCAAATAGGAAGATGTAGTTATAAAGGCCGCAGTGGCGCAGAAGCCGCTCTTTTCACAACTTAATCCTTTGTACCATGGATTGAATGAAAAAGGGGCACCGACTGGTACCCCTTTTCTATGGTATGCAGCTATCTGAAAGCTACTGAACTTTGGTGTCAAACGAGATGTCCACGTCCGTCTCGCCGGTGTTCTCGTTGCTGGTGCTGCTCTTGGTGCCTGGCTGGTGCTTGAGTATGATGCGTACCTTGCCTGCTCCGGCAGCAGTGGTTGTGGCAGCAGTTTCCAACCCAATCGGGAGGCCACCCGCATCTTTATCGGTTTTGCTGAAGGCAACCAGACCTTGCGGCGTTACCTGGTAGAAAATCTCATGCGCTGTTCCTTCTGCACGGATGTCCGCTGTCAGGTCATGCGTGTCATGGTGGTCGCCGTGTGCTTCCTCGGAGGCAAAGGTGATGGAGCCATTATACGTGGTATTGGCGCTGAGCACCAATTGCTCTATAACCGGAGCTTTTCCGCCCGGGCCATCCAGGTCTTCCCAGGTAGCTGTAACGGCCTGGCCACCATTGGCAGGTGTAAGCGTGAGGGTCACGGTCGTCACTACATCGTGCTCGTGGTCTGGTTCCGGCTCAGCCTCATCTTTACAGGCTGAAAAAGTAAGTAAGCTGCCCGTTAGCAGAAAAGCGAGGTATGGTCTGAATGATTTCTTCATGATAAATAAACTGTTTTTGGTTTAATTAAATGATTTCTAAAAGTTAAGGTGACTACAGCGGCACTTTGATGCGGAACATGATCATGCGGCCCATCTCGTCGGCAAAGTACCGGAGGCGGTTCTGATAATCGCGATAGCTGGTGTTGAGCAGGTTGCTGCCCACTATACCCAATTCCACCTGTTGCTTTCCGAACTGCAGTTGCGTGCCCGCCTCGGCGTGCAGCAGGAAATAAGCATCAGGCGCCGCCAAAACAGGGTCTGACTGCGCATCGGAACGGCTCTGGCGACCCACATACAACCCCCCGAGCGCCAGATAGCTGTCAGAAAGCCTGGAGGATGTCTTGTCCTCGAAGCTGTAGCGGAGGGTGTTGTCGGTGCGGCCAGGCGTAATGAAGGGCAGGTAACTGTCTGTTTCCCGGTTCTTGGCATAGACCAGCGACGTTTTGTTGTTCAGCGTCAGCCGGCTCGTCAGGGCGTAGTCAAAACTGAGGTCTGCTCCCCAGAACCGGGCATCGGCCTGCAGGTAGTCGGCCTGCAGATAGGCACCGCCTATGCCCAGCGCATAGTCCGGCGCCAGCTGCAGGTAAATGTAATTGTTAATGGTATTGTAGTAGAGACTAAGCTCTCCGTTCAGGCGGAGGTTAGAATGGTAGTTGATCGTGGCCATGGTGTTCACGGCATTTTCCGACACCAGCTCCGGGTTGCCGCGCTCAAAAGAGGCCGCACTGTTGTGCAAGCCGTTGGCGAACAGCTCATAAGCATGCGGTGCACGGGAGGCATAGCCCACGTTAGCGCCCAGCGTGACGTGATAGCCCAAATCGTAGAGAGCCCCAAAACTGCCCGAAAAGTTGTGAAAGGTATAAGACGGGCGTAACACACCCTCCGTACGGTTCCACCGCTTGATGTCGAGCGATTTGTTGTCGTAACGGATGCCCGCCTCCAGCTGCAGGTTTTCCTTCCGCCATCTCTCCTCAGCAAAAGCACCGATGGTGGTATTGATGAAGTAAGGCAACAGGGCCCTGGTGTTGGCAGCGTAGGTATTGTTCTGCCAGATGGTGGAAACTCCCATGCTTCCGGAGATATTGGCAAACGGCTTGTGCTCCCATACCAGTTCGGTGGTGTGCGTCTGCAGGTCCAGGTCCAGTTGCGGACGGTCGCCGGTGTTGCGGTGCCTGTCGTACTCCTGTCGCACGTTCTGCTGCAGCCCGTAGGTGAACTGCAACTCACCTGCCTCGCCTGTCTGGTAAAAAGCTTTGGCCTTGAGCAGGTGGTGCGTCACATCCTGGTAAGGGCGGGCGATAGTATAGGTAAAGCTGCCCGTCTCCTCCGGTTGCTCCCGCCCAATGGCGTTGGCCAGATCCGTCAGGTTGCCGATGTGTGCCGACGACAGGAATCCCAGCTTTGTGTGGAAAAAGCTGTAATATAACTCCGCCCCGAAGCGCTGTCGCTTGTAACCCAACGTAGCCGCCAGGTTCTGCTCTTCAAAGCCGGTATTGTTCAGGTTATACCTGGGTGCCTGCGCACTGCCCGCTTTCTTCACAGAGGTATGCAGGCGCCAGCTCAGCGGCAATTGCCGAAGCTTGCCCTCTGCCATGCCAGCCACAGTACCCATGCGATTGTTGGTGCTCCCGATCAGGGAGACCTCGCCTCGTATACCTGCCGAGTCCGGCAGCGGGTTGGGTTCTACCAGCACAATGCCACCAATAGCATCAGAGCCGTAGCGCACCCCCGCCGCCCCTTTAATCACCCGCATCTGCTGGGCATTCAGCGGGTCGATTTCCGGAGCGTGTTCGTTCCCCCACTGCTGCGACTCGTGCCGCACGCCGTTGTTCATGATCACCACGCGGTTGCCGAACAGGCCATGTATGACAGGCTTCGAAACAGTAGGGCCCGTTTGTACAGAGCTTACCCCCGTCAGCTTTTTGAGCGATTCGCCCAGCGAAAGACCGCGGGTCTCCTCCAACTCACGGCCCTGGAGCGTTTCGGTTGCCTGCGCCTGCTCCTGCAGACGCCCCCCCGTAATCACAACCTGCTTGAGTTGACGCGCATCGATGTGCAGCGACAAGTTACGCACGGTAGAAGTGCTCAACCTGAAGGACTGGTGCTCCTCTTCGTACCCGATGTAGGTTACTTTTAAGGTATAGCTGGCGCGGCACAGATGATGAAAATGGTAGTTACCGTATTCATCCGATAGAGTGCCCCGCTGCAGCTCCTCTATGTAAATAGTGGCGCCAATCAGCGGCTCACGGGTGTCGTGGTCCAGCACCTTGCCCGAAAGGGTCAGGCCGCAGTCCTGCTCCGGATCGTCGCCGTCCAGGTGCACCTGTTCCTGTGCCATTGCCATAGGGGCTATGAGGAGTAGCTGCCACAACAGGACTATTATGAATTTAGATCTGAACACAGTCTGTGCAAAGTTTAGGTATAAGGTACAGGCAACAGCCCAACGCTAACCCGCCAGCTGAAAAGCAGCCACAGGTATAGGTATAGCCATTATGCCAGGAAAATAAATAGAACACCAATAGCAGGCACCCATCGCCGCACGGAGTCAGCAGGTATGCAAAACTGATAGGCCAGTCTATAAGCAGGTGCCGGGAGAGGCGACACGCCGTAAGACTGAAAAAAGGACGGAAGGTTTAGCCGAGCGCGGGCGGGCCGCGAAGGTTGAGGCGGGCAAAAGAATTAAAAGCCGCATACTGGGTATACCGGGCGGTATACTCGGCGAGCGTTACAGGTGCTGTGAAGGTATAGACGGCGGTAGCGCTCTGGTAGGGCGCTCCAAAAAGGTCTTCTACCGGACAGTGGCTGTGCTTCTTCTCGACATGCGCGTTTTTCTGATCGCCTGGGTGGCTGTGCGCCGTGTGGGCGTGGCTGTGCAGGCTGAGCAGCAACTGATCCGGCACCATGGCGCGCGTGAACAGCAGCAGCAGAAAGAGGGCGATATATGTCGTGAACCGGTACACCTATAGCAAGGCTTTAAAACAAAGATAGTCGTTTTTCACCATTGTTGTATTAACAATTGAACATTTCGCTCGCTCAGGTTCAAACTGTTGGCAAAGCGCACAGCGGTATCATGCCAAAACAACAAGTTTTATGCCTGTGCCATGCTTAACGCAGAAGGTATAGCGGATGTTTTCTGACAACCTGTCACAATTAGGCCGGCGCTATACCTGTGGAACAGGATTTGAAAGCGCTTGGACAGGAATTACGCTGCCCTTTTCGTGGGCATCGATTTCAGAGACATCACTTATTAAAAGATAGATTTTAAAGGTATAGCACATGGAAGAAAGAGGTAATATTTCGATTCACACCGAGAACATTTTCCCGATCATCAAGAAGTTCCTTTATTCCGACCACGAGATATTTCTGCGTGAGCTGGTGAGTAATGCCGTGGACGCCACCCAGAAAATGAAGCGCCTGTCCGCCATTGGCGAGTACAAGGGCGACCTGGGTGAGTTGAAAGTAACGGTGAAAGTGGACAAAGATGCCAAAACCATCACCATTTCCGACAACGGCATCGGTATGACGGCTGAGGAGATCAAGAAGTACATCAACCAGATCGCCTTTTCGGGCGCCACCGAGTTTGTGGAGCGCTACAAAGACGCCGGTGAGCAGAACCAGATCATCGGTCAGTTCGGCCTCGGCTTCTACTCAGCCTTTATGGTGGCCGACCGTGTGGAGATCATCACCAAATCTTACAAAGAAGGTACGGAAGCCGCCCACTGGACCTGCGACGGTAGCACCGAGTTTGCCATCGCCCCGGCGCATAAAGAAGACCACGGTTCGAACGTCATTCTGAACGTAGCTTCTGATTCAGAGGAGTTCCTGGAAACGGCCCGCATCCGTACTATCCTGGATAAATACTGCAAGTTTCTGCCGGTGCCGGTGGAGTTCGAAGGGGAGATCATCAACAACCCGAACCCAATCTGGACCAAGCAGCCGTCGGAGTTGACAGACGAGGACTACAAGAACTTCTACAAAGAGCTATACCCGTTCTCCGAGACGCCGCTGTTCTGGATTCACCTGAATGTGGACTACCCGTTCAACCTGACCGGTATCCTATACTTCCCGAAACTCAAAAACGACTTCGAGATCCAGCGCAACAAGATCCAGCTTTACTCGAAGCAGGTGTTCATCACTGACGAGGTAAAAGACGTGGTGCCAGAGTTCCTGATGCTGTTGCACGGCGTGATCGACTCGCCGGACATTCCGCTGAACGTGAGCCGCTCATTCCTGCAGGCTGACTCCAATGTGAAGAAGATCAACACCTACATCACTAAAAAGGTGGCTGACAAACTGAACGAGATCTTCAAGAAAGACAGAGCGACATTTGAGACCAACTGGGACGATATCAACGTGTTCATCAAGTACGGCATGCTGAGCGACGACAAGTTCTATGAAAAAGCCAAGGACTTCGTGCTGCTGCAGAACACCGAGGGTAAGTACTATACCTTAGAGGAGTATAAGGCGCTGACGCAGGCCAATCAAACCGACAAGAATGACCAGTTGGTGCTGCTTTATACCACCGACGCCGATAAGCAACACGCCTTCGTGGAAGCCGCGCAAAACCGCGCCTACGATGTGCTCAAGCTTGACTCGGTAATAGACAGTCACTTTATTGGCATGCTGGAGCAGAAGCTGGAGAAGACTTCACTCAAGCGTGTGGACTCTGAAACGATCGGCAAGCTGATCGAGAAAGACGAAACCAAAGAGAGTGTACTGAACGATACCGAGAAAGAGGACCTGAAGAAGATCTACGAGACGGCCATCAACAATCAGAACATGCAGGTGGAAGTAGCGCCAATGGCCCCAGACGATGCGCCAGTGATTATTACCCTGCCGGAATTCATGCGACGCATGAAGGACATGAGCAAGAGCGGTGGTGGCGGTATGATGTTCATGGGCAACATGCCGGATACTTATAACGTGACCATCAACGCGAACCACAGCATCAACCAGCGCATCCTCAAAGCGAAAGACGATAACAAGGAGCGCATTGCCCGTCAGGCCTTTGACCTGGCCCTGCTGTCTCAGAACATGCTTTCCGGCTCAGCTCTGACTGCCTTCGTGAAGCGCAGCGTGGATTTGATCGACAAAGAGTAACAGTACTTTTCATAATTACACTTAACAGCACGAAAGCGGCACCTGACTGGGTGCCGCTTTCGTTTTGAGGGGCTTTGGGTGAACTAAGGCGCCGGGCTTAAAGTTATAGGGACTATACCTGGCAGACCGGTAGTTGGCAGGTATATGATTTATCTGCATATTTACGTTACCTTAAACAAGGTATAGCTTTTTGGAAACAACGGAAGCGCATTTATCTGAACGAAAACACATGAGGCACACGCTCTATCTTGTCGGGCTTATTTTGTCTGTGGTGCTGGGTATGGCTGCCTGTAAGCCGACTGCCTACAATAGCGACTACAACCTGAGCCGGGCCGCTGAAAAAGAGAGCTCAAAAGCTGATGCTATTGCTTTGGCTGATACCGCCAAGCCTACTGTGCAGATAGGCGATTCGCTGGATAAGGTAGAGGAAAAGCAGCCCAAAAAGCGCAAGAAGAAAGCTGACAAGCGTTACTTCATGGGCGACAGGGTGGCTCGTGGCTTCGTGAAGACAGGAGGTCGTGGCCCCCGTGAAGTAATCGAGTCTTTCAGTTACCTGGTAGAGTTTCAGCAGCCTGATCCTTATGCTCCCGAAAAATACTACTACGATACCAAGCGTCGCAAACTCTACAAAAGCCGCGGCGAACTTGACCCGGAGCAGCACAAAGTACTGCATGGCCCTTATAAGAAAGAGCAGGCCGGTGAGGTAATCGAAGAAGGCTATTTTTATGTGGGTACCAAACACCTGCGCTGGGAACGCTACAACCGCGATGGAATACTGCTGGCAAAGGAGCATTTTGAGAAAGGCTATCTGCGCGATGCCGTGGTGAAGTATTACGAGGGCACCAAAAAGATAAAAGAAGTGATCCCTTACGCCTATGGCGAAGTGCAGGGGACTTATTACCGCTTCTATGAAAACGGGCAACTCGAGTGGATGGGGCAGTACCAGAAAGGCCGTAAAGTGGGCCTCTGGGTAAAGCACTTCGACTTCAGGGCACGCCGACAGTTCGAGTACCAATACCCTAAAACACCTTACGAGCCGCAGGCAGAGCCAGTCCTGGTGAAGCAATACGACCGCCACGGTACTCTCATCTACGAGAAAGACAAGCTGGATAAGCGGGCTTCGAGTCGCTAAGGTATAGGTATAGCCTTTTGCTCTCTGTAAAGTTATTCCCCATTTTCGGCTACCAGTTCACTTCGACTACATCATGTCTACAACCGACGAAAGCAGAATCAATGAGGCGATCAGTGCGCATCTCAAAACATGGTGGACAGCGGAGACGAAGCAGGAAATCGAGTTGCAGTATGGCCAAGGTATACTGCATGGGATAATATCGATCTATGATTTTGCAAGCCAGTCTGAGTTTTGGCTGACGCTGGAGCTTAATACCGCTTATAACCTGGCTGTAGAACGTCTTAAGAAGCAGTACCCGTTCTTGCCTGATGACGCTGTAAGGAAGATTGCGAACATGGCTGCATATAGCTGGAAATAAGCAGGGAGTAGCCGCTCTGTGAAACTTTAGAAGAAGCACAAGATACAATGTCGTTGAATCAATGAAAGGCGTCTTCGATGTGGAACAGTTCCGGCGGTTTGCTCATCGTAATGGCAATAATATCGAAGCGAATGTCCTCCTGCCAGCCTGTTTTCACGATATAAGCGTCCGCCGCGTTGAGGATCATGCGTTGCTTACGGCGGTTCACGAACTCCTCCGGATAGCCAAAGCTGTCGTTGGTTCGGGTTTTCACTTCTACAAACACCAATACATCATTTTGGCGGGCAATAATATCGATCTCGGCTTTGCCCATGCGCAGGTTGCGTTGCAAAATGTGATAGCCTTTCTGGTGCAGCAGGTCGCAGGCCAGGTCTTCGCCGTTGGCGCCGGTAGAGAGGTGTGGTGCTTGCGGTGTCGTCATAAGAGCTTTAAACTTGTAAGAGCGGCCGCTGGTTTTATTACGGCAGCCGGAGTAGTTGTTTGCGTATGCCCGCAAGCGACCGTATCTTTGTTGAAAACTAGAGGTATAGAGTATCGGTTGGCATCATAGCTAGCCCTGAGCTATACCTTGAGAGAAGGGAGAAAAGACGTGTCACAGAACAAGACCATACAATTTGAGCACCTGGGGCTGATCGATTACAAAGAGGCCTGGGACTATCAGGACAAGCTCTTTACAGGTATACTGGATATGAAGTCCCGCAACCGAAATGCTGCTCCCGAAGCGCAGGAGGTGACGCCAAACTACCTGCTTTTTTGCTCCCACCCGCACGTCTATACCTTGGGCAAGAGCGGACACGAGTCTAACCTGCTGATTAACGAAGAGGGGCTGAAGGCAAAAGGCGCTACCTTTTACAAGATCAACCGTGGCGGCGACATCACCTATCACGGCCCGGGACAAATCGTAGGCTACCCGATCCTGGACCTGGACCACTTCTTTACCGACATCCACAAGTACCTGCGTTTCCTGGAGGAGGCGATCATCCTGACCCTGAAAGACTACGGTATAGAAGCGGGCCGTATATCGGGTCTCACCGGCGTATGGCTGGACCACGTGGAGCAAAAGAACCCGCGCAAGATCTGCGCCATGGGCGTGAAGTGCAGCCGTTGGGTGACCATGCACGGTTTCGCCTTCAACATCAACACCGATTTAGATTATTTTAATAACATCGTACCCTGCGGCATTACCGACAAGCAGGTAACGTCGCTGGCAAAAGAGCTGGGCCGCGAATTGCCGATGGCAGAAGTAGAGGAAAAACTCCTGGGCCACCTGGCCACCCTTTTCGAGGCAAGCATTACAAAAGATTAAATGAAGAAGGACATAGATTTCACCCCGGTGCAGGGTGTGGCCGTGGCCATCGCTTTCACAGGCGAGACGCCGGAGGAACGCACCTGGAACGTATACCTGATCAACAACAACAGCGTGGCCCTCGACAGCGTGTTTGTCACCTCTAAAGGCTATGGCGTTATAAAGGACGAAGAGGTGAAAACCTCCGTGCTGCGGCACATGTTTGAGCGTGTGGAGGCCAAAAGCTTTGTGCAGGTGGAGGTCATCGACCCGTCGGTCTTCAAGCTCAACAACGAGTACTGGGTGAGCTACTACATCGATGGCAAGATCTACGACAAGCGATTTGTTTTCGTGCCCGACTCGATCACCGATGAGCACCTCATCGATATCAGCATGCTGCAAATGCAGGGTGTGCTCCATTCATAAGGTATAGCCTCCTAAATTTTCACCCTGACCGTGTATATCACCAACCGCATAAGGTATAGCTTCGGGCTGTTGCTGCTGCTTTTCGTGCTGACCGGGCCGCTACAGGCCCAGGTGCTGCCGCTGGAGCAGAAGAACACCCTCAATGGCAACTGGCAGGTATACGATGCCGGCTCCAGTGACTTGGTGCCTTACGCAACGAACCTGCACGGCGGCTACAGCGCGGTGCACCAATGGGTGACCATGGCACCTGCCAAGCCCTTCGTGATCGAGTTTACGGCCCAGAAGGACCTCTGCCTTTTTCTGAACAACCAACTGATCTTCACGGCAGACTCCACTTCCAATTATACCTTCGACCTGGCCACGTGGAACAAACGGGTGAAGCCGGTGAACGGGCGCTACCTGTTGTCCGTGTGGCATCCGTCGCAGCACCCCAATGTGGGCTCTTTCCGCAACCGGGTGCAGACAGAACGGCCCGACAGCGAAACCATGCAGGGGAGCTTCTCGGTACGGCTGCGGGAGTACGTCAACCAGAATGCGTTCATCATTTTTACGCTGCTGATCGGGCTGCTGTATGGCGGGCTTAAAACCACGTTCCCCTCCGACTTTCAGGCGGTGTTTGGGGTGCAGTCCTTCTGGCGCACCCGGTCGCTGGACGAAGGCATCCTGGCCAAACCGCTCAGCACCTGGTCCAGCATGCTCTTTATCATCGCCTTTTCCATGTCGATGGCGCTGCTGATTGCGGCCATCCATACCAATGTGCAGCATGTGCGCATCTTCAACCGCCTGTTTCCGGTGTCAGAGGCCGATATCACGACCAAGGTGCTGTTCTATACCTTCCTGATCTTTGCAGTCGTCCTGCTAAAGTACTTTTTCCTGAAAGTGATGGGCTATATCTTCGGATTGGAGCAGATTGTGCAGGTCCAATTCAGTGAGTTTCTGCGCTCTCTGTTGTTTCTGGGCCTCTTTCTGCCGGTGGTCATGCTGCTATACCTGTCGCTTAACCACGTGGCCCCCGATGCCGTACTCACAGTTTCGAGCATGGCGGTGCTTTTGCTGCTGGTAATCACGGTTATTCGTGTGTTTGTGACAGTAAATAAGCAGACATCTGTGATAAATTTGCATTTATTTTCTTACCTTTGCGCCACAGAAGTGATTCCGTTGACCATCATGCTGAAGTTTATCGTGTTTAACTTTTAAAAACACAAAATCGACGGTTTCGGCAGGCGGCTAATATTATAATAAACAGACTTCCATACTCTATGGCTGAAAGCAAAGAAAAGGCTTGGGCAAATCCTGAAAGACACAGTATTCCGATCAGGAGCATACTCGTGACGCAACCACAGCCTACTACCGACAATTCCCCTTATCTCTCTATCGCAGAAAAATACGGGATTAAAGTAGACTTCAGGGCGTTTATCGAGGTAGAACCTGTTTCCTTCAAAGAGTTCCGCAAAGACAAGGTGGACATCCTCTCGCATACGGCCGTGATCTTTACCAGCCGCAACGCAGTGGACCACTTTTTCAGAATCTGCCAGGAAAGCAAGATAGAGATGCCGGCTGACATGAAGTACTTTTGTATTTCGGACCAGACGGCTTATTACCTGCAGAAATACATCACCCTGCGCAAGCGCAAGTTGTTTGTAGGCGAGAAAACAGCCAAGGATCTGTTTGAGGTGATCAAGAAGCACAAGAATGAGAATTTCCTGTACCCTTGCTCCAACATCCGCAAAGACGATATTCCGGGCTTCCTGAAAGCGAACAAGATCAAGCACACAGAGGCCATCATCTACAAAACAGTCGAAGCCGACCTGTCGGACCTGGACGATGTGACCTACGATTGCATCGCCTTTTTCAGCCCCTCAGGTATAAGCTCGCTGTTTATCAACTTCCCTAACTTTAAGCAGAACAACACGCGCATAGCGGCTTTTGGGCCAACCACAGCCAAGGCGGTGCGCGATGCCGGTCTGGAGCTCGACATAGAGGCACCGATGCCGAATGCCCCTTCCATGACGGGAGCCATTGAGGTATATATCCAGCAGCAGAAAAAGTAATCGGGGCCGGATAAAACAGTAAAACGCAAAAGCAAGTAGAATCAACCATCTGCTTGCTTTTGCGTTTTACTGTTTAATATATATATTTGGTTCAACTCTGGCTTTTTAACGTCCAGTAAACGTTTGCTTAGCTGCAACATTCTATGAAAAAGATTATACCTGCCGTTTTGCTGCTGTTTATCTGCCACCTGAGCTCCTGGGCGCAGCAACAGCCTCAATTTACCCATTACGGATTCAACGGCATGTATATCAGCCCGGCTTACGCGGGTATAACCAACCGACCGGAAATACAATCGATCTACCGCTACCAGTGGCTGAACTACGACGCCTCGTTTGACGATGGCGGTTCGCCGCGCACGTTACTTTTAACGGCACACACCCCGGTGCGGCTTTTGAAGGGCGGCGTAGGTATAACACTGATGCAGGATCAGATCGCCAACACCCGCATACAGCAGGCGGCCATCTCCTACTCTTTTCACCTGAACGTGGGCGAGGGCAAACTGGGCATCGGTTTGCAAGGCAATATAAATAATATAAGAAAGGGCAGCTACCGCTTTATTGACGAGGGCGACCCGAACATTCCCTTCAACAGCTCCGACTCGAAGTTCGACATGGGGGCCGGGGTCTGGTATGAGTCCGAGCAGTTCTATGCAGGTGCCGGCGTAACCAATTTGCTGGGTTCAAGCTACCAGTTTATGAACGTGGATAACACAGGAAGTGGCCGCGTGGTGGGCGAGAACCACCTATACCTAACGGGCGGCTACCATTTGCCGCTCACCAACCAGTTAGTGCTCACCCCGACGGCCCTCTTAAAGCATGATACAGAGACATTTTCGTTTGATGCAGGCGCCCGCGTAACATTTGATGAAAAATATTGGGGCGGATTGAATTTTCGGCATCAGGAAGCTGTTAGTGCGCTTGTGGGTATAGCGATGTTGCAGGACAACGCGCTGCGGGTAGGATATGCATTAGATCTCACGACATTTAATAAAGCGGCCAAGGCCCCAACATCACACGAAGTGATGGTATCCTACCGATTACCTGAGCCAGTTGTTCGGTTCAGGCCTCCAGTGCGAACCCCTCGCTATAATTTCACAAAATAAATATTCAGGATATTGTATTTATCACTGAAAAGCTGTATTCTTGAAAAAATACAGTTAAAATAAATTGTATATGGTATAATATTCTTGATATTGTACCGTTTGAAAATTATTAATAAGTGAGAATTTCAATTGTTTTTGTTTTATTTCTAATTCTCAATATATTTGCTACACCAGAAATAGTGTGCATTAATAATTGCTAAAAAATTTACTTTTTCCAAAGTCATCATGAACAAACTATTAAAGCTGTCTTCCTTCGCTTTGGCGGTGGTACTGCTTGCGAGTTGTGGGTTAAGAAGAGGACCGCAAGGCGACCTAGTGGGCGCAGAGGATCGACCAGACTACAATCCACAGGCTGTACCTTACGGCATGATTGCCGCTCCGGGCGGAACTTTCCACATGGGTCAGGCAGATCAGGATATAGCGGCCACTATGGCGAACCTCAACAAGCAGGTAACAATAGGCGGCTTCTATATGGACGAAACCGAGATCACCAACAACGAATACCGTCAGTTTATTGAAGTAATGGTCAATGACTCGATCGATGTTCTAGGTGAAGACTTCGTGATGACAAGCCTATACCCTGACACCACCGTTTGGGTGCGCGACTTTACCTACCACATGGGCGATCCCTTGATGGAATACTATTTCTCTCACCCGGCATTTGATGAATATCCGGTGGTGGGTGTAAACTGGTTTGCGGCTAAATATTTCTCTGACTGGAGAACGAAGCATAAGAACCAGGCCAATGCCGATAATGGCATGGCGCCAATGCCGCAATTCCGCCTGCCTTCTGAGGCGGAGTGGGAGTACGCAGCAAGAGGCGGCCGTGATATGTCTACCTACCCTTGGGGCGGTCCATACCTGCGCAACGCCAAAGGCTGTCTGCTGGCAAACTTCAAGCCGGGCCGTGGTGACTACTACAGCGATGGCTTTACCTACACAGCTCCTGTAGCCCAGTTCTTCCCGAACGACTTTGGCCTGTACGACATGGCCGGTAACGTATCTGAGTGGTGCGAAGACGCCTACGCTGACGCTACTGTTCCGATTACCTGGGACTTGAACCCCGTTTACTATGATGATAACGAGCCTCGCAAAGTAGTGAGAGGCGGCTCCTGGAAAGATATTGCATACTTCCTCGAAACTGGTACCCGTAACTTCGAATATCAGGACTCAGCCAGGTCATACATCGGTTTCCGTAACGCGATGATTTACCTGGGACGCTCTTCTGGAAGAGAGTTCAGATAGTCCACAGAAGTGTTCTGACAGTTAAAAACTTAACAATTTAATACCCAATCGTTCACATTTAATTTTTGAAAACAAAATGAGCAAAGCTAGAGGTCGCAGTTTCTTGTACGACGTGTTGATGCCCAAAGTGTATGGCCTTGGCGCCGCAGTCGTAATTATCGGAGCATTGTTTAAAATTCAGCACTGGCCAGGTGCCGACATCATGCTGATCGTAGGTCTTGGTACAGAGGCCGTGATCTTCGCGCTGAGTGCATTCCAGCCACAGCCACACGATCCGGATTGGGCAAGAGTATACCCACAACTGGCTGATGACTATTCAGGTGAGGCACTTATCCCAACAACAGCTTCAAACAACAACACTTCCGTTACAAAGGAGCTTGACAAAATGATGCGTGACGCTGACATTACGCCAGCCACTATCAACACACTGGGCCTAGGCCTGAACAGACTGAGCGAAACAGCTGCACAAATGGCTGACCTGAGCCAGGCTACAGCTGCTACTAATGAGTATGGCGTACGCGTGAAAGCTGCCGGCGACGAGCTGGGCCGCATCACCGAGGCTTACTCTGCAACAGCAGATGCACTGTCTAAAATGGCAGTTGCTACCAATGATACACAAGAGTATCATACCCAGGTACAGAGCATGACAAGAAACTTAGGTGCTTTAAATGCTGTTTACGAAATGGAGCTTCAGGATGCTAACAACCACCTGAAAGCAATGAACAAGTTCTACGGAAACCTGAGCATGGCCATGGAAAACCTGACCGATGCCAGCAAAGACACGGAGCAGTTCAAGCAAGAGGTTTCTAAACTGACGCATAACCTACACTCACTGAACACAGTGTACGGTAACATGCTGACAGCCATGAAAGGTTAATTGCGCATCATTTCCTAAATCAACAAGAAAACAACAGTAACTAAGTAGAAAATGGCTGGAGGAAAAGAGACACCACGGCAGAAGATGATCGGTATGATGTACCTGGTACTGACCGCACTTCTCGCCCTGCAAGTGAACTCTGCTATCCTGTTAAAGTTTCAGTTTATTGATGAAAGTCTTAAGGACGTCAACAATAAAACGCAAGCTGACAATAGCGGAGTTGTAACGAATATTAAATCCAAGGTCAGCGAAGGTGGTAACCGAGACAAAGACAAAAATGTTTTGGCGAGCGCTAACGCTGTTAGAAAAGGGACAGGAGAACTGGTAGAGTATATCCGCGGTCTTCGCGAAACCCTGATTCAGAAAACAGGTGGTGAGAACGAAGAGAAAACCGGTTATGCAAACCCTAGTGCTGAGGACCTGGTTGCTATTACAATGATTGGACCTTCTAGTGCTAAAAACGGTGCGGCTTACGAGCTGGAGCAGCGTTTGAACAACTACGCAAAGTTCATGAAGCAGTATAACCCAAACATGCCAGCCATCCTGGCACGTGACGGAAAGACTGACCCAATGGCTTCTAAAGACCGTAGCCAGCGCAACAAAGACTTCGCTCAGCTGAACTTCGAAGCTACCCCACTGGTAGCAGCACTGGCAACACTTTCTCAGAAAGAAGCCGAAGTTTTGAAGTACGAAGCCGATGCCCTGCAGAACCTGGCCCAGAGAGTTGGTGCTGACATCATCAAGTTCGAGAAGATCTTCGCGATGGCACGTGCTGAGTCAAAGACAGTAGCTGCTGGTACCAAGTATAAGGCTGATATGTTTATCGCTGCTTCATCTGACGCTATCACGCCAAAGATGACATTCCAGGGTAAGCCAATCAACGTAGTAGACGGCAAAGGTCAGATTGAATTCACAGCTGCCGCTAACAACTACGACGCTGACGGTAACTCTAAGCAGACCTGGAAAGGTCAGGTGATCATCGACAAAAACGGTGAGCAGGAAGTACTGGACGTAACAGAAGAGTACATCGTAGCGAAGCCAGTTATTCAGGTACAGTCTGCCGCAGTGCAGGCCCTATACCTGGGTTGTGCGAACGAACTGAACGTGCAGGTGCCAGCACTGGGTGCTGTTTACGATCCTAGCTTCTCTGCTTCTGGTGGTTCTGCCATCAAAGGAGCTAAGAAAGGTCAGGTAACGATTATTCCAACTACTACTGAAGTGAAGCTTAACGTAAGCAGCGGTGGTAATGCAATCGGTTCTGAAACATTCAAAGTTCGTCCGGTGCCAAGACCATCTCTGCAAACTGTAGTGAATGGCAGACCAGTAGACCAGAAGAGAGGTTTGCCAGCTCAGGGCATCAGATCAGTTGAGATACAGGCGATCGCTGACGAAGGCTTCAAGCAATTTTTGCCACAAGAAGCACGTTATAGAGTAACGAAGTGGAGAGCATTCCTGGTTAGAGGTTCAAACCCAGTAGACCAGGCTGAATTCTCAAGCCCAACTGGCGACCTGAGTCGTTTTGCAGCGAAAGCTGGTAAAGGCGACCGCGTAACCATCGAGGTACTGGAAGTGAAGCGTTTGAACTATCAGGGATCGCCAGTTGATGCGAAACCGACAGGCGACGGTATTTTCACTATACCACTTAACTAATCAAGATTAGAAGCTTACAAGGAGTATGAAACTTATCAAAGTAATAGGTGTAGCAGCTGGTATGATGCTCTCTTACGGAGCAGTAGCACAGCAAGTGTCTACCACGCAGTCCAGTAATCCATCAGCAAGACCTATTCCGGAGTCTGATGTATTGTTTAAGAAAACGGTTTGGCGTAAGATCGACTTGCGCGAAAAACAAAACAGACCTTTGTTTTCTGAAAACAGAGAGATCACCAAAGTTTTGATCGATGCTGTAAAAAGCGGCGAGTTGGTGGCCTATAAGACAGACTCTGTAAATGTACCGTTATCCAGAGAGGAGTTCCTCGCAAACATGACCGGCAAAGACATGGGCGGTGGTTTGACAGAAGAGGAAATCGCAGCTGGTTTCGGTCAGGAAGAGGAAGACGATGATGCCTGGGGTGCTGCCCTTGGTACAACTGCTACACAAGAGACTGGTCCTGTAAGCAACGAATTTTTTGCAAAGCAGCTATACCTGCTGGAGATGAAAGAGAACGTTGTGTTCGACAAGAAGCGCTCCCGTATGTACCACGACATTCAGACGATCAGCATTAAAGTTCCTGCAACGCTTAACCCACTGGGTTTTGAGCAGACAGTAGGTAGCTTTAAAATGAGCGATCTGGTGAAAGTTTTCAGAAACAATCCGGAGACTGCTATCTGGTACAACGCGCAGAACGATGCACAGCACAAGAACCTGGCTGATGCGTTCGATCTGTGGTTGTTCAGCTCTTACATCACTAAAATATCTAACCCGAACGACAGAGCTTTGGGTGATATCTATGGTGGCGGTAAAAAAGGCCTGTTAGCCGCTCAGGAAGCGCTTGAAGCGTTGATTGAGTACGAGTACAGCCTGTGGAGCTACTAATTGTAAGACAATCATAAAAAGGGGGAGATCTGAAAAGATCTCCCCCTTTTTTGTTTCAGGCCAAGAGCCTGGAAATTACAAAACAGGTGGAAATTGTTTTATAGGAAATGAATCGCGTCTATATTTGCCAGCTTAGGCCAGAGCAAGATGTTAATCAATGCTGGTCAGGTATAGCTAATGGAGTGATCCTTCTAAAAGAGAAATAAAGCTGTCAGAAAGTGGTGCCGGAAAATCGTGGAGCAATTTAGGATGAGAGGCAGAACAAGAAGCTATCTATAAAAATACCTGAGGTTTCATTAAGGTATAAAAAGAGAAGATAGCTCATTCAAGAATCCTCTTATGAACTGGCTGTCTCCCCCGAACCATGAAAATAGTCAAAAAGAATTTGCGCTTTGCGCTGGCCTACCTCCACTGTTAACTCTGCCAGCGAGAGTTCTTTGAGCTTCTTAACGGACCTGTATTTCTGAAGCAGTGCATCGGCAGTCGTGGGGCCTATACCTTTCACCTCTGTCAGCTCCGTCTTAAGTGTGCCTGCATCACGGCGGGAGCGGTGGAAGGTGATGGCAAAACGGTGTGCTTCATTACGCAGGCGCTGAATCAGTTTAAGGGACTCTGACTTTTTATCAATGTAAAGCGGCAATTTATCACCCGGGTAAAAGATTTCTTCCAGCCGCTTGGCTATACCTACAATCGCTATCTTACCCCAAAGATCGAGGTCTTTCAGCGCCTTCACGGCAAAACTGAGTTGGCCTTTACCACCATCGATAATAATCAGTTGCGGCAGTGGTTGGTTCTCTTCTATAAGTCGCTTGTAGCGACGGGTGACAATCTCGTACATCGACTCAAAGTCATTGGGACCAACGACAGACTTGATATGAAAGTGGCGGTAGTCCTTTTTGCTTGGCTTGCCGTTTTTAAAGCACACCATTGATGCAACCGGATTATCCCCCTGAAAGTTGGAGTTGTCGAAGCATTCGATCTGGCGGGGAAGTTCTGTCAGCCGAAGGTCCTTTTTTAACGTCTCTAACACGCGAACTTCGCGTTGCTCACTCAGACCTTTATTCTGCTCCTGTCGGCCTTCCCTCTCTTTGCGCAAGTACATGGCATTCTTCAGCGAAAGGTTCAGGAGCTTTCGCTTATCGCCTATCTGAGGTTGCGTGATTGTAATGTTATCCAGCGGAAGCGTTAGCTCAATGTTGGTGATGATCTCACGAGAGGTACTCTCGAACTCATGCCGCAGCTGCACGATGACAGTAGCAAGCAGCTCTTCATCACTTTCATCCAGCTTCTTGTGTAGCTCTAAGGATTGCGTCTGAATAATGGAGCCATTCATGACTTTGAGGTAGTTCACAAAAGCGCACTTCTCATTAGAGGTGATCGAAAAGACATCGATGTTCGAAAGCGTGTTGCTTACTACGGTGGACTTAGCCTGGTAGTCTTCCAGTAGATCAAGCTTCTGCTTGTAGCGATGTGCCTGCTCATATTGATAATCCGCCGCTGCCTCGGCCATACGTTCTTTGAAATAAGTCTTAGCGATGGACAGGTTTCCTGAGAGGATGTTTCTGATCTGAGAAATGTATTGGTTATAAGTTGTCTCGTCGATCAGATCCTCGCATGGACCTTTGCAGTTGCCGATATGATACTCCAGGCATACCTTAAACTTGCCGGCGGCAATATTCTCTGGCGACAGGTTATAAGTGCAGGTACGCAAAGGGTATAAGGTCCGGATAAGATCCAGTACGATGTGCATGGTCGTGCCACTTGGGTAAGGACCAAAGTAGCGGGAGCCATCATTGATCTTATTCCGCGTGCTGATCACTCTCGGAAAACGCTCGTTCACAATGCAAATGTAGGGATAAGTCTTCCCGTCTTTGAGCAGGATATTGTACTTGGGCTGGTACTGCTTGATGAGGTTATTTTCCAGCAAAAAAGCATCAGCCTCCGTGTCCACAATGGTGAACTCGATATCCTTGATCCTGGAGATGAGCTTCAGCGTCTTTTTATTATGCTGGGCAGAGCGATTGAAATAGGAGCTGACACGCTTCCTGATATCAATCGCTTTGCCTACATAAATGATGCCCTCGTCATCAAAAAACTTATAAATGCCCGGTTTATGTGGTAAATGGGAAATCTTCTCCCGCAGCTTCTCGTTTGCAGCCATGCGTCATTTTCATTAGAAAGCATCTAAGTCGATCGGGGCAGGAACCTGATAAAACTCATCTTGCTGCGAAGAGTCTACCGGCATGCCGTTGTTATACTTAGCGCAATCTAATTCTACCGATAAAGGCGTAGAAGGTTTAGGGAATGGGTCTTTTGATCTTTCCAGCGATTTGTCGGCGTATACCTTCTGCATGAAGTTACCATAGATCGGCATTGCCAGTTTATTACCCTGGCCCAACGCGATGGTACGGAAGTGAATAGAGCGGTCGTCGCCGCCCACCCAGGCACCAGCTACCAGATCCGGGGTGATCCCCATGAACCAGGCATCCGAGTAGTTTTGGGTCGTACCCGTCTTACCACCAATCTCGTTTTTGAGTCCGTTGCGGTGGCGCAGGCCGTAGTAGGCAGTACCTCCCGGCTCAGCAGCCGCTTTCAGCATGTGCACCATCATATAGGCGGTTTCTTCGCTGAGCGCATCAACCGTCTTTGGCACAAATTCGTGCAGCACGTTACCGTGCTTGTCTTCAATACGGGTAATGAAGTTCGGCTCTATCCAGGTACCGCTGTTCACGTAAGTACCGTAAGCACCCACCATATCAAACAAAGTCACGTCGTTTACACCCAGTGCAAGCGAAGGATTTGCCTCCAGCGGTGTAGTGATACCCATGCGCTTGGCCGTTTTAACCAGTGTTTCAGCTCCCAGCTTGTTCACCAGGAAGGCAGAGATCGAGTTGATAGACTTTGCCATCGCATTGCGCAGCGTGAACTTCTCGCCGGAGAACTTATTGTCGGCGTTGTTCGGACACCACATCGTGCCATCACCCAAAGGGATGCATACCTGTGTGTCGAGCGTTTCGTAGCACGGGTAGTAGCCATTCTCGATAGCGGCCGTGTACAGGAATGGCTTAAAAACAGAGCCTGGCTGGCGGGCACCCTGTTTCACGTGGTCGTACTTGAAGTGCTTGTAATTGATACCGCCTACCCAAGCCTTGATGTGGCCCGTTTGCGGCTCCATAGCCATAAAACCAGTCTGCAGGTAGTGCTTATAATGCTTGAGCGAGTCAAGTGGACTCATTTGAACTTCCTTCTCACCATCATAAGTAAAGATGGTCATCGGGATTTTCTTGTTCAGGTAATAGTTGATGGAATCCTGGTTGCCATCGAACTGTCTGTTCAGGTTACGGTAGCGGTCCGTACGCTTAATGGCAGTCTGCAGATAGTTCGGGATTTCCTTGCCCTGGCGATCAATCCAGGGGTTGCGGCCTTTCCAGTGGGAGAAGAACTCTTTCTGACGATCCTTCATGTGCTCCTCCACTGCCTGCTCGGCATAGGTCTGCATGCGCGAGTCGATGGTGGTATAGATTTTCAAACCATCTGCATACAGGTCATAACCGTTCTCGCGGCACCACTTCAGCAAAAATTTACTGGCTTCGGTACGGAAATAAGGTGCCAGCCCCACGTTTTGGTTTTCAACACGGTACTTTAGTGCGATATCAGTTTCCTTCAGGCTGTCGAACTCAGCCTGCGTCATATAGCCGTACTTCACCATCTGCGAAAGCACCACGTTGCGGCGATGCTTCGAGTTCTCCGGGTTGAATTTCGGGCTATAGAAGTTGGGGTTCTTGAACAGACCTACCAGCACAGCCGACTCTTGTACCTCCAGGTCCTTTGCATCCTTACCAAAAAACGTCTTCGAAGCCGATTGTATGCCAAAGGCGTTGCTACCAAACTCGAAGATGTTGAGGTACATGGTCATGATCTCCTGCTTGGTGTAGGATTGCTCCAGCTTCACGGCCATGATCCACTCTTTTGTTTTATGGATCAGCGTACGGAAACCCGGCTTGTCGTTGAGGTAGCCGTTGTTGAGCTCTTCGCCACGGGTGCGGAACAGGTTTTTGGCCAACTGCTGTGTAATGGTACTGCCACCACCTTTTGAAGAGCCGATCATCAGAGAGCCGGCCACGCGTGCCATCGCCTCAGGGTCTATACCGGAGTGCTCCTCAAAACGAATATCCTCTGTTGCCATCAGGGCGTGCACAAAGTTCTCAGGGAGGTCCGCAAACTCAATCGGGGTGCGGTTTTCACGGAAGTACTTGCCCAGTTCCTTGTTGTCGGCTGAGTAAAGCACGGAAGAAAGGGCGCTTTTCGGGTTCTCGAGCGAACGCATGTTTGGCAGGTCCCCGAACAAATTCAGGAAGTTGATGCTGACCGCATAAATGTACAGTATGAACACAGCCAGGCCACTCAGGAAAAGCAGCCAGAGTGTGGAAATGATCTTGGGGAATACCGTTTTTGGTTTTGGGCGGGTGGTTGTTGCCATGTTAATTATTCGTTCTGAAGTAATTCAGATATTCTTCTACATCCTTCTTCTGAAGCAACTTCTGCCAGTTTTCGGATGATATTGCAAAGGTAATGAATTCTACGCCTCGAATTTTGCCTATCGGGGATTGCGGCGCTTTTTGTTTTATGGTATAAGCCTGTGCCTCTTTCAGGTTAGGGAAAGCCCGCAGCAGCAGCATGCCTCTGTTGCCATCAAATGGCTGCTGCTCCAAAGCCAGCTTTTGGTTGCGGAAGTAGGTGTTGTTATACTTCTCATACTTGGCCCCGATGTCCTTGAAAGCGGCATGCTCTGTAGGGTATAGCATCACAAAATAATAAGCCGAATCAGGGGCGCTGGTATAAGCCAGCGGATCAACGGCAGATGGCTGTACTTCTGGTGTCTGAGCCTTTGCGGTGTCCTGTGCTGTAGCTGTCGTATCCAAAGGCGTGCCAATCTGAGCGGTGTTTGCTGTATTCGGTTTGGCAGTGGCCGTATCAGGGGCTGTATTCAGGTTAAGCGGGCGTGGCTGTTGTGGTACCGTGTTTCGCCCACGTGCCGAGGCCAGGGCGATGCTGTTGCTAACCCGTTGCTCCGGCGTGCGCTCGTCCAGCTTTTGTGCTGTGGGTGGCGCAGGTGCCTCCTGACGGAGTTGTTGCTTGCTCTCCAGGTCCTGGTAGCGCTTCAGCAATTCGTCGGCACGCGAGGTCAGCGTGCTGGACGGATGCTGCTGCTTAAACGCCAGCAGTTGCTGCCGAAGCAATTCCGGTTTTTCGGAGCGGGCAGTGATCATGACGTGCAGGAAGGCTACTTTGTCAGGTATATCGTTGAGCGGGTATACCTGGCTCAGTTCTTTGAGGATAGTGGTCGCCTGCTGATACTCTCCCGATTCATACTGCGCAAAAGCTGAGTCATAAAGTGTGTGCGCTTTGATGTTGTCAAGTGCATTCTGACTCATGTAATTCGGGTCGTCTACCAACTTGGCATAGATCGTATTCGGGAATTGTTGTTTGATCCTGGTGTAATACGTGTCCTTCTGCTCGCTGCCTGCCCGACTGTAGATCAGGTATAGACTATAGTGTGTCTCGGCAGCATGTTCGGATTGCGGGAATCGCTGCAGGAACTTCTCGTAAGTCACCGTCGCATCTTCGGGCGAGTTGAGCTTTTGCGCATAAATGTTGCCCAGGCGGAACATGGCGTCCTCCAGCAATTTCTCGGACTGCTGCAGTGCCAGTGTTGTAGACGGAATATTCTGCAGATAAGTTTCAACCTGGGCCTGCAGACGGGCAGAGCGGGTTTCTTCGGATTCAGCTGCTGCAGTGTCGGTGGGCGCTTCCATCGCTACCACTTCTTCCTGACTTCCTACGGTCTCTCCACGGCTCAGAAGTCGCCAGTTGTCCTGCAGCGGACGGTCGCCCCAACGCCTCACGAACTCAGAGCGGGCTGTTGCCATGGCCGCCGGGTTATCAAAGTAAAATACACCTCCTGTATTGTTGCCTCCTGCTGCTGCATCCGGATTATTGCGGCCTCCAACGGTTACGGCTGCCTGTTGTTCCTGGGCGCGGCGGCCCTGGCGCTGCTTTTCCTGCTCCAGTTGCTTGGCCTGTTCTTGCAGGCGGGCTTCTTCTTCCTGCTGCACCAGGTTCTGCACAAAAGTCAGGCGCTCGCCTTCGCTTAGGGCTGCCAAACGCTGCAGACTGTCCTGCAACTGGATCGTGTTGTACTGCTTTGTGAAGTCAGCCAGCACGTTGCGGCGTTCAAGCACCTGCTCGTACTCCAAGGATTGTTGCGGGTATACCTGCACGGCGCTGTCGTAATAGGCTTGTGCCAGGTCGTACTTATTCAGGTTCTCGAAATAGATCTCACCGGCCAGCAGGTAGGTATAGGCTTTCTGGTTAGGTATAGTGCCGGGTGTTTTCAAAGAAGCTTCAATGTTCTGCAGTGCTTTGTCGAAGTGCTGCTGGCGGCGCTCAAACACTGCCATCTCGTAATAGATCTTGTCGCGGTACTCGGTGTTTTTCTCGTCGCGCAGCATTTTCTGGTAGTAGCCCGCAATGCGGTTCAGATCTTGTGCATCGTCCAGTTCCGACACCTGGCCCAGGTATAGCCGACTGAAAAAGCCCAGGTCGTAAGGCGGGTTGCGGCGCAAAATGCGGCTGTACTGCTGGTAAGCCTCCTTGCTCTGGCCGCGGTCCTGATACAGCCGGGCCAGTGAGAAGCGCACGCGCGACTGGTCATCCCGCTCCGTAAAGTTCGGCAGCGACAGGTCCAGGTTCTCGATCACAGCAGCGGTATCGCCTTGCATGAGGTGGTACTCGGCGCGGGCCAGGTATAGCTCGCGGGCATTGTCGCGGTTCAGGCGCTCTTTGCGCAAAAACTCCGATACCTGCCAGGCATTGTCCGTCTCCCCCAGCTTCAGGAATGCGCGCATCAGCCAAACCAGCGCCTCGTGTTTCACGTGGCGGTCTTTGCCGGTGGAGTTCACATACCGGAATGTCTGGGCAGCCTCCGGAAAGTTGAGTTCATAAAAGCGCACCTTGCCGATGACCAGGTAACTGTCGTCGATCCATTTGCTGTTCGGGTGGTACTGTATCGGGAAAGAGGCCTTTTTGATGACATCCTCCAGGTCGGCGGCGTGCGCCTTGTAGGTAGCCGAGTCAATGGGCGGGAAGATGGGAAGAGGCCGGTTGTAATCGTACACGGTCTGGTCCTGTATGCTCTTCTCGATCGCATCCAGCTTCTCTTTCGCTAAAAAGTAGCCATTGTAACGGGCCGTTGTGTTATGGTAGGCCTTGCTGAGCGGATTGTTGCGCTCGGCAGAACAACCTGCCAGTAAGAGGCAGGCCAACACGAAGAGAAGGTATGGTGAGTTTTTGCTCAAAGTATCGAAAATGTGCCGCATAAATGGCCAGCCCTGCGCTTATCACCTTATAACGGCCCGGCTATACCTGAAAGTATCCAAGCTGAAACGGCGCGCAAGCTGCAAACCATCTACAAAAATACAATAATATGCCAATTATGTAAGGGCCTCGGGATAAAGCCTGAAGCTCGCTATTGAACTATAGAAAATAAGAAATGGTTTCAGGCCTCAGAAGGCACCGTGGACAACCTAAAAAGCTGGCGAAATAATGTCGGTTTGCACAGAAGCCCGTGAAAAAAGCGTAATTTTGTAAATCATTGAAAAACAACCCAGCGCATGGCACAGCCAGACGAACAGAAGCCGAAGGGCGAGGACTCTTTTAAAGGCTACCTGAAGTATTCGGGGCTGGCCTTCCAGATGATCGGAGCGATGGTGTTGGCCGCCTGGGCCGGCTCGGCGCTGGACGAGCGCATGGGCAACGAAAATCCGTGGATGACGATCATATTGCTGGTAGTAGCTGTGGTGGCCTCCATGGTGTTGGTAATAGTATCCTTAAACAAAAAGTAACCGCATTGAAATTCTTTAAGAACCTCCTCATTTTCACAGGTGTCGTGAGCATTGGCATCGGCCTGCTCTCATTTTATACAGGCACGGCACTCCTTCACCCGCTTATCTGGTATATTTTAGGTTTTATGGTCTTTGTTACGGCGCTGGCCTTTTATGTGTCGCGGCTGGGCGTGGGCTACGACCCGGATAACTTTCAGCTGTACTACTTTGGCTCAATGGGTTTCCGGATGATCCTCAGCATCGCCGTCATATTTGTTTACATCTACATGTACTCCGAAAATGAGCTGCAGTTCGTTTTCAACTTCTTCGCGTTATATTTTCTATTTACCGGGTTTGAAATCTACAGCTTAATAACTAACTTCGCACCGCAATTGAAAAAGCAAAGCTAGAAATAGCTTTTGTAGATTTTAACTTTGCTTCTAAATCTCTCTTAATGAAGAAGTTATTTATTTTACTGTTTTCCTTCCTGACAATCTCTGCTCATGTGGAGGCTGCGGCGGAAGGCGGCGAGTTCAAGCCAGGCGATATGATCACCCATCACATCGCCGATGACTATACCTGGCATTTTGCCGATGGTGTAACGCTATACCTTCCTGTTATCCTGATCGATAACGGTGCTCCAAAGGTGTTTTCATCGAGTAACTTCTATGACGAGAATCATGCGTTGGTGCCTTACGAAGGCTATGTGCTGAGTCACGGTCACATCTACCGTGCGGATGCCAATGGCCAGCAGGCTGCTGACCAGTCTTCTCTTTTAGACTTCTCTATTACAAAGAACGTGGCTTCGCTTTTCATTAGTGTGGCCCTGCTGCTGCTGGTGTTCTTCACGATTGCTGGCAGCTATAATAAAAGCCGTGGCAAGGCGCCAAGAGGGCTGCAGTCTTTCTTTGAGCCGATCATCATCTTTATTCGTGATGAAATCGCCAAGGCGAACATTGGTCCGAAGTACGAGCGCTACATGCCCTACCTGCTGACCATTTTCTTCTTCATCTGGTTCAACAACCTGCTTGGTTTGATGCCGGGCGGTGCCAACCTGACAGGCAACATCGCGGTAACGTTGGTTTTGGCTACCATGACATTGTTGATCACGGTGTTCAGTGGCAATAAGAGCTACTGGTCGCACATCTTTGCTACACCGGGTGTTCCTACCTGGCTGGCTCCGATCATGATCCCTGTTGAACTGATCGGTATCCTGACAAAGCCGTTCTCGCTGATGGTTCGACTTTTCGCCAACATCACGGCGGGTCACATCATCATCCTGTCGCTGTTCAGCCTCATCTTTATCTTCGAGAGTATCTTCGTGGCGCCGTTGAGTGTTGCCTTCGCCATCTTCATGTTCTTCCTGGAGTTGTTCGTGGCCCTGCTGCAGGCGTACATCTTCACCCTGCTGTCAGCGATGTACTTCGGTGGCGCGGTAGAGGAGCACGACCATGTAGGTGATCACGGTCACGGCGACGGAGCACATTAATCTGTTTTTTATTTTTTAACTATATATAACTATAATTATGTTAGCAATTTTGCTTCAAGCAGTAGCAGCTACAACCGACTTCGGTTTGGCTATCATGGGTGCCGGTATCGGTGCTGGTCTGGTTGCCCTTGGCGCTGGTTTGGGTATCGGTAGAATCGGTGGTTCAGCCATGGAGTCTATCGCGCGTCAGCCAGAAGCTGGTGGTAAAATCCAGACTGCTATGATTATCGCGGCTGCCCTTATCGAAGGTGTTGCACTTTTCGGTGTGGTAGTTTGCTTGCTAATCTCTTTCAAAGGCTAATATCCTTTGTATTTGGTCTCTCGTCCGGACGCATGGTCCGGACGGAGAGATTAAAAATAGTTAAATAGTTAAAAGCACTGCCGGTGAGAGCCGGTGAACTGATTAAAACCTAATTATTCAAATTCATACACAATGGAATTAGTAACCCCAGGTATAGGTTTAATTTTCTGGCAGACGGTGACTTTCATCATCGTGCTGTTTTTGCTTTCCAAGTTCGCCTGGAAGCCAATCATGAACGCCCTGAATGAGCGTGAAACTTCTATCGAGAATGCACTGAGCGCTGCCGAGAAAGCAAAGCTGGAAATGCAGGGGCTGAAGGCTGAGAACGAGAAACTGCTGGCCGAAGCCCGCATGGAGCGTGACAAGATCCTGAAAGAAGCTTCTGATGCCGGCAATGCCCTGATTGAGACAGCAAAGCAAAAGGCAAACGAAGAAGGTTCGCGCATGATCGCACAGGCGCGTGAGGCTATTGAAAACGAAAAGCGTGCCGCTATCACGGAAGTGAAGAACATGGCTGCCGTGCTTTCAGTGGACATCGCGGAGCGCATCCTGCGCAAAGAACTGAGTAACCCACAGGCGCAGCATGAGCTTGCCAAGGATTACATCAAAGAAGTAACGCTTAACTAATCGTATCAACATAGCCCTGTCACCCTTGGTGAGGAGGCCATAATAAAGCAATATGTCAGAAATTAGAATTGCTTCGAGATACGCAAAGTCACTGATTGAGCTGGCACAGGAAAAAGGTGTGCTGGAGCAAGTGAAGGAGGACATGGATATGTTCGCCAAAGTACTTGACCAGAACAGAGAACTGAAGCTCCTGATGCGTAACCCGGTCGTGAAGTCAGACAAGAAACTGGCCGTTATCAATGCGGTATTCAAAGGCAAAGTAAACGACCTTACCCTGGCTTTCTTTAAGATCGTGGCCCAAAAAGGCCGTGAGTCGGTGCTTGTGTTTATTGCTCCTGAGTTTACGAAGCAGTACAATGTGTACAAAGGCATCACAACAGCCAGCGTAACCACGGCAGTGCCGCTTACAGAAGAACTTCGCAACGAACTTGGCCAGCGCCTGGTAGCACAGACTGGTCAGCGCGTAGAATTAGAAGAAAAGATTGATACGACCCTCATTGGTGGCTTCGTGCTCCGCGTGGGCGATCAGCAGATTGACAGCTCTGTGAAGTATAACCTGAACAAGCTGAGAAATAAATTTAAAGACAACCCCTATATCAATAAATTATAATCATGGCAGAAGTAAGACCTGACGAAGTATCAGCCATACTAAGAGAGCAGCTATCTGGCTTCCGTTCTGAGGCAGAATTGGAAGAAGTAGGTACAGTACTGCAAGTGGGTGACGGTGTCGCTCGTATCTATGGCCTTTCCAAAGCACAGTCTGGAGAGCTATTAGAGTTTGAGAACGGACTTCAGGCGCTTGTTCTGAACCTGGAAGAAGACAACGTAGGTGCCGTAATGCTGGGCGACTACAGCGAAATCAAAGAGGGCGCCACTGTAAGAAGAACAAACCGTATCGCCTCTGTAAAAGTAGGTGATGGCATCATCGGCCGTGTGGTTAACACACTGGGTCAGCCAATCGACGGTAGAGGTCCTGTTGCAGGTGATCTGTACGACATGCCACTGGAGCGTAAAGCACCAGGTGTGGTATTCCGTCAGCCGGTAAACGAGCCAATGCAGACGGGTATCAAGGCGATCGACTCCATGATTCCGATTGGCCGTGGCCAGCGTGAGCTGATCATCGGTGACCGCCAGACAGGTAAGTCTGCCGTTGCGATTGACACCATCCTGAACCAGCGCGAGTTCTTCGAAAAAGGACAGCCTGTGTTCTGTATATATGTGGCCGTAGGTCAGAAAGCATCTACAGTAGCCCAGGTAGTGAAGTCACTGACAGAAGGTGGCGCGATGGATTATACAGTAGTCGTTGCGGCTTCTGCTTCTGATCCGGCTCCAATGCAGTTCTTTGCTCCATTTACTGGTGCGGCTATCGGTGAGTTCTTCCGCGATACCGGCCGTCCTGCACTGGTTGTTTATGACGACCTTTCCAAGCAGGCCGTTGCTTACCGCGAAGTGTCTCTGCTGCTGCGTCGTCCTCCAGGGCGTGAAGCTTATCCTGGTGACGTATTCTACCTGCACTCCCGCTTATTGGAGCGTGCCGCTAAGGTAAACGCCTCTGACGAGATCGCCCGTAACATGAACGACTTGCCAGAGTCAATCCGTCACTTAGTAAAAGGTGGTGGTTCTTTGACGGCTCTTCCGATCATCGAGACACAGGCTGGTGACGTTTCTGCTTATATCCCGACGAACGTGATCTCGATCACAGACGGTCAGATCTTCCTGGAAACCAACCTTTTCAACTCCGGTATACGTCCTGCGATCAACGTAGGTATCTCGGTATCACGTGTGGGTGGTAACGCTCAGATCAAGGCGATGAAGAAAGTATCTGGTACCCTGAAGCTGGATCAGGCGCAGTTCCGTGAACTGGAAGCGTTTGCCAAATTCGGTTCTGACCTGGATGCCGCGACTAAGCTGACAATTGAGCGTGGTCGTCGTAACCTCGAGATCCTGAAGCAGCCACAGTTCTCTCCGGTATCAGTTTCTGAGCAGGTAGCGATCATCTACTGCGCTACAAACGGTCTTCTGGACAACGTGCCTGTAAACGAGGTTAGAACGTTCGAGAAAGACTTCCTGCGCACGATGCGTGCCCAGCACCAGGACACCCTGAACGCACTGTTGGCCGGCAAGCTGGACGACGAGACGACAGGTGTTATCAAGCAGGTAGCCAGAGAGCTTTCTGCCCGTTACAAAAAGTAATATTTGGTTATGAGTTAGAGACTGCTGATAAAAGTGGTCTCTAACTTTATGCTCATAACATATAGAATATGGCAAGTTTAAAAGAGGTTAGAAGCCGCATCACATCCGTTTCGTCGACACAGCAGATCACCAAAGCCATGAAAATGGTGGCGGCTGCCAAGTTGAGACGTGCTCAGGACAACATTCTGCGCATGCGCCCTTATGCGCAGCGCCTGAGTGGCATCCTGGCTAATCTGTCTCAGCTGACAGAGGGTTCTGTGTCGAACAAATACTCTGAAAAGCGCGAAGCGAACAGAGTGCTTGTGATCGTGGTAACGTCTGATCGTGGTCTGGCGGGTGCTTTTAACTCAAACATCATTAAAGCAGCCAATGTACTGGCACAAGGCAAATACCGCAGCCAGCAAGAGGCCGGTAACCTTACCTTCCTGACAATTGGTCGTAAAGGTGCTGAAGCGTTGAGTAAGCGTGGTTACAAAGTGATCAGTGACTACACTGGCACGTTCGCAAACCTTTCTTTTGACACCGTTCGCATTGCCGCGGAGCGTGCCATGGATGGTTTCGTTGCCCGTGAGTTTGATCAGGTTGACATCATCTACAACGAATTCAAAAACGTGGCGACACAGATTGTACGCAACGAGCAGTTCCTGCCAATTGAAGATAAGCCTGTAGAGGAAACAGCCAACAGCATGGTGTCTGACTATACCTTTGAGCCATCAAAAGAGCAGATCATCGAGGAGCTTATACCTAAGTCGCTCAAGATTCAGGTATACAAAGCGGTGCTGGAGTCGAATGCCTCCGAGCACGGTGCCCGAATGACTGCCATGGACAAAGCGACAGAAAACGCAGGCGAACTGCTGAAAGAACTGAAGCTTACCTACAACAGGACGCGTCAGGCGGCCATCACGAAGGAAATTCTCGAGATCGTGGGTGGTGCAGAGGCGCTTGCTGCAAAATAGATTGAATTACCAGACATAAAAGCAACGCCCATCACACCAGGTGGGCGTTCTTTTTTTGGGGATATAATACAGTGTGTTATATTTTTGTTAAAACATCGAATGCAGGACCGTACGCTAGCCGATAAGCTGGGAAGTGTTGCCTATATTTGAGAAACTCAACAACATACACATGAAGTTAAGCGGTTTAAGATCCGGCATCCAGACTTTAGTTGCGGCAGTACTTTTAGTTACTGTGCAGGCTTGTACGACAGCTAATACAGCCAATAACCCAGTCGTTGCAAAAGAGCAGCAAAGCCAGCAAGTGCCGGGCGTAGAAGGCCGGCCGAAACTGGTAGTAGGCATCGTGGTAGACCAGATGCGCTACGACTTTTTGTACCGCTACTGGGACAAGTACAGCGAGGGCGGATTTAAAAGACTGGTCAAGCAGGGCTTCAACTTCAAGAACAACCAATACAGCTACGTACCAACCTATACCGGTCCAGGCCATGCTTCCGTTTATACCGGTAGCGTACCTGCCCTGAACGGTATCATCGGAAATTCCTGGTACGACCGCACCACAGGGAAGACTATTTACTGTGTGGAGGATAAGACCGTGAAAACGGTAGGCAGTACCTCCGATGCCGGCCTGATGTCGCCCCGGAACCTGCTGACGACCACCATTACAGACGAACTGCGCCTTTCCAACAACATGCAGTCCAAAGTAATAGGTATAGCCCTGAAAGACAGAGGATCTATTTTGCCAGCCGGCCATACTGCCAATGGCGCCTATTGGTTTGACTCGCCATCCGGAAACTGGATCACGAGCACGTTCTACGCGAACGCCCTGCCAAGCTGGGTACAGGAGTTCAACAACCAAAAGCATCCGGATAAACTGTTGGGTGAAGTTTGGAACACACTCCTGCCAATTGAACAGTACACCGAAAGCACAGCAGACGATATGCCTTGGGAGCGTGCCCTGCCTGGCGAAGAAAGACCGGTATTCCCGCACAACATCCCTGCCCTCCGTGGCAAAGATTACGAGCTGATCCGCTCTATACCTGCCGGCAACACCTTGACTACGGAGTTTGCCAAGGCAGCCCTGCGTGGCGAGAACCTGGGCAAAGGAAACCACACTGATTTTCTGGCGCTGAGCTACTCCACACCAGACTATACCGGGCACTCATTCGGGCCCAACTCCATTGAAGTGCAGGATGTATACCTGCGCCTCGACCGAGAAATAGAAGAATTGATCAACCTGCTCGAAAAGGAAATAGGCAAAGACAATGTCCTGATCTTCCTGACAGCAGACCATGGCGCAGCGCACGTGCCGGCTTATATGGAGTCGCTGAAGATACCGGCGGGCACAGCCAACTCTGGCGTCCTGCGCGACTCGCTCGAGCTGCACTTAAACAAGACATTTGGTAAAGGCCGCTGGGTGGAGCGCTACACGAACCAACAGGTATACCTGGACCATAAAACTATTGAAGGCAAAAAGCTGAAGAGAGCAGATGTGCAGGAAGCGGCAGCCAACTATGTCGTGCGCTTCGAAGGGGTGGCAAGAGCCATTTCAGCGGATGCGGTGCAGCGTGCGGGTTGGGCTGGCGGTATGATGTCGCGCATTGCGAGTGGCTACAATGCACAGCGCTCGGGCGATGTGATCGTGGTGTTGCAGCCAGGCTGGTTTGAAGGCTATGGCAGTGGACCGCAAAAAGGAACCACGCACGGCTCGTACAGCAACTACGACACACACGTGCCACTGGTATGGTATGGCTGGAAAGTGAAGCCGGGCGAAAGCTCCGCTGAAACCGCTGTAGCAGATATTGCCCCTACCATTGCCTCCTGGCTATACATACAAGAGCCAAACGGCAGCGTGGGGCGCCCCTTGCAAGAATTAATGAAGTAACAATACCTGTCGGGACGATACAAACGACAGTTTTTAAGATGAATATATGATGGAGAATTTAGAAAAGAATAACCCGTGGCACAGCGTGAGCTACGGTGAGGAGGCCCCGGCAGTCGTTACTGCTATCATTGAAATTCCAAAGGGTTCGAAAGCAAAGTACGAGTTGGACAAGGAGAGCGGCATGCTGAAACTCGACCGTGTACTTTTCTCTTCGGTGAACTACCCTGCCAACTATGGCTTTATACCTAAGACTTACTGCGACGACAAAGACCCACTGGACATCCTGGTGATCTGCTCGCTGGACGTGGTGCCGATGTGCCTGATCGACGCGAAAGTGATCGGTGTGATGCGCATGATCGACAACAACGAAGAAGACGACAAAATTATCGCCGTGGCAAACAACGACATGTCGGTGCGTCACATCAACGATATTTCTGAGCTGCCTCCACATACCTTGCTGGAGATGCGCCGCTTCTTTGAGGACTACAAGAAACTGGAGCACAAAGAGGTGATCGTAGAGCAGTTCCTGGGCCGTGAGCCGGCTTACGAAATCATCAGGGAGAGCATCAGACTGTACGACACAACCTTTGGCGAAATCGAACCAAAGAGCACCATCTAAAACTTTACTTTTCCTGTAAAGCCTGATGTGGGGTAAAACCTGTGTCAGGCTTTTTTATTTACGGCCGACCGGGGTTTGAAAGCCGTTTCTGAATTGCGAACTTGCAGAGAAGGATGTTAGAAAAAGAACACAGCGAGATACAAAGCCAGCAACCACTGGCCAATCGGGTCAGAGCAGGTATAGAAGCCTTGCTCTACAGCAGTGTGTTCATTTCGCTGTGCGCTTTCGGACTAACGGTAGAAACGTACTTACTGACAGGTAACCAGGTGTCGCTACCGATGGCAGGCTTTGTGTTTCTGGCGACGCTCTTTACCTATAACACCAGCAGTTTGCAGCGCATGTGGCGCGGCTGGCGAGCTGGCGAAGCAGGGCAGCCCTGGAACATCCGGCATCAACGGGAACTGGCGGTGCTGGCTTTGCTGAGTCTGGCAGGCGCAGTTGTGCTGTTTTTTGTGTATGAACTCCGGATCAACCTGTGGTTCGTGCTGGTCCTGGCACTGATTTCGGTAGGCTATACCGTACCCCTGGCGCGCAGCCGTCTCAAGCCTTTCCGGAGCGTGCCCCTACTCAAGGTTTTCCTGATCGCCTTGGTCTGGTCTGCCGTCACCGTGCTGTTTCCTTTGATTGATGCTGCGGTTGCGTTAGACAGTTCGGGTATGTTGCTCTGGCTTCGGCGCTTCCTCTTTATCCTGGCGCTGGCCCTGCTGTTCGACATCCGTGACTATACCTACGACCGCCGCACCCGCACCCTGACCTTCCCCGGCTTGCTAGGCGAGAACTATACCCGGTTCCTGTCGCTGGGGCTCCTGTTGCTATACCTGCTATTAGTGCTGCTAACGGAAGAAGGCGAGGTGCTGGTCAGCTTACTGAGCGCTGCCCTGGTGGCTGGCCTGATCGTGTGGAATGCCTCGGAAGAAAAGCCCCGCATCTATTATGCGCTGCTGGCCGATGGAGCGATGCTGGTGCATTTTGCGTTCGTATACCTAGCCGTCAGCTAAGAGCGGCGCAGCTGCTGAAAAGCCTGTGGCAAATGCTGTATTACATCCGAGGCGATCAGTGCGATCTCTCCCACCGTACTTTTAGCCAGATCGCCGGCGAGTCCGTGCAGGTATACGCCCAGCAGGCAAGCTTCTTTTAAGATATAGCCTTGGGCTACCAGCGCTGTCAGAATGCCGGTCAGCACATCGCCTGTGCCGCCCGTGGCCATGCCTGCGTTGCCGGTCGTGTTGAAGTAGATGTCTCCTTCGGGCGTGGCGATGGCCGAGTGACTTCCTTTGAGCACCATGTAGCATTGGTATACCCTACAGAACTCCCGCAGCTCTTCCAGCCTTTCGTATTCATTATGGCTTTTGCAAACGAGTCGTTCAAACTCTTTGGGATGCGGTGTGAAGATGACCTTTCCTTTTGGGAGCTGTGCTTTGAGCTTGTCGCTGCTGGCGATCAGGTTGATGGCGTCAGCGTCGATGACGAGCGGCAGATCCGTGGTGGCCAGCAACTGGCCGAGCATGGTTTTGGTCGTTCGCTCGGTGCCAATGCCCGGGCCTATACCGATGGCGTCGTATTTTTCCATAGAGTCCGGAAGCCCGGATAAATGCTTGCGGTTGCTGTCAGGTATGAGCATGGCCTCCGGAACGGCTGTTTGCAACACATCGTAGCCAATGGCAGGTGCCTGCACGGTGAGTAAACCCACGCCACTTCGCAGACAGGCCCTAGCCGCGAGCACCGCCGCCCCGATTTTCCCATAGCCTCCGCAAAGCAAGAGCGCGTGCCCGTAGGTGCCTTTGTGCGAAAATTTGCTCCGTGGCTTGATCAGTTGCTGCATCTCATGCTGCGTCACATACTGAAAGCTCGAGTTCGCCTCTGCCAGGTATGCCGGGCTCAGACTGATGGGGACGATATGCCAGTCGCCAACATAGTGCGCATGCTGCGGCAGAAAAAAGGCCAGCTTGGGCAGCTCAAAGCTCACCGTGTGATCTGCCTGCACAATGGCTCCCTCAGCAGGCGTTTGTTTGTCGGTGTACAAGCCCGAAGGGATATCCATGGCAACGGTGCAGGGGCTGTGTTCGTTGAGCCAGTTGACCACATCGGCATAGCGTCCGGTGACAGGTCTGGAGAGGCCAGTGCCGAACAGCGCATCGATCACGCAGGCTTTTTCAGGTATAGCAGGCAGATCGGCTTTGCTACTGATGTGGTGTGGAGGCACCTCGTGTGGCAGGCGCTCCAGGTTGATCTGAAAATCCGGGGAAGTTGCATTTCCGTCGTTAACCAGGTATAGCTGCACATCGTAGAGGCGCTGGTGCAGGAGCCGGGCTACCACCAGGCCATCGCCGCCGTTGTTGCCGGGGCCGCAAAAGATACAGACAGGGCACTCTGGTGTAAACTTGTTTTCAAACCAACCTACAAATGCCCGTGCTGCCCGTTCCATCAACTCTTCCGAAGCAATGCCTTCCTCGCTGATGGTCTGTGCATCGGCTTCGCGGGTTTGTCGATCGGATAGGATTTTCATACGTTGTTTTTATACTTCTTAAACCTGAGATAGTTGTACGCAATTTTACGGCACATATTGGGTAACGCAAATTTCAAGGTATAGCAGCAACAGAAATCAGGTATAAAAGAAAGTAAGTGGCTTGATTAGATAGAGTCCTTCCAGGTTAAAACGCCAGGGTGGCCGTCAGCTTTATTTTGAGGTTGTCTTTAGCCCGTGGCAAGCCATAAGGGCCGTAGCGGTAAAAGGCACCCACGCCAACACCCGAGAAAGCCGAGCTGATGACGTTGTTGAGCATCAGTCCGGATTCAAAAAAGCCTTTGCGCATGTTGGCATACGCCAGGGGCTGTAGCTCAGGTATAGACTGACGCAGGTCGCCGATGCCCATGTTCTGCACAAGGACCAGATCTGGTTTAAAGAGTTTGGTGTTGAGCAGGCGCTTGCCCAGGTCCTGGCGGAGGAACAGCGCCACGTAGCGGTCCGAGAAGAACTCGTAAGGGCGCATGGTTTCGAAGCCTTCGCCTGCATATACCTTGTAATTGGAGCTGTAGCTGCCGTAGCCATTGTAGAGAGTCACGAAAGGTGCCTCGCCCTGCACCCAGCCGCCGGCCAACACAAAGCTGGTTTCGCCGAGGCTGCGCTGCCGGATGGCACCCTCAGCACGCAAATCGAACTTGTTGTAGGTATAGCCGTCACTTTCCAGGGCGTCAATGCCTTTGGCGTATTGGAGCCAGAGCACAGGGTAGCGGCTTGGCATGGGCAGCAGGCGGTTGAACAGTTGCATGTATTGCTCGCCATAGGCAAAACGCAGGCCTGCCGTCACTTCAGCCAGGTTAAATTCCGGCATACCTATACCTGGCTCCGGCGTGAAAAGTGGCAGCGTGGGGCGGCGTTGTTCCTGCCGTATACCTGCCTGCCACTGCACGTAGCGCAACATGCGCCCGCTCAGGCCGGCGCTGCGCTGGGTGGTATAGTCCAGGTGGGGCAAAAGGGCGGGACGCAGATTGCGGAGCAGTGCGCGCTCCTGGAAAGGGAGGCGGCGGCCACCCGGCTCTTCCACGTCTTCGGCAAAAGCCGCTGAAAGGGTGAGTTCAGAAGGTTTGTGCAGTTTAACGGCCGCATCAGCCCCGTATTTGTGCTCCTTGTCGCGCAGGCCATAGCCCCAGTAGCCGCCTACCGTTAAACGCTCTGAAAGCAGGTTGTTGGTGTGGGCGCCTATACCTATACGCATCCCCTCAAAGCGACTCACCTTCAGCAGCCGGTTCAGGTCCAGGCTGATGGGGCCAACGGGCAGCTGCTTTGCCATGAGGTACTCCATGGTGCGGATGGTGCGGTCGAGCTTTTGCGCCTGGCCCACGCTGTCGAGGCGCTGGTAGGTGGTTTGCTCTTTCAGTGACAGGGAATCGGGGCGGTACTGCTGCCAGAGCTGCTCCGGCTGTCGCCAGGCATCCGGGCGCTGCTCCAGGGCAATTACCCCAAAATCGCTGCGCCGCAGCGGTGGGTTCAGGTTCACGTTGGTAATGTAGGTGCGGATGCGCCCGTAAGGTTGGTGCCCCCGCATGTAGATCTGCTGCACGGTTATCTCCACATCCAGCTCCGAAGGAAACCACTGCCGACCACCCACTTTCACAAATTGCTGCTGCAGCTTCAGGCCGCGCTTGTCATCAGCGTGCGACTCGGCCACTACATTCTGCACCGCCCAACCGTCGCTGTTGATGTATAGCAGACCTTTCAAGCCATTGAAATTCTTGCCAGGCTGTGGCGCATACGAAATGATAAAGACCGTGTCTGCTCCCACTACCGCTGTTTCCTGCAGCATAAAGTCATAGCGCCTGATGCTGCCATTGCTCAGGGGACTCAGGTAGCGTTTGCCAAAGAACACAGGCATGTCGTCGTACACCGAGAACACCCGCGCCTCGGCTGCCACTACTCCAAAGCTGGGTTGCCGCAGCCCCGATACCCGGGTAGCCAGGATGGTTTCCTTTGAAAGGTTGCTGCCCAGCTGCGCAAAGTCGGTGATGCTCTCCATCATAAAGAGGTGCTGTTTGGCCAGCAGGTGATGCATGCGCAAGGTGGAGGAGTCCTCTTCAGAAAGGCGGAGGGTATCGCTCAGGTCGAGGTCATCGGGAGCGTTGGCCGTCAGGATGAATTTGTTGTAGGTGCGGTAGGTATAGGCCGGAATGTTGTCGAGGCGGTGGCGCTCGCGGTTTTGGTTGGCCAGCCGGATGATGCGGTGCGCCGGATTGATACCGGAGTGAATCACGACTTCCCGTAGTTGGGCTGCAGAAGGCCGCAAGGCAATGTCAAATTGCGAAAGCGAATCGACGGGAACGGTTTGCGGGGTATAGCCCACGTAGCTGAAGCGCAGGCTGGTGATCGGTTGGTTGTGCCGGAGCTGGTACTGCCCTTCCAGGTTGGAGGTGGTGCCTGTCTCGCCGTTGTTGACCACGATGCTCACGAATGGTAGCTTTTCACGTGAGACGGCATCACGTACCGTGCCCTGTACTTGGTATACCTGCGCAGCGGCAAGGCTTACCTGTAGGTATAGGTATAAGCAAAAGAGCAGGCGGCGTATGGGCATGTGGTAAAGATATAAAAAGAATGGACGCCTCCTCACAGAGCAGAAGGCGCCAGGTTATACCTTGCGTGAAATCATGTTGGGTTAAAAGGTAAGGGACATGGCCATACCCATCTGTCCGTTGGGTAACACAACCGGGTACATGGCTGTGTTCAAGCCCCCTCCCTGCGTGAGTTTGGCATGTATCCAGTAGACCGTGTTCACGGATAGGATACCTACACCAGCGCCGGCCAGCACATCAGAGAGCCAATGCGCATCGTTCAGCACACGCAGTACACCGGTGCCGCCGGCTATACCATAGCTCACCACACTTACCCAGGGACTCTTGTGCCGGAACTCCTTATCCATGAAAGTAGCGATGGTGAACGCGTAGGCCGTGTGGCCTGAAGGAAAGGCGTAGGGCTTGCCATTGGGCCGGTCTCTGTCTGTCAGTTTCTTGGTGGGCCAGACGATAGCCGATGCCAATGCCCCCGAGGAAAGGAGCAGCAAGGTCTGGCGCCCGAGTTCGTGCCTGTTTTGCGACGATATGATGTTGAAACCATACAACCCCACCAGCGGTGCCAGCATGGCAAAATCATCCGCATTGGTTGCAAACTTAGGGAATACCCGGTGCCGGTAGTCGAACACATCATCGCTGTTCAGGATGCCATGTCCCCCAATGGTATAGACGCCGGCACCGATCAGCACAACAGCAGGTATAACGGCCCGCTTGAGGTAGCGTTTGTTGTCGCCCTCCAGCCGCTGCGACTTTGTAAATGGGTGTTTCTGGCCGGGAAGTACAGTGTCGGCGGGAAGTGTGAAGAAGTCATCACCTACACTCCTTAGCGTATCTGCCTTCGGCTTCTGTTGCGGGTGCTTCTGTACCTGCGCCAGGGAGGTGGCAGGCCCAAAAAGTATACTAATCCAAAGGAGGTGTATCGTTAACAGCTGATTCAGTCTAATATGCATGCTACAGTAAATTCGTCTGACACTCGGAGTGCAAAAAAGCACATCAGTGAATTTTAACGGCTACTATTGCCATGGGTTTTAAAAGGAAGCTACATTGTATAGCCCTGCACAGACGCAAGCTAGAGGTCACAGGTCGTTTACCGGTCCACTTCACCCAGCACGATATCCACGGAGCCCACAATGGCAATGAGGTCGGCCACCATGCAGCCGCGGCTGATTTCGGGCAGTACGGATAGGTTCACGAAGCTTGGGGCGCGCCCGTGGCAGCGGAAAGGCACGTCGCTGCGGTCGGTGGTGCGGAAGAAATAGCCCAGCTCGCCACGCGGGGTTTCGCCCCGGAAGTAGAGTTCCTGCGTGCCGGTCATGCGCATCTTTTTGGGGCAGGCCGCCTGAGGATCGAAGTCGGGGGTACGCTTGTGCTCGCCCAGCAGCCTGTCGAGGCATTGGCTGATGATCCTGACCGACTCGCGGCACTCGAGCGCCCGCACATAGTTGCGGTCCCAGCAGTCGCCGGTGCTGCCCATCATACCTTCGCCGATCGGCACCTCAAATTCCAGCTCCGGGTATACGCTGTACCCATCGACACGGCGCAGGTCGTGGCGCAGGCCGGAGCCACGCAGCATGGGGCCAGAGCAGCCGTAGTTTATGGCCACATCCAGCGGCAGCACGCCTACGTTGGCCGTGCGGTCAATAAAGATCTTGTTGGTGAGCAGAATGGTGTCGAGCTCGTCGAGCTTAGGCTTTAGGTAGTTAATGAACTCGCGGCAGCGCTCCTCAAAACCAATGGGCAGGTCGTAGTACAAGCCCCCCACCCAGATGTAGTTATACAGCATGCGGGCACCGCTCGTCCACTCAAGCAGGCGCTGGATGTGCTCGCGATCGCGCAGCAGCCACAAAAAAGGCGTGAAGGCCCCTATGTCAATGGCGTACGTGCCGATGGCCAGAAAGTGCGAGGCCAGCCGGTTGAGCTCTGTCACCAGCACCCGGATATACTCTACCCGCTTCGGTATCTGGTCGGTGATGCCCAGCAGTTTCTCCACGCCCATGCACCACACGTGCTCGGAGTTCATGGCAGCCAGATAGTCCATGCGGTCCACGTAGGGGATGGTCTGGTTATAGGCCATGCTCTCGGCATGCTTCTCGAAACAGCGGTGCAGGTAGCCGATGTGTGGCGCCACCTCCTGCACAATCTCCCCATCTGTGACTACCTCCAGGCGCAGCACGCCGTGCGTGCTCGGGTGCTGCGGCCCCATGTTCACGATCATCTCGCCTGCCCGCAGGTGTTCCAGGCTGAACTTGTTCGGCTCCGACTGCAGCAGGTATTCTTTGTGCGTGGTAGACAAGGGGGAGTTAGTTAAGAGTTGAGAGTTAAAAGTTATGCGTTATACAAAGTTCGGAAAAATGGGGGAATTATGGAGGGGATTGTTTTAGGTTGAGAATGTCGTTTTAAAAAGTATATATTTTAAATAATATATAGTATATTCGGTAGTCTAGTCACGGTTATCTGTTAAAAGCGACAGAAAACCGGATGTTTATTCCGTTTAGTAGTTAGTTAGCACTTATTTGTATTTATGAAACTCGCAAATTTCGAGTTAGAGGATACAGTTACACTTTGTTATGCAGGAAAGTACGTGGACCTTCATAATGATTATAACTTCTATGAATTCAAGTATTCAATATCCTCTCAAGTACTCGAAATGCAATGGCATAAATTAGATTGTAAAGAATCCATCTCAAATAATGTAGATAAAATAAAATTATACTTTAGTGGGATAAACTTCCTGAAGATACAAGAAAGGGATAGGGAAATGCCTGTCAGCGAGGACAATGTGTTGATGCTATTGGGTTTCTACCTCAAGAAATGCGGGAGGATATGGAAAGTTTTGGTGTGAAGCCAGATTATGAAAATGATGATATGATTATCATTTTCCGAGGTGGACAGACCTTCAAAATAAATGCGGAAGAGGTTAAACTGGTAATAGAGTAAAACATTTGTTAACCACACCTTTACTGTAACTACGCCACAGCAAAGCCCAGTCCGTTAGGCAAAATGAAAGTTATAGAATGAAAGGCCTCACTTTATCAATACTGACAATATTATCAGTCCTTTATTGTCTTCGCTTCGGGTATATCTGGACAGCCTATGGGCATGGGGGACAAATGATTGGAATACCCTTCGCCCTACTAATGATCGGCTTGACAATAAGGTATGTAGCAGTTAAGATTGAAAGGAAAAAAGAAAAGATGTTTTATGGGGCTCTGTTTTATTTCTCTGCATTGGCCTTGTTCAGCATAACAATAGAAATAATCAGAAGCAGTAACTCGAATTACTTTGAGCTACTTTATGTAGAGCCAGGGGGAATTGTGAATAAAATATTCATGGCATTTGCAGCCGCTGGAGTTATCGCAACATTTCTGAAATTTCGCCAGATAAATAAACAGGAAGCTATAGAATAGAATCTCTTTGGCTAGCCCAGCACATAAGCCAAGCTTTGGCTATACTTTGCTCACCTCATGTACCAACCAGTTAAATAGACAGGCTATACCTATGGCGTATGTGCTGCAGATCAGATTCTTTAGCCAGAACTAAGCAAACAGATTGACTTCTAACACCTCCTGAACGCATGCTATACCTGAAAAGAACCGATTCGGATGATTCTGACTTTGTAGCGCTGGTAAAACTGCTCGACGCTGACCTGGCTATCAGGGATGGAGAAGAGCACGCCTTTTATGCACAGTACAACAGGATCGACAAGATAAAGCATGTGGTGCTGGCTTACGAAGACGAAAAGCCTTTGGGCTGTGGGGCGATAAAGGAATTTGTGCCGGGCACCATGGAAGTGAAGCGCATGTACGTGCTGCCCGATGGGAGGAATAAAGGTATAGCGAGCCGGGTGCTGTTGGAACTGGAAACCTGGGCACGAGAACTCTCTTTTGAAAAGTGCATCCTGGAAACTGGGTTGAAGCAGCCGGAAGCGATCGGACTCTACAAAAAGAGTGGCTACCAGTTGATCCCGAACTATGGGCAGTATGTTGGTGTGGAGAACAGCGTGTGCTTTGAGAAAGTGCTACACTAAACTGCCTTCTTTGCTATACCTCCGGCTTCTCCAGTAAGGAATTTTCGGAAGAGGTCAGTTGCACACGCTTACCACGGGAGCCGCCTTATTCGTTATCGTTAGGTGCTTCTGGGTGGAACTCTATTAATGCATCATACTAAAACGGCTCAACCCATGAACACAGAATGGCACTTCCTGGTGATGATTGTCGCCTCTCTGCTTGTATTCTTTCTCGTGATCCGGGCGGTATTGCCGGGGCAGGAGTTTCTGCAGAAAAAGTATACGGTGGTGGTGCTCTCCCTCTGGGTAGTGGTTGTCGGGATGCTGTTTGGCAAGTACGGCGCGACCTGGGGCTTGCCCTGGTGGATCTACTACCCGGCTCCCATGCTGATGACCGTCTTGTTGCCACCGTTCGTCCTGAAACTGAGAAAAACCAAAACGATCCTATACCTGGTTCTGAGCTTTCTCTCGGCACCTTTCATACACATCTTTTTTTCATTCTGCTGCGGCTGGACAGAGTACATGCCCTTCTGGGAAATTCCATCCGCACAGGCTTTGTTTCTCTAAAAGGTCCTGCTAGTGCGAGCCAGTAGCTTACGCTTACTCTAAGAACATAATGGCAGGTGCGAACTGCAAGCTTGCGTAGGAACTGTAATCAGGAACAAGTGATCCCTAGGGCGGGAGTTCCGGAGTTTTTTGCCTTCAGATTACCGTGAACATCAAGGTCAGAAATTGACCCAAAGCCTATAAACTATGGAGTTAAATTCAATGCAGAAACTATGAACGAAAAGAGATTCTTTAAAATCCGGCTGTATTTCACAGCAATGGTAACAGTGGCTATTTGGTCGCTTCTGGCCTGGGACCATTTTCAAGGAGGCGTGCCGAGCCACCACATCGCGGCAGATAAAGACATGCCCGCGATTTCTAATTGGTGGGGCGCTCTTTTGCTTCCGCTGCTGACCTGGGTGCTGCTGCACCGCATCCAAAGAAGGGTGTTTGGTGCCAAAGTTGACTCCTCTGCCATTCCTGGGGCGTTGCGGCACGTGGTCTACAGGTTTGCTGGCGCTTTGTTATTCGGAGTCCTGATTGCCGTTCTCTTTACATTGGGGTACAATGATGTGACGGGCTACCTGGTGTTAGGGCTGCTTCCGCTTGCCATCCTGTTTCCGCTTTATCGGGCCGAGTGTCTGCTAGGGTTTGTCATGGCCATGACTTTTACTTTCGGGGCCGTGCTTCCAACTGCATTTGGGTCATTCCTGGTTCTGATGGGCCTGGTGCTCTACCGCATCGTCCGGCCGGCCATCCTATATGTCCTGCCAAAGATCGCGTTCCTGGCATCGTTGAGTAAAGAGAAACCCCATCAGTAAGCAGATGAAAAGCGATATGTCTCCCATCGTCACCATGAAAGCAGCTGTACATACCCGGTACGGACCACCCGAAGTCGTCAGTATCAGGGAGGTTCCCAAGCCGGAGCCCAAAGACAATGAGGTACTGATCCGGGTCTACGCCTCGACCGTTAACCGCACCGACAGCGGGTTCCGGAGTGCCGAATATTTCATTTCGAGGTTCTGGAGCGGCCTGCTTCGACCTAAGTGCCAAATACTTGGTTGTGAGTTCGCTGGCGAGATAGAGGCGGTGGGCAAGGAGGTGAAAGTAGCAAAGGTCGGGGCGAAGGTTTTCGGATTTAACGACAAGAAATGGGGCGGGCACGGTCAGTACATCACGTTGGAGGAAAACGACCCTTTCACGACTATACCCGAAGGCCTGACCTACGAAGAGGCTGCCCCGATAACCGAGGGCGCGCACTATGCGTTGGGCCATATTCGGGCAGCAAAAGTCGCCCGCGGGCAATCTGTGCTGGTTTATGGGGCGACGGGTGCTATCGGGTCGGCGGCAGTGCAGCTGCTCAAACATTTCGAGGCACACGTAACGGCAGTGTGTTCTACCAAACACGTAGCACTTGTCGAATCGCTGGGGGCTGACGTGGTCATCGATTACACGCAGGAAGATTATGCCCAGGCTGGCCACAGGTATGACGTGGTGTTGGATGCCGTCGGGAAAACGTCTTTTGGGCACTGCAAACCTGTCCTGGCGGAAAAAGGCATTTACATCTCCACGGAGCTCGGCAAAAACTGGGAGAATGTCTACCTGCCACTTCTAACACTGCTGGGAAAGGGCAAGAAGGTGCTGTTCCCTATACCTACCATCAGCAAAGCAGACGTGGAATTCCTGAAGCAATTGGTGGAGCGCAAGGAGTTTAAGCCTGTAGAGGACAGGCGCTATACCTTAGAGCAGATCGTGGATGCTTACCGGTATGTCGAGACAGGGCAGAAAGTTGGCAATGTGATCATCACGCTGCCTTAGGACATTATAAGCTAGCCACAACAGGTCGTTTACAAGGCAGATTGATTACTCCGGTTTCTCCCGCTTGTCCGTAAACGGATCTTCATGCGAGATCAACTTGACAGGCTCACCCCGGAAGCCGCTGTTTTCGTTGTGCTGGTCGTAGGGCACCTTAATGCCGTGGTAATAGTCTTGCAATTGGTAGTCCTTGCGGAGCGGGTGGCCCTCCCAGTCGGCGGCGCAGAGGATGCGGCGCATGTCGGGGTGGTCTTTAAAAAGGATGCCCACCAGGTCGAAGATCTCGCGCTCCTGCCAGTCGGCGGTGCGCCAGATGTGGCTCACGGTTGGCACGACAGGTATAGGTTCTGCTGTTGTGCTGTTGCGCGCTACGATCACCTTGAGCATCAAGTGATGGTCGTACGGTATGGAGTAGAGGTTATACACCACTTCCATGGTGCCGGCTTCGGGACCGTTGTCTATACCTGTCACGCTGGAGAGGAAGTCGAAATAAGTCGCTTCGTTGTCGTGCAGCTCCAGGCATACCTCCGCCAGGCGCTCTGTTTGTAGCACCAGGTAGGGCTGCAGGTTGTCGGCGTTCTCCGATACGATCACCTCTGCCCCAAACTGCGCTGCTATAAAGTCTCTTAACTCTCCGAAAAGCATAGCTTTTTAATTAGTAATGAATAATGACTGAGTGGTGATCAATGATTAATGAACAATCGCTTTAAGTGACCGGGTTTTGCTGATCATCCGAAGTGGATGGATCATTATTCATACCTAATTCATCATTACTTATTTTTGGCTCCTCATTAGTCATTATTAATTCTTCATTATTCATTCCTCCCTTCATTCTTTTCGCCATAATCTGCTGCACGGCTCTTGGTTCGCGGATGGTTTCCTGGCGGATGATCTCCTGCAGGCGCAGGAAGCCACCGATGAGCGCCTCCGGCCTTGGCGGACAGCCGGGCACATACACATCTACCGGTATGATGCGGTCCACACCCTTCACCACATGGTAGCCGTGCTCCCAGTAAGGGCCGCCGCAGTTAGAGCAGCTGCCCATCGAAATCACGTAGCGCGGCTCCGGCATCTGCTCGTAGAGGCGGCGCACGCGGTCAGCCATCTTAAAGGTCACAGTGCCCGCCACGATCATCACATCCGACTGACGAGGCGAGGCGCGCGGTATAATGCCGAAGCGGTCGAGGTCGTAGCCGGAAGCGTAAGCCCCCATCATCTCGATGGCGCAGCAGGCCAGGCCGAAACCCATCGGGAACAGCGAAGTCAGTCGGGCCCAGTTGAGCAGGTCGTCCAGTTTGGTGATGATCACACCGCCTTCTCCCGTCTTGTCCTGTGGAATGTTCAATGGTTAATGATTAGTGATTAATGACGAATGAATAGTGAGTAATACATGGATTTCACGCTAATGACCTGTGCTTGCCGACTATTGCTTACAGATTACTGTCAGATTGTTTACTGTTATAGCTATTGGCTTTTCGCTGTTCGTTTAAGCGCTCGTACACCTCCTTAGGTATACGCGATCGGCTTTGCGGCACCACAGGCTTTGGTCTGATCCAGTCGAGGTGGCCTTTTACCCAGGCATAAGCCAGGCCCAGCGCCAGCACGCCAATGAAGATGAACATCTCGATCAGGGCAAACCAGCCCCATACGCCGTCGGTGGCTTCGATCAGGTCGCGGCGACCGAACACGGTAGCCCACGGAAACAGGAAGGCCAGCTCCACATCAAAAATGATGAAGATAAGCGCTACCACATAAAACCGCGGGTTGAACTGCACCCAGGAATTGCCGATCGGCTCCTCACCCGACTCGTAGGTGGTTAGCTTTTCGGGGTTAGGCCGGCTAGGGCGTATAAGCCGGGCGGTAAACAGACCGATCACCACGAAAATAGCTCCCCCGATCAGGAAGAGCAGGATGGTTCCGAAGTCAGAAAGGTAGGTTTCCTCCATAGTGCCGAAGCAGTTTTACACAAATTTACGATAAAATAACTTCTTGGCATAAGCCCTGTTATGGCTGCAGGCAAAGGGCACGCACAGGTATAGCAAGACGGCTACAGCACAAATACCCAAAAGCACTCTGCCAGCGTTATACCAACAACCTTTCCCGATCTATACCTGTACGAGAGAATCCACACTAAACCAAAAGCAAATGCTCACCGGACGCGTTAATGCACCAGAGATCAATACCCCGCACGGCTGGCTCAACACCGACCGGCGCTGGTCTATCAAAGACTTCAGAGGCAAGATCGTACTGCTGGATTTCTGGACATTTGGCTGCATCAACTGTCAGCACATCGTGCCGGACCTGAACCGACTGGAAGAGGAATTTGCCGACATTCTGGTAGTGATCGGTGTACACTCCGCCAAGTTCGATGCCGAGAAGCAGAGCGAAACCATCCGGCAGGCCATTCAGAAATTTGGGGTGGAGCACCCGGTGGTGAACGATGCCGACTTTGCCATCTGGAACCTGTATGGCATAAAAGCCTGGCCAACGACCGTGCTCATCGACCCGAACGGAAAAGTGGTGGGGCAGCATGCCGGAGAGAACGTGTACGACACCGTGCGGCCCTACATCCAGCGCATGAAAGAGGAGTTCCTAGACGAACTCAACCAGACACCTATACCTGTGCAGCCTGAGAAGCAAGATGAAAGTGCTCTGTCATTCCCCTCCAAGCTGATCAACGACTCCGAAGGCAACCTATACCTGTCCGACAGCGGGCACAACCGCATCCTGAAACTGAACCAGCAGGGACAGGTGCTGGAGGTGATCGGCAGTGGCGAAAGGGGCTTCAACAATGGCGGCTATGCCGATACTACTTTTAACGAACCACACGGGCTGGCCCTGCATGACGATGTGCTGTATGTGGCCGATGCCAAGAACAACGCCATTCGCAAAATAGACCTGCGGCACCGGATGGTGAGCACCGCCGCCGGAACCGGCGAACTGGAATACTACTTCCACGACGACAAGCGCAGCGAACCCGTGAACCCCAACAGTCCCTGGGATTTGCTCATACATGGCAAAAGCATGTTTATCGCCAACGCCGGTAACCATCAGATCCTGCGCATGGATTTGGAAACCGAGCAGGTATACCGATTTGCGGGCAGCGGTCGCGAAGCCCTCACCGACGGATTGCTGGACGAAGCCGCCTTCAACCAGCCCAGCGGACTATCCATCCGGGGCGAAGTGCTTTATGTGGCCGATGCCGAGGCCAGTGCCATCCGTACCGTCAACCTCAAAACAGGTATGGTGCTTACTCCACTTGGGCGTGGCCTCTTCGACTTTGGCGATGTGGACGGCCACGTGGACGATGCCCTGCTGCAGCACTGCGTCGGACTGCAGGTAATCGACAGCGACGTGTACATTGCCGACACCTACAACGGCAAGATCAAGGTGCTCGACATGGAGCATCACCGCGTGCGCACCCTTACCGCCGGTCTGCGCGAACCCAACGATGTGCTATACCTGAACGGCCGCCTGTGGGTCACCAGCACCAACAGCCACCAACTCTTCCTGGTCGATCTGCACACAGGCGCGAAAGAAGAAGTGAAAGTGGTTTAAGTTAGAAAGTCTGGAAGTTAGAAAGTTAGAAAAGGTGTGTTTGTAGCGACGTTATACTGTAATGTTGTGGTGGGATAGCGAACGGCTTGAGATAGGTATAGATAAAGAACTTTTTGTAGGGACAGGTCAAAGCTGTCTGAACCGCTCCACCTTCTCCCTCGCTCGCGTCCCGCGAGTGTGAGCTATCTGGCGGACTCTGGCCGCTTTCCCAGATACTCTTTTCAGATGTCGAGATGCACTCGAATGCACCCAAATGCTCTTTCGGACATCCATGTCCGGAAGCCATCTGTTGGGGATGTCTACATCCCCGTGCTCATGTTCACAGGTATACAGGGACACGGATGTCCCCGGCAGGAATACTTTCGGACACGGATGTCCGAAAGAGCGCTATAACTGACACACGGGGATTAGGAAATCCCCGACCGTTTGCTTCGGGATTGATAAATCCCGAAGAGCCTTTGAGAGCCTTACAGAAATATTCGTTTGCAGAGGCAGGTCGCGACCTGTCAGAATCGTGGATGAACAGCTATACCTTAACCGTCACTTTCGCCTCGATCAGGTTATTGCGCATCCGCTGGAAGAAGCGGAGCGTGACCTGGAAGATCGGGCTCATGATGAAGGTATAGAAGAAAGTGGCGATGAAGATCGGGCCGCCCAGCAGATAGCCTATACCCAGAATCGCGCACTCCACCACCATGCGGGTACGGCTCACAGACGTGTTCAGTCGCTCCGACAAAGCCAGCATGAACCCGTCGCGCGGACCGGCACCCACACCGCCTGCGACATACAGACCACCGGCTATACCTCCTATAATAACAGAAGCAGCCAGGTTCAGATAATCTAGCGACGTGTTGGTAGCCGATGGCAGGAAGTCGAGCCAAAGGAACATGTCCATGAAGGGGCCGATGAGGAGCGCATTAAGGAAGGTGCCCACGTTGATGTACTTCCGGTTAACGAACCACGAAATGATGACGAAGAGCAAGCCCACCAGCACGCTCCAGGTACCGATCGTGAAGCCCATGTGTTGAAACAGCGCCACGTTCAGCACCTCCCAGGGGTGCAGGCCCAGGTACTTCACCTTCACGGCAATGGCGTTGGCAAAGCCGAACAGAAGCAATCCAAGGAAAAAAAAACTATAACTAACTACTTTTTCGCGCATAATATGGTAACCCCTTTTCAGAACAGAGGTTGGCTAAGAACAAATTCGGGCGCAAGAAAGTTAAAATCGGCCGGAAATTGCAGGTATAATTTCAGCCAGTGCAAGATTAAGGCAGTCTTAGTATGTGACCGGAAGCGCTATGTTATTTTTTTGATGAAAAATTATTATATTCACACATAAAAACCATATTGCCCGATGGACCTGAAAACAACTTTAAAAACGGCTGTTTTGCTCTTATTTATTAGTAGTGTGGGTGTTACCACAACGGCATCAGCACAGGGGCTTATGTCTGACTTTATGGGGCGCCCGGTTTTTGAGAAACGCTACACTGATACCAAAGGCACACCTTATCTCTTTGATGGCTATGAAAATGGTGCTGTAAAGCTGCAAAGCGGCAAATCATTTAGTGGAGTGAAACTGAGGTATGATCAGGTGGAAGACGAACTGATGTTTTTAAACGAGTCCGGAAAAGAGATGCTGTTCGCGGAGCCGGTAACGGAGTTTACCATCAATGACCGGACGTTCCGCAGGAGATATCCTGCGACAGATGGTGCTACGGCCGAGGCATATTATGAAGTGCTGGTAGAGGGAAAGACCGAACTACTGAAGCGGACAAGTAAAAAAATAATTGAGGAAGCGGCCTACAACGCTGCCACCAAAGTGAGGTCGATCCGTGCGAACGAGAACTATTATGTGACAGCCGCTCACCTGAGCCTTACCAAAGTAAAGAAAGACAAAAAATCACTGCTCGCTGCACTGCCTGGTAAAAGCGCCGAACTGGAGACCTACGTGAAGGACAACCGCCTGGACCTGCGACAGGAGCAGGACATGGTAAAGCTGGTGATCTATTATAACTCTTTGTAAACGAATGTCTTATTTATAATCTTCCGGTATATGAAAACAGTTGTATTACGTTTTAGTCTGGCTATGCTGGCCATCTGCCTGTTCAGTGCAAGTGCAGAGGCGCAGTATACGCACACCAACGACATGGAGGCACGCCCGGTGCACGAGTACAACACCATCACCATGATTGGCTCGCCATACCTCTTCAAAGACTGGGCAAAGGGCTCGCTGACACTCAAAAACGGCACCGTGTACCAGGGCATCGACCTGATGTATGACCAGGTGAAGGACGCCATCATTTTCAAGGCAAAGAACGGAGAGGTGAAGGAGCTGCTGGAGCCGGTGCAGGAGTTTAAGATCGGCTACATCGAAAACAACAAGCAGCTAGAGCGTACCTTCCGCTCCGGGTATAGCGGCGACGGGGTGCAGCCGAATGCCTTTATGGAAGTGCTGGCCGACGGGGATGTGGTGCTGCTAAAGCGTACCTCCAAAAAGATATTCGACCGCAAGAACTACAGCTCGGCCACCATCGACAGAGAGGTGCAGGCAAGCGAAGACTATTACATTGCCAAAGGCGACAAGGCGGTAAAAGTGAAGAAATCGAAAAGCTCCCTGCTGGCTGCCATACCGGACAAGAAAGACTACCTGGAGACCTACATCAAGTCAAACGCGCTGAACCTGCGCAACGACACCGACATGGCCAAACTGGTGGCTTACTACAACTCGCTGTAGGCTTTCATAAAGCTTGTTGAGCATATTTTAAGCAGCTGCCTGGTTGACGGGTAGCTGCTTTTTTACATTGAGGGCTTGCTGCAAATGCCGCTCCTGGTGCAGCGCCACAAACGCCAGCGTTTCTCCGGTGTAGAGTTTTAGTAGCTTGAAGAACTCCACAGGTATAGTTTTTTTGTTCAGGTTGGCACCTTTGGCTTTGTCGAGGAGTTGCAGCAGTTCAGTCTGGTGGTCCAGAAACTCCTCCAGCGTCTGGCGGCCCAGCTGGCTGTTGTTGGGGTTCATGTGCTTCACGGTTTTGCTCTTTTTGCCATTCTCCGGCCGCACCATATCCAGCGACTTTTTGCCAAGCCAGCTATACCTTATCGTTTGCCCGGCGTTGCCACCATCGTTAGCGGCGATGGCCTTGGCCAAAACCGGGTTGTAGTAGCGGCTGTAGCGGTTGAGGTGCTCCAGGCACTCGAGTATGCTCCAACTGTCGGGGGCAGGTTTGTAGTTGAGGAGGGAAAGCTCCAGCGGCACAAAAGCCGCTATGGCAGTGTGCTTCTGGTTGTGGACGGTGCGGGAGATTTGTTCTAAGGTGTTCATAGCGTTCATCGTTTTATAGTGTACGCACCAAAGGTATAGGATGGGTTAACCCCAATCCTTGACGAGCATCAAGATTTACGAAAGCGACTACTTGATCCGGCTCAGTGTTTCGGGGGACATGCGCAGGTATGAGGCGATGTACTTTTTGGGGATGTGCTGGAACAGGTGCGGACTCCGCTGCATGACGCGCTGCAGCCGCTGCTCCGATTCGGGCAGTAGCAGGTCCACTTCCCGCTCAATCTTGCCAACCAGCGCCTTCTCGAGCTGCTCGTACCAGAAACGCCTGATGTTCGGCCGCTGCTCGATCAGCTGCATCAGATCGGCTTTGCTTATACCTAATAGCTCGCTTTTCCGGAGGGCCTGTATGTAGTAGTCGGAGGGTTTGCCATCGACAAAGGACGGGAACGACACCAGCAAGGTATGCGGGTAGCCGAAACCGACGCAGATCTCCTCGTCAGGCAGCGGGTAGTAAATGCGCAGCGCCCCGCTCATCACCAGGTATAGCCCTTGCTCCACCTGCCCCTGCCGAATCAGAAAGTCATACCGGTTCAGCTGTACCTTCTTCTTCCACAGCGGCAGGAAAGCAGCTATGTCGTCGGGGGTGAGGTAGGGGATTTGACTGAGGAGGGAGAGGGGCATTTGGTTAAAAATATGAGTCTTCTGCCACTTCAGAAAATTCTTCTAAAACGGCGTCTGTCATATATTCTAATCTTTTCTCTTCGGCGAGCTCTTCAACTGAATCATAAGAAATAAATGTACATGACTCAGATAATGGACCGCTTTCTAAAAAAGTAAAAACAGGACGGGTAATTTCCTGCAGAACCTTTTCTTTTCTCTCATTTGGAGCCACTATATGTGCCTGGATTTTCAAGTTGGGTTGAAGAGCCATTAAGTCAGCCATTCTTAAAATGCCGGAATAGATAGAAGTTGTGTGTTCTACTTCAAAGGCTCTGATAATAGACCGCCCTTTAATCCAAAGAATATCAATGTTCTCAATAGTCTTCAGAGTAGCGCTATCGTAATTCAGCGGAAGGTCCTGTAATACAGAGCCCTGCTTTACAGGGCTCCAGACCTCAAGTACTCTACTTCTATCATTCTTGGGAATCCAGATCTTATAATTCATACGCTCACCAATCCCGGCAAGTAAGCCTTGAATTTTTATAGAATCGCGAGTTTGTGAAGGTTGTTCTGGTGAAATCGGAGTCTCATCATTCTCAGGAATGGATACAGTAACTTTTTTATTATGCTGTGTTTTTACAGTAGGTCCTTTCGATTTCTTCTTATCGCTATCGCTTAAAGGAAAATCAGTAGGCTTTTGAGTCTGTTTATAAAGTAACTGTTCTAAAAATTGCCCGTCAAAATCATCGAATTTTCTTAAACTACCTCGGACCATACTTGTCCATTTGCTGCTTGTTTTCGGCTGATTAGCTGTGAATGTAAGGTTGTTCCAGCAAATGTCTTCATAAATCGGAACAGCTAAGTCTAGGGGCAACCATACTACAGGCCTTACTTTGAACCTCAATATGAATGGGTCATCCTCAGATTGAAAGATGGGAGAATCATCTATAAAGAACTTGTCTGTAACCTCTAGTATGCCGATCCATCTCGAAAGTCTTGTTACGTAACAAATCAACTTATCCCCAACTTTGATTTTAGAGGCAGCGGATTTCTGGCCTTCTCTAAAACCTGATATAGTCTGGTCTGATTTATTAAAAGCTTCAAGTGTGTCAGGTGAGAAAAGATTTACAAAGTATGCCATAATCAAGATCATTGTCTCACGTGAAAGTATACAATAATATATAGATTTTAATGTAAAATTGGCATTCTTTTACCTCCTCTGCTCAAACCGGTCAAACCCTTTCAGCCCCTCCTTCTCCTCTACCTCTACTTTCTCCACCTGCGCGCGGTCGGGGCCCTGGTGTGCCCATTCCTCCAGTTTTTTCAACGCCTCGGGTTTCCCTTCGGCTTCCAGGTATACGGTGCCATTGGGCTCGTTCTGCACAAAGCCGTACAGGCCCAACTCCAATGCTTTGCCTTGGGTGCTGGCTCTGAAAAATACGCCTTGCACCCGGCCATGTATGCGCATGGCCACACGCTTTTTGTCTTTGTTTTCCATCAGGTATAGGTATAGCTCGTCTACTCAGAAAACGGAGGCGGCAGGTATAGGTTAGGATAACCAGAAGCATCAGTTGAAACAGAACGTTTAACCCCGTGAGCCGTGTTATCAAATGGAGCGGGAGTCTAGCTGATTCCTGAAATTTAGATTAACTTTAACACGTCCCTGCGCCTAGGCCGCAGGGCAGGTATAAGCCATACGATATGTCATTACTATTCAACGATTTTAAGAGCTGGGAAAAGCATTGCGCAGAAACCGGCGAACCACTATACCAGCCTGTGCTGGACTACGAAATAGAGCAAAAAGGTCGCACAGAGGAGTTTATCTGGGAGAACATCGCCAAAGCCTACGAGGTGATGAAGGACGCCGTGCACACGGGCCTTACCGAAGACATGACCTCCCGCTCAGGTATGGTGAACAACAGCGCCAAAAAAGTGGCTAAGTCGCCGGTGACGGTGCTGTCGCCGGAGTTTCAGATGCTGGTGTCGCGTGCGCTGGGAGCCAAAGAGGTGAACTCCTGCATGGGCCGCGTAGTGGCCGCTCCTACAGCCGGTGCCTCCGGTATACTGCCCGGTACGCTCACCACGCTGCAGGAACTACACGGACTCGATGACCGCAGCATACATGAAGGCCTGCTCGTTGCAGCAGGTATAGCGCTGATCATTGAGCAGAACGCTTCGCTGGCCGGTGCCGTGGGCGGTTGTCAGGCCGAGACGGGCAGTGCAGCAGCCATGGCGGCTGGCGCCATTGTGTATTGCCTGGGCGGTAACGTGGACCAGGTGTTCACGGCGGTGGCCATTACGATCCAGTGTATGCTGGGCCTGGTATGCGACCCGGTAGCGGGTCTGGTAGAGGTGCCGTGCATTGTGCGCAACGCCAGCGCGGCCGCTATCGCCTATTCTTCCTCGCAACTGGCCATTGCCGGTGTGAATGCTGTTATCCCGGTTGACCAGTGCGTGGCGGCCCTCGGCGAGGTAGGCGAGAGCATGGAACGTAAGTACAAAGAAACAGCCCTCGGCGGACTCGCCAACACCCCAAGAGCCCGCGAAATAGAAAAGTTCGTGCTGGTGCAGGACGTGGAGATCCTGCCGGACGAAGACGAGAACAGCTGATTTAAGTTAATAAGGTAGAAAAGTATAAAGTTAGAAAGTTTTCTAGCTGATAGGTATGGAGAGGCAGTGGCTGGAGAGGTCGCTGCCTCTTTTTTATACCTATACCTGGTGCCTTGTCGCCTTTACTCTGGCCACGATTCCTATACCTGAAATCCCTAAATCTGGTGGCTTTGTCGGATGATTCAGACCAATGGCTATACCTGTATTCCTGAAATATAAAGCAGGTATAACGTCCCATCAATCAGCTGAACTTAACCAAGTACAATTGCTGTTGCCGCTTTAGTGCGCGAGTTCATCACATTTTAGGGGTGGTTCGTCACATTTTAAAGGATAAAAGTATTAAAGCCAGTAAGTTAGGCGTTGTTATTGCATGCTGCCTTTGCATCAGTTTTAACCTGTACAGGATCATACATGAAGAAATTTTTTTGGTGGTGCGCCGGTGCCGACGACACTATACTCGAAAAGTGCTCTAAGTCGGAGCACATTAAATATGCCGGTGTTGGCGCGACCGTTCTATTCACAGGTGTGCTGGCCAGCTTGTCGGGCGGGTATGCCCTCTATACCGTCTTCGATTCCGTGCCGATGGCAGTAGGCTTTGGTCTGTTGTGGGGCGCTGTTATCTTCAACCTCGACCGTTTCATTGTTTCCACCATCCGCAAAGAAGGCAAATTCTGGAAAGAGCTGCTGATGGTGACGCCCCGAATTTTGCTGGCACTGGTGCTAGCCGTGGTTATATCCAAACCACTGGAGCTGAAAATTTTTGACAAAGAGATACAGGCCGTCCTGAAGGAAAAGCAGGCAGAGCTCGCTATTCAGCACAAATCGTTGGTGAACAAACAGTTTGCCGAGGTGGATTCCGTGAAGTCAGAGATTGCAGGTATACGGGCAGAGATAGAAGCCAAAATACAGGAGCGCAACAAACTCTACGAAATGGTGGCCGCTGAGTCCGATGGCACGGGTGGCACCGGTAAAATAGGCAGAGGCCCTATCTACGAAGAGAAAAAGCGCCAGTACGACAAGGTGGACGAAGAACTAAAGCTCCTGCAAGCGAGCGCCGCCGACCGGATTCTGGTAAAAGAGCAGCGCATTGCCGACCTCATGAAGCAGTACGACAGCACCGTGGCCGAAGGACAGCAAAGCTTCTCGAACTACGATGGCCTGATGGCCCGGATCGACGCCCTGAACACGTTGCCGTGGCTACCGGTGTTCTTTATCACGCTGCTGTTCATCTGTCTGGAGACAGCACCTATTTTTACCAAGCTGATCACCAGCAAAGGCCCTTACGATGATATTCTGAAAGGGCTCGAGCACGAGCGCACCACGCAGGAAATGCACCGGGTGCAGGAGCGCCAGAAGCAGTACGATACCCGCCAAGCCGTAGCCGAAGCCAAATTTGCCGCCCGTCAGGAGTTTGAAATCGAAGCCAAGCGGGAAGAAGAACGCCTGAAGTCAGACGCCCACCTCGACGTGGTCCGCGAATCAGCCGCCGTGTGGCGCGAGCGCAAACTGGCCGATATCAGCCGCAGTCCTAACACCGCCGCCGATATTTTGAATGACGGTGAGGAGAGCAGTTACTATAAGTGGTAAGCAAGGTCTTGAAGTTATCTTAGATAGCTTTTGCTGGTGCTCTTCTTATCTGAGTAAGGTATAGGATTTACGTACTGGTTCTGTACTTAGAGCACAAGCGAGAATGCTGTGTCTTCTCCCAGATTTCTTATTTAAATGCATCGCCGTCGAGCAACTGTCCCTTTGAGTATTAGCCTTTCGCATTAACCCAAAACTGTCCCCTTGAGGGATGGGTTTGTTTCATTCCAGGAAATTCTCCCCTTGAGGGGAGCGTAGAGGGGTGTCTTGGTTGCGGAAAAATCGTAAAGAAGCCTGCTAATGGTAATTCGCCACCGAGTTCACACCCCTATAATCCCCTCAAGGGGATAGTTAGCTTCCGCTGTGTGATCACACTGCATAAGGTATAGCCCAATAGCACCTCCTTAGCTAAAAATCAGTTTTTGTAGCGCGTTTGGGCCATACTTTTTCCAGAAGTTAGTATCTTGTTGCGTACTAACTTACTGGCGCATGACTGTTTCAAAAATGGCCCAAAACCTCATCGGTTCCGAGATCATCAAACTCGCCGGTGAAGTCAACGCAATGATTGCCAAGGGCGATCAAATCTGCAACCTTACCATCGGCGACTTCGACCCTAAGATATACCCTATACCTGGCGAACTGCGGGCTGGCATTGCCGAAGCCTACGCCGAAGGGCATACCAATTACCCACCCGCTAACGGGGTGGCCGTGCTGCGCAAAGCTGTAGCCGACTTCACCCGCGACCGATTGGGCCTGGCTTACTCCGAGAATGATATTCTGATAGCAGGTGGCTCTCGTCCGCTGATTTACGCGACCTACCTGGCCCTTGTGGACCCGGGAGACAAAGTGGTTTTTCCGACGCCATCGTGGAACAACAACCATTACTGCCACCTCTCGGGCGCAACACCCGTGATGGTTGAGACCAGCCCGGACAACAACTTCATGCCGACCGCTGCCGATGTAGCCTCCAGCTTGAAAGGTGCGACCCTGCTGGCTTTGTGCTCACCACTTAACCCAACGGGCACGATGTTCTCCAAAAAAGACCTTGAGGATATTTGCGACCTGGTGATTGCCGAAAACAAAAGCCGTGGAGCAGGCGAGAAGCCGCTTTACATCCTCTATGACCAAATTTACTGGATGCTGACTTTTGGTGAACACCAGCACTACGATCCGGTGAACCTGCGCCCCGAGCTACGCGACTATACCATTTACATCGACGGCACTTCCAAGTGCTTCGCCGCTACCGGTGTTCGGGTTGGCTACGCGTTCGGCCCGACGGTGGTGATCGACAAGATGAAGGCGATACTCGGCCATGTGGGTGCCTGGGCGCCGAAAGCTGAGCAAATGGCAACCGCACGCTTCCTGCACCAGACCGATGCAGTGGATGTGTTCCTGGACGAATTCAAGCATGATGTGCGCGCGAGCCTGGACATGCTCTACCACGCTTTCAAAGACCTGAAAAACGAAGGCTATAACGTGGACGCCATCGAGCCGATGGGTGCCATTTACCTCTCCGCCAAACTCGACCTGGCCGGTAAAACCACCCCATCAGGGCAGCTACTGCAAACCAGCAAAGACATCAGCTTTTATATTCTTGAAGAGGCCAAACTGGCTGTCGTACCTTTCTCCGCCTTCGGTTCCGCTCCCGAGTTGGCTTGGTTCCGACTGTCGGTAGGGGGTGCCTCGCTGGAGAGCATCAAAGACTCGCTGGGCAGGTTGAGGGAAGCACTGCAGAAGTTGAGATAAGGTATAGCTCAATACGAAAGTAGCAAAACATAAAGCCCGGATAAACGCAAAGCCGCTTTGGATCAGTTCGAAGCGGCTTTGCTATACCTACTCTACCCCAACCGAAATCTGCCGCGTAATGCTCTCTTCCAGGGAGATGAACGTTTCGGTGCGGTGCACGCCCGCTATACCTTGCATTTTCTCGTTGAGCACCTCGCGCAGGTGTTTCGTGTCACGGCAGATGATCTTTACGAACATGCTGTATTCGCCGGTGGTGTAATGCAGCTCTACAATCTCTGGTATAAGGCGCATCTTCTCCACCACCTCTTTGTAAGCCGATCCCTTCTCCAGAAACACCCCGATAAAGGCGCAGATATCATAGCCTATGGCTGCTGGGTTTATCAGCAGTTGTGCTCCCTGCACAATGCCCATCTCCGTCATTTTCTTGAGGCGCACATGTATCGTGCCACCCGAAACGCCTAGTTCTTTCGCGATATCTGTGTAAGCGCGGTTCACATTCTGCATGAGCAGGTGCAGAATCTGGCGGTCGAGTTTATCAATTTGTGAATCCATTCCCTTAATAAAAGCTAATTTTTAGAGGTTCAGCAAAAACGAATGCTATATATTGTCTTATTTTCAACAAATGTATTTAAATGTTAAATGATTTTCAATAAAAATAATGATTAAGTAAGTTTGCAATACACCAATTCATTAATAATTAGATAGAATGGAATTGCAAACACTCACAGAACCAACAGCCCTGGAAGCTACGATGAAGCACCTGAGCCGCCCGTCCCTTCCCAAAGTGCTTAAGGTACAGCAGGGGATTATCCGTGCCACGCACGACTTCATGTTCAAAAAAGGCCTGACGCAGCTGATGCCGCTCATGCTCTCGCCCATCACCGATCCGCTCAACCACGGCGTGGTAGATGCCTCTATCGGGTATGCGGACCAGCGCTGGAGCCTCACCAAGTCGATGATTTTCCACAAGCAGCTGGCTTTGGTGAACCCCGAACTGGACAGTCTCTACATTGTGTCGCCCAACGTACGCCTTGAGTTCTCGGATCGTGCCAATACAGGTCGCCACTTGTTCGAGTTCACGCAGGTAGACTTCGAGTTCCGTGGCAAAGACCGCTTTTTTGTGATGGAGTTTATGGAGGAACTGGTTAACCACATCTTCGCGAGTTTGAACAAAGATATTCCTGAGCTTTTGATAGAGTTGCGTGGCGAGTTGCTGCCACAGTACGAAAAGTGGTCGGTATACCGCACCGAAAAGCTGGAAGCTGCTCTAGGCCCGGACTATGAAGCGATTAAATCCGAGGAGGCGACAGAGCCGTTCTGGCTGATCAACCACAAGCGTGAGTTCTACGACAAAGAAGATCCGAGCCGTCGCGGCACCTACCTGAACTACGATGTGATCTGGCCGGAGGGCTTCGGCGAAGGTTTGTCCGGTGGCGAGCGTGAACATGAGTATAAGCAGATTCTGAAGCGGATGGAGGAAGTGGGCTCTAACAAGGAGATTTTCAGACATTACCTGGAAATTGCCAAAGCGGGTTTGCTGCCTAAAACTGCCGGTGCCGGTTTCGGCGTGGAGCGTTTGACGCGCTTTATCTGCCGCCTGAAAGATGTGAGTGAAGTAACGGTCTTCTCGCGCAAACCCTGCACACCTGCCATTTTTTAAAGGTATAAGGTATGGACGACGGTAATAATAATTGCCTGGGAGACCGGGCACGCAATGGAATGTAAAAGGCCTGCAACACTGAGTTTGCAGGCCTTTTTGCTTTTTGTAGCTATTGCATAGCGCGAGTGTCTTCGTTCGTGTCTAATATGGTGGGGCCTCTGGCCCGTACCAAGTATTGCTAGCGTGGGATGTCTATACCTATACCTAGCGTAGCTTCAGGCATTCTATGCTTTAAGCGAACTTGTTCTATAGCTTGCCCTGGCCGGGCGGGCCCTACTTTTTGTCTTGACACAAAAAGTAGGCAAAAAAGTCAAGATTCCCCAAACTCGCTGAACGCTCAAACAGTGGGTAATCATTTTGTGCACCTGGCACAGCTTTCTGCTTTGTAGGTTTGGTGCAAGTTAGTACTTCAATACCTGTCAGCGGTGTGTAACAGTCACTATAAGGCTTTTGCCTTTGAATTGTGCAGTAGCAGGCTCCCCTCCTTGGACTGCTGAGAACGAGAGTTCGAAAGTAGCGAGCCTAGCTCTGAGGGGTTAGGGGTGGTTGGACCCGGTCTAGCAAAACAGAAACTACAAAGCTTATACCTGCAAGTTGGCGGCTGCCGAGATTCCCCTCTCGGGAGGGGCAGGGGTGGGTATAATCTGTGGGAGTGATTAAAGGCAGTTGCTAAGATGCTATACCTTTTAAAGCACTATTAAAGAAGAGTTTCCCTTGGGGGTAGGGGCCCTCTATAAAGAAGGGGGCAGGGGGATGACAATCGTTCGCAAATCCCCCTCCTGTTTTTAGGAGGGGCTAGGGGAGGTGATTCCTCTCTCAGGAAGGGCAGGTATAACCATGCACTGGAATCCTGTCAATCCTGATTCGGACTACTTCCCCTCCCGCTCTTTCCAAAGTTGGTTAAACGACTTTGGCGCTACTTGAAGCGGCTCTCTGCGTTTGCTCCACGTGTCTTTCAACACCTGCTTCAACACGAAGTTCTTCACGCCGGCGGGTGCCATGTTCAGCAGCTTGCGGCTCTTCATGGCCTTCAGCCACAGCTTAAAGGTGGTGCGCTCGCTCTTTTCTGTGTAGCCTTGCTCCACACTCTGGCGGCGGTTGAGCAGCAGAAGGTTGTGGATGTTGATCTTGACCGGGCACACCGAGGTGCAGGCGCCGCAAAGTGAACTAGCAAAACTCAGATGCTTGTTCTCAGCCATGCCATTGTAGTGCGGCGTGATCACAGAACCAATGGGGCCGCTGTAGGTGCTTTCGTAGGTATGGCCGCCGATGTTCTTGTATACCGGGCACACGTTCAGGCAGGCACCGCAGCGGATGCAGTTGAGTGCCTCGCGCTTCTCAGGCAAAGCCAGCAACTCAGTGCGTCCGTTGTCGAGCAGCACCACATACATTTCCTCCGGACCGTCCTTCTCGTTTGCCTGGCGCGGACCTGTAAAGATGGTGTTGTAGATCGTCACTTGTTGACCGGTGCCGCTGGTGCTCAGCAATGGCCAGAACAGGTCCAGGTCCATCACGGAGGGCAGGATCTTCTCTATGCCTACTATGGCGATATGTGTCTTCGGGAAGGCGGTGGACAAACGGCCGTTGCCTTCGTTTTCGGTTATGGCTACACCGCCGATGTCAGCCAGCAGGAAGTTGCCGCCCGTTATACCTACCTCAGCCTCGGTATACTTGGCGCGGAGCAAACGACGAGCTGTGGCTACCAGTTCTTCGGCGCTGTCGGTTGGCGCTATATTGAGCTTCTTCACGAAGAGGTCGGCAATGTCCTTTTTGGACATGTGCATGGCGGGCGTCACAATATGGTAGGGCCGCTGCTCAGCCAACTGCACAATGTACTCGCCCAGGTCCGTCTCCACCGTTTCGATCCCGTTCTTCTCCAGGAAGTTGTTCAGGTGAATCTCCTCCGTCGTCATCGACTTCGACTTCACCACCGAACGGGCACGCTTGCGCTTCATGATCTGGCCGATTTCCTTCAGGGCCTCTTCAGCGTTGCGGGCCCAGATCACTTTGCCGCCACGGGACGTGAAGTTCGACTCAAACTCCATCAGGTACTTGTCCAGGTTGTTGATGGCGTTCGTTTTTATAAAAGAAGCCCGTTCGCGGGCGAGCTCGTGATCGCTGTATTGGGTGAGGCCTCGCTGTACAGCGGCGTTGTACTTGCCGATGTTAAACTTAATAGTGGAGCGGTGGCCCAGGTCAAATGATTTCGTTTCGGCGTCCTGCAGAAACTGTTTTAGTCTACTCATAAGTTAAACCCTATGGTCGTTCCCGAAAATGGCTGATTTCAGGAAGTGCTGTAAAAAGAAAAACACCCTTAAAGTTAGGGTGTTTTCCTCAAAACCAATATAATTAGTTGAGAGTTGAAAGTTATGAGTTAAAAGTGGAGGGTATGGGTGTCGATAAGTCCGCGCTGCCCAACTCTTAACTTCTAACTCATAACTCTTAACTCAAAAAACCTATTTTTTATTGCTGTCCACTACAATGCGGTTTTCGCGGTTGGCTAGCTCCCAGGTCACGTGGAACGCCAGACGGGCGGCTTTCTCGGCTTTCTCGAAGATGATCTTGTCTACTGTGTCACTTTCCTTGTGGTAGTCGGCGTGTACCCCGTTGAAGTAGAACACGATCGGAATGCCGTGCTTGGCGAAGTTATAATGGTCAGAGCGGTAGTAGAAGCGGTTCGGGTCGTTCTCGTCGTTGAACTTGTAGTCGAGGCGCAGCCCTACGTACTTCTGGTTTACTTCTTCGTTGATCTGGTGCAGCTCAGAAGAAAGCTTGTCAGCACCGATCACGTAGATGTAGTTCTGGTCGTTGGTCTTCTCAGCGTCGAAGTCCATGCGGCCGATCATGTCGATGTTTACGTTCGCTACAGTGTTTTCGAGTGGGAAAACCGGATTGTTAGCATAGTATTCAGAGCCCAACAGGCCTTTTTCCTCGGCTGTCACGGTCATGAACAAAATGCTGCGACGTGGGCCCATGCCGTCTTTCTTAGCCTGCGCGAAAGCTTCAGCCAGTTCAATCACGGCTACTGTACCTGAGCCATCGTCGTTGGCACCGTTAAAGATCTGACCGTCCTCTATACCTACGTGGTCGTAGTGAGCGGTTACCACAATCACTTCGTCTTTCTTGTCAGTGCCCTCGATGTAGCCGAGCACGTTTTCAGATGGAAGCGCTGTGCTGTTACGCTCGGTCTTCACCTTCACGTCTTTTACAGCTGTAAAGGTACCTGCAGTTGGTTTGCCTGCTTTGGCTACTGCGTTGGCGTAGGCCAGCATTTTCTCAGGCGTGGTACCCAGCAGAGCCGCGCCTACCTGTGGGGATACCATCATGGCTGCCGTAGCTCCACCTTGTGCGCCATTGCCTTTCAGGCCGATAGACGGACGCGTCAGGAAATTGCGGTAGCGCTGTGTCATGGTCTTGAATTCATCCGCGTTGTTGCCTGTTACCACCAGCACGCTCTTGGCTCCGCGCTTGGTGGCAGCATTGCGCTTGGTACGGAAGTCGTTGCCCCAGTCAGAAGCCTTGTCAGTACCGCTTATCAGGAACTTGCCGTCGGCGCTTTTCGGCTCACCGCCCAGCACCACAACCATTTTGCCGGTCACATCCAGGTTAGCGTAGTCAGAGTAGTTGTCCGCATCGATGCCGTAGCCCGCGAACACGACCTCAGCAGTTTGCTCGGTCTGGTATGGCGAAGCACCCAGCACGAAGAAGTCCTGCCCCATCATGAACTTTTGCTTGCCCACCATCAGGTAGCCTTCGCCCCACTGGCTGCGCTCCAGATTTACTGGCTGATAGTATGGGTTGGCGTTGTCTTTCACCGGACCAACCAGGCCATCTTCCTTAAACTCGCGGGAGATATACTCAGCTGCCATCTGCAGACCTTTAGAACCTGTGTCGCGGCCTTCGTACTCGTCTGAAGCAAGTATGTGCAGGTGCTTGGACAGATCGGCGGCCGTAATAGTGGCCGCATACTTAGGAGCAGCTTCGCTGAGGCGGTTAGCATCTGCAACCGGGGCCTCAGCTGTAGTGGTGGTACTTGTGGTGGTAGGCGTCTGGGCGCAACCTGTGGTCAGGAAAGCAGCCAGCGCATACACATAAAACTTGTTATACTTCATGTCTGTGTTAGGTGAAGAAAAGGGTTAGTGATTGTTATTGTTTATAGATGAGTACCGTGGCGAAAGCGGCCACGCCTTCTTTTTTGCCCACAAAGCCCAGGTGCTCGGTGGTGGTGGCCTTGATGGAAATGTCGTGCTCAGGTATACCCATCACTTTGGCCAGGCAGGCCTTCATGTCCGGTATATGCGGATTCACTTTTGGCTCCTGCAGGCAAATGGTCGAGTCGATGTTGCCGATCTCGTAGCCTTCGCGGGAAAGCAGGTGTATGACTTCTTTGAGGAGAATCTTGCTGTCGATGCCTTTGTACTGCGGATCGCGGTCGGAGAAGTGGAAACCGATGTCGCGCATGTTGGCGGCACCCAGCAGGGCGTCGCAGATGACGTGGGTCAGCACATCGGCGTCGGAGTGGCCCAGTGCGCCGTGCGTGTGTGGAATCTTGATGCCACCGAGCCAGAAGTCCAGCCCTTCCTGCAGTTGGTGCACGTCGTAGCCGAAGCCCGTTCTTATTTTAAATTTCATAGTGCGAGTTGAAGGTATAGCGCATGCCTTATACGGCAGGTATAAAAAGTAAATATAGTTTCTTTTACGCTTTTGTCATTAATGGGCAGGAGCATTTTTAAAGGGTATAGACTCAAATCAAACAGAAAGGTTTAAAAAGCAAGAGCCAGCCACCGGTTAAGGTGGCTGGCTCTTGGGTATGCTGATTTATGGGATCGCCTTAGGCTTCCACTTCTGCCAGCGTAGGGTAATCCACGTAGCCCTCCGGACCGGGAGCGTAAAACTTGCTCGGGTCTGCCTGCTGTAACTCGGCATTCTCGGCAAAGCGCTCCACCAGATCAGGGTTGCCAATGAACGGTACCCCAAAGGCCACCATGTCAGCGTCGCCATCGGCAATCACCTGGTTGCCGGTTTCCTGGTTAAAGCCCCCGTTGATGATCAGGTTGCCGTTATATATCGGACGGTAGCGCTTGGCCACTTGCGGCTCTATGTGGGGCACATCCTTGTTGGCCGGCGAGGCCTCGGTCAGGTGCAGGTAGGCCAGGCTATACCTGTTCAGCTGCTCTACAATGTAGTCGAAGGTCGGGATGGTGTCCTCGTTTAGCGTGATGCCGAAACCACCGTGCATGCTAGGGTTCAGGCGCACGCCGATGCGGTGCTGCGGCACTACTTCCTTAATGGCATCCAACACCTCGAACAGGATGCGGGCGCGGTTCTTGACAGAGCCACCATACTCATCGGTGCGCACGTTGGCCGTGCTCACAAAGAACTGGTGCAACAGGTAACCATTGGAGGCGTGTACTTCCACACCGTCAAAACCGGCATCGATGGCGTTGCGGGCGGCCATTTTAAAGTCCTGCACGATCTGCTTGATCTCCGGGATGGTCAGTTCGTGCGGCGTTACGGTGTCTTTGAAGCCCTCCGGCGTAAAGGCCTTGTCATTCGGGTTGATGGCCGATGCGGAAACCGGCAGCTTTCCGCCATGGAAATCAGGGTGCGACATACGGCCCACGTGCCACAGCTGCGCGAAGATCTTTCCACCTTTGGCATGCACGGCCTTGGTTACTTTCTTCCAGCCCGCTACCTGCTCGGCGCTGTGGATGCCGGGCGTGTTGATGTAGCCAACAGCCTGCTCTGAGATTTGCGACCCCTCGGAGATGATCAATCCGGCGCTCGCACGCTGGCTATAGTAGGTCACCATCAGGTCGTTGGCCACGTTGCCCTCGTTGGCAGCGCGGCTGCGCGTCATGGGTGCCATGATCACGCGATTCTTCAGTTCTAAATCGTGGAGTTTTATCGGTCTTAAAAGTGGTTGTGACATTTTATATGAATTGTTGATTATATGAATTGTTGATTGTTAAATTGTTGGGTGCATGACTCGGGTAAGTCGGGATTTGCGCCTGCATATCCTGTATCAATCAGGATTTGTCGAATCTTCAGGATTTCTGAAAATGCCAAGCTAATCCACTGCCCTCGCTCGACTCCCAGGCGTGTGCGTTATTGAGAGATTTTTAACTTTCTACCTTCTAAACTTTCTAACTTCCCTGGTCCCAATCCGGAGCGAAAGACGGATTGACCACGCGTTGGTGATCCTTTTTCAGCTGGTCGATCCGGGTGATGTCTTCTGCTGACAACTCAAAGTCGAAAATGTTCAGGTTGTCTTTCAGGCGCTCAGTTTTTGAAGTTCTGGGTATAGCCATCACGCCGTCCTGCTGCACGAGCCAGCGCAGCGATACCTGCACCTCGTTCTTGCCGTACTGCTCGCCTATACCTTTCAGCACAGCGTTGCCCAGCACTTTGCCTTGCGCGATCGGGCTGTAGGCCGTCAGCGAAATGCCATGCCCGCGCAGGTAGGTATAGAGCTTGGTTTGGTTAATAAGCGGGTGATACTCTACCTGGTTGGTGATGATGTCGGCACCTGTGGCCAGCACCTCGTCGAGGAGGGCAGTGGGATGGTTGCTCACGCCGATGTGTTTGGTGTAGCCTTTTCGCTGCGCCTCCATCAGCTGGTCCATGTACTCGGCCACGGGCACGTTGCGGTTCGGCCAGTGGATCAGCAACAGGTCCACATAATCTGTTTTGAGCCCGCGCAGACTTTCCTCTACCGATGGCATAAAATCCTTCTTTGACAGACGCTCCCGGAACACCTTCGTGGTCAGGAAAATCTCGTCGCGGGCTATACCTGAATCCTTGATGGCCGCGCCAACGCCAGCCTCGTTCTTGTATGCCTGCGCCGTATCGATGTGGCGGTAGCCCTCCGAGATGGCAGCGGCCGTTATCTTGCGGGCCAAATCGTTCTCTAATTGGAAAGTGCCCAGGCCCAGAGCAGGTATAGTGGCGTTCTTTATGGTGATGTTCTTCATAGTTTTAATTTCAGCATGTACATTATTTGTGTGTACAAATATTAGTGTAAAAAAAAGCTTAGCCCCTGAGCTTGTCCAGCAATTGGCTTACTAACACTGCCTCTTCCTTTGTCAGGTTATGGAAGCGCTGAAAGAAGGCGGGCATTTGCTCGTCTATCTGGTTCAGAAAATCGGTGCCTTTCGGGGTCAGCCTCACCTCGATCATGCGGCGATTCGCCTGGCAGATGTCGCGGGTCACGTAGCCTTTCTCGATCAGCTTGTCCACGAGGCGGGTCACGTTGGAGTTGCGGTCCACCATACGCTCCTGCATCTCGCCAAAACAAACGGGCTTCGGGTGCTGCCCCCGCACAATGCTCAGCACGTTGTGCTGTTGTAGCGTGAGGCCAAACTGCTTAAAGAATGGTATAAACTGCTGATTCAGCCAATTGTTCGTGAACAACAGGTTAATCACCATCCGACGATGATCGTCCTTAAAGTCTTTCTGCTGTATTTCGTCTTCTATCCGCATAGGCTGAATGTAGGTGCAAAGTTAATGTCATTGTTTGTATATACAAATGTTATGCCTGAAAAGTTGCACCTGGCCATTTGTCTGACTCCAGATTAGAAAGGGGTTTTCCCTAGTCCCAGAAAGGTTGCTGGAGTTGCTGGCCATCTGCTGAAAAAACAACCTCCATTTCTGCTGTCTGGTTTTTAAGGACGATCTGGAAAGAAGTGTTGTGATTTTTTACGAAAGCCTCTGCTTCCGAAATCTGATATCCCGGGTATTTCTTGGCAATGGAATTAGCGACGGCTTCTGGTAGTTGCGCTGCAGGTATAGCGCGCTTGTACTGCGTCAGTGCTCCTGCATGCTGGAAAAGGGCACTGTGCGCTGCGGCATGCACCGTAAAGTCAGCTTCGTAGTCTTTCCCGCTTTTTTCCCAGGCTATGTCGAAGGCAAGCGGAAAGGTGGCCAGTAAATTTTTTCGCACTTCCAGCGGTACTTTCTCAGGCATGACGTCGTCATCACAGGAAATCAGGGTTGCTGACAACAGAACGATGGTGATGAGTTGCTGCTTCATGAGTGAGCTATAATAAAGAATAAAGGACAAGTAGGTAATTGGGGCTAAGATTACAAAGCAAATCTGAAGAAAATTTGTAGAATGCTAATTTTAAAGTAATTGAAGCCTTTGAGGTCGATGGGTGAGGTAAAAAGGCGGGCAGAAAAAGTACAGGAACAGGACAGGCAACAATAGAGCAGGTATAAATCTAAAAAAGGCCCAAGGCGTATTGCCCCGGGCCTTCTTTAAAAAGTATCCGTCAGGTAATTAATCCCAGTAGGCTTGGTCTACCTTCTGACCATCGGCAGAGAAAACGAGTTTTTCGTCCGTGCTGGTCATATGGTCAAGTTCTACCTGATACAAGGTGTCGCCATCCTGCACCAGCACTTCGGGGTCGTCTATTTTGTGATCGGCGTAATTCTGGCTGATGGTTGCCCGGATGGCCTCCGGAAGTTCGGCTTCAGGTATGTCGTACTTGTGTTTCAGCACAGTGCCCGATGCATTGAGCATGGCGTTGTAATCCACTCTGTCTACATCAAAGTCAGCCTCGAAGTCTTCTCCCTTCTTCTCCCAGTCTATACCTGTTGCGTTCGGGAAGCTGCTCAGTAATGCTTCACGCACAGTGGCAGGCACATCCTCGATCTTTATGTCATCGTCGTTGTTATCGCAAGATAGTAAGGTCCCGGTCATTAAAAGGAATGCAAAAGCGGTTGCTCTCATGGTATTAAGTTTTATGTTTAAAAAATTACTTATACCTATTTACTGAGCGATTTTGAAGGAAATCTGAAGGGGTGGGGTTTTTTGAGAATTAGCGGGAATAAAAAAGCGACTACCGGATAACTGACAGTCGCTTTTCTAATGTTTTAATCCGGGGCTATACCTTCCCTACGCTTCCTGCTCCACTACTTGTTGCTTTTTCTCCGCCTTGTAAAGCAAAGTAGAGCAGTTGTTCGGGTCGAGTACCTGCCTGGCGCAGCGCAGGATGTCCTGCGGCGTGATGGCCTGTATCTTCTCGCCCTCGGTGTTTACGAAGTTGGCGTCGCCCAGCAGCTTGCCGTAAGCCAGGTTCATGGCGCGGTTCAGGAGTTCGATCTCCGAGAAGACGATCGAGGTCTCGGCTTGGTTCTTTACTTTGTTCAGTTCTTCTTCCTCCACTAGCTGCTCCATCAAATCTTTATTAATGGCCTCGATGGCAGTATTGGCTTCCTGCAGGTCCACGCCTTCGTTGAGTTTGCCCTGGATGATGAGCAAGCCCGGCTCGATGGAACCCGTCACAGAGGCGGAGATGGAGTTGAACAGCTTCTGCTCTTTTACCAGTTGCTCGTACAGGCGCGACGATTTGCCACGACCCAGTATATCACTGATTAGGTCAACAGCATAGTAGTCTTCGTGATTGCGGTGCGGCATGTGATAAGCCTTGTAGATGGCGCTTAGCGGCACGTCGGCACTGGTCTCGAGTACACGCGGCGCCTGCTGCTTCGGCTCGTGCGGTATAGCGCGCTCGTATTTCTCGCCGGCAGGTATAGGGCCGAACCACTTTTCGGTCAGCTCCTTCGCCTTGTCAAAGGTCACGTTGCCAGCTACCACTAGGATGGCGTTGCTTGGGGAGTAATGTTTCCTGTGGAACGCTTTCACAATGTCCATGGTCGCGTCCTCGATGTGGGCGATCTCCTTGCCGATGGTCGCCCACTTGTAGGGGTGCTGCTCATAGGCCAGCGGACGCAGTTTCAGCCACACATCGCCATAGGGCTGGTTCAGGTAGTTCTGCTTGAACTCCTCTACCACCACCTTGCGCTGCACTTCCAGGCCGTTGTCACTGAAAGCCAGGTCCAGCATGCGGTCCGACTCCAGCCAAAAGCCCGTCTCGATGTTCTGGGCCGGCAGGGAGAGGTAATAGTTGGTGATATCGGGGCTGGTGAAGGCGTTGTTTTCGCCGCCCACACGCTGCAGGGGCTCGTCGTATACGGGTATGTTTTTGGAGCCGCTGAACATCAGGTGCTCAAACAGGTGCGCAAAGCCGGTATGCTGCTCTACCTCGTCGCGGGAGCCCACGTCATACAGCACGTTCAGCACGGCCATGGGAGAGGTGTGGTCTTCGTGCACGATCACACGCAGGCCGTTATCCAGCGTAAATTCCTCGAAATGTATCATAATCTTCTTCTCTTTAAAGGGTGGCAACCCGTGTTACCTTTGCCTGATTTCTTTCCTGTCATTTCTTTTTCAACAGGTATAGCTTGTGCCCTGTTCAATCAAAACCGGCAAACACTTGCAGGCCTGACAGGTTTTCTGTAGCTTTTGCTCTCTTTACGGGCTTTCGGACGCCGCTTGTTGCGTATGCCGGGGCCGGTAAGGCACGAAGTACCGAACAAATTTATAAATTAGCACCATAATCGGTGGCCTAAGCAAACGTTATGCTGCCATACCACAACGAATTTTTCGCATCACAAGATGAACTATAACCGCAAAGAATATTCTGACGACGAACTGATCGCCTTATATAAAGGTATCCTGAAACCCCGCATGATCGAGGAGCGCATGCTCGTGCTGCTACGCCAGGGCAAAGTGAGCAAGTGGTTTTCAGGTATAGGCCAGGAGGCTATCTCGGTAGGCTCTGCCATGGCGCTGGAATCAGACGAGTACATCCTGCCGCTTCACCGCAACCTGGGTGTGTTCACGAGCCGCGAAGTGCCTTTGGACAGACTCTTTGCGCAATTCCAGGGCAAGAAGACCGGCTTTACCAAAGGCCGCGACCGTTCTTTCCACTTTGGCACCAACGAGCACCACATCGTGGGCATGATCTCGCATTTGGGTCCGCAGTTGGCGGTGGCCGACGGTATAGCCTTGGCCGATCTGCTCGATAATAAGGAGAAAGTGGCGCTGGTGTTCAGCGGCGACGGCGGTGCTTCGGAGGGCGACTTTCACGAGGCGCTCAACGTGGCGGCTGTCTGGAACCTACCGGTTATTTTCATGATCGAGAACAACGGCTACGGACTTTCCACACCGAGCAACGAGCAATTCAAGTTCAAGCATTTCACTGACAAAGGCCCGGCCTACGGTATAGACGCCCTGCAGATCGACGGCAACAACATTGTAGAGGTATACGATACGGTACGCCAGGCCGCCTACAGCATGCGCAAGAACCCGCGTCCGATGCTGATCGAGGCGATCACCTTCCGCATGCGCGGCCACGAAGAGGCCAGTGGTACCAAGTACGTGCCACAGGAGCTGTTTGAGAAGTGGGCCAAGAAAGACCCGGTGGAGAACTTCGAAAAGTACCTGCTGGATGAAGTGATCCTGACACCCAAAGCCATTGAAGGTATACGCGAAGAGATAAAGGCCGAGATCGAAGAAGGACTGCAGACCGCTTTTGCCACGCCGATGCCAGAGGCTAACCGCGAGGAGGAAATCGAGGACATGTACCGTCCTTTCGAGCAGGAAGTGATCAAACCGGCTTCGGAAGCCAAAACCGAGCGACGCTATGTCGACGCCATTTCGGATGGCTTGCGCCAGAGCATGGAGCGCTACCCGGAACTGGTGCTGATGGGGCAGGACATTGCCGAGTACGGCGGCGTGTTCAAAATAACAGAAGGCTTTGTGGATAAATTCGGCAAAGACCGCGTGCGCAACACCCCGCTTTGCGAATCGGCGATTCTAGGTATAGGCCTGGGTATGTCGGTGAAGGGCAAGAAGAGCATGGTGGAAATGCAGTTTGCAGACTTTGTGAGCGCCGGTTTCAGCCAGATCGTGAACAACCTGGCCAAGAGCCACTACCGCTGGGGCCAGAACGCCGATGTGGTGGTGCGCATGCCAACAGGAGCCGGTACGGCCGCTGGTCCATTCCACTCGCAGAGCAACGAAGCCTGGTTCTTCCATACCCCGGGCCTGAAGGTTGTGTACCCGTCCTCCCCTTACGATGCCAAAGGCTTGCTGAATGCTGCCATCGAAGACCCGAACCCGGTGATGTACTTTGAGCACAAGATGCTTTACCGCTCCATTTCGCAGGAGATTCCGGACGATTACTATACTGTCGAGATCGGCAAGGCCAGATTGGTGGTCGAAGGGTCTGATATTTCGATCATCACGTACGGCATGGGCGTGCACTGGGCCAGGCAACTGCAGCAGGAAATGACGGACATCAGCTTCGACATCCTCGACCTGCGCTCGCTGCTGCCCTGGGACAAAGAAGCCGTGCGCGACACCGTGGCCCGCACCGGACGCGTTATTGTACTGCACGAAGACACCATGACGGGCGGCATAGGCGGTGAGATAGCGGCCTGGATCGGCGAGCATTGCTTTGAGCTGCTCGATGGCCCGGTAACACGGGTTGCCAGCCTGGATACGGCTGTGCCGTTTGCGCCGCCGCTGGAGCAGGAGTTCCTGCCAAAGCAGCGCCTGCGCGAGAAGGTGGAGAGCATCATGGCATTTTAGCGGAGATTAGCTTAGATAAACTTATATTGCAGTGTGATGCAGAAAAGTAGATATTGGGTACTAGGCCTGCTGTGCATAGCACTGCTATTCGGAACGGGCTGCCAGCGCAAGGGTATACCTTGTCCGAAGCCGGGTAAGACGGCCAAGGTGTCGGGCAAGAACGCCACCGGGCTGGAGTCGGTGAAGGTGAGCATGGACAAGAACGGCCGTGTGAAGAAGAAGCGCATGGGAATTTTTTAAGGGAGCAACCCCTATTCCCGAATTCAGTATAACAACTGTAGACGGAAAGCTGTTATGAAGAAGCTGGGATTTGATAAACAAACGAAATGTTTGGTGGTAATGACAGGTATGCTGCTTCTGGCAGTTTTTCCTGCGTTCGGTCAGATTACCTATACCATGACGGACAAGCACGGGCGCCTGATGCGTCAGGCCCTGCGCGATGCCGACCAGGTAGAGGCCGCCACCTACAAGGAAACCCACCTGAACATGGAAGCCTATACCTTGAAGAAGGGCGAATCCGGCAAAGTGCGTAAGCGTTCGGGTTTCTTCAAGTCCAGGCACAGTAGCAAAGATGCTGTGCAGCGTGGGCAGGCTGACCGTGAGAAAAAGAAACTCAGGCTTTTCCGGAAGAAGGAGAAGTAAACCTAACCAGATAGCAATGAATTGGCATCCGCTTACAAGCGCAGAACAGTTAGATAACATAATTGAAGAGTCAAAGCACACCCCGGTGGTGATATTCAAGCACAGTACGTCCTGTTCTATCAGTTCCACTGCCAAGAGCAGGCTGGAGCGCCAGTGGGACGGTGCCAGTGTAGACCATATAAAGCCTTACTACCTCGACCTGTTGCGCTACCGCCCGGTTTCGAACGAAATAGCGGAAGTGTTTCAGGTACAGCACCAATCGCCCCAGTTGTTGCTTATCCAGGACGGTATGTGCACGTATGACGCCTCGCATTTAGGCATCAGCATCGATTCTATGAAAAAGAGCCTGGCGGTTTGAGGCGAAGTCGCGCAGAAGACAGGCCACACCGATAATTCGTAATACTCCTTATAAGCGGCCCTACCTGCCTGGGGTTTTTTGCCGGGCTGTGTGGCTTCGAATGCCTGATACCTGCCTGCTTTTGGATCTGGCTTTTTGATAGAACATACCTAACCCAAACTGTATAAAGGTGGCAAGAAACCTGGTACTCACAATTGCTATGACGCTGCTGCTGGTATTGCCGGCAACAGCTCAGTCTGACGATGACTTCAGCAATGAGCTGAGCTACGGCATCAACCTGAACTCGAACGGTGGTTTGCTGGGTGGCGCGTTTGTGCGCAGCTCCTGGTTTATGAAAGAGCGGCTCTACCGTTTCGGCGGACTCGAGATCGTGGAGATCAAGCACCCGAAAGAAAACAGGCTGTATAACCCGGGCTCCGGCGACCATTTCATAGCAGGCAAGCAAAACCACTTCTTTTCGGTGCGCCCGCATTACGGTCTGGAGCACGTGCTTTTCCGCAAGGCTGCCGAGAGCGGTGTGCAGGTGAACGCCCTGGGCGCAGTCGGCCCCTCCCTGGGCCTGCTTATACCTTACTACATCCGCTACGACTATGGCAGCGGCCTGGGCAACGACGTTCGCACGGAGGCCTATGATCCGAACAAGCACCTGAGCTTTGAGAACACTCTGGGTAATGCCAACGTGCTTACCGGTCTGGGCGAAACCAACGTTAACCTGGGCGTGCATGCCAAGGTAGGCCTTAGCTTCGAATATGGCCGCTACCGCGAGAGCATCACAGGTATAGAGGCTGGGTTTATGGTGGAGAAGTTCTTCAAAGACATGGTCATGATCCCGCAGACCGAAAACTACAGCACCTTCACCTCCGTGTACCTGAACATCTACTACGGCCGTCGCAAATAAGCGGCGCCAAGAACATTTCCATGCAACCGTTTGTTGAGAAGGAAGTGCCCCGGGCATAGGCGGTGTTGCCTTAATTTCCTGGTGCATTTGCTGAAGTCTTAACGCATTATACCTATCTTTGCAGCATGGATGAAATGATGACACTTCCGGTAATACAACCCAACGCTAAGCCCGAGGGGCTCAATGCTTTGGGTCAGCCCCGCAAGCCAAACTGGCTCCGCGTGAAGCTGCCGGTAGGGAAAGAGTATGCGAAGGTAAGAAACATCGTAGACGAGTATAAGCTGCATACCATCTGTGAGAGCGGTAACTGCCCGAACATGGGCGAGTGCTGGGGAGCCGGCACAGCCACTTTCATGATTCTGGGCAATGTGTGTACGCGCAGCTGCTCTTTCTGTGCCGTGGCCACGGGCCGCCCTAACGAATACGACGTAGACGAGCCGCGCCGTGTGGCCGAAGCCATACAGCTGATGGGCGTGAAGCACGCCGTAATCACTTCTGTAAACCGCGACGAACTAAAAGACCGCGGTGCCGCCATCTGGCACGAGACCGTGCGCATGGTAAAAGAGCTTTCTCCTGCCACTACCATCGAAACCCTTATACCTGATGTGAAAGCCAGCTGGGATGCGCTGATCACCATGATCTCGCCGGGCCAGGAAGTGGTTTCGCATAACGTCGAAACCGTGAAAGAGCTCTATCGCCGTGTACGTCCGCAGGCAAAGTACGAGCGTAGCATAGAGCAGATCCGCCGCACCAAGGAGTATGGCAAGCGCACCAAAACCGGCATTATGCTGGGCCTGGGCGAAACACGCGAGCAGGTATACCAGGCCATGGATGACCTGGCTGCCAACGGGTGCGACATCCTGACACTGGGCCAATACCTGCAGCCAACCAAGCTTCATATTGAGGTGGCTGAGTTTATTCACCCGGATCTGTTTGAGCACTACAGGGAAGAAGGCCTGAAGCGGGGGATCAAATACGTAGAGTCTGGCCCACTGGTGCGTTCATCGTACCACGCTGAACGTCACGTAAATGTATAGCCAGAATTTTATATAAACTTTTAAAGAATTTTTAGAAAGTTTTATTTTAATTCTCCGAGTGCCCTATTGGTATGCAAAAGCCGATAGGGCACTTTTTTATTGCACTGTTTTCCTTCCCTAAATTTCCCTATTTTATTTAAGATTTTTTCAGTTCCTTTGCCCACTTCAGTAACAAAAGGTGTATAAAATAAGCATTTCCTGCAACTAAAGGGCGTTTAATTAGTATATCCAGATATTCAAGTAGTGGTGCAACGCTATATGCCCATATTCGAATCTTTGTACTGTAAATCCACTTTATTGAAAAAAATATTTACCTGGACGATCTGGGAATAATGTTATGCAATTGCTGTTATAACATTCTATTAGAAGCTATATATTGTATTTTTTATATTGTACTAAACTTATTTACAATATATAAGTATCATGATATAGTAAAAATTTATGGAAATACGTTTATATTTATGCCTGATTCATTACGCTTTTTTACATATTCCCTATGAGTAGAATTCTACTGCTTCTCACCCTTTTTCTGACTACTGCTACCACCCTGAGCTTCGGGCAGTCAGAAATCAACTTAGGCCGCGTTAACAGGTTCATTGCGCTGGCCAATGAACAGATCGTCGTTAAAGGCCCCGACAAAACATGGATTCGCGGCGACATCGGCATCAGCCCCGGCAAGGTCATTGTCGGAGAGGAATTCCTTGAAGTAACCGGCAAGAAAGAGAAAGGTACTGAAATAGCAGCGGAGGCGATGGCTGACGCGAACAGGCTGTATCAGGAACTGATCGCCCTTCAGGAGATCGAGAACCTAAACCCTGACCTGGGCAATGGACGCGAGATCTACCCTGGTGTTTACAGCATCACGGGCAATGCCACGATCAGTGGTATTTCGCTGTTGGTGACACAGGATGGCAGCTCTCCTATTTTCGTGTTTAAGATCAGCGGTAACCTGAAAGTAAACCCGGGCGCTCTCAGCCTTTCTGGCGTAGGTGTTGAAACTAAAAATATCTACTGGGTTGTCGACGGTGACGTAGAGATTCAGGCCCCAAGCAGCCTGTACGGCAACATCATTGCCACAGGCGACATCACCTTTGGCAAAGGCGTTTCGCTGTATGGTCGGGCCATCTCACTGGGAGGCACCATCTATTTCGAGAACAACCCGACGGTGCTGCAGAACGTGACGAACGCCGACCTGTATGTCAAGAAGAATGTTGACAACACAAACGTATCGCTGGGCTCGCGCGTGACCTATACCATTACGGCCATCAACAACGGACCGGGTATAGCCCGCAACGTGGCAGTGAAGGAGCGCATCCCAACCGGGTTGAAGTTGGTGGAAGTAAAGCCTGCTACAAAAGGAACTTACGACCAGGTGAAGAACGAATGGGTGATTGGTGATATGGGGGTGTATGAAGAGCAAAGCCTCCGCCTGGTATTTGAAGTAACCGGTACCGGCAATATCACAAACGAGGTAATCATTATCGGAGATAACCCGGATCCTAATCCTGATGATGATAAAGACGAGGAAGAAATAGTGCTGCCAAATTTAGGGCTGACCAAACGCATTGTCGATCCGAAATCGAGCTATAACCTGGGCGATGTGATTGCCTACGAGATCAAGATCGTAAACACGTCATCCAAAGAGGAAAAGAACATAAACGTTAGCGAGCAGCTGGCAAGCGGGCTTAAGTATGTGCGCCACGAGGCGACTGCGGGCACCACCTATACCCCGGCTACAGGCATTTATAACATCCCCACCCTGGCGGGCAATGCATATGCTACACTCATCGTGTATGCCCAGATCATAAGCACGGGCAACATCCGTAACGTGGCCACGATCATCGACCGTCCGGATGACAAGGATCCGGATGACAACGAAGAAGAAGTAGTGATCGTCCTGCCTGACCTGGGCGTGACTAAGAAACTTATTGATCCGAAGGAAAATTACAAAGTAAATGACGTGCTGGCTTTTGAGATCAAGGTTTCAAACAACGCCTCTGCACCTCAGACCAATGTAAATGTGCGTGAGCAGTTGCCGAAGGAGCTGGAGTATGTAAGACATACCGTTACGAGTGGTGCCACGTACGATGCCAAAACAGGTATCCTCAACATTGCAACGCTGGCCGGAAAAACCACGGCGACACTGATTGTTTACGCCAAAATTGTGGGCACGGGAGCGATCCGTAACGTGGCCACGATCATCGACCGCACGCCGGACAATGACAAAGACCCGGACAACGACGAAGACGAGGTGGAGATCATCCTGCCAGACCTGGGCGTGACCAAGGAACTGGTAAATGCCAAGGCAGAATACATGGTAGGCGAAATGGTGCAGTACCGCATTGTGGTGACTAACAACGGTGCTAAAGTAGAGAAGAATATCGTGGTCGGCGAGAAATTGCCTGCAGGCCTTCGGTTGGTAGACTTCAATGTTAGCAATGGCACTTCGTATGATCCGGCAACCGGCGCATTCAAAGTTCCTTCGCTGGAGGCAAAAGCAACGGCCGTGCTTGTGATTAATGCTCAGTTAATGAAGGCTGGCCAGGTGCGCAACATTGCCCGTATCATCAGCAAAGATAAACCAACTCCTACGGACCCAAATAACCCGGATGATCCGAACAACCCTGACGATCCAGATAACCCGGGCGACCCTGATGATTCTGACCCGGACAACGACGAAGACGAGGTAGTGATTCCGGAGGTGAAATGTAGTTCAAACATTACGCTGTCATTTGTAGATGCGCCCACTTCGGTATGCCGTGGCGGGGAGCTTACATTCAAAGCAACGTCGGATGTGATCGGGGGTACCTATACCTGGTCACTGCCAGCAGGCTGGAAAACGGTAAGCAAATCAGCTGACGGCAGCACCATAACCGTTACGGCGGGCACCACGCTGAACGCTCAGACGGTAAAAGTAACCGTGAACACCCAGTGTAAGGATGTTAACAAGACTGCCGAAACCACTGTGAATGTGACCGGCGAACCAACAGGAGTAGCGATTACCGGAGAGGCTCTCATTTGCTTCAACAGCACGACAGGTATAGCGCTGAGCGCCGCATCTGTGGAAGGGCTTACCTATAAGTGGACGCTGGACAGCAACCTCGAGTTTGTAGAAGGTACTAACGATGCCGGCACCAGCGTGCGTGTTCGTCCGAAAGGACAGAGCCTGCTGGGCGGCAAGGTATACCTGACGGTGACCAATGCCTGCGGCTTTAGCACCACCACCGAGAAGGTGCTGATCGTGACGCCAACACCGGCTATACCGAAAATCATCACAGGTAACCTGGACTTATGCGAAGGCGAGGAAACGACTTTCAGCACGCCAATAGTAACAGGTGCCACCAGCTATACCTGGACCTTCCCGGCTGATTGGACCATTGTAAGTAAAGAGGAAAATGGCAGAGTAGTAAAAGTGAAAGTTGGTAAAACAGGAGATCAGATCACGGTGAAAACCGGGAATGACTGTAATACAAGTGCAGCCCTCAGTGTACCTGTGAAAGTGACCCTGAAACCAGTAGCACCATCTATTTCCAACACGGCAACTACCGGCTGTATCGGCGCTAAGCTCACGTTCAGCATCGCATCCCCGGAAGTAGGCATGGCCTATACCTGGGCAGTGCCGCAGGGCTGGAGCGCCGACAAACTGACGGGTACCAGCATCATTGTAACAGTAGGTGAGACAAGCGGCGATATTGAGGTATACGCAACCAACACGGTGAAAAACTGCGGTGCGGGTGCTGTAACGAAGCTAGCTGTTTCGCCGTCGCTGAAGCCGGCAACACCTGGCGCGATCAAGAGCAACCTAAACGTGTGCCTTAACAGTACCGGCAACTCCTTCAGCATCGAGGCTATACATGGCGCTACCACTTACGAGTGGGAAACGACCGGCGGCCTGACGATAGAAGGAGCCAGCAACGGCACAAGCATTACAGTGAAAGCGGCTGAAACAGGCGGTACCGTGCGTGTACGTGCCATCAACGGTTGCGGTATGAGCGACTGGTCTAGCCTGAACATCGACATCACCATGCCTCCTGCTCCTGTTACCCGCATCACGGACAACAGCAGCGTGTGCGAAGGCCTGATCTATACCGCTGATCCGGTACAGGGAGCTACTTCTTATACCTGGACGGTAACAGAGGGCTTCACCATCGAGTCTGGTCAAGGTACTACTACTATTAAGGTGAAAGCCAGCAGCCCGACTGCAACAGGCCGCGTGAGTGTAATTGCCTACAACGGCAGCTGCGCAGGCTCGGCCGAGTTTAGCATCGACATGGATGCCAAGGTAGCCGATGGACAGCTGGACTTCCCGAAAGCCTTCAGCCCGAACGGCGACGGCAAGAATGACGATTGGCTGGTGAAGAACCTGGACAAGTTCCCGGACAATGAAATGGTGATTTTCAACCGCTGGGGGTCTGAGGTGTTCAAGCAGAAGAACTACAAGAACGATTGGGCCGCCAAGGGACTGGAACAAGGTACTTACTTCTACAAAGTAAGGGTGAAGCTATGCGATGGCAAGTACCAGGACTACACCGGTTACGTGACCATCTTCCGATAAGCGAGTGCATTCATTTGAAAATTTTATTACCATGAGAATACTTTATACCCTGCTGGCGCTGCTCTTCACCTTTGCCGCGAACGCCCAGCAAAACCCGCAGTACTCGCAGTACATCTTCAACAGTATGGCCATTAACCCGGCTTATACTGGCACCAAAGGTGTGCTCAACATCAACGCCTTCCACCGCTCGCAGTGGACGGGTATAGACGGAGCGCCTACGACACAGGCCCTGAGTGTGGATGGCCTGACCAGCCACGAGCGCCTGGGCCTGGGCTTGAACTTCACCCGCGACAAGATCGGCGCCTATTCCACCACTTCGGCTTATGCCAATGCGGCGGCCCGTGTATCGGTGAGCGCCCGTGGAACGCTGAGCCTGGGTATAGCAGCTGGTGTAGTGCAGAGCGTGGTGGATGGTTCAGAGCTGGGTATAGTGGATGATCCGAGCATACCTGCCGGAAAAGATGTGTTCTACCGCCCGGATGTGAAATTGGGTGTGTACTTTAACACGCCGCGTTTCTACGCAGGTATATCCGCCTCCGATTTGATCCAATACAAAGACGTTTTCCAGATCGAGCCGGTTCGCCACTACTACTTCACAACAGGCTATGTGTTTGACGTGAGCAGCTTTGTGAAGCTGAAGCCAAGCGTGCTGATCAAGGAGGACTTCAATGCCCCTGCCAATGTGGACCTGAACGGTTTTGTGCTACTGGGCGACCGCCTGTGGCTGGGCAGTTCTTACCGCACCAGCATGAACCTGTTCAACAAGAACGAGGAAGCCGATCCTGTGACGAAGCGCACGGCCATGGCCCTGATCGCAGAACTGCAGGTGACCAATGCCTTGCGCCTGGGTTACTCTTACGACCGCATGCTCAACGACCTGAATGGTTTTCACTCACACGAGATCTCAGTGGGTTACTACTTCTTCAAGAAGCAGGACACGAAAATGCTGACGCCGCAATACTTTTAATATTAGCTCTTACCGCATATGAATTTCAGACATATACCCTTATACCTTACTGCTGCTCTGATCCTGAGCGCAGCCCCTGTGGCCGAAGCGCAGCAGGAGCTTCGCAAGGCAAACAAGCACTACGAAAAGTTTGAATTTGCGCTGGCTCTAGAGCAGTACAAAAAAGCAGCTGAGAAGCGCAAGCCGGATGTAAAAACAGCCGAGCGCATCGCCGACTCTTACCGCCTGACACGCCAGACCGTGGAAGCGGAGCGCTGGTATGCACAGGTGGTGGCCATGCCGGGCCGCGATCCGCAGAACATTTACCATTATGCAGAGGCGCTGCGCAGCAATGGCAACTACGACGAAGCCAAGCAGCAGTACATGTTGTGGGCCGAGGAAGTGCCGGCTGCAGAGGAACGCGCGCAATACCTGATGGCCTCCTGCGACAAAGCCATGAACTGGATAAACCAGAAAATGCCACTGGCCGAAGTACAGCGCCTGAGCGGACTGAACGCCCAAGGCTTCTCTGACTTCAGCCCGATGAACTACGGCAAAGACGCGATCATTTTCACATCAGACCGTGGGGTAGATCAGGAGGGAAAAACTACCGGCACCTACGGCTGGACCGGTCGCCCCTATCTGCAGCTCTTTATGGCCAGTCGCGATGGCAACGGCAATTGGGGCAAACCCACGGCGCTGCACGAAATGATCAACGACCAGTACCACAACGCCACAGCTTCGGCCACGGAAGACGGACAAACGCTGTACTTCACCCGTACCCAACTGGTGCAGCAGCGCAAGTCCGGCAATGCCGACCCGACGAGTTGGGTAGACAAGTCGCAGGTGGAAGAATACATCAACCGTCTGGAGATTTACTCCTCACAACGACGCGGCACTACCTGGACAGAGATCAAGCCATTCGCTTTTAACAAAGTGACAGAATACTCCGTGGGCCATCCGGCCCTTTCGCCTGATGGTAAGATCATGTACTTTGTGTCGGACATGCCGGGTGGTGTGGGCGAGACGGACATCTACTATACCTTGCGTCAGCCGGACGGAAGCTGGGGAGAGCCCGTGAATGCCGGTATCCTGATCAACACGCCGGGTCGCGAAAGCTTCCCTTACGTGGACCAGGATGGCAAACTGTACTTCTCGTCTGACGGGCACATGGGCATGGGCGGTCTGGACGTTTTCGCGGCAGAGGGCAAACACGCTGCTTGGACGGCTGTGAACAACATGGGCCACCCGATCAATTCGTCGAAGAATGACTACGGCATCATGTTCAACGAAGACGAAGAAACCGGTCTGCTGTCGTCTAACCGCGAAAGCAGCAACGGCACCGATGATATCTACAGCTTCAAAGTGTTGCAGAAGCCCGTCGTGATCGCTGTGACTACGCTGGAGCGCAAGCAGAATGCGCAAAAGAAAAACGTGCAACTCCCGCTGCCACAGGTGCAGCTCCTGATCGCGCTACAAAACGTGAACGATAGCAGCACAGTTGTGACAAACACAAAAGGGCAGTACTTTATGGATGGCCGCAAAGGAAACTCATATGTCATGCAAGGCTCCAAGCAAGGCTACCTGAATCAGCACGCGCTGGTGGTGGTGCCCAAAACCGCTCCGGATACCTTGCAGGTAGCCATGGTGTTTGACCGTGACGAGAAGAACGTAGCCATTGTGCTGGAGAATATCTACTACGACCTGGACAAGTGGGATATCCGGTCGGATGCTGCCAAAGAACTGGATAAACTCGCCGAAGTGCTGGTGGCAAACCCGACGATCAAGATTGAGCTGAGCTCGCATACCGATAGTCGTGAAAGTTTGAACTACAACCAGGTGCTTTCAGAGCGCAGAGCCCAGGCCGCCGTGGATTACCTGATCGGGAAAGGTATAGCCAAAGACAGGCTGACAGCCAAAGGTTACGGTAAGACCAAGCTGGTGAATAAATGTACCGATGGCGTGTCTTGTCCGGAGGAAATGCATCAGCAGAACAGAAGAACCGAGTTCCGAATCAGGTAAGGACTCCCTTTAACAGAATTTAATTTCATTAGCTTTCATAGTTTGGAAAGGCTCCGCAGATTCTACGGAGCCTTTTTTCATTTATAGCTTCCTGATGATTTAACGTTTGTTGCCAGCTGCACTATGTACCACCCAATATATGACTCCATTTGAGTTGTCGGTGATCAGGAGTGAATCGTCATTATGGGCAGCTCGTCCAACCACTCGTCCAAACTGCGCTTCGGTGTCATCTACCAAAAAGGCCGTCACAAAATCTACAAACTCTTTTGGCTGACTAAGTTGTTTCACGTGCGCATCGGTCGCTTCAGGCCGGGCTTGTTTAAAGGTATGGCCTTCTACGGATGCGCTGACTAGTTTCTCACTTCCCTGATCAAAGGCTGAAGTGCGGGTGAGTGCCGTTGCCAAGGCAGTCGTAAGTATTTTTCAGATGATCTTTATTCGATTAAATTCAGGAAAATGATTGGTGATTTGAATTAACCGAACGCCAGTTATGATGGTTGTAAATGGGAAGGCTTAGCAAATCCTGCATAATTTTAACCCTTTACAGGTATAAGCCGTTTTGTTAGCAGCTAACTTGCACCCATGAACCCAACGCTACTCCCGCTACGCCTCTGTTTCCTGACTATCCTGCTGCTGTTGCCCCTGTTGAGTTATGCCCAGCAGCAGGTCACGGGCCAGGTACTGCGCGCCCAAACCCGACAGCCGCTGGAAGGAGTGACCATCACGGCCAGTAGCGGCGAACAAACGCTGACCAACGCTTCCGGTCGCTTTGATTTAACTGTAGAAGACCAGGCGGCTTTCATTTTGATCTCACACATCGGGTATAAGCCGGATACGGTGTTAATGCAGCACTTACAGCCAGGTATAGCACTGCAGGTATACCTGCAGCCATTAGCAGCAAACCTATCGGAAGTAGTCGTAACAGGCTATGAGAGCAACCGACCTTTGCTGGAAACTGCCGGCGCCATCAGTATCATCGACCGGGAAGTAATCGAGCGTTTTGACGAAAGTTCTCTGGTGCGGGCAGTGAACACCGTGCCAGGTGTGCGGATGGAGGAGCGGGCTACGGCCAGTTATCGGCTTTCTATCAGGGGTAGTAGTTTACGCTCGCCTTATGGCATCCGCAACGTGAAGATATACCTGGGCGAGATTCCGTTTACCGAGTCGAACGGCATCACGAATCTGAACCTGCTGGATGCGGCCAACTTCAATAGCGTCGAAATTCTGAAAGGCCCAACAGGAAGCATTTACGGAGCGGGAACAGGCGGCACGGTGTTGCTTGAACCGCGGAGGGCGGCTTCCGGGGAGAGGGTTTTACAGGTGGGCACCACCTTCGGGTCTTTTGGATTGAAACGCTATACCGCCAGTGCTAGCGTGGGTGGCGAGAAGCAGAGTCTATACCTGCAGTATACCCGCCAGCGACTCGACGGCTACCGGGAGCAATCGGGCATGGACCGCCAGACACTGCTGCTCACCTCTATTTTCAATCCATCCGGGAAGAGCACGATCCAGGCTAACCTGGTTTACTCCGATCTGTTTTACCAGCTCCCTGGCGGACTGACCCGGGAGCAGTATGAGCAAAACCCGCGGCAGGCACGCGGCGGCACGTTCGGGAGCGTGGCACAAAATGCCTCCATGAACCAGCAAGGTATAAACCTTGGCCTGTCGCAGGAGTACCGCTTTAGCGACAACTGGAAAAACACGACCGCCCTGTATGGCCTGTTCCGATATAGAGACCACCCGTTCAATACCGACTACGAGCGCAACACCAACCAGGAATACGGGGCCCGAAGCCGATTTCTGTATACTACCAACTTAGGCGATATAGGAACAACGATCACCTTCGGAGGGGAATACCAGCGCGGCTTTGAGGCTGCCCGCACATACGATAACAACCGCGGCCGCACCGATTCGCTGCGTACCGACGACGAAGTGCTGGCCAAAACCGGCTTGCTTTTCACGCAAGCTGAATTCGAGCTACCCAGCAACTGGATCGCAACGGCTGCCCTCAGCCTGAACGACACCCGGTATGAGATCACGCGCCTGCACCAGGCTCCCGATGGTGGCCCCTACCAGTATACCCGCGATTTCAGCGCGGTGCTTTCGCCACGTGTGGCCTTGCTCAAGCGCCTGACCGATCAGGTGTCGTTGCATGGTAGCGTAAGTGCGGGTTTTTCACCACCCTCCGAAGAAGAGTTGCTTACCTCCGATGGCGCGCTCAATCAGGATTTGGAAGCAGAGAAAGGCATTAACTACGAGGCAGGTATACGCGGCTATACCTTGGGCAGAAAGTTGAGCTTTGATGTGGTGGCCTTTCATTTCCGGTTGCGCGAAACGATTGCAAGCCGGCAGGACTTATCCAGTATAGCTGTGTTCAGAAACGTGGGTGCGACTTCGCAGAGCGGACTCGAAGCTGCCCTGGGCTATACCTTGCTGGAAGATGCCACACAGCTAGTGAGCTTGCTCAAGGTATGGAGCAGCTATACCTACAGCCACTTCCGTTTCCGCGATTACCAGAAAGATGAGGCTGATCTGAGCGGCAACCAACTCACCGGCGTGGCCCCGCACACCTTAACCGCTGGCCTTGACCTGGCCACCCGCTTCGGGCTATACCTATACCTGACGGCCAACTACGTGGATGAGATTCCGCTCACCGACGAAAACACCGTGTATGCCGATGCCTATGTGGTAGCAGGTGCCCGACTCGGGCTGAAACGTGAACTGGGGAGACACTTTGCGCTGGATGTTTTTGCAGGCGCTGAAAACCTGACAGATCAGAAGTATAGCCTGGGCAACGACCTGAATGCTTTTGGCGGACGCTACTTTCAGCCGGCTTCTCCACGAAACTATTATGGTGGGCTGAGTCTGTCGTATCGGCTGTGATTTACCTTCTGACCGGTTGGTTAGGCGGGTATAGCGACAAGATGCTGATGATGGCTCTTCTGATCTTGCGCTCGTCCGTCTGCGTCGCTAGTATGTCACCTTCTGCCACACCGCGCCAAACCAGTTCGTTGGTGCTGGCCGATACCAGATCGATGAGCATGGAGCCGGGCGCATACTGGCCTACGGGCCTGTAGTTGGGAAAGTCGGAGGTGCTGTAGTTGTTGCGGTAGCCGAACCAATAAGCATAGCCAAAATCAGGCGAAGCAGTAGACGCGTCCTGCGCCACCGACACATCATAAGCTACCAACAGATCCGGGTTCTCAGCATCCAACGTCATACCTTTCTTGACCAGTTCTGCAGCAATGGCATCGCGCACCCGCCGGTCCAGCAATGGTTCGTACAGGTTCGGATCGGCAGAGGTATTGGCCATCTCCGGCTCCAAGAGCGCAAAGGTTCGGTAAATCTGGAAATCCACGCTGCGGTCGTAGGCACTGTCAGCTACCATAGAAGGTATACAGCCGCCCAAACCGATCAAAAAAGCAGGTAGAAGGTATAGCCACTGGCTCAGATTAGGTATAGCGTTTCGCATAAGACTGTTGGTTTAGGTATAGGATTGTGACTACAACAGGTATACGGGATGATGCAATGAGTAGGTATAGGCGAAGGGCTAGGGGCAATGTCGTCAACCTAGGGAGCGAACAGCAATATTGTCATCTCGAAAGAATTGAGAGATCTGGATAGACTTAACACCCACACCACCAAAAACAAAAAAGCCTGACCACGAGGGCCAGGCTTTTCAGGTATAAGTCTAAAAATGGATTAGCCGATGGCTACCATCTCACTTTCATTCTCGTTGTAGGCCTCGATCGGAGCGCAAGAGCATACCAGGTTACGGTCGCCATAAGCACTGTCGATGCGGCTAACGGTTGGCCATACCTTGTTGTCGCGCAGGTATGCCATCGGGAATACTGCCTTCTCGCGAGAGTAAGGACGCTCCCAGTTCTCCACCATCACCACTTTCAAGGTATGCGGTGCGTTCTTGAGCACGTTGTCTTTCTGGTCAGCCTTGCCAGCTTCAATCTCACGAATTTCCTCACGGATCGAGATCATCACCTCGCAGAATCTGTCCAGCTCTTCCTGTGCTTCTGACTCGGTTGGCTCCACCATCAGCGTGCCCGCTACCGGGAACGACACGGTTGGCGCGTGGAAACCGTAGTCCATCAAGCGCTTGGCAATGTCCTCTACTTCTACGCCGAACTTCTTGAACTCACGGCAATCGAGGATCATTTCGTGCGCGCAGCGGCCGTTAGCCCCTACATACAGCACCGGGTAGTGTTTCTCCAGACGTGCCTTGATGTAGTTGGCGTTCAGGATCGCCAGTTTGGTAGCCTCTGTCAGACCATCACCGCCCATCATGGCGATGTAAGCATAAGAGATCGGCAGGATAGAAGCAGAACCCCAGGGAGCAGCCGAAATCGCGTGGATCGCTTCCGGACGACCAAGGTCAACCACCGCGTGACCCGGCAGGAACGGAGCCAGGTCTTTCACAACTCCGATTGGGCCCATGCCAGGACCACCACCACCGTGAGGGATACAGAACGTCTTGTGCAGGTTCAGGTGACAAACGTCAGCACCGATGTGGGCTGGCGAAGTAAGGCCTACCTGAGCGTTCATGTTGGCACCGTCCATGTAAACACGGCCACCGTTATCGTGAATAACCTGGCAGATCTCGATGATGGACTCCTCATATACACCGTGTGTAGACGGGTAAGTCACCATCAGGCAAGACAGCTCATTCTTATGTTGCTCGGCTTTCGCGCGCAGGTCCGCCACGTCGATGTTACCTTTCTCGTCGCACTTCACGATCACCACTTTCATACCGGCCATTACCGCCGAAGCAGGGTTGGTGCCGTGTGCAGAAGAAGGGATCAGGGCAACGTTACGGTGATGATCACCACGCGACTCGTGGTACGCACGGATCACCATCAGACCAGCGTACTCGCCTTGTGCGCCTGAGTTAGGCTGCAGCGACATCGCGTCGAAACGGGTAATTTCGCACAGCCAGGCTTCCAGGTTCTTGAAGATCTCGGCATAGCCTTGTGTCTGGTCGGCAGGTGCGAATGGGTGCAACTGACCGATTTCTGGCCAGGTAACCGGAATCATCTCGGCTGTGGCGTTCAGCTTCATGGTGCAAGAACCCAAAGAGATCATGGAGTGAACCAATGAAATGTCTTTGTTCTCCAGGTGCTTCATGTAGCGCAGGATCTCGTGCTCGGAGTGGTGCTTGTTGAACACCTCGTGCGTGAGGTAATCACTCGTGCGGATCAGTTTCTCAGACCAGGTAATCTCTGTCTCTTCTGGCAGCTCGTCTATACCCAGCACGTCAGCAGACTTGCCGGCCACTTTCGCAAACACGGCCAGGATGTCTTGCACGTCTTCCAGCTCTGTGTTCTGGTGCAGGGAAATACCGATGAAGTTCTCTTCGAAATAACGGAAGTTGATGCCTGCCGCTTCTGCCTCTGTGCGGATGGCTGCTTTCATGTCAGCGCTCTCCACTGCAATTTTCAGCGTATCGAAGTAAGCTTCGTTCAGCTGCTCAAAGCCAAGTGCCTTCAGGCCTTTCTCCAGTTGCTGCGCCAAAGAGTGCGTGTTCAGACCGATGTACTTCAGGCGACGTGGGCCATGGTACACGGTATACATACCGGCGATTACCGCCAGCAGTACCTGCGCGGTACAGATGTTCGAAGTAGCTTTCTCACGACGGATGTGCTGCTCACGTGTCTGCAACGCCATACGGTAGGCTCTGTCGCCGGCGGCGTCCACCGAAATACCGATGATACGGCCCGGGATCACACGCTTGAAGGCATCCTTCGTAGCAAAGTAAGCCGCATGCGGACCACCAAAGCCCATTGGCACACCGAAACGCTGTGTAGTACCTACCACTACGTCGGCGCCCATTTCACCCGGAGGTGTGAGCAATGTCAAAGAAAGAATATCAGCCGCTACAGCTACTAGGATATCCTGGGCGTGCGCTTTGCTGATGAAGTCAGTATAATCGAAAATGGCACCGTCGGCAGCAGGGTACTGCACCAGGGCACCAAACAATGTCTCGTCAGAAAAATCTACCTCGCGGTGATCGCCGATCACCAGCTCAATGCCGATAGGTATAGCGCGTGAAGTAAGGATATCCAAAGTTTGCGGCAGTACCAGGTTCGACACGAAGAAGCGGTTGGCATTCTTGCGTGCGCCTTTGCGCTGTGCAAAGAACATACCCATGGCCTCAGCGGCAGCAGTGCCTTCGTCCAGCAAAGAGGCGTTGGCGATCTCCATACCGGTCAGGTCCATCACCATGGTCTGGTAGTTGATCAGCGCCTCCAGACGGCCCTGCGCAATTTCCGCCTGGTACGGGGTATAGGCAGTATACCAACCCGGGTTCTCCATAATGTTGCGGAGGATTACCGGTGGCATGATGGTGTCGTTGTAGCCCAAGCCGATATACGATTTGTATACCTTGTTCTTTCTGGCAATCTCACCGAATTTCTTCAGGAAGTTGGTTTCAGAAAGAGCCTTTGGCAGGTTCAGCGGCTTCTTAAGTCTAATGGCGGCCGGTACGGTCTCCTCAATCAGTTGGTCCAGCGAGTTCACCCCGATGGTTTTAAGCATGTCCTGCATTTGCTCTTTGTCAGGACCGTTGTGGCGCTCCTTAAAAGTGTCAGCAGGTTTTGTTTTAAGAATCATAATGATGAAGTATTGATTGGGAATTTGGGTTTTAACTTTCCAGTGGAAGACAAGCCAAAGGCTCTCTTTCAATAATTTCTACAAAAGTAATAGTAATTGTTTATTATATTGAAGCTTGAAAGCTAAATAGTTCGGGGTGTGGTAAGTGACCTTAAAGGGTGGTACAAATGACCTGTCTATATATAAGGTGTAGTTGACAACATTCCCCAGACTGACAAACACAAAATTCGACAGAAGAATTCAGAAAGACGCATCGATGGAAAAAGTTAAGATTGGCATTATCAGAGAAGGCAAAATACCAGTGGACAAGCGCGTGCCGCTCACTCCTAAGAAGTGTGAAGAGGCCATGCAGGAGTTTCCGGGGGCAGAGGTAGTGGTGCAGCCCAGCGAGGTGCGCTGCTTTACGGACGAAGAGTATGCCGAGCTAGGTATAGCCCTGCAGCCGGACCTGAGCGACTGCGACGCGCTGATGGGCGTAAAGGAAGTGCCGATAGACCAGCTGATCCCGGACAAGACTTATTTCTTCTTCTCGCATACCATCAAGAAGCAGCCGCACAACGCCAAACTTCTGCGGGCGGTGCTCGACAAGAACATCACCTTGATAGACTATGAACTCCTGACCAATGCACAGGGGCAGCGCGTGGTGGCCTTTGGCAGGTATGCAGGTATAGTGGGCGCATATAACGGCATCCTCACCTATGGCAAAAAATGGAAGCTCTTCGATCTGAAGCCCGCCTACCTCTGCCACGAGATGGAAGACATGCAGGAAGAATACTTTAAGGTGAAGCTGCCGCCAATCAAGATCGCCGTGACTGGCGGTGGACGTGTGGCAGGCGGTGCCATGGAAGTACTCGACAAAATGGAAATAAGAAAGGTGAGCGTTTTCGACTACCTGTACAAGCAGTTCAACGAGCCCGTGTACGCCCAGCTGCACTCCGGCGACTACAACAACCGCCCCGATGTAGAGGTATGGGACTCGCCGGATTTCTACGCTCACCCGGAGCTATACCAGTCCACCTTCCGCAAGTTTACCAAAGTAACCGACCTGCTGCTGGCCTGCGCCTACTGGCATCCGCGTGCGCCGAAGCTGTTCACGGAAGAAGACACACGTCAGCCCGATTTCAAAATCGATACCATTGCCGATATCACCTGCGACGTGGATGGCTCTATACCCACTACCAAGCATGCAACCACCATACCTGAGCCCGCCTACGATTACAACCCGGAAACAGGAGGGATCGAGCCCGCCTATAGTAGAAAAGACAACATCACCGTAATGGCCGTCGACAACCTGCCCTGCGAGTTACCCCGCAACGCCTCCCGCGACTTCGGCCGAAACATTATAGATTATGTGTTCCCGCAGTTCTTTAATAAAGATGAAGGCGGTATGCTGGAAAGGGCTACCATAGCGAAAGGAGGAAAACTGACTGAAAGGTATAAGTATCTGAAGGAATATGCGGAGGCAGCAACAGTATAAGAAGTGAGACTCTATATAATAGAGTTATAGCAGGCAAGGTATAGACAAAGCAAAAGTCTATACCTTGTTTTGTTTTAAAGAGAGGGTGAAAACAGGGAATAGCTGTAAAAAACGATCTAATAAGAGGTCGACTGAAGTTACAACAAAAAACTTTGAGATTATTTGAAAGATTTCGGTGGTGCCACACAGACAGTTAGGCGGAACCGCCCGGGGGCGGCGGG
>NZ_JAUOTN010000005.1 GCF_030546575.1 Pontibacter coccineus
AGCGTGACCTGCGCCTGCAGGGCGCTGCGCGAGTCGACCCGCACGCCCAGCGCGTTGAGCTGGTTGTTGTTGGTGAGCCAGGCAATGCCCTTGTTGGTGACCAGCTGCAGCCTGCCCGAGGCGAGCGTCAGCTTGGAGGCCTCGTAGCCGGGGAGGCTGGAGTTGGAGGGGCTGCCGTCCTCGGCGGGGCGGGTGCCGGAGTAGGCGTCGACCATGGTGAAGCCCGTGCCGGCCCCGTTCCTGTCGGGCACCGTGCCCGAGACGGCTCCGCCGAAGGTCAGGCTGTAGGGCAGCGTCACCTGCACCTGGTCGCAGGAAAGCGAACTGATGGGGAGGCAACTTTGTGTAAAAGCATAGTGAGGGAATGCAATAATTAGGATTAATAGAAGGGCAAAATGCTTAATATAGCCGGTTTGCCGTTGGTTCTCAATTGCAAAATGGGTAAGAATTGGTTTCATTAACTAGAGTATTAATTTGTAATTTTCTATCACAAGAATTCAGAATTGAAATACCTAATCACTTAGCATAAACAATTTGTATTAACCTTTATTCAGCAAATAAAGCCCGCCGTTGTTTGCTGAATTACTTATAGTCTCTGCTGAAATATGACTGGGTCCATACTGTCGTGGAGCCTTTGTCAAGAATTAAAGTAGCTAATGCTAGAGACGATAATTTGTATAGCAGGGGGTTATTCAATGACAACCCTTGATCTCATATCTTTCGACTCTGACATAACTCTTAGTATGTACAAGCCTTTATTTAAGCGTTCTGTGAATACCATTTCTACCATTCCCTGTGTGTTAACCTCAGTATCAAAAGACTGGATAAGCTTGCCTGCTGTATCATAGAGGGAAATTTTTACAACCTCCTGCGGAATACCTGCCAGCATCAATGAAATCTTTACACCAGAGTTTGGATTAGGGTATGCCCGAAGCGGCTGGCTCTCTGTAATATTTTGTTGTGGGCTATCTATAATTGCTCCCGAATATCCGTTTGCAGAGATGACTTCGATGGCAGAGATGATGGCGTTGTTGGTCACGGAGGCGAAGCTGACGGTCAGGGCCCCGTCGCTGACGGCCACGTTCTGGAAGGTCTTGACGATGGCTTTGCCGGCCCCGTCCTGGGAGTAGATGTCGTAGTTGCTCAGCACACGGGTGCCCTCGATGTCGACGTGGAAGACGCGCGCCCCGGCCAGGCCGGAGGTCTTGCCGCCCGGGGCGCCGAAGTAGGGCTCCAGGAAGTGGAGGCGGACGGTGTGGGGGCCTGTGCCGCTCACGGGGATGTTGTAGCTGAAGGGGGCCCCGTTGGTGGCGTAGCGGTAGGAGAGGTAGAGGCCGTCGTCGGTGGTGCCGGCCACGTCAAATGACTTGGCGCCTGTCACCCCGCCCGAGAAGCCCGCGTCCGCCCCCCAGGTCCTGGACTGGCTGTCGGTGTACTGGCCCCCGCCCGAATTGATCAGGCCATTGGTGGAGGGAGTATTGGTTTGATTTGTAACCGTGAAATTTACCGTTAAGGCTGTCCCAGCAGTTCCACTTCCGTTAGATGATGCATATGGTGTTGCTTTAAGTGTATAATTACCTACAGCAGGAGTCCAAGTTCCGCCATCACCCATCAGGTCATACGGGGCTGAATTCTCAGTTACATTCAGAGATTGTACACCGCTTAATGCGAACACGACACTACCTACTGTACTTGGATTTGTATTTGCTCGTATGTTAAGGTTTTTGGTTGGTAACGAACTTAAATTAAGTGTTGCTCCATTTTGTAGAGTTTGAATACTTTGTTTGGTATCTGCATTTATTAAAGTATAACTCTCTATTGTTTGTGTACTGCCAGCTGCCGCTGGTATGCCTTTATACGTAGTACTAGAGTTTGATCCTCCGGTATAGTAAATGTTACTGTTAAGAAATGCTGCGATGCCGGAAAAGCGGGCAGCAGGCAGTCCGGTAAGATTTTGCCAACTGTTCAAGGCAGGCGTGTATGCTGAAACCATATTTGTCCGCCCACTATTGTGAACAGTTTCTCCACCGAGTACAAGGATGCGCTTGCCAACTACAATTACTGAAGATGAGATATGCCCCCGGCCAGTAGTTCCGCTAGGAACTGGTAAATCTGCAACTTTTGTCCAGCTATTGGAAGCAGGATCGTACTGATGCACTTCCTTTGAAGCAATAAGTTGACTATCGTGCCCGGTTTGCCCTCCAATAAAGTATATTTTTTCTTCAACTACCGCTGAGCCTGCATGTTGCCTAGGATTTGGAAGGGATGCTAACGTTTTCCAGCCAGCACTTAGGTTATCTAAATCAAGTACATAATGGGTTCCTAAATCAGTTGTGCGTGCTTGATTGGTACCGGCAATATGATGCAGTTTTCCCTTAAGGTATTCTAACTGCCCGGCAGAAATAACAACTGGGAGATCGGGTAATCTAATATACCTGTTTTCAGAAACTATGTATTTCCATACTTCTTTCGTCCCGAATATCTGGCCAGTTCCAGTTGCGTTTGATGTATAGCCACCTGCAAAGTAAATATCAGTGCCATCGGTAGTAAAACCAGCGTGGGTCACTCCCCCAAAGTTTGTGCCGTTCATAGCTGGCATTGGTGCAATTGGTGTCCATCTATTAAGGGATGGGTCATAGACAAAAGCACGGTTTGTTGGTGTGCAGCAAGATTTTTGGCTGTCGAAGCCACCAAAGGTATAAAGCTTTCCGTTTACTACTTTACCTTGTGCTTCATTCACATTGTAAGGTTGATTTGCAGCAGTACTCCACGAAATGGAGGTAAAGTTTGTCAAAGAAGATCCATCGGTAACAGAAATATTGATCGTAGCTTCATCAAATAAACCTCCTGAATCAGTTGCCCTAACCTTGAGTATGTAACTAGATTGCGTATGATGGTTAAGCTTTTTAGCCAGCGTGATGGCGCCAGTGCTTGAGTTAATGGAGTAAGCGCCGTTAGTATTTCCAGTTACAATAGAATAGGAGACAGAACTTCCCTCCGGATCTGTTGCCTTAACATTTCCAAGGCTACTACCCTGTGCAACTGCATCCGAAATTGAGTAGGAATAGCTTTTTGAAGCAAAGACAGGAGGATTATTACCCGTGGCGTTTTGGCTTCGTACCAGAAAGTCATCGAAGGTATATGTAACTGGACTGGTACTGTTGCGGTGGGTGGCAAAAATGCCGGCATAGGCTGTAGAAGATGTTATCCCCATACCTGCGATACTCAATTCTGTTCCTACGATCTGCTCTGTGCCTCCGTTAACTGAATAATAGCCTTTTGCTGCATTCGAGATAGGGTCTATTTCCAATCGCAGTCGTACAACAGAGCTGTTTAGGTTAGAGATTGTAGGAGTAATTTGTTGATCAGAAGTAGTGGATATGTCATTTACCTCTTTTCGCAATTCTACTTTATTGCCTACAGCAACAAGTTTGAGATACGTCTTGTCATTAAGTCCAAACCAAAGCCCCCCTTGCTGATAAGCTGTTCCATTAAATGGGTTTATGACCGTTAGTTCTACACTTAGCTTTGAATGTGAATCCACTCTTACACCTAGCGCATTCAACTGATTATTACTTGTAGTAGCTGCAATTCCTTTATTTGTTACTACTTGTAGCCTGCCTGATAAAATTGTTAGTTTAGAGGGTTCATAACCAGGTAAACTCGTATTGGACGGGAGTCCATCAGCCGAGTGACGGGTACCTGAATAGTTATCAACCATAGTAAAGCCCGTACCCGCTCCACTTTTGTCTGTTACTGTGCCCGCTACTGATCCACTAAAGCTCAAACTATAGGGGAGAGTAACCTGTATTTTATCGCAAGATAGGGAGCTGATAGGCGGACAACCCTGAGCAAAAGCTGACAGACTTAAAGTGAATCCTAAAATCAGGGTGAGTAGCAGAGGGCAAACCTGACTTCTTAAAGCTGCTTTGTTAGGTGTAGAAGTTCTTTTCATCTGGAGTTAGTTTAAGTGAGTTGTTCTAAACCTGCCAAGTTTAGCCAAGCCATACAATAGACGCAGTAGGTGGAGCAGCAAATGAAAATGCTGCTGAGATGTTAAGCTGAGCCATCCTTTATCTCAAAAGGGACTTTCTTAAATTCCTTTTGAGATAAAGGATGTTCTTATTCTATGATTAGCTTAGTATGTGCTCCACCTGAAGCAGTGCTTGCTCTAATGATGTACATGCCTCGGCTAAGTTTTTTGCTTAGTGTGACTTGAGACCTGCTGATGCCTTCATTATCTGCAATCAGATTCACAGTCTGCAGAACCCGACCAGCCATGTCATATAGCTCAACCTGTACACTTTCTTGTTCGCTGAGACCTTCCAGTGTGATGTGAAGGTTCTCGCCTGAGCTTGGATTTGGGTATACCTGCAGCTTAATGAGATTATTGTCTAGCTCATTTTCTAGCAAAGCGCTTGAAACAGACTGATTAGCCATTGCATTAGAGCCAGATGCCACTTTGAAAATTTCAACTCCAGCTAATGCAAGTCGGTTGGCGGTAGGGTTGAATTTCAGGTTAAGTACGCCATCAGTTATACTAACCTCAAAATCCTTAACTAAAGCAGCTTTGAAACCTACTTCATTAAATATGTCGAAGTTATACAACTGTGTAACGTTCTCTGAATTAATATGAAAGACTCTGGCTCCTGCGGCTGACCAAAAGTTTTCTGCAAAGTGCATTCGCAAAATATAATTGCCGTTCGTGATAGGTATTTCGTATCGGATCTCATCTAAGTCAGCATTGGAGGACAAGTAAGTCTGATAGAGTGCATCATCGTCTGTTCCTGCTATTGGGGTTGCTCCAGGCCTGTCAAGTTTTATATTACCTCGCCTATAATTTATGTCTGCCTCCCATACCTTGCCTCCAATAGTTACATTGACGTCGGCGGCACCCTTAATGCGTTTTGCTATACTTATTGTTGAGTTAGAGGTATTTGCAATTCCATATAGCGGTATGCGCAAAGGAGACATAGCATTATTGTAATACACTAACAAAGCTGCATTCTTAATTCCGAGGCTGCTAGGTCGGAACGTAGCTGTTATGCCCACACTAGCCTGAGGAGAAAGTGTTGTTGTAGAAGGCATCGCAGTTGTGAATTCGTTCTTGTCCGGGCCGACAATCTCTATGCCCGTAATTGTGACAGAAGGGTCACTGCTTCCATTGGAGTATGTTTTTCCTAGATTTTTGAGACTTACGGTCATTGACTTACTAGCTCCTGTCAGTAAAGTGCCAAAATCTGTCGCTGATGGTGCTGCGGATAACTCAGAGTAGTATACTGCACCTGTCTCCGGCTTTACATTACTCACGTAGTAAATGTTATCTTGGAAATCGTAGTTTACATATGGAGAAGTTAGATAGTCCATGCCAATAATGTAGGCGTTGGGTATAATATTTCCATTAGCATCAATAGCTTTCCAGATGCGCATGCCTATTTTCCCCTCAAAGTTCATAGTTCTGTCAGAGTATGATCTTTGTATTTTAAAGCCAAAGGTACCTGCTGGAGTAAAGGTTCCTTGGGCTAGTAGAGTAGTGGACCCATTTTTTCTTGGCAATAGGGACTGTCCATCAAGGGGGTTATGAGAGAAAACAGTTCTATTAGTAGTGCTTCCTTTATCATACCATTGAAATGTTTCTGTATCAGAACAGCAGCCATGGTAGGCGGCCATCTGAATAACAGATACTGGTTTTGTGGCATCGGCTCGAAGGAAATAAGCTGACAGTACCTCATCAGAATTTGATATTACAGTATTTCCTTTAGATGTCCCATCAGTTGCATTGAATTCTACTCTGGTTTTAAATCCAAAGGCATCTATAATCTCCTGCGCATAAGGTTCATGAATGTCTTCTCCCCTATATTGCCATAGACCATGTAATTTAATTTCTCTATAAGGTGTATTTGGGTCATTTGAAGATATAAACAGCTTGTCATTTAGAAGCTTTACCCGCCCACCTAGGTCTTTTGCTGTGAATTCTACCACAGCCTCAATTGAGGCGCCTGTACTTAGTGTTATCGGTAATGAGGAACTGGCATTAAAAGCGGCTCCATTGAGTGTTGCTATTTTCCAGGCGCTTGTATTTGAAAATGTTAGGTTGCTAATTGTGAGAGCACCAGAGCCTCTGTTGCTTATCTTCAGTGTTACCTTGTTATGATTTTCATTATAAGGAGTATAAGTACCACTAGTATTTAATCGCCTCCAAGGAATTTGAATTAGTGAAAATGTTAATCGATCTGGTGCCTGAAACTTATCCATGTTCTCAACAACCATGTAAGCATTACTCTGAGTAGACTTAACTATACTGAAGTTTGTGGCTTCTGTTATAGTCTGGTTGTTACTGCCATCTACTGCTTTTGCTCTAATGGTATAACTACCTGCTGTGCTGATTTTGAAGGGGGAAGTATATGAAATATATGCGCCGTTATTAAGGCTATACTGCACTGAAGCTAGACCAGAGCCTCCGGTGTCTGATGCATTAATTGTAACAGTTGCTTCATTGGCATAAACCCCTGGCGACACAAGAGCCCCACTTAAACCTACAGCCACTGTAGGCGGAATATTGTCTTCGCTGGAAGAGGCTGGCGTAATGATTGCGTAATTTATTTTAGTGTTTGTACCTCCGTTTGCATCTATGGTCAGCTTTCCATCATTTACTTGCACTGTGATAATTGCAGACCTATATTTTAGTGAAGAAGTAGGTATAAAGTTGGATATAGCTGTTACGCCTTCTACATTAATACGATGATTACTATCATAATAACTAGGGTCCCCGGCGCTAACTGTGACATTGTATAGGCCATTAGGAAGTGCATATTCCCAACTCCCTGGTGATTGGCCCTTGTCAGAGGCCTGCATTTGTGTAAGTGTCCTGAGTCGTAGCTCATCAGTACCCGAGCGAAGTCGCATGTTTGCGGTGAGGTCTTGGGGAAGCTTTGTTGAAGGGTCTACCCAGCCATAACCTCTGCTGCCATCATAAGGTAACCCATTATCCTGGATGTATCCGGTAGGAGCAGAGGAGGAAGCGGGTTGAAAGTTTATTTTCTTTTCAGAGAATGTTGAACCTGACTGCGTAACGGTTAAGTTGATTTGCAAGGTTGCTGATTGATAGTTGCTTGCCGTAGCGGTTACTGTAGCCTGGTATGTTCCTGGGGAAAGATTGGTATTTATATTTGATGAACCGAATGAAAGCGTACCAAGTGAAGAAGCTGGCAATGTAAGCCAATTGGCAGCTGACTTGCTAAGTGTAACGGTAGGTGTTCCAGAGCTTGCTGATAATGTTGTAGCTTGGGTTGATACACTACCACCTTGAACAGCTGAATAGTTTAGTGTGGTTGGTGAAAATGATAGACTATTAGTTGTAGAAGTAGACTGCTTTGCTACAACAAAATAGTTTGTTTGTGATCCAGCTGCTGGGCTTGCCATATTACCCCCTAAACTAATTCTCCCAGCAGGAAAAGTTTTGCTGTACAACTCCATGTAACTAATCTTAGAGTCATCAAACCCTATCCTGTCGCTAAGTTTTTGCCAACCGCTGAGCCAAGAGGGGAGGGCAGTCGCCCGTGGGTCATATGCTACATAAACTGTTGAACTTTGACTTAAATCAAATGACAGAAATGACGAACTGGTGTTTTGCTTATCATCGTTCGCGGTTTGTATAATAAAAGATCCTGTTAATAAGGACGGCAGGCTTGTTACCTGGTATGTACGGTCAGTATAGGTTCTAACTCCAGTAGTCAAACCTGTAGCTGTGTAACTTTTGCCTGATCCTGTCGTGATATTGCTTATCAAGGCAGACGATTGATAATTAGCTGCAATAGCTTTTATGCTGAAAGCTTGGGCACCAATACAAATGGCAATGCTTAATATCAAAATACCTAATCGCTTGTTAAGCAATGTCAATAAAATGACCAATCCTATTGTAGAAACTTTTTTCATTTTAGCCTTATTTAATCATTATCTGATAACCAGTTTTAGTATATTCTAAGGGTGGTATAGATAAAGTGTCCTGCTCACCATATTGCGTTCCGTGGCTGATGTGTAAGTGCAAAAACTAGGGTGATTATTGCAATTATATGCCTTGCAGTACTTATAACCTGTATGGTCTTGTTCTGCATGGAAGTTCATTTATTCAAATTTTATTAATCTTACCCTGACTTATAACCCTATCGTCCACGCCTCATGTAAATGAATTTTTATAATTTAAATTTTAATTATTCTTATCATGATTTTATTTACGTCTTACGTTGGAATAGTTTCAGTTTTATTTGTATATTTTTTATCTAATTTGATAATTTTAGTAAAGGTTATGATTTGATGGGTTTAGGAGTGAATAGAATGAAGGCAAGTTTTTGATACTAGAATAAATTATATTCTAGTATATAGTAATATATCTGTAATGCGATGCTAGAAATAATCGACCTTGCTGCTTTTTAAAGAATCAACGAAACTTATTGTGAAAGTATAAGGTCAATCAACTGCTAATTATCTTATTATATTTCCATTATTTTGATTTAACAAGTTTCCTCCAGTGATGGAGTATGGTAGGATTTATACAATTTTAACTGAAGATATGTGCTAGAATATTTGGCTAGAATGATTAACATTATCAATAATACCTGCACCATAAATATAACTGCTTTAACTAAATTTTGATTAAAACCATATCACTCTCGTCTACTAATATTATGGTATATATTGACTTCGAGGACAGCCTTAAATAAAGCATATCTATTTTAGATTCCACATTATTAGCGAGGACTGGTAGAGGGAATTGAAGTACGTTGTAATTAGGTACATGATGTCATGTCAAGACGATAGGCGACATCGCAGATGAATTTGCCTTTCTGTCAAGGTAGTAGTACTTCGAGTAGCGAAATCCTAGTCAATAATGCTACTTAGGCTGGCCACTTACAAGATAGTTACCACTACCGTGAATACCATACCAGTTATAATGTTATTCAGCAATAATATATCTTAAATGATATAAGTGATAATATATAGCAAGAAAGTATTTACCTATTGACTAACCATCCAGCTTGAATCAAAATTTATTTCTTTAGTAATAAAATAAATGAATTTTGGAATAAATAAACCCTTTTTCTATTAATTATTTAAAGAAACGTTATCACTTTGTCTTCGTAGATATAAAAGTTCATCCTTTCTATCTCGAACTGGGATTAGGTATGCAAAAGATTTTACCAATAGTACTTGCTATTCTGATGGTTTGGATAAACGGCTACTCTCAATCCAAACCAAAAACTATCCAGTTAGATGCGAATATATTAATTAAGAGTAAAAAAGAATTAAGTTCAGGCTCATTGCCGCACAAAAAAGCTGTCGAAGAACTTAAGGAAAAAGCTAATCGCATTTTAAAGAAGTCACCTTATACAATAGTTAATAAATCAGTTGTACCACCTAGCGGGAGTAAGCATGATTACTTAAGTTTAGCGCCATACTGGTGGCCTGATCATAGTAAGCCAGACGGTTTACCATACATCCATAAAGATGGAAAAACCAACCCTGAAGCTAATGAAACTAAAGATAAAGATTATGTAATTGGCTTGAGTAGAGATGTTTATGTTTTAGGTTTAGCATACTTCTTTACAGAAGAAGAGCAATATGCTGCAAAAGCTGAGGAGTTACTTAATGCGTTCTTTATCAATAAGGAAACTAGTATGCATCCAAATCTGAATTATGCACATGCTAAACGTGGTATTGTTGATGGTCAGGTAACAGGTTTGATAGAAACTATTCATTTTGTGGATCTCTTAGATGGTGTTCAATTATTAGATGGATCAAAATGCTGGACACTTAAGGACCAGGAGTTATTAGAAAGCTGGTTTAGCCATTTTTTAGCTTGGATGATGAATAGTAGGGTAGGTAAAGAAGGAGCAAAGGCACCCAATAACATAGGAACATATTATGACTTGCAGATCATAACCTATGCATTATTTACTCAAGACACGATTTTAGCTAGATCATACATTAAAAATAAAACTGTTAAGAGGATTTATGATCAGTTTTCAACTGATGGAAGTCAACCATACGAACTAAAGAGACCAAGATCCTGGACTTATAGTATTAAAAACCTAAATGGTTGGCTCAGCATAGCAAGAGTAAGTGAAAAGGCGGGAATTAATTTATGGTATTATAAGAGGGGCGAAAAAGAGATACTGAGAGAAGGGATTCTATGGCTGCTTCCATATGCTTCTGGTGAGAAAGAGTGGCAGTATAAAGAACTTTCTTCAGGTTTAAGGTATGATTGGTTTGTACCAATTGCACGAACAGGCGCTTTCATTTACAATGATTCTGATCTGCACTCATACTTATCGAATTCATCAGCAAGACCTCATAATGTACAGAACTGGACTATATTAACAGAGAAAGAGGCCTCTGAATAGACAGCTAATTCTAAAGCTAAGCTACCTGTATTCAGTTACGAGCATATTGGTAGTATGACCAATATGCGAAAGGGATTGGTTTCTTCCATATACCTGAGTGTTTTAGTTACAAATATTATTTCCCAAATTTTTATTTAGCATTGTGTGAATTCAGAATCAGCCACTTATAAACTGAAGCATTCTTATATGCTAAGTTCTAAATTTTAGAACATTGATTGTTTATAGAAAAGATTGCGCCCTGATCTAAACCTTTAATAAGATGAAAAATCCAGAAGCACTGCACATCAATAGTTATTTTCTTACGAACAAAATTCATCATAATTTTTATTTAACTATAAAGAGGTACCGTAATGACAAATTTCTTATTCCCGTCTATAGTCATTTTAAGAAGGGCCCTATACAAAACATAGAGATTGATTACATCTATAATTCTATAGATAAGCATATCTTTTTCTCTAAGGTGATTAAAGTTTTATTTCTCCTCTATAAAAAGAAAATGTTTACTGGCTACGATTACATTCATGCCCATACATTGATGAGTGATGGCATACCAGCGTTCTTTTTGAGTTACATCAATAAAAAGCCATATGTTGTAACTGTCAGAAATGCAGATGTAAATCATTTCATTAAGAGGAGTAGATTTTTTAAATCAATTGCTGGAAAAATTCTTGGGAATGCCAGAATAGTATTTTTTGTTTCTCCATCTTATAAAAGATTAGTAGAGGATATGTTCCCTTTATTAGATAAGTCTAAACATTTACTTCTTCCCAATGGAATTGACGATTACTGGTTGAATAATTTAAAAAAGGCAGAAAGCAGTAATTATAGTTTTAGTAAAGTTAATATTTTGTTTGTGGGGAAAATTATAAGATTGAAGAATCTAAATCTTCTTCTTGATTTTATAGGTCGCTATGATGATAGGTGTTATAATCTCAACATCGTTGGTGAGAACGTACTTGGCTACGATTTCGAATCATTAAATAAGTCTTTAAGAAACGACAATTCTGTAAATTATTTAGGTGAGGTAACGGATAAAGCAGAGCTAATGCATATATATAGGCAAAATGATGTCTTTGTTCTTCTTTCTTCACCTGAAACTTTTGGAGTAGTATATATTGAAGCCTTATCACAAGGTTTACCAATTATATATTCTAAAGGACAAGGCGTCGATGGATACTTTGAAGATGGTATTGTTGGAGCCTCGTGTGGCTTATCAGTTGCTGAACTGAAAAGTAAGATTGATTATATAATCTCAAATTATAATGTAATAAGCGCCAATACTACAGGAGCAGTAAAAGATTTTACTTGGGAATATCTCGCAAAGAAGTATATAGAGAATGTTAATAGAAGCCTAATTGGCGGAAAAAGCGTGGTCCCAGAATCCTCAAATAATAACCATATGAAAGTTCTGGAAACTTAATATTTGAGAAAAGAAATCCAAATAGTTTATATAAAGAGTTAAGTCTATCAGGTAATATAAGTATGCCTACATCTTTAGGAGTTATCCAAACAATAAACTTCTTAAAAAGACATTAAATCCCGATTGAAAGCCTATTTCGTTCAATGAATGACAGTTTACTGAAAGGCCTACAGATCATAGTTGAGCTAGAAGATCGGGTAATGTATACAAATTGATTAAACATCGATAATCACAACCATTACCAAATGATAAATTTTTAGCTTGTAATATAAGACCAATATTGGTTGCCTATGGTTGATACTTCAAAGTCTTTAGCTCGTTTAATAAGCAACGATGAATCATGTTTATTTCCCAAAGTTTCTAAAATCGCATTTGACATCGCTACTGCATCTTCGACTGGTACTAACTTCCCATATCTTCCTCGCTCAAGTATTTCACTAGGCCCACTTGGGCAATCCGTAGAAACTACAGGGGTTCCAACTCCTAACGCCTCCACCAAAACATTTCCAAAACCTTCGTATTTGGAGGATACAACGAGCAATGAAGCACGCTTAATATAGTAGAGAGGGTTACTAACATAGCCTAAGAGTAATACAGATTGACTCAAGCCAAGTTGATTAATTAAGTCTTGTAGCTCATCTCTTAAAGGACCTTCACCAAGGATTAGGAGAGAAACATTAAGCTTCTTTTTGACAAGTGAAAATGATTTAATTAATGTGAAAAAGTCTTTTTGATGTGTTAGCCGACCAACGCCTATAATATACCTATTACTCTCTCCTATGAATTTTTCATAAACTGAATCATTCACCTCAAGCTCAGGACAAAGTGCCTTATATACAGGATTGTAGATAACCTCAATCTTATTTCGATTTACTCCCATTCTATAAGAAAAGTCATCAGCTACTCCTTCAGATACAGCTATTATCTTAGACGGTATCTTATAAAGGATTCTAGCTAATGTCATGAAGTAAATATTTTTGTAACCCGATTCATTTATATCCTTGTTATACTTGTCTTCCGTGCTTTGATTAGTATGCAATGAAACCACTGCCTTTGTTCTATTTAAAGTAGTCAAGCAGCATAGAATATTTATTATATTTAAGTATTCTCTAGCTGATATTACTGCGCAGGGCTTTTCATTTCTTAAATATTTTATAAATTCTAATATACTATTTGATGCCCTTCCTTTTCCTTCGAAAACGCGTACGCTATTTGGAATTTGATCTAAGAAAACACCCTCTCTCTTGGTTAAGAATAAATCAACCGGAATACCTTTGCTAGAATAATCTTCTATAAGGTTTATATATAATTTACCAATGCCACCAAGTGAAAGTGTACCAGGGAAGAAGCAAATCCTTTTCATTTATTATATATAAATTTAGTTATTTTAAGTCAAAGTATTTTCTAATACTAATTGAGCTATATGCTATTATAACACCTAACCATAACCAGAAAACTCCTTCACCAACAATAGAACTTGGACCGATACTTAATAAGGGAAAAGCTAAAATCGAGGCTTGCATCATAGGTGGCATAGCATTATGGATGATATGCTTATAATTACCCAGTCTTTTAAATACTCTGCACAGTATCCACAGTTGTAAAAGAACAATCAAGATGCCATAGTCGATGAGGATTTGTAAAAAGTAGTTATGAGGAGGTAATCCACCCAAATTGTTAATAGAAGCACCTGGTCCTCTACCTATACCTAAACTCTCATAGGCATATGCCAGTGAAGCTGTATATAAGTTGCTTCTGCCTTCTTCCGTTCTAATGTTATTCTTTTCGACTACTAGAAATAGTTTATCACTAAATGATTCTATAGTGGAAGGGCTTATGATTATTAAAGCAATAAATGCAGCAAAGCTTAAAAGGATTATATTTACTAAATTGGATTTAACACTATTTTTTGAGAAAAATATGAAAAGTAAGAAGAAAGCGGAAGCTATTGTAAAGCCTCCTATAGCGGCTCTTGAATAAGAACATACTAATAGGAAGAAGCTTAAACCAAAGCTTAAAACATTCAAAATATATAAATAGGTAGGCTGGTACTTCTTTATTAACCTACCTAGTAATATCAATGATGTAATGCCATTAAAAAAAGCATAATTATTTTGATTATTGAATATGCCTCTTGGAGCGAGGAAACCAATACGTGCTATTGCCCTTTCTGTCTGTGCTCCAACTTCAGTTTTTATTAAAAATTGTTGATTTACTACTTCCCAAAGTCCTATTAAATTAACAAATATAGCCCCCACAACCCAAATAGCTATAACTAATTCAATTCGTTCCTCCGTATCTACATATCTGCAAATTAACCAAGTAAATGTTAAGCCAGTTTGTAATATGCCAAATTCTTTAATAGCTAAAACAGTATTAGGAGCCCAAAGTATGCTAAAGAAACCGAATAGCAGAAAAAAAACTGTATACCTAAAAATGAAAGTTAAAAAGGGATCTCTCGATTTATGATTTGTTAATAGGAAAACCAACCCAATAATCCCGAACAAACGCAGTGGATATAGTTGGAAAAAGGATAAGTTTAATGCAACCAATGTACTACCCAAAAAAACGCTAGCAACAGAGAGAAGTACTAAAGTTAACCCCCAGTCCCAGCTCCTTTTATCCTCTGTATCTAATAAGTTTGAAGGAATCTCTGATGGGATAGTTCTCTCACTCATTGTCTGCATAACAAAATATCTTAAGGAGTGAAACCATACTTGACTATAGTGATAATCTAAACTTGTTTAAATGGAGCTTAATAATGAGCCAAATCCCCTGATAATTTAAATTCATCTTCTTTAGCAAGCCATAATTTATGTTTCTATTTTTATAAACGTTGCCATTTAATAAAATATACAAATATCTGTTTTGGAAATTTTTTATTGCCTTGTTTAACAAAGGGTTCTGGTATTCAAGTAAGGTTTGCAAAAAAGGTGAAAAGATAAAACTAATATCTCTCTCTACGTTTTTAGTTACCATGTTAACTGAGTCGACATGGTAGTAAGATAGAGTTCTGTTTAGCCAAATGTTCTGCCTACTATGCCAAAGACATCTTATCCAAGTGTCCATATCACCACCTCTTTTAAAGTCATTTTCCGGAAAACAACCTGATTTAATCAAAACATCTTTTTTGATTGATACGGCTCCAGTCCAAATTTGAGGTGGACCATTTAAAAAATCCATTAATGTATAATATCTTGCATTTAATTTATTATAAGTTAAAGTGTGCTTATCGAGAATTTTTATACCACCTCTTGTTATGAACCAGCCCCAACTTATTAGTTCCACGTTAGGATTGCTCATTATAGTTCTGTGTATAGTCTCTAATAAACTCGACTCCCATTCGTCATCGGCATCTAAGAAGCAAATCCATTCTCCAGTAGCATGTGTTATACCTAAATTTCTTGCGGCATATCCACCAGGGCCCGGTATTTCACGCCTGAATACCTTTATTCTCGGATCTTTAAATTCTGATATTTTCCCTGATGATCCATCTGAAGATGCATCATCTACTAGAATTAGCTCTAAATTATCAAATGTTTGATTAAGAACTGAATTCACTGATCTTTCTAGGTGGGGGAGCTTATTATGAATAGGGACGATAACAGAGAACTTATTCTTACTTTCCATTAGAATTAATTTAAATCTAACTGTTGAATATGCATATCAATTACTTCAATCAAAGGCAGGAAATCTGATAGTGCATTAAATAATGAACTTAATAAAATTGATTTTTTTATATAGAATATAATGCAATTCAGCTATTTTCTGAATTAGATTGGTATAAGATGGGTTTCTGAATGAGCTGTGTTTAATAAAGTCGATAAATATTGCTATTTTATCATATCTACTGATATCTTGAAAACGAATTCTTGTAATCTGTTCTTTAAAATAGGCCATATTGAATTCACTAATCAAAAGTAAATGGTAGAAAAGAAAGCAATCAAGATTCTTCTTATATGCAGGTGTTAAGAGCTGGGCAGTGTTTAAAAATTCATAAATTTTACATCTCAGTCCATATCTATTGCAAAGAATTTGTACCAATCTTTCTGAATTTGAGGACCTAGACACAGATTCCACATTTGTATAAATAACTGTATGCTCGTTATGATCTGCTAGCAATGAAGCTCCGTTTTTTAGTAATCTAAAAATTAAGTCATACTCTTGAGATGAGCTTAATCCCTCTTTCCAGCCTTTTACTTTCAATAGTTCCCTTTTATTCCACAACATTGCACTGGTTACCCCTAAGGCTGAATTAATAATACCTAGCCATGGATCCTTCTCTACCACAAAACTTCTACGGGAAGACTTGTTACCCGTGACTATAACTTTACAATAATTGCCAACTATTACATCTGGTTTGCTTAAGGAGATAAGGCTTAGCTGAGACTCAATTTTCTTAGGAAGAAGCTCGTCATCAGCATCTAAAAATTGTATCCATTCACCTTTTGCTTTGGCGAGTCCAAGGTTCCTAGCGGCACAAGCCCCTTGCTTTCCCTCTGAATAAATTTTAATTAAGTCAGGGTACTCACTCTTAAATTGCTGTAGCACCTGTTTTGTGCTATCAGTTGAGTTATTCTCAATTAGCAAGATTTCTGTTACCTTGAATGATTGAGACAAAACACTTTTTATAGCTCTTGTAACAAATTTTTCGCAGTTATGGCAAGGAATAATAACTGTTACAGGTATCATAATCTCCATCTTTTGAAGGTTAAGTGGGTTTTACTAGTCCTATTTTTTGTCCGTGAGTTTGAAGTGCTCCATTATGATATTTAGCATCACTTGAATGATGACACTGCCGTTTTCTTTTCTTGATTACTTCTGAAACCCCTAAATTGTGATGTCAATTTTTCTCCCATAAAGAGCCAGATCAGGCCCGAATAGATTGCACCTAAAGCTATTGCACAAAGCAAGTAATGCAAGCCTGATTTGAATAGCAGAATTGTGATACAGTAACTAGCCGCACTTGCTATTAAGATGGGCTTAATTGTCCTCAATAAGTCCAGTAAAGTTATATTTATCAATCTTTTTAAATAAAATTGAGCAATCACAACCTCTAATACTTTGTTAATGACATAGGCCCATGCGGCACCTACCATACCATACCAGTATATTCCAAGTGAAATAGTAGGAACATATAAGACTAGTTTAATCAACTGCATTCTCATTTCAGTTTCTGGTTGCCCCAGACCTCTAATTAGGATGGCATGGCTGCTCACTAGCATGTTAATCATAACAGATAGTGCTAATATCTTCATCGGTAAAACAGCGCCTGCCCATTTCTGACCAAAAAAGCTTAAAATGAAAGGTTCGCCTAAGACAATAAAGAATATCATAATAGGATATACAAAGGCCCCATTTAGTATCACTACCTTATGGTAATATCTCCTTAAGGCCATTAGGTCGAACTGTTTTTGGCTATAGACAGGATACATGACCTTATTAATCATGGTGGTTAACTGGTTCCTAAATGTATCAGTCAGTACAAATGCGAACGTATACTTTCCTAAGGCAGCAGCACTTAATAGTTTACCAATTAATAAATAATCTATATTTAATAATAAAAAATTCATAAAGTTGGTCCCTGTGGTAAAGAGGCCAAAACCGAAGATTTCTTTAAATGCTGCTTTATCCCAAATTAGTTTCGGTATCCAGGATGAAGCTCTAAAATAAAGGGGCATAGCAACTAAAAATGATGCTACCGAATTGAATACTAAAGCCCATACCCCGGCACCAAAATAAGCCAGAGTTAATGCTAAGACGCCTGAAAAAATAGTAGATACATTATCAATATAAGCCAGCTTCTTAAAATTCATTAACTTGGTTAGGCGCACCTTATGAATCAGGTTAATAGGGCCTGATAATATTCCAAGGCCTAATACCGGAATGATTTGCCTGAGCATTGGCTCGTTAAAAAAAATAGCGGCTAAAGGAGCAACAGCAAAGTAGATTAATACATATACTATTACAGACCATATCACTCCTGTACAAAAGGCTGTATAGTAATGTTTTTCGTTTAGGGTTTCTTCCTTTTTCTGAATTAAGGCAGAGCCGATACCTAAATCATTAAATACCTGGACCAGACTTATAAATACTGTAGCCATTCCTACCAATCCAAATTGTTCAGGGAACAGCAATTTGGCTAGTAGGATCTTTATGGCAAATGCAAAAACTTTATTTATTACCAATTGGATGGAACTCCATAGTATACCGCTAAATATTTTCTTGTTTAGACTAAGGGATTCCATCAAAAGTGTTGATTAATATCTTACAAGTTTTTATTTATAATGAATATTTAGTTAATACTTTGGCCTTTCGATGTTAACTAATCATCTTAAAAACTAGCTTAAGGAGCTATTTTAAGGCGTTATACCTTTGCTTTTTTCATAAACTTACCGTCCCAGTCTTTATTTCGATAGCCATACCCATACCCGTAACCATAACCATTTTGCTTTTTGGCATCATTGAGTACAATCATAGGGAACTTAAGCTTTCTGCTTCGGTAAATGTCATCGATGATTTCAATTTGCTCTTTAGCGGTGTAATTATATCTGACAATGTAAATGCTGGAATCAATATAAGGGGATAAAGCCAATGCGTCTGATACCTGTCCAATAGGAGAAGTGTCAATAATGACATAATCGAAGACAGCCTTTAAATCTTCTATGAGCTTATCCACTCGTGGGTGTAGCATTAGTTCTGATGGGTTGGGCGGTATCGGTCCAGATCCAACAAGAAACAGATCAGGTATCTGTGGCAATTGAACTACAATCTCATCGATCGAAGGAGTTTCTGAAATGAGGTAATTGGTAATTCCTTTTTCATGTTTAATGCCCATGTACTGCATTAACTTGGGCTTACGAAGGTCAAAATCCAAAACAATGACCCGCTTGCCTGTTAGCACTAAACTGGCAGCTAAATTCAAACTAAAGAAAGTCTTACCTTCACCGCTCATACTTGAAGTTATGAGGATCACCCTGTTTTCACCTCCTACTGTAGCAAATTGAAGATTAGCTCGGATTAGTCGGAATGATTCAGCCACTGATGTTCTGTTCATGTCTGTCACTACCAGCGACTCCTTGTTTGAATTGTGAGCTAGCTCGCCTAGTATCGGTGTTTCTGTAACATTTTCTACATCCTTTTTGTGTTGAATACTATGGTTTAACTGGTCTTTCAAGAAAATGAAAGCTACAGGTAGGACAAAGCCTAAGATAATTGCCACAAGGTAAACGAGTTTTTTAACAGGTTTTATCGGATCAAGACTAACCATCGCTTCGTCGATGATTTTAATGTTACTAACATCCGCTGCTAATGAAAGCGCGGATTCTTCACGCTTTTGGAGGAGGTATAAGTATAGTCCTTCCTTCGTACCCTGCTGTCTATTAATCTCTAAAAGGTCACGCTCTATAGAAGGGACCAGCTGCTTTTTAGTTTGAAATTGCGCGTAGCTTTTCTGTAGATTATTCCTTGTAATAATAAGTCCCTGCTTTATGTTTCTGATGTTCTCCAGAATGTTTACCTCAAGATTCGAGAGCTGATCACTCAGGTTAGCAACAAGTGGGTTGTTGGGTTGCATTGTGCGCAGTAAGCCTTGACGCTCAAGCTGCAACTCATTGAACCTGTTGATGAGGTCTTGCAGTGTAGGATCTTTGATGTTCAGGGTACTTGGGACAAGTATAGATTTATTCTCACTTTTAGTAAGATAATCCTCAATAGTTTGAAGTACATCAATTTGAACCTCCCACTCTGATATTTGCCGGTTATAGTCTGCTGCTTTTTCTACATACATCCGAGCATCTGAATCGATGTTTGTGACTTCATTGTTGCGTTTGTAACGCTCTACATTTTCTTCGACATCTGTAAGTTCACCTGATAAAAAATTTATGCGCTCATCCAAGAAGTTTAGTGAGTTCACAGCAGAGGCATTCTTGTCGTTTGCCTTTTCCTTGTTATAGAGAGCGATCAGGTGATACACAATGTCTATACCCTTCTCCGGTACAGGATCTGCAAGATTGATTGCTATAACTTTTGTTTCCTTACTAATAGGGTATATACTGAGTGCACTGCTATAATAATTTGCTACTCTGCGGTAATCTTTAAATTTAACTAAAACCTCATTATACCCATTGTCTGCGAAGCCGGGGGTAGCTGTGATTGTAAAAGTCGCGTAAGGCATAACAATCTTCTGCCCGAACTCGTGGGACGTTTCAGTCTCTTCATCATTTAATATGAAAGTGTTTTTATCCTTTATTTGAACCCGCAAGGTCTTTGCAAAAGACTGTGGCTTTAAGTCACTTACAACTACTTTTATTGGTAGAGATGAGCCATATATTTCCTCAGTCTTGATGTTGCCTTCTACATAGTAGTTAACGTACAAAGACAGATCCTTTACCACGCGTTGCAGCAAGGTTATTGACTTTAGCAGTTCTATTTCATCATTAATACTCTGGTTTGTCTGAAATATACCTAGCTCATTAAAAAAGGAATTTTCATAAACGGAAGCCCCTTTATTATTGTCCTGAATCAAAAGTGTGCTTGAGATCAGGTATTGTGGGGTTGAATAGCGCATGTATGTATAGGCTCCAGCTAAGGATAACAGAATAGTCGCTACAAACAAATACCAATACCGCTGGTATTTGTTTAATGCCCCCCTTAAGTCGAAGCTTTCTGACTCTGTTAGAAAAATATCTTTCTTGCTCATAAAAGAGAATTGCTTAAAGTAGTCTCCAGAGAATTATTGATAGCGTGGACATTGCTGCTAGTGACAGTGAAATGAAGCGCGTGTCGAAGGTAGATTGTGTCACCTTTGATTTATTAGGCTCTACATACACCACATCATTTTGCTGTAAGTAAAAGTAGGGTGAGCTAAATGTGCCTCTACTGTTTAGATCAAGCCTTGCCATCTTTCTAATACCATTTTCTTCTCTGATTATGAGGACATTATCCCTTCTTCCATATGGGGTCATATCGCCGGCCATACCTAATGCTTCTAATACATTTAACCTTTCTGAAGGGATAACAAAAGTAGATGGACGGCTAACCTCACCGACAACAGTAACTCTGAAGTTAATGAATCGGATGCTGGCAGTTGGTTGCTTTACATAGTCCTGTAGCTTAGTTACGATTAGTTCTGTGGCCTCCTGCTTAGTTAACCCTCCCAGCTTGATTTTACCAAGTACCGGGAAATCTATGTAGCCTGCTTGATCTACTAAGTAGCCTAACTCTCCACCCGGCTTGTTGCTCGGAATTCCTGTAGTGCTTGGGTTGCTTACCTGGGCAATAGTCCCCCTGCTGAAAAGTGCTCCGGCATCAGCGCTCAGACTACTAATCGTTACACTTAAAAGGTCATCTGTCTGGATTTTAGGCTCTGGAAGGTTAACGATTTTCTCTTCATATTCAGGTATTTGCTTTAAATCACTGAAGTATGCTAGGTTCCTATTGCTGCATGAAAATAGAGTAAAGAGAATCAAGTAGTAGGAAAATTTTATTCTCATAATTTTAGCAAAACTATTAGGGTGAGAATTGACTCAAGGTATAGGTATATGATATACCTACCCATTCGTTTATTGTAGCTTGCATCTATTTACGTAATATTTGTAAAAAGTATATACTATATGTCAAAAAAAACTTAGAAATATTACAAAGATGTTTAAAGCTAACTTTGCTTAGGTGTGTTATTGCTTTAGATTGGTAGTATAGTATAACTATTATAATGATGTTAGGCTACTTGCCAGTGATATTATGGGTGTCAAATGTTATGCCTTTTGGACTTGTTACCTTTTAAGATTTTGGTTTTCACACAGAGATAGGTATACGATTGTTGTTAGCAGTTTTAACGTGTGTCAATAGTTGAGCCTTATAGCTTAGTGTTTGGATTTAATATGGCTCTTTACATTTGATAGTCAAATAGCTTTTACGGGAACATGTAGTTAAGTCCGTCCATTTATTGTTTAGTGACTTAGGTTTGAATCTGGTAAAGCTTACTTTGGCGTTAGCATGTAGAATAAGAAAACACACCGGGTTGCACGCTACTTCGTTGAAGTACATCGGGGCAGCTTTGCTGTTCATGGTGGTATCTTCCATTGGTCCCTGGGCTATGGGGCCAATTATGGCGAAAGGCACGGTTGGCGGGGAACTCTACTATTCGGCCATTTATTTTTACCTGCACTTCCAGTACAACGGTTGGTTTACCTTTGCCGTGCTCGGCTTGCTGTTCTGGTTTCTGGAGCGTAACCAAATCGACTTCAACCGCCACTGGGCCATGCGGGCTTTCTGGCTATTGGCTTTGGCCTGTCTGCTCGCCTATGCGCTCTCGGTGCTCTGGACCAAACCGGCGGACTGGGTATACGCCATAGGGTATGTGTCGGTGGCTATGCAACTGGCGGGGCTGCTATACCTGGCAAAAGTAGTGCGGCAGGTATGGGCAGAAACCGTACTCTTGCTGAAGCCCTGGGTGCGGGCGCTGGTAGGTATGGCGCTGTTCTTTTTTGTGCTGAAGCTGGCCTTGCAAACCGCTTCCGCTTTCCCGTACGTGGCCGACCTGGCCTACAAACTCCGCTACTTCATCATCGGTTACCTGCACCTGTCGCTGCTCGGTTTTGTGTCGCTCTTCATGCTGGGCTTCCTGTTGCAGCAGGGGCTCTACCGACTCGGCAGGTATGGCGGTGTCGGACTGGCGCTTTTTCTGGCTGGCTTCTTCGCGACGGAATTAATGCTGTTCGGGCAGGGTACCTTGCTCTGGCTCGGGCTAACGGCTTTGCCGAGTTTCAACTGGCTGATGTTCTGGGCGAGTGTACCTATGCCGCTGGGGTTGGGGTTATTTTTTCTGGGGCAGCGGGGGCTGAAGGTGAGTAGGGTGAGGGGGGGTGTTATGATCTGTATGATTTGAGTATTTCTGAAATTCTTCTTATCAAGTCAGCACAGTTCAAAATAAAATTATCATCCACTTCGACCAGTGTATAGACTTCAGAAATATCCCCTTCATTAAAGAAATCTTCACCTGGTAACTTTAATCTAAAGGGTAAAGGTTTGGGATTATCTACAAGATTATTGTAGCTAGAACCCTTGCCATGCTTCAAAACATTTATTGCTAGATAGAAATCATTGAAGCGGTCAGCTAAATCAGTTTCGCCCATTTCAACAAGAGCCTTCTTTGCTTCTTTAAATCCATTTTCACAGTCTAGAAAGTTCTGTAATTCTGCTTCAAATATTGAAAACATTCCAGTTGCAAAAATCACTTTCTGCAGTTGTATCATTTGAACTCCTTTGACCAGTGGGGTATGTGAGCTTGTTTGAAGTTCTTGTAAGATTTTATAGAAAGTATCGTTTAGTGCTTTGAGTGTAAATTCTGTTCCAGTCTCAATAAGTTCTTCAAAGTTGTGCATATTATGATTCTAATTACCTCTAACGAACTAATGTAACTGATGTAGATGACCATGATACAGTTTCCTATCTAGCGGCTGAAAAAAAAGGGTAGAAAGAAAATGAATAATCTACAGGCCATGCCTATAGTATATAGTATTAGCTATATAATATTGAAGAAGTCTACTTGAATACTTTTGATAATAGTTTATTTTGAGCCACATCATAAACGTCTCTATCATATCCAAGAGCATCATAAAATACACCCCATAATTTCTTATACTCATTTAGGTCAAAGTCATCTCCTTCTCCATAATCAACGTAATCTTGTTGTTCACTATCAAATCTTATTGGAACGTAAATAGTATGAGGTGTAATACCTGACTTTACAATATTATTATAGTAATTAAAGGCATTGTTGTCCCTAGTCTACTAGATAAAAGCTTTTTTAATCCATAGACTACAATTTCTGTATCCTGAAATTTTAGTCTTAAGCTAGTGTAATCAAAGTATTCATGTTGCTTTTCTAATTTTTCAAAAGCCTGTACAAGCGGCCTTAAAAAAAAGCTCCTACTACCTGCCTTAACTAAGTCCCAAGCTGCTCCACCAAGCACAATCATTACATAGTCTTTTAATTCAACATTTACAATGATTTCAACCATAGAATCCCAAATTCCCATCGCTGCTGTACCAGGTTTGGATTGTACATTAATTATGTATTCTTCTTTTAGGTCTTTTTCTAAATCATCGAAAATGTCTCCGCCTTGCACTTTGTATGATAATGATATAGATATTTCGTTCATGGGTTTTTATAGTTGCTTAGCGGCTTATGCACCTTTATGCGAAATTTTTTATAATTCAGTTAATTTTACTATTTCAATTTGTGATTCAAAACTTGGCTTAATAAATAAAAAGATTCTTTCCCTCTTAGATGGTGCTAAGTATAACCTTTGCTGCAGGTATTTTTTTGCCAATATCTTAACTCTTTCACTAGCATTGTTAGTTATCAAAAAAACCCCATTCTGAAAGTTGTATTTTTCAACGTAGACATTCAGTTTGAATAAATCTGAAAACATTTCGTTTTCTTCGATATTGGGGGCAGTCTTAATTTCAACTATCAATTTTTGGAAAGCCTCTTCAAAGTTGTCTTGTTGCTTGTGTATAAAAAAATCAGGTATGGTAGTAATTGTGTCAAATGCTTTATTGCTGTCTTGCCTATACAGTTTTTCAAAAGAGGCTGTAATTGATGGATCAGGGTTACTTGAATAGATGTACCTTTTGATAACTTCAAGGTCTGTTCTTACTTCTTTATAATCTCCTGTAACTCCGTATCGAATAAGTTGGTCATATTCTGATTTTAATTGTGCTGCAAAACGTCTTTCATAATGCTTTTGCTCTACTAAATCAATATGCAATTTGTTGTCAACTACATTAACAGAAGGCATAGCATAGTAGAATTCTTCTATAGCATTTATTGCTACTTGTAAGTCGTTTAATATATCATTCATATTAAGGAGCGAGATTTTAAAATTTTCAATAATTTCTGTTTGAGAGCCACCACAATGCTTACCCATCATAAATCCAAGGATAATATTGTCTTAATCAGCGTCTACTCCTTAGTCTTCCTGCTAAAAAAATAGCTGTATTAAATGAAGCTAATATAGCTGTTTTTCTATAATTCCTAATCCCACCACCCCAAACAAAAAAACAGGAGCGCCTATCCCCAGACGCTCCTGTTTTTCTTAATGCCTTATAGAACCAATATCTCGCTATACAGTCATGTGCTTCATTCTTTAATTCCGACTACTCCGATATACTTCGCGTTTTTATAAAAATCTTTACACACATTGTCTTCTCCGCTCTCACAGAGTTTGTTGCCGTCACAATCTGTAGGGTATACTACCATATCAGCGCAATGATTACCTAATACATAGTATTGCTTGTTTTTGTATTCATACAAGCTCACAAATGTCTTGCACCCAATTTCTTGTCCTGAGTAGCTGACCATCTCGTGCTTTGAAAGGTAATCATCCTTGCAATCATTAATGCAGGACACCTCTTCTTTGTCACACGCACTGAAGAGGAACACGAAAATGATCAGTATAAAAGAAGTGATTGCTTGTTGTCTCATAGCTTATTGCCTAAATCTTTTGACCCTATGACCCTTGTGCAACTCAAGTGGTTGCATCAATGCTATATAATTTTCATAATATAATATTGATTATCAGATTAACAGCTTCCTCCATTAAATAAAACAGGAGCGCTAAGGTATAGGCGCTCCTGTTTCATTTCCACTTAATACATTCAACTACACCCCAAACTATTTCCACAGTTCAGGCACTTGTAGCACGTGCCCGAGCGGATGGTGATGTGGCCGCAGACGTTGCAGATGGGGGCATCGCCCATCATGCTGGCCAGCACTTGCTGGGTCTGTTCCATCAGCACAGTGCGGCTCTGCGTCACCAAGGTATAGCCGTTGGCTTTCACGTCGGTGGCAGGCTCGGGCTGGGTCGCTGGCTTTGTAACGGCAGGTATAGCCGCAGCCACGGGCGGGGCGGGAGCTTCCGTTTTCTCGTTTGGCACATGCACCAGGTCTTCGCGCTTCAGGTACTCGTATCCGAGGAGGCGGAAGAGGTAGTCGAAGACCGAGGTGGCGGACTTGATGTTGGGGTGCTCCACGCGGCCCGCCGGCTCGAAGCGGGTAAAGGTAAAGCGGTTCACAAACTCCTCCAGCGGCACACCATACTGCAGGCCCAGCGACACCGAAATGGCGAAACAGTTGAGGATGGAGCGGAACGAAGCGCCCTCCTTGTACATGTCGATGAACACTTCACCGAGCTCGCCGTTCGGGTACTCGCCCGTGCGGATGTACACGGTGTGACCGTCAATCTTGGCTTTCTGGGTGAAACCGCTACGCTTGTCGGGCAGTTTGCGGCGCTCTACCATGTGGGCCAGTTGCTTGCGGAAAGGCTCGTTGGCTGCGTCTTCCAGAATGGCTTTGGCCGCCTGCAGCACCTGTTCGGCACTGATGCTGTTGTCGGTCTGCGGCGCTTCCGCGACGGGTGTTGTGTCGGTTTCGGCCTTCTGGCTACTGGACGAGAGTGGCTGCGAAAGCTTGCTGCCGTCGCGGTAAATCGAGCAGGCCTTCAACCCTAGTTCCCAGGACAGGTGGTAGCATCGGGCCACTTCTTCGCGGGTGGTTTCGTTGGGCAGGTTGATGGTTTTGGAGATGGCCCCCGAAATGAAGGGCTGCACCGCGGCCATCATCTGGATGTGGCCCTCGGGCTTGATGAAACGCTTGCCTTTGTGCCCGCACTTGTTGGCGCAGTCAAACACCGGGTAATGCTCCTGGCGCAGGTATGGCGCGCCTTCAGTAGTCATGGTGCCGCAGATGTAGTCACTGGCTTCTTCTATCTGTTTATAGGTATAGCCCAGGGCACGGAGCAGGTTGAAATCCGGCATGTTGTAGAGCTCGGGCACAAAACCCAGCCGCTGCATCGTGGCCTCTCCCAGGTTATAAAGACTGAACAACGAGGCCACATCGTAGGCTGTCAACAAGCCGGCTTCCAGCTGCTGGATTTCCTCGGGCGTGAAGCCGGAAGCAGCCAGCGAGGTCTCGTTGATGTGCGGAGCACCTTTAAAAGTAGCGTGGCCTTTGGCGTAGTTCACAATGGCCTGTTGTTCGGCTTCGGTATAGCCCAGTTTTCGGAGCGCGGCAGGTATAGACTGGTTGATGATCTTGAAATAACCGCCACCAGCCAGCTTCTTATACTTCACCAGCGCAAAGTCAGGCTCCACGCCCGTCGTGTCGCAGTCCATCAGCAAACCGATAGTGCCGGTCGGGGCGATGACCGTAGCCTGTGCGTTGCGGTAGCCGTGTTTCTGGCCCAGTTCCAGTGCCTCGTCCCACGCAGCACAAGCGGCTTGGTGGAGGTAATCGGGGCAAAGGTCAGGGGCAAGCGGAACGGCAGGTATAGCCAAGCCTTCGTAGGCTTCAGGCTGGTTGTGCGCGGCCGCCCGGTGGTTGCGGATGACGCGCAGCATAGCTTCTTCGTTGAGTATATACTTTGGAAAAGCACCCAGTTCGGCGGCCATCTCGGCAGAGGTCGCATAGGAAGTGCCCGTCATAATCGCGGTGAGCGCGGCAGCTACCGAGCGGGCTTCGTCGCTGTCGTAGGCCAGGCCCTGCACCATCAGCAAAGCGCCGAGGTTGGCATAACCGAGGCCAATGGTACGGTAGTCGTAAGAACGCCGGGCCACTTCTTCGGAAGGGAACTGCGCCATCAGCACCGAGATCTCCAGCACCATGGTCCAGAGGCGGCAGGCGTGGCGGTAAGCGGCTACATCAAATGTCTGCGTCGCTTCATCAAAGAAGCGGATCAGGTTGAGGGAGGCAAGGTTGCAGGCCGTGTTGTCGAGGAACATGTATTCCGAGCAGGGGTTCGAGGCGCGGATAGGCCCTTCGGCAGGAGAGGTATGCCACTCGTTGATGGTCGTGTCGAACTGCAGTCCCGGGTCGGCGCAGGACCAAGCGGCGTCGGCTATCTGGTCCCACAGTTTGCGGGCAGGTATAGACTGCATCACCTTGCCGGTGGAGCGGGCGCGCAGGTGCCACGGCTCGTCGTTTTGCAGTGCCTTGAAAAAGTCATTCGGAATCCGTACCGAGTTGTTCGAGTTCTGTCCCGACACGGTTTGGTAGGCTTCGCCGTTGTAGTCCGAGGAGTAGCCCGCCGCAATCAGGGCCGCCACTTTTTTCTCTTCTTCTTTTTTCCAGTTGATGAACTCCACGATCTCGGGATGGTCGAGGTCGAGGCACACCATCTTGGCCGCCCGCCTTGTCGTGCCCCCTGATTTGATAGCCCCTGCCGCCCGGTCGCCGATCTTCAGGAAAGACATCAAACCCGAAGAACTGCCGCCACCGCCCAGGGCTTCGTCCTTGCCCCGGATATTGGAGAAATTGGTACCCACGCCCGAGCCATACTTGAAGATGCGGGCTTCCTGCACCCAAAGGTCCATGATGCCGCCTTTGTTCACGAGGTCATCGTCTACGGCGAGTATGAAGCAGGCATGCGGTTGCGGTCGCTCGTAGGCCGAAGTCGATTCTTTTAACTCTTCCGTTTGATGATCTACATAATAGTGTCCCTGCGCTTTGCCGGTTAGATTATAAGAGGAGTAAAGGCCCGTGTTGAACCACTGCGGCGAGTTGGGCGCGGCATACTGCCCGAGGAGCATGTACACGAGTTCATCATAAAAAGCCTGCGCATCTTCCTTGCCCTTAAAATAGCCATTTCCTTCGCCCCAGCTTCTCCAGCAATCCGCCAGGCGGTGCACCACCTGCTTCACCGATTTTTCTGATCCCGTACTGCCATCGGGCTGCGGCACGCCCGCCCTGCGCAGGTACTTCTGAGCGAGGATGTCAGTGGCAATTTGAGACCAGTTGGCAGGCACTTCCACATCCTTTATCTCAGCCACGATTGCTCCGGTAGGATCGCGGATGGTGGAAGACCTTTTTTCATAGTCAAACAAGGTATAGGCGCTCTCACCTTGCCGGGTAAAATAACGGAGAATGGGGAGTCCACCGCTTTTTGATTTCTCTTTTTTCATAAAATGGCTTTTCTTTAATGGTATGATTATCAGTGGTTTGTTATCTGTCTGAAGGCTTGATAAATGGTTTCATAAATATATCAGAAAAATATTTAAGAAAAAAAGACCTTTTTATCTTTTATTTTGTTTTGCTAGTGCATACTTTTACATCGGCAATCATCTACAACCCATTATTCAACTAAAAAAACACCATGGAAACCATAGAAAAATTAGACGTAACAGTACTGGAGCCACGCATGAAGCACCCGACCATTTTCCAGTGGTTTGATAACCTTAATGGCGGCGAAGCTTTTGTGATTCACAACGACCACGACCCGAAGCCGCTGTACTACCAGCTGCTAGGCGAGCGCGGCAATACCTTTAAGTGGGAATACCTGTTGCAGGGACCGGAGATATGGGAAGTGAAGATCTCAAAACTGACACAAGAAGAAGGAGAGACCGTTGGCGAACTGGTGGCCAAAGACTACCGCAAGGCGCAAGTGTTCAAAAAATACGGCATCGACTTTTGCTGCGGGGGCAAGAAATCGCTGAAGCAGGTGTGCGAAGAAAAAGGCATTAACCCAGAAGTGGTAGAGAGCGAACTGAACGCCATGCCAGAGACAGGCAGTGCAGCCGCCCGTGGCAACGAATACGAGAAGTGGGACCTGGGCTTCCTGGGCGACTACATCGTGAACATGCACCACAGCTATGTGCGTGAGGCTATACCTACACTATATGAATATACCACCAAAGTAGCCCGTGTGCACGGCAGCCGTCACCCGGAGGTAATTGAAGTAGCCAAGCACTTTGTGAACATCGCCAACGAATTGGAAGCCCACATGCCGAAAGAAGAGCGCGTGTTGTTCCCCTTCATCAAGCAAATGGCAGAAGCCAAGAAAAACGGCGTGAAGATCGACCGTCCGGCCTTCGGCAGCATCCAGAACCCGATCAACATGATGGAGATGGAGCACGAGGCAGCCGGCGGCGAACTGGAAGCCATTCGCAGACTAACCGACGACTATACCTTGCCAGCAGACGCCTGCGCCACGTATAGAGTAATGTTCTCGAAACTACAGGAGTTCGAAGAAGACCTGCACCGCCACATCCACCTCGAGAACAACGTGCTGTTCGTGAAAGCAGTGGAGCTGGAGAAAGAAGTGCTGAATTAATATGTCTGAATCAGGATTTTCAGGATTATAAAAAGGGCCCCTACCCCCAGGATTGACAGGATTTATTTAGTTCGAAATAAGTGCTGTTCCAACAAAGAGAGTCTCCTTTTAAGGTCACTTAGAATTGATTGTCTTTCTGTTAAGAAACTTGGTAGAAGGGAGGTTAAGCCTATGCTACTCGTAACCAGGGTCCTTTCAGGATGACAAAAGATAGGAGAAAGTCCTCTTGGGGTAGGGACCCTCGAAAAAGAAGGAGGTAGGGGGATGTCAAACATTCCCCACTCTTTTCCTGAAATTTATCAGAAAAATTAACCTACTACGGGCAATGCCCACCACCACTATGACAACTGCAACAAAACCAAAACCACTGAAACGAGACAAGAGCCTGGTGCCTCTCTCACGGGAGCACCACTTCGGACTGTTGTTCTGCTGGAAACTGAAGCAAGGTATGGCCAACGGCACCTCTTTTGAGATGATGCGCCAGTACATTGAGTATTTCTGGAAAACCATCCTGAAAGCGCACTGCCTGGAGGAGGAAGTGATCGTGAAAAGACTTTTGCCAAGGGATGATGTGAACTCCATCAGGATGCATGAAGAGCACCAGCTGATCGAAGCCATTATCGGATTGATCAACGAGCAAAAGAACCTGAATACCTCGCTGATATCAACCTTGCAGCAGGACCTGACCGACCACATCCGCTGGGAAGAACGCGAGCTGTTCCCATACCTGCAAATCATGGCTGAACCGGAGGAACTGGCCGATGTGGGCAGACTGCTGGAGCATGACCTACAGGAGCCGAAAGACGAATTTGAGCCCGCTTTCTGGGAAAATAAAAAAGCTGCCTAACCATGGAACTGTCTGCCACCACACGCATCTCGACCATTCTGCGGGAGAACCCTGCGGCGATAGAGGCCATCGTGTCGATCAACAAGCACTTTGAGAAGCTGCGGAATCCCGTGCTGCGCAAAGTGCTGGCTTCGCGGGTAACCATCGCCGACGCTGCCCGCATTGGCAAGTGCCGGGTGGAGGATTTCTATGAAAAGCTGGAACCGCTGGGCTTCAGCATCGCGTCAAAACCAACGCACAACAAACGAGCTATACCTATGGAAGCTGACGTGCTGGAAAAACCAGCCTTCATGGCGAACCTGAGTCAGGAAAACATTATCGTGCTGGACGTTCGCGATACCATCGCCAAGGGCGACGATCCTTTTCTACAGATCATGGACGCGGTGAACAAGCTGAGTACAGAACAGGTGCTCTGCATTGTGAACACCTTCGAGCCGATTCCGCTGATCGCCATTGTGCGCCCCAAAGGCTTTGCCTACTATACCGAAACGCTGGGGCCTAACCTGGTGAAGACCTATTTCAAGAAACAAAGTGTGGGGGAAAAGGTAGAAGCAATTTCCGCTGCCAGCGAGGAAAACTTTGATGACCTGTTGGCCAGGTATAGCGGCAAGCTGCAGCAAATAGACGTGCGCCAGATGGAAATGCCACAGCCGATGGTGTCCATTCTCAGCGCGCTCGAAACGCTGCCTGAAGGGGAGGCGCTGTATGTACACCACCGCAAAGTACCCCAGTTCCTGCTACCACAATTGACGGAGCGGGGATTTAAGGTAAGTATAGAAGAAGTAGGGCCGAACGAAGTGTATTTGTTGCTATACAGGTAGACTCTATCCTGTACTAATGCTGTCTTTTCGAATGACTATTGTCATTTCGACCATCGGGAGAAATCTGGATATTGCGAATAGAAATTGATGCTTCAGATCTCTCATTACATTCGAGATGACAATGAAAGAAATGAACGATTAACAACCAACAACCAACAATCAAACACATGAGCGCCGCAACTGTATCCAACTCACCCTCCAAATGGCTTGTGCTGCCGCACTATGCCTTCGCGGCGGTGTCTTTTGTGGTGCTGTGCCTGCTGCTTTTCTTCTCAACAGATGCTTTCGGGGGACACTATTTCCATCCGAAGCTGCTCACGCTCACCCACGTGGCGGCGCTGGGCTGGGCGACGATGATCATCTTCGGCTCAGTTTACCAATTGCTGCCTGTTGTGCTGGAGGTGCGGCTTTACAGTGAGAAGCTAGGAACCTGGGCCTTTGCCTTGCTGTCGACAGGTACTGTGCTGCTCACGGTCTCGTTCTGGAATTTCTGGGTAGGCAGCACGATGCATATAGCGGCCTGCCTGCTCTTTATATCGTTTCTGCTCTTTGCTTATAACGTCGTGCAGACCGCACGGCAAGTGAATAAATGGGGTATAGAGGCCGACTTTATGGTAACCTCCGTGGTATGGCTAGTGGCGACGGGCTTGGTCGGCGTGCTGATGGTTTTCAACTTTCAGTATCCGTTCCTGCCGCAGGACCACGTGCATTATCTGCAGCTGCATGCTCACATCGGTATGGCCGGGTGGTTTTTGCTGCTGATCGTGGGCGTAGGCTCCAAACTGATCCCGATGTTCCTGCTGGCTCACCCCGAAGATACCCGGAGCCTGAACTGGTGCTACTACCTGATCAACGGGGGACTGGTGCTTTTTGCGGCAGATCACCTGTTTCTGCACACCGGTTTCTATGCGCTCTATGCGGTGATGGTTGTGGCAGGTATAGCTTGCTTCCTTTATTTCCTGTACCAGGCCAAGTGCCTCGGCAAACGCCCGGATCTGGACCTGGGTATGAAACAGACCTTTGTAGCCCTGACGCTGCTGATCCTGCCCATCGTGCTGGTCTTTGTAGTGACGCTGCAGTTCGGACTGCCGCAACGTTTGCTGTCGGCGCTATACCTGGTGTATGGCTTATCTATCTTCTTTGGCTTTGTGTCGGCGCTGATTCTGGGGCAGACCTTTAAGACGCTTCCCTTCATTGTCTGGATGCACAGTTACGAAGACTACGTGGGCCGCTTTAAAACGCCTATGCCGAAGGACCTGTACAGCGTAGCACTGTTGCGCTGGCAGAACATCACCTACATCGTAGGGTTGGTGACTTTGCTGGTGGGTGTGCTGCTGGCTGAGCAACCCGTTATTTTGCTGGGGGCCGTGCTGTTGAGCATAGCGGCGGTGCTGTATGCTGGCAACGTGTTTAAAGTGGTGCTGCACAAAGTGAAAGATTTAAAGCCATTCGGGTACGAAAAGGCAGCAAAAGGAGCAAATTAAATGACTCAGGATTAAGAAATCGGGACTCAGAACGCTAATAGATTATGAAAACGCAGGAACAGGAGATCGTCAACGAAGCGTATGAAGCGCTCAAATACATCATCGACCCGGAGGTGGGCATAAACATTGTCGACCTTGGACTTGTATATAAAGTGACCCTAAAGGAAGAGGAGGAGAAGCTGCACATAGAATTGACGCTGACCACGCCGGGCTGCCCCATGAGTGGCACCATCACGAAGTCGGCTGAGCAAATGCTGCACAAGCGCTTCCCGAATCTGGATATTGAAGTGGAACTGGTATGGCTTCCGCCGTGGACGCCGGATATGATAAGTGAGGAAGGGATGCGACAATTAGGAAATACCTGATAGCTTTGCACCCCGATTTAAGATAAGGTTATGCTTTCGAAAACAACAGAATATGCCCTGCGGTCCATCGTGTACATTGCGATGGCGGACGAAGAAGGCAAACGTGTGGGTATAAAAGAGATAGCCAACGAACTGGAACTGCCCACCCATTTTATAGGCAAGATCCTGCAGGATATGGTGCGCAAAGGCGTCATCGCCTCCATCAAAGGCCCGCATGGCGGTTTCTTCCTGCACCGTCCCGCCAGCGAGATCAGCTTACTGGAAGTGATCAGCATTATCGACGGACTGGAGGCCTTCAGAAAATGCGGTATGGGCATGAAACAGTGCTCTGACATTCACCCGTGTCCGCTCCACGATGAAATCAAGGTATACCGCAACCACCTGCTGCAGGTGTTCCGCGAGAAAACGATAAAGAGCTTGGTTGACGACGTGAAAACCGGAAAATATTTCATTAAAAACCAACCCGAAGAAATGCTGAATGGCTCTGTCCGCGGCATCGCTTAAACCATTCTAAAACATACCATGACAGCGACCCTGACACGGGGTGCCTTCTCTGAAAAATTCAGAGCCATGCACCCTTTTGCCCAAACCGAAGAGATTGCCGCCCTGCAGGAGGTGGTGGAAGAGATCCGGGAACTGAAGCGCGAGAAGAACGCGGTGATTTTGTCGCACTTCTACATGTCGCCTGAGTTGCAGGTGCACCACAACGACGGCGGCATCGCCGACTTTGTGGGCGACTCGCTTGGCCTGAGTGTGGCCGCCAAAAGCGTGGAGGCCGACAACATCATTTTCTGTGGTGTGAAGTTCATGGCCGAGACCGCCAAGATCCTGAACCCCGCCAAGCAAGTGCTGCTGCCGAGTTTTGAGGCAGGTTGCTCGCTGGCCGAGAGCATCACGGGGGCCGATGTGCGCAAACTCAAGGCGCAGTACCCGGGCGTGCCGGTGGTGGCCTACATCAACACCTACGCCGAGACCAAAGCCGAAGCTGACATCTGCTGCACCTCCCGCAACGCCATGGACATCGCCCGGTCTTTCGACTCCGACCGTCTGATCTTCCTGCCGGACCTGTTCATGGGGCGCAACCTGCAGACCCGCATCAAAGCAGAGACCGGCAGAGAACTGATTTTGTGGGAAGGCAAATGCGAGGTACACGAGCAGTTTACGCCACAGCGCATCAACGGACTCAAAATGATGTACCCCGAAGCGCAGGTGCTCGTGCATTGGGAAGTGCCGGACGATACGGTAGCCGACGCCCTGACCGAGGCAGGTGGCGTCGTAGGCAGCACATCCGATATTCTCCGTTTTGTGGGGGAGAGCAAGTCTCGTCAGTTTATTCTGGGTTCGGAGTGCGACCTGGGAGCAACCCTGCGGGGCATGTACCCGGAGAAGGAATTCATCGTGCCCTGCATCAAGTGTCCGCACATGAAGCAGATCACGATACAGCGTACGCTGCAGGCTTTGCGGGCCATTGGTACCGGATCGGAGCGCCTATATACCGTGGATCTGCCAGAAGAAATTCGTCAGAAAGCTTTGCTGCCGATTGAGCGGATGCTGGCCTTCTCGTAGAATTCACTGTTTTGAAAATAGGGTATGGTTGAGAAGGTACTTTACAGCGACCCGAGAGTCTTTGGTCCTTTGGCCAAAAATCTTTTGTCCTTTTAAATAACAATGAAAGCGCCGGATTTTGATTTCGTGGTGTTGGGTAGTGGCATTGCGGGGCTCACGTTTGCCCTGCAGGCCGCTGCCCATGGCCGCGTACTGGTGCTTTGCAAAGCTCACCTCTCCGAAACCAACACGGCCTACGCGCAGGGAGGCATCGCCGCTGTGCTGGACCCAACCGACTCCTTCGAACAGCACGTGCAGGACACGCTCGAGGCGGGCGCCGGGGTATGCGACGAAGCTGCAGTGCGCTATATGGTGCAGGAGGCCCCGGCAGCCATCCGCTGGCTGCAAGGTATGGCGGTTGGTTTTGACAAAGTTAAATCTGGGAATATGGCACTTGGTCTGGAAGGCGGCCACAGCCATCACCGCATTGTGCATGTAAAAGACCACACGGGACGCAGCGTACAGCAGGCTTTGGAAGCGGCTGTGCGGCGCCACCCGATCATCTCCGTGCAGGAGCATCAGATGGGTATAGAGCTACTCACGGATACCAGCAATTCAGGTACGTTTTGCTATGGCGTACAGGTGCTGGATCTGCACACGCAGGAGGTTCGGTCTATACGGGCGCAAGCGGTGGTGCTGGCCACCGGCGGCTCCGGGCAGGTATACCAGTATACCACCAACCCAGGTATAGCCACCGGCGACGGCCTGGCCATGGCTACAAGAGCGGGCGCCATCATCCAAAACATGGAGTTCTTCCAGTTTCACCCGACCGCGTTGTACCAACCAAACGGCGAGGTCTTCCTGATCAGCGAGGCCTTGCGGGGAGCAGGGGCGGAACTGGTTCTGCCGGACGGCAGCCGCTTCGTGCACCACTACCATCCACTGGGTTCGCTAGCGCCGCGCGATGTTGTGGCCCGCGCCGTGCTGACCGAAATGCAGCATCACCAAAGTCCCTGTCTATACCTGGATGTGCGCCATCTGCCTGCTGGAAAGGTGCGGGAAAACTTTCCTTCTATTTATCATAAGTGTGCCACTATTGGCATTGATGTGGAAAAGCAGCTCATACCTGTCGTGCCGGCAGCCCATTACCAATGCGGTGGTGTGAAAACGGATATGCAGGGGCGAACTTCCATTGATAGGCTATACGCCGTCGGGGAGGTCGCTTGTACGGGCGTGCATGGGGCGAACCGGCTGGCCAGCAACTCATTGCTGGAAGGGGTGGTGTTTGCGCAAAGTGCAGCTAGGCAGGTGGTAGGCCTGGCTCCGATGCCAATGCAGGCTATACCTGATATGACTTTGGAGAAAAACTATGTAGGAACGTTGTGGCTGGGCATGCGGGCAGAAATAGAGCGGAACCGTTCGAAACTGCAGACGCTCCTGTGGGAGCAGGCCGGTATTGTACGCTCCGCAAAAGGTCTGCTGAGTTGCCAGGCTAGAATCGACGCTCTGCAACGGAAGATGAAAGGTATAGCCTATATGACAGGTACACAGCGGGAAGTGCAGGAACTACAGAATCTACTCACGGTAGCGGAATTAATTACGAAAGCCGCACTCGCCAGGCGGGAAAGCGTTGGCGGGCATTCCGTGACGGAAACACTGCCTGAGGGGCGGCCCAGCCAGGATAACGCGTTTTTAGTTGATGCTCCTGAAACAGGTATACGGGCACTTTTTTGAGAATAGTCCCGTACTGCTTATATTTAGGAAAATAAACACACTTGGAAGAGTACGAAAAGCCATCTAATCAGCTTATAGACAATGCGTCGCGACTGAAAGCCATCATCGAAACAGCGATCGACGGCATCATCACCATCGACCGCAGAGGCACTGTAGAAACCGTAAATCCGGCTGCGGCCAATATTTTTGGCTATCAACCAGAGGAGATTATCGGTAATAACGTGAGAATGCTCATGCCGGAGCCCGACCATAGTCTGCACGATAAATACCTTGACAACTACCATCGCACGGGGGTAGGGCAGATCATCGGCAAAGGACGCGAAGTATTGGGCAAAAAGAAAAACGGCACCGTGTTCCCTTTTCTGCTCAGCATCAGCGAGGTGAACCTGCACGACAAGCAGATCTTTACCGGCATCATCCACGACATCACCGATCTTAAAAAAACGGAGGTCGCACTGCGCGAAAGCGAAAGCCGGATCAACTCCATCATCCAGACCGCTGTGGATGGCATCATTACCATTGATATGCGTGGTGTCATCGAGATGATCAACCCCTCCGCCTGCAGGCTGTTCGGCTATGGCGAATCGGAGGTGATTGGCCGGAAGATCAACATGCTTATGCCCGAGCCTGATAAGAGCCTGCATGACAACTACATGCACCACTACCACGAGACCGGCGAAAAGCGCATTATAGGCGTGGGCCGCGAGGTAACCGGGCTCAAAAAAGACGGCACCATTTTCCCGCTATACCTGAGCATCAGCGAAGTGAAGCTGGCCGACCGCAAGGTATACACCGGCTTCATACACGACATCACCCGCCAGAAAATAACCGAGGAGCGCCTGCGCCGCTATGCAGCAGAGCTAGAGCGAAGCAACCGTGAGCTGCAGGATTTTGCTTACGTGTCCTCGCACGACCTGCAGGAGCCACTCCGCAAGATTCAGGCATTTGGCGACCGCCTCAAGATAAAAGAGTACGAGAACCTGAGCGAGCAGGGCAAGGACTACGTGGACCGCATGCTCAACGCGGCCGTTCGGATGCAGAACCTGATCAACGACCTGCTCACCTTCTCCAGGGTTACCTCCAAGTCAAAGCCGTTTGTGGATACGGACCTGAACCAGATTGCGCACGACGTGGTATCGGATCTGGAGATTGCCATCGAAAACGCCCATGCCAAAGTGGAGGTGGGGCCGCTGCCCGTCATTCAGGCAGAGCCTACCCAGTTGCGCCAGTTATTGCAGAACCTGATCAGCAATGCCATCAAGTTCCGCAAAGACGACGTGGAGCCCGTGGTAAAGGTATACGCCAAAGAATTGCAGCTGAAAGCCCACCTGACCTCCACCCCGGGCGACGAACTGGTGGAGCTGCACGTGGAGGACAACGGAATCGGCTTCGAGGAGAAATACCTGGACCGGATCTTCAACATTTTCCAGCGACTGGAGGGACAGAAGTACGAAGGCTCCGGTATAGGGCTGGCCATCTGCCGTAAAATCGCGATCCGACATGGGGGCGATATTACAGCCAAAAGTAAACCGGGGGAGGGTACGCATTTTATTGTTACTTTAGCAAAAACTCACCTGAACGAGTAATCATCTATGAAATCGAATAGACCTATTGTGATACTGATAGCCGACGACGACGCCGAAGACCGCATGCTCATTAAGGAGGCCCTGGACGAGAACCGTCTGAGCAATGCCATTCAGTTTGTAGAAAACGGCGAAGAGCTGATGGACTACCTGCACAACCGCGGCAGGTTTACCGACAAGGAAAAGTACCAGACGCCCGGCCTTATTCTGCTTGACCTGAACATGCCGAAAAAGGACGGCCGCGAGGCGCTGAAGGAAATAAAGGCCGACGAGCACCTGCGCGTGCTGCCTGTGGTAGTGCTTACCACCTCCAAAGCTGAAGAGGACATCTTGCGCACCTACGACCTGGGCGTGAGCTCATTCATCACCAAACCGGTCACTTTCAGTTCACTTGTAGACGTGATGCGCACCCTGAGCAAATACTGGTTCGAAATAGTAGAACTGCCGAAACCGTAGTTTAGTTAAGCGTTAAAAGTTATGAGTTTTATCTTGCCTGTCATTTCGAACGCTAGTGAGAAATCTGGAATATGAATCGACATGCCTCGAATTTTTATCATCTTCGCTGGCTCTCGTAGGCTCGCGCCTCAACAGTAGTTGAGTTGAAAAATCAGGCGTACCCCAGAACTCTACTCACTTTTAACTCTTAACTCTCAACTTTTAACTAAGAAAAGCTTTGCCTGACAGAATTCGTGTTTTGCTGGTGGATGATGATGAAGACGATTTCATCATTGCGCGGGATATTATGGACGATATTCCCGGGCGTAACTACTTGCTGGAGTGGGCGCCGTCCTTTAAAGAGGCGATCGACATCATCCGGGAGCAGCGGCACCATGTATACCTGGTCGATTTCAGGCTGGGGGCGCACGATGGCTTAGAATTGATCACACAGGCGGTGAACGAAGGTATAGCCGCTCCGTTCATTCTGCTGACAGGCCAAAGCGACCGCGAAACTGACGAGAAAGCCATGCGGGCCGGTGCCCAGGATTACCTGGTGAAAGGCACTTTCAACCCCTATGACCTGGAGCGCTCGATCCGATATAGCATTGAGCACGCCAAGAGTCTGGCCGAGATTCAGAAGCTGAACACGGAACTTGAGCAACGGGTAGAGGAGCGTACACAGGAACTGGCCGCGGCCATACAGAACCTGGAGAAGGCGAACCGCACCCTGAAAAAGGCACAGACCGAAATCTACAAGGCGCTGCAAAAAGAGAAGGAACTGCACGAACTCAAGTCGCGGTTCGTGACCATCGCTTCGCACGAGTTTCGCACCCCGCTTAGCACCGTGCTGTCATCGGCCTCCCTTATCACCAAGTACAAGACGGCTGAAGACGATGAAAAGCGCCTGAAGCATGTGGGCCGCATCAAGTCGGCGGTTCACAATTTGACCAACATCCTTAACGACTTTCTGTCCATCAGCAGGATGGAGGAGGGCAAGATACACAACGTGCCGAGCACCTTTGATCTGCAGAGTTTTTCGGCAGAGGTGGTCGACGAAATGCAGGGCTACCTGAAAGAGGGGCAGCGCATTGAATACCGGCACGATGGCACCCAGTTGACGGTATACCTGGACAAGCAGCTCATGCGCAACGTGATGATCAACCTGCTCTCCAACGGCAGCAAATACTCCGGTGAGGACCGCACGATATGGTTCATGACAGCCATCGAAGGGAGTGTGATCACGCTGGAAGTGCGCGACGAGGGGATTGGTATACCTGACGAAGACAAGACGCATTTGTTTACGCCTTTCTTCAGAGCCCAGAACGTCACCAATATACAAGGAACGGGTCTGGGGCTTAATATTGTAAAAAAATACGTTGAAATAATGGGTGGCGAGTTGCGCTATGAAAGCCAACTGGGCCACGGCACCACGTTCACCATCACTTTGCCATATACCGCACAGATATGAAAAAGATATTGCTGATTGAAGACAACCAGGAGATCCGCGAGAACACAGCCGAGATCCTGACGCTGGCCAACTACCAGGTGCTCGAAGCGCCCAATGGCAAACTCGGCGTGGACCTGGCCAAGAAAGAACACCCCGACCTGATCATTTGCGACATCATGATGCCCCAGCTCGATGGCTACGGCGTACTGCACATGCTCAGCAAGTTCCCCGAAACGGCCAGTATTCCCTTTGTCTTTCTGACGGCCAAATCAGAGAAAGACGACTTCCGCAAAGGCATGAACCTGGGCGCCGACGACTACCTGACCAAGCCCTTTGATGATGTGGAGTTGCTGGACGTGGTAGAAATGCGCCTGAAGAAAAACGAGATCGTGAAGGCCGAGTTTCAGCGCAATGTGCAGGGGCTCGACAACTTCATTCAGGAGGCGAAAGGCTACGAGGAGCTCAACAAGCTGATCTCTGAAAACCGCCGCGTGACGGTGTTCCGCAAAAAACAGCATTTGTTCTCAGAGGGCAATTACCCAAGCAACCTGTACTTCCTCAACAAAGGCAAGATCAAGACCTACAAATCGAATGAAGAAGGCCGGGAGTACATCACCTGCCTCTACAAAGACGGTGACTTTATCGGCTACCTCGATTTGCTGGAAGAGAAAGCCTACCGCGAGTCGGCAATGGCGCTGGAGGACTCGGAGGTATACATCATCCCGCGGGAGGACTTCTATACCTTGCTTTACCAGAACCGCGATGTGGCCGGCAAGTTCATCAAAATACTGTCCGACAACCTGGCCGACCGGGAGGAGCGCTTGCTGAAGCTGGCCTACAACTCGGTGCGCAAGCGTGTGGCAGAGGCATTGCTCTTTGTGGAGAAGCAGTACAAGGAAGACCCGAACTACAAGTCAGAAGTATCGATTACGCGCGAGGACCTGGCCAGTATAGTGGGGGCTTCTAAAGAGACCGTTATCCGCACGCTGGCCGATTTCAAGGAGGAGAACCTGATCGATACCCGGGGCAGCAAGATCACGATTCTGAATGCGCAGAAACTAGAGCGGATGCGGAATTAGGGGAAACACTGACATTTCTCCTGCCTGAAAATGACGAATGTCATACTTTACGAACCCAGCTTTTAAGAAATTTGCATTGTATCTGAGAGAAAGACATGCAAAATCAGTTTAAGGCCCTTACATTATCTTACAAGCAAGCACCTATCGCCATTCGTGAAGCCGTATCGCTGAACGAGATCGGCTGCCGTAACCTGCTCGATAAGATAAGCGAATTCACCGAAGCGCAGGATGTGATGGTGCTTTCTACCTGTAACCGCACAGAGGTGTACTACACCGCTGCGCAGGACCTGTCGCGCGAGATCATTAAACTGATCGCTATTGAGAAAGGCTTTATCGCGACAAAAGAGATCTCATCATACTTCCAACACATCACCGACCACCAGCAGGCCGTGCAGCACTTATTTTATGTGTCGCTGGGGCTGGAGTCGCAGGTGGTAGGCGATATGCAGATACTCAACCAGGTGAAAAAAGCCTACCAGTGGGCGGCTGATGCCAACATGGCCGGCCCGTTTCTGCACAGGCTGATGCATACCATTTTCTTTACCAACAAGCAGGTGTTCAACCAGACCGCCTTTTTTGACGGCGCTGCTTCGGTGTCGTACGCCACGGTGGAATTGGTAGAAGAGCTGACCAGAGGCATGGCTGACCCGCGCGTGCTGATGATCGGAGTGGGGGAGATAGGCGCTGATGTGTGCGACAACTTCGGCAAGTCGAAGATCAGCAACATCACCATCGCCAACCGTACGCATCACAAAGCACTGGAGCTGGCTCAAAAGACAAATGCCCGTGCGATCTATTGGGAAAACGTGTGGGAAGAAATGGCGAATGCGGACGTGGTGATCTCATCCGTACCGGGCGACTGCTTCTTTATCGGGCAGGCTGATGTAGCGCAGCTCGGTGAAAATGCCCCTCAATTCTTTGTGGACCTTTCCATGCCGCGCAGCATCGACGCTGCCATTGAAGCTTTGCCAAACGCGAAGGTATACAACGTAGACAATATCCGGAACCGTGCCACCGAAGCGCTGACCATGCGCATGGCCGCTATCCCTCAGGTGAAAGAAATCATTGTTGAGGCGATGACTGAATTCAACACCTGGACCCGCGAGATGGCGATGTCGCCGGCCCTGCAGCAGTTCAAAAGCCGCCTGGAAGAGATTCGTCAGCAGGAGCTGGCCCGCTATACCAAAAAGCTGGGCGATGAGCAGAAAGAGCTGGTAGAGGCGATCACCAAAAACATCCTCAACAAGATCGTGAAACTGCCTGCCCTGGAGCTGAAAGCGGCCTGTCAGCGTGGTGAGTCCGAGGCGCTGTTGGAAGGCCTGAGTGCACTCTTTAACCTTGATAAGCAGGAAGCTTAGGCTATACCTGGAAAGCTTTAAATTCATTGGTCGTTAGGCAGATGCTCTTCGGGACATCCATGTCTCGAAGCTAACTGTTGGGGATGTCCACATCCCCGTGCGCTGGTAAACGCGGACTTGGAAGTCCGTAGCAGATTAAGATTCGGACAAAGATGTCCGAATCAGCTTTTTAATTACATCTTTCCTTAAATTGACGGCATTAAGGCTATACCTGACAAGGCTTAGTAATAGCGGATCGGGATGGAGAAAATTTTCAGAATGTCAGGCACCTTAAACCGTGCCTCCCGCTGATTCTGTTGTATGCTTTGCCCATAGCGGAAGTTGGCGTTTGCATCCATAGCGGGCATTTCCGTAATCGATTTGTACACGACAGGTGGCGGTAAAACAGGGAGTTGATCTTTAAGCTCCGCGGGGAGTTTTGTCCGCAGTGCGGCTTGCTTCAGATCATACTCCGTCGCCCAGGGCATCACATCCACCGTAGGCAGTTCATTCTCTTTTCTTTCGAGCACGATTTTGAGCGTCAGCTTGTTTTCTTTTGTCTCAGCAGGTATGGCCAGGTATAGCTTTTCGTAGCCCAAGGCACCAAAAACCACCGTGTCGCCTGCCACGACCGGCATCGAAAAATAACCGCTTGTGCGTGTGTGAGTGCCTCTTGTTGTGCCCGGCACATAGATGGCCACGCCCTCCAATGCCGTCAAATTATCGCTTGCGTAGACCATACCGGAGAGCTGGATCACCTGTTTGTTTGGAGCAGGCAGGTTTTGTGCTTTTCCGGCACGGACAGTTAACACAAAAAGCAGAAGAACAACAGCGTAGAAAATAGAGTCTCTTTTCATAGGATGCAGGTATAGCCGAATCCGTTATTGCCTGACCGTTACATAAGCCGCCAGCCGACCGCCTACACCTTTTTTCCAGTCTCCCAGGCTGGCTTTTCTGGAGTAGAAGCTACCACCCAGTGCGGCGCCGTAAGTAAAAATATACTTCTCGTGCTTGCTATAATCAGGCAGGTATTCTATACCTAAAAAGAAATCCTCGTCCACCACCAGGCCATACTGCTCAAGCGGTATCGTGACCCAGCCTTGCGTAAGTGGTAGTCGCCGGATGATGCTCTTCTCGACTAACCGCTCCCCGGGCATACCTGCTGCATTTTTATAAAGGTTGATGCGGAAAGTGGCAGAGTCGAGTTTATTGCTGCGCAGGTATACCGTGGCTGACAGAAGCTCAGAAGTTTTGTTGTTCAGTTTGATAAACTTGCCCAGTTCCGAAATATCGTCTGAGTGAACGGTCTCCGCGGAGCCGTGAAGGAACGGATTGCGCGAATTGGTGCCGATTTTTTTGATTTTAGGTGCCTTGCTGCTGATGACTACTTCGCGCAGGATTGTGGTTTTCCCGGTGAGCTCAAATAGGGTGATGTTGCCGGAGAGGATGGAGGAAACGGGCAATGAAAGCTCGTTGTAGCCAATGGCCGAAAAGGTAAGCGTGTCCTGTCGGTTTTCCTCTTTCAGGGTTATTCTGAAGCTGCCATCCGGCCTGGTGGCCGTGCCGATATTCTTCTTTTTGATGCCGATGTTGACGTAAGGTATAGCCTCCTGCTGTCTGGCGCTCTGAACGGTGCCGCTTAGCTGAAAGCCCTGTCCGAAAGAGATGCTGCTTGTGAGCAGAAAGAAAAAGGTGATAAGCAGTCGGGTCAGTTTGCTTTTTGGCATCTTGTGAATCTCCTGATGGTTTTGAAAACTAACCCGATTTAGGTATAGCTGTTATCAAGAGGATTCAATTTCTGTAACATGAGTTGCAAGGCCTGCCGCGATTTTTGCAAATAGTGATTTGAGAAGGGTGTTTAGTACTATAAATTACAGTACTTCAGGCTATACTTTAAGTAAGCTTTTTAAAATTACTGCTTTGGAAACGCTCCCCTATTTAGGGCGGAACTCCAGCAAATAAGCCATTGTAATTGTGATATTGGTATTAGTGGCAGAAACCACTTTTTGTCTCTCCGTCATAATGCTGTTCAGGCTCTGGGTAATTCTTGCTTCTAATTGCAAGGTGCCGAGTGCAGTGGTGTGCTGCAGGCCGGCCCCCAGGGTGAGGCCTGCGAGCCAGGGCTTTTCAATCGCTTTCTGGTAATAGCCAGTATGCTCCAGGTCTGAGATAGCTTGTATGCTATCGCGGTTCGAAACAAGGTAGCTGATAGAAGGACCGAGATTGGCTATGATTTTGGTATTCTTATGCCCCCACATGGCAGCTCAATGTAATGGAGTCTCCGGGTATACGTAGTGGCAGAGTCGATTTTGTCTGACCAACCACGCTGCACCCAATTCAACTCCACCTGTATCCCCATCATGGGTTCATTCTCATGCACCTGTACGGCATGCTTCAGTAACAGGCCTGCCGTGTAGCCAGTTGCCCCACCTTGATTTAGAGAAGGATCGAAGCTGAACCAAGAGGAACTGGAGCCGCCCTTCAACCCAACACCTGTGTAAGTAGTAGAGGTTGGCTTGACCTGGGCAGTACAAAAGCCGGTTATTATAAAATTAAAGGCAAGTGATAGTAAAAATAACCTCATGAACAATTGGCTAGAGTTTACTTAGAAACATACCCTCCGAGCACCGTCAGTTCCTGGCCTTTCTCAGGCCTGCCGGCCAGCAGCGGCATGGCTTGTGCGATCAGTTCTTTCACGCCGGGCACCTGCAGGGAGTTGTCGTGGTCCTCTTTGCTGTCCCATACCTCGGTCACCCATACGGCTTCAGAGCCAGTGTTTTCCTGGCTTACCAGGTATAGCCGGCAGCCTTTTGCCTTTGCAACCAACTTGGAGGCTTCCAAGAGAATCCGGGCAAGTTGCGCGCCGTTGCCAGCTGTTGCCTCTAGTTTTCCATGCAGACCGTATTTGCTCATAAAAACAGGTATAAGAGTGAAAGGTATGTTTCTGTTGCGGCTATACCTGGAATCTAAAAGATACAGCCATTAAATATAGAAATTATCTATGTAATTGTTGTTCGGTAACTTAGGAAGTGGCGACTAAAATGTTTCGCAAGGCTAGCTGGCTCCATTTTATACCTGCATTTCATGATTTTTCAGTTAATCGCCAGTTGATGAACAAAAAAAGCAGCAGCCGATCCACCCCGGTCAGCTGCTGCCTTTGTTACTACTAAAGTCAGAAAACTCACATCACTGCCGAACTTTCTACCTTTCTAACCTCTCAACTTTTTAAATTCCCTAAGCCCTACTGATCCCACCACAGTGGCTCTGACAAGACAGGCGAATCCGGGGTATTGGGGTTCTTGCTGGATTCTCCCTGCGGGTATGCCAGTCTGCGGATGTAGGTAGGCAGTGCCGCGTTGGCAGGCAGCGTGAAGCTGGCATACTGGTAGTCGAAGCGTCTGGCATCGTTCCAGGCTTCGGGATTGAGGTACGTCACCACATACTTCTCCTTGAAAATCAGGTCAAGGGTCAGGTTGGCGGCCCCTACACCCACAGCAGGGTTGTTTAGGTATGCTTCCCGCTCAGCTACCGGCACTTCGAGCTTATCCATATGGGCGCGTATACCTTCCAGGTAAGCGTCGTAGGCACGGGTACGGTCACCGGCACGGAAAGCCGCTTCCGCTTCAACAAACTTCATCTCGGCATATGAGACAATGGTAATGGGAGACGCCTCGCCGGTGAGCGGGGAATTGCGGGAGATGTATACCTCATCCTTCACCGTGTTGTTAGCCGGGCCTACGTTGCCCACCCCGTTCGGCGTGCCCACGAAGGTTCCTGTCACCGTCGGGTCCGTGATGCGGGATATGCGGGGGTCCACTACGCCGAAGGTTGTGCCGTTGAGGTGGTTTACCAGCTGCTCCGACAGCCAGCCGCCTAGTATGAGGGAGGCATTGCTCCGTGCTACTTCAGCCCAGGGGTTGCGGAGTGCGAATACAGCCATCTCGGCATCATCGGCGTTGGACTTGTATGAGTTCTCAACAGCGCTCAGCACAGCGGCCGGGTCGTAGGACGGTTGCTTGCTCACCTTGTTGAGCAGCCTGGCTTTCAAGGCGTTGGCTGTCATAATCCATGCCTCCTTGTCGCCGCCATGGATCAGGTCGTTATCCTCGTCGAGCACTACCTTGGAATCGGTTTTCTGGAGTTCGGCTATACCTTCGTCGAGCAGGCGCAACGACTCCGCATACAGTTCCTCCTCCGTGTCGAAACCCGGGGTCAGGGTGCTGTTGTCGAAACCCTCTGAATACGGGGCATCGCCCCAAAGGTCAGTCACCAGGCTCAGGTGATAGGACATGAGGATGTTGGACACGCCCACGTAATCCGAGGCGCCTTCCTCTATTCCCTTCTGCCGCATGTCGTAGATGTCGGCCATGGCCAGGTATAGCGCATCCCAGGTGCCGGTGTAATCTGTTACCTGGTAAGTGTCGGTGCCACTGCCGGCTGTGGGGCTGGCCAGATACTGTACAAAAAAGGAGGTGGTGGCAGCCACCCGCTGGCTGTTCAGACCTGTCTTGTGGGTCGTAGTGGAGAGCAGCGCGCTTAGTGGCGCAACAGGAACCAGGTTCGGGTTGTCATTCAGATCAAAGTAGTCTTCACAGCTTTGTAAACCCATCGCAGCGCCTAGCATCGTAAAGGCGAGTGCGTATCTAACTATCTTTTTCATAATGTTTCTCTCTTTTTAGAACCCAAGGTTCAGGGTGAACAGGTAGCTTCTCACGGCCGGGTAGGTAAAACCAGCGAACCCATCTACGTTACTGCCGCTCGGGTTGGAGCTGTTTTCCGGGTCAAATCCTGAATAGTCAGTGGAAAGCCACAGGTTATTGCCGGTCACGGAGACGGAGGCATTGCGGATGAAGATGTCTTCAAACCACTGGGAGGGCATGGCGTAGCTGAGTGTGAGCGAGCGCAGGCGTACCCACGAGGCATCCTCCACAAACTCCTCTGACACGCCCCGGTGGAAGCGGCGGTAATAGCCATCGCCGTAGTTGACGCCATCCGGACCCACTCCCTGGCCCAGCCATACCTGTTTGGTGTTTGGCGAACCGTCGGCCAGCACGCCCTCAAACACCTTGAACTCGTTGCGGTTCTCGGTATACTCGGCAATGCCGAAGGCTGAGAAGAAGTTGCCCATCTGGTTGTATTTCTCGAGTCCTACGCGGGCATCCAGCAGGGCCGTCAAGCTCAGGCCTTTGTAGGTGAAGGTGTTGGTGAAGCCCCCGATCCAGTCAGGCTGTGAGTTGCCCACAATCTTCTGCTTGGAGAGCGGCGCACGTACTGGAAAGCCATTCTCGCCGATCAGCAAGGGCCTGTCCTCGTCAATGAACAGCGGGTCTTCCTCTTCTCCGGGACCGTAGTAGCGCTGCCAGCTGGAGCCGTAAATGTTGCCGTAGGGCTGCCCAGGTATAAGCTTCATGCTAACGGTAGAACTCAGGTAACCGAATTGGGAGGCGTACGGAATCTCCTCCAGACCTTCCCGAATGCTCAGGATCTTGTTACGGTTGGCGGAGAAAATCACTTTGGTGTCCCAGCTGAAGTCATTTGATCTGACAGGTGTCGCGTTCAGCACAATCTCTACCCCTTTGTTGCGCATCTCACCCGAGTTCACGGCGGCCCGCACAAAGCCCGTGGACGCGGCCACATCGATCGGCAGAATCTGGTCTTTGCTCAGTGAGTAGTAGTAGGTGAAGTCGAAGCCTAGGCGGTTGTCCAGGAACGCCATTTCCAGACCAGCCTCGAAGGTGTTTGTGAATTCGGGCTTGAGGTCTACATTGCCGAGCAGCGCGCTGCGCGTATAGCCGGTGAAGCCCGTAGGGAAGCCCGTGTAGGGGGAGAAACCGGAGGAGGTGGCGTAGCGGGGCGCATCCTTGCCAATCTGGGCGTAGGAGAGGCGCAACTTGCTTTGGTTGATGAAGGACGGCAACTCAAAGTGCTCCGAGAACACGTAGCTCAGACTGACAGACGGGTAGAAGAAGGAATTGTTGGTCTTGCTGAGCGTCGAGGTGATGTCGTTCCGGCCTGTCAGGGTAAGGAAAACGAAGTCGCGGTAATCGAAGGAGGCCTCCCCGAAAACACCCATCAGCCGATATTCTGACTGGTCATCCCTTGGTGTAAGGGCGCGTGCGTTGCGCAGGTCAAAAAAGTCGAACACGGTCAGCTCATCGCCTTCCACCCCGAAACTTCTCACCTGCTCATCGTAGAGTTCGTGGCCCAGACGGAATGTCGCATTGAAATTCTCTCCGAAGCCCGTAGTCGCAGTGGCAATGAAGTTGGAGTTGATGGACCGGAATTTCGTGGTATACTCATACACAAAGCCCAGTCCGTTGTCCTCCAGCACCCGTTCATCGGCAAAGCCACGCTCTCCCGGGGCGGTGCGGGTCCGGTCATCGGTATAGCTATCCAACCCGATGCGGTAGCTCAGGTCCAGCCATTTGAGAGGGGCATAGCCCAGGTGCACGCTACCGATGAACCGGTTCACGTCGTCTTTCATCTTGTTCGTGGAGGCCGCATAGATCGCGTTATCGTTGCCGTAGCTCTGCATGGTGCCGTCGGGCTTTTTGTAGTCCTCCACGTCCCAGCGCGGCGACCAGTAGCTGAGCATCTCATTGAAGCGGTCAGCATTGTAGCGCATTCCGCCTGATTTGGAGAAGTTGAAGTTGGCGCCTGTCCGTACTTTGTCGCTCAGCTTCACGTCGGTGTTCAGACGGGCAGAGAAGTTTTCGAAATCCGTGAAAGGCAGCACACCCTCGTGTTTCAGGTGGGAGAGGGAAGAGAGGTAGGTGATGGTCTCGTTGCCGCCTGAGAAAGAGAGCGAGTTCCGGAACTGATGGCCCATTTCATAGGCATCCTCAAAGTGCTTGTAGAGCTTTTCGGGGTGGGTCGGGTCGAGTTTCCGAGCCTCTTCCACCGTGGGCCCCCATGAAGGCCAGAAGCTGGTGGGGTCGTACACACCGGTGTAGCCCTGGGTATAGGTGTCCTGCGTCTTCGGGAATTTGTTCACTTCCTCTATGCCGGCCGTGCTGGTCAAACTTACCCGCAAAGCACCTGCCTCGCCTCTTTTTGTGGTGATGACCACCACGCCGTTTGCGCCGCGGAGACCGTAGAGCGCGGTGGCCGCGCCGCCTTTCAGCACGTTGATGCTCGCGATGTCGTCCGGGTTGATATCTGCCAGGCGGTTACTCATGCCCCGGAGCTCCGCCCCCGCCCCAAAGGTGGAGGTGGTGTTGTCCATCAGCACGCCGTCGATGACGAAGAGCGGCTGGCTGGGCCGTGTAGGGTCAATGGAGTTGATGCCCCGAATCTGGATATTGGTACCTTGCCCCGGTGCACCACCCGTGCTGGATATGGTAGCACCGGCCACCTTGCCCTGCATGGCGTTGAGCACGTTGGGCTGTCGGTGCTGCGTCAGTTCCTCTGCCTGTACCGACTGTGCGGCATAACCTAGCGCCTTTTTCTCGCGGGTGATGCCCATGGCCGTTACCATCACCTCGCCCAGCTGCTGTGCGTCGGCATTAAGAGTGACATCGACCGTAGCCTGACTGCCTACCGCCACTTCCCTTGCCTGGTAGCCCAGAAATCGAAAGACGAGGATAGCGTTGTTGTCGGGTACCTGAATCTGGTAGTTTCCTTCTGTGTCGGTTGGCGTGCCGGTGGTGGTGCCTTTTATGGTCACACTGACCCCGGGCAGGCCCTGGCCTGTGTCAGAGGCGGTTACCCGTCCGCTGACTTGCCGCTGCTGCGCCCAGGCACCTGAAGTGCCAAGCACAAATAGCATGAATAAAATGAGTGTAAAGGTGTTCTTCATAATGATCTCATTTGGTGAATCATAGAATTTATTTAAAGCGCAATGACAATCAGGTATTCAGCCTATCGGGTAGCCTAGGTGCACACGCAGCCAGCTTACCCTGAACTGAAAGGTATAGCCAACCGGGACGTGTGCCTGTTGTTGTCATAATCTGGCATACTGTTGCTAAGCATAAGAAAGCCCGTCAGGTTAGCTAAAATCAACTATAGGAGTATATGAAAAAAAATTTGTCTTATATACGTTGATGCCGCAGAAAGGGGAAGCAACTACCTACAAAATATGCTGCTAACTGCAAGATTTAAGTTGAACCCGATAAATTTTGGCAATCGGAACTTGCTCTGTGCTGGTTCGGATGCGATTGAATTGATATTTGTATAGTACCAGATTTGAAAGCCTGTAACCGGGCAGGAAGGAGGGTTGAAAGGAAGAATACGTTGGTACTACAATCAGATTTGCCGAATGCAGCTGACTTACAGTGCCGATGGCGAGTGCCCCGTTCAATTTCAAGAGTTTGTCACACGGCTTTGGCTTATTTGAACTATTAGCTGCAGGTATAGCAGGGAGATGCGGAATGGGCAGATGTGATCAAAAGTTGGATGTCATTTATGCACGTTTTACGTATAGAGGATCATGGAGATCATTATCATCGCATTGGTGCTCATCCTTTATGCTGTCGGTTACTTTGTGTACTACATGTATGGCAAGGGTGGAAAAACAAAGCGCAAAAGGAAGTTTTACGATCACTTATGGCCATAAAAAAACAGGCCGCCCATGGTAGGGCAGCCTGTTCTGCATATTGGCATTCGTAATACGTTGCTTACACGTGTGCTTTCTTTTGGAGGGCAGCAACCTGATCGTTCAGTTCTGCCACCAGGTTCATCTCTGTTTGCAGCTCACGCTTGATCTTGATCTCGCGCTCGCGGGCATTCTTCTTGAATTCAGCGAACTCGCGGTCAATATCGTCGAACTCTTTCCGCTTCTGGTCCGTCACTTTCTTACTGCTCTTGAACTGTGTGTACACCACACCCAGTGCGATAAGGAGCAGGGCGATAATGGCCGTGTTGATGATCACATAAACCTGTTTGTGAATCGGAATGCCCAGCACATGCAGGTTGTTCACGGCATCCTCGCTTTGCTGCACAGCAGCTTCTTTTTGCGCGTTGTCAAGCTTCAGGGCCTCAATTTCCTTCTCCTGCTCCGTGATGCGTGCCTGTGCCGTTTCCAGATCCTGACGAGTTGCGTTCAGGTCTTTGACTTGCTTTTGCTCCACTTCTTTGATCGTGGCCTGCACACTTTGCCAGAATGAGTTAAGCAGACCGACATTCACTACCTTATACTCTCTGCTGCCCTCCATGTAGGAGTTGGACTTGCTTTTCAGATCGTTAAACTGTCCGGTTAGGGCAGTGGCCGACTTGTTCTCATTTTTAGCCGTTCCCTGTGCCTGCACTGCTGGTGCCGCTGTGGTCAGCACAATCAATAAGGAAAGAAAGAATGCTTTCATGTTTTTTGGAATAATGGTAAAAGTTGAATTGCGGTAAATATAAAAATAATATTTTTTTGAGAAAGTCGAATAGCTGATTTTATGCTGTAAATCCACAAACCTTTTTACACTAACTTCAAAAGTTTATTTTTTATTGCTAACACAGGCCCCAAATGATCTGCTTGTTGTGCTGTTCATCAGGCTGACGCATCGGCTTTTCATTCACGGGTAACACATGCCATCCGGTTAAAGTTCTGAGTGCTAGTGCCGAATGCGTGACAGGTAGTCCGTGATACCATCGCCAGCACCCGTGGCTGAGATGATTTCATGACGTTTGATGGACACATGACAGTTTTCTTAATTTGCCTTGCTACGCTTGTAAGTCTCGAAAATCAAAGCTGATCTGGAAGATAGTCATCCTCTGAATAAAAAGGAAGATTTTGTCTGATATCGTAGTGCGGTCCGTTTGCGGCATGTTAACTAAGAAGTTGTCTTCAAAGAAATAAAGGATTGCGGTGCGTTAGAGGAGGGGTATAGGCAGGCAGGGTATACCTACGATTTTAGGTATAGTTAATGGGTATCTCGTGGAGTGCTTAAGGGAGGTTCTGCTTCAGGTCTTGTGTGCTGCCAGGGGAAACGACCTTCGAGTTCTACCTGCAGCGAGAGGCTCAGAAAAGTACGGATCACCACGATCAAACCAAGCGTAAGCACACGCTCCATGGTGGCCTCTGTAACCACAGTGGCAATGATGTCGGCAGCGACCAGTATCTCCAGCCCTAGCAGGATGGCTTTGCCGAGTTCATGGCGGAGCACTTTGTAAGAGCGGCGGGAGTTGTGGCGCAGCGGAAAAATAAAGTGAAAGAGCGCAGTGGCTGTCCCGATCGCAATGATCAGGACGCCAATCGCTTCTATGGCACGGGCAGCATACTCAATGTACAGCCTGAAGTCGTGCATGGTAATCATATGGTTGTTTTGGGCTACTTCTTATTGCTTTCCGGATACCAGTTGCGCAGGCGCACCTCAATATTTTTATCTCCTTCATTTACTTTTCGCTTGAAAGCTTCCACATCGCTTAGGCCTTCCTGACCCCGGTAATGATACGGGTACACGATGGCAGGCTTGAATTCGAGTACTGCAGCGGCCGCCTGATCCACATCCATGGTATAAGGCAGGTTCATGCAAACAAAAGCCACATCGATGTTGCGCAGCGCACGCATCTCGGGTATATCTTCTGTGTCTCCTGACAGGTATACGGTCTTGTCAGCGAACTTCAACACATAGCCGTTGCCACGGCCTTTGGGGTGGCGGGAGTCTTCTGTTTCAGGCAGGTTGTACATGGGCAGCGCCGTAATGGAAATGCCGTACTGCTCGGTATGATCGTTGTTGCCGATCACCACAGCCCGCTTCTTCATGTTTTCTGGCAGCTTGTCGGCCACAGCCTGCGGTACTACAATGGTGGCTTTGTTCGTGTTGATGGCTTCCAGCGTTTTGAGGTCGAGGTGGTCGGGGTGGATGTCGGTGATGAGAATCAGGTCAGGCGCAGCTATACCTTTAAATACTGCTGCCCCGCCATACGGATCAACGTAGATCGTTTTCCCATCCCAGGTAAGCGCCAGCGTGCCATGTAGCACGGGTTGTATGAGGAGAGGCCCTTTTTTGGTTTCAATTCGATCGGTGCCCTTTGTTTGCTGTGCCTGAGCCGTCAGTATCAGCAGCAATCCTGCCAGCAGAAAGATGGATTTTAATTTCATAGGCTTAAAATTAATGTGGTTAGATTTTTTCAAAGTTTCGGATTCCTAACAGGTCAGGAGGCTTTTGGTTATGGTGAAGTTCTATTTCACTTTCTCTATTTTTTTCAACTCCTGCTTGATGTGCGTTTCGGGCTGGCTGCTGCGTCAGGGCAGGATATAGACTCAGGTATAGAAGAATGATAAGGTATATTTTCATGGAGGAAGATCGCTTAGGTATACCTGTTTAGTCAAGCTAAAACTTAGCTGCGTTCAACTACTGTAAGTTTTAACGTAAAGTTTTCTGTTAGGTCGATGAGCTTCCGGTGCTGCTTCTATTAAAAAGCAAAAGCCACCAGCTTGTGTACCGGTGGCTTTTATACCTGAGGAGAAGACAGGGGATAGCTATACCGTAAAGTACGCTTCCAATGCCTGCAAGGTGTCTTCAGTGGTTTGCATGTCCTGCACGATCTTCCCTTTCTCCAGAATGACGATGCGCTTGCACACCTCGATGACGTGGCTGAGATCGTGGCTGGAGATGAGCATGGTCATGCCGTGCTGTTCGTGCAGGCTGCGCAGCAGATTCTTCAGCCTGATCTGGGAACTGGGGTCGAGGTTGGCGAAGGGCTCGTCGAGGATCAGGAGCTCGGGGTGCGAGAGCGCGGCGGCGGCTATACCTACTTTTTTCTGGTTGCCCTTCGAAAAGTCGCGGATGTACTTGCGCTGCTGCAATATTTCGCCGTTGAACAAATCCGTAAACGGCTGCAGGCGCTCCAGTACGTCGCCGGTGGACAAGCCGTGCAGGTCGCCAATAAATTTAAAGTACTCTTCCGGCGTCAGGTAGTCTATCAGGAAGCCCTCGTCGAGGTGCGAGCCGGTATAGTATTTCCAGGCATCGGTGTGGGCCACGGGTATACCTTTGGAGGTAACAACGCCGTCCGTGGGGCGCACCAGGTCCAGCAGCATCCTGAACAGGGTGGTTTTGCCTGCACCATTGTTGCCCACCAAACCAATGGTTTCGCCGGGCGCCACGTGCAGCGCAGGTATGTTCACGACCGTGGCGTCGCTGTACGCTTTTACGAGATCTCTTACTTCAATCATCATGTTCATTTCTTTTCAGGTATAGCTGATGTTTTCGTCTTTGGGTATTGGAGTTGCTTAATGCTGTCTGAAACCGGCAGCCAGGGTATACTTTCTATCCTCGAGTCGTTTGGCCATCATGCCAAGCAGCTGGCGGTGGAAAAGGATTCCCACCGCACCAGTCAGGGCAAGTGCGAAGATGCCCCACTGCGGGATGTCCATCAAAGAAAAGGGCAGAAAGATGGCAATTGGCGTCAGCACCATGGGCAACATCATCACAAATTTAGAGGCGCCTACGCCTTGCCAGTTAAAGGCAGAACCGTTGCTCAGGTCGAGCCGCTCTTTGTTGAGCGCCGCAAAGTATAATACTACAATGGAGTTCACGCCGATGTTGAACACGCAGCTGGCCAGGTTGATGAGAAGCACTTTCGTGCCAAACAAGGCATAAGGGAGTGTCAGGACGGTTACCAGCAGGATAGAAGGTACAAACATGAGGTACTTTGCCCTTACATACTGGTAAGTCGTGATCGGCCTGGTGAGCAGGGCATCGTAATGCGCGCTTTGCCACGCCGGCACAAACTGGCCATAGTTGAACATCGGGGCGCCCGTCACGAAAATGCCCACAAAGATTAGCATGCCCCAGCCTTCCAGGTATACCTTGTTGGTATAGAAAATAAGACCGTAAAACAGCAGAAAAGCTGAAATCATGACCATGGACTTTGGCCGTTTATGGCGCCAGATCAGTTTTAATTCCAGTGCGATCAACTTCCCGGTATCGCCAAACCTGTTCAGGAACGCCATGTCGCTGCCTTCCACTGTGGCTACTCTCTTGATGAAGATCTCTTCCGGATAAAGGTGCTGCATCAGGAACCGGTAGTTGAGCAGGTATACACCCACCAATCCCAGCAAAGGCACGAGAATGAGCCAGGGCTGCTGCAGCAAAGCACCAAAAGCCACCAAAGAGACTTGGCGCAGTGACAGCACCTGCCAGTAATCGAGCAGCATGAGGCCTCCAACCACTAATGCAAGCAGTAGCGTGATCTTTGGGTTTGAGGTAAGCTGCCGCTTAAAGTAGATAAGAATAAAGTTGTTAATGAACGTGAGCAGCAGGAGGGAGGCCAGCCATACCAGCGCTATACCTATGCCATGCGCTGGCACGACCGCGCGCAGCATAAACGGTACGAATACCAGTAGCATTAGCAGATTAAACACACTAGGTATGGAGCGCAGCAGCACAAAGTGCACGAGCTTGTTCCGCTTCACAGGCAGGTGCAGGAAAGGCTGGATGGCCAGCACCGGCAGGTCTTGCAGCATGAAGCGCGAAACCAGGTCTATCAGAAAGTAAAAGAGCAGGAAGCTGTTGAACGAGACAACTGGGCTTTGGTCCGGGTAAACCTCGGCGAGTATTTTATGGCTAAAAAAGCCGAGCGCAATAAATATGAGCGCAAAATAGATGATGAAGAATCCGAGTATAATCTTTACTACCAAGCTTTTCTGATAAGCCGGCGACCGGCGGGTCTGCTTCCATTGCAGATCGAGAAGAGTTCCAAACATAAGGCACACGATATATAGCTTTTTAAATATTATAAAAAATCCTTAAAAAGCCAAAAGCTGTGAATCTTATGAACGAGAAATTATTGGACGGCGATAATACTCACGTTGATCTCATCTATTGCGCCTTCTTCCTCTGGGTCGTAGATGATTTTGTCAATGACAATACTGTTGCCTTCTTCAGTGCTTAACAGGATGTCAATAAACTCACCGACACCGAAGCTCCCTAAAGGAGCGTCATACATTCGGGCATAGATGATGGCATCCGGGGAGAAGTACTTTTTGATGGGCGTTCGCCACCGGTCACGGACCTGAAGTGGTATTTCATCGTTGAGCAAGCCATTCAGGTACCCTTCCAGACTGGTTGGCTGAGGATAAGCAGGCTGCGCCGGGCGTGCTGGAGCGGGTTTGGTAACCGGAGGGGCTTGTCGTTTGGCCGGACTCGCTTGTGGCGGAGCAGCCTGTGGTTGCTTGCTGGGCTGCCTTTTGGTTGGCGTGACCGGCTTCACCACTTCTGGTGTGCTGTCGGTTATTTCTGTCGTGCTATCAGCTACGGATGAGTCAGTAATGGCGGGCATGACTGGGAGATTGGTGGTTACATCGGTATCGGCAGCCATTTCCTTGCCGGGTTTATTCCAAACTAAAATGTAATAAGCGGCGCCCAGCGCAGCTATCAGCAATAGGAACAGTATGGTCGGCCAAAGCCAGGTCCTTCGTTTATATACGATCGACTCAGCCGTCACATTTCCAAAAGTGCCATAGGGTTTCCAATTGCCGTATTCCAGATAATAATTCGCCTCTTCAACGAGCACCTGTGCCGAGGGTCTTTTCTCAGGATCGGGATGCAGGCAGGCGCGTACCAGGTTGCTCAGCACCCGGGAGTATGGATCGGGAATGATCGGAATCTCTGCCCCCTGACTTAGGCTTAAGCCGCCATTACCCAGCCATGGTGTTTCGCCGGTACACAGCTCGTACAAACTCACGCCGAGTGCGAATACATCGCTCGCAGCTGTGCGCTTTGGGTGTGGACCAAACAGCTCCGGTGCGGCATAGGGGGTGCCCTGTGCCAGCGGGGTGCCGGTAGCGCGGTGCAAGAGGGTCCGCAACTGGCTGCTAAAGGCCGGCACAGCCAGGATGTAATTCCCCTGTGCATCCAGTATAATATTGTCAGGGTTGATTTGCCGATGTGGCAAAGGGGGCTGCCTACTATGCAAGTACGCCAGGGCACTGCCCACCTGGGAAATCAGTCGGGCAATTTCCCGCTCTGGTAGCGGCGCAGCCTGCGACAAGGTATGCTGTGTCTGCTGGGGTGCGACATCAAAAGGTATACCTTCATGTACGCCGAAATGCGTAGGTATAAGCAGATGGGGGTGTTGCAATAAAGCCCGCTCTTCCTGCTCCCCTTGCAGCAGCTCCAGACTATGATGATCGAGTCGGATATGAGGAGCATACAGCCTCAGCGTTACCGGAGCCCCTTCTGCCGTCCAGTCTTCTGCCTTCCAGACCTCTTCAACCCTCCCCGAACTTAGCTTTTCCTTTAGTAAGTAATGCGTTGCAAAAATGCCGTTTGTTTCCGGTATGCTCATAGAACCCATGTATTCACATGGGGTAATACGGGAATGAGGGAATTAGGTGGTAGAACGTGGGGGATGGTAGTGCTGTAAGAGTGTAAAACCCATCATAAACAATTGAATGAGTTTCAGGAAGGCAGCATCAGTTTTTGCTACCCCTCTTATTTTTTTGAGAGTACAAGTCCTGCTCTCTCAGGTTTGCCTTGCCCTTCTTCCCGCACGACCACCCCATTCACCAGCACATACCTGAACCCTGTAGCCTCCTGCAGTGGATTCTCATAAGTAGCGTTTTCACGCACTTCTTCAGGTTTAAACAGTAGCAAATCAGCTTTATACCCTTTCTTCACGAGACCGCGGTCATGCAGACCAACCGTTTTAGCGGACAATCCTGTCATTTTATGGATAGCTTCCTCCAAGGTGAGTAGTTGCTTTTGCACCACATAAGTCTCCAGCACTTTGGCAAATGTTCCATAGCTTCTGGGGTGGCGCATGGTGGGGCTGCCGTCTGAGCAAATCATCACATGCTGATCTTTCAGAAATGTTTCCTGCAGGGCCTCGTCCATAATGAAGTAAGCGCCATCGGCACCGTAGGGTCCAATGTCTTCCATCAGGGCTAACTCAAATGGCTTATTTAGCTCTTTCGCAACCTGCTGCAGGTTTTTGCCTTTATAGGGCCCTGAACCAATCAGTGTTGCCTCGGGACCATTGCGCTGTATGATCTTGTTACGCAGGAAGGTGGCCAATTCCTGGCGGCGGGTCTGCAGCACTTGCTGATAATCATAAGGCTTTTTGGCCCAGTCCGGGAAAAGGATGGCGATGCCGGTATAGCTGGCCGTGTAGGGGTAAAAGTCAGCTGTTACCTGTATACCTTGCTGACGGGCGGAGTCCAGTAGTTGCAATACACGGTTGGCACGCGCCGCGCCTTTGCCATACACTACTTTAATATGAGACACATTCACCGGACAATACTTACCTTGCTCCAGTAGCTCCCTGATAGAAGCTTCGACATAGGCATCGTCTTCGTTGCGCATGTGGCTCATGATGATACCTCCTTTTTTACCTACTATCTTCGCAAGACTGTTTAACTCATCGCGACGGGCATAATAGCCCGGATTGTACTCAAGGCCCGTAGTCAGACCAAAGCTGCCGGCATCAAGTGCGTCGGTAAGGAGCTGTTCCATTTTCGCCATACCTTGCGGCGAGGGGATGGAGTCGTATTTTATACCTGACAGCATACGGAGTGTGTTGTGCCCGGCAAATATTGCAACGTTAACGCCCAGGTCTTTCCCGTCCACCTCTTGCATCCACTCTTTCAGGTTTTCACGTTCCGGGCTAAAGCCATCCTGCCCCAGGCAGATCGTAGTAACTCCCATCGAAAGGAAATTAGAAAAATCGGGTGTCTCAAGCGGATCTCCGTGGGCGTGAGTGTCGATGAATCCTGGAGTCAGGTATAGGCCGGAGGCGTTGATAGTGCGGTTTGCGGTATAAGTATTAGTGGTGTCTGTGTCGATTAGCGCAATGGAATCACCGCTGACCAGGACATGCGCCGCAAAAGCCGCCTTTCCTGTACCGTCTACCACCATGGCATTGCGAATCAGCAGCTCATATTGAGTTTGGTCAGTAGCAACCTGCTGGCAGGAGGCAAATACAAGTATGGCAATTATAAACTTGGCAAGGAGGGAGGTGCGGCGATACAGTTTTTCCATTCTTAAAGATAATTTATTAGCCTCAAATAGCAATACCTACCTGATTTCAGTGACACCTGGTGCATATGTAAAGCTTATGAAGGAAATTTTTTTTCCTTTATTGAAAATATATTAACAAAAGATAAATGAAATGATATTGTTCTATATATCAGTTAATTATGAATTTATTTGGTGGAGTTTAGGGCCATATGGCAGAGGTGTTTTAGTGAGTATGAGCATGAAATTTTACTGCACTGGCACGCAACTTGTAAATACCCTGTCAACAGAGTTTAATGTTTCTAACAAAACTGAAAGAGTTATGAAAAAGGTAAGCTATATCTTAAGCCTGGCACTGATGGCATCAGTTGCTTTTGGCGGAACAGCAGAGGCGCAGGAAAAAAGAACTGGCTGGAGCCCTCAGGCAAAAGGCGCTGTGATCGGTGCCGGTACAGGCGCCGCGGCCGGTGCTATAATACATAAGCGTAACCGCGTAGTGGGTGGTGTAGTAGGTGGTGTTGCCGGTGGCGCCGTAGGTTACGGTGTAGGCAAAGTCATCGATAACAAACAGAAAGAGCGTGAGGCGGAAGCAGCACGTGTAGCAGCTGCTGAGAGAGCGGCCGCGGCCCAGCGTGCAGCAGCTGCAGAACGAACCGCAGCTGCCAACAGAGCTACAGTTGCTAAAAACACACCTGCTCCAGCTCCTGCAAAAAGAGCTTCAGCTTCACAGTCAAGTCTGGTAGCGGCCACGCCGGCTGAGACAGCAGCGGCCAATTCATTGGCGTTGATGTATGCCTCTGAAGAGGGACCGACTCCTCAGGCGGTATATGCTAACTTCCTGCCTAACCTGGACTATGGCGACCGCAGCAAGCCTTACTATACTTCTGAGGTGCGCAGAAAAAGCTGGTAACACATTTACCCTTTACCTTCTCCCAGTGTATTGCTGGGAGAGGGTATAAACCCTACGACACGATTTTGACGTATTGCGTCGAGGTTCACTCACCTAAATTTTAGAAATCATGAAAAACATACTTTACACCTTTTTTGCCTTGTTCTTTTTGGCTTCCTGTGCGAAGACGGAGGGGGGCGAGTCAGTGGATGTCCGTGAACTGAACCAGGAGTTTATCAGTGCCTGGAATGCGCGTGACTCTGACAAAGTGATCTCGATGATGGCCGAGGATGTGCAGTTTCTGCAGGGCGAGGTAATCTATCGGGGCAAGTCCGAAGTGTCGGATAAGTGGGTGCGCGAAACCATGGGCACCATTGCCGACCTGAAAACCTATCCGGTAAGTTCGGGTAACGATACCCAGATTGCCTATGAGGCCGGAACGTTCTCCGTAGACGTTTTACCGGTTAGTCCTGGTGAACCCCGCGGACTTGGCGAAGGCAACTTTATGCTCCTCTGGAAAAAAGCAGAAGATGGCACCTGGAAGCTAAGCTACGCGCAGCTGGAAGGACACCCGGTAGTAGCCCGAAATTAATACAGGAATAATTGAATTAACAAAAAGCGGCTGATCCCAAAAGATCAGCCGCTTTTTGTTGCTATAGCTATTTCTATACCTCAGGGAGCTATACCTAGTGGAAGAACAGATAAGCCATGAAGATGGCGGCAATGATACCGGCCAGGTCGGCGATCAGGCCGCAGGTGAGGGCGTAGCGGGTGCGTTTGATGCCCACAGAGCCAAAGTATACCGCCAGGATGTAGAAGGTCGTTTCGGTTGAGCCCTGGAAGACGGAAGCCATACGTCCCACAAAGGAGTCGGCTCCGTAAGTAGTCATGGCTTCCACCATCAGTCCACGGGCGCCGCTGCCGCTCAGCGGTTTCATAAAGGCCACCGGTAGGGCAGGCACAAAGTCGGTATTCATACCAGTCAGGGCGATCAGGTAGCCCATGCCATCCACGATCATGTCCAAGGCGCCTGATGTGCGGAATACCCCGATGGCTACCAGAATGGCGATCAGGTAAGGTATAATCGTGATCGCAACCGAGAATCCTTCCTTGGCTCCTTCGATAAAAGCCTCATACACATTCACTTTTCTGATGAGTGCGAGTCCCACAAAGGAGATGATGATCGAGAAAAGGATGACGTTGCTGGCCACCTGCGAGATCACGCTCACCTGCTCCTGCGGGATGGTGCTGAAATAATAGATAAGTCCCGCGATCAGCAACAAAAGCGTGCCGATGTAGGCCAGGATAACGGGGTTGAACAGGTTGATGCGTTGGTACAGCGCTACTGCAATCAGGCCCACGGTTGTGGAGAAAAAGGTAGCCAGCAGGATAGGAATGAAAATATCAGAGGGATCGGCCGCGCCCATTTGCGCCCTGAATACCATGATGCTGATCGGTATAATCGTGAGTCCGGAGGTGTTGAGCACCAGGAACATGATCTGGGCGTTGGAAGCGCGTTCCTTGATCGGATTGAGCTCCTGCATCTCTTTCATCGCCTTCAGACCCAGTGGCGTTGCAGCATTGTCGAGCCCCAGCATGTTAGCCGAGAAGTTCATCAGGATGGAGCCGAACACAGGGTGGTTTTTCGGAATCTCGGGGAAGAGCCGGTTAAAAAACGGCCCCACCAGCCTGGCGAAAATGGCGATAATGCCGCCCCGTTCACCTACTTTCATCAGGCCCAGCCAAAGGGTCATCACGCCTGTCAGGCCGAGCGAAATCTCGAAGCCGAGCTTGGCGTTGTCGAAGGTGCTGGTAACGAGTTTCTGGAAAATCTCCACATCGCGGAACACGATGAGCTGGAACAAAGCAATAGCAAAGGCGATCAGGAAGAAGGCCGCCCACAGATAGTTTAATACCATGAAGCAAAGGTTGGTCAGGAATCAGCCTGTAAGATACAAACTGATTCCAAAACCGGGCAGGGTTTAGCAGACAAATTTAACGGGAGGCAAACTTAGTAACGCAGCCCATGAATGATCTCCGGCCGATCGCCCTGCAAATCATACAAAAATCCGTTTAGGATGGCATATTTTGCCGTGCCTTCGCTGTCTTTTAAGAGAAAGTTAGCCGGCTCATCCAGCGCTAGCTGGTGATTCACAGTGCTGGCTATACCTGTCACGTTTAGCGGGAGCGAGGTCGGGTCGGGCAATACGCCGGGCAGGTGGCGCACCCTGGCGGTGGTATAGCCTTGCCTGAGCAGTTCAGCAGCAAGCTCGGCGGTCAATTCGTCCAGGCTCTCGATGGGCTGTTCGTATACCTGGCCTGGCACCAGAGTTAGGCCAGTGGCGTCCAACTCCTCATACCCATGGAAAACGCTCATGTCACCAATTTCCTCTACGGCACTGCTATGGTAAAAACCGAGGTGGTTGGGGGCGTCTACTTCCAGGCGGTTAATGCCGATGTCCAGCAACGTATCGCGGCCGTTTTCGGAATAGCGGACATGACGCAGCACCAGGTCGTAGAGGTGCCGCTGGTTTTCAGGTATACGGTCATAGCCTTCGAGCACAAAGGCATTGTAATTTTCCCCGGCAATCAGGTATAGCCCCGAGAGGATGGCTGTAAAGTTCAGCTGACGGATGTGCTGCTTCTCCGGATCGCCGTGCTGCCCACCTGACTCCACCAGGATCACGCTGGTCCCCCATTTCTGGATATTGTCGCCGAAGGCCCGGGGCTCGTGCTCGTCGTTAAACTTGGCCACCTGACCGGGGATGAACTGCTGCAGCACGTGGTCCATGCCGGCGATGGTGCGCATGGCCCGCTCACGCACCGTGTTGATGCTGCGGGCATGGTCGTAGGCTGGGGCAAGAAAGGAAATCGTGGCCGGGCGTGAAGTATAGCCGGCGGTATAATAGCGGCTCTGATCGTGGAGGTTAAAACCGAAGGCTGGTTCCAACTCGTCGCGCAGCTTTTTCAAAAGCACTGATTCCGGACTTTGCAGCCGCAGGGCATCGCGGTTCATGTCTATACCTAAGGCGTTGCGACGGTTGTACAGCTCGGCACCATCCGGGTTGAGCATCGGCACGATGTAAAGGGTCAAGTGCTCGAGTAGGTGCTTGCGCACCGGGTTGAGCTCGTCGGACTGGCTGAAAAAGTGCAGCAGGTCGAACAGTGCCATGGTAGCAGTTGGTTCGTCGCCGTGCATCTGCGACCAGAGCAGAACCCTGGTTTTGCCGGTGCCTGCCTTGATCAGGTAGATCGATCGTCCCTGCACCGAATGTCCGGCTACCTGCACCTCGAACAGAGACTTTTCCTGCAGCTGCTCGATCAGGGGCACAATATCCCGGTGCCGGAAGCGCCTGTGCTTCAGGGCGGGTTCCTTGTATTGGTGGTGACTATTGTAAAGTTTCTGCCCCAGTTCCTGTATAGCGGCTGGTAGGCTGTTGTCTGAAGGTATCGTATTCATCTTACTAGTAATTAGATGCTCTCTAATAAAAGCGCCTCCCGCTCCAGGGCTATACCTGAAAGGGGAGGCGCTGCCCTTTGGGGCTATACCTGATGGTGACTTAGTTGGTTGGCCATGCATTCCACGGAATGCGAGCCAGGATCAGGATCAGGGCGATGGTATAGAAAATGGCGATGCTGCTGAAACGTTTCTTATCGTTCTGCAGACGCTTGGAACGGGCATATCCTACTGTAATCAGCACCACGGCAATGATCATGGTCAAGGGGTGCTCCAGAATGTACAGCCTGGAAGTGGAGTCCTTCATAAAGCCTTCTGTCGCATTATTAATTCCCAGGGGCGATACAAAGTATAGAATCACACCGATCACCCACTGCAGGTGCGCCGGGATAAGGCCCAACAAGCCTCTTTTTCTGTCCTTGTCTGTGAATGTCTTGTTGCCAGACATACCCATAAAGGCGAAGATAATGCTGATGATCAGACCTAGCAGCACGAGATAGGTCATGAAAGAGTGCAAATGCTGTATTCCTGTATACATTTCGGAGAAAGTGGTTAGTGTCGGCTGTAAATATAGGAATTTAATTATCAATTCAGATAGGCTGTCCCGATTTCAGAGCACGCATCACCAGGCAAAAGAAAACCCCGTGCACGCGAAATGCACGGGGTTACTTGGTCAGGTATAGCAGTGATTACTGGCCTTTGCCAATCTTTTTGTTTTCAGGTACAGTCCACAGATAGATGGTAGAGCCGTCTATCACCTGGGTCTCTTCCGGCTCCCAGTCGCCCATATCGAAAGCGTGGGACACGATGCGCGTGCCTGGCTTGAGCTGCTCAAGCAGCACCGGGCGAAGCTTCATGTTCACATTTGGCAGCAGGTATAGCGTCACGACGGAGGCCGGTTTGTAATTGACCTTAAACAAATCCTGCTCCACGAATTTCACCTTGTTGGTTACGCCCGCCTCACGCGCATTTTCATTGGCTTCCTGAATACGCTCCGGGTTTATATCAAAGCCCATACCGGTGGCACCATGCTCTTTCGCAGCCGTGATCACGATACGGCCGTCACCGCAGCCCAGGTCATACACCACATCACCCTTCGACACCTTTGCTAGTTTCAACATGGCGTCCACCACCTTCTGTGGGGTAGGCACATAAGGCACATCCAGTTTAGGGGCCGTAGTCGTGGTTTGAGCGAATGCCGCTGCAGCGAAAAGTGTCAGCACGAGTGTGCAAAGCGAATGTCTGATTGCTCTCATCTTGTTTTCATTAAGTTAGTGATCCATTTTAGAAAAAAACCAGGTATAGGGTGAGCGGTATTGATTGGCTGAACGCGCATAGGCTGTATTTACGTGCAGCCGGTATCAGTAGTTCCTGATTTTGGCATTTTATGTATATTTTAGTAGGATTCATTTAAGTGTAGCCGCCTTTAGTTTGCCTGTTCTTTTTGTTTCCGGATACGAGGTATGGCCAGCAGCACCAGCACACCCACTACCAGCACGCCTATACCTACCAGAGCTCCCATGCCGGTATACATCAGGCTGGAGTAGAACAGGTAGGCGCTCGTGAAACAGAAAATGAGTGGGGTGATGGGGTATAGCGGCACTTTAAAAGGTCTCGGGCGCTCCGGCTCCTTGCGACGCAACACAAACAGCGCTATACCTACCAGCAGCAAAAAGAACCAGAAGACCGGCGCCGTGTACTCGACCATGGTTTCAAAACCGTTGCGGGTGAACAGCGCCAGTCCGACCAGCGCCAGCGATACAAGCCCCTGCACGACATAGGCATTCACCGGCGAGGAGGCTTTGGTGTTCCACTGGCCCAGGTAACTGAAAACCGGGAAGTCGCGGCCAAGGGCGTAATTGGTGCGAGCCCCGGTCAGGATAGTGGCATTAGCCGAGGTGAGGGCGGCAAGCACTACAATAATGCCGATCAGTACCATACCTGCATCGCCGATCGTTACCTGTGCCAGGTCGGCGGCTATCGCATTGGAGGAGGCCATACCTTTCAGGCCCAGCACATGCAGGTAGGCCAGATTAATGAGCAGGTAGATCAGGGTGATGATGGCGATGCTGGCGATCAGGGCGGTGGCCATGCCCCGGCGGCCGGTTTTGAGCTCCGCCGATATGTATGCCGCCTCGTTCCAGCCACCGAAAGTAAGCAGCACAAAGACCATGGCCAACCCCATGGAAGTGCCGTTCCCGGTGGCAACAGTAGCCGCTGCCGCCGGTTCATTGGGTGCGAACAGGAAGGCTGCCACCAGCACGATCAGGATGCCTAGCACCTCGAGTATGAGCAGAAAATTCTGCACTCCTGCCCCGAAACTGACACCCATAATATTGATGGCGGTGAGAGAGATCACGACCAGCGCGGCATACAAAACTGATGAAAACTCCCCAATGCTGTAGATCTGGGCCATGTAGTCGCCGATGATAAAGGAAAGCAATGCGATGGAACCGGTCTGAATGATGCTCATACGTGCCCAGGCAAATAAAAAGGCCAGCCGTTTACCAAATGCCCTCGTCAGGAAGTGGTAATCGCCGCCGGCATGCGGAAAGGTAGTGGTGAGTTCGGCGTAGCAGAGTGCCCCGATCAGTGATACCAATCCGCCCAGCAACCAGGTGGATAGGAACATGGTGCCGCTTTCTACGTTGGCTGCCACAAGCGAGGGTGTCCTGAAGATACCGGCCCCGACCACAATGCCCACGATCACGGCGATGGCGTCGAACAGGCCGAGGGCGGGTCTGGGTTCCGCTTTTGGCTTTTCTTCGGCCAGGGCGGTGGCCTCTGTGCTGGCCAGGGTCGCGTCTGCTGCGGGGTACTCTTCGTTCAGGTTAGGCATAGTTTTACAGCTAGGTATAGGCTTAGTCGTCTCTGCCTCAGTGTTTACGGACAGCAACAGGATTTTAGTTGTAAACCATGCGCTTTTTTAAAGAGTAAATAGTATAAAGTATGGGTGCCAGATCCGTCTCAGGTATAGCCCCTGTATCCATTCATTCAGCTATTAAATAAGACATTATGAACTCAAATCTGCCTTTCAGCCAACCCGTTCGTATGATAATCGGTAAAGCAAGTGGTAAAACGTCAATATATATGGGAAAAGCTGTCGGCACCTTTCTAATCGCCATCCTTTCTGCTGTGCTCGCCATAGTAGGGTACAAGTTCTTCGAGGGTGATTCTGCTCAAAGTGGGAACTTCAACAATAAAACTAATGCTGCCGGCATGCCGGTGGCGTCATCGGCTGGCAACCCGGACTTTGTGCCGGCCGCGGCCAGCGTGACACCCGCCGTGGTGCATATTAAAACTGAGTATGCGGGCGAGCAAACCAGTAGAAACCCTATTTATGAAATGTTCGGGATGCCACAGCAGTCCACTCCGGTGCAGGGCTCAGGCTCAGGGGTACTTATTTCTAAAGACGGCTACATCGTCACCAACAATCACGTGATCGACCGGGCATCAGGTATAGAAGTGGTGCTGCCCGACCGCCGTACCTTCCAGGCCAAACTAATCGGGACAGACCCAAGCACCGACCTGGCCCTGCTGAAAGTGGAGGGAAGAGACCTGCCGGCGGTTCCGCTGGGTGACTCCGACAAGGTGCAGGTAGGGGAGTGGGTATTGGCTGTGGGTTATCCGCTCACGCTCAACTCTACCGTCACGGCCGGTATCGTCAGTGCCAAGGGCAGGAGCATCGGCATCCTGAACCGACCGAGTCAGGGTGGTTACGTCGATCCGGCGCAGACGGCCAACACCGCCATTGAGTCTTTTATCCAGACAGATGCAGCCATCAACCCGGGGAACTCGGGCGGTGCGCTGGTGAACACGTCCGGGCAACTGATTGGCATTAACACGGCCATTGCCTCCCAAACGGGGAGCTATGCCGGCTACGGTTTTGCTATACCTGTTAACCTGATGCAGAAAGTGGTGGGCGACATCCGGGAATTTGGCCGGGTGCGCCGCGGCTTCCTGGGCGTCAACTTTCCGGTGCCCGCCGTGGAAGATCAGCTGCTGCGGTCTCGTGGCATCGATCCGGGTAAAGTGAAGGGTGTGTACATCATGGGTGTGCAGCCGGGCAGTGGCGCCGAGAAAGCAGGCATAAAAGAAGGGGACATTATTCAGGGTATAGATGGCACTGGCGTAAACACCTCGGCGGAGCTTTCCGAACGCATCGCCCGCCATTATCCGGGTGACAAAGTGGAGCTGGCCCTGCTGCAGGACGGCAAACAGCGCAAAGTCACCGTTACCCTGCAGGGCGAGGAAGAAGAAACACCTACCGACATCGCTGCCAAAGGATTGGAAGCCAGGCTGGGGGCCAGTTTCGCCCCGCTCACCGACCGCATGAAGCAGCAGTATCGTCTGAACGAAGGTGTGTACGTCACAAAAGTGCAGCCTGGTGGTTTCTTCGATTCGGCAGGTATACCAGAGGGCACTGTCGTGGCGCGCATCAACGGGCGTCCGGTGAGCAGCCTCACCGATATTAGCAAATCGCTGGCAGCCTCCCGCAGCGGCATGGTGCGGATAGATGGCGTAACGCCGGACGGAACGGCCTTTGTGTTCAACTTCCCGCTGGGTGCCTAAGGAGACCAAATGACAGATCTGAGCAAGCTATACATCGGCACTTCCGGCTGGAGCTACCGCTGGCGGGAAGTGCTATATCCGCCTGAACTCAAGTCAGCGGACTTCCTGAGCCACTACGCCACGCGCTTCAACTGCACGGAGATCAACAGCAGCTTCTACCATTTCACCATGGCCAAAACCATCGAGAAGTGGCTTGCACAAACTCCCGCGCATTTTAAGTTCGCGCCCAAGCTTAACCAGGAGATCACGCACAAGCGCAAGTTCCAGGATATAGAAGAGCCATTGCAGAAGTTCATGTCGCGCTACCTACTGATGGGCGAGCGGCTGGGGCCGGTGCTGGTGCAGATCGCCGGAAGTTTCCGCTTCGACAAAGGGGTAGCCGGTGACTTTTACCATACCTTGCGCGAGCTATACCCGGAACAGCCCTTTGCGCTGGAGGCCCGGCACGTGTCGTGGTTTACAGAGGAATCGTTTGATTTGATGCGCGAGTTCAATATCACCACCGTCATCGCCAACGCGGGAAAGCGCTTTCCGGGTACCGAGGTCACGACCACCGATATGGCCTACCTGCGCCTGCACGGCGACGAGAAAATGTACGCCTCGTCCTACTCTGACGAAAAGCTGGAACGCTACGCCTACATGGTGAAAGACTGGCTGGAAGACGGCAAGCAGGTATGGGTTTTCTTTAACAACACCATCCTGGGCAACGCCGTGCTCAACGCCGACAGGCTACGGCAATTGGTGACCGAGCTGTGATTTTTTAAAAGGAAGAAAAAATGCTAAGCTTTTAAACATCACTGGATTGGGATAGGGTGTAACTGCTTGAAAGTCTCGCCACTCAAAATATATAGTGTTTTCAAAACATTTCGGGTGGAAGCGGGTAATACCTGCGGTACAATTTAGCCTTACAGCCATGCGCTTCTTACTCCTTTTCTTACTGCTCCTGCCTGCACTCAGCTTTGCCCAATCGGGTGTGATAACGGGTACCGTGCGCGATGCCAATACCAAAGAAGCCCTGATCGGAGTCTCGGTGCAGGTAGTGGGCGCGCAATTGGGAACTGTCACCAACGAGAGCGGCGCCTACCGGATCGATAACATTCCGCTGGGGAGCTATACCTTGCAGAGCTCCTACATAGGCTATCAGTCCCTGAGCAAATTCAACGTGAACGTGACGTCAGGCAATGCCCAGATCATCAATTTTGAGTTGGTGCCGGCTTCGAGTCAGCTGGGCGAGGTGGAAGTGGTGGCGCGGCGCCGGCAAAGTGCGGCCATTGCCGATATTGTGACGCCCCTGTCGGTGCAGAGTCTGAGCACAGAAGAAATTCGTAGCAACCCGGGCGGTAACTTCGATATCTCGAAAGTGGTGCAGGTGCTGCCAGGAGTGGCTACCAGCGGTACAGGCGGGGGCAGTCGCAACGACCTGATCATACGGGGGGGCGCGCCGAGCGAAAACGTGTATTACCTGGATGGCATTGAGATTCCGTTGATCAACCACTTCACCACGCAGGGCAGTGCCGGCGGCGCGACAGGTATACTGAACGTGTCCTTTATCGAGGACCTGAAGGTGAGCTCTTCGGCTTTTGATGCCCGCTACGACAATGCGCTGGCCTCGGTGTTTGAGTTCAGGCAGCGCTACGGCAACCCGGAGCGCTTTTCGGGTAACGTGCGCCTGAGCGGTTCAGAGTTTGCGACTACATTAGAAGGACCGCTTTCCCCTAAAACCACCTACCTGGTGTCGGCCCGCCGCAGCTACCTGCAGTTTTTGTTCAAGCTGCTCGATCTGCCTATCCGGCCCAACTATTGGGATTTTCAGTACAAAGTTGACCACAAGATCGACAATAAAACCTCGCTTTCCTTTATCGGGGTGGGGGCCATCGATGAGTTTGCCTTCGGGGTGCCGCGCAAAAGCACGCCCGAAAGCGAGTACATCCTGCGCTCTATACCTTCCAATAACCAATGGAATTACACGACCGGCGTGGCGATGAAACGGCTCGTCAATGATGGCTACGTAAACCTGGCGCTAAGTCGGAATGCCTTCAACATTGACCTGGAGAAGTCGGAAGCAGCGCAGGAGGGAGGCGTTCCGCAGCTCACACTAAAGTCAACTTCACGTGAAACGGAGAACAAACTGCGGCTGGACGTGAACAAGTATCAAAACGGCTTCAAGTATGCTTATGGCGTATCGGGCCAGTATGTACAGTTCACCAACGACATCTTCAGTTTGATCCGTAATGAGGTGCGCGACGAAAACGGTAACCTGGTGGAGCCTGCCGTGACGGTTAACTACGATACCAACCTCGACTTCTTTAGGTATGGCGCCTTCGGGCAGGTATCACGCTCGGTGCTCAACAACCGGCTTGGGCTGTCGTTTGGCTTGCGCACGGACATGAACTCTTTCACCGACAAGGGGCGCAACCCGCTGAAAACCCTCTCGCCGCGCCTGTCGGCCTCATACCTGCTGACTGATAAATGGACGATCAACGGCTCGTGGGGTACTTATTACAAACTGCCGACTTATACCGTGCTAGGCTATCAGGAAAACAACGACTTCCTCAACCGCTCCGCCAATTACATCCAGTCGGTCCACTATGTGCTGGGCACTGAGTTTCTGCCACGCGAAGATCTGCGCTTTACCGTAGAGGGATTTTACAAAGATTACAGCAACTACCCGGTGTCGCTGCGTGATGGCATTTCACTGGCCAACCAGGGAGGAGACTTTGGTTCGATTGGCAATGAGGCAGTGAGTACGACCGGAAAGGGCAGGGCCTACGGTGCCGAGTTCTATGTGCAGAAGAAGCTGACAGGTACCGTCTTCGGGGTGCTTTCCTATACCTATGTGGTGAGTGAGTTTGCCGGAACCGACGGCCGCTACGTGTCCAGCGCCTGGGATTACCGCCACCTGGCCTCCGGGTTGCTGGGTAAGAAGCTGCCGCGCAACTGGGAGTTCGGGGCCAAGTACCGCTATGCCGGTGGCGCGCCTGCCACCCCGTTCGATCTGGAAGCCTCGCAACGCAACTACGCATCGCTGGGTGTTGGCATACTGGACTATACCCGTCTCAACACTGAGCGTCTACGACCGTTCAGCCAGCTCGATGTGCGCATCGACAAGAAGTGGAATTTCAACCGCATCACCCTCGACCTGTTTCTGGACATTGCCAATGTGCTGGGCAGCAACACACCGGGCTACGACCGCTATACCTTCCAGCGCAACGAGGACAATACCGGCTTTGCCAGCACCGACGGCAATCCGCTGCGTTTGGACGGAGGTAATGCTATACCTGTCATTCTCAAAAACGACGATGGCAACCTGGTGCCCACCCTCGGGTTTATCGTGGAGTTCTAACGGCGGAAATCCGGCTCGCTGGTGCGCTTTCTTTCTAAATTTCGTACCTTTGAACAGTAGATTGTTACACCAGACAAAGAACCAGCATGAGCCAGAAAAGATCCGCTCTATACAGCATTTTATTTAACCGATGCCCGCGCTGTCGCGAGGGGAAAATGTTCAAGAGTGGACTTTACACCACCAAATTTGCCGATATGCACCAGGATTGTCCCTGCTGCGGGCAGGCGTTTGAGCCAGAGCCCGGTTTTTACTATGGCGCTATGTATGTGAGCTTCGGTTTTAATGTGGCCATCTTCGTTGTTTCACTCCTGATCCTGTCCCTGTTTGTAAAGGAGATCACGATGGCCATGATGATCGGGGTGGTGGCTGCTGTGGTGGTTGGCCTGTTGCCTGTCATTTTCAGGTGGTCGCGCTCCCTCTACATCCACATATTCGTGCGCTACGAAGGCCCCTGCAGTGAGATACCTAAAAAGGTGCACTCTTAGTCTGGTCGACACCGGAACAGGCAGCAAATACGATTTTCTATACCTTTAAATAAGCGAGAGCACCCTGGAAATACCAAGGTGCTCTCGCTGCTTATTAGATAGGCGTGGGTTAATTAACAGTGAAACCCTGCATGGTGTAGAGGATGCCCAAACCCAGCGACTGGTTGTACTGCACAGCGCTGTCCTGGTCGTAGTCGTAGATAAAATTGGCCATCAGGTTGACATTGATGTAGCGGTTTACCTTGGCCGTCAGCACGGAGTTGAACATATGGTCGATGCGCTTGCCGGACAGTTCCTTGTAATTGATATAGGACATGTAGTTGAGCCGGAGGTTGACATTGGTGAAGATGTCGCGGTTGTAGCTGGCCTGCACCATGGCGGCGAGCCACTCTGTGCGCACACTCTTGCCTTCTGGTACGCCGTAACGCTCATTCTCAGCCACCGCATCATCTGCCAGAAACGTGAAGCGGGGTGCAAAAGGGCTCAGCCGAAGCGAGAAATAAGGATTGGGTTTATACTCGGCACCAAGCGCAAAGGTCAGAAAACCCGGCGAAAGGAAATTAGAGATCAGGCGGTCGGTACCGTCGGCATCTACATCGTACTCATAGCCTTTGGTAAACTGCGACAGAAAGTTTGCTGACACAAAAGTATTCCAGTCAGAGGAGATTGCGTAGCCGTACTTGGAGTCCAGGAAGATGCGGTCGATGCTCTTGCGCTGTTCTTCACCCTTATTTTTGAGCATACCATATTGTAGCTGCACGGCATTGTCCCAGGAGGTTTTCCCCAATTTATAATCTGCGCGGGCATCCACGTTGGCATTGAAGGCAATGGAGCTGATGCCGCCAGCTTTCCAGTTGTCGCTAAAAGCAGCCTGGTTGAGGTTTATACCTCCTGCAAAGCTACGACGCCAGGTGGTGTCGGGCTCTACTTGCGCCGTTGCTGAAGTCACGGTGAATAAAATAATCAGGAAGGAAAGTAGAATTTTCTGCATGTGTAAGCTTTGATTTACGAAATAATTATGAATAGCAAACTCAATTTACATAGGTATAGTGCTATGTTTTCGAGCTGCTATATAGCGCTTACGCAATTTTGCAGGTATGGGTATGATTTTTTGCGACCTGGTAGCTGCTAGGGGCGGGCCGTTTACGTATACGCTATTTCTGTTTTTCCCTGGTGAACGGCACAAACACCACCGGCATTAAGTTGCGGGTGACGGCTTTGCCCCGTTTCTTTTGAATCAGTTTGAGTGTTTGGGTCATGTATACCGGCCCAACAGGTATGACCATACGGCCTCCTTCCCGGAGTTGCTCAAACAGGGGAGGGGGAACCGACTCGGCACCGGCCGTCACCACGATCGCATCGAAGGGCGCATGCTCTTCCCAACCCGCATATCCATCTCCGATTTTTACTTCTACATTACCATACCCCAGTTGCTTTAGTCGCGCAGCGGCCATTTTCCCATGCTCCGGTATGATCTCGATGGTGTATACCTCTTTCACAATCTCAGCCAGCACGGCAGCCTGATAGCCCGATCCTGTGCCGATCTCCAGCACTTTCATGCCTGGTGTGGGGTTGATGACCTGGGTCATGTAGGCTACCATGTAAGGCTGGGAGATGGTTTGCTTGTGCCCGATGGGCAGAGCACCGTCGGAGTAGGCTTCGGCAGCGATTGCCGGAGGAACGAAAAGATGCCGTTGGACAGAGCGCATGGCATTCAGCACCGCCTTGTCACTTATGCCCCGTCGCTTCAGCTGCTGCTCCACCATTTGTTCACGCTGTGCTTTGTAAGCGTCTTCTTGCACTGGAGTCGTTAACAGCAGCAGGGAAAGCAGTATATAAACCGGCACCATCATAGGCTTCTGAATCTTGGGAACAGGTATAGATATTTATACTTCTTCCTATAGAATATGTTATGGGGCTGTTGCCGGGTAAATACAAATTTCTTTCGGTGAGTGTGCAGGGAAAACCGATCTCTTCTTTTATATTTAAAGCTCATTTCCCTTGTTGGTATTTTTCAGGTATGGCATTTAGTAACTTTCAGTCGTTCTTACTCCGAGGCGCAGTGGCGTGCGCTTTGTTTCTGTCTTTTAGTGCGTGCTCTCAAAACGAAGAGCTAATTGTGGAGGAAGACTGTGAACTGCACGTAGAGGCCCCCGAAACCTTTACGCCCACCGTCGCCACCAAACTTGGCAGGCAGGTAGATTCCCTTTTCACGCAGTTGCACAAAAGGAAGGGCTTCAACGGCACCGTGCTTGTCACAAAATATGATCAGATCATTTACCGGGGCGCTTTCGGGTATGCCGATTTCAAGACAAAAGACACCCTGAGTACGCAAACCGTATTCCAACTCGCCTCCGTGTCGAAGCAGTTCACGGCCGTGGCCATTATGATGCTGAAAGAGCAGGGCAAACTGAGCTACGACGACAGCCTGCAGGTATACATCCCGGATTTTCCTTACCGTGGCATCACCATCAAACAGCTGCTCACCCACCGTTCCGGCCTGCCCAACTATACCTATTTCAGTGATGAACTATGGCCCGACCGCAAGGTGGACCTGAGCAACGACGATGTGCTGAGCATGATGGCGGTGCACAAACCCCACATCTATTACCAACCTGACCGCACCTTCAGTTACAGCAACACGGGCTATGCCCTGCTGGCTTCTGTCGTAGAAAAAGCCTCGGGGCAACCCTTTGCCGAGTTTATGCGCGAGCATATTTTTGAGCCCCTCAAAATGAACAGCACCTATACCTTTAACCACGAACTGGTGGCCCAAAGTGGCAAGGTGGCAGCAGGTCACATCGGTGGTCGTCGCAAGCGCCTGCCCGACTACCAGGACACCGTGCTCGGTGACAAAGGCCTGTACTCTACTGTAGAGGACCTCTACAAGTGGGACCAGGCGCTCTATACTCAAAAGCTGGTGAAGCGCGAAACACTGGAAGAGGCCTTCTCACCAACAGGCAAGTTCAATAGAAGGGATGAATCCTATGGCTACGGCTGGCGCATCAAGCAGCTGGAAAGCGGCGACACGGTCGTGTACCACGGCGGTCTGTGGCACGGTTTCAACACCTATTTCCTGCGCAACCCCAACGACCACAGCTCCATCATTGTGCTCAGCAACCTGACCAACGGCAGCCTGAACTACATGAAAGACGTGCGAAGCTTCATGTATCCGGCACGTTCAAAAAATGAGAAAAAGCAGGTACAAATAGCACGTTCGAACGTTGATTCTCAAAAATCTCCGCATCAGTTTTAATGGCTATACTCTAACCAATTCCATATTTGCGAAAAGTATGATTAATGCTCTTTATCACCGGGTACAATCATATAATAACTGATGGAAATTGGTAATAAAGTCAGCGCGGCTATACCTGTTGTATTAAAAGTGGTGCTTTAGACTTGGCTGGGCCATTCGCTTTGAGCAGTAAGTTATTTGGCCACAACGCTTCCTGAACACGCTTAAAGCAGTTAAACAACTGCTCGCCACCATTGCCTAGTATTCGCAATACAAACCCGTTGACGGCCATTTCAGACAGTCCGAAACTGACACCGTTTTCTTCTTTTACCAACTGTTGTACCTTATCCAGGTATACCTGGGCAGGCCTCTCACCGGTATTCAGGTATACGAGCGTACCCTGGTGGGTATAGCCCTCCCATTGGCCGATGGTGCCTGGCGGCGCCTGTTGTGGCTGGAGCAGTACATTATCTTTAAACACCAGCTTCTGTTCATAATAAATCTCTGTCAGGTTTTGGAAAGAAGTGAACCGGAATATCTCGCCGGAATGCTTTCTGCCGCAGGTTATTATCTCGCTTAGCAGCAGTTCGCAATTCTGCTGCAGGTAAATTACCGTATGGCCTTTAAACTTTGAATTTTGATGCGGCACCACTGGGTGGGGCACATAGCTGAAAGAGCTTCCGGCTTCCAGTGCGATCATCATTTTTTGGGTAGCGCCTGTCTGCATATTGTACAGACGCTGGTAGGCCTGCGATTGCAACTGTAAGCGGGTGCTGACTTCCAGTTTGATGGAAATATCGTACTGATCCTTATCCAGCAAGCCCGGCGAGGAACTCATCACCATCAGGTATAGCGCCTCATCGGTTTTGTATTGCCCCACATTCGCCAACCGAAAAGGCCGAGTGAAATAAGCGTCTTTTAGATAAGACTTCTCTTCCCTGAAACCAGCAATAATCGTTAGTTGGCTAATCATTTCGTTAGTTGTGTTCAGAACAATTCTCTGTACTAAGACATGTAGAGCCGTGAGTAAAGGTGCTCGTGTTGCATGCAGTGAATATCGAATCCGATGTTGCAGACACCCACCAGTTCTCTTTTCAGCTCAAGCGTTTCTTCGGTCAACTGCTGTAGCAACGGGTGAAGGCGAAATAGAATAGCCTGTCCGTCCAACTGCCCCAGCGGTATCAGCTTGACACAGTTTGTCACCATGCCAACAGCCGCATTATAATAGAAGGCCAGCAAAGCCTCTTTGGCAGGAATATCCATCAGAAAAGCATACAGGCCGAAAGCAATGCAGTAGTGCCCGGCAGCTTCCTTTTCAAAGATAGCCGTGTCGTAATGCTGTACCAGTTGGTGTTCTGTTTGCCTATTGAAGATTTTAAGAAGCCGCACTCCCAGTTTTATACTTGCCTGCCTGATTTCCTTAGGGCTTTTCAGCGCCGTGCATTCCTGATCCAGCTGGATTATTTCGGCTACATCCTGGCAAGCAGCTGCTTCATAAGCCAACCGGACAAAGGCCGCATCGTTGTACTTGATGTTGTTTCTCAGCATGCTTCTGATAAAGTTATCTGCCGAAACTGCATCGTGGACAGTGCCTTGCTGCACGTACGATTCAAGTCCGTTGGAGTGTGAAAAACCGCCAATGGGTAGGGTGGGATCGGAAAGATGCAACAGGCTGCTCAGGTAATGACTTCCCATGATATCGTTTTAAAGCCAGGCTAATAATTCATGTAAAGGAGAGAACCTCTACGTTTAGGTAGTCCGGATGAAGCCGGCCAATAGAGCGACCTTCAGATAAAAGGGTTAGACGAGTGCCTGTTTTGTTGTCAGTGGCTTGAAAAAAAGACTTTCAAGAATGCTTTTGTTTTTCCTATACCTAAGGAGAGTCCGCACAGGTCCTATACTTCGGTTTAGAATACAAAATAGCGTTGCGCCATTGGCAGCACGCTGGCCGGTTCGCAGGTGGCCAGTTCTCCATCTACCCGCACCTGAAAAGTTTCCGGATCCACTTCAATATCCGGCGTTAGGCCGTTATGGATCATGTGCTTTTTATAAATATTGCGACAACCGAATACGGGCAGGATTATTTTCTTCAGGCCATAGCTCGCTATAATACCTTTTTCGATTGAAATTTTGGATACAAAGGTAGCAGAGGTTTCAGGCAAGGCGCCTCCAAATGCTCCAAACGTGCGCCGGTATAAAACGGGCTGTGGTGTGGTAATCGTCGCATTAGGGTCCCCAATCTGGCCTCCGGCAACCATTCCCCCCTTGATGATCATTTCTGGTTTTACGCCAAACATAGCCGGCTTCCATAGTATGATGTCCGCCATTTTACCCGACTCCAACGAACCCACGTAGTCTGCTATACCTTGTGTGATAGCAGGATTAATGGTATACTTAGAGATGTAGCGCTTTACTCTGAAGTTATCGTTCCCATTTCCCTTATCTTCTTCTAATGGTCCCCGCTGCTTTTTCATGCAGTCTGCCACCTGCCAGGTGCGTATGATGACTTCTCCCACACGGCCCATTGCCTGGGAATCTGAACTTGTCATGCTAAGTACGCCCATGTCGTGCAGCACGTCTTCGGCTGCCACTGTTTCGGCGCGAATCCGTGAGTCGGCAAAGGCTACGTCTTCGGGAATTTCTTTACTCAAATGATGGCAAACCATCAGCATGTCCAGGTGCTCGTCTATGGTGTTTACCGTATAGGGAAGGGTCGGATTGGTTGATGCCGGAAGTACGTTGGGGTACATAGCCGATTTGAGAATATCGGGCGCATGCCCACCGCCGGCTCCTTCGGTATGGAACATGTGAATCACCCGACCGTTAATGGCGCTGATGGTGTCTTCCAGAAAGCCTGCCTCATTCAGGCTGTCGGCATGGAGGGCAACCTGTACATCATACTTATCGGCTACCTTTAAGGCGGCGTCAAGCACGGCAGGTGTGGCGCCCCAATCTTCGTGTACTTTTAATCCCAGTGCGCCGGCTTCAATCTGTTCTTCCAGGGGAGGCATCGTAGAACTGCTTCCCTTGCCCAGAAATCCAAAGTTCATGGGAAATGCTTCCACCGATTTGATCATCTTTTCCAGATTCCAGGAACCAGGTGTTACCGAACTGGCCGTGGAGCCACTCGTTGTGCCTACACCGCCGCCAATCATGGTCGTAATACCACTGAACAGCGCATGGTCTATTTGATCGGTCGCTATAAAATGCACGTGGGTATCGATGCCACCTGCCGTAGCAATTAGGCCGCTGCCATCGTGTACTTCTGTGGCAGCACCGATGATCATATCGGGTTCCACCCCTTCTATGGTGTCTGGGTTACCAGCCTTCCCGACGTGGACAATTTTACCGTCCCGTATGCCGATGTCCGCCTTGACGATGCCCCAGTGATCAATAATGATGACTCCTGTTATGGCCAGGTCCAGGACGCTTTCGCTGCGCCTGGCCGTTGAGGATTGCGCCATACCATCACGGATCGTTTTGCCGCCCCCAAACTTGTTTTCATCGCCGTAAACGCAAAAGTCTTGTTCTATTTCGATGATCAGGTCCGTGTCAGCTAAACGAACCTTGTCTCCTACTGTAGGTCCGAATAATTGGGCATATCTTTTTTTATCAATGGGCAGGCTCATAAAGTCTCGTTTTTGAAGTTGTTGTTTTCGAGCCGTTTCATCGCGGCTATCTTGCTTCTTTCCAGTACTGTATCGCCGCCCACCAGATTGTTAATACCGAAAACCCGCCGGGCACCCCCTATTGACACCAGTTCTACTTCCTTTTCCTCACCGGGCTCAAAACGCACTGCCGTACCTGCCGCCACGTTGAGGCGCATTCCGAAAGCCGTTCCTCTATTAAACAGCATTTGCCGGTTTATTTCAAAAAAGTGACAATGGGAGCCCACCTGCACCGGACGGTCGCCGGTATTAACCACTTTAATAGTGACCACAGGCCGCCCGGCATTGCACATGATTTCACCTTCGCCTATAAAGTATTCTCCTGGTATCATATCAATTAATTTATCGATTTAGCGGATAGGGTTTAAAACAGGTACAAGCTTGGTGCCATCTGGAAAGGTGGCTTCCACGTGCACTTCTGTCACCATCTCTGGAATTCCCTCCATCACATCCTCTCTGGTTAGCAGAGAAGCTCCATACTGCATCAATTCGGCCACCGATTTTCCTTCCCGGGCAGCTTCTATTAGGCGGTTGCTGATAAAAGCGATAGCCTCCGGGTAGTTAAGCTTGATGCCCCGCTCTTTCCGCTTTATTGCTATTTCACCTACCATGTACAGCAGCAGCTTTTCAGTTTCTCGTGGGCTTAAATGCATAGTTTGAGGTGGGTTAGAATTACATCATTCAATTTGGCACAATGGTGAATAATCGATTTTTACAATTTAAAAGCGGTGTATTACTTATTATTCAACGATTCCTTCGATAAAACGTTACTTATAATGAGTTGTGATTTAGGAAGATAAAGGTCAGGGCAAAAGCAAATTCATATTATTCATTTAGATCAGAGGGCGTGTATGAAAAATCTGGAAAATAAAGTGGCGCTGGTAACCGGTGCGGGGCAAGGCATTGGCCGCGCCATCGCTCTAAGGTTAGCAAACGAAGGGGCCAGGGTGGCGATAGTAGATCTCAAAGAAGATAAAATGCAAGCTGTGGCAGACGAAGTGAAGGCCGCTGGCAGCAAAGCCGTCATCTTCAAAGCCGATGTAACTGACCGTGATAACGTATTTGCCGCCGTGGACTTTGCAGAAAAGGAATTGGGTGGTTTTGACATCATGGTGAACAATGCAGGTATAGCCAGCATTCAGGGCATTGCCGATATCACCCCCGACGAGTTTGAAAAAACCATGCGTGTCAATGTCCAGGGGGTACTGTGGGGTATACAGGCCGCTGCACAGAAGTTTAAGCAGCGCGGGCAAAAAGGTAAGATCATAAGTGCCTCCTCCATCGCCGGGCATGAAGGCTTTGCTTTGTTGGGCCTTTATTCGGCAACTAAATTTGCCGTACGTGCCCTTACACAGGCAGCGGCCAAAGAGTTTGCGAGTGCTGGCATCACCGTCAATGCCTACTGCCCCGGTGTCGTGGGAACCGATATGTGGGTGGAGATAGACAAGCGGATGGCTGAGATCACGGGGGCGCCCGTTGGCGAAACGTATAAGAAATATGTGGAAGGCATCGCCCTGGGCCGTGCCGAAACGCCGGAGGATGTGGCTGCCTTTGTCTCTTACCTGGCCGGGCCGGATTCGGATTACATGACAGGACAGGCACCCCTCATTGATGGCGGCCTTGTGTATCGGTAGCGGTGCCCGCTTCCGGCATTTCCATACCGCTCCGCATTGCGTGCACACCCGGGTCATTCTGCTATCGGGCTGCGACAACCAACATGCCGGGTTGGGCAACAGGCCGACTGCGCACGCCACCAGCCAATACATGCAGCCCGGCTATGTAGGTTACCTGAACAGCAAGGTCCTGACCATTCCTGAAATACTGAAGGAAGCCGGCTATCCTACCTACATGGCTGGGCGATTAAACTAAGCAGCATCATGTTCGAAATCCTAATCAAGATATCGGGGATTGTCTTGCCCGTTTTCGTCCTCCTGACGATGTTCAATGTAGGTCTTACCCAGAAGCCGAGAGACATTATGGGGTATCTCAGGGACGGAAATTTTGCGCTACGCATGCTGGTAGCCAACTTTATTCTGGCCCCCTTGCTGATGTGGTTGATGTTGCAGTTCTTTCCTATTGACCCATACCTCCGCGTCGGCCTTGCGATATTCAGCCTCTGTGCGGGTGCCCCCTTCCTGATCAAGCTTACGCAACTATCGGAGCACGACCTGGCGCTTGGCGCAAGCACTATGATCATACTCGTACTTGCCACCGTTATTATCGTGCCGCTGTTACTGCCTCTGCTCATGCCTCAGATCGCGATTGACGGCGGGACAATCGCCTGGACGTTACTTAAACAGTTGATACTACCTATTGTGGTGGGAATGTTGCTGGCAAAAGTGCTCCCCAAACTGATAAGATCGGTGCAACCCTGGGTTGCCAGGATCGGTAACTGGACCTTGTACATCTTGTTAATCTCCACCCTGGTGGGTTATTTCCCTGAAACAAAAGAGATGGTGGGGCAGGGCGCCATCCTGATTGGCGTCGTATTTATTCTGGGCGCCTTTGGCATCGGGTACCTGCTGGGTGGCCGTAACAAAGAGGATCACCTGCAGGACATTGGGGCACTGGGTACGGCGCAGCGGAATACAGCTGCGAGTATGATCATCGCCGCGCAAAATTTCAGCGACCAACCGGAAGTGCTGGTGATCATTACGATTGCCAACTCCCTGGGTATAGCCATTCTTTTAGCGATCGCCAGATTCCTCTCAAAAGATAACAAAGTTGGTATTTATACTTACAGACAAACGCCACAAGCAGAAGCCCGTAGGGTTTAACATTAAACAACAGCACTGGAAATAAATAGCAACACACGCTTGTGATCCATGATGATTGACCCTGGAAATAAAGGAAACGAGAAGACCGCTAAGGTGCCTGATGATCAGCTTCCAGGTGAGGCAGAATTGAAGCAGACAGTGGAAGTAGCCCGCCATAAACGGGCGAAAGGGGCAACACTGAAAGACGACGCCAATGCTGGTCTGACCGTGGCCATGAATGAGATTCCGGATGGCATGGCCTGTGGTCTGTTGGCGGGGGTGAGCCCCGTGATGGGCCTGTTCGCTGCCGTCTTCGGAGGCATTGTGGGCGGTATATTCAACAGTTCCAAACTGATGATTATCTCCACCACCAGTGCGGCTGCTTTTTTGCTGTATCAGCTCACGCAGGCTTATCCAGAGGCACAGCGTGTGGATGCCTTGATCTTGTTGGTGCTGCTCTCCGGCGCTTTCATGATTCTGATGGGCTTGCTCAAGCTCGGGAGCCTGGTGCGGTTTGTCTCCCATTCGGTTATGACGGGCTTTCTGGCAGGCATCTCCATCCTTACGATTTTAAGTCAGCTTCCCACGCTATTTGCTATACCTGCCGAGGGGGCCAACAAGATCCTTCAAACCCTAAACCTGTTTCAGAACATTCACCTGACCAACTGGCATGCGCTGGTACCGGGGCTGGCAACAATTGTCTTTATGTTGCTGCTTCCCAGAACACCCCTGGGCCATAAATCAGCCATTGTTGCCATCGCGCTTCCTTCCCTTTTAATATTTTTTATGAAATGGACCGACGTGGAAGTGGTGACCGATGTGGGGGAGATCCCGACAGGTATACCGCCGCTCCGCCTGCCTGATTTTTCGCTCCTGCAGCCGGCCCTGATCAGCGGGGCGCTTTCGCTGGCGTTGATCACCCTGATTCAGGCAGCCGGCGTCAGCCAGAGTGTGCCCAATCCGGATGGCTCACGATCCAACACTTCCAAAGACTTTATCAGCCAGGGTATAGCCAACGTGACCTCGGGTTTGTTTGGCGGCATAGGCGTGGGCGGCTCCCTGGGCTCCACTTCCTTAAATATTGTTTCGGGGGCCAGAAGCCGGTGGGCCGGAATCTTTTCGGGTATGCTGGTGCTCACGCTGGTCTTGCTGTTGCCTGGACTGGTGGGGAATGTGGCCATGCCGGTACTGGCCGCTATCATGATCTTTGCCATGGCCAGTTCCCTTAAGATGGAAGAGAACAGACAGGTATGGAATGCCGGTTGGGGTGCCAGAATTGGACTGGTCTGCACTTTTCTCGTGACACTGTTTCTGCCTGTTCAATTCGCAGTGTTGATCGGCGTGCTGCTTTCTTTCACCCTCTATTTCTTCACTTCCTCGCGGTTGGTCAAACTGCACAGAAGGCAGCTTACGAACGAAGGGTGGTTTGAGGAAATACCGATGCCACAGGAGATAGAAAACGAGGCGGTACACATTTTTGCCGTGGACGGCGACCTGCACTTTGCCGGGGCACGGATGCTGGAAAACCAGTGGCCCAAACTCGACCCGCAAACCCGGCACCCCGTCATCATCCTGGAACTGCGAGGCCGCAACAACATCGGCGCTACGCTGACGGAGGTGATTGAGAATTTTTACGACAAGATCAAAAGAGCGGGAGGCAGGTTTTACATCACAGAGTTAGGTGAAAATAGCTATGCCTCTTTTCAGGCGCAGGCGGCCCCTGAAGTACTAGGGGGAATACGCATGCTGAAGAAGGACTCCATTGTTGGCAAAAGTACCCGGCAAGCAGTTTTAGAAGCGCAAGATTGGCTGAAAAACGGCGCTGCGACGAATTAAATCCGGGGTTTCATTTTAACAACCTTCGCATTGAATTCTATAGCCTGAAAGGAGTTAAAAGACATTTACAAAATAAAGCACTCCGACTGCGAATAGGTGTAGTTTCTGATCTGCGTTTGCTTCTGCCACAGCATTGTTGTAGCGGGAAGTATTGTAGTAATAGTAGGTAAAAAATCTCATGTCCTGATTAGCCACTGGCTTATATTCGAGGCCTGCCCAATAGCCGTAATGCTCCCTGAAGTCATCTCCGATCTCGCTATTATTCCGTTGACTGGCTGTTTCGTAAAAGCCTTTGGCTGTTATGAACCACTTAGGTATAAACTCATAATCTACCCGAAGTACCACTGTCTTGTAGTTGATGTCTTGTAGAAAGGTAGGTACAAATGCCGGTAGGGGAGCCAGGTAATTGTTAACGGCGGGTGACCCGATATTGGCATAGTCCACATCCAGATTGGTGCTCGCTAAATCAAGGTAGGCATTAAACCGGTCGAGCACCAGCTTGTTGCCGATCGATACTGCATGGTCGGTTTTATCCTTGGCGAACTGCGAGACATTATAGCTGTAAAAAGTCTGCCATTTATTATCAAACATATTTCCCAGCCAGGTCACATAGATGCCGAAAGGCGTTTTTGAAGGCCTCAACCCATTTTTAGCGTAACCCGCCGTATTATAGCTGGTATTGAAGTCCTGATTATACGTGTTGTGCAACTGCAATTGGATGGAGTGATTTTCGGTCACCTCGTAACCCAGCTCCAGGGCCAGTAAAAATAGATTCAGTTGCCTGCCTACATATTCGCTATATTGGTATTCAAACGTGGGATTGGTATCAAACTCCCAGCTGCCCACATTCGCAGCCTGCTTACCTGCTGTCAGGTGCCACTTCTTTTCATTTCCGAAACGGTAGGTGACATTGGCATGGTCGACCGCGCCAGGGGCATTATCTAAACTGTTTGGCGCATAACTTCTGTTCAGCCGGTATCTTACGCGAAAGCTTAGATCGGGTGTGATATCTCCCTTCAACTCAATGCGCGATTCGTTCATTTTAACAGCCGCCTGGTTGGAAGAGCCACTTGGAAACTCTGCCGAGCTTCGGAATAGAAAGTTCAGGTCTATTCTTCTGCTCAACTCCGATAATTTGTAGGCCGAAGGTTGGCGGTCCAACGGATTGTTGCTGGAGCTGGTGCTATCCATCGCACTCTTTCTGATTTCAGTGTCTTGAGCAAACGCACACTGTACTATGAATAGTTGGGCGATTAAAAAGAGGTAACATTTCTTCATAAAAATGAAATTTGAAAAACATTTATGTAAATCCGTATCACTGACAGCATGCCGCTTTCCGAATTAAATTGCAGGCCGCTATTCTCTTATTTATTCAGTCTACTCTAGATCGTCCATCCTATGCCATCACCTGTACAGTCCGATGGCATGATGGGACATGGTTTGGCGTGGGTGCTGGAATTACCCAGGAGTGGCTTCGATAATCTTTTGGCTCTTGAGCGGAGGGGCTGGGGGTAAGCCAGTCACTTTCAGAATTTCCTGTTCGTCCAGCGTTTCACGCTCCAACAAGGCGTGCGCCAGGGCATCCAGTTCTCTGCGGTATTTTATTAATAAGCGCTGTGCTTCCTCATGGGCCTCATTGATGATACGAAGCACCTCTTTGTCAATTGCTTCCGCTGTTGCCTCGCTGAACGGCTTGGCACCGGGGTATGAGCCCATGCTGTTGCCGAGGTATTGGTTTTGGCGGGGAGCGAGCTGCACCATGCCCAGCTTGTCGTTCATGCCCCAGCGGGTGACCATGGAACGGGCAAGGTTGGTTGCCTGCTCAATGTCGTTTTCTGCGCCGGTGGTTCGATTGCCATATACAATCTCTTCAGCCGATCGTCCACCCAGAATGCCGATGATCTTGCCGTGCAGGTATTCCTCTGAGTAGTTATAGCGGTCGCTGTCGGGTCGCTGGTACGTGACGCCAAGTGCCTGACCCCGCGGCACAATGGTCACCCGGTTGACTGGGTCTGCCCCGGCAACCACAAGGCCCAAAATGGCATGGCCCCCCTCGTGGTACGCAATCCGTTCCCGGTCCTCGAAACTCAATAATAGCGGTCGCTCTGGCCCCAGCACAATCTTCTCCAGGGCGTCATAGAAGTTTATCTGGTTGACGGTTTGTTGATTTAGCCGTGCCGCCAGCAGGGCCGCTTCGTTTACCAGGTTTCTGATATCGGCTCCCGAAAAGCCCGGCGTAGCTGCGGCAATCTCATCCAGCCGGACATCGGGTGCCAGCGGCACGTTACGCGTATGCACCTTAAAAATCGCTTCCCGTCCGGACTTATCCGGCAGGTTCACCACCACACGCCTGTCGAAGCGCCCGGGCCTGAGCAAAGCTTTGTCTAGCACATCGGGTTGGTTGGTTGCCGCCAGCACAATGACGCCTTCCTTGCTGTCAAAGCCATCCATTTCCGTCAGGATCTGGTTCAGGGTCTGTTCCTGTTCACTGGAGCCGCCAATGGCCTGTTGACCGCGGGCTCGGCCTATCGAATCCAGTTCATCGATAAAGATGATCGCCGGTGCATTTTCCCGTGCCTGTTTAAAGAGATCGCGCACCCTCGCAGCTCCAACGCCCACAATCATCTCGATAAATTCCGAGGCACTCATCGAGAAAAATGGCACGCCCGCTTCCCCGGCTACTGCACGCGCCAGCAGGGTTTTACCGGTTCCGGGCGACCCAACCAGCAATACGCCTTTGGGCGCGGCACCACCCAGGCGCGTATACCTTTCGGGGTTCTGCAGAAAGTCTACGATTTCCACCAGTTCGTTTTTCGCCTCATCAATGCCGGCCACATCGTCAAAAGTTACCCGTTTCTGTGTACCCTTGTCGAAGCGCTTTGCCTTGCTTTGCCCGATGCCCATCATACCGCCCATGCCCATGCCAGCCTGTTTTTTCGCCCGGCGGTACATCCAGATATAAAAGCCGATAATGATGAGTGCCGGACCGAACAGTGACAAAATCGAGAGGAACGGATTGGGTGCTTCCTGAATTGGCTCCGCCCGAATCTCGACACGGTGTTCGATCAGCAAACTTTCCAGGCCCGGATCAACGAAGGAAGGTACAATCGTCGTAAAGTGGTTGACCGGGACTGCGTTGTTCGCTGCGGTACTGTCCGCGTCCTGCGGTTTGTACTCAACCTCCCGGATGAATTGTCCTGAGATTAACTCGCCCTTGGTATAAATCGCCTTTACGTTATTCTTGCTTACTTCTTCTTTAAAGAGGGTATAGGGGACCTTGACCGGGTCTGCCGCACCGGGGAAAAAAATCCTGGAAAGAAAGAAGTTGAGCAGGAGCAGGCCCAGGAAAAAGATCCAGACTTTGCTGGGAGGCATCGGGTTTTTTCGGTTGTCGTTAGCAGGCGAATCACCAGTGCCTGGTGTAGAGTTACTGCCGGATTTTTGTGCAGGTGTATTCATAACTCAAGTGATTCGATTTTGCCGGTTTATCTGCGCTTTGAAGCCCTTGAAGCGATACCATTTGCTGGTATGCCCCTTGAAGGGATATGGCTGGGTGCTGCCATTTTATTGTTGGTAGATGAGTCAAAGTAGCATGCCTCAATGAAAGCTATTCTGATGACGTGCCTGGGCTCTTTCTGGTTGGAAACCAGGATGATGGACATAAATGCATTTACGGTACTGACCGTGTCAGGTTAACAACTCCCCTGGATTGGAATTTAGCTTGAATAACAGGCGTACTAACTGGCTCTTTCCTCCTGACCAGTCAATATAGTATCAGTAAACGCAAATATTAAAGGCAAACTTCAGGTATAGCTGTTGTATATTGGCTCTGCAACCAACACATCGCACAAACATGACTTCCTTTTCTATAGCTGGATCCCCCAAAAGTTTAAAAACCGGATTTAAAATCAGCTTTCTCTTTTTTATGTCCCTATTGCTGAGCCCATATGTAGCGGAGGCACAGGGTACCAAAGAAGATTACGAGCGGGCGTATTCCCTGCCCGCGAAAATAAAAGACAAAGTATGGTATGCGCCTACCAGTTTCACCTGGTTGGAAAAGGAAAACAGGTTTTGGTACACGCAGCAGACGCCGCGTGGCAAAGAGTTTGTGCTGGTGGATGCAGCTAAAAAAAGCCGCAAGCCGCTCTTCCATCAGGAGAAGCTGGCCAAGGCACTGACGGCGGCTTCAGGAAAGCAGGTGGCACCTCATAGCTTGCCTTTCACTACGGTGAAAGTACTGCCCGGCGGCCGCGAAATGGAGTTCGAGTTTGATGATAAGGTATGGGGCTATACCCTGAGCTCCAACCAGCTGACGGAGAAAGGCAAGGTAGAGAAGCGGGAGCCAGGTACCTGGAACTGGCGCTTCAACAGCGAAGCGGAAGGAAAGCCGGTGCCTTCGCCGGACAAAAGGTGGGAAGCTTTTACCAAAGGCCACAATGTGTTCATCCGCAACGCTGCTAATCCGAAGGAAGAATACCAGCTGAGCTACGACGGAACAGAAACAGACTATTATTCGGCTCACATCGCCTGGTCACCCGATTCCAAAAAGCTGGCTACGAACAAAGTGCGGCCCGGTCGCGAGCACCTGGTCTATTTCGTGGAGGCAGCCCCGGCTGACCAATTACAGCCCAAGTTGCACTCACGCCTATACCTGAAGCCCGGCGATGCGGTGCCACAGCGCAAGCCGCAATTGTTTTTGGTAGACACGAAAAAGCAGGTGGAAGTAGATGCGTCTTCTATTGCTGACCAATACCACCTGACCAACCCGGTGTGGCGCCAAGATAGCCGCGCCTTTACGGTAGAGTATAACCAGCGCGGGCACCAGGTATACAAGGTGCTGGAGATAGACGGGCAAAACGGCCGTCTGCGTGATGTGATAGACGAGCGTAGCAAAACTTTTATCCATTACAGCGGCAAACAGTTTCGCCATGATGTGGCCGACGGCAAAGAGGTGATCTGGATGTCGGAGCGCGACGGCTGGAACCACCTATACCTGATGGATGGGACTACCGGGCATGTGAAAAACCAGATCACCAAAGGCGAGTGGGTGGTGCGCCGCGTGGTGCAGGTAGATGAGGCGAAGCGCAGGATCATCTTCGAAGGCAACGGCCGTGAAGCAGATCAGGACCCCTACCTAGTGCAGTACTACAGTGTGAACTTCGACGGCAGCGGCCTGGCAGCTTTGACAAATGAGAACGCCTACCACCGCGCCACTTTCTCGCCTGACTATACCTATTTTGTGGATACTTACTCGAGGGTAGACGTGCCGCCGGTTACGGTACTCCGCAGCGCCGCCGATGGCAACGTGATCATGGAGTTAGAGAAGGCAGACGCAAGCGAATTGCTCAAAACAGGCTGGAAAGCGCCGGAAGTGTTCGCTTCCAAGGGGCGCGACGGCAAGACCGACATCTGGGGCGTGATCATCCGACCGTCCAACTTCGATCCGGCTAAAAAGTACCCGGTGATCGAGCACATCTACGCCGGCCCCCATAACTCTTTTGTGCCCAAAACCTACAATCCGGGCGCCAGCCTGATGCACGAGATGGCCGAGCTGGGTTTTATCGTGGTGCAGATCGACGGCATGGGCACGTCCAACCGCTCCAAGGCCTTCCACGACGTGGCCTGGAAAAACCTGAAAGACGCCGGCCTGCCCGACCGCATCTGCTGGATAAAAAGTGCTGCGCAGAAGTATGCCTACCTGGATACGACCCGTGTGGGCATATTCGGGATGTCGGCCGGTGGGCAAAGTTCGATGGGCGCTTTGCTCTTCCATCCGGAGTTTTACAAGGTGGCCGTGTCTTCAGTAGGTTGCCACGACAACCGCATGGACAAAATCTGGTGGAACGAACAGTGGATGGGCAAACTCGGTCCGCACTACGCCGAGAGCTCCAACGTAGTGCATGCGCACAGACTGCAGGGCAAGCTCCTGCTGATAGGCGGAGAGCTGGACGACAACGTGGACCCTGCCTCTACCACGCAGGTGGTGGATGCGCTCATCAAGGCCAACAAGAACTTCGATTATCTGCTGGTGCCCGGTATGGCGCACGGCACCGGCGGAGATTTCGGCGAGCGCAAGCGACGCGACTTCTTCGTGAAGCACCTGCTGGGCGTAGACCCACCGGAGTGGGAAAACAAGCAGGAAACCGGCAGCACGGCAGTTGGGTCGGCGAGTGCGACGAAGTAGGGTATGGCTGCAGGCTCTATACCTATGGCGCAAAGCCCTTACGAAGGGCAGGGCTGTTTCATTCAAGCTTTTTCTCATCCTGAAAGGATCTTGTGGGCGAGTAGCGAAAGCTAAATTGCCTTTCAACCAAGTTTCTTAACAGTAAGACAATAGTTGTGGTACCTGTTTTTTTAGAATGAAACGGCCCTAGTACAAGGGGTATACTAGTCTTTAGCCTATAAACATAAAAAGCCCTCCGGCGACCCTTCACTAAGGGATGCCGGAGGGCTTTTACGCTATACCCTTAGTCGACAGGTTACAGTGCCTGCTGCCGGATGGCCTCTACCCCGGCAAGCGTCCGCTCTAAAGGCTCGCCCAGTATACGGCTGCCTTTTTCAGTGATCACCAGGTCGTCTTCGATGCGAATGCCGCCAAAATCACGGTAGTTGTCGAGCAACTCGAAGTTGATGAATTGCTGGGTTACCTTGTCGTTCCGGCGCATGTCGATCAGTTCGGGAATGATGTAGATGCCCGGCTCCACCGTCAGCACAAAACCCGGCTCCAGCGCGCGGCCCAGGCGCAATGACTTCAGCCCGAATTCGGTGCTCTTGCGCAGTTCCGGGGTATACCCCACGTATTGCTCGCCCAGGTTCTCCATGTCATGCACGTCCATGCCCATCATATGGCCTAGGCCGCACTGGAAGAACATGGTATGCGCGCCCGCCTGCACGGCTTCTTCGGTATCGCCGCGCATCAGCCCCACCTGTTTCAGCCCGTCTGTCAGTTTGCGGCAGGCCAGCAGGTGCACGTCTTTGTAGAGCATGCCTGGCTTGAGAGCAGCCATGGCTGCTTCGTGCGTGTCCAGCACGACCTGGTATAGTTCGCGTTGTCGCTCCGTAAAAGTGGGCCCGACCGGGAATGTGCGGGTCATGTCACCGGCGTAGCCTGTTGTGGTTTGGATGCCGGCATCGAGCAAGAGCATATCCCCTGACTGCAGGGTGTTGCCGCGGTAGTGGTTGTGTAGGATCTGTCCCTGGGTGGTGCAGATGACCGGAAAGGAAAGGAGGTTGCCTGTTGCTTCTGCATAGCGAACTGCTTCGGATGCCACTTCGTGTTCTTTCATGCCTTTGCGGGCAAACTGCATCACGTTGCGGTGCATGCGCGAGGTATAGGTAACAGCCCGCTCAATCTCCTGTATTTCAGCATCAGATTTAATGGAGCGCTGCGCCACCACGGACTGTATCAAGGGCAGGCTTGGTTCTAGCACTGTTTTTCCGGTCCAGGCCTGTAGTTTTAACTGATGCTCCGGGCGGTAAGGCGGCAGGTAATGCAGGACTTGTGCTCCAGCCAGGTAATCGGCTATTTTCTCCGTTGGCAGTACCTTGTGCACGCCCACCTGTTCGGCCAGCGAGGCCAGGCTGGGCAGCGGACCCGTCCATACCACATCGTCTATACTTTGCTCCGGCCCGAAAAGGATGACTTCGTTGCGGTCAATGTCGATAAGGCCCGTCAGGTCAGCCAGGTCCAGGCCGAAATAGTAACAGAAGGTGCTGTCCTGGTAAAAAGGGTACCAGTTGTCTTTGTAGTTCATGCCGGCTTCCTCGTTGCCCAGGAGCAGGATCAGGCCTCCACCGAGCTGTTGCTTCAGTTGCTGGCGGCGCTGGATATAGGTGTTTGCATCAAACATATGTGATTCTTCAGATTAGGTTTATACTTTATTGACAGTCGCCTGGCGGCGGAATTCGCGTGGGGTGATGCTGATGGTCTTGATAAAGACACGGTTGAAGTGCGAGAGGTTGGCAAAGCCGCAGGTGAAGGCGATGCTGGCGATGGTCTGGTCGGAGTGCAAAAGTGCCTGGCAGGCGTTACTTAAACGAAGCTCGTTTAGAAAAGTGACCAGGGTTTTGCGGGTACGCTCCTTGAAAAAGCGACAAAAGGCCTCGCGGCTCATGTTGGCGACCGAGGCCACTTCTTCGAGGCTGAGCTGCCGGTGGCTTTCTTCTACCAGAAACTGCAGCACCTGCTCCATGCGCTTGCCTTCGCGCTCGCTCAGGTTCTGCATCTGGTCGGCCAGGTTCAGGCGCTGCAATGCAGCCTTGTGCATGAGCACTTCTACCAGTTGCAGGGCGCCCACTACTTTTTCCAGGTTGTGCTTATGGAAGAGTTGCTGTACCTGTTCCCTGAAATTATCCGGTGCTGCCAGGTTTACCCGGTAGCAACCGGTCAGCTGCTCGAAGAACTCTTTTACTTCCTGCATTTCTTCGGCCGCCCAAAATGCTTCGCCAAAGGCACGCAAATCAAAAAAAAGGATGATGCTGTGGCATTGTCTGGACTCATCAGGCTGATAATACACGTCGTCGCTCCGGAACACGTGGGGCACGTTCTGGCCCAACAGGAAAATGTCACCAGGCCCAAATCGACCAATGTAATCGCCTACGATCAGCTTGCCTTCGCCCTCCAGAATGCAGCTTAGCTGTATTTCAGGGTGTTGGTGCAGTTTATCGTAGAAATAGGGCTGGCAGTCCACCTGGTAGCGGATCAGCTCTTTACTCGGCTTCGGTATTTTAAAGGGGATCACCTTCATGCTGGTACCATGTTAACTAATATCCGGATCACTTGCAAAATACAAGTTAATATTCTATTAGTTCTTACTAATCCAGTACAGGATTTTGGCTGTTTTATACGATACCTTTGAAATAGAACCAAACCCCTTCTTATCATGATCAACTGGAACGGCGTATTCCCGGCACTCACCACGAAATTTCATGCCGACGGCAGCCTTGACTTCGATACCTTCTTTAAAAACGTAGACGCACAGCTCGAAGCCGGCGTGGACGGCATTATCCTGGGCGGCACGTTGGGGGAAGCCAGCGTACTGCGCACCAACGAGAAACAGGAACTGACCCGCAGGGCCATCGCCTATGTGGCAGGCAGGGTGCCTGTTGTGATGAACATCGCCGAAGGCGCTACAGAGGAAGCTATTTTACGTGCCCGCGAAGCCGAAGAAATGGGTGTAGATGGCCTGATGCTGCTACCGCCCATGCGCTACTACTCTGACTACCGAGAGACCGTCGCTTACTTCAAGGCAGTAGCTGAAAGCACCTCGCTGCCGATCATGATCTACAACAACCCGGTAGACTATAAAAGGAGCATTACCCTGGAAATGTTTGACGAGCTGCTCGTGCACGAAAACATACAGGCCGTGAAAGAATCAACACGCGATCTGACCAACGTCACGCGTATGCTCAACCGCTTTGGCGATCGCATCAAAATTCTGTGCGGGGTAGATACCCTGGCCCTGGAAAGTTTGTTCATGGGTGCGCACGGTTGGGTGGCTGGCTTGATATGCGCTTTCCCGAAAGAATCAATGGCGATGTTCAAGTTAGCCAAAGCCGGCAGAGCACAGGAGGCACTCGAAATTTACCGTTGGTTTATGCCGCTGCTGGAGCTGGACATTCACCCGAAACTGGTACAATACATTAAGCTGGCCGAGCAGATGGAAGGCATTGGCAGCGAACATGTGCGTGCGCCGCGTTTGCCACTGATCGGGGAGGAGCGGGAAGCCGTGATCGCCACCATCCAAAAGGGAATTGAAACGAGACCACAGCTGCCTGATTTTAAAGAAGAAGCCTATGCCGTATAACGAAGCCTTAACCAACGCTGCGCAGGCGTTTGAGACATACAAGATTACCACCCCGGCACAGCGGGCACAGCTCCTGCGAAGTATAGCGGAGGCCATAGAGGCGCTGGGGAATGAACTGTTGGAAACGGCCAGCCGGGAGAGTAATCTCCCGCTGACCCGCCTGACCGGTGAGCGCGGGCGCACCTGCAACCAGTTGCGCCTGTTTGCCGATCTGGTGGAAGAAGGCTCCTGGGTGGAAGCTACCATCGACACCGCCTTGCCCGACCGCCAGCCCTTGCCGCGTCCCGACCTGCGCCGCATGCTGGTGCCGCTCGGGCCCGTGGTGGTGTTCGGTGCGAGCAACTTTCCGCTCGCCTTCTCCACCGCTGGCGGCGACACGGCCTCCGCACTGGCTGCGGGTTGTACCGTGGTGTACAAAGAGCATCCGGGCCACCCGCAAACATCCCAGCTGGTGCACAAAGCCATTGCCCAGGCAATTCGAGCAAACGGGCTTCCGGAGGGTGTTTTCCAGCATGTGAGCGGTGGCGTGGAAGCAGGGCAGGAGCTGGTAAAGCATCTCGCCACAAAGGCTGTTGCTTTTACCGGATCCTATAAAGGCGGCAAAGCTATTTTTGACCTGGCCATGCAGCGCGAAGTACCTATTCCGGTATATGCCGAGATGGGCAGTACCAACCCGGTTTTCATCCTTCCGGAAAGAATAAAAGAGAATACAGAGCAGTTGGCGCGACAGGCGGCGGCATCGGTGCTGTTGGGGGCGGGACAGTTCTGTACCTGTCCGGGTTTGTTTTTTATACCTGAGAGTGAGGTAACGCCGCACTTTATAGCTGCTTTGGAAGAAGAGCTTACCAATGCGACTCCCGCCAACATGCTGCACGATGGCATTGCCGGCAACTATTACAAGGGACTGGAGAAACTCCTGCAAGCGGAAGGGGTGCAGGCACTGGTGCACCAGGAAGCTGACGTGCTGGAAGGCCGTGCCGCCCTGGCCAGTACCAGCGCAGCGCATTGGCTGCAGAATCCGGCACTGCAGGAAGAAGTCTTCGGCCCTTTTACCCTGGTGGTCAGGTATAGCAACGCAGCGGAATTAATCTCGGCAGCAAAAGCGTTGCAGGGCCAGCTGACCTGCACACTCTGGGGCAGCGACCAGGAGCACGAACTGCAGCAAAAGTTGACGGATGTATTGCGCGACAAATGCGGGCGCCTGTTATACTCGGGTGTTCCAACCGGGGTGGAAGTCAGTCATGCCATGACGCACGGCGGTCCTTTCCCGGCCACGACCGACAGCAGAAGCACGTCGGTGGGCACCTACGCCATAAAACGTTTTGCACGGCCTGTCACGTTTCAGTCGGCTCCGCAGGCACTGTTGCCGGCAGAGTTGCGGGATGAAAACCGCAGTGGCCTCTGGCGCACCATTAACGGAAAACTTTCCCAAGCCAGTTTATAAATAGACAAATGGCCAGAAAAACATTCTTTTGCATCGATGCCCATACCTGCGGCAACCCGGTGCGCCTGGTGGCAAGCGGTGGCCCTGTGCTGCAGGGCCACAACATGAGCGAAAAGCGCCTGCACTTTCTCCGGGAGTATGACTGGATCCGGAAAGGGCTGATGTTTGAGCCGCGCGGTCACGACATGATGTCGGGCAGCATCCTATACCCGCCGCACGATCCAGAGAACGATGTGGCCGTGCTGTACATCGAAACCAGCGGCTGCCTGCCCATGTGCGGACACGGCACCATTGGTACGGTCACGATCGCTCTGGAAGAAGGCCTGATCACCCCCAAAATACCTGGCCAGCTGCGCCTCGAAACGCCCGCCGGGCTGGTGCGCGTGCAGTACACGCAGGAAGGAGACAAAGTGAAGTCGGTGAAACTGACGAACGTTCCGGCCTACCTGGATTCGGAAGACCTGACCGTAGAATGCCCGGAACTGGGTACATTGAAGGTGGATGTGGCCTATGGGGGAAATTTTTACGCCATCGTGGACCCGCAGGAGAATTTCCAAGGTATAGAGGACTATACAGCCGACAAGCTTATTTCCTGGAGTCGCGTGCTGCGCCAGCGCCTGAATGAGCAGTATACCTTCGTGCACCCCGAGAACCCGGCCATCAATGGCCTCTCGCACATTCTCTGGACCGGCAAACCCTTAGCAACTACTTCCACTGCCCGTAACGCTGTTTTCTATGGCGATAAAGCCATCGACCGCTCGCCCTGTGGCACGGGCACCTCGGCCCGGATGGCCCAGTGGTACGCCAAGGGCAAGTTGAAACCCGGGCAAAAGTTCATTCACGAAAGCATCATCGGCTCGATCTTCACCGGCACTATCGAAGAGGAAACCACGGTAGCGGGCAAACCAGCCATTTACCCGGGCATTGAAGGCTGGGCGATCATTACCGGCCATAATACCATCTTTTTTGAGGATGAAGATCCATACGTTCACGGTTTCCAGGTAATCTGATATGAGCAACGTAACGATAATTGGCGGGGGTATTGTAGGCCTGTTTACAGCCTACTACCTCTCGGAAGAAGGCTTCGAGGTGACCCTGCTTGATCAGGGAGACATGCAGCAGGGTTGCTCCACTGGCAATGCCGGCATGATCGTGCCGAGTCACATTGTACCACTGGCTTCGCCGGGCATGATCAGTAAAGGACTGAAGTGGATGTTCTCCGCTACCAGTCCTTTTTACATTCACCCCCGTTTGGACAGGCGCCTGCTGCAATGGTGCCTGCACTTTTACCGCGCCTCCAATAAAAAGCATGTGGAGCACAGTATTCCCTACCTGAAAAACCTGAGCCTGCTGAGCAAGCGCCTCTACCAGGATTTTGCGCTGCAACATCCAGAGTCGCAGATCGGGCTGGAAGAGAAAGGCCTGCTGATGCTCTACAAAACGCCGGAAATGGAGCGGGAAGAAATTGAAATGGCGCACCTGGCCAATCAGCACGGAGTAGAAGCACATGTATTGTCGCGGCAGGAAGCGCAACAACTCGAACCGAACGCAGAGCTCGACGTGCGCGGGGCCGTGCATTTTCCGGGCGATGCACACCTGGACCCCGCCAAGCTGCATTGTTTTCTGAAGGACTACCTGACAGCCAAAGGGGTGCAACTGGTGCCGCAGGCGCAGGTACTCAGGTTCGAACACAAAGGAGATCGCATTCAAACTATCGTTACCACCCAGGGCGACTTTACCTGTGAACAGCTGATTGTCTGTGCCGGGGCCTGGTCGGGGGAACTGGCCAGCAAACTAGGCATGTACCTGCCCATGCTTTCAGGCAAAGGCTATAGTTTTATGCAGCAAAATCAACCGGCTCTGCAGCTACCCGCCATCCTTTGCGAGCGGAAAGTAGCCGTAACGCCCTTTGGCGAGCAGGTGCGCTTCGGTGGTACAATGGAAATTACGGGCACCGACCACAGCATCAACCAACAGCGGGTGCGCGGTATTTTCGACTCGATTTCCAACTACTATACCGGCTTCCAGCCCACCTTCCCGGAAGCAGGCAAGGTATGGAGCGGCCTGAGACCGTGCTCACCAGATGGTTTGCCCTATATTGGCGCCACGCAGCGTTGGAGCAATGTGCTGTTTGGCACGGGCCATAGCATGATGGGAGTGAGCCTGGCACCTGCGACCGGCAAAGTGCTGGCCGAACAGTTATTGCAGAAAAAAACGCAACTGCTCACTGATGCGTTCTCACCAGATAGGTATAATTAAGGCTGTTTAGAGGGCAATAGCTTTTTCTTCTTTGCAGTTTTTCGATTACGCAAACGCTCGTCGCTATCTCGAGCTTCCTTGTTCCCAGCAGAGGGCTTTGGTACATAGATGTCCGAGAGAGTGGAGTTAAATTCTCCCCTAATGGCAGGTGCGTTTCATTCTTGAATAACGTGCTCCAAATCATCTGTCATTCTGTTAAGAAACCTGGTTGAAGGGAGGTTAAGCTTATGCTCCTCGCCACCAAGATGCTTCCAGGATGACAGTAGAGGAGAATGGAACAGCACTGCCTTTGAGGGGAGTTTTATGTGAGTGAATTAGCTAGTAGCTTTTTCTAGTCAGGAGCTAAGGCTTTAAAAGACAACAAAAAAGGAGCCGCTTCAAAGGCAGTTCCTTTTTATTGTCTACTTATACTTCTGCCAGTCGGGCAGTTGCACCGTTTATTCCTTATCGTCCACAAATTTGCCGTGGTCAGGTATGGCGATGGTGTCGAATTCGGTGGCTAGTTTGCTGAGGCCTTCGGCCAGTGCTTCGCCTTCCATGTACGTGCCGTGTCCGGGGATAATGACCTGCGGCTGCAGGGCTTCCAGCTTACGCACCGAGTCCCAGGCAGCCTGCCAGTCGGAAGTGAGGTAGCGGGGAGGGCCTTGTACTTCTTCTTGCTGCACCAGCACCTTGTACATGGAGTCCTGCTTGACGGTGATCACGGCATCACCCGAAATGAGTACCCCATCCTGCTCGCGGAAGAATGCAACATGGCCCGGTGAATGGCCTGGCGTGTGCAGCCAACCCCAGCCTGGCATGTGCGGTACACTGCCATCTTCTGGTAAGGGAAGCAGGTTAGCATCACTGATATTTATAGGCTCATGTGGATAGATGGAAGAGATTTTGGCCAGCATGCCGCCTTCTACTGTGGTATCCGGTTCGGGGTAGGCTTGTTGCCCGGTCAGGAACGGAAACTCCAACGGGTGCGCGTATACCGGCACGTTGCCCCATGCTTTTAGCAGACCAACCAAACTGCCCACGTGGTCGAAGTGCCCATGCGTGAGGATGATGGCTGCAGGTTTTTGGAATTCGCCGAACCGGGTTTCAAAAACCTTCTGTATTTCAGAAGCGCTCTTAGGCATACCGGCGTCTATGAGCACCCAATCTTCGCCGGCAGGGTCTCCAAACAGCACCAGGTTCACGATCTGGTTGGTGTAGTAATAAACGTCGGGGCGTACCTCACGGCCAATTCCGCTTGATATGGACGTCATAGGTATAAACTTATTATCCTCGCTTTGCTGCAGGTTTGTATCCATAGAAAAAGTAGTTTTTAGTTCAGTTTTAAACCTAACGGCCTTGCCAGGTATAGGTTATTAGCAATTGGGCAGAGAGCGGCAGGTATAAAACCTGGGCTGGCAGCAGTACGGTTTTGTTCAGGTATAACAAGTTCGGAATTCTTTGCTATGCTGTTAAGTAGACTAGGTGAAGGGGAGAGGCCGTGACCACTCTAATCGGGATCCTTTCAGGATGACAAGAAAGTAGAATGAGCCGACCTTAAGGCTAGCAGAAGGTATGGTCTGAAGAAGTACAAGGTATAGGCACAGAATACAGTATATGTGGTTTCTGCACTAGGGTCCACTAGTTAGATACGTGCGGATACCTGGCAAATCGCGGTTTCCAGGTTTCTCAGGAATCAAAAGGTGAACGGCTCCAAATAAATATGTAAATTTCCTGACAGCTTTTTGCCAGGAAATGCGGACTCCTAAAAACGGATATCCTGCGGGAGAAAATAACCTACACTTGCACTATCATTCATTAAACGATTCAGGTATGCACCACTTAAAACTACGAACCCTTTTGCTGCAGCTGTTGCTGCTTTTGATTTTTACAGTCACCGCGTTTGCCCAGGGCAACCAGAACCGCCAGTGGCTGAAAGCCGGCAATGCCAATGTACTGGCAGAGCAGGGGCAACTGGTAAAGTATACTTTACCTGACGGGGCGTCCAGTGTTTTCCTGGAAAAGGCAGCACTGGTACCTGCCGGTAAAACGGAACCCTTGAAAGTGCGCAGCTTTACTTTGTCTGCCGATGAACAGAAAGTCCTGATCTATACCAACACGAAAAAGGTATGGCGCTACGATACCCGGGGCGATTACTGGGTGTATGATCTGCAGAAAAAACAGATGCGTCAGCTCGGAGCCGGAAGGCCGGAATCGTCGCTCATGTTCGCCAAATTCTCGCCGGATGGAGGCAAGGTAGCTTACGTGAGCGAGCACAATGTTTTTGTAGAAGACCTGCAGAACGGGCAGCAAAAGCAGTTAACCCAAGATGGCACCCGCAAGCTCATCAACGGCACCTTCGACTGGGCTTACGAAGAAGAATTCTCTGCCCGCGACGGCTTCCGCTGGAGCCCCGACAGCAAACGGATTGCCTACTGGCAATTGGATGCCACCCAGGTAAAAGACTACATCATGTTCGACATGTTAGACGGTGTGTATGCCAAAGTAATTCCGGTGGAGTACCCGGTCGCCGGAGAAGCGCCATCGCCTTACAAGATCGGCGTGGTGGACATCAACTCGGCTGCTACCCAATGGATGGAAATTCCCGGTGACCCAGGCAACACCTACCTGCCCCGCATGGAGTGGGCCGCAAGTGCCGATGAACTAATCGTGCAGCAACTCAACCGCAAGCAAAACGAAAGCACGCTATACCTCTGCAACGCGGCTGACGGCAAGGCCAAACAGCTTTACAAAGAGCAGGACGACGCCTGGATCGATATTCTGCCCAGCTGGGATAATTCCTATAGCTACGGCGGCTGGGACTGGCTTAAGGATGGCAAAGAGTTTTTGTGGGCGAGTGAGAAAGACGGCTGGCGCCACCTCTATCGCGTCAGTCGCGATGGCAAGAAAGAACACCTGATCACCAAAGGCAACTACGATGTGATGGAGATTGCCGGCATTGACGAAAAAGAAGGCTACGTATACTTCATGGCCTCGCCGGACAATGCCACCCAACAATACCTGTACCGTACGCGCCTAAATGGCAAAGGCAAGGCCGAGCGCCTTACCCCGGCATCGCAGCCCGGCACCCATTCCTATAGCTTTTCACCAAATGCCAGGTATGCACAGCACCGTTTTTCTAACCACTACACCAAACCAGTAAGTGAGTGGGTAGCGCTGCCAAACCACAAAGCGACAGGTGGCGAAAGCGCTGTTACCAAAGCGTTGGCTGCGGCTGATAAAGCGGCCAATGGTGTGGAGTTCCTCAAGGTGAAAACGGCTGATGGCACTGAAATGGACGCCTGGATGGCCAAGCCTGCCAACTTCGATCCGAAGAAGAAGTACCCGATCGTGTTTTATGTTTATTCCGAGCCTGCCAGCCAAACCGTTACCGACACCTATGGGGCCGGCCAGAATTTCCTGTACAACGGCAGCATGGCCGAAGATGGCTACATCTATGTATCGGTAGACAACCGGGGTACACCCGGGCCGAAAGGAAGAAACTGGCGCAAGAGCATCTACCGCAAAGTAGGCCAGTTGAACATCGCCGATCAGGCTGCGGCAGCGCGTGAGCTGCTCAAATTACCGTATGTAGATACCGCCAGGGTAGCCGTTTGGGGCTGGAGTGGCGGCGGCTCAGCAACGCTCAACCTGCTTTTTCAGCACCCCGACATCTATAAAACAGGCATTTCAGTAGCAGCCGTAGCCAACCAGCTCACCTACGACAACATTTACCAGGAACGCTACATGGGCCTACCGCAGGAAAACCGCGAAGACTTTGTAAAAGGCTCTCCTATCACCCATGCCAAAAACCTGAAGGGCAACCTGCTCTACATCCATGGTACTGGCGACGACAACGTGCACTATAACAATGCCGAGCAGTTGGTCAATGAGTTGATCAGGTATAACAAACAATTCCAGTTCATGCCTTATCCAAATCGGTCGCACAGCATTTCGGAAGGGGAGGGTACAAGCGAGCACCTGTCTACTTTATTTACCAATTTCCTGAAGCAGTACTGTCCTCCGGGAGGCAGGTAGTACTTCATTCTTAAGAGGATGAATTTATGAAGGCACAGCCGGTAGAGGAGAACGCTACCGGCTGTGCTTTTTTTTTTCGTTTTCTAGCATAATGTCACAGCCCGGCACTCCTTTCCCCCTATGGAAGCGGATAGGTTTGGCGTGGTGTGTTCTCTGACTCGCAGTGGCGGGCTAGCAGACAATGTGCACGTCTGGATAAAACAAAGGTATAAACATGTTGTTGAAGTGCTGACTGCGGAACCGGCATAAACCCCTCACGTACATTAGGTATACCGATCAGATCCGTCCTCTTATTTATATCACCCTTATTTAGCAGCATACTATCACCGCAAGGTATAGCAAGTAGCCCGGACAGAGACCCAGTTGCTCCACTATAGCCCTGTAGGTAGCGGATTTGCCTTGCCCACCAGCACGACAGCAGGCGGTGGGTGTTCGTAAGGAACGCTGACCTGTCTGCCCTCGCTTCTGCCTCACCAAATCTTAGTCTGAACATTTAAAATGAATACTTTTCAAAACTTAGGAAAGATTATACTGGTCGTATTTGTTGCGCTGCTTGCCACACCATCTTTCGCCCAAAATGACCCCGTCACTGGCCGGGATCAGACATATCAGGCCGCTGAGAGGCATGTGTTCAAGCACTGGCGCGTAGCTGCCGTGATGTATCATACCTACATCGGAACGCGCACATCGGAGGGCAAGCGCACGCTCATTGTGCCTTCGCTGGGACTAGACCTCGAATACTGGTTCAACGAAAAGTGGGGCATCGGCTCGCACAACGACCTGGAACTGGTCAGCTTTGAGGTCGAACGCGAAGAAGAAGTCTTTATAGAACGTGAAACCCCTGTGCTGTTCACTTTGGATGCCCTTTGGAAACCCTGGAAAGAACTGGTCGTGATGGCTGGACCAGGTATAGAAATTGAGCCGAAAGAAAATCTCTTTGTGTTTCGGGTGGGGCTGGAGTACGAGATTGAGATCGGGTCGCACTGGGATGTCGCACCCACCATTTTTTACGACAGCCGAACCGATGCCTACGATACCTTCTCCATGGGACTGGGTATAGGCAAGCGATTTTAAATTTTACTCAAAGGACCATAAGCCAGGAGAGTGTTGTGTAAATGGCTTCACTGGAGGAGGGTACGTACAAACTTACAACAGGAGGTCGTGTCGTATACCTGTTAAAAGAACATGTTATTTAGGGAAAACAAGCCGGCTACGAACTGGAAGGTTTTCTTACAACATACATAATTGATAAAGAGCTATGAATAGACTAGAGAACAAAGTTGCCATCATTACAGGTGGGGCAGGCAGTATCGGAGTAATTACTGCCAGGCTGTTTTTAGAGGAAGGCGCCAAAGTAATGCTGGTCGACCTGAAAGAAGAGGCGTTGCAGAAGGCAGTTAAAGAGCTTGGAAGTAATAATGTACAGTATAGCACTGCTGATGTGACAAAATCAGAGGATGTGCAGCGCTATGTGGAGGACACAGTGAAGGCGTTTGGCAAGATCGATGTGTTCTTTAACAACGCCGGCATTGAAGGGGTTGTGAAACCCATTGTTGACTACCCGGAAGAAATGTTCGACAAGGTACTAGCAGTCAATGTAAAAGGCGCCTGGCTGGGAATAAAGTACGTATTGCCGCAAATGAATGACGGGGGGAGTATCATCAATACTTCTTCCGTGGCAGGCATCAACGGAAGTCCCAATGTAAGTGCCTACATCACCAGTAAACATGCCGTGGTGGGCATTATGCGGGCTGCGGCCGTAGAGGCAGCACCCCGCAAGATCCGGGTGAACTCCGTACATCCTTCTCCGGTCGATAACCGGATGATGCGCTCGCTGGAGGAGGGATTTGCGCCGGGCCACGCCGAAGCGGCCAAACAGGAACTTGAAAAGACAATTCCACTGGGCAGGTATGCCGAACCAGAGGAGATTGCGCAACTGGTCTTGTTCCTGGCAAGCGACGAGAGCCGTTTTATAACCGGTACAACCCAGGTGATAGACGGCGGACTAAGTGTTCAGTAGGGAGATTTACGTACTTCCGGTTTCTTATCGCTGAAAGGATCACTCTAGGTATAAATAATTATCGGACCACCAAAAGCTGCTGTAGGGATTACTGGATTTGCTGCAAGAGCTTTCGGTGGTCCGATTCTGTTAATTCAATTCTAAAAACGGTGGACCCTTGCAGCCCCAGCGCATATGCTTTAAACTAATATCAGCTATACCTTAAAGGGCTGAGGGCCAGTCTATAGGATGCTCTTCCATTGGTTAGCTAATTAGCAGTCTTTATTTATTGGCAGCCCTGAATTGCTCGGGTGTGCAGCCCAGGTGTTTTTTAAAAAAACGGAAGAAGTACGTGTTATCAAAATACCCAAGTTCATGGGCTATTTGGGAGCTGGTTAAATCAGAATGAACCAGGAGTCTTTGCGCTTCCAGTATGATCCGATATTGCAGGATATCTTTCGTGGTTTTGCCAAAGGATTGTTTGCAGACCTCGTTTAAGTGCTTTGAAGTCACGTGTAAACGGTCTGCGTAAAAGGCTACGTTCTTATGTTCCTTGTAGTGTAAATTGATAAGTCGCTCCAGGTCCTGAATAAGCGTTTGCTCTTTTGCGATGGGAGCTGCTGCATTTCCGTCTGGCAGGAAAATCCGGGCCAGCTTCATCAACAGTATATCGAGGTACCTGCTCAGAACACTATTTCGCATGGGACTGTCCAGCTCGTATTCCTGTTTCAGCATCTGCAGCACCGGTAGTAGAGTAGCTTCATCGGTTTCGGAAAGGCGTATGACCGGGCTGTAGAGGAGCGCGTTAAAAAAAGGAAAATCGGAGAGTAGCCGATCCGGGTATTCCCTGGTATAATATTCCTGCGTAAAGAAAACGACAAATCCATCAGCATCATTAGACAGTTGCCAACTGTGGACCTGCCCGGGCGTCAACAGGAAAACGGTTCCTGGTTTCACATCATACTCCCTGAAGTCTATTGTATGTACCCCAGTGCCTTTTGTTACCAGCAGGATAATGTAGAAGTCGTGCTTATGAGGCTCGCGGATGAACAGATGCTCCTTTAAATGAGCTGCAAAGGAGCTGAAGTAGAAGTAGCGGTCTTTATTAGCAAGGGCCTCAAAATCCTGTATCTGGTAAATGGGCAAGTGTTCTTTCCGCATGAGAGCTTTTACGTTGCTGAGGATTCAATGGTAGGTTAAGCCTGACTCCAGCCACAGCGGCCGGGATCAGGCATAAAAGTACAGCATTTAGTCTTTTTATTGCCGTCATACTCCGTTAAGGTTTGGCTAATTTTGTACTGTAGCTTCTAACACCCGCTAAATGAGCAAGAGAAATTCATTATTATATAGTGTGGCAACAGTAAAATGCCCACGATGCCGTGAAGGAAACATGTTTCCGAAAGGCACTTTGTACTCTACTAAGTTCGCGGCGATGCACAAATCCTGCCCATGCTGCGGACAGGTTTTTGAACCGGAGGTAGGCTATTATTATGGCGCCATGTATGTAAGTTTCGCGTTCAATGTGGCTATTTTCCTGGTGTCGCTTTTCATTCTATCCCAGTTTGTGGAAGAGGTGACCATGGCGATGATGATTGGGGTGGTGGCCATTACGGTTGTTGGATTCCTGCCCATTATCTTCCGTTTATCCAGGGTAATATGGATAAGCATTTTCGTCAGGTATGAGGGGCCCGGCAGCCAGATCCCAAAGAAGCTAACAGTTTAGCCAATAACATGAGAGATTGTTGTAAAACCGGAGATGAACAGCCTTCAGGAAACTGGAGAAAATGGACGAAGTGGCTGGTGTACGCTGCTGTTTTCATGGCCTTGGCTATTGTATTCCTACAACAGCTGACACAGTAATATTTGAACCAGATGAATATCAAATGAAAAAAGTAATATTTTATTGTTTAGCCCCGGTCGTTCTGCTCGTAGCATCCTGCAGCGGAGAAGAAGGGCATCATGTGCAAACGCAGCCTGACGCTGTAGAAGCGAACCTGCCTGAAAATAATACTGCCAGCCACATGCACGCGACTAAAGTGGCTGATCAGGAAACAAACGCAGGCATCCCCGCACTAGCGGAAGGGGGCTTGCCGAAAGAACTGGTTTGCATGGTGAACAACGCCTACATGGGGAAGGACCAGTTCCTGGTTGAATTTGAAGGAAAACAGTACTATGGTTGCTGTGAGATGTGCGTGAAAACAATTCAGAATGAACGCCAGGTACGTGTAGCACTTGACCCATTTACAGGAAAAGAGATAGACAAGGCTAATGCTTTTATCGCCCTGAAACCCGGCAGCAATAGTGATGTCTTATACTTCGAGACAGAAGAGAACTACCGTAAATTTATAGATTAAAGCATCACCCAACGACGAACTTAATTGCACTTAAAAAGCCGCTCCAGGTATACCTGAAGCGGCTTTTTTGTAGACCAGAGAAAGCAGTCTCTGAGTCTTATACACTGGGGTGTAACGGCTCAGGGAAGACGGCTACAGGCTTAAACGACCATGTGTTTAGTTCTTCGAGGATAGAGTAGAACTTGACAAGTAAAGAAAAAGCACTTACCGCATCTTTATGGGTAGAAGTGCGCTACCCCTAGTTGCCACCTATCTTTCCAGAATCACTTCTTCGGTTTCTGTCACTATCTGGCCGTCTTTCCTGTCTTCTTCCACTTTAAAAAGTGTGGCCCTGTTCCCGGAAAAAGTTACCGTATAGGGTTCTTTATACGGATGGTCCTGACCAATGAATAGCTTTCCGTCGGTCATCCACGTAGGCAGAGTGGTTTGTCCTTTTCCATGGCCATAGACGATGATGAGTTTGTTATTGTCAGTAAACTCATAGGTCTTTTCGCCTTTGGAATATAATTCCTGCTCCCGTTCTATTTCTTTATCACCGATTCTCTCCGTGTCTGTTTTCGATATTACGTTCCATTTACCTAACAGCCTGTTGTCAAGGGGATTTTGACCGGATTCATCTTTGCCCTTGCAGGATACAATTACCAGACACATCAAAAAGATGAAGGATAGCGTGAGGTTTTTTGTAAGCATCAGTATGTTTTTTAGAATTGAATACAATAATTTGAATTTTAGTCAGGTTGCTCGATGCTGCTGTTCTAGGTATAATTTTCAGCATGAACAGTAGGGCAAAAGCTGACCCGTACCCCACTCCACGAAAGGGGCAGGCGTTATTGGACCTGCAAAAAATTTAAAGGGGAGTTAGCCAGGATATGACTTGGCTAAAGAAGCATCCGGTGAGATTGCTCTCCTTAAATTGGTATTAGTTGCCTCTGTAAGTGGCGTAACCGTAAGGTGACAGCGTGATGGGAACGTGGTAATGGTCGTTGTCTTTGATTTGGAAGACCACCTCAATAAAGGGATAGAAGCTTTCGGTCTTTTGGCTTTTGAAATAATCGGCCACTAAAAAACGAAGTCTGTAAACGCCTCTGTTATCCTTTTTAGTGGATAAGAACTCCTTGATACGCCCATTTTCGTCCGTTACCTTCTCATCTAGCTGCTTCCACGATTGGGTTTTCTCATCCAGCTTCTCTAACCTCACCGGAACTCCTTTGGCAGGCGTACCGGTCGAGATATCCAGAATATGACTTGATAACTGGTAGGAGTTCGACTGGGCAAAGGCTGCGCTCGTTGTCAGTACAAATAGCAGGGTTAAAACTAAATTTCTCATAGTGTCAGTCTGAATTAATGTATTAGTATGGCTGAGTCTTCTATGGCGGCAGCTTTTGCAATGTTGTGATCATTTTCAGGTCCGTCGCCTCCGGCTACACCAATTCCTCCGATAACCTGTCCGTTGTGCCAGATGGGGCAACCACCGCCCAGCAGTAGGAGCTCCGGCAGGTTGACCAGATTTTCGGTGTCGGCATTGGCTTTGGCATTGCGCGCCAGCAGCAGAGTTGGCGTTTTAGTGGAGAGCGAGGTATAGGCTTTCCTTCTGGCAGCTTCGGTGTTGTGCGGCCCTACGCCATTGCCCCGCGTCAACGCCATGACCTGCCCGGAGGCGTCCACAATGGCAATACTCACCTCTTTGTTCAAAGATTTGGCAGCCTCACGGGCCCGGTGTGTCAGCTCCAAAGCAGCCTCCAGCGTGAGCTGGTGTGTCCCAGTAACAAATTTTGCCTGCACCTGGTCATTACTTACCTTCTGAATTTTGCGCTCCGGATTACTGGCTTGCGCCAGGGAAAGCATCGGGATAAATAGGAGTAAGAGCAGCTGCAGTTTGTAGAACATAAATAAATTTTTACAAAACTACCGGGGCTCCATGGGAAAAGCATTGCCCTAGGTCAACGTTTTCAGAGTCTGGCTTTTGCTCTGCTTAAAGTGGAAGGGGAAAGGCCTAAGTAAGAGGCTGCCATTTTATTGGATACGCGCAACAAAAAATCAGGCTGGTGCCGGATGACCCATTTTACTTTTTCCAGCGCATCAAACCCCTGAAAACCATAAATCCGCTTCTGGGCGGTGATGAAACCCAATTCCAGAATCTGTCTGTAGATGAATGCGAATTGGGGTACAGTGTCAACGAGGTGGTAAAAGTTGTGTCTGGAAATTCGGAGCAACTCGGACCTTTCAATGGTTTGCATGTATTCGTGGGCGGGAGTCTGTTCAATCAGGCTGGGCAGGGCAGTTCCGAACCCGCCTTCAAAAGCGAAGAACCTTGTTGTTTCACTCCCCTCTTTGTTGATGGTGTAAAGCCGGATGCAACCTTTGTTGACAAAATAGTAATGCTGGCAAACGTCGCTGTAGTTCAGTAAAAGCTCGTTCCGCCTGGTTTTCACCGGCTCGAAGTGAGAGCAGATCATTTTCAGAGTCGCATCGTCTATACTCGTTCTGCTCTTGATGAAGGCTTCTAAAAGGTTATACATGGTGTTTGTAGGTACGCGATTGACAAAAAGCGGAAAGTAAGGTATAGGCAGTCCAACTTGGATGGAAACCGCTCAGAAGCTTTAAAGTTTATGATTTCTTGCGCCACATGGCTATAAATGCGAGTGGAGATAAAGACAGTACGATAGCGGAAAGACCAAAACTAAGCAGTGTGAGGCGGGAAAAATTCTTCTTCCTAAACGGTATCTCCAAAAGTAAATATTTGCCGCGGCATCTCAAGCCCGATAGGCGGGAGACTGCTTTAGTATTCGAGTAGTGACCTAAGCATAAAAAATCCATCTCAGGTATACCTGAGGGGTTTTTCAGCAGACCGAAAGATCGGTCTTTATCCACAGGTATTTAGGTGCGAGTGTAACTTGCTAGAGGGTAGGAGAGAAAGTAGGTGACTTTTTTTAATCTATAAAGGATAAAGTTATCCTTTATAGATTATTTGCGTACATTTAGGGCATAAGCACCTTAAAATTTGCTGACATGACGACACAAAGAAGTGGCAATAAAATCCCCAAAAATCGATCGAAGCTCTTTTACGTCATGCTGCTAACAACTTCTAGCCTGTTTCCGTCTGCTGCCTACGCCCAATCCGGGAGCACCGGGGACGGCGGTCTTTTCAGTTTGCCGGGTATCCTCATCACCATCACGCTGCTGATCATACCTGTTGTCGCCGCCCTTTTTCTGCTGGTGGTGAAAGCAAACGCGCTCTTCCGGAACATCCAGAACAGAAAGGACTCCGAAGAGGCCATCCGCTTTGCCGCCTACCTGAAATCACTGAATGTGGACCAACTGGGAGCGCTGCAAAAAGACAGGGAGCACCAGGTATATCACCTCAACAACCAGGAGCTCGCCGGGCCTTTTTCACCGGAAGACTCCAGGGGACTGTTAAGCAGCATAAACGAGCAGGCCAACATCCGTTTCATAGAAGCCAAGCGCAAAGCCATCGTCCGGCCTGGCATCGACCCGGCGCTATCCAGGCTCATCCTTTGGTTTCTGGGCACCGCCACTTTCTGGCTTGTCTTCGGTACATCGGTGGGTGAGTATGTCGGCATTAAGTTCGTAGCACCGGACGTGGACCAGGTGAGCTGGCTGAGTTTCGGCAGGTTGCGTCCGGTGCACACCAACGCGGTTTTCTGGGGCTGGTCCTCGCTGGCCATGTTGGGCCTGGGCTACTATGTGGTGCCGCGGGTAAGCAACATCCGGCTACACAGCTCGAAGAGCGGCTGGTGGTCGCTGATCCTCATCAATGCATCGGTCGTACTGGGCACTATCGCGCTGATGGCCGGCATCAACAATGGTGGCGGTGAGTACCGCGAGTACATCTGGCCCATCCAGTTGCTTTTCGGCATCGGACTGGTGATCACCCTGGTCAATTACCTGAGAACGGTTGCTAACCGCAAAACGACAGAGATCTATGTATCGAACTGGTACATTGTGGCGGCTGTGATGTTTGCCATCGTGATTTCCATCGTAGCGTATGTGCCAAACTTTCAGAACGGACTCGGCGAGACCATCATACAGGGTTATTATATGCACCAGGGCGTGGGCATGTGGTTCATGCTCTTCACGCTTGGTCTGGTGTACTATTACCTGCCCCAACAGCTCAACAAGCCCATTTACTCCTACAGCCTCGGCATCCTTGCCTTCTGGTCGCAGATATTCTTTTATACTTTGATAGGCACGCATCACTTCGTATTCAGCGCCATCCCCTGGTCGTTGCAGACGGTAGCGATTGTGGGCAGCGCGGGTATGATCATACCTGTCGTATCAGGCACTACTAATTTCCTGATGACCTTCCGGGGGGCATGGCATAAAGTAGCGGGCAGCTATACCCTGCCTTTCTTTATTGTGGGCATCATCTTCTATTTCACGGGTTCGCTGCAGGGCACGGCAGAGGCTTTCCGCAGCACCAACCTGATCTGGCACTTTACCGACTTCACGGTGGCCCACTCGCACCTGACCATGTACGGTATCATCGCCTTCTTTCTGTGGGGTGGTATCTATGCCATTGTGCCGCGGCTTACGCGCCAGGAGCCGCCACAGATCACGGTGGGCATTCACTTCTGGATGGCCTTTATCGGGATGATGTTCTATACTGTTCCGCTGATGTGGGGTGGCACCATGCGTGGTCTGATGTGGATGGAAGGGCTACCCTTTATTGAAAGTGTGACCATGATGGGTCCCTACTGGTTGTGGCGTGCCATTGGCGGTTCACTGATGTGGGTATCGCACCTGGTGTTTGCCTATAACATGTATAATATGATAAACCCACGCAAAACAGTAAATATCAACGACACCGCCATCAAGAAACTCCATGCGAACGAACTGGTGGACATCCACGATAAATGAAACTCTTCTACGAAGGTATAACCCATGAAATTCCTAACAGTTGCTCTTTAGCACTTACAGCATATGATGGACTTTTTTAACGACTATAGAAAACTATATCTGAGTGCACTTGGCTTGTTTGTCTTGCTCACTATACTGGTTGCCATCATGCCCGCCATCAGCAACCAGAACAACAACAGCCCGCTGCCAACCGAAGAGGCTCTGAGTGATGCCGCCCTGGAGGGCAAGGCAATCTACGTAGCCAACGGCTGCGTGGCCTGCCATACTCAGCAGGTGCGCAACCTTGATATGGACAAAATGTGGGGCAAGCGACCAAGCATCGCGGCAGATTATGCGGATGAAGAACGCACCGATCTATGGCGCAATACTGCCACCCTGATGGGGACGGAACGCACCGGCCCTGACTTAACAGATATAGGCAACCGCCAGCCAAGCGCCGAATGGAATCTGCTGCATTTGTACCAGCCACGCGCCGTAGTAGAGGAGTCGGTTATGCCGGCTTACCAGTGGTTGTTTGAGGAGAAAGCTGAGTTGGAGGAAGGCGATGTGGAGGTCCCGGTGCCCGATGCTTTCCGGAAGGGAGTGATAGGCAAGATTGTGGCCACCAAAGTTGCCCTGAACCTGGTAGCTTACCTGCAGTCGCTGAAGCAGGCACAATTGCCCGAAGCTATACCTGCGCCTGAATTCCTCTACAAACGGGAAGCGAAAACTACCGCGACAGCAGGCGGAGGAGGAGACCTGGGGCTGGACGGTGCTGCGCTTTATGCGGCTAATTGCCAGAGCTGTCACCAAGCCAGCGGCGCGGGCCTGAAAGGAGCTTTTCCACCCCTGAAAGGTAGCCAGATTGTGCTGGACGATAATCCGGAGGTGCTGATTGATATAGTGATGAACGGCTACGATGCCCGGCCGGAGTTTGCGTCCATGCCGGCTATTGGAACAAACATGAACTTATCAGCGGCCGAGGTTGCCGCCATCATCAACCACGAGCGCAGCAGTTGGGGCAATAGTGCACGAAAAGTACCGGTGGATGAAGTACAGAAGATCATGGATCTTCTCAAACAGACAGCTAAAAAGTAAATGGTACATGTCCGAAGCAATGCCAGACCCAATGCTACCGGAACTGCTGACTGCTACGCCGTTTGAAGGCCGGCTGTTGGCTATAAGCCTTGCCCGGAAAGCGATCTGAGACAGGCAACCGGACGTTGGACTGAAGCAGAAGCAAATTGCTTGTTGTGTTTTTAAGCCGGCTAATGGAAAAAAGGCTGCAACCCGAAAAGAAGCCGCATGTTGTAAAGCATGCGCCCGGAGAATGTTTCAGGAGATAGCAAAGGCAAACAATTACTGGAGAACAAAAGATTAAAAGAAGAATTGACCTATGAAAACATTCCTGCTAACGGTTCTCGCCTCACTTCTTAGCCTAACAGCTTTTGCCTGCCCGGTGTGTGAGAAGCAGCAGCCAAAGGTGCTGCAGGGCATCAGCCACGGGGCCGGTCCGCAAAGTGACTGGGACTACGTTCTTGTCTGGGCCACGGTGATCATTGTGGTGCTTTGTCTGTTTTTTAGCATAAAATGGCTGGCCCGTCCCGGCGAAAAAGGTGAGGACCACATCAAAAGAACAGTATTAGATTTCTGACAGAATGGAAGACAAAAGCTCTGTAATAATTTTTGTAGATGACGATCCGCAGCCAGTCGGCTCCTTCAGATCACCCATCAACTTCGAGCTGGATACCCGGAAACTGGTGGATGGAGAACACACCCTGCGTATTGTCAGCAAAGACCCGTCCGGCAAAGAAGGTATTCGTAAGATTCCATTTGTAGTACGCAATGGCCCGGACATTAACGTGGAAGGCCTATCTGAGAACGAAGTAGTAGACGGCGTGCTGCCCATTATGGTGAGCGCCTATGGCAAAGGAGATCAGAAAGTGTTCCTGATCGAAGGCAGTGAAACTCCACGGAGTATACCTAACTGGGTCTGGATCCTGCACATCGTATTTGGCGGCTGGGCATTGTATTACCTGATCACACAATTTACAATATAAAGATGACGACAAAACATGATATAACCGGACTGGAGGATATAAAGGTATTGGTAGACGAGTTCTATACCTTGGTTCGTAACGACGAACTGCTGGCGCCCATTTTCCTTTTCAGGCTCAACACCTACTGGAAGCCGCACCTGGAAAAGATGTATACCTTCTGGAACGCTGCGCTGTTCGGTGTAAAAGGCTATACCGGTAACCCTTTTGCTAAGCACGCGACCATGCCCGTAGATGGGGAGCATTTTGAGCGCTGGCTCTCACTTTTCATAAGCACAGTGGATACTTACTTTGAAGGCCCGATGGCTGAGGAAGCTAAGAAAAGGGCGCTGATCATGGCAACTAATTTTGAAAGGCGTATAGACGGGCTAAAGGGAACCGATACAATAACATTGGTATAGAGGACAGTTAGTGTTTATTGATAAGCTCTAATGAAGATGAAATGGAGATGAAAGAAATTCATGCCAATGCTGCTTACAAAGTTTTGAGCGTTAGCTTAGCCAAAGGAGAGGAGATGCCGCGGCATTATGCTACGTCAGATGCATGCCTGGTTATAAGAGAAGGCAAAGGAATGCTGAAACTTCAGGAAAGGGAAGTTGTACTGGAAGCAGGGGCTACTTTGGTTATTCCGGCCAATGAGCCGCACAGTTTGCAAATTCAGGAAAACTTTGCTGCCACAGTTATTTTAGCTGCCGGTGCGCAGATAAATTTCCTCACCAGCCAGCCTTCCGGAAGTGAATCAGGATAGTAACCAAAACATTGCTGCAGTATTACGAGCAGGTATAGGTCATAGCCAGCAGTAGGTACATGAAGTTTTCTGCCCTTTATTAGGTAGTTATACTTTATGTTTGCAGCAGAACACTTAAAAGGGGACAGCATATGATTTCCAAGTCGTGCAAATATGGCATCAGGGCGGCCGTTTATATCGCCTCGAAAGCTAGTGAAGGAGTGAAGCTAAATGTGAAAGCTATAGCAAAAGAGATAGATGCACCCGAAGCCTTTACAGCAAAGATTCTGCAAATCCTCAACAAGCACCGGATCATTACTTCTTTAAAAGGACCCTACGGTGGTTTTTTCATCGATGAATACCAGTTGGAGCAACCTGTCATCAATATCGTTAATGCCATAGACGGAATGTCGGTTTTCTGGGAATGCGGACTGGGTTTGAAGAAATGCTCCGAAACCCACCCGTGCCCCATGCACGACAAATTTAAAGTGGCACGCGAGTCCTTACGGGATGTGTTTCAGAATACGACCATAGAGCAACTGGCAAAGGAGTTGAAGGAAGGTACTTCCTTTATCAAGAACCTTTCGCAAGACATTTCCTAAGCAGAAGCTAAGGCAGGGTAATGTCGAGCAGGAACAAAAGAAGATTCAATACTCTCGTGCAGCAAGCCGAATAGAAAAAGTGCATGCGTAGAGGGAAATGCACACGCGGCAACTCTTAATCGGAAATACGGCAATTTGAAGCCCCAGTAAGCGTATTGCCTATAGGTAGTTTGCATCAAAGACTTTGGGAATAACCTTATGCAGAAGGTTTCCATATACATCAGGTATACGACCAAGAGTATGACGCATTGAAATACATTGCGGGGATATTCTCTTCATCACAAGACTTAATTCCTATGGATACCATGACCACCGTTTCAGAAATATTGGACAAGCTCAAGAAGGAAGGCTACAACATCGACTTTAACCTGGATGACAACTGCCTGGTTTGCCATGGTAACTCACTGAGAGTATTTCCTGATGAGTTTGTGGTAGATAAGCATTTCCGCTTCGAAGGTATTTCGGACCCGGGCGACGCTGCCGTGGTGTATGCCATATCATCAAGTAAGCACGATGTGAAGGGTACACTGGTAGACGGCTACGGTATATACAGCGAAGAGATGACCAGTGACCTTATAAAGGCGTTGAAGGAGAAAGTTTCTGAAGTACCTGTTGAAAAGCAGCAGGCTGCCCCGGGTGCAAAATTTAACGAAGCAACACCACAACGACCGGAAGGAGACCGCCCGCTGGATGCGCCCCTGGTAGAGATGGATCTCAGCTCCTTCAGAAGACAAATCAAAGAAGAACAAGCCTGGCAAAACAGCGACCGTAACTCCATTACCATCTTCAAGACAAATAGCCTCCGCCTTGTGCTCATTGGCCTGCACCAGGGCGCAGAAATGAAATCTCATACGGCCCCCGGCATCATAAGTGTGCAGGTGCTGGAGGGGCAGATCAGATTCAAAACGGAGCAGCAAACTGCCGAACTGGCAGAGGGGCAGATGCTGGCGCTTCATGCCGGTATTCCGCACAGCGTTTTGGCCATGGAGGAGTCTGTTTTTTTGCTGACTCTCGCAATTTCCAAACCAGGGAAATAATGTCCTGAACGTTGGCCCCGAATCGTTTAGTATCCTATTACCATCAATCCGAATTTCTATGAAGCAAGCATTTAAAACCGGTGACCATGTTACCTGGAACTCAGAGGCCGGCAATGTCTCCGGCACCATCATCAAAGTACACACGTCTGATTTTGACTACAAAGGCCATACGCACCGCGCCAGTAAAGAAGATCCGCAATACGAAATTAAGAGCGACAAGACAGACCATATAGCGGCGCACAAAGGCTCTGCCCTTTCCAAGTCTAAGAAAGCCTAGCGACTGTTCAGCCTTTGTAGCAAAAAGTATAAAGGTATTCGACAGGCAGAAGAATCTTATAGGGCAGAAAGCAAAAATACCATTTGGACCTTTGGCCATGCTACATGAAGTCCGGAGGAATTTGTGGCAGTGCTAAAGTCATTTTAGATTGAGATGCCGGTAGATGTAGGTCGGCATCATAGCTCTAAAAAGTACCCTCATTTCAATGTACTAGCTTTTGAGACCTGCTCAACAAATCTGGAATGCTATACTTGATTGAGCATGAGCCTGGCGGCCGCAGTTTTGCCAGACCTAAAGGAAGAAAAGCAATTTTAGCGAACAAAAAAAGCCGCTCCATTTTATATGAAGCGGCTTTTTTAATTTTGTAGTCCGTAGGGGAATCGAACCCCTGTTGCCAGAATGAAAATCTGGAGTCCTAACCCCTAGACGAACGGACCGTGCTACTGTATTGCGGGTGCAAATATACAAGCCTATTTTTAGGAAGCAAAATTATTTTTCAGAAATAAGGAATACAGCTTCGTCTATACCTATAGGGCACTTTCTTAAGGCTGAAGCGTGTGGCCAACCTGGTAGTTTTTGTAAACTTCGTACTATCTTGTGCCGTTATACCTTCATCAGTAAAAATTTAAACACTATGTCAAAAAGAGCATTCTATACCGGCGTAACGCCAGAAGCATACAACGAACTGAAAAGCAAACTGCAGACCTACGGCATGAATTTGCAGGGCAACAGCGGTCGCATAGACGAGAAAGGCGTCAATGCCAACTTCAATTACGATCCTGAAGCAAAGTCGCTCGAGATAAGTGACCTCTCTGTTGGTTTTCCGGCCAGCATGATGATCAACTCCGACAGCCTGATGCAGCGCATGAACGAGATGATCACCCAGTACGGAGGCCGTGCTGAGGGTTAGGCTATATCCTGACGCGGATAATGCCGTATAAGAAAACCACTTGAACTTAATACCTAAACGAAACCGAAAATAACTATGGAAAACGATAACAAGAGCAGCCAGAATGCCGACAATAGCAAACAGAACCAGGGCAAGAAGGAACCAAACGCTCTCAGACTCATGCAGCCACACGATATGTCTAAAACAGTGGAGTCGGCCATGCATGTATTTCAAGGCAAGCACGATAAACTGCCTGAGTTACTGCACGATGTAGGGAAACTGGTGCTACAAGGTGCCCGCCGCATGAGTACGACGCAGCTTATCCTGACAGCGGGTGCTGTAACCCTTGGCGCTGTGCTAGTTGCCAAGTATGTAGCTGATCAGGATTTCGACTTCGAAGCTTAGTAGCTGTCTACAACCAAACAGAAACCCTTCACCTGATAGTGAAGGGTTTTTTTGTGCCTGCTCATTTCTGGTACGGCCTTTGTGATTGGAGCCTATATAGCATGTCGCTATATTTACGAGAATGTTTCTAACCTTTTTTAATTAGAATTATGAAAAAAGTATCCTTTATCGCCCTAATGTTTGTGCTGGCAGCAGTGTTCCCGGCTCTTGCCCAGCAGCAGATCCTGCCTCCGCTTATCAGTGTGAACGGAATAGGGGAGGTGAAGCTTGAGCCAAACGAGGTAGTGATCACCCTGGGGGTGGAAAACCGCGAAAAGACCCTGGACCAAGCCCGCAAGCAAACCGATAAGCAAGCCGCCGCAATTATAGCCTATTTGCGCAAGCAAGGTGTAGATGCTAAGGATATCCAGACCTCTTTCGTGAGTCTGCAACCTATGTACGCGGGTACCGAGTTTGGGAAAGCGCAGCCTGAGTTTTATCTGGCTCAGAAAACGATGACTATCGTGATCAAAAAGATCAATAAGTTCGACGAGCTGCTTTCCGGTTTGTATGACAATGGCGTGAACCGCATTGATAATATCTACTTCAGGGTGTCAGATCTCGAAAAGCACCGTGCAGAGGCCCGTAAAAGAGCCGTGGCCGATGCCAAGCAAAAAGCCAATGCCCTGACAGCGGAGTTAGGAGCCAAAGTGGGGAAAGTGTACTCCATCAGCGAGCATACCTCCAATGGCTCGCCACGGAACGGTTACGCAAAAATGTCGATGGACATGGAAATGGCGCAAAGTGGTGGTCCGTCTATTGCCGGTGGCGAGGTAATCGTGACATCCAATGTCAGTGTGAGCTTTGTAATAGAACAATAGCCTGCACAGGTATAGCGAATAAAAAAGAGCTCCCCGGCATTTACCGGGGAGCTCTTTTTTATGATGTCAGGTATAGACGTGGTGTTTAAGGCTGCTTTTGATAGCGCTCTATCGGCCTAAAGTTATTCTGATCATCCAGTAAGAAGCTAATGGGCTTGCTGGGGTCAGCCAATAACTCCTTTTCGCGGATATCCCAGGGCTTAAGCATTTCTTCCAGCATATGCGCATAAGCCGTCATCTCCCAGGGGTTGAAGATCTCGTTCGTCACATCATCTATGATGGTATCGAGGGTGATGTCGGTGTCGCCGGGCTTGAGCGGACGCTCAAAGTACTCGGGTATCACATTAAAAATATAGGCCGCATAGAACACCCGCGCTTTAAACTCAGCCACCTGAATGGGGTGCAGTTGCTGTCCTTGTGTGAGTCGGTGGAACTTGCCAAGCGCTTTGCCGATAATACCGTTGTCGAGCAGGGTGCAGACGAGCACAACCGGACCCAGTTTGATGCTAAAAGCCATGGTGGTGAGTTCGTCCTGGTACTCGAAGGGTAGCTCATCCTCAGTTGGGCTCACTTCCAGCATAAATAAGGAGCAAGGCAGAAAATCGGCAAACGCCATGGGTACGCGCACCGACTGCAGCACCTTAAAGAATTCGCGGAACTTGCCCAGCATCTTTGGGTTCTCGCTTACCGGGTTCTGTGGCATGATCAGCGGGTCTGCCTCTTTGATCAGTTCCGTGATGAGCGTGCCGTAATACATCTTACCGATCCACTGAAACAGTTTTTTAGATTCCAGGGCCTGCAGTCCGGTTATACCTTGCTCAGCGGCCACCGCGATCTCCTTCTCCAGCGGAATGACGTGCTGGGTATGGCAGTGGTCGCAACAAGGTATAGTAAGCTCACCGTAGGTCGTGATGCTTTTATCGAGCAGCAGCAGTTCTTTGTCGCGCAGATTATACTTGTCCTGCAGCCAGGTCGCAAAAACAGGCGTTCGGTTTTCAGGTTCGGTATGTGCCCCGCACAGAAAGCAGTGCTTGTCGCTGAACTGCATGTTCGGAAACGGGTCGTATAGTTTCAATTCCGTCATGATCTTGTCGTTTGAGGGTGCAAAGATACGAAGAAGAGCCTGTCAGAATCAGGATTTCGGGGATTAAGATAGATTTACTGTATTGATAATGTCGGCAAGAGCTTAGATGCCTCGTAGCGTCCCAGAAAACGTTCGGAACAGGCTTTCAGACCTGAATGTGGCTTGTGACTTTACAGGTAAAGCTTGTCTGAATGAGGATTTTCAGGATGGACAGGATTTTCTCAAATGTCGGGGCCAACCACCCCTGACCCCTCAGAGCTACGCTCGCTACTTTGAAACTCTCGTTCTTCTCAGTCCAAGGAGGGGAATCTGCAATTCCAGTTTCAAGATATTAGCGATGGAGTTATTGTTTCAGACCACTGGCAGGTATAGCAAGACTAACTTGCCCAGGGAGCTATGAAACAGAAGACATTAGCCAGGTGCACCAAATGACACTCCACTGTTCGAGCGTTCAGCGAGTTTGGAGCGTCTTGATTTTTTTGCTTACTTTTTTCATCAAGGAAAAAAGTAAGGCCGGCCAGGGCAAGCAATGAAACAGATTAGCTTAAGGTATAGCCAGTCTGAGGCTACGCCAGGTATAGGTATACCTGGGCCAGAGGCCCCTCCATAGCCGTCACGAGCGTGGACGCTCGCGCCCTAACCGCTATACCTGACAGGCACTTGGAGCGTCAGCCTGAAGCAATTAATGAAATAAGAAATGATCTAATCGAGAGAAATGAGAAAGAAAAAGTTTAACAGCAAGCCTGTAAGCCGGGTTCTGTCGTCAGGCCGAAACCCAACGTCTTATCATTTATCTAGGCCTGCACTCGCGCGCAGGCTCCATCGACCTACCCACTGACATCGGACGAGCAGCCCTTAGCTCCGCCGAAGCGAGGCGCTGTCAGCCTATTTGGTCTTTCAACTCCTAAGGTTTACCCAGCCGGACTGGTCACCCAGCCGCTGGTGCGCTCTTACCGCACCTTTTCACCCTTACCAGTTTTGCAACTGGCGGTTATTTTCTGTGGCACTGGCTGTAGCCTTCCCGTCTCCCGAAAGGCCCCTTCCCGTTAGGAAGTAGGATGCTCTGTGTTGCCCGGACTTTCCTCTCCTCCCTTGCGGGAGCAGCGATAAGACGGCTTGCTGTTAAGCTTTCTATACCTGCAAAGGTATGATTAAATTGTTGGATTGCTTAATTGTTAAAGTGTTGAATGGTTAAATTGTTGATTGTTAATTGATGATTGTTTGGTGCACGATTTGGGCAGTAAGCGACCATTATCAGCCATGAAATTGCCCTTGTAGACGTTACGTTAAAATGCATTGCAAAAACAATTTAACCATCAACAATTTAACAATCAATATTTACCTCAACCTCACCAATGTCGCGCCATACCCGAATTTCTCTTTCTTAGCGTCTTCGAAGAAGCGGATGCCCGGGGTACGGCTCAGGATTTTCTGGATCTCTTTGCGGAGCACGCCGTTGCCGGAGCCGTGTATGAAGATGATTTCGTGCATGTTGGCGGCTATAGCACGGTCCAGTGCATCCTGAAAGCGTTCGAGTTGCAGTTTCAGCATGGCGCTGTTGCTCATCCCAGCGTGGTCCTCAACCAGCTTCTCAATGTGCAGGTCTATTTCGTGCTCGGGTGCCTGTACTTTAATATTCTCCTGCGTGGCGGGCTTTTCGGAAAGCTGTTCTTTTATCTTGTCGGTGTCAACGGTAACCGGTTTGGTGTCGAGTTGGAAAAGATAGGCTTCCTTGTTGAGAACCGGCGCGGTTTTCTTGCTCTTGTAAAAGGAGTTGGCACGGAACTGCACCTTCTTGGTCACCGGTTCAAACAGACTCGGAGCGCCGTTGCGGTGCTGCAGAAACTGCACGATTAGCGTCGGCCATTTCTCGAAGTCCTTCATGTGGTAATGGCTCACGACACGGCTCGCCTTTGGAGCCAGCTTGTCGTTCTGCAATCCGCGGTACTGGTTGTTGCGCTCTTCGCCAGAGGTAAAAAGCACATCATAGTCGGTGTTGTTCACAACCGTAGCAGCCAGCAGCTCCTCAGACTGGTGTACCATGGCCAGGTAAATGCCCTTCTCGGCGAACACAGGCGCCTGTGGCTCTTTGCGGACAGTTTGCTTTGCGTAAGCTTCCGGCTCCGTATTGCGGAATGCCTTGGCTTCCTCCGGCGCGATCAGCACGATCTCCCGGCGTGAAACAGGTATAGTGAAGTCGTTGTCGATGGCGACCTCAACAATGTTATTGTCCATTATGCGGGTGATAATGCCTTCTTCCCGGCCTGACATCAGGCGCACGCGATCTCCTACGTTCATAGTTTATTCTTTAAACAGGTATAAGCCCTTGAGTTTTTCAATCCTTTAGTTGTCCTCGTATACCTGCCACTCTCTAAAATGGGGTAGACAAAGTAAAACAATGTACAGTAATCAGTATACCGTAAAGGTACGACTACACAAAGATACGATTTGTGCGGCGGAATAACTGCCCTGATTTAGAAGTATAGCGGATGGAAGCGCAGTCCGTCTGTGCGGTTGTACTCCAGCGCGGGAGCCGGGATTTTGATGATGCTGAGCACGTATAGCGTAGTGTTGAGCACTTTGCTGCGCCCTTTGAAGTGCATCAAGTTGAGATCCGGACTGAGGTAAAACTGCCGTCGCGCCTTGAAGCCGCGGGTTTTGTTCATCTCCGGATCGTTGTATACCATGCCTTCCGCACCGTAGCCGACCGCAATACTCAGCCATTTGGGGTACCTGCTTTCCTCTTTCAAAAAATCCCCCACATTCACAGAGAGCCAATAGGTCTGTCCGTTGTAATCTTTGAGCGTTTGCTCGGGTAAGGTATGGCCCAGCACATTCGGCCGCTCCGCTGCATAGTGTGTCGTCTGGAAAGAAAACTTAGGCATAATGCGGACCTCCCGCCAGGCCAATTCCTGCACCACCACTGCTGCCGATCCCACGGTGTTGGCAATGGCGTCGCCAACCGAGGCACCGTAGTCCGCTTGAGAGCCGTCGAAGATTTCGATCGGGGTTTGCAGGATGATGCCGGTCAGGCCGCCATACTGGATGGCTTTTTTATCGGGTACACCGGCCCAGCGGAGCATGTCTATACCTGCACGGCTCTCGTGGAAGGCTCCCCAGAAGTGACCGGCCTTATCCATCTGTTTCCATTGCCGGTTATCGTTGAAGAAGTGGAAGCTTGTCCGTTCTTGGTCTTTGTACCATGCTTTGTTCAGAGAAACCAGCATGGCCGTATAACCTGCCGCAAAGCCGGAGCCGAGCAGCAGCAACCTAACCTTGTTCACAGGAGTGGCCGTAGAATCTGAGGCAGTAGCCATACCCTGCAAGGGTTGGAGCAAAAGCAGCAGGCAAAGCCAGAAGAGAAGCAGGTAGCGGTACATCAGGCCAAAGATACACATAGCTTGCAAAAAACACCCGTTGCCTGACACTGGCTTTGAAGTTTAGTGTGATTATCATCTTGCCTTAATCAGGCTTTAAACGCAACGTCATTTCTTCGTCGTCAAGCTGGAGTCCCGTAGCAGGTATACCGGTTAAAAGTGAGCCGGAACACCTGAGCACTTTCTTGCTTCAGATTTACGAGCCGAGGCACCGCATGCATCAAATTATAAAGCGTAAATAGTTTTTTGATGAGAATCTAAAGGTCGAGTTGTTGTTCAATTTGGTAACATCGCAGCTCGTGCAATGGCACTATTTTTTTAGCTATACCTGATTTGTGGAGAGATAATCTGCCAGTTTTTATATATATCCGTGATTTACAATATATTGCAAAGATTACAGCTGATCAGGTATAGCGAAAGGTGTTCACCCATCGAATTTGCAATATAACCTTATCTGGAAAAAGCCTGTATTAAGGGATGTTTTCAGAACGGCAGACTGCTCCATTTCCCGTCTGTCCTTATCTATACCTGATATTATAGTGTTGCTTATACCTGTGGTGCATCGGTTTTCCCCTTTTCGCCCTTTATCCATAAAAATATAGTGCAGCTATACCTTACATCTCACCTTGTATGAAAATAAAAAAAGTACTTGTCGCTAACCGCGGCGAAATTGCCATCCGTGTGCTCAGGGCCTGCACCGAGCTCAACATCCAGACGGTGGCCATCTATACCTACGAAGACCGTTACTCCCTGCACCGCTACAAAGCCGACGAGGCCTACCAGATTGGCAAAGACAACCAGCCGCTGCAGCCCTACCTCGACATCGACGGTATCATCAAAATCGCCAAAGACAACGGCGTAGACGCCATCCACCCGGGCTACGGTTTCCTGTCCGAGAATCAGCATTTTTCCCGCAGGTGTGCTGAGAACGGTATCATCTTCATTGGTCCGCGGCCGGAGGTAATGGGGTCTTTAGGGGATAAAGTATCGGCCAAGAAAGTGGCGGTGAGTTGCGAGGTGCCCATCATCCAGAGCAGCGACCTTGACCTGAACACCTATGAAACAGCCCGGGAAGAGGCGCACCGCATTGGCTATCCGCTGATGCTCAAGGCCGCTGCAGGTGGCGGCGGGCGTGGCATGCGTGTGATCCGCGACGATGAGCAGCTGGAGAAGGGCTTTTTCGAAGCCAAGAACGAGGCCCTGAAAGCTTTTGGTGATGATACGCTTTTCCTGGAGAAGTATGTCGAGAACCCCAAGCACATTGAGGTCCAGATCGTGGCCGACAACTATGGCAACATCACACACTTGTTCGAGCGCGACTGTTCCGTGCAGCGCCGCTTCCAGAAAGTGGTGGAGGTAGCCCCGGCCATCAGCCTGAACGAAGAAACCCGCCAGCAGCTTTATGACTACTCCATCCGCATCTGCAAGGCTGTGAATTACAACAACGTGGGCACGGTAGAGTTTCTGGTGGAGCCGCACAACAATAACATCTATTTCATTGAGGTGAACCCGCGCATCCAGGTGGAGCACACGGTGACGGAGATGATCACAGGTATAGACCTGATCAAAACCCAGATCTTCATCGCCGACGGCTATTCCCTGGACCACGAAGAAGTGCTTCTCGGCCCGCAGCATACTGTTCGGGCGAACGGCGTGGCCATCCAGTGTCGCATCACCACCGAAGACCCGGAAAACGATTTCAAACCGGACTACGGCACCATCATCGCCTACCGCAGCGCCGGTGGTTTCGGCATTCGTCTCGACCAGGGCAGCGTGTACCAGGGCGCCAAGATCAGCCCGTTCTTCGACTCGCTGCTGGTGAAGGTGTCGGCGCAGGCCCCAACCTTGCGCCATGCCGCCATGAAGATGTCGCGCACGCTGGACGAGTTCCGAATCCGGGGGGTGAAGCAGAACATCCAGTTCCTGCAGAACATCATCACGCACCCAACCTTCATCTCAGGCGACGCCACGGTAGATTTTGTGAAGAATCATTCGGAGCTGTTCGTATTTAAAAAGAGCAAAGACCGGGCAACAAAGCTCATCAGCTTCCTGGCCGATGTGATCGTGAACGGCAACCCCGACGTGAAGAAGCCGGACCCGAACAAGGTGCTGACCAAACCGGATTTCACAGGTTTCAATCTGAACAAAACCTACGAGCCGGGCACCAAGGATTTGCTCACACAGCTGGGACCGGAGGAGTTCTCGAAGTGGCTGCGCAACGACAAGCAGATCCATTACACCGACACCACCTTCCGTGATGCGCACCAATCCCTGTTGGCGACGCGGATGCGCTCTTTCGACATGCTCAAAATAGCCGAGGCCTACGCCAAGGACCACCCACAGATCTTCAGTATGGAGGTTTGGGGCGGTGCTACCTTCGACGTGTGCCTGCGCTTCCTGCACGAAGACCCGTGGCGGAGACTGGCCGAATTGCGCGAGTCTATACCTAACATCTTGCTGCAAATGCTGATCCGTGGCTCGAACGGGGTAGGCTATAAGGCTTATCCGGACAATCTGATCGAGTCATTTGTAGAGAAGTCGTGGGAGACGGGAGTGGATGTTTTCCGAATCTTTGACTCGCTCAACTGGATGAAGAGCATGGAGCCCTGCATCAACTTCGTCCGCAAGCGTACGGGTGGTCTGGCCGAAGGCGCGATTTGCTATACCGGCGATATTCTTAACCCATCCAAAACTAAGTATACTTTAGAGTATTACCTGCAACTGGCCAAGCAGTTGGAAGACGCCGGAGCGCACATCCTGGCCATCAAAGACATGGCCGGTCTACTCAAGCCATACGCCGCGCAGGTGCTGGTAGAGGCGTTGCGCGACACCGTGAAACTGCCGATCCACCTGCACACGCACGACACGTCAGGGGTACAATCTGCCACCTACCTCAAAGCCATTGAGGCGGGGGTGGATGTGGTGGACGTGGCCCTGGGTTCGATGTCGGGCCTTACCTCGCAGCCGAACTTTAACAGTATGGTGGAGGCCATGCGCTTCCAGGAGCGGCACCGTGAGTTCGATCAGAAGAGCCTCAACCGCCACTCCAACTACTGGGAGACGGTGCGCGAGTACTACTATCCTTTTGAATCGGGGCTGAAGGCGGGCACGGCCGAGGTATACCACCACGAAATTCCGGGCGGCCAGTACTCCAACCTTCGTCCGCAGGCCAATGCGCTTGGTCTGGGCGACAAGTGGGAACTTATCAAAGATACCTTTGCCGATGTAAACCAGCTGTTTGGTGACCTGGTGAAGGTAACACCAAGCTCCAAAGTGGTGGGCGACATGGCGCTATACCTGGTGTCGAACGGCCTGACTACGGTGGATGTGTTGGAGCGCGGCGACCAGATCTCTTTCCCGGAATCGGTGCAGTCGCTGTTCCGCGGTGACCTGGGCCAGCCGGTGGGCGGTTTCCCGAAAAAGCTGCAGGCCATCGTGCTCAAAGACGAGCAACCCTACGACGGGCGTCCGAACGAGCACTTGGAGCCGATCGATCTGGAGGGTGAATTCAAAGCCTTTCAGGAGAAGTTCGGGATGCACACCAAGTATACAGACTTCCTCTCGTACCAGCTTTACCCCAAGGTATACGAGGCCTATCACAAGCACTACGAGCAGTACGGCAACGTCTCCAAAATCCCGACGCGCCTCTTTTTCTATGGCATGCAACAGGGCGAGGAGGCCATCATCGACATTGCCCGCGGCAAATCCATCGTCATCAAGTACCAATCATTGGGCCACGTGGACGAGGACGGCATGCGTACCGTGTTCTTCAAACTCAACGGCCAGACCCGTAACATAGAAGTGCGCGACAAGTCGGTGAAAGTGGAGCGGGTGCAGCACCAGAAAGTGGACAAAGGCAATTCGAAACACATCGGGGCGCCGCTGCAGGGCCTGCTGTCGAAGATACTGGTGGGGAAAGACCAGGAAGTGAAGAAAAACACGCCACTGTTTGTGATCGAAGCCATGAAGATGGAAACGACCATCACTGCTTCCGAAGCCACCAAGATCGCCGACCTGCATTTGCCGGAAGGCTCGTTGGTGAATACGGATGATCTGGTAGTAAGCTTGACCTGACCCCAAGAGGTATAGGAAGGTATAGAAGAAAAGCCACCCAACCTGCAAAGGCGGTGGCTTTTCTTTTTGCTATCGTAAACCTTCGGACGTTATATCAAGTACGCTACAAGAGTCAAAAGAAAAACATTTCGCGGAAAAGGCGGTTTTATACTTGCAGATATGCTGCATGCATACTATTTTTGATTCATAGCGCAAAAGGTGCTATTCGTCTTCGTAATCGAGGCCCGCAAACTTGTTATAGGCCTGTTGCAACTCGGCAAAGGCGTGCATGTTGCCTTCCTGGCGGCTGATCAGCATCCCTTTTTTATAGGTTTGCTCGGCTTTTTCAGACTGGCCAAGCTCTGCGTACAGACTGGCGGCATGGTAATACGTGCCTACGTAACGCTCGTGTTCGCCCAGCAGCTTTTCATAGTATTCCATGGCTTTTAGCGGCTCTGACTGACGCAGTTCGGTGGCAATCGCGTAGATGGTGAAAGGTTCGTTTGGGTCTTCTTTTAAGAACTGGAAGAGTTGCAGTAATCTATTTTGAGACATTTCTATTTGGCTATATTTTAACTAACTTCGCATCAAATTTAACTTTTAAAGCTAACTATTTTATCATATGAAAATATTAGTTTGCATCAGTAACGTTCCGGATACCACATCCAAAATCAACTTTACTGGAGATAACAAAGAGTTCGACAAGAACGGGGTGCAGTTCGTAATCAACCCTTGGGATGAATACGCGCTAACCCGCGCCATTGAGCTGAAAGAAGCCAAAGGCGGCAGCGTAACCGTGCTGAACGTAGGCGAAGCCGACGCTGAGCCGAACATCCGCAAGGCACTGGCTATTGGCGCCGACGACGCCATCCGCGTGAACGCACACCCGAAAGACGCTTATTTCGTGGCGCAGCAGATTACTGCCATCGCCAAAGAGGGCGGTTATGATATGATTTTGATGGGCAAAGAGTCCATCGATTACAACGGCTTCCAGGTACACAACATGGTAGGCGAGATGATGGGCATCCCATCAGTAACGCCAGCCTTTAAACTGGACATGGTGGACGACAGCACAGCCCGCCTGGAGCGTGAGATAGAGGGCGGTAAGGAAGTGGTGGAAGTGAAGCTGCCTTTCGTAGCCAGCGCCCAGCAGCCCATGTGCGAGCCCCGCATCCCGAACATGCGCGGTATCATGACGGCCCGCACCAAGCCGCTGAAAGTAGTGGAGCCCGCAGGCGCTGAAGCCAAGTCGGAGTACGTGCACTACAGCAAGCCTGAGAAAAAGAGCGGCGTGAAAATGATTGATGCAGAAAACGCCGGCGAAGTGATTAAACTATTGAGAAACGAAGCTAAAGTACTGTAATATGTCTGTATTAGTATTTGTAGAAGGTCTGAACGGAGAGATCAAAAAATCCTCCCTGGAGGCGGCGACCTATGGCAGCCAGGTGGCTCAGGCCATGGGCACCTCCGCAACAGCCGTAGCCATCGGCGACGTAAACGAAGCTGCGCTGGCCAAATTAGGCGAGCAGGGCATCAGCAAAGTATTGTATGACTCGGATGACCGTCTGAAGCAGTTCGTAGCGGACGCTTACGTGAAAGTGATCGCGAAGGCAGCCCAGCAGGAAAGCGCCAAAGTACTGGTGTTCTCCAACTCCAACATCGGTGCCGCGGTAGGCTCCAAACTGGCCGTTCGACTGAATGGCTCGCTGGCCACCAACGTAACCGAACTTCCGAAGATGGACGGTGGCAACTTCATAGTGACACGCGGTGTGTTCTCCGGCAAAGCTTTTGCTGACGTGAACCTGACGTCCGATGTGAAGATCATCGCCGTAAAGAAAAACAGCACCGACATCGTCAGCAACGCCGGCAACACGGCTACGGTAGAGAAGCTTTCCGCTGACCTGGCGGACGCTGATTTTGCTGCTGCTCCTAAGGAGACCGTGATGCAGGATACTTCAAGCGGCGTGCTGCTGCAGGAGGCCGAGATCGTGGTGTCTGGCGGACGTGGTATGAAAGGTCCTGAGAACTGGCACCTGATCGAGGAGCTTGCCAAGGAACTGGGTGCGGCGACGGCCTGCTCCAAGCCTGTTTCCGACATTGGCTGGCGCCCTCACCACGAGCACGTAGGCCAGACCGGTATCACCGTGAGCCCTAACTTGTACATCGCGGCTGGCATCTCTGGTGCCATTCAGCACCTGGCGGGGGTTAACTCTTCTAAAGTGATTGTCGTTATTAATAAGGATCCGGAAGCGCCGTTCTTCAAAGCCGCTGATTATGGCATAGTTGGCGATGCGCTCGAGGTGCTTCCTAAATTGATAGAAGCTGCCAAAGCTTTAGACAAATAGACTTAAGAAGAGCTTAATTGTGAAAAAAATACAGCTAGAGATACTCGGGCTCTCCTCGAGCCAGTCACAGACGGGATCGTTTGCACTGGTGCTTGGCGAGCGTGATGGAAACCGCAGACTACCGATCATCATCGGTATGTTCGAGGCGCAGTCCATCGCCATACAGATAGAAAAAATCAACCCAAACCGTCCGCTCACGCACGATCTGTTCAAGACCTTTGCCGAGCAAATGAGCGTGAACATCACTGAGATTCTGATCTCTGACCTGAAGGAAGGCGTGTTCTATTCCAAGATCATGTGCACCGACGGCGAGAAGGAGTTCGAACTGGACGCGCGCCCGTCCGATGCCATTGCGATCGGCCTGCGCTTCGGGGTGCCTATCTACACGGTGGAAAGTGTGCTGTCAGAAGCTGGCATTATTTTGAGCGATCTGGAAGAGGAGGAGGACGAGAATGAAGAGATGGCTGTGAAAAGCACCACCTCAGCGTCTTCAAGTACGAAAGAGCCGCTCAATCAGACATCCGTGGAGGACCTGAACAAAATGCTCAACGAGGCTCTTGAGAAAGAGGACTACGAGCGTGCTGCCAAGATCCGGGACGAGTTGAACAAGCGAAACTAGCATAACATACGCTATACTTTAAAAGTCCTGCCCCTAATAGGGCGGGACTTTTTGTTTTAAAAGATATTCGCGTTACTTTTGGCCAAATTTTTTCAGCCTGTATGTTTGATATTTTTCGGGGTGGGATAGGACTATTAGTTCTGTTATCCATCGGCTTTTTGTTTTCCAAAAACAGAAAATCAATTGACTGGAAGCTGGTAGCCTACGGTGTGTTCCTCCAACTGCTGTTTGGTGTACTGGTGACACAGGTGCCATTGGTAGCCGATGCATTTGCTTTTGTGAGCAAGGCCTTCGTCAAGCTTCTGAGTTTCTCAAACGATGGCGCCAAATTCCTGTTCGGCAACCTCGCCGACCCTTCTCAAAACGCTGGCCTGGGCTTCATCTTCGCCTTCAACGTTTTGCCGACCATCATTTTCTTCTCGGCCGTCTCCTCAGGGCTCTATTATCTGGGAGTTCTTCAGAAAATTGTATTTGGCATTGCCTGGGTCATGTCAAAGGGTATGCGCCTTTCAGGGGCTGAAAGCCTCTCAGCCGCCGGCAATATTTTTATGGGCCAGACGGAAGCTCCGCTGCTGGTACGTCCGTTCATAAGCCGCATGACGCGCTCTGAGCTGATGTGCCTGATGACAGGCGGTATGGCGACGCTGGCCGGTGGCGTACTGGCCGCCTATGTGTCCTTTCTGGGGGGCGATGACCCTGCGCAACAAGCCATATTCGCAGCGCACCTGCTCACGGCCTCCATTATGAATGCCCCGGCTGCTATTGTAATGTCCAAAATGCTTGTTCCCGAAACCGATACGGAGCAGATAAATACGCGCCTTGAGGTAAATGAGGAACAGCTGGGCGTAAACCTTATTGATGCCATCTCCAAGGGAGCTGCCGATGGTCTGCGGCTCGCTGCCAACGTGGGTGGTATGCTGCTTGCCTTTATCGCAGTTATAGCCTTGCTCAACTATGTACTACTTAAGCTGGGAGGCGTGACAGGGTTAAATGACTTTGTCGTGGCCAGCACAAACGGAAGCTTCAGCGGGTTCTCGTTCCAATACATACTCGGGCAGATTTTCCGGATCTTCGCCTTTATTATGGGTGTTGCGTGGGAAGACACCCTGCAGGTGGGTAGCTTGCTGGGGCAGAAAACGGCCGTGAACGAGTTTGTGGCCTACCTGGACCTTGCCAACATGAAGGAGGCGGGCACTCTTTCTGCCAAGTCTATCGTGATGGCAACCTACGCGCTCTGCGGGTTCTCCAACTTCAGTTCCATTGCCATTCAGGTGGGTGGCATAGGTGGCATGGCGCCTAATCAGCAGGCCAATATCTCCAGATTAGGATTACTGTCCCTGTTAGGTGCCTCCGTGGCCTGTATGATGTCAGCAACGGTGGCTGGCATGCTCTACAGCCTGTAAGCATACCAGAGTGCTCACAAAAAAGGCTCCCGCTATACCTGAGCGGGAGCCTTTTTTGTGCTTGACAGGTATAACTGTACCCTCGTTTATGCCTATGCTTTATGATTGCCAGGTTGGGTAGTAGCGGCAGGGCCTTCTGGCTTTCTGATTGGTGGCTCTTCCTGCGTTTCTACCGCTTCTTCAGGCGAAGCCGGCGTATGATTCTCCGACTCGTGCCTGCGTTCCTCTTCTTCCCGTTCTTCCTCGCGCTCTTCCTCTTCCACTTTTTTGGCGTCGCGCATCAGGCGGTTGGCAAAGATAAAGTCGTTGAGCTCTTTGATGTCGGTGTCCATGATCTCATCTCGGTTGCCTTCCCAAAGTTTCTTGCCTTCGTAGAGGAAAAAGATCTTGTCACCGATCTCGATCACCGAGTTCATGTCGTGCGTCACGATGATGGTGGTGATGTTGTACTCCTCGGTAATCTCTTTGATCAGCTCGTCGATTTTGAGGGCCGTTTGCGGGTCGAGGCCTGAGTTGGGTTCGTCGCAGAATAGGTAGGTACAGTTTGGGGCGATGGCGCGGGCTATACCTACGCGCTTCTTCATACCACCGCTTATCTCAGATGACATTTTCTTGTTCGCCCCTTCCAATCCAACACGCCGCAAACAGAAGTCTACACGCTCCCTGCGCTCCTCCTTGCTCATTTCGGTAAGCATTCTGAGCGGAAATTCCACATTCTCCTCCACCGTCATGGAGTCAAAGAGCGCCGAGCCCTGGAAGAGCATGCCGATCTTGCGGCGGATCTCCTGGCGGATGTCGAGCTTGTTGTTGGTGAAGTACGTGCCGTCGAAAGTCACGCTGCCCAGGTCAGGCTTGATGAGGCCGACAATGCACTTGAGCAGCACGCTTTTACCGGTACCGCTGGCTCCGAGTAGCAGGTTGGTTTTGCCAGTCTCGAAGACACCGCTCACACCGTCGAGCACCTTCTTGTCGCCAAAAGCTTTATGTATGTTGTGTATTTCAATCATGTGTTTTCAAAAAAAGATAAAGCGTGCTGGCTTAGAGCAGGACGTAGGCGAGCACAAAGTCACCGATCAGGATGGCGATTACGCTGTTGGTCACGGCAGCCGTACTGGCTGCGCCCACCTCTAAAGCCCCTCCTGAGGTATGGTAGCCTGTGAAAGAGGAGATGGAGGAGATCAGGAAGGCAAACACCACCGATTTGATCAGAGCAAAAACAATGTTGTAAGGTATAAACTGGTCGCGTATGCCGGTGATGTACTCCTGTGGCGTCAGCTCACCTGATAGTGTTCCGGCCAGGTAGCCGCCCAGTATCGAGAGGAACATGGCCAGGATGACCAGCATCGGGAAAACAAGGATGGCGGCCACCACTTTTGGCAACACCAGGTATGAGGCCGAGTTGATGCCCATTACCTCCAGCGCGTCCACTTGTTCAGTAATCTGCATCGTTCCCAGACCGCCGGCAATGCTCGAGCCCACTTTGCCCGCCAGCACGATGGAGGTGATGGTAGGGGCCAGTTCTAGGATCGTCATTTCGCGCACCATGAAACCGATGGTGGATCGTGGGATGAAAGCGTTGTCGAGGTTATAGGCGACCTGCACACAGGTAACCGCACCAATGAAGGTGGAAACAATGGCAACGATTAAGATAGAGTTGATGCCGATCAGGATAGCCTCGTCAATAGTGCGGCCAAACAGGATGCGGGTCGACTCTTTACGGGTGAAAAGGCTTTGCATGAACAGCAGGTATTTCCCAAAGGATTGTAGCATACAGGCGATACGTGTTAAACAAGGTATTAAACGTGTTTCTAAACAAAAATACTGTTTAAATGCCTATATTACGGTTAAATTTCGAAAACGTATTATCTTAAAGCTATATAGAGCACATGCAGCAGTATATTTTGGTGACAGGTGGCACAAAGGGCATTGGCCGGGCCGTGATCGAGCAATTCGCAAAAGCAGGCTTCCACATCATCACCTGTTCCCGGAACGAGAAAGACCTGAAAAAGCTGAAACTGGAGATAGAGGAGCGCTATACCTTTTCCAAAGTATTTTACCAGGAAGCTGACCTGAGCGATATGGGCTCGCTGAAAAACTTCATCGCCTATGTGAAAGGCCTCAAGGTCCGTATAGAGGTGATCGTCAACAACAGCGGCCTGTTTATACCTGGCAAAGTGCACGAGGAGGACGATGCTGCGCTGCCGATGATGATCAACACCAACCTGTACAGTGCTTACTACATCACCAAGGCCTTTGTGCTGGATATGAAAAAGCGCAGGAGCGGACATATCTTCAACATGTGCTCCACGGCCAGCATCACACCCTATACCAACGGCGGTTCATACTGTATCTCCAAATATGCTTTGCTGGGCATGTCTAAAGTGCTTCGTGAGGAAATGAAAGAGCACGGGGTGCGTGTAACAGCCATTCTACCGGGCGCCACGCTGACGGCCAGTTGGGAAGGCGTGGACCTGCCGCCGGAGCGCTTCATGCGGGCCGACGATGTGGCCATGGCGATTTACGGTGCCTATACCATGTCGCCTAATAGTGTGGTGGAAGAAATCCTGATCCGGCCGCAGTTGGGAGATTTATAAGTTAGAGAGTTGAGAAGTTAAAAAGGTAGAAAGTTAAACAATGTGATTTGTAGGCACAGGTCGCGACCTGTCCAAATCGTGTAGTGAAATTATCTGCTTGAGAGGGGTGATAACGATCAACCATATAACTCATCAATCGGTTAACAGTCACCCATTCAAAATTAAAACTATGAAACTGGAAAATAAAATAGCCGTCGTAACCGGTGTGAGCCGGGGTATAGGGCTGGCCACCGTGCATGCACTGCTGGAGCAGGGCGCAAAAGTAGCTGGCTGGGGTAGAACGGCCCCGGAGGTGCAGCACGCTAACTTTGAGTTTGTGGAATGCGACGTACGCCGGGCCGACTCGGTGCAGGTGGCCTATGATCATACCGTAGAGCATTTTGACGGCCAGGTTAGTGTGCTGGTGAACAATGCCGGCCTGGGCCGCTCAGCCACACTCGAAGACCAGGACCTGGATGAGTGGCACCTGATGTTCGACACTAACGTGCACGGCCTTTTCTACTGCACCCGTTTGGTGGTGCCGGGTATGAAGGAAATGGGAGAGGGGCACATCATCAATATTTCTTCTATAGCGGGCACGACAGGTATAGAACAGATGTCGGCTTATTGCGCCACCAAGCATGCGGTCCGCGGCATTTCGCATTCGCTCTACAAAGAAGTGCGCGATTATGGCGTGAAAGTGACCTGCATCTACCCGGGCTCGGTGCAAACCAACTTCTTCGACAACATCGACAGCGTGACTGTGAACGATAACATGATGCGCCCCGAGGACATCGCCTCCACCATTCTGCATTGCCTGGAGTCGCACGCCAATTACCACCACGTAGATATAGAAGTGCGCCCCTTGATGCCAAAGGGAAGAAAGCAGGTATAGCTGATATCTGGAACAGCTTTTGTAGCTTTGCAAACCCTATTTAATGAATAATTAATAATGGTGAATGAATAATGGAAGGCAATGCTGATGCGTCATTATTCATTATTCATTAATCATTACAAAGCATGTCAGTTGAAGTAAAGAATCTTACCAAAATATTCGGGTCGCAGCGGGCGGTAGACGATATTTCCTTTTCCGTTGGGCAGGGCCAGATACTGGGTTTTCTTGGGCCAAATGGCGCTGGCAAGTCCACCACCATGAAAATCGCCACCTGCTACCTGCCGCCTACGACTGGCACCGTACTCGTGAATGGCTACGACGCCGTGCAGGACTCCATTGCCGTCCGCCGCAGCGTGGGCTACCTGCCGGAACACAACCCGCTATACCTGGATATGTACGTGCATGAGTACCTGCAATTTGTGGCTTCTGTTTACGGCCTGAAAGGACGCCGGGCGAAGGGGCGCGTGCAGGAAATGGTGGAGCTTTGCGGACTCACGCTGGAGCAGGGCAAGAAGATCGGAGCACTTTCCAAAGGTTATCGCCAGAGGGTGGGCCTGGCGCAGGCGTTGGTGCATGACCCCCAGGTGCTGATTCTGGATGAGCCAACCACCGGCCTTGACCCGAACCAGATCGTCGAGATCCGGGCACTGATCAAGCGCATCGGGCAGGACAAAACCGTGATATTCTCGACGCACATCATGCAGGAAGTAACGGCTATTTGTGACCGTGTGGTGATCATCAACCGCGGCAAACTGGTTGCCGACAGCGACGTGGCCAGCCTGCAGGCCGGTGCCCGTAACGAGAAGACAACCCTCGTGGAATTTGAGCAGCCTATACCTGTCGAGGCTTTGGAGCAAGTGCCGGGCGTACTGTCAGCCACACTAGCTGAGGGGACTACCTACCGGGTGGTTTCGCGCAAGGATACGGATATCCGTGCTACCCTGTTCCGGGTGGCTGCCGAGCGCCAATGGCCACTGGTAGGGCTGCGACACGAAGAAAACTCACTCGAAAAAATATTCCAACAACTGACGAAGTAAGAAGTAATGAATAATTAATAATGAGGAATGATTAATTCAGGTACGATATGCTCTTTGGCTATACCTTGTTTTTTTCTGATCACTTAAAACCATTATTCATTCGTCATTATCCATTAATAATTAATATTAATGCTCGCTATACTTAAAAAAGAATTCAACGGCTTCCTGAACACCCTGATTGCCTACATCGTGATCATGGTATTTTTGGTTGCCATCGGCATGTTCATGTGGGTGTTCCCCGAGAGCAATGTGCTCGATTACGGCTTTGCGGACATGCAGACGCTCTTTAACATGGCGCCCTGGCTGTTTTTGTTTTTGATTCCGGCCATCACCATGCGCACGTTTGCAGAAGAGAAGCGCGAAGGCACCATCGAACTCCTGCTCACCAAACCGATCACAGACCTGCAGCTGATCCTGGGCAAGTACTTCGCGGCGCTCCTGCTGGCGCTGTTTGCGCTTATACCTACCCTCATCTATTACTATACCGTGTATGAACTCGGCAATCCGCAGGGCAACGTCGACTCTGCCGCAGTGGTGGGATCATACCTGGGGCTGGTGTTTCTGGCAGGTGTGTTTGCGGCCATCGGGGTGTTCGCCTCATCCGTTTCCGACAACCAGATCATCTCTTTTGTGATCGCTATTTTCCTGTGCTATATCTTTTATGCCGGCTTCGAACTGATCGCTTCTATACCTGTGTGGGGCGGATACGGCTACTTTATCAGTCAGCTAGGTATAGAGTACCACTATTCAGCCATTAGCAAGGGGCTGATCGATTCGCGCGACGTGCTCTACTTCCTGAGCGTGATCGCCATCATGATACTTTCCACTAGACTTGTATTGAACAGCAGAAAATGGTAACAGAGCAGGCAACAATACCAAAGAGCAAGCGCAGCCGCGACCTGACCCGCTTTCTGATCGCGCTGGCGGTCCTTGTGCTGCTCAACATACTGGCGGCCAATTTCTTCTTCCGGCTCGACCTGACCGATGACAAACGCTATACTATTTCGCCTGTTACTAAGCAGATGCTGTCAGAGCTTCCGGAGCCGGTGTTTGTGGAGGTATACCTGGATGGCGAGTTCCCGGCGGGCTTCAAGCGTCTGCAGCAGTCAGTGCGCGAAACACTGGACGAGTTCAGGATTTACGCAGGCGGCAACGTGCGCTACGAGTTCATCGATCCGAACGAAATAACGGACGAGCAGGAGCGTACAGAATTTTTCCAGAAACTGGCGGCTTCAGGTATACAGCCGACCAACCTGCGGGCCAATGAAGGCGGCAAACAGGTAGAGCGTCTCGTGTTTCCGGGCGCCCGTGTCATGTACAAAGGCAAAGAGACTGGGGTGATGCTCCTGAAAGGCAACCTGGCGGCCTCACCGGACGAGCGATTGAACCAATCGGTAGAAGGGGTGGAGTACGAACTGGCCACGGCAATCCGCAAGATGGCCTTCCAGGGAAACAAGACCATTGGCTACATCAGCGGGCAGGGGCAGTTAGAGACGCAGTATGTAACCGATCTGCTGGGCTCTCTGCAGGAGTTTTACCGGGTAGCCCGCGGCGAGCTGCGTGATATCCCTTCGCTGGACGGCCTGGACCTGATCATCATCGCCAAACCAACCGAAGCCTTCACAGAAGCTGACAAGTACAAGATCGACCAGTTCATCATGAAAGGGGGCAAGGCAGTGTTCTTCGTAGACGCCCTCAACGCGAACATGGACAGCGTGGGAGCAGGCGGCATGTTTGCTATGCCCTATAATTTGAACCTGGATGATCTGCTTTTCCGCTACGGTGTGCGCCTGAACCCAACGATGATCATGGACCTGAACTCCGGTTTTATACCCATCGTAACGGGCTATATGGGCGAGCGGCCACAGACAGAGATGATCAACTGGCGCTTCTACCCGCTGCTCAATACCTTCAGCAAACACCCGATCACGCGCAACATCGATGCGGTTTATTCGAAGTTTATTGGAACCATGGATACGGTGCGGGCCGATGGTATCCGCAAAACACCCCTCGTCTATACCTCCGTTTATTCCCGTGTGATGCAGGCTCCTGTGCCGCTGACGTTGGAGGAGGCCCGTATGGAAGTGAAGCCGGAGCAGTACCAGGCAGGTCCGCAGCCGGTGGGCTACTTGCTGGAAGGCGCCTTTACCTCGCTCTTCCGTAACAGGAGAGCGCCCGAAGGGGCAGCCGATCCGCAAGTGAAAGAAACTGGCGTGCCGACCAAAATAGCAGTTTTCTCGGATGGCGACCTGGTGCGCAACGAGGTAAACCCCCGTACCGGGCAGGCCTATGAGCTGGGCTTCGATAGGTATAACAACGTGACCTTTGCCAACCGGGAACTGGCCATGAACACCATCCACTACCTGTTGGACTCTGAAGGCCTGATCAACGTACGAAGTAAAGAAATACAGCTGCGGCCGCTGGACAGGGTGCGGGTAAAAGAGGAGCGTACCTACTGGCAGCTGCTCAACTTGGTGGCCCCGATCGTACTGCTGGGCCTGTTTGGGGTGGTGCGTTACTACCTGCGCAAGCGGCGTTACGAGCGATTCTAAAATTTTTGCCCTGTATGTAAAGAAATTGTGAAATGCCGCCCGGTTTCAGGTAGTTTAAATGCGAAAAATTTTTAACTTTGTCCAAATAACATTATAGCTCTACATAATGAAATTTATCGTCTCTTCCTCTGCTCTTTTGAAGCAGTTAGCCAGCATAAACGGTGTGGTAACCAACAACCCGGTGGTTCCTATCCTCGAAAACTTCCTGTTCGAGATCAACGACAGCACCCTGACCATCACAGCCAGTGACCTGGAGACTTCCATGATCACCGAACTGCAGGTAGAGGCGAAGGAAAGTGGCCGCATTGCTGCCCCTGCCAAGATCCTGATCGAGACGCTGAAGAACCTGCCAGATCAGCCGGTAACCTTCACCATCGACGAAGAGACCTATACCATCGAGATCAGCTCCTCAAACGGCCGCTACAAACTCTCCGGCGAGAACGCAACCGATTTCCCACGTGTACCTGTGGTAAAAGGTGGCAGCGCCATCGAGATTCCGTCTAACGTGCTGGCCCGCGCCATTAACAAGACTATTTTCGCAGTAAGTAACGACGAACTTCGTCCGGCCATGACGGGTATTTACGTTCAGCTGCGCACGGATAACGTAACCTTCGTCGCCACGGACGGTCACCGTCTGCTGCGTTTCCGTCGTACGGACATCACTACGGCTCAGGAAGCGTCGCTGATCATCCCGCGCAAGGCCTTCACGCTGCTGAAGTCTACGCTGCCTTCTGAGGCGACTGCGGTTCGTATGGAGTTCAACCAGTCCAACGCTTTCTTCAGCTTCGACAACATCCGCATGATCTGCCGTCTGATCGACGAGCGCTATCCGGACTACGAGAACGTGATTCCGGTGCAGAACCCGAACAAACTGGTGATCGACCGTGCCGCTTTGCTGAGCTCTGTGCGCCGTATCTCCATCTACTCCAACAAAACCACACACCAGATTCGTCTGAAGCTGTCTGGCTCTGAACTACAGGTATCTGCTGAGGACCTGGACTTCTCGAACGAGGCTAACGAGCGCCTGACGTGCCAGTACGACGGTGAGGATATGGAAATCGGCTTCAACGCGAAGTTTTTGATCGAGATGCTCAATAACATCGACGCAGACGAAATCTCGTTTGAACTGTCTACGCCGAACCGTGCAGGACTGCTGATGCCGCTTGCAAATGAAGATAATGAAAATGTTCTGATGCTGGTGATGCCTGTAATGCTGAACAATTACGTATAAGAAGATAATTTCTCCTAATGCAGAAAGGCGAACCGTTTTGGTTCGCCTTTCCTGTTTTTAGGGGTGCCTACTTTTGCAGTTTTATGTACACCGGGAAGTGATCGCTATACCCTCCCAGGTACAAGGTATGCGACCAAGTCTGGCGAGGCGTGTCTTTATACCTGCCAAACGTGAATTTGGCAAACTCAGGGTCATGTATTTGCGCTGAGCCATGGACATAATGCAAGCCGGCCTGCGTATTCACCATTGATTTAGTGACCATGATCTGGTCGCGCATCTTGTTGTCGTTGCGGGTGTGGTAACTGCCGTCGCCCTGCACAAACCATAGGTAGAACGTGTTAAAAAGCTCGTTCTGAAAAGCGGGATTAGGGCGGCCAGAAGCCCTTAAAACCTTCTCCACGCTCACCGCATTAGGCTCGTCTGCAAAGTCCCCCAGCACGATGATTTTGACGTTCTTGTCTGCTTTCAGTTGCAAGTCCAGTTGCCGGCGTAGTTCAGTTGCCGCATCTCGCCTGCGGGCTGCCCCCAGAGCCGCGCTGCCGCGATCTTCCGGCCAGTGGTTCACATACACCGTAACCGGCTCACCAGCCAGGGTGCCCTTCACCTGCAGGATGCCACGGGAGGTGAATCCCTTCTCTGAAAACCTGATGGGTAGGTTGGTCTGCGAAGTCGGCTTGAAAACTCTGGGGTTGTAGAGCATGGCCACGTCCAGTCCCTCAGGGTCGGGGGAGTCGTAATGGATGATGCCATAGCGTCGCTTGCGCAGCGGGGAAGACTTCACCAGGTCATCCAGCACCTGGCGGTTCTCAACCTCACAGAGACCGATGATGTCAGGGCCGCCCTTTCCACCGATGGTTTCAATCACTTGCGCTACATGGCGTATCTTGGTCTTATACCTTTCCTGGTCCCACTGCATGACGCCGCCCGGTGTAAAGCCGTCATCGTCTGTTTTGGGGTCGTTTTGAGTATCGTAGAGCTTCTCCGTGTTATAAAAAGCAAGGGTATAGAGTTTCGGTTTTTTGATAGATGAGGTTAAGCTGGCGCATCCTGAAAGGATGGTCAGGCTAAAAAGAATGAAGAAGGTTTTTATTCCGTAGCGCATCGCGTAACTTTGTACTTGGTTTTAATATTCAAGCATAGTACGAGATATATATAGCACAAAGTTTAAAAAGAAAAGAAAATGAAGAAATCTGAGATATACTTTAGCATAGCACTTGACGAGCAGCGCGTACCGGAGGCCATTAGCTGGAGAGCCACTGACGCAGGGGAAAAAATCCATTTTGCCAAGGCCATCAACATTTCCCTGTGGGATCGCGACGAAGCAGGCACGATGAAAATTGACCTGTGGACCAAGGACATGCCGATCGACGAGATGAAGTATTTCTACATTGATACGATCGGGGCCATGGCCCAAAGTATTGCCACCGCTACCAGCGACAAGGTGATGGCCGATAAAATGCGCGCCCTGTGCGAAGACCTGATGAAACACGTGGAAGAGGAGCGCAAAAAGGAAAACAACTAGCTTGTAAATAAAGAAAGCCACCTCTTGAGGTGGCTTTTATGCTTTTAAATTTTGGATCGGTCTACTTTGCGTTAGAAGCAATCGCGTTCTTATCAGTCTTCTGGATGGTGGCCATGTTCTCAGAACCTTGCTCGTCCAGGCTGGATACGAACTCACGATCAACCTTTGAGTACATTTTACGATCGCCGAAGTAGTCGTTGTACTGTACCGTGCTCAGGATATCCTCGAACTCCAGGTCACGAACGGCCAGTACTTCTTTGCACTGCTCTGCAATCAGCTGTGCGTTGCCTTCATGCTTCTGCTCAATTTCAGTAATTTGGGCAGCTACAGCCATGTTGATCTCTCTAACCTTGTTCGCCTGGTAGTTATTCAAACGAAGTTCACGAATCATCTGCTCAGAAAGGTGGTTGGCGCGCTTCTCAGCAACAACAGTTATATTATTACCTGTAGCGAATACGCCGAATACAGTTCCGAATACCATCAATGTTGTTACCAGTAGCTTTTTCATAATTGTAGTGTTTTTGGTGTTTTCAATGCTTTTCCAGATTTCGTTTCTGAGGCAGCGTAGTTTTAAAACGCGGGTTGTCTGTAAATGATTCCGGTATTTAAATTTTTTTTTTCGCCTACTCTTCAGTGTCGAATACAAGCAATATAGTGCAGAAATAATGCCAAAGAGGTCAAATTGCTAACAATTTGACCTCTTTTTTTGATTTTATTTTGGATTCTACCACTCGTTCCGCCACATCATCGACTCGACGGGTTTGGTCGTGCGGTTGTTGTATTTGGCGTTTGCCTTGCTGTTGTAGTAATTCTCAATGCCACCCTTCACCTCAAAGTAAATCAGCTGACCAATCGGCATGCCATGGTATACGCGCACCTGCTGGGTTACGGAGATCTCCAGTGTCCAGGTGTTGCAGAAGCCTACATCGCCTTTGCCGGCGGTAGCATGGATATCGATACCCAGACGGCCAACGCTCGATTTGCCTTCCAGGAAAGGCACGTGCGCGTGGGTTTCAGTATACTCCAGCGTCACGCCCAGGTATAGCGTATTGGGTTGCAGCACGAATCCCTCCTCCGGGATCTCAAACACGTCGATCTGGTTGTGTTGACGGGCGTCGAGCACTTCGTCGCGGTAAGTGGCCAGGTAGCGGCCCAGGTGTACGTCGTAAGAGTTGGTGCCAAGGCCAGAGCGCTTGAATGGCTCGATCAGGATAGTGCCTTTCTCAATCTCTGCTAAAATCTGCTTATCTGTAAGAATCATGGGGGTGCAATGTTATGGCCGTAAAAGTAAGCAAAATGGGTGAATTGTTGCTTGTTAATTGTCGATTGTTGATTGAGCCGAGATGGTGAAGCTATACCTTGTTTGGAGATATGAGAGGTATAGCAAGAAAAAACGGCAGCCCATTTCTGAACTGCCGTCTCTTTTCTCTTATTAGAGAGGTATAGCTTATTGTTGCGCTACAGCCTCTTGAAGCGCCTCACGGTTGGCTTTGATATACTCTTCTACCAACTCATCTGTAATGGCCGTAGAAACGAACAGCGACTCGTACTGCGAAGGGGCCAGGTATACGCCGCGTTGCAGCATACCGTTAAAGTAACGGCCAAACATGGCTGTGTCAGAAGTTTTGGCACTTTCGAAGTCTGTGACAGGCTGCTCTGTAAAGAAGATGCTGAACATGGAGCCCACGTGGTTGATCGTAAAGTTCATACCCAGTTCCTGCATGTTCTTCTTCATGCCGTTTACCATGTTGGTCGTAGTACGCTCCAGGTTCGTGTATACCTCCGGATGCGACTGCAAGTACTGTAGCATCGCCATACCCGCCGACATGGCTATTGGGTTGCCTGAAAGCGTGCCTGCCTGGTATACCGGTCCGGCTGGCGCCACGAAGTTCATGATCTCTTTCTTCCCGCCGTAAGCGCCCACTGGCATGCCTCCTCCGATGATCTTGCCGAGTGTGGTCATATCCGGCGTAACGCCAAACAGCTGCTGTGCACCACCCGGAGCCAGGCGGAAACCTGTCATCACTTCGTCAAATATCAGCACGATGCCTTCCTTCGTACAGAGGTCACGCAGACCCTGCAGAAAACCAACTTCTGGGAGTACCAGACCCATATTACCAGCCACTGGCTCCAGAATGATGGCTGCTACCTGGTCTTTATTGCCTTCTACCAGTGTCTTAACTGCTTCCAGATCATTATAAGGAGCTGTGAGCGTATCGGCAGCCACACCCTTCGTCACACCGGGGCTGTCCGGTACGCCAAGCGTGATAGCACCGCTTCCGGCAGCGATCAGAAAAGAGTCACCGTGGCCGTGGTAGCAGCCTTCGAACTTGATCATTTTGTTGCGGCCGGTATAGCCTCTGGCCACACGCACGGCCGACATGGTAGCTTCGGTTCCGGAGTTCACCATGCGCACTTTCTCAATCGACGGCACCATGTCCGCGATCAGCTCCGCAATCTCGATTTCCTTGCGCGTTGGGGCTCCAAAGGAGAGGGAGTTAGGGATAGCCTTTTGAACAGCCTCCTGCACTATTTCATCGGCATGACCCAAAATCATTGGCCCCCAGGAGTTGATAAGCTCCAGGTAGCGGTTACCATCCTCGTCATACATATAAGGGCCTTTGGCCGAAACCATAAAACGCGGATTGCCGCCCACGGCCCTGAAGGCACGAACAGGAGAGTTTACCCCGCCCGGTATGGAGTGTTGTGCACGCTGGAAAAGTTCTTCGCTGATTGGCGCTATTTTCATAATGCTGAGTTCTTAGATGGTGAAAGGAATAATTTGATCAGGGTGCTATACCCTGATTGGTGAAGCCAGAATCCTTAAAAAACCGGATTCACGACGGTCAGTTGCAGGTTCTCGAGTTTGGTGATCGGGATGTACTGGTTGTCGCGGCGCACCTCGTTCTGAGCGGCGCGGTCCGTATACCCTATCCCTTTGTAGAAGACGCCCGGTCTGAGTCCTTCTGAGCCCAGGGCCAGGTTAAAGCGCGTGCCATAATTCTGGAGCAAGGTTCCGAAGTAATACATCATCTCAAAACCCGCATAAGCATACGGCGATGGCGGCATGTTATACCTGGCAGCGTACCTTTTGCGGAAATGTTGCACTGCCGAACTCATCTGATCAATGTATTTCGGATTGACAAAGTAAATCTCCAGGTCATCCAATTGGCGCAGCGTCAGTTGACCTATACCCAGCCAATTCTCGAAGGTAACCAGTGGGAGTGTAGCCGCTCTGGACTGCAGGGTGCTCACCGTGTTGGCAGCAGCCGTCATCTGATCTGAGAAAACAGCTAAATGGCCTACGTTCTCAAATTTCAATTCCTTAAAAGCAGCGGCGGTAGCAGCGCTCTGAGCAGAATTTATTTTCTTATAAACTGCTACTTTGCCCCCCAGCTTCAGGAACTGCTCGCGGTAGTGTTGGCTAAAGGCGATGTCGTCTTTGCTGTTTTCGTACAGAATGATGGCCGTTTTTGGCTCAAACGTATGGTAAGCGTAGGTAGCAGCCTGGCGCGCCTGCGTGGCCACCGAGGACTCAAACAGAAAGACATTTGGATTCTGACCGGCAACTTCCAGGTCCTGCGAAAGCGGGTTGATCACATTCACATTGTTCTGGGCAGCGAAACGACCGACAATTTTGGCTGAAGATCTGTAAACGGGGCCAATGACCAGATCCATACCCTGAAGCTCCGAAGTTTCCAGGAGGCGTTTTACGGCAGTGGTGTCAGTGCCAGCATCGTAGGTATACAGGTTGATGTTGATGCCTTCGCGCTTGAGAGAGTCCTGGGCCATCTTCATGCCGGCGTAAAGGTCCGTGGCAAACTGGTTTTTGCGCGCTGCCTGCCCCAGGTCCTGGTCTAGCTGAAAGGGTAGGAGAGCGGCTACATTGTAGGCCTGCTTGCGCATGGCGTTGGCGCTCAGGTAGCGGTTGCGGTCCAGACGGTGCTTTGATACGATGCTTTCCAGGGTGGTTTTGTCCTCAGGACGGTACCAGCCAGCCAGCAGCTTATCGGCAAAAGTATGAGCCACGGCTTTATCGTCCGGGTAGCGCTGCAGTAGCTGCTCGAAGGCTGCACGGTCTGTGATCCGCATCAGGTAATGGCGCTTCAGATTCTCGGCATCGGCCTGCAGTTTGGAAGACCGAATGCTGTTCAGTTCTGCCAGCGCCTGCTCGTATTCACCCTGCTCAAAAAGCACGTTGCCTAGCAGGTAACTCGCTTCAGGCTGGTTGGGCCAGTTCGGGTGCTGCCCCTGCAACTGCTGGAGCATACGACGGGCTTCGGGCAGTTTGTTCGCATTGAGCGCCGCTACGGCATAGAGGTAGGAAGCTTCGGGAGCGTATGGATTTTTGGGACCAGCCTGCGTGACAGGCAAAAGCTCGGCCATCGCCTTGTCATAACGTTCCTGATCAATCAGTACTTTGCCATTGCTATAAGTGGTGCTGTAATCCTGCTGCGCCTGTGTCGGCAGTGCAAGCGTGGCCGCCAGCAGCAAACCCGCTGCATGCTTCAATAAGCTTCCTTTCATGTTGTTTTATTTTTGATTGAGCGATTGGGTGAATTGGTGATTGAGTGGTTAATTAGCTTTCAGAATCACCTTGAAGTGTCCCGACTGCAGGGGTTTACCTGTTTTGAAATTCTCCAAAATTAAAACTTTGAATAATCGCTACTGGGATTCCTGAAAATCCTTCGTATGACTATTTAATAACTCACTAATTCGCTCAATCACTAACTCACTCAATCACCAAATCACTCAATAATTTATTCCCACTCGATGGTAGCCGGTGGTTTCGAGCTGATGTCGTAAACCACGCGGTTTACGCCTTTTACCTTGTTGATGATCTCGTTGGACACATCGGCCAGGAACTCATACGGCAAACGGCTCCAGTCCGCTGTCATACCGTCGATGGAGGTCACAGCACGGAGGGCTACCACATTTTCGTAGGTACGCTCGTCGCCCATCACACCCACCGACTGCACCGGCGTCAGGATAGCGCCAGCCTGCCATACCTCGTCATATAGCCCTGACTTTTTGAGGTTGCTGATGAAGATATGATCCACCTGCTGCAGTACGTTTACCTTCTCTGGCGTGATGTCGCCCAGAATACGGATAGCAAGTCCCGGTCCAGGGAAAGGATGACGGCCGAGGATGTTATCGTCGATCTTGAGGGTTTTGCCTACCAAACGCACTTCATCTTTGAAGAGCGCTTTCAATGGCTCAACTACTTTCAGTTTCATGAAATCAGGCAGACCGCCTACGTTGTGGTGCGACTTGATGGTAGCAGAAGGACCTTTCACGCTCATCGACTCGATCACGTCCGGGTAAATGGTGCCTTGCGCCAGCCACTTCACGTCTTCTATTTTGTGTGCCTCGTCGTCGAATACCTCAATGAACACACGGCCAATGGCTTTGCGCTTGCCTTCCGGATCGGAGATGCCGGCCAGCGCTTCATAGAAGCGGTCTTTGGCGTTCACGCCTTTCACGTTCAGGCCCATGTGCTTGTAAGAGTCCAGCACCGACTCAAACTCATCTTTGCGCAGCAGTCCGTTGTCAACAAAGATGCAGTATAGGTTCTTACCGATCGCTTCGTGAATCAGCATGGCTGCCACGCTGGAGTCTACACCACCGGATAGGCCCAATACTACTTTATCATTGCCCAGTTGCTGCTTCAGATCTGCAACAGTCGCTTCCACAAACTGCTCCGAGGTCCAGTCCTGCTGGCAACCGCAGATGTGCACCACAAAATTGCGGAGCAGGGTTTTGCCTTCGTCAGAGTGAGTAACTTCCGGGTGGAACTGAATACCATACGTTTCCTGGTCACGCAGCTTATAAGCAGCGACGCGCACCGTCTCTGTACTGGCTATTACTTCAAAATTAGCTGGAATTTCCTTGATCGTATCACCATGTGACATCCATACCACAGAGCCTGGAGTGAGCTCTTTCATCAGGCGGTTGGCGGTATGCAGCTCTGTAAGTCTGGCACGGCCGTATTCGCGGATGGTGGAAGGGGTAACTTCGCCCTGGTGCTCGTAAGCGATCAGCTGCGCTCCGTAGCAAACGCCCAGCAAGGGGAGTTTGCCCATAAACTGGCTCAGATCGATCGTAGGGTGTTCGTGGTCGCGCACCGAGCAGGGGCTGCCCGATAGAATAACGCCTTTGACATCTTCCGTAAGTTCCGGAACATTATTGTAAGGGTAAATCTCACAATATACATTTAGCTCGCGCACCCGTCTTGCGATCAACTGGGTGTATTGGGAGCCGAAGTCGAGAATCAGTATTTTTTCTGGCATGCGCAAAGGTAAGGTGTATTAGGCTTTTTTGCCAAAAATAGGGGAGATATGTTTTGTGAGCAGTGTCAAAGATGAGGTTCAGTGTTGAAATGAAAGGCATGTGGAATGGCGCGATCGTCCCCGCTTGTGTCTATTAGGGTGGGACAGGCTGCTCCAGGTATAGGTATAGGTATAGGTATAGGTATAGGTATAGGTATAGGTATAGGTATAGGTATAGGTATAGGTATAGGTATAGGTGGTCGTAAAATTAAACCACCTGAGCAGTAGCGCCATAAACTCCTCCTACCGCTATTCCTCGATATTTCTTTAGAATACGCTTGCACCGAATGGTATTCTTCGTACCTTTGTAACGGCAAATCGGCACGGCCTGCTCCCGTCGAACTCCCCCAGGGCCGGAAGGCAGCAAGGGTAGATGGTTGATGCGGCGCGATGTTGGTTTGCCACTTTTTTTTACCGCTACTTTTTTGACCGGTCCGTAGCCGGTCTTTTTGTTTTAAGTCCGGCAGCCCGCTATACTCTTCTCTAAACCCTGTCATACACCAGGTTAACCCGTCTCAGAGGCCTTATCCCTTAATAGTCCCGCAACTTTTAGACAATGTCTTTTGACTTAGGGCATATTGCGTTAGATTTGTAGGAAAATCTACATCCTCAGTATTATGAAATTCTTTGTTGATACTGCAAACCTGCAGGAAATTCAGGAAGCGCACGATCTCGGTGTGCTCGACGGTGTTACCACCAACCCATCGCTGATGGCCAAGGAAGGCATCTTCGGTCACGATAACGTGATGGCGCACTACAAGCAGATTTGCGAAATCGTGGATGGCGACATCAGCGCCGAGGTAATCGCGACAGACTTCGACGGCATGGTGCGCGAAGGTGAAATCCTGGCTGAGCTGCACCCGAACATCGTGGTGAAAGTGCCAATGACGCGCGAAGGCGTGAAAGCGATCCGTCACTTCAGCGAGCGCGGCATCAAAACCAACTGTACACTGGTATTCTCTGCCGGTCAGGCTATTCTGGCGGCTAAAGCGGGCGCTACCTATGTGTCTCCGTTTGTAGGCCGTCTGGATGACGTGTCAACGGATGGTTTGCAGCTGATCGAGCAGATCGTGCACATTTACGGCAACTACGGCTACCAGACGCAGGTATTGGCTGCTTCGGTACGTCACGTGATGCACCTGGTGCAGTGCGCCGAGCTGGGAGCTGATGTGGTAACCTGCCCACTTTCTGTGATCACCGGTCTGCTGAACCACCCACTGACTGACATTGGTCTGCAGAAGTTTCTGGCTGACCACGCCAAAGGAAATAAGTAATGATTAATGAATAATGAGTGATGATTAATGGGGAATAGTGCATAGGGCGAAAGGCTTAAAACATTATTCTTCGTTAATCATTACCCATTATATACCTACCAACTATTCATTAGTCACTACTCATTATTCATTGAACCAAGATGTACATCATCAAAGTAAAGGGCAAGGCCAAAATTCCGGATTACATTCAGCTGCGCGACGATAACTTCGTGCTGATTGCCTATTTTAGAGCCGACCGACCGCTTAAGAACCTCGACCGCTACGGGCTGGAGGGAAAAGAGGAGGCTTTGGCAGCACTGATCGAGTCCCTTGAGTTTGGTAAACTGCAGCAACTAGACATTTAATTTCCTATGAGCTTTTCTTCTTCTACCCCTGTGGTGTCACTACGTGACGTGGCGATTTACCAGGATGTGAACACCGTGCTGAGCAGTGTCAATTTCGACATTGATAAAGGGGAGTTCGTGTACCTGGTGGGGCGCACCGGTAGTGGTAAAAGCTCACTGCTCAAAACCCTTTACGGTGACCTGCCGCTTCAGACGGGCGTAGGTCATATTGCCGATTTTAAACTCAGCAAACTGCCACGCAAGCAGGTGCCCTACCTGCGCCGCAAGATCGGCATTGTGTTTCAGGATTTCCAGTTGCTATTTGACCGCACCGTGGCCGAGAACCTAGCCTTTGTGCTGAAAGCCACTGGCTGGAAAGACAAGTCGAAGCGCAAGCAGCGCATCACAGAAGTGCTCATGCGTGTAGGGCTGGACGCAGCGGCCAACAAACTGCCACACCAACTGTCAGGTGGTGAACAGCAGCGCATTGTGGTGGCCCGTGCACTCCTCAACGAGCCGGTTATCCTGCTGGCTGACGAACCTACCGGTAACCTCGACCCGATCGTTGCGGACGGCATCATGCAGCTCTTCAACGAGATCAACAACAGTGGTACAGCCGTCCTGATGGCAACACACAACTACGAGATCATCAACCGCTACCCGCACCGCGTACTTAAGTGCGAAAACGGCAAAGTGCTCGATTCAAAAGTAGAGAACTTCAATCTGACCACCGGGTACTAAGTAATTTGATTTTTATTGATGAAGGAGTTTTTGATAAAAGGCTTCTTAACTTGGTAAACCTGTCCCCAATTTATCAGCGATTTCTGAGGCGTACCATCAATTAGCCAAGCCTGCGCCATTGCGCGAGCAGCCACTGGTTCATGTCCGGGTATACCCGTAGGCTCAGCATCAGTCCCATGTAAATGGTGGTGATCATTAGGGAGCGCACCACGATATCCAGGTATACATTCCCGAGGAAGGGCAGTAGGTATGAGGCTCCCAGCGCTATGACTGCAATTACTGTCACTGTCACGGAGCTCCAGGCAAAAGGCTGCATCTTGTAGAGCCACTGCACGAAGAACAGGCGCAGCAGGTTGATGGTCACATAGGAGATCATGGAAGCCAACGCCGCTCCGTTGATGCCATATAAGGGTATGAAAACATAATTTGTCCAGATGGTAAGACCTGCCAGCACTACGTTAAACAGCAAATCCCAGCGGTATTTATCAGAAGTGGCCAGGATGATGCCATTTAAGCCTGTCGCCAGGTCAATGATGCGGGCCATGGACAGGAACAGCACCACATACTTACCAGCCCAGTAGGTTTCCGGCATAAACGAGAACAGGTTGTCGATATTGGCCCAGATGCCGATGAACAGTAGCAGGCCGATGATCAGGTTGATAAGCGTGATCTGCTTGTAAAGGCGCTCCATCCCTGTCATGTCCTTTTCCTTCCAATATTCTGCCACCTGCGGAAAAGCAATCTTGAAAATAGAGCGGGCCGGCACCATGATGGCGCTGGTCATAAAGAAAGCAGTGGTATATACCCCATTGTCGCCCAGGCTGTATGAACTGATCATGATCTGATCGACTGTGGTGATAATGGTAACGGAAATGTTGCCCATGAAGGTGAAAAGGCCATAATAGAGCATCTCGCGCAGGGGCACAATGCGGAGCGCAGCCAGGCGTGGGCGCAAAAAAAACTGCTTCAGCCACAGTGCATACACCACCAGCGAGAGCGTGATCACCGCGTTGATCACGATGTAAAGCAGCACGAACTCCCTGAACCCGATCCAATCAAGCGCATAGAGCCCGATAAGCGCCGTGGTCAGTATACGCAGCAGAAAATCCTGGGCGAAGGACGAAATGATGGTCTTGAACAGCGAGCGCAGGTAGGCCGTGAGCAGGTTGAAGAGCAGCGTGAAAAAGGCCAGCGGGATGACGAAGTAATAGTAGTCGAGCAGGAGGGGGGAGTTCTCGATGTAATAGTCGACCACGACCGGCTTGAAAAGCAGGAAGAGCCCTGCAATGGCGCCAAAGCCCAGTAGCGGTATAGCCAGCAGCAGAAACAGGAAACCATGGTGCTCTTTACCCTTGTCCCGGAAATAAGGGAAGTAGCGCACACTCATGTTCACGAAGCCGAGCGCCGAGAACTGCGCAAACATCACCGAGATCTGGATCAGCAGGCGGGTGAGGCCCACTTCCTCCTCTTCCAGAAAGTTGGGGAAAAGCAGGATCGTGTTCACATAACCGATCACGATGCCGGCATATGAAATGATGGTGTTCCAGATTCCCTCGCGCTGGAGATGTTTGCTCATGTTTCTGATTCAGGCCACAAAGGTATAGGATTCAGGCAAAGTTGCCAGCTTTACCTCACTACTTCCACCCACCCTTTGTATACCTGCTGGGTCTGTCCGCTTTTGATGTGGTAATAGTACATGCCGCTTCCCGGTCCGGCCCATTTGTTGTCGTAGGAGTTGCGCTTGTACACACTAACCCCCCAGCGGTTAAAAATTTCAATTTCAACCTGATCTATGTTGATGCCCTGCAACACAAACGTATCGTTTTTGCCGTCCCCGTTGGGTGTGATGATGTTAGGGATCACAGGACATTCCTCGCTGATAACGTTCACCTCGCGGGTATAGGTACAGCCGTTCACAGTAATGGCAACACTCAGTTTGGTAGGAGCCGTTACAACGACCATCGGGCTGGTATGTCCTGTGCTCCACAGGTAAGTGGCATCTGGCGTCAGGGCGTCCACGTTGATCCGCTCACCGTAGCAGGCGTTCAGTTGCAGAGGGAGGGTAAAATCTGGCTGTGGCTTTACTGTAACAGTTACTTCATCCCGGGTAGTGCAGCCGTTGGTGTTCGTCACCTCTACCCAGTATTTCCCGGAAGTTTTAACTTCGAGGCTACTGCTAATGGCGCCTGTACTCCATTTATAAGTGTAGTTGCCAGCGGGAGCTACAAGCATGGTTCGCTCGCCACTACAAAGCGTACGATCCGGGCCTAAGTCAACAACAGGGTAGGGCATTTCACTTACCGTCACCCGATCTGTAAAGGTACAGCCATCCAGGGATACGGTTACACTGTATTCCCCCGGTTGGCTCACCATAATGCTCTTGCTTGTTTCACCTGTGCTCCAAAGCACATTGCCGGTCGTGTTAATTTGCAACGTCGCTTTTCGTCCAATGCAGAAGTCGCCGCTACTATGAATGCGGGGTGCTTGTGTTCCTGACGTGTTGTAAGCGAACTCCGCCTGTTTGGCCATCCCTGTATAGCGCAGCGGTTCGATTGCGGGTACTGTTTTGATTAAATCCCATTGGCTCGTTGCATTATCGGCTCGATGATATAAACTCTGCTTACATAATGTATTTGGGGTATAATATTGGATGTGGTGAGCCGACTGTGGAGTGCCTACCTGAAATATACCAAAGTAGCTGTTTACCTGCGCCGGATCGGCTATACCTGCAGTTGTGTTGGGCTTTGCATCCACATAGTAAATGTGAAAGCCCTGCGTGGTGCGATTCAGGTCGGAAGCATAAAAGCTAAAGCCCTTTTCCTGCATGTGCATCGCTACCGTGGAGTTCTGATCAGGAATGTGATAGTTAGGCAAGCTTTTGTCACCAATTGGTGCGCTGGATGTTACCCAGGCGGTCGACGGATTCATATTGCGAAAGCCACCGTCGGTTTTCTGAGTACTCAGGTCTTTCACGGTACTCCCGCCTGAATTGTCGAAATTGAAGTAGGCAACTAAGTCTGGTATTTCCTGAGGGTTTGAAATTTTAGAGCACATCAGACGACGGATTTCCTCTACCGGCAAGAACTTTTTCCAGATCCTCACTTCATCAATCTCTCCGACGAAATTTTCGCTATCAGCCAAATAGTCTTTGCCAATTGCCAACGGAGCCGTGTTGGTCAGGTCAGTAGATGCATAGCCAGTGTGGGATTCGTTTTTCAGGATGCCATCGACAAAAATCCGCCAGGCACCATTGTAACTGACACCTGTCAGGTGGTGCCATTGGCCGTCGTTTACCAATTCAGCTGTATAGCCCGAATTCCGGTAGTGCCCGGACCCATCACGGCCGGCAAAAGCTGCCTTCCCGTCCTTTATGATCAAATGATAGCCTCGTTCACCACCATACCGATCGTATTTGCCGACTACCCAATGATACTTGAAAGAGGTGGTTTTAACCCACGCTTCCACCGTTATCGTGTTGGTAATGCCCCGGTTCGATGTGCCGCAGACCATATGATCATCCCTGCCATCCAATTTTAAAGCATTGCCCGGCCCCTGTGCGCTCAGTAGTGTATTGCAGGCAAATAGTAAGAGAAAAGCCAGGCTAACGTGTAAAGGTGTTTTCAAACGCGACGTGTTTTTGGGGAGAAATATTCAAGAGACTGAATATAAACATTATTTGCTATGATTCGCCAGCATCGCCCTTGCAAAATCGCTTGCCAGCGCACTGCTCTCGCCGTCATAGGGCGTACCTACCGTTGCATTATAGTATTGGGCCCGCAGGTACACCTCGGGCTTTTGCTGTATACCCTGCTCGAGCATCGGCTTAAGTGCGGGGTAAGAGGCGGCCTCTTCCACGAGTCCGTGTGCTACATAGCCATAATAGTCGTGCAGTTCTTCCCTAGGATTGAAGTTAAAGTAAACCGACCACACATTCAGCAGCACTGCCTCCAGGTGAATGCCGGAGTTACCGCTTATAAGCATATCCAGCTCGCGGAGATACTCAAAAACGGACTGCCGTCGTGCGTCGGAAAGGCTGATGTTCGGGCTGATGCCGGTGGCAGAGGTATAGCTGCGCTTGTCGCGGGGGTGGGGGCGCAGCAGGATGTGCAGCTGTGGGAAATCCCGGCTGATGTGGCGAAGCAACTGCTCCACTTCTTCCACCCGGTCCATCAGATTGCAAGCTATACCGAGTGTCTGCACCTGTTGGTTCCTGTTGCGGAGTGGCACAAACTGATCAGCTTTCGGCATGCCGATAAACTCCACCTGGCCGTGCACCGGACCGCACTGCCTGTACTTGTCCAGCGAGTCCTGTCCCTCAAGCAGGTTCAGGTCAAAAGCCAGGGGCGGGAATAAGTTGCTCACGCTGGCGTGTTGCACATAAACGGTTTTTATCCCCAGCTCTTTTGCCGCCAGCAGCATGGCGCGGGCATCGGCGTTGTGGTCGTTGGCAAACACGATGGCCTGCGGACGGTACTTTTTGAGCTTCTGCAGGTATACCTCGTAAAAGCCGATGGCATCGTAAAGCAAATCCACGAAGCGTAGTGTGCTGTATTTGCGATGCGAGAGAAACTGAAAGAAAAGCGGCAGAAATTTGTAGTAGAAGAACAGCTTTTTTCGAAGCGAAAGCCGCGCTACCTGCTGGTTATACCTGCCAATGGCCTTGCTCTGACCGGCCACCATCACGGCGTCAGGTATAGCCTCTTGCAAAAAATGCAGACTGTCGTAGTTGTTCTGACTGACCACATACAGCCACACCTTACCCCGCAGTCGCTCCGGCTGCTCCACTGACTGAAACAGATTACCAAACAGCCGCATCAGGGTATAGCCGGCCATGCGTAGCAGTCGCATGGCGGGATTAGACGGTGAAGCTGCATTCTTGGCGCTTTCCGGTAGTCGGTAGAAACCCTCGGAGAAGTGCAGGTATAGGATGTTGCGGTAAAGCGTATACCAGTCTTTCATGCGCTACACCATGTCCCAGCTAAGCGGTGTGCCCGCTTTGATTTCCTGCGCGGCGTTTTTGCCCAGAAGTTCGTCATAATGTTTCGGCGCCAAACCAAGACCTGGACGGATCACGCGGATGTTCTCCTTTGTAAACGCTTCTCCTGCTTTGATGTCCTGGCTGGCATAAATGGAACGTTTGAAGAGACGGCTTTTTTCCTCGGCCCGCTGTACGCCGTACTGCACATGCCCCAGCGCCAGCCAGGCCCTTTCCGACTCCATCACCAGCGATTGCAGTTCGGCAGGCTCCAGCGAAAAGGCCGAGTCCACACCACCGTCGGCGCGGCTGAGGGTAAAGTGCTTCTCGATGACTGTGGCGCCCAGGGCCACGGCAGCCACTGAAGCCCCAACCCCCATGGTATGGTCCGAGAGACCCACCTGCACGTCGTACAAGGCGCTTAGGTGCGGGATGGTGCGCAGGTTGGTGTTCTCCGGCGTGGCCGGATAGGTGGACGTGCACTTGAGCAGGATTAGTTCCAGGCAGCCGTCTTCGCACAGCACCTGCACGGCTTCGGCCACTTCCTGCACGGTCGCAGCGCCGGTGCTCATGATCACAGGTTTGCCGGTAGACGCCACTTTGCGCAGGAGCGGGTGGTCTGTGTTCTCAAACGAGGCGATTTTGTAGGCCGGGGCATCCAGGCTCTCCAGAAAGTCAACCGCCGACTCGTCGAAAGGGGAGGAGAAGGCGATGATGCCACGCTCCCTTGCCCGCTCAAAAATAGGCTGGTGCCACTCCCAGGGGGTATAGGCTTCCTTGTAGAGGTCATACAGTTCACGGCCTTTCCAGAGCGAACCCTCGTCCTCGATGGTGAGGGCGCCGGGCAGCGTCATGGTGTCGGCCGTGTAGGTCTGCAGCTTGATGGCGTCGGCACCCGCATCAGCGGCAGCGTCCACGATGGCCAGCGCCCGCTCCAGCGACTGGTTGTGGTTGCCCGACATCTCAGCGATGATAAAGGGCTTATGGGAAGGGCCGATCAGACGGCCGGCAATACTGATATCATTGATCATGGTTTCTGTTTCTAAACTATGCGCTGGCTGTTGGCTGCCAGACAAATCGGAATGCCTTCGGGTGTGCCGGATCTGCTTCTCCGTACGCAAAACCGGCTTTCTCAAATGACCGCACAGAGGCTTTGTTCTGCTGCTCTACCAGTCCTTCCACGAGCTGCACATCAGGTCGGTCATGCAGCAATTGCTGAATACCTTTCAGCAGTACGGTATGGCCCAGCCCTTTGCCGCGGTAGTCGGCCCCAATCAGGTAACTGATCGTAGCCGTGCTGCCGTGAATGTCGAAGCGGATGTGGGCGGCCGGCTCTCCATCGGCCTCAGCAAGATAGAGCATGGCGTCGGGGTTGTCAAGTTTGGACTGAAACCAGCGGGTATGGTTCTCCAGCAGAATCGGCTCTGGGTTGAAAGAATGACGGCGCACCTCCGGGTCATTGGCCCAGTCAAATAGCAGGTGCAGGTCCTGAGGTATAGCTTTCCGGAGATTCAGGTTAGCGGCAAGACTCAATCTTCTGAATATGTCCAGCAACCGCTCACCGCTTTTGCCATCAAAATATTGACGCTGTGTTTTAAGCTGCGCTGCAAAACTTGCTTCTTTTATACCTTGTGGCAGTGCTTGTGTAAGGCTGCTGTAGTCCTGGGCTATACCTGCTGTGGTCAGAAATTGGTGCATACCTGCCTGGTTGTCGGCAGTTTGCTTTACAAACAAAATGCCTCCCACAGCGGCGTATTCATAAGAGATGCCGCTGGCCGAGGTGATGGCCGCAGGGCATTTGGTCATCAGCCGACGCATGCTTTCGGCAGAAAGGTCGTGATGAAGCGTGGCCTGCGACAGCTTCTTTAAGTGCTGCTTTAAATCCTGAACATGCTTGTAGGCGCTTCCCACCACCACTTTAATGTACTTAACTGCAGGTATAGCCTGTAGTATTTCCAATGCCTGCAGGGTGTGGTTATCAGGGTCTGCGCCTCCCATGCAGACCAGCACACGCAGTCCACCTTCGGGTGCGGTGCGGGCAGCTTTGGCGGCTTTCAGGAAGGCCGGTCGGAGCAGCGCATAGTGCGGACCGAGCAGCAGACGGGTATAGGATGCCGTATCGTATAGTTCAGGAGAAACCCCACCTGCCTGGTTGATGACCACATCGGCCACAAAATGATAGGCATGGATATCGTCGATGCAAATGAGCGCGGCTCCTCGGGCCTTGATGTTCTGTTGATATGCGGTGCCGAAGGTATAGCCATCCAATACCACGATCTCTTCGGTTGAGACATACGCATCCAGTTCATGCACAAAGCGGCTTGCCTCCGCATCGGCGGGCGGGAGCACGATGATGCCGTCGCATACTTCCCGTATCCGTTCCTGTAAAGCCAGGTCGGGCGACTGAATAGCGAACACGCACTCAAACTCCTGGCGCAGCATGTGCGCCAGCGCCAGCGAGCGCGTCACGTGGCCCAGTCCGATGCGGCTGTTCCCATCTGCCCTGAAAATGATGCGTGTCTTCCTGTTCATGCTAACCTAATTTTAAGAGTGCCCTGGTAAGCCCACCGGCTTGCAGCAATTTTCGGGCCGCTGCCAATTCCTCCTCTTCGCTTACGAAAACCTGCCGCTGCGAATTGACCGTGTTGATTTCCTGCAGCCAGGGCTGTTCGTGCAGCAACTGGCCAATCGCCTCGTGCGTTACCGGCTGATCCGGTTTCCAGAGCCGCTCAAAAAGCAGGGCAGCCAACGCATAGTCGGTCGGGTAGTCTACGGTTAAACGCAGCTGACTGATGGGCGAATCAAATGGCAGGGTCTGGGTCTTAAAGCCCGATTCCCTTCTGATAAAGGGCGTCACATGTTCCCGATCAGCGGCTGCCGTGGCTTGGGAAGCGGCTGTTTCCAGCGCCTGACGGGTAAATGCCTCCACATTGGTGCCCAGGGGCAGACCAGTGGTGATCATATAATCCGAACCTGTATTAAGTAGCTGCGCCACCGCCTGATCAATCGTTTCCGGCATCACGAAGGGGTTGTCGCCGGTGAGCCGCACGATCACATCCAGTTCGTAGGTATAGGCCGCCTGCCGGAAGCGCTCCAGCACATCATCGGTTGAGCCGCGCAGGCAGGGAATATCTGTAGTGTTGCAGAAAGCTTCGATGGCATCATCCACGGAGCGTGTGGTAGTGGCGATGATGGTTTGGTGCAAGGACTTTGCAGAACGGGCATTCGTCACCACATGCTCCAACAAACTGGCGTTTCCGCTGAAAGGCAGCGGTAGCAGGGCCTTGCCCGGCAGTCGCTCCGAACCCAGGCGCACCTGTATGATGGCACCGACCTTTACCATGCCGTCCAGCCTCCGTCCAGCACCATGTTCTGACCCGTCATAAAGGCCGAGGCGTCCGAAGCCAGGTATACGAAGGCGCCCTTCAGGTCGTCGGGCTCGCCAATGCGACCAAGCGGGTTCTTCTTTTTGAGTTGCTCCACAAAGGCCTCGTCTTGTTGCACCTGCTCGCTGGGAAAAGGCCCCGGCGTGACAGCGTTGACGGTGATGTTGTGCTTGCCCAGGTAGCAGGCGAAGTAGCGCGTGAGCTGCAGCACGCCTGCCTTAGCGGCGCCGTAGTGCGGCGGATTCAGGAAAGCGGGGCTCTCGTCGTAAATGCTGAAATCGGGGGAGACCATGCCGTACATGGAGGACACGTTGATGATGCGCCCGCCGTGCTGCTTCAGGTGGGGGATCGCCTCCCGGATGCAGCGGTACACGCTGCTGAGGTTGCCGTCTATGCCGTAGGACCATTCCTCGTCCGTAAGCTGCTCCGGCTGCTGCCCCTTGGAGTAAAAGGCGTTGTTGACCAGCACGTCCAGGCGGCCCTGCTCACGCTGCACCTGCTCAAAGGCTGCCGCAACGGTTTTCGTGTCAGAAATGTCGCAGTAAAGGAAGGAGAGGTTCAGGTTGGGCTGCTCGCTGAAAGCCTCCTGGAATTTGTCCTCGCTCCGGCCCAGCACATAGACGGTGGCACCTGCCTCGGCCAACCCCCGGCTGATGGCGGTGCCCAGGTGGCCGTAACCGCCGGTAACGAGGGCTACTTTGCCGGTCAGTGAAAATAGGTCAGTCAGACTTTTGCTCATCGTGCGGGCCACTTGTAGGGTAAGAGTATCGTTTCGTTTTCTTCTTTCAGTTCCAGCAGCTCGGTATACAGCGCCTGAGGCAGCACCGTGCCGCTGTAGCGGATGTTCTCCTGCAGGGTCTGCAGGCTCTCTACACCGATCACCACTCTGGAAATATAGGGATTTGCCATCGCAAAACCCAGGCAAACCGCCCCAATCGGGAGTTGATTGGAATTGGCCAGCTGTCGCAGCCGCTCCAGTTTGGGCACTGCCTCCTGCAGGTATAGCGGCAATTGGTCCGGCTGCATAAAGTACAGCCCCTGCAGGTATACGGAGCGGATGTGCGTTTCAATGCCCCGGCTGCTGAGTTCGGGCAACAGCTCTTCAAAACGCCTGTCGAAGAGGCTGTAGGGGAACTGCACCAGGTCGATCGACGCCTCCTGCTGCAGCAGTTCCTCCGCTTCCGCCGGATGGTAAAGCGATATGCCAACCTTCTCCACTTGGCCGGATGATTTCAGCTTCAGCAGCTCATCCAGGATGCCCGGCCTGCTGCTATAACTTGCATAGCTGTGCAGCAGATAGCCATGGATTTTGTCAACCTGCAGCCGTTCCAGCGATTCGCGGAATGCCTGCACGATAGGTTTGTCGGGCTGGTTGGGCAGGTACTTGGAAATGATGCGGTGCTCGCCTGGCAGCGTGCTCAGGACATTACCCAGGCATGTCTCGCTGTTGCCGTAGGCCGCCGCCGTGTCCAGGGTGTCTATACCTGCCTTCGCTGCTTCGGATAGTATAGCTGCCACCTCGGCCTCCGGAATCTGGCCGCGTTGGTTGCTGATGCCGTAGGGGAGACCGAATTGGGCTGTGCCCAGGATCAGTCGCTGTGCCGATGAATGGTTTTCCAAACTCAAGCTTTGCAAAACTCCTTTACTTTCTCAATCACGTACTGCTGCTCCACGTCCGCCAGGGTCGGGTACATGGGCAGGCTCAGACAAGCCTCGTAGTAGTGCTCCGCTTTCGGGAAGTCGCCTTTCTTGTGGCCCAGGCTGCGGTAGTAGGGCATGGTGTGGGCCGGGATATAGTGCACCTGCGCAAAGATCTGGTGCTCGCGCAGGAAGTCGTAAAGTCCCTTGCGGTCGGCCACCTGGATCACGTACAGGTGGTAAGCATGGCCTGTCTCACCGGTGTCGGTCAGGGACGCTGGGTTGGTGCCCAGCACTGCTATACCTGCCGCGTCTGCGAAAGCCTCGTCGTATACCCTGGCAATCTCCCTTCGACGGGCCATGCCCTCGTCGGCGCGAGCCAGCTGCGTGATGCCCAGGGCACAAAGCATGTCGGGGATGCGGTAGTTGTAGCCCAGGGCCTGCATCTCCATGTACCAGCCGCCGTGGTTCTCCTCCAGCAGGTTCGGGTCACGGGTGATGCCGTGGGTGCGGTATAGCAGTAATTTCTGATAGAGTTCCTCGTCGTTGGTGGTTACCATGCCGCCCTCGCTCGTGGCGATGTGCTTGACGGGGTGGAAGGAGAAGATGGCCAGCTCGGCAAAGCGCCCATTGCCGCAGAACTGCCGCTCGCCTTGGCTATCGACAAAGTAGCCGCCGGGGGAATGAGCCGCGTCTTCGATGATCCACATACCGTGCTCATCGGCCAGCTCACGCAGCTCTTCCAGGTTCACCGGGTTGCCGGCAAAGTCCACAGGTATGATGCCGCTGTAGTAGCCTTTGGGTTTGCCCTCCAACATCCGGCGCACCTTCTCGATGTCGATCAAAGCCGTGGCCGGGTCGATGTCAGCAAACTCCACGGTGCCGTCGCAGTAGCGCACGCAGTTGGCCGAGGCCACAAAGGTGATGGGTGTGGTGATGACGCGGGAGCTCCCGTTCACGCCTAGCGCCATGGCGCACAGGTGCAGGGCGGCCGTGCCGTTGCTCACCGCCACGGCGTATTTGGCGCCCACATAATTAGCGAAGGCCTGCTCAAACTCAGCCACCTTCGGCCCCTGCGTCAGGAAGTCCGATTGCAGTGTTTCCACCACCGCCTGTATGTCATCCTCTGTGATGTGCTGGCGACCGTAAGGTATAGGCTTCATATTATTAATGTGCTAATTTGATAATGTGCTGGTAGTTTAATAAACCGATTCATCTAAAGTATAAGAAGAAGAATACAGAGGTGTGGTTCGTTATTTTCCGCTATAACCGAGGCTTTATGTCATTTCGGCCAAAAGGATAATTCTGAAATTAGCCTATTGTGCTATCGCTAGCCAAATCTCTCCATACTGTCGAGACGACAAGGTTATGAACCTGGCTAACCTGCCTGAAGAAATTAAGCATTCTTCAATTCAATCACCCAATTTCTTATAATCACTCAACCACTCAATCACTAACTCAAACATCAAAATTCGGGTCCACATGCTGGCGGATCTGGTCGCGGAGCTGCTCGACACTAAGCCACTCCGAGTTGGTTCCGGAGTTATATTTAAAACCTATCTCTACCATCTTACCGTTATGCGCTTTGATGAAATCCTCGACTGTCCAGAGCGGAGTAGAAGGCACGATCACATAGTACTTATCCAGCTCCACCGTACTTAGAGAGTCGGTTTCGGTGATCATCTCTTCGTGCAGTTTCTCGCCCGGACGTATACCTACGATTTCCTGCTTGCAGTTCGGGCCAATGGCCTCCGCCAGGTCGGTGATCACGTAAGACGGAATCTTCGGTACGAAAATTTCACCGCCCCAATGGTGCTCCAGCGCATGGAAAACCAGTTCGACACCTTCTTCCAACGAAATATTGAAGCGGGTCATCTCCGGGTGGGTAATCGGTAGCACGCCTTCTTCGCGCTTTTTCATAAAGAAAGGAACAACTGAGCCACGGGAACCAATCACGTTGCCGTAGCGCACCACCGAGAACTTGATGTCGCGCTTGCCTTTCATGTTGTTGGCGGCCACAAAGAGCTTGTCAGAACATAGCTTAGTAGCGCCATACAGATTGATCGGAGCTGCGGCTTTGTCAGTAGAAAGCGCCACCACATGCTTCACGCCGGTATCGAGGGCAGCGTTGATGATGTTCTCGGCGCCCAGCACGTTCGTCTTGATGCACTCCATCGGGTTGTACTCAGCGGCAGGGACCTGTTTCATGGCAGCGGCGTGCACGATGATGTCGATGCCCTCGCAGGCACGTTTGAAACGATCGCCGTCGCGCACGTCGCCGATAAAATAACGTACGGAGTTGTATTTACTGTGTGGAAAAACCTGCGACATTTCGAACTGCTTGAGCTCATCGCGGGAGTAGATCACCACACGTTTCACGTCCGGAAAACGGGCATATATCATCTCCACAAACTTCTTCCCAAACGAGCCAGTGCCGCCTGTGATCAAAATAGACTTATTGTTAAGGTCTAATGCCATGCTTCTCTTTATGCTTTATAGACGGTTTATAGTTGCCTAACCCACGCCAAGGTGCAAGTTAAATATTTAATTGCTCAATGTTAATTGATGAATGGTTAAAATGTTGGTGGCTTATATTGGGATGAAGTTCTTAATTTGCATGACTGAGAGGTAAGCAAGGTATAGGCCGTATGGTACAAGGCTTTGTTTCCCGAATTCAATTTCCAAACCTTCTCCATGTTAAAAAAGGCTTTTTTTGGCGTGCTCCATGCCTTAGGTTACTACTCCCGCTATACCTCGGTGCTGCATCATCCGGGCAAACGAGTGCTCAGTCCCAGCTATGTGCTGGATTTCAATGATGCAGAAAAGACTTTTCTGGAGGATTCGGCCCGAAGCTTTAATTACGCCATAGACTACAGCATGGGCTATCGACAAAAGGAGCAATCCCTGGTTCGGCTACAGCAGGTGGAGGTCCTGGGCAACTCCGGCGCTTTGGTGCTGGACGGTAAAATAGTGGTGGAGTCGGTGGGGGAGGTGAGTCGGCTGGCCAAGTCCGATGCTTTTAAGGAGGTGTCTCTGCTGCTACCGAAGCGGAAAGCCGGCCGCTATACCTCGGTGCTATACCTGCCATGGGCTGACCACAACAACTTCCACTGGTTTTTTGACTGTCTGCCGCGGCTTTACCTTGTGCTCGAGCATACGCAGGAGCCAATCAAGGTGATCATGCGCCGCGATATGGCTCCCTACCAACTGCAGACACTAGCCTTTGTGCTGAAAGACTACCCCCACGCCGAAGTGGTTTTTATTGATAAACGTGAAAAATGGCAGGTGGGGAAGTTTGTTCTACCTTCCTTCATTGCCAATGCGCAGAGCGGTTATCTGCCCCGGGACGTGGCCGACTGGCTGCGTCACAAGGTATGGCAAGGCTACGGCGTGCAGCAAGGCAGTCGCAGAAGGCGCCTCTACATCAGTCGCGCCAATGCCAAAACCCGCCGTGTGCTGAATGAGCAGGACCTGCTACCATTGATTACTAGGTATGGATTTGAGGTGGTACGGGCCGAGGAATTGACATACCAGCAGCAGGTTCAGCTCTTTTTTGAAGCCGAGACCGTAATCGCCCCTCACGGCGCCGGCCTCACCAATCTTCTTTTCTCGGAGCATTGCCAGGTACTAGAGTTTCATCCCGCCAACCTGATCAAGACTCACTACTTTTTACTCTGCAAAGCACTCGACTTCAGGTATAGCGCCATGGTCGGTACAGCTGGGGATAAACTGGAGAACTATACTATACCGGTGCAGGAAGTAGATCTGTGGTTGAACGGTATAGGAGTTTAGGGATATTTAGTTAACTTAATGCTGAATGATGGATATTGTGATATAAGCTACATCCACCTATAGTGCCAAGCGTTGGTAAAAATTATAAGCAATGAAAGAAAAAGCGTTCCCATTCGTCCTATTCTTTTTTCTATCGATTAGCAGTAGTGCCTTTGGTCAGCGCGCAGAAGAAAAAATACGCTTTCATATTGCTCCCTTAAATTTTTTTGACCCAGTGACAGGCGTTCTGCAAATTGGTGTCCAGAAGAACTTACATCAGCGATTCGCTTTGTCGATAGACCATGGGTTTAAAATGCAGACCTTTCGAAATCTCGTAATGGACGGTGAAAGTGAAAGGAAGAATTACAGGTATTCTAAAACGAAAGCAGAGCTAAAATACTTCGTCGGACAACCTAGATCGGTTGCTTCATCATACTTGTCCGTAGAGGGCATGTATTTCCCGCAGCAATATGTAAAAGAGAAGGATCAATTAGTGAGAAATAATATTTCTTACAGGTATGAGTATTCAGATATAACCCGGACAGTCTGGGTGACAAGTTTAAAGTATGGGGTAGAGCTTAAAACCAACAATTTTGTATTCGACCCTTTCTTTGGTTTAGGAGTGCGACGGCTTTCTATAGCGCACCAACCTGTTGGTTTAGTAGAGTATGAATACTTTGAAGAATCAGATGTTTGGTTTCCGCCTATTGACCGAAAAGAAGGGATCTTCTACCGGCCGCATGTATCAATGGGAGTAAAGGTCGGGTATATCATAAGGTAATAACTTTCCCGATCACACCTATAAACCATGTATGCTACCTTATCCAAATCAGTTGGGAGGCATGTCTTTCTTTGCCGGATCAGGATGTGGTAAATTGTATTCCGATTTAATTCTAAATCATATGGTTGAGTGGTAAGGCACTACAAATCTAGAATCGTTAAAGCGTGAGGATTTTAATTTACTAAATATAGTTTAGCACTTAAATAGTGGAATAGTTATTGTTGGTATAGAATATTAACAATACCTTGTATTTAACGTCCCACCTTTAACAAAACTTAAATCATGAAGAAACTTTACAGATCCTCATTGATCCTGGCTGGCTTAACATGCATGTTCTATAGCTGTGATTCCAACAAAGACGATACAGCTATACCCACTGACGAAGAGGTAGAATATATCGTAATAGATGCCAACACCACTGATGTACCTGTCAAACCTAGTAAATATGATGAAGTTGATGGGATTTTCAGATACACGGAAAATTATTTCCTTACATCTGGCCCACCTTCTCAATTTACGATTGATAAAGGGTACTTCATGTCCTCGTATATCGGGAAGGATACAAATGGGCCCCATTTCCTGCTTCAAAGCAGCAAAATAAACGGGCAGCCCATGTGCACCGAGACCTATATTAATAATATCTGTGACTCTTCGAGACCCTCTACATCGTGGAACTTATACGGGAACCAGCATGAGGTGAGAAATTTGAAATGGGAGTACTTAAATAGTGATAAGAGTAAGGGGTACAGGGTGGTGATGACTGATGTTCCGGAAGCTGCTAAATGGCATGCAGTACCTACGCGTATTTCATTTGATGACGAAATTAAATTTCAATTCGAAAGAAATTCTGTAAAAGACAGTATTATAGTCGGTCTGTTAATTGTCCCTAAAGAAGGCATTAGTAAAGTCCATCCATCACCCATTATTAATGGAACTCGACAAATCGGCTATTTAGTAAAACCAGGCGAAACATCTTTCACTTTAACGAAAGCAAACTTCTCACAATCGGCTTTTGGCCCTCCCACAGCTGCTGATTCCGTTTTCCTGAACCTCAGAACAACCCGCCATGTCATCAAGGTTATTGATAACAGAGAAATATTAATTTCCTATGTAGTGAATGAAATCAGACCCGTTACGGTAGACTGGTAAGTTGTCTATACCTTAGCTCTCACCACCAACCGCTTCACCACCTTGGCCAGCTTCTCCGTCAGTTCACGCCTCGAAAACTGGGCGTGGTTGATGTAGGGCAGGTCAAGGTTGGGGTTGATGGTCCAGGCTTTGCTCATCAGCATCATGTGGTCGAGCATGAGCTCGTGGGCAGTGTAGTGGAACAAGCGGCCGGCGCCGCACTCGTCAATGATCCGGTCGGTGTCGGAGTGCACAGGGCCGAGGCAGATGATCGGCTTGTTCGAAGCCAAGTACTCAAACAGCTTGCCCGGCACGTTCGAGTACACGGCAGGCACATCGGCGATGGCCATCAGCAGCATGGTGCTTTCCATCAGGTACTTGATGGCCTCGGTGTGCGGCACATGCGGCACAAACTCCGTTATACCTTCCAGGCCTGCCTTGCTGATGCGCTCCTTCACCCCTGCAGACACCTTGCCTACAAAACGCAGTTTATAGCGGATGTCGCTATTCACGGAACGCAGTTGCACGATCACTTTCAGGAAGACATCGATGTTGTAGTTTTCGGTAATGGTGCCGGTATAGGTGATCAGAAACTCGTCCTGTGGCGGTGTGGAAGGGAATATGAAATCATCCTCGTCATACCCGTTCGGAATCACATGGATCTTATCCGGATTGACACGCACGGGCTTGTTCATGAACAAGCGTTTGGTGTCCTCGCTTGTCACGATCACGGCATCGGCGCGTTCCAACACCTGCAGTTCGTACTTTTTGTCAATGCGTTTGGCAATAGGGGTATGGTACAGCTGGTCGTAGTAGTGAATGTTCGTCCAGGGGTCGCGGAGGTCTGCAATCCAGGGCAGTCCGTACTTTTCTTTCAGCTTCAGACCGATCAACTGGGTGGAGTGGGGCGGACTGGTGGTCAGGATCGCCTGAAAATGACTATCCTTTAGCAACTCATCTGCCTTTTTGAGGGCATGCTTGTTCCAGCCTACGCGGGCATCGGGTATAAACAGGTTGCCCCGCACGAACTTGAACACTTTGTCCAGAAAGCCGGTCTTTGCATCTTCGTTGGCAAAGCCACTGTAAGGGATTTCTTTCTTACCGGAGAGCTTCTTGTAATACTCAAAGGGCTCAGAGGTAGCGGTGCGGTATACGGCTGTACCTTCGGTCACTTCGCTCGCAAAGGTATGGTCGAGCACCGGGTAAGAAGCCTGTTTCTCGTCAACGGTCAGCACACTTGGCCGCACTCCCGACTGCGGCAGGTATTTGCAAAACTTCAGCCCACGCTGCACGCCCGGCCCGCCGGAGGGAGGCCAGTAATAAGAGATGTATAGTAAATTGATCTGGTCTGTTTTTTCCAAAGCGATCAGCAAAATAACTTCTTCCCCAAAGATAGCAAAAGCGTAATTACGAATGAATAAGGATTAATGATTAATGACGAATGAATAAAGAGCCATGATTATTGATTAATCATGGCTGTGTTAGAGAAAATTTCGGAAGATAGATCCTATTGTAAATTATTAGTCGTTGCGGAAACCAGTAGTACGCAGCCGCTCAGCTATACCTGTCTATCCATTTATCATTCATTTCACTCTATACCTACTCATGCTTCATTCTTTATTACTCATTACTCATTATTCATTACCCTTTCCTCATTCCTATAGCAACTATTCCTGATATTCCTTAGTTTTGTAGGTAAATCCAGAATTAGAGAGATGTTTGATAATTTAAGTAACAAACTAGACCGCGCCTTTAAAACCCTCAAAGGCCAGGGAAGCATCACCGAGATCAACGTAGCCGCCACTATCAAAGAGGTACGCCGTGCCTTGGTGGACGCCGACGTAAACTATAAAGTAGCCAAAACGGTAACCGATAAGATCAAGGACGAGGCCATGGGCCGCGACGTGCTGATCTCTGTTTCGCCGGGCCAGCTGATGGTGAAGATTGTGTACGAGGAGCTGACGGAGTTGATGGGTGGCCAGAAGCAGGACATCAACCTGAAAGGCGAGCCGGCCATCATCCTGATCGCGGGTCTGCAGGGTTCTGGTAAAACCACCTTCACCGGCAAGCTGGCCAACCACATCAAGAAGCAGGGCCGTAGCGTGCTGGTGGCTGCCTGCGACGTGTACCGTCCGGCTGCGATCAATCAGCTGCAGGTGCTGGCCGAGCAGGTTGGCGTAGAGGCCTATACCGAACTGGAAAACAAAAATCCGGTTCAGATCGCCCTCAACGCCGTTGCCCACGCTAAAAAGACCAACAAGAAAGTAGTCATCATTGACACCGCCGGTCGTTTGGCCGTGGACGAGGCGATGATGAAAGAAATAGCCGAGATCAAGGCAGCTGTGAAGCCAACCGAAACCCTGTTTGTGGTGGATTCCATGACGGGGCAGGATGCAGTGAACACAGCCAAAACCTTCAACGAGCGCATCAACTTCGATGGCGTGGTGCTGACCAAGCTCGACGGTGACTCACGTGGTGGTGCGGCCCTTTCTATCCGTGCGGTGGTGGAGAAGCCGATCAAGTTTATCTCTACCGGTGAGAAAATGGAAGCGCTCGATCTGTTCTACCCGGATCGTATGGCCCAGCGTATCCTCGGCATGGGTGACGTGATCTCCCTCGTAGAGCGTGCGCAGCAAGCTTTCGACGAGGACGAGGCGAAGCGCATCAACAAGAAGATCCGCAAGAACCAGTTCAACTTCGACGACTTCCTCACGCAGCTTGAGCAGATCAAGAAGATGGGTGACATCAAGGACCTGGTAGGTATGATCCCGGGTGTTGGCAAAGCATTGAAAGATGTGGAGATTGATGAAGGCGCTTTCAAGCCAATCGAAGCGATCATTAAATCGATGACACCGCAGGAGCGTGAGAACCCGGATATGATCAGCGGCAGCCGCCGTGCCCGTATTGCCAAGGGCTCCGGCACAGACATCACGCAGGTGAACAACCTGATGAAGCAGTTCAACGACATGCGCAAGATGATGCGCTCCATGAACAAGATGGCCGGTACCAAAGGCGGTATGGCCAACCTGGCTAAGATGATGGGCGGACGTCGCTAAGCGATTTCTAAGTATATGCAAAAAGGCTGAGCAGGTATAAGCTCAGCCTTTTTTCGTTTTTGGCAGGATGTGCTTTCAGCTATACCTGTACAGGATCGTCATCTTAGCTGAATCCAGCGCACTTCTATACCTGCATGATCTCCAGGCTATACCTGAAACAGACTTAGTATACCTGCTTGTCTTCTTTTTTTGCCCACATTTTAAAAGCTTCCTGTGCTTCGTCCCGCAGCAGCTGCTCCATCGGGATGGAGCGGTCGGGAGCGGCTTTGTCCATCTCGTCGTATATGAACTGGTCGTCGAAGCCAGCCTCGGCAGCATCGTCTTTGGAGTTGGCATAGTATACCTTACGGGGACGGGCCCAGTAAATGGCACCCAGGCACATGGGGCAGGGTTCGCAACTGGTATAGAGCTCGCAGTCCGCCAGCTGGAAAGTGCCAAGCGCTTGGCAGGCTTTGCGAATAACGTCAACCTCGGCATGGGCGGTGGGGTCGTTGGTGGCCAGCACGTTGTTATACCCACGGGCAATAATCTCGCCATTGCGCACCACTACGGCACCGAACGGGCCGCCGAAGCCCGCCTCCATTTTCTCAACGGATAGCTTGATGGCCTCCCGCATAAAGTGTTTTTGTTCTTCTGTCATAAGATACGCTTCCCCTTGCACCATACGTTATACCGGAACTAAACGGTTAAGGATGCGGCTGATGGTGAGTGGGAAAAGACAGGAAATTTTGGCCGGAAGCTTATCCAAAACCTGATCAGGTAAGTATATATAACAGCAATAGCTTACACTACACTTGTGCCTTTTAACGCATACTCGTAGTGCAAGCTATTCTAGCTGATGCTGCATCTTAAGTAAGAAAGCAGCCGATAATTTACTTTTGTGAAGTATCTGGTTTTAGAGGTATAGATTTTATAATTTGGATTCTAGCAACCTTTCAGCATTAATTACGAACCAATTATAGGTTTAGTTTTGAATACAGTAAATACGTAGGTATATTTTCTTGTTGAAACGTTGAAAAACGGAACTACTTGATAACAAATGGCTAACGGTTGTATGATTTCAGATTTTCGATTGCGCTTGTCACGTTTTCATCAAGCGGCAATACCGCCCCTGAGATGGGGTGCTTTTGTACTTTTTACTTCCCTGCTTTTGAGTGCCTGCACCGCCACCCGCGAGCAGGAGATTGAAGGGGATGTGAACGAGTTCCGCTCCTGGGTGAATGCCCAGACCAACAAACTGGAAGAGCGAACGGAAGAGGACTGGAAAAAAACGAAGGAAGACTTTAAGCAGCGCACTGCGGAGCTGGATCGGAAGCAGGAGGGCTTTTCAGAAAAGCTGCGGGCTGACTATCAGCAGATCAAAGCAGATTTCAAGGCTCGTGAAGTGGAGCGGGACAGTCTGGCAAACAATGAAGCCCAGTTAACGAAATGGGAGCGGGATCTGCTAGGCCAGTACGCCAATGGCACTGCCTTGACTGAAGCTAACATTGAGCAGGCGTATCAGAACTTTATGAGCAATGTGCGGGCTAGAAACAAAAACTGGCAGCAGCGGGACTGGGAAATGGCAGCTGCCGTGCTTGAAGAGCTGAACCAGCGCAAAGAGGCTTTCGAGGAACTGCCTGACGAGACCGAAGTCCGCATAAAAGCCCTACAGATGGAGTTTGCCGCGCTAAAAGAAAGTGAAACGACTAAGTAGTAAAATACTTTTTTAACAGCACACACCCTATGACTGACACCCAAACCTTAACACCCGAGCTATACCTTGTCAAAGCTTTCACAGAACAACCAAACGGAGGCAACACGGCCGGCGTGGTGCTTTTTGCGGACAGGCTCTCACGCGAAAGGCGCCAGAAAATAGCTGCCATGCTGGGGCTTTCCGAAACGGCTTTTGTATCTGCCTCAGAAGTGGGGGATGTGAAAGTCGAGTTTTACACGCCCCTGAAACAGATTCCACACTGCGGGCACGCGACGGTCGCGGCCTTTAGCCTGCTGTGGCAAAAGGGGCTGTTGCTAAACGGAAGCGCCGTGAAGGAATCCATAGAAGGTCCCCGGCAGATCAGCTTCGAGTCGGGCAAGGTATACCAGGCGCAACTGCCACCGCAGTATACGCCAATAGAGGTGGCGGGCATTGATCCGAACATGATCATCGCAGCGCTTGGGCTCCCGGAGGGGTTCATCTTTCCATCAGCCCCTGTCATTGCCAGCACCGGGGTTCCTTTCCTGCTGGTGCCTGTGCCTGACGAGCGCACCCTGCACCATCTGCAACCTGACCAGGAACTGGTGCGCTCCATTTCAGACAAAGTGGGTTTAGTGGGCTTCTACGCCTTTACCACAACTACAGAACTGGCCGATGCAAGCGCCCGTATGTTCGCCCCGAGCTATGGTATACCTGAAGAGTCAGCCACCGGTATGGCGGCGGGGCCGCTCGCCTGCTACCTGCACGACCATCTGCAGCAAAGCAAAGCCAATTTTCTGATACACCAGGGCTACCTCATGCGCCATCCGTCCCCAAGCCAGATCGAAGTGATGCTGCAGTTGGACGGAGAGGGCCACATCATGGGCTTGCGTGCCGGAGGGCATGGACTGGTGATCAGGAAGATGGAGTTAGGAGACTTTTAGGGTCGGCTACTGGAGCCATTGCCGGCGCAGGCGGGTGATCTGCCGGGCATGGTGGGTAAAGTGATCCTGAAGAAAATCAAGCGTTTGGTAGATGTTGAGCATACCGGCATAGGGGTGCCGGAAAACACATTTGTCTATTTGTTGTCGGGGTAGCTCGGTCAGTGTGTCTTCCAGTTGGTAGCGAGCTGCGTCCCACTGTATGCGCAGCGAGTTTAGCGTAGCATAAGCAGGTACCTTCGCCACCGCGGCAGGTGCCTTAAACTTCATGCCCGAATGCAGCGCAACGCGAAGCAGCAACGACCTGAGGCTATGCGCCAGCGAGGCAGACTCCAGTTCTTCCTCCTGCAATTTGCGCTGTATGTAACTGTTTGTCAGCTGCTCCACCTGGATCAGATGCGCCACCGTTTGGTTGATTGACCACTTGCCAGTGGCAGCAGGCCGGTTGAGAAGTTCTTCCTCCAGCCCCTCCAACTCTCCGATCAGTCGGTTACGCGACTCTTCCAGTTTCAGGTATCGGCTTTCAAGCAAAGGATTCATCAATTGAATGTGGCTAAATACGGTTGTGCTCATAGGTAAACGTAGGTTTAGGTCGATTATTGATTGCCAATCTACATAAATTTCTGATTAGTGCAACGGGTGTAAGTAATTTTTTATACCTAAATACCTGATAATAAGGCGGGTGATTTAATATGGAGTAAAATATATAATTGGATAAGTTCAACTTTAGTGCAACAAAGGAGGATAATTCTTTTCTTTGCAGAAAATATACAGACAGCATGGAGATAACCAATGACCCGGTAGGGGCTGCTATTCAGGACTTTGTGGCCGGCAACAGCGGGGCCAAGATTGTGGTGGAGAGCAACCTGACAGAAGACGATGAAATCGCGGTAGCATACCTGTTCCGGTCACCTGAAGAAATGCCAGAACTGGAACTGCTGGCGCTGGAACAGTGCCGGGGACGTGTGCTGGACGTAGGGGCCGGTGCCGGCTGTCATAGCCTTGCCCTGCAGGGGCGCGGGGTGGATGTAACGGCCCTCGATCTTTCGGCAGGGGCGGCGCAGGCCATGCGCGGGCGAGGTATAAAGCAGGTGCTGCAGCAGGATATCCTTAAACTGAGTGGGCAGCGCTTCGATACCCTCTTGCTGCTCATGAACGGGATAGGTATAGCAGGCGATCTGGAAGGGCTGGAGCGCTTTCTGGAGCATGCCAAAACCTTGCTTAACCCCGGAGGGCAGATACTGCTCGAGTCCTCGGATATTCTGTACATGTTCGAGGAAGAAGACGGTTCGGTTTTGCTTGATCTGAGTGCAGGCTACTATGGAGAGGTTATCTATAACATGCGCTACAAGACCCACCAGACCGGCGAGTTCAAATGGCTCTTCATCGACCCAGCCATACTGGAAGACTATGCCACCACGCAGGGCTATACCTTCGAGCAGCTGTATGAGGGAGAATACGGCAACTTCCTGGCCCGACTTTCATTGCCGATGGCCTAAGCTCATTTTGTGCATGAGGCTATACCTTTAGCGGCCACTTTGCCGTATGCCTGTAGGGTATAGCAAAAAGGCAAACCTCATGCGAAAAAAGCTTACGACAACCTGGCAACTCACCAAGCAGACCTTTAAGAAGTTTATCGATGACAACCCGCTCGATTATGCGGCCATCATCGGGTTCTACACCATTTTCTCGCTTCCCGCCGTGCTCATCATTACCATTCGCATTGCGGGCGCGGCTTTCGGGCAGGAGGCCGTTCGGGGCGAGGTAGTGAAGCAGGTGGGCGGTGTCGTGGGGCAGAACAGTGCCACGCAAGTGCAAAGCATCATCGAGAATGCGAGTCAGTCGGAGGCCAGCACCATCGGTACCGTGGTGGGGGTGCTCGTGATGGCCTTTAGCGCGACAACGGTGTTTGTGGCACTGCAGGATTCGCTCAACGCCATCTGGAAGGTGAAGGCCAAAGCAGAAAAAGGCTTCATGAAACTCGTGATCGGGCGCCTGCTATCGCTTGCCCTGGTGGTGAGTTTTGGCTTTCTGCTGCTGGTTTCGCTGTCCATAGACGTGGTGCTCGGGCTTTTTTACGATTACCTGCGGCAAGAGCTCTCGGGTATTGCCGTATACCTGGTGACCATCGGCAACATGCTGGTGTCTATCGCCATCGCCACAGTTATTTTCGCCGCTATCTTCAAGGTGCTACCCGATGCCCGCATCCGGTGGGCCAATGTTTGGGTAGGAGCCGTTGTCACGGCCATTCTGTTCACACTGGGTAAATTTATACTCAACATCTATTTCCAGCACGACCCGCTGGCCGATACCTACGGTGCCGCCGGCTCGCTGGTGTTGATTCTGGTATGGGTGTACTATACCTCTATCATCTTTTTGCTGGGAGCCGAGTTCACACAGGTGTACTCCGAGGCGCACGACCAGGGTGTCAGGGCCACCGACACAGCCGTAAAGGTTGAGAAGCAGGAAATTGAGCAGGACCAGGATACCGGCACAGTGGAGGTGAAGCGCCAATCGGGTCTGAACTGAGTTGCTATACCTGCCTCTCATGCTTTGAATTGGCGCTGATATCTTTACCAATCTCTTGCCTCCAATGCCTTCAGATTAAGCTAGGACGCATTGGGATTGATAAATCCTAAAGCTGATTGTTGGGTATTGCTATATCCCCTTGTGGAGGTTTGGCTCTGCAGGTATACGGGGACAAGGATGTCTCCGGCAGGGAAGCTTCCGGACTTAATAGACCGAAAAGGTGTTCATTGGACAAGTTGGGGCAACCGCAGATCTGGTGACCGTTTATATACCAGGCTCGTCTTCTGCTGTTACTCAGGTATAGCAAGTTTGCATAAATCAAAACGGTCCCTGGTTTCAAGAACCAGGGACCGTTTTTTTATAGAAATTCAGTTTAGCTTACGCTTTCTGATAGGTCACTTCCTTTACAGCGGCAATGGTGCGCTCTACGTTCGGCAACGATGCCTCGATCAGGGTCGGGGCATACGGAAGCGGCACGTCGCGGCAGGTTACACGCTTCACTGGAGCGTCCATGTAGTCGAAAGCGTTGCTCTGGATATGGTAGGCCAGTTCAGCGGAGATAGAGGCAAGTGGCCACGCTTCTTCCACCACCACCATGCGGTTGGTTTTCTTCACTGACTCGATCAGCGTTTTGTAGTCGATCGGACGAACAGTGCGCAGGTCGATCACCTCGGCACTGATCCCGTCTTTGGCCAGTTCCTCGGCAGCCGCCAGGGCCACTTTCATCATCTTGCCAAATGACACGATGGTCACATCAGTACCTTCGCGCTTGATGTCAGCCACACCGATCGGAATCAGGTATTCTTCTTCCGGCACCTCGCCTTTGTCGCCGTACATCTGCTCCGACTCCATGAAAATAACCGGGTCGTTGTCGCGGATAGCGGACTTCATTAGACCCTTGGCATCGTATGGGTTTGACGGAACTACTACTTTCAGACCTGGCGTGTTGGCATACCAGTTCTCGAAGTTCTGAGAGTGCTGCGAAGAGAGCATACCGGCGCTGCCAGTTGGTCCGCGGAACACGATCGGGCAGGAGTACTGACCACCTGACATGGACATCATTTTGGCGGCAGAGTTGATCACCTGGTCAATGGCCACCAACGAGAAGTTGAAGGTCATGAACTCAATGATCGGACGCAGGCCGTTCATCGAGGCACCCACACCAATACCGGCAAAGCCAAGTTCGGCAATAGGAGTATCAATTACACGTTCCGGACCAAATTCGTCCAGCATGCCCTGGCTCACTTTGTAGGCGCCATTGTATTCGGCTACTTCTTCACCCATCAGGAAAACGCTCTTGTCGCGGCGCATCTCCTCAGACATGGCTTCACGAAGGGCTTCTCTAAACTGTATACTTCGCATAGTAATGTTAAAATCTCTGTTCAGCTGGTAAAATTAAGATAAGTCTTTCAATTTGCAATGTATAAGCGGTAACTTATCGTATCATCGCCTCCCGGAAGGCCTGTTTCCCGTGGTAAGCGGCAAACTCCGGGTCGTCGAAGGCACGCTCCATGTAGCTGCGGTCGCGCTGAATAGCCCTGCGCAGGTGAATGCGCACCATGCCCTCGTTCTGCATACGCGCACCCAGCACGGCCAGCGAGTAGTGTGCCAGCGGATCTTCCTGCTTCAGTTCCAGCGCTTTTTCATAGTACTGCCGGGCACCTTCGTAGTTCTCCTTCAGCAGGTAGCTCAGGCCCAGGTTCATGTTGGTCTGGTAGTCGTCGCCGGAGTAGGTCAGGCTGCGGATGGCCTCGTCATACAGGCCCATTTCCATTTCCAGGGCGGCTTTGTCAGTAAAGATACGGTGCAGGAGTTCCTGCTCTCCACCCAGTTTGATGGCGTAGTCGTAGATCTGCAGGGCTTTTTCGCGTTCACCCCGCAAGTGGTAGGCACTGGCCAGGGCGTAGTTTACTTCTGCGGTCGGGTTGCGGAAACCGGCAAAGTTGAGGTTGTGAATGGCTTTGTCGAGCAGCGCCTCTTTTGCCTTCGGTCGGTATTCCTTTCGGGCCATTTCGGTATACACCACGCCCAGGTTATAGTAGGCAGGCCATTTGTCGGTGGTCTTCACGGCCGCTTCGTACAGCTTGCGGCGCTCGGCCAGCAGGGGAGTGAGGGTAGCGGCATACTGCAATTCGTCGGCAGTGAGCACATCGGCGCTGGCGGAATCGTCGGCGATGCGGCGGGCCAGCAGGTATAGCTCGTAGTCCGGTTTGCGGGCACGGTTGTAATCCACCTCCACGCGCGCAAAACGCATGGTCGGGTACACGTAACGACGGATGTAGTCAAAGGCCGCACTCTGCTGAAGGGCGTCCGCTTTCTGCTTATCAGTGCCTGTGCCTTGCAGGATCTTAGCGACCTCCTGCTTCTGCGCTTTCGGCAGGGCCGATTTGTTCACCCGCTCCAATAGTGTTTCCCAGTTGGTGGGCTCTGTTTCTGTGCTGATCTCTACTTTTTTTCTGGAATAGTCAAGCAGACTTGCCTTACTGCGGTAGTAGTCAGCCAGGGCTTTGGCGCGTTTCCGGGCCAGGTCAGTGCCCTTTTCGTTGGGTGCCTGACTGCCAATGATTTTGATGGTCTGCCGTTTCACGGTATCCATGGCGTACTGGTCCAGCACGGGCAGGTTCTCACCTAAGTAGCTCTTGGTGGTAAACTGGTTCTCGTCGAAGTAAAATTGGATGCTGGCCGGGCCCTCGGCGATGGTCTTGTAATTATCGGGCATGTAGGTGTATTCGTTGCTGCGCACCATCAGCAGGGCGGTGGTATTCAGTCCCGTGGCCACCTGCTCTTCCGGGGTATAGACGACCCGGTCACGCTTGCGTTTATCGATGGCGGTGCCTTGCACGAGCAATCGGCCTTTGTTTTTTTGCGGTGTGTAGGGGAACCGGAACTCCTGGGTAATGGTCGGGCGACTATTTTCGTAAAGGTAGTTGCCTACGTCGAAGTTAAGGGCGCCCAGGTGTTCGCGCTGCTGACCGGCGGCTTCGTATACCACATCGATCTTGTAGCGGTAGTCCTCGTTCTTCTTGAGCATTTTCTCGGGCAGGGTGGCTTTTAGCTCAAATACCACCTCTTCACCGTTGGCTACCAAGGGGTTAGGCGTCACTTTAATTTCCTGTTTTTCGGCCTGCTTCACCATGCGTTGCAGGGTGCAGCCTGTGTTGGCCGAGAGCATCACCACGGCAAGTGGCAGAAACAAAGCGGCGTTTTTTTTGTTGTGTTTCATATCAGATTTGGGTAACCAACGTAAGATATAGCTGGATGCATGCGTTATTTAGCTGCTGTACCATGATTTTCGTCGATATTTTTTGACGAAATTCTATAAATTTCCTACTTTTAAATTTAAATCAAACGAAAGTGAAAAGGCTACAATACTTTATCGAATCTCAGGCTTTTGGTGTCTGCGCCATGTTGGGAGAGAAGCTTGGAATAGCCTCTAGCAGCATTCGCCTGTCATTCATCTACATTTCGTTTTTCACACTGGGCTCGCCTGTCATCCTGTATTTCATAATGGCCTTTTGGATGAACGTTAGCAAACACCTGCGCCGCGAACGCAGCACCGTCTGGGACCTATAGCTCCCGCACTGTGCGTCGCTGGCGCACAAAGTACTGCCACACAATACTTCCTCTGTAAACGCCTGACATAGCCGGAAAAGTACCTTTCAGTTGCTGTTCTTTTCTGCGCTTGCGCCAATATTTGCTGTTGCGCAGCAGATCGGTGTGCGCGTTAAGCACTGCTTTGGCGTCGGCCCCCTGGCCCGCAACCAGCATGCGCAGAGCCGCAAGCCAGTCCAGCAGAATGCGTATAACAACGGTTGAAAAAAGCTCGCCGGCCGGCAGGTTCTTGTACAGCAGTGCCATGCCGTTTCGGAAGTTCAGATAGGTTTTGCGCGGGTTTGACTTGTGCAGCGTACCGCCTCCTACATGGTATACCTGGCTGTGGCCGTCGTACATCACCTTGTAGCCCACGTTCTTAGCGCGCCAGCAGAAGTCGATCTCCTCCATGTGCGCAAAAAAGGCAGGCTCGAGCCCGCCCAGTCCGTGAAACACATTGGCCCGCACGAACATGCAGGCGCCCGTTGCCCAGAACACTTCAGCTACATCATTGTACTGCCCGCCGTCTTCTTCCAGCGTCTCAAACATACGACCACGGCAATAAGGGTAGCCGAGTGCATCCAGCATGCCGCCTCCCGCACCTGCGTACTCAAAAAAGTCAGGATGCTGCTGCGAAACGATCTTGGGCTGGCAAACGGCAATGTTCTCGTCGGATTCCATCAACTGGATGATCGGCTCCGTCCAGCCCGGGGGTACGCCCACATCGGAGTTAAGCAGCACATAGTATTTGGCATCTACCTGGCGCAGGGCGATGTTATACCCTTCGCAGAAACCGTAGTTGTCGTCGTTTTGGATGATGCGCACCTGCGGAAAGTGCTCCTGTAAGAAAGGAAGGGAGCCATCGGTAGAGGCATTGTCGGCCACGATGACTTCGCAGCCCGAGCTGTTGGCCACGACCGATGGCAGGAACTCCTGCAGAAAGCGGAGCCCGTTCCAGTTAAGTATAACAATAGCCGTTAGGCTGGGATTAGAGACCAAAGTTTCCTAAATCTAAACCGGGGATGTTAGGAATAAGGCCTTCGGTGCTCTTCTTCATTTCTTCAGCTGCGCGCTCGGCGGCAGTCAGCATGGCATTGTTCACGGCGGCTACCACCAGGTCGTTGACCATGTCGCGGTCATTGGTGTTCAGAATGGAGTCGTCAATCTCAATCTTGAGGAGTTTGCGCTGCCCGTTCACAGTGGCTTTCACCAGGCCGGCGCCCGACTCAGCGGTTACGGTAATGTGCTGCAGGTTATCCTGCGCTTCTTTCATTTTGGCCTGGACTTCTTTCATCTTGCCCATCATGCCCATCATATCAAACATAGTCTATCTTCTTTTTGGTGTACTGTTCAGGTATAAACGTCCCCCGGCCGCTGGGGGTATACAAATATACAAGCATATCTTTTAATCGGGAAATAAAGGGAAGAGAAGGTCTTGCCGATAGTCTTGTACCTGAGGAGAATCAGGCTGAAGCTATACCTTCCAGGTATGGCAAATATTCAACTCAAAGCTGAGCGATTACCTGAGGCAGGAGTAGTGTTCAAGGTATAGCGGCTCAGGTAGAAGAAGGACAAACTGCTATTGGTAAGAAGGTAATTGGAAGCACACTGCCAGCATGTTTGATGAACGCAGCATCGCAATATGCCAGTTGCCCTTTTTATGCGCTATCAGCTGTGGTCTTCAATGGAAATGATCTTGTCCTGCTGAAAGCCGAAGATCGTCTTCCCCTTGAGCGTGAGAGTATCGCCTGCTTTCAATTCTTTCGAAAAGTCCGTTGCCAGTATCGCCCTGTAAGCAATCGTGACTGCTGCCGCATTCTCCTGCTCCTGATACTGGAGCACCACTTGCTCACGCTCACTGAACAGTTTTGCAGCTTGCTCGGCCTGTTTCTGAAAGGCCTCTATACCTTGCAGCAATAGGTTGACTTCGCCATTGGAAATGTTTCTAAACTCTACCTCCTCATGTAGGTAAAGCAGCATACCCTGCACATCGAAGCTGTTATAAGCCCTGATGTAGTTTTCGATGATTTCTTTCCTGGTCATATGCTGATTACAGATTAGCGCAGTAATGTAACAATGCCGATGCGTTGCTTTGGCTCCCCTGAGTTACTCACAATATTCACTTCGTAAGCATACGCCCCGGCTGGCATTGGCTTGCCTTGGTAGGTTCCGTCCCAATTGGTGTTGCGATCGTCAGAGGCGAAAACGACCTGCCCCATGTTGCTGTATACCTTGATGCTAAAGGATTTAATGAAGCGGCCTTTCACTTCCAGCACATCATTCAGCCCATCGCCGTTAGGCGTAAAAGCGTTTGGGATGTGCACCTGCACAGGCTGCCGGATGGTTACTGTATTGGAAAAAGAGGTAGCACTGCCATTTCCGGAAGTTACCCGAATACGGTAGCGCAACTCCTGCAGCTCGTCGCTCGGGCTTCGCTCCAGGTAAGTGTTGCCAGTAACAGGTATACTACTGACAACGCGGTTCCCGGCGTCCAGCAGCTCCAGGGTATAGCTGCCCACCCCATCCGGAAAACCCACATAGCCCGTCCAGCCCAATGAGATGGTCGGGGAGTTTTCCTGCGGCAATGCGATCAGGTATACCGGGCACGTGGTGTTGCTGAGAGTCGAGCTGCGCTCGCAGGGATTGGTATAGCTGGCACGGTAGCATACCGGACTCAGAGGCTGCAAAGGATCTGTATAGGCTGCCTGCCCGGTGGTGGCCAGGTCAGCAAACGGCACCCCGTCAATGCTGCGAAGGTAGCGAACCTGTTGTGCTACTTGACCTTGCGGTACGGTTAGGTTGAGCTGTACCTGGTTGTTCTCGTCGTAGGTGCTGTACAAGTAGCCAGCAGGCGGCGTAGCAGTGGAAGTAGCCTGTATACAGCGGGAAGCGGAAATAGAGCGGCTCTGTCCATTATTGAGGATGCTGTTCACCTGATAGCAGTAGCTTTGTCCGCAAGTCAGGTTGGGGTCGGTGTACGTGGTCGTGCTGCTGTTATGCTCCGCGATCTGGCTGCCGTCGCGGTAAACGAGGTAACGCTGTATACCACCTGCTATACCTGACCAGCTGAGGTTGGCCAGTTCATTGCCCGCCTGCACACCCAATACCAGGGTGCTGACAGGTGCTGAATAAATAGGCAGCTGATTGCCGCAGTTATCGGCGGGGCGTATCCGGAACTGGATGGGCTGGCTGGTATCCACATTGCCTACTCTGAAGTCCGCCCACCTGGTTTGCGTGAGCGGCGCGCTTGTATAGATGGCTTCAAAATTGCCGCTTGCTGTGGTGCGTCGCTCCAGCACGTAGCGGTATCCCGGCTGTAAATTCTCGAGTGTGAACAGGATCTCCCCGTCAGCCGCTTCCCGCAGTACCTCTAGCTGTGCAATAAGTGGTGTGGGAGGAGTTGGCAGAAGTGTCACCGTGTTCGAACTACTTGTCTGGCAGGAGCTGCCCGTATACTTCCCACGCACGCTGATGGTATAGGAAGAAGCGGTACCCTGGTAGGCATAGCGTGGCTGTTCCCCGGCTTTCACATCTCGTACCTGTGTGTTGTCACCGTAATCAATGTCGTACAGGTCGTACCCGATGTCGGCAATGGTCACCTGAACCGAACGGCTGGCGCAGGGCTTCACCGTGAAACTAGGAACAGGTGTGGCCACCACTTTAAATGTGCGCGGAAAAGGCAGACTTGTGCCTCCGCCACCCTCCCGGTTAATTATCTGGGTGATGATGTATTCACCAGGCTGAGTATAAGTATGTTGGTAACGTCCGTCATTGCCACGGCGGACTAATTTGCTTTCATCATAGTTGGTTTTGTCGAAAGCTTTAGGACCGGGATCATAAAAGATGATATCCCGCTCATCAGGATCGGGGGTACAGTCTACAAAATAAACCGGCGTACCCACACAGATAACAGAAACCTCTACATCATTCTGTATAGCCCGGAAACAGCCATTTTGTCCCAGGACAGGTATAGCAGCCAAAAGAAGCAATATGAACAGCAGCAGTCTCAAACGATAGGTATAGGGTGAGCTACGAATATAGTTAAGCAAGGGCTAGGAGAAAAGCTTCTACCTAAATTTCAGGTAGAGAAGAGGGGGACAACTCGAGGAGATTGAGAGAAGGCAGAATCACTTGGCCTAATCTGTGGCGGGTTGCCGCACTTGGTCTTGCCAGAGCAAGTGGACATTACGTACAGCTTTCTTTAAAATGGATAATTCTGTTGGGTCTTAGCAGTGATTAACGGTATTTGAGGGGGGAGGTAAGTTACCGGGATGGTCTTAGACAGGAAACCGCAACAGCTCTTTAAAACTGTCGCGGTTTTATGTCTGCATAGTAAATAGCTTAATTCTTAGAGACAGGCATACCGTAATGCCTGATAAAGTCCACGCTACGTTCCATATCCGGATGCATCACGCGGTCGGTGCTCACAAAAGGAATTTGCTCCCGGAAATCAGCAAACAGCTGCTCCAGCGGTGGTGAGCTGCGTAGCGGTCGTCTGAACTCGAGCGCCTGCGCAGCGTTCATCAGCTCGATGGCCAGCACACGCTCCACATTCTGCACCACCTTATACAGTTTCGTGGCCGCATTCGAACCCATGCTCACGTGGTCCTCCTGTCCGTTGGACGATGGGATGGTATCAATAGAGGCAGGTGTGCATAGCTGTTTGGTCTGGCTCACGATGGAGGCAGCCGTGTACTGCGTGATCATAAAACCGGAGTTCAGGCCCGGTTCCGCCACCAGGAAGTCTGGCAGACCGCGGCTGCCAGAGATCAGCTGGTAGGTGCGACGCTCGGAAATGCTCCCCAGTTCCGCCAACGCAATCGCCAGGAAGTCCAGCGCCAGCGCCAGCGGCTGGCCATGGAAATTACCGCCCGAAATGATCTCGTCCTCATCCGGGAAAATGTTCGGGTTGTCTGTCACGGAGTTAATTTCGGTCAGAATCACTCCTTCCGCATAGCGGATGGCGTCTTTGGAGGCACCGTGTACCTGCGGGATGCAGCGGAAGGAGTAGGGGTCCTGCACGTGCTGTTTGAACTGGCTGATTAGTTCGCTGCCCTGTAGCAGATGACGGAAAGTAGCCGCTGTTTCTACCTGTCCAGGATGCGGACGTGCCTGGTGGATCAGGTGGTTGAACGGCTCAATACGTCCGTCAAAAGCATCCAGCGACAATGCTCCCACTACATCGGCTGTGCAAGACAGACGGCGCCCCTGCAACAGGCAGTGTACTCCATAAGCACTCATGAACTGCGTGCCGTTGAGTAAAGCGAGTCCTTCTTTGGCCTGCAGGGCAATGGGTTCCCAGCTGAACATCTCCAGCACGTGACGGCTCTCCAGACGGTAGCCCTGGTAGTATACTTCCCCCAGACCGATCACCGGAAGGCAAAGGTGCGCCAGAGGCGCCAGGTCCCCGCTTGCCCCGAGCGAGCCCTGCTGGTACACGATCGGGTAGATATCGCGGTTATAAAAGTCAATCAAGCGCTTCACCGTCTGCAGTTGAACGCCGCTGTTGCCGTAGGCCAGCGATTGTATCTTGAGCAGGAGCATCAGTTTCACTACCTCAGCCGGCACTTCGTCGCCCATACCACAGGCATGCGACATCACCAGGTTGCGCTGCAACTGTTCGAGGTTATCATGCGAGATCTGCTTTTTGTAAAGCGAGCCAAAGCCGGTGTTGATGCCGTAAATACTCTTGTCGGTGCTCGCAATCTTGCGGTGCAGGTAATTGTAGCAGTGCAAAATGCGCTCCTCTGCCTCTTGTGACAGGGCCAGGGTATACCTGCGGCTAATGGTTTCCTCGATGCGCTCCAGGCTCAGGTGCTGGCTGGAGATATGGTGAACGTCGCTCATAATGTGAATTAGTTTGCTTCAGATTTCAACTGGGCAATGATGTCGTCGATGTAAAGCTCGTCCTGCTCGCCGGTCTGCATGTCGCGCAGCTTCAGTTTGCCAGAGGCCATCTCTTCGGAACCGATCAGCAGCACAAAGGGAATCTTTTTCTGATCCGCATAGCTCATCTGCTTTTTCAACTTGGCACTTTCCGGATACAGCTCCGAAGCTATACCTGCGTTGCGCAGTTTCTGAAGCAGAGGCAGGGCATAACGCTCCGATTCCTTGTCGAACTGCACGATCAGCACTTTGGTGCCTACCTCGCTGCTGGCCGGGAACAACTGTAGTTCCTCCAGCACATCGTAGATACGGTCCACGCCGAAGGAGAAGCCCACACCCGATACGCCTGGCATACCGAACATCCCTGTAAGGTTGTCGTAACGGCCACCACCGCTGATGCTGCCCATGTTCGCATTGTTCACTTTCACCTCGAAGATGCAGCCGGTGTAGTAGGAGAGGCCACGGGCCAGTGTCACGTCCAGCTGCAGGCGGGGCTGACCAGAGGGGTTCTGCGTCGTGAGCGCATCACTGCCTAGATTCTCCAGATACTCCCATACCTCCTGCAGGTCTTTCAGGCCGCGCTGACCTTCTTCGGTGTTACCCAGCAGCGTTTGTAGTTGGTCGAGTATTTCCTGGTTGGAGCCTTTTAGATCATAAAGCGGCTCCAATTTATCCATGGCGCCCTCGGCTATACCTCGCTCCAGCAGCTCTTTGCGCACACCTTCCGCCCCGATCTTATCGAGCTTGTCGATGGCCACGCAAATATCGCCCTCACGGCCTTTCTCCCCGATGGCCTCGGCTATACCTGCCAGCACACCCCGGTGATTGATCTTGACAGTAAAATCGGTCATGCCCAGCGTGCTCAGAACTTCGTCGATCATCTGTACGATCTCGGCCTCACACAGCAGGGAGTTGGTGCCCACCACATCGGCATCGCACTGGTAAAATTCGCGGTAACGTCCACGTTGCGGACGGTCGGCACGCCATACGGGCTGAATCTGGTAGCGTTTGAACGGAAAGCTGATCTCGTTTCGGTTCATCACCACAAAGCGGGCGAAAGGCACCGTTAGATCGTAACGAAGCGCTTTCTCCGAAATCTTGCGGGTGATGTGCTTCGAGCCCTGCTCAATATCAGTGGTAGTGGTTTTGGATAGGAAGTCGCCTGAGTTCAGAATCTTGAAGATCAGCTGGTCGCCCTCGTCGCCATACTTGCCGGTGAGCACCGACAGCTGTTCCATGGCGGGAGTCTCAAGTGGCAGATAGCCGAATTTCTCGAAGGTGCGCTTGATGACGCCAAATATATAGTTGCGCTTGACCACCACGGCAGGGCCAAAGTCGCGGGTTCCTTTAGGTATAGAGGGTTTTTCCTTGCTCATGTTTTCAACTTTGAAGGCGAAGTTACTAAAACAGGAGCAAATGCACGGACTGATTTTTAAAATGCGTTGTCTTCCCCGCGCAGCATATTATACACAGTATAGAAGACGATTTTAAGATCCAGAAAGAAAGACCAGTTCTCAAGGTAAAAGATGTCGAGTTTCACCCGGCCGCGCATCTGGTGTATCTCGCTCGTGTCGCCACGGAAGCCACGCACCTGCGATAAGCCTGTTATACCTGGTTTGATGAAGTGTCGCACCATAAACTTATCCACGAGCGTGGAGTAATACATGGTATGGCTCAGCATATGAGGCCTTGGACCTACAATCGACATTTGCCCCATTAATACATTGAAAAACTGCGGCAGCTCGTCCAGACTAGTCTTACGAAGAATGGCTCCTATAGGCGTAATGCGGGAATCACCCCGTTGTGCCTGTTTGGAATTAGACTCACTGTTCACATACATGGTCCGGAGTTTCCAGCATTTAAATTTCTGGTTATCCAGGCCCGAGCGTTCCTGCTTAAATAAAATAGGACCCTTAGAATCGAGCCTAATCAAAACTGCGAGGATAGGCAACAGCCAGGAAAGGATAAAAATTATGACAAATGATGAAAAGACAATGTCAAAGGCACGCTTCAGAAACTTATTGATCGAATCATCCAGCGGGATAGAGCGAAAAATAAGCACAGGTAACATATCATAGAAATCTACTTGTAGCTTCTGGTAAGGCAGGCCACCTGGCTCAGGAAGAAATTTCAATCGAATCAGGTTATTGTCCACAAAGCTGAGCAAACGCACGATCTGGTGCTTTTGCAGTTCAAAGGGACTACAATATATTTCATCTACTTCGTTTTGCGACACAAAATCCTCTATTTCATTAATAGTGCCAACTACACCGGGTTCCTGCGCATGCTTATCATCAAAAAAACCCAGAAAACGGTAGCCGTGTTCGGGGTGATTCTTAAAGAAGCGTCGCAGTTCCTTGCCTGGAGCTGTATAGCCGATGATTATTACTTTCCGGTAATTATACCCCTTCTTTCTGTACACCCGCAGCGACGTGATGACGATGATGCGCCAGAGAATTACCAAGCAAGCAAGTATGAGGTAGTGGTGAAGTAAGAAGCTTCGGGAGAAAACTTGGGTATTCAGGATATTGAGGATCGCCTCAATCAAAATCAAATAGAGCAGTGTCACTTTCAGGACATTCACTACTATTTTGAGGAGCCTGGTAACTCTATAAAACTTATAAATGCCGAGCAAACTCGTACACATGAACCAAGCAATCAGGGCATAGACCAGAAAATTGGCGTAGGTTCCTGTAATAAAACCAGCTAATGTATCCTCCGTCAGCCAATAAGCAGTCGCTGCAGAAGTTGTAATAGCCACAGCATCGCCTAATGCATGAAGGGGCTTAATATATCTGGAATACAGGCCGGGCATTTTACCTAAAATAGATTCTGTCTAGACCAAAGGTAAATTTGAATATGTTATTTATCAAATTGATTCAATGTATTGGTGGGGCATCATTTGAAAAGTTATCGGAATGAAATGCCATAATTGAATTGAAAAAAGCATAAAAGGCTACGCCTTTGTTTAAAGTAAGAACCATTTCAGGTATAAGGCTGATGAAAATAATCAGCAAAAAACTAAAATATAATATATCCTTGGTTTTGACAGACCTTACCATAGGGTACAGAAGGCATGCTATTAATGAGAGAAGTCCTATAATCCCAAGTCTGGCAGCTGTATCTAAGTACTGGTTATGAGCAGTATAACGTAAAGTATATGGAATTTCGTAGTTATTATTATAATATTCTATCTGTAATCGATCTTGCATGTCACCTGTTCCGACGCCTATAATAGGGTTCTCTTTAAATATATTATAAGCTGATCTCCACTTCTGAATTCTTAAACTTGCACTAAATTTTTCATTATCCTGGTCGACATCGATATTTAATAATCCCTTAAACTTTTCTTTTAATATTGGGCTTACCATTATACTTGTAGAGATGAGCCCAGTGCATAGAACCAATAATAAAATACCAGTCTTGAATCTTCGGTATTTTAATGTGTAATATAAAATCCAAAGTGGAACAAGGATTAATAAAATGAAAATCTGTGTTCTGGCTGACAAAGCAGCGATAAAAGCTATATGCAGACAGATCGTTACTACTACCAATATAATAATGTACTTTCTTTTAGGCGTATATAGAAATGGAATATATTGTATCAGTATTAGTATGGTAAAAAGGGAATAGATCGCCATATAGTTTGGATGAAATCCAAAACCCTGTACCAGGCCTTCCGAAGAGTAATACCAGGCATTATGCGTTGCAAACTCAAAGCCTAACCTATAATTTCTCAAAAGTGTCTCTACAATGCAAAGAAGCGCAATAAGGGTGCTAGTAACTGCGAATACTAAGAAGATAGACATTATCTTTCGTTTAGAAATCGGAGGGACGCTACCTAAAACGAGCGGGAGAATAAGCAAGAGGAGCATAATCTCTAACTGCCGAAATGCTTCTTTTATGTTGGTACTATAAACAACACCAACCGCATATATTATGAAGAGAGAGATAAAAATAAAAAAATATGCTGACTTAGCGGGGCGAATCCTTACTTTACCTTGCGCTAAAAGCCATAACCAGCTTATAACAATAACTATTGCAGCTATATTATTAAGTATAAAGAAGGCGAGCGGTAGAGTAGCTGCAAATGCGAGAACGCCGGCATAGAATAAATTTTCGCTAAGAGAACTATTGCTCTGAGATGGTCTAATATTCATCAATGTTCAGCAATCGTTAATCGAAGGACAATTCAGGAAGTGCTACCAAATGTTGAACGATCCTTTCTGAGGTCTTCCCATCCCATAAGTTGGGGATAGCGCCTTTTTTCCAGCTGCCATTGTGCAGCTTCTCAAACGCCGGCCCTAACGCCTCTTTTTTGGTGCCTAGCAGCTCATTGGTGCCTATAGTGCATGTCTCAGGTCTTTCTGTACTATCACGCAGCGTCATGCAGGGTATACCCATTACTGTTGTCTCTTCTGTTATACCACCGGAATCCGTTATGACTGCCTTTGCATATTTGACAAGGTAATTGAACTCTAAATAACTTAGCGGTTCAATCAGGTAGAGGTTTGGAGCAGAAACAGCCGTTTTAGACAATATCGAGGCAGTTCTTGGATGTACAGGGAATATTACGGGTAACTCTCCGCTTAGCTTTACAATTTCATCGATCAGTTCCAGTAACTCTTGCTCCTGATCCACATTAGATGGCCTATGAAGGGTAAGAACCAGATACTCGCCCGCAGTTAATGCGGCACTTTCCCAGATTGAAGGTTTTTTGAAGTTAGGCATTTGCTTCAATAGGGTGTCAATCATCGTATTTCCGACATAAAATATACGATCATCACTTATGCCATTCTTACGCAGGTTCTCATTGGCTACCTCAGATGTTGTAAAGAAATAATCCGTAATAGCATCAGTTACAATGCGGTTTATTTCTTCAGGCATTTTGATATCACCGGACCTTATGCCAGCCTCCACATGTGCCACTCTCGTATGCAGTTTCTTAGCTACAATGGAACATGCCATGGTTGAGGTAACATCACCGACGACTAAGACGAGGTCCGCAGGGTTTTCCATCAAGTCTTTTTCGAATCTAACCATAATATTGGCAGTCTGTTCAGCCTGTGTGCCACCTCCAGCTTCCAGATTAACATGTGGCTCCGGGATTCCTAGCTGTTCAAAGAAGTCATGACTCATTTTTTTATCATAGTGCTGCCCAGTATGAACCAGTCGATACCGTATAGGAAAGCCTTCTGCAGATTTCTGTTCAATAGCATCAATAATTGGAGCTATTTTCATAAAATTAGGTCGAGCCCCAGCAATAATTGTAACGTCCATATAACTTCTTAACTCCTAAAAATTTGAGAGAGTAAGGTAAAATCTTTACTTTTTTAATGAGAGTAATCTGAATTTCTCTCTTGTAATAAGATAAATAAAGCTAGTGTTCGTATAGAGGTAGCGTTTCCACATACGACCTGGCTCCTGGATAACTCTGTAAAACCATTCCAGCCCAGATTTTTGCATCCACACCGGAGCCCTTTTTACTTTTCCGGCCACTACGTCAAAGCTACCGCCTACACCCATTATGAATGGCATCTGAATGATGTCTTTATAGGTGTCCAAAAACACCTCTTTTTTGGGCGAACTCATGGCCACAAATAATATATCGGATTTAGATTCGGCTATCGCTTTGGCAACTGCAGCTTCCTCCTCTTTTCCAAAATAGCCATTGCGGTATCCCCCAATAATGTCCCCACCGTATGTTTTTGTATACTTCTCTACTACATTTGTCACAACTTCCTCGGCCGCTCCCAAAAAGAAAATCTTATAGCCTTTCTCTGCTGCTAATTTGACCAAAGCCTCCATCAAGTCAATACCGGCCACACGTTCAGGCAATGCTCTATTCAGTATTTTTGATGCCCATACTACTGCCTGACCATCCGCATTAATAATATCACAGTTTATAATCGACTGTCTTAGAAGATCGTCTTTTTGAGCGTTCACCAGCTTTGCCGCATTCACAACAACATGATGTATCCTTTTCTTCCTGACAATGGCGCTGTCTATTTTACTAAGGGTTTGTTCCATAGTGAGCGCATCAATAGGACAGTTCAGTAAGGTGATTCTATTGTGCATGTAAGAATGATGAGGTTGTTTCTTTCTGATTGAGAGATTTCAGCCAAAAATAAATATTTAACAGAAGAAAAATATGCTTTTCACGATTGTATCCATGTTCATGCTGTTCTATTAGTTGAGCAACATAAACCTGATTGAATACTTCTGAAAAAGTCGTGCCACGTGATAGAAGTATTTCTTTGAGAACGGAAGCCTCATTTTTAAACCATCTATTCGTAGGAGAAAGAAACCCTTTCTTCTTGCGGCTTATGATGCTAACAGGCAGCAATTCTTCTGCAAACCTTTTATGAATGAGCTTGCCACCCTTCATATTCACCTTGAATCGTTGCGGTAAAGACTCGATAAAACTGACAAGTTCCAGATCCAGCATCGGCACCCTGCACTCCATAGAAAAATGCATGGTAATCTTATCCGTATAGTTCAAAAGGTCATCTGCAAGGTTCATACGGGTGTCTAACGCCATCATTCTCTCGACTGTACTTTCCTTTCGCCTACAGTCCAGTAGTTGATAGTAATAGTCTATACTTTTGATGCTTTGCCTATCTGCAGTACCAATTAACTGTATGATTTCCTGATCGTCGAACACCTCATAAACTGAGAGAAAACGTTTAACATCATCTTTGATGTTGAGCGACTTAGCACCCTTTACTGCATTTTCGTTGCCAAGCCTCATAGCCTTGGCCACTGGTAATGCCAAACCTCTAAGCAAGGCCGGGGTATGGCTAAACATAAGCTCTGATTTATAGCGGGTATAGCCTCCCAGTGGTTCATCTGCCCCCTGGCCTGTAAGCACCACTTTCACTTGTTGGGAGGCGAGTTCTGACAGAAAATACATTGGAATCATGGAAGTGGTAGCCAGCGGCTCTTCCACAATATGGCAGCATTTTTCGATTGTGTCCAGAAAATCAGGGAATGAGATTTTTTTGTAATAGTGGTCTAAGCCAAGAATGCGAGCCGTTTCTGCTGCATCATCAATTTCGTCTTCGTCGAAATTGCCTTCAAACCCAATAGTATAGGCTTTTAGCTTTCCTTTGTAATGCCTGGAAGCCAGAGCCGCCACCATGGCAGAATCAATACCTCCGCTTAGTAATACGCCGATCTCTACATCAGAAAGGAGCTGTCTCTTTACAGCCTCTTCCAGTTTCTGTCCATATATTCTAACTACATCTTCTGACCCATATGACCTCGTTTTAGGAACGGGTTCTATATAATGATGTTCTTTTAATACAGCATGCCGATCACTCAGGGTTATCTCCAGATAGTGGCCTGGTCGAATTTTCTCTACCTGTTGATGAAGCGTATGCGGAGAAGGATTATACCTTAATCTGAGGAGCGAGGCAAGAGCTTCCTTGTTAATAGTTGTTTCCTCTAGTATCGCCTTTATAGGTCTGATCTCGGAAGAAAAGATAATACTATTATTCTGAGTGGTATGATAGTAGAGCGGCTTTACGCCAAAAGGGTCTCTGGCTAGGTATAGCTTGCCCTTTTTTATATCCAGAAAAGCAATTGCAAAAATACCATTCAGGTCCCTGACGCCCTCAATGCCATGCTCAATCAGGTAGTATAGAATTGTTTCGGTATCTGAATGACCTCTATACTGTATAGTGTCAGGTAATCTTTCTCGTAGATCTAAATGATTGTATATTTCACCATTGAAAATCAAGGCATAGTCTTTACAGCCGGATAACATGGGCTGGTGACCAGCGGGGGAAAGGTCTATTATAGATAAGCGTCGTTGGCTAAGGAGTACAGTATGGCGATTAACTTTAAATTCTTCAAAACCAAAGTCATCTGGCCCCCTGTGTTTAATAGTATCTAAAGTTGTGTTATCAAATGCAATATTTACTGAACCTAAAATTCCACACATTATAATAAGGTATGCTGTTTACCTGTTTAAGTTTGTTTACAATTACTAAGCTAATTTCAAGGTAAAATTAAGTTAATATTGCATCATTTCTTAGTTGTTACTCTTAAATATTATATCAGCAGAAACAGTTCCAATATCATTAAGACCTTGTTGGTTATAGTGTACAGCGTCATGCATCCACCCGAATTCAGGGAATTTATCGGTTCTGCGATACACAATAAAGGTAGAAGAGTCCTCTTGGGCTATTTCATCCTGTGCGGCCCGTACAGCATTTGACCCGTGCTTAGTTGGTGTCGTAGTATTGTACCCTGTAAGTATGATATAAAATTTCACATTTTCCCCCAGTAGTCCGCGGTAGCGCTTAATAACATCTTTCAAAGCATCCTTGTACTCTGTCTTGGTGATTATGCCGCTGTTTATCGCATCGGCGTCATTCTCTCCCTGACTCCAAATGACACCACTTATAGATGTTTTCATGTATTGTGATGCCATTTGAGCTTTATTGATTGAGCAGTTAAAAAGGTTTCCATCTTTTGACCAGTTGCCCCAGTTATTTGTTTCAGCAAGCTTATGACAGGCGCTACCACCCTTAGCGGCCTGTACAATTACAATGGAATCGCCACTAAGCTCATAATATCGTTTAGAAAACGCAGGCCAGGCACTACCTGATTCAGCGGCTTCAAAATAACAGCCTGCATATCCTACTGGATCTTTAATTGGTCTTATTGAATTATCCTCTGTAAAGTATTCAAAGGTAGGTAATGAAGTATTATCAGGAGACTCAGTTTGGTTGCCTAAGCCTTTTGCATTACTCTGTCCTGCAACCAAGAATATTTTTACTGAATTAGTACGGGACTTATTAGGATCATTGCCACAAGAACAGGAAGTTAGTAGCAGAATGACAGCAAGTAATAAATGAAAAGGCATCATAGATAAGGAATATTGACTCTATCTTATTGAAATTAAATATTACCAATAGCTAAACTAGCTATTGAATAACTAAATTTCAGCTGCTTACTTTCGCAGTAATTTAGCAAACATCAGGTTGTGTTTTGTCTCCTTTTCAGCACTTTTGCAGGAACTCCACCCACAATACAATAAGGCGGTACATCTCTAGTCACTACTGCACCAGCTCCTACAATACTGCCTTTACAAATACGGACACCGGGCATAATCACAGCACTCCTGCCAAGCCAGACATCATCCTCAATAACTGGATTCTTATAACTTGTTTCTCCCTGTAAAACCATAGGTACATCGACACTGGCAAACTGATGAGATGTGTTAAGGATGGATACATGAGGTGCAATCATAACAAAGTCTCCTATGACAGCCCCTTGGATAAACACATGCTCATTAATTTGGCAATGTCTACCTATGTTTACCTTATCAGGCCCACTGGAGATATATACATTATTCTCGAAATAAGAACTCTTGTCATAAATCATCAGTTTAAGAATCTTCGACACATAAAATACCCTGACCCGATTAGAAAAAGATAAGTACCTGGAATGGGGCAACTTGCTAACCAAAATATAGTATATAGCCAGTTTTATTTTGTTTAATATGGTATGCATAATGGGGCTTCTAAATGGTCTGTAGTCTTGTCATTAGAGCTTGAGAAACAGTATCACTGCTATACTGAAGGGCAGTAGAGCGGGCATTTGCCTGTAGTGTTTTTCTTTCAGCTAGCGAGAGGGACAGGAAACCAACCAGCTTCCTATAAAGTTCCTCTTGATCATCAGGATCAATGTAGAACCCATTGACTGATTCTCGTATATAATCTGTCAGACCGCCTCTTCTGGATCCTATAACAGGTACTCCGCAGGCCATCGCTTCTAAACCAACCAATCCCAGACTCTCATACAGCAGGGTAGGGAATACCAGGACATCGAGTTCATTCAAGACATCAGGCAATTTTTGTTGTTCGATAAACCCTTTATAAGAGACGAACAGCTGTAAACCAGAAAGTTCTAACTCATCTAGAAGTTTTAACTTATCGCTACCATCTCCAACTACTAATGCTTTAAACCTATTTTGGTAGGTCGGGTCGTGTTGCAGTTTGCTGATGGCTTTTATAAAAGTCCTCCATCCTTTGCTTTCTTCAATCCGGCTTACGTACCCTATCACAACCTTATCCTGAATTTCCTTTCTGAATGGGCTAAAAAGGTTGGTGTCCACTCCTCCGGAGGGAGATACCTGAATTTTCCTTTCATCTATTTGGTAAAGCTCACGTACTTTACGCGCGAAAAAGTTGGAGGGAACAACGAGCAGGTTTGTGTACTTAAGTAGGCGCTTTACAACTATTTGCAGTGCATGTTGCACCCTGGAAGTCGTCATCACATCGTCTCCATGGGCATTGAGCACAATGGGTTTATTAACCACTAGCCGTAGCAGGAGGAGAGGCAAGGCACTATGTGTGATATAGTGCGCATAAATCATATCATAGTCACCTCTTAACCCTTTTGCTATTATAGCATAGTAGAAAAAGATGTACTTGAATACTTTTTGTGAAATAGAAATGCCCTTGCCTTCAATTACGGCTTTGTCTACGATAACAAAACCATTTTTCTCTGCATGCCTTTCAAAGTTTTTTACAAAGATGCCATAGCCTGGGTCTTTCCTGGAAGGATACATGTTAGATACCAGAAATATTCTGTTTTTCATGCAAAGGAAATTAAGTAGTATTTACTCTTTGGGTAGCCTTTATATAAATGCAGAATATTGCAAGATAAAGGGCATTTAAAGCACTGGCAAAGAAATGTCCACCTAACCCTGCGATAAAAAAATAGATAAGAATAAAATAAAGATTAAAATATCTATTCTTTTTAAATGTAAACAAGCTGCTAAAAAACAAAGATATATATATAATAGAGCCTAAAGCACCGAAGAGTAGAAACAAATCAACGAAGTCCATTTCAACTAGATAGCGTAGTTGGTCCTGACCGCCAACGATAAAGTTCATAATTCCCCAGTGATCTATATTAGCATAAAAGTGTTCTTGTAATAGGAGATCGCGCCCAGATAGAAGCATTGTTAAAAGGCCACGTTTGTTTGCGATCTGGTAAAAATATTCAAATCTTATCTGAGCATCTTCAGTACTTAGATAGGTTTTTACAGCTATAACGGTAATAATGATCGTAGACAGAACCATCACTTTGATTTTAAAGCTTGAAGTTCTTAGAAAATGCAGCAGTAACAGGGAAATGATGATAAGGTAAATAGCCTTGGTGCCTAATAGTAAAGAGGCTGCAATGATAATATAGAATTTTTTAGAGGATATTCCTAATATATACCTTCTGTAATAGGAAAGGCATATGGCGATCAGATAAAATAAGGTTGCCTCATTTACTGCGGGTATGAAACCAATGTAGCCGAACCTAAAGCCACCCTCACCCGGGTAAGAGCGTAGCAGGTCAATTTGGAAAAGCGCTCCCAAGAGGATAATGACGGAGTTAATTACGAATATATTCTCTAGCAGCGTAATAAGCCTCTCAACCAGATAATTATGATCTTGCAACTTATAGATTGCCTGGTAGATAATGAAAACAAAGACATACTTGTTAAAAACTGAAATGTGAAAGAGCGCATTATAATAATGCATGTACGAATGCCTGAAAAGGATAAGGCCTACTGAGAATAGGCAAAACAGAATCAGAATAGTGAGGATAAAACTTAAGCGGGTTCTATTACTATAGACGATTATGAAAAAAAGGAAGACAAACTCAAAGATGCCTCTGACATAAACAGATACACTGAAATTAATGTTATCATAAATAAATAACCTATTAAATATATCGGAAATAAAGAATATTACGATTGCTATTTTGAGCACCCAATAGACTTGTTTGCTTTCGCTTATATAAGTAAGGCTGGTTAAAGTCATTTATATCACTATAGCTAATGAGAGATACCTCGTTCACTTTCTACTCAATCTAGCACTTTAATTGAGTATCCATCCTCTGATTTGTATTCAATATGTTGGTATCCCTTTTCCAAAACAGATTTAAATACGATTTTAACTATTAATCATTGTGCATTAAACTTTTGAGATATCAACTCTAAGTAACAAGCTAATAGCGGTGAATTACATAACATTGTTATTCCAAAAATTTAGTAAACAAGAATAAGCGCAATCCTTTTCTCTAATAGATATATTATATCGCCATTACAGTCAATAATATTGAATTGTATAGAACATGGTATGCTTGTATCTAACTTCTAATGAGCAACTCTTTTAGAAGACAAATTTGTTTTATTGAGGACTTTTCAGAATAATCAACGGCCATTTTTTTTGTATGCTAATTGAATTACTGACTTCAATTCTAAAATATACCAAATGCGTATTATCGTAATGATAGGACCAACTGGATAAAGAGAATCTTCTAATTACATTAACTAAATTTCAACCATCCATTACTTTGATTCTTAACCGTTAATGTCAGCGATCATTAACTATTTATAGGTGAGGCAAAGCTTCCTGATTTTATTAAAAAAAACATTGATAAGATTTTAACTAGATACTGTCATCGCTTTAGTCTTTGCAGTAAGAAGGCAATATGCTTCGATAATAACTATGAGTGCTAAAATGAAATATAAAGCTACTTGTACACAAAGTAAGCCGTAAATGCCAAGCAAACCTAACATCAATTTTGAAAAGGGGGTAACACTGATAGCTGCAAGAAGTGTCGTTATGACTAGTGTATTCATTTTTCCCATAGCGCTCTGGAATGTCTGTGCACATGCCCAGAGCGTATACATAGTAACCCATGCACCCACCAGCAAAAACATTGATGTTTGTGTAACGTATTCTTCTCCGGCCAGTAAACTAAGCGCAAAATTGCCAAAAAATGTTATTCCAGCAGTCGCGGCACTAAAAATTGCGAGTGTTACTAGAAGAGAGTTTCGGAGTGCAGCCTTACACCAATCCCAAGCCTGGGTATTTATAGCATGCGAGTAGCCTGCCCACATTGGATTAAATGCAGCCTGATATACACCTAAAATAAATAGGTATAATTTCTGCACAAGGTTGTATTCAGTGGCTATAGATAAGCCTATACTTGAACTTATGATAACAGTTCCTGCATTAAATAGGAATGCACTAGAAATTTGAAGTATAAAAAAAGGGAACCCCTTGCGGAGCATCTCTAACACAATTGGACCAGAACCTATATGGCTAATGTTGAAAAGACTCCAGCCTCGCCTTTTTACAAAAATTACAGTCCCTGAAATATACATTATCAGGATACATGTGAAATTTACAAGGGAAATTACTACAATAGATTGATCAGTGAATACCAGCAGCAGTAAAACGGCGAAAGATAAAACTGCCTGGAAAATATTTAAATAGGCGACGATGTATGATTCATGATAAGAGTAAAAACAGGCATTACTTATTCCGAAGGGAATACCTATAAGTAAGATTATCTGAACCCAAACAACAATTTTTTTGCCGACTGACTGCAGCGATAAGCTGTCTGTCTTAAAAAGCTCTTCTAAGGGAAGAATATCCTGTAAGGCATATAATCCTACACTTAATACTAATGTTAAAGTAAAGAAGAAATATAGAACTATCAGATAGTGCCTTTCTGCTTCTTTATCTCCAGTGGTTCCTTGAGGAATATATGCAGATAATTTGTTACGTAATGCATTACCTATTCCAAAGTCACCAGTAGCTAGAATCGCTGTGATAGATGTTATCGTAACCCAGATTCCAAACTCTTCTTTTATATAATACCTAGCAAGCATGAAAACGAGGAGGAATCTGGTTACGTTTGTTACAACTGCCGCAGCCATATTTATGAACGATCCTTGCAGCACCTTCTGTGTCAGGCTACTTTTGTCTTTCAGCATATAAAATCTTTAGACTAGGCATGCGAGCCAATTTCCTTCATCAGGATTTTGTCGAAAAGCTCAGAGAAATTTTGAATTGTATACTTCTTAAAGTCATTACTGTTTACAAAATCAGAAGCAGCACATAAGTGTTTTGTTGCTTCTTCCTCAGTCATACTTTCCAAAGCATGTTGTAAATCTTTAAAATTATCATAGTCTCTGAAGTCCAAGTAACAGTCTTTCGGGACAAAATTTGCTATATCAGGAGCTCCAAAATAAACAGGAATAGTTCCTGATAGTAAGCAATCGAAGATTTTTTCAGTAACATAGCCTGGGTAAACGCAGTTCTCGAAGCAGAGATTGAATTTATACTGTGCCAGTACGGCATGCTTGCTGTCAACTCTGGTTGGGTTTAATTTTTTGGCTGCATTGTAGTACTTGCTGTTCAAGCCATGAGGCTTATCCCAGAGAGTACCATATAAGGCAAAGCCTTCAACATTTGAGAAATGGAGTATAGCTTCAATTCGCTTGGTGTAAAGATCCTCAAATCTAAAGAAGGGATTGGTTGCTTTTACCAGTTGGACATAGCCCCTCTTTAAAATTCTACGCAGCGATAATAGAGGCCGATTAATGGCTACATCGAACCTACGCTTGTTACTGGCAACCATCACTAGGAGTTTTTTTTCAGACCAAGCAACACGAGTGTCTAACTTATCAGACATATTGTTAGGCCAATACAGTTTGTGGTAGGTAGTTGATGGGTTAGCATATTGCTCAAGTCCACTAAAAAGAATTGAGTGCCGATACTTTCCGGTATAATAAAAAAGATTTTTATGATATTTTAAAGCAACATTAGGCGATTCCTGAGAAAATGTAATCAGCGGTGTTATACCCTTTTGAATTAAAGTATCTGTATTAGGAGTATACATTTCAGATATAAGGTACTTATCATACTGCTCATACTGCTTTTCGTCAGCTAAATAAACATCCGAAGTAATGATGCTCCAACCTTGGTGTATGCAAAAATCATAAACGTCAGGCCAAAAAGCTGAACCGGGAAATTTTACTATAAAACTTCTGTCAAACAGTTTATTATTCAGAAAATTGGTCGTGAAAAGGTCACAGATAATTAATGTTCTTTGCATAAGAGTTAAACCACTTTTCTTAGTTTAAGCTTTGTAGTGGTAAGTATAATGTAAAAAAGAGTAGTTAAACTAACGTAGCTAATTCCGTGATGTGAGATAGCTTTACAAAAATAGAGGTTAGCCAATCTATATTTTTTGTTTTTGAAATACATAGTGCCGAAATGCCTGTAATAATTTCCCCAAATTTTATCAAACAAGCCTTGTTGATCAGTTACTTTGTCAGCATACTTGGCAATGAATATTTTGTAAGCCTTCTTATACTTATTTATTGAATTTGACAGTGACCCATTACTTATGCGATAATATGCTAAGACCTTAGAGAGATAGCCGAATCTAGTTCCTTTTTCAGCTATTCTTATCCATAAGTCATTATCCTCAAGTGTTGGAAGCGATATATCAAAACCTCCAACTTTTAAAAGCAAATCTTTTTCTACCATGACCGTTAGTACTCCAATCGGGTTCTTGTAGTAGAGCGTTGGTAGCAGATGGCCAGTTTTGGGGTAGGTGATTTCTGTAAAGGATTTCCATGGACGTTTTATAACTCTATCAGCACAAAAGTACTCCAAATTGGTATGGCTTATTAGAAAAGTTTCATTTTGCATGTGAAATTCGCATTGTAATTCAAGCTTTTCATGGTGCCAAACGTCATCTGAATCTAGAAAGCATATCCATTTACCTTGCGCATGTGATATGGCAGTATTTCGGGAAGCACTCAAACCTTTGTTTACATCGTGTGTCAGCAACCTTATTTTTGAGTTGTTTGCACAGTAATTCTTAGCTATACTCGCAGTCTGATCTGTAGAGCAATCATTTACAATGATCAGCTCCCAATTCTTATAAGTTTGTTTTAAAACGCTTTCAATAGATTCTGCAATAGTGTTTGCAGCATTATAGGCAGGCATTACTATAGATACTTCCATTACTGCGCAGGTATGGCTTTATGAATTGGGCCACTGATGAGTTAAAAATAATGATTTATGCTTCAATAATATGGCAGAGTTGCAAAGATAAATAATAATATTGAACATCGGATTGGATTATTATTTGTTATTTTGCCGCCTGATCGTATAATCAAACTGATCTATATTTTTCTACAAATGCCACAGGAAACAACTAAATATCGGGGTGAGAAAGTAGCAAGAGAAGATAACATTGACATCGATATGATTTCTATTTTACAATCTATCGGAAGAGGTATTTCCAATGCTTTAAGTTTTCTTACCAGTGCTATTAAGAATTATTTTTTACTGATATCAGTATTAGTAGGAGCAAGTATAGCAGTGAGTTACGTTGTATACAAGACAACTAAGCCTTACTATACCTCCTCTATGACATTAGTGCTGGCAAACATAAGAAATGAATTTATAGAGGATCAGCTAGATAAATTATCAGATATGATCGATGATGATAACTTCGAAACTGTTGCCAATAGACTGGATATTACCGCAGACGCTGCTCGTCAGGTCAAGGAAATGAAATTTATAAATCTTGACCAGGACAGAATTGACGAAGACAGCGTACTGACAGGCTCTCCGTTCCGTATCGAGTTAACTATTTACGAACCCCTGCTTTTCGAAAGTCTCGAGCCTGCAATTACGAATTACCTGGAGAACAACAGGTATTTTGCCCGTCAGAAGAGTATTAAGCAAAAGCAGGTAGAAAATTTGATCTCTAAGCTCAAAGAGGAGATATCTTCTATTGATAGCATGAAAACGAATGTAAGTGAGCCGAAAGGTCCTGTTGGTGGATTTGTTTATGGACAGCCAATAGACCCTACCAATCTGTACCGAGAAAGCATTACTATGTACAAGGAGCAGGTGGAACTGGAATCAGATCTTGAAAAGCTTGCAAACGTAGAGATCGTAACAGGATTTACGCCAAGATTGAGGCCCACAGGACCAAGTTTAATAAGATATTTAGCAATCAGTGGTTTGGTGGGGCTGCTTCTTGGAATAATTGTAGCTATAAACCTGGAAAATAAAAAAAGGAAAAAAACAGGTTTAGCCTAGCATTTGTCTGACCTGAGTTTACAAAAGGATCGGGCTGCCAATTTTTGGCAGCCCGATCCTTTTGTTTTAAAACCTTAGCTAATTAATAACTCCTACTCCTCCTGCCGCAAAACCCAGCTCAGATTATATAAATCTTTCCTGCGGTCTTTTAGATTACGCACGCTGCCGGCCGTATTAAGGTCCTTTAACAGATCCAGGTCCAGGTCAGCGATAAGGGTCATCTCCGTGTTTGGGGTGGCTTCGGCTACTACAGCGTCGTGCGGGAAGGCGAAGTCGGAAGGGGAGAAGACGGCTGACTGCGAATACTGGATGTCCATGTTCTCTACCTTCGGTAGGTTGCCCACACTACCCGTGATGGCCACATAGCACTCATTTTCTATGGCGCGGGCCTGGGCGCAGAGGCGTACCCGCAGGTAAGCATTCTTCGTATCCGTCCAGAAAGGAACGAAGAGTATCTTCATGTCCATGTCGGAGAGCATGCGGGCCAACTCTGGGAACTCCACGTCGTAGCAGATCAGGATGCCGATCTTGCCGATGTCCGTGTCGAAAATCTTCAGTTTGTGGCCACCGCGCATACCCCAGTAATGCGACTCGTCCGGCGTCACGTGCAGCTTGTACTGCTTGTCGTAGGTGCCGTCGCGGCGGCAAAGGTAGCTCACGTTGTAGAGCTTGTTGTCGTAGTACTCCGGCATGCTGCCCGCAATGATGTTGATGTTGTAGGAGAGAGCCAGGTGAATCATGCGCTCCCGGATCTCCTCGGTATACTCAGCCATACTTCGAATTGCCTCCGAAGGAGACTCCTCGTTGGTAAGTGCCATCAGCGGAGCGTTGAAGAACTCGGGGAATACCACCATGTCTGATTTATAGGAGCTGACGGTATCAACAAAGAACTCCACCTGCTGCATAAAATCATCCAGGTCCTTTATGGCGCGCATCTGCCACTGAACTATGCCGATACGAACTATCTTCTTCTTGCCCCCCAGCAGCTTTTCCTTTTCCTCGTAGTACACGTTGATCCATTCCAGCAGGGTGGCATAAGCCCTCGACTCGGTGTCGTCTGGCAGGTAGCCTTTCAGGATCTTGCGCACGTGGAAGTCGTTGCTGAGCTGAAAGGACAGCACCGGGTCTGAGAGCTCCTTGTTGCGCACCATCTCGATGTACTTGGCCGGCGTCAGTTTATCAGCGTAATCCTTGTAGCCAGGTATACGACCGCCGGCAATGATGCCTCGCAGGTTCAGGTTCTCGCAGATTTCCTTGCGGGCGTCGTAGAGACGGCGGCCCAAGCGAAGGTTGCGGTAGTCCGGGTGCACAAACACGTCGATGCCGTAGAGGGTCTCGCCCTCGGGGTCATGCGACTTGAAGGTGCCCTTGTCGATGATCTGGTCGTAGGTATGCTTATCGCCATACACGCTATAGTCCACAATCAGGCTGAGGGCCACGGCCACCACCTTGCCTTTGTCTTCTATACAGATCTGTCCTTCCGGGAATTTTTTGAGGAGATTGGAAAACTCCTTGCGGGTCCAGGCGCCATCGATGTTCGAGTACACCAGGTCCATGATCTCTTTTACTTCTTTGTAATCTTTGAGCTCCAACTGGCGCAATAACAGCCGGTGCTCCGAATTCGCTTCTATTTTTTCACTCATAGGTCAGGTTTGGGGTTACATGCTACAGGTATACGTGAAGCAAGTATCGTTTTGATATGATATTTTAGCTGAAAGCGGTAAATCCTGCCTTCATGCAAATCTAAAAAGAAAAAGCGCAGCTTTGACACCGCGCTTTGGATTGTATAGGTATAGCTCCCTTAGAGCTGCACTTCCGGAATGTCGCCTTCCACGATCAAACGCCCTTCAGTCGCCCGCTGAATTTCTTCTACCGATACGCCCGGTGCGCGCTCCAGCAGCTTAAATCCATCCCCCGTTACTTCGAGCACGGCCAGGTCGGTTACGATCTTCTTGATGCACTTCACCCCCGTAATCGGCAGGGTGCATTCTTTTAGCAGTTTGGAGGAACCATCGCGGGCGGTGTGCTGCATCGCCACAATGATGTTTTTGGCAGAGGCCACCAGGTCCATGGCGCCGCCCATACCTTTCACCATCTTGCCCGGTATCTTCCAGTTGGCAATATCACCCTGTTCCGACACCTCCATGGCACCCAGGATGGTCAGATCCACGTGCTCGCCACGGATCATGCCAAAACTATCTGCAGAACTGAAAATAGAGGAGCCCGGCAGGGTCGTGATGGTTTGCTTGCCTGCGTTGATCAGGTCGGCATCTACTTTGTCTTCAGTAGGGAAGGGGCCCATACCCAGCAGACCGTTTTCTGACTGCAGCACCACTTCCACCCCCTCCGGAAGGTAGTTGGCCACCAGCGTAGGTATACCAATGCCCAGGTTCACGTACATTCCGTTTTTTACTTCTTTTGCGATTCTCTTCGCTATCTGATTTTTGTCAAGTCCCATTTTTTTGTGATTTGAAGATTTGAAAATTTGGAGATTTGAAGATGATTCAATCTCTCACTTTGCGCTTTTCGAACTGATAATGATTTTGGAAATGATCCGCTTAATGGACTTTAATTTTTCTTGAAGATGCATTGGGTCAGGATAAGAAGGCACACGTTGGCAAAGTATCAGCCAATATTCTGTTTCCTCGACCTCTTTTGCAGCAATCTTGAACTTATGAATAAAATCAGCCTTACTCTCTGCATTCTGGGCCTCCCTTACATTTGCGCCTATAGAAGTCCCACTTTTTAGAACCTGGTTTGCGATTACAAATTTTCGCTTTGATTCCAGTTCCTCAGCATAAAGAATTATATCAACCGCAAAATCTAATGTACAGTCGAGTATGATGTTGTTTTTCTGATTTTCCATCATTTTCAAATTTTTACATCTTCAAATTTCCAAATTATAAGGTTCTCACTGTTCGCTGTTCAATACGCTTCTCGTACTTCTCGCCCTGGAAAATGCGCTGGACGAAAATGCCGGGGGTGTGGATCATGTTCGGGTCCAGCTCGCCAGCCGGCACCAACTCCTCTACCTCCGCCACCGTTATTTTACCGGCTGTAGCCATCATCGGGTTGAAATTGCGGGCTGTACCTTTGAAAATCAGGTTACCAGCTGTGTCGCCTTTCCAGGCCTTCACAAACGAGAAGTCGGCCTTTAGCCAAGCTTCCATCAAATACATTTTGCCATTGAACTCACGGCTCTCTTTGCCTTCGCCCACTTCGGTGCCGTAGCCGGCCGGAGTGAAGAAAGCAGGTATACCGGCGCCACCGGCACGGATGCGCTCTGCCAGCGTACCTTGCGGAATCAGCTCTACCTCCAGTTCACCGCTCAGTAACTGACGCTCAAACTCGGCATTCTCACCCACATAGCTGGCTATCATCTTTTTAACCTGGCGCTTTTGCAAAAGCAGACCAATGCCATAGTCGTCCACACCGGCGTTATTAGAGATACAGGTCAGGTCTTTCACACCCAGGCGCAGCAACTCGTGTATGGCGTTCTCAGGTATACCGCATAGCCCGAATCCGCCCAGCATGAAGGTCATGCCATCCTGTACACCCTGTAGGGCCTCCTGTACGTTCTTTACAGTTTTATTTATCATAGTTTATGATGTGCTTACGCCATGGCAGGTATAGCTATACCTGCTATGGTCGCGGTTAAACGATTGATTCTATAGAATAGGTAAGTTAGATAGAAAAAAAGCCATATACAACGTATGGCTTTTCGTTTTTAGGTGAAATAGGATTAAGATAAGGTGAAATGACTTACGAGGCTAACGTACGCAGGGTCGCTTCCCTATCTTTTGCCAATTGTGCCTTCAGGGCATCCAAGCCGTCGAACTTCTGTTCCTGGCGCAGCATTTCCACAAACTCAACCGTCAAGGTTTGCCCGTAAAGGTTCCCCTCATAGTTGATGAGGTGCACTTCCAGGGTAAGGTGGGAGCCGTCCACAGTCGGGCGTACACCAATGTTCATCATGCCGGGCAGGCGCTGGCTTTCATACCTGACCCAAACAGCATACACACCATGGGCGGGTATAAGCTTGTGTGGCGTGGGCAGGGCGAGGTTGGCCGTCGGGAAACCGATGGTGCGGCCTAGTTTATTGCCCTCTACCACAATTGAAGTCAGGCTGTAGGTATGGCCCAGGTAGCGGTTGGCGGTAGGTATATCGCCTGACTCGATCGCCTTGCGGATCTTGGTGGAGCTCACCCCGATATCGTCCACATCCTGACGCGGAATCTCTTCCACCTCAAAGCCATACTGCGCGGAACGGGCCTTCAGGTGCTCAAAGCTGCCCTCGCGGTTTTTGCCGAAACGATGATCGTAGCCAATAACGAGCACTTTTGTATGAATCGCCTTCACCAGCACGTCTTCTATAAAGGTGCGGGAACTCAAGCGGGAAAAGGCTTTGGTGAACGGAATGATCAGCAGGTAATCGATGCCGAAACTGCGCAGCTGCTCGATGCGCTCTTCAATAGTGGAAAGCAGTTTGAGGTCGTTGTCCTCCGGGAAAAGCACGAGGCGGGGATGGGGCCAGTAGGTGATGACCACGCTCTGGCCATCAGCCTGGCGGGCACGCTCCTTCACCCGCTGCAGGATCTTCTGATGACCCACATGCACACCATCGAAAGTGCCGCTGGTCACCACCGGGAAACTCAGTTTTGGAAAATCAGCTATATCACGAATTACTTCCATCTGCTTCGAGTTGGGCTCTTCTGATCTGCTGTATGTCTTCTATGGTGAGGGCATCCTCCAGCTTATACTCCCCGATACGGGTACGCACGAGCGCCGAGAGGTGTGCGCCCACACCTAGCTTCTGACCCAGGTCATGGGCCAGGCTGCGGATGTAGGTGCCTTTGCTGCAGATCACCTTAAAGGAGATGACAGCACCATCTATACCTATGATCTCAAATACCTTGATAGTGACAGTGCGTGGTTTCATTTCAGCCTCCTTGCCTTTACGGGCCAGGTCATAGGCGCGCTTGCCGTCGATCATCACTGCTGAGTAAATAGGAGGGATCTGCTCGATGGTGCCTACAAAGCTGTCGGCAGCCGCCTGTATGTCGGCTGGGGTCAGGTGACTGATGTCTTTGCTTTCGCTTACGGGCGTTTCCAGGTCGTAAGAAGGCGTTGTCTGGCCCAGGGTGATGGTGCCGGTATACTCCTTTTCCTGTGCCTGAATCTCGTCAATGCGCTTGGTGAATTTGCCGGTGCACAGGATCAGCAAGCCCGAAGCCAATGGGTCGAGTGTGCCGGCGTGGCCGATCTTTTTTACGCGGAGGGTATTGCGCACTTTCTTCACCACGTCAAACGAGGTCCAGGTAAGCGGTTTGTTGAGGAGCAGGATCTCGCCTGCTTCAAAGTTGTAATTCATGTTATACTCTTAAGTCAACACCCATGGCCAGCAGCGCCAGCAAGGCTATACCTAGTGCGATACGGTAATACCCAAACATCTTGAATCCATACTTGGTCAGGAAGTTGATAAAGAACCGGATGGCGATCATTGCCACGATAAACGCGACTATATTGCCGATTAGCAATAGCCTGAGGTCATCGCCCGTGATCACGTCGAAGCTGTTCCTGATTTTTACGAGATCGAAGGTAAGGATGTCTGAGATCTCCAGCTTCAGCAGGTCTTTCACCAGCTTATAGCCAGCCGCCGCCAGCATGGTGGGCACTGCCAGGAAAAAGGAGAACTCAGCAGCTGCCTTCCGGTTGATGCCCTGTGTCAGGCCACCGATGATGGAAGCCGCAGAACGCGATACCCCCGGAATCATGGCGATGCACTGGAAGAAGCCGATCACGAGCGCATTCTTGTAGGTGATCTTGTTTTCCTGGGCATGGGCAAACCACTTGTCCACGAAGAGCAGCACCACACCGCCCGCCACCAGCATGACGGCCGTGATAAGCACGCTGCCCAGCATGGCGTCGATCACATCGTTGAGCAGAAAGCCAATGACAGCCGCAGGTATAAACGCCAGAAACAACTTCTGGTAAAACTCAAAACTGTTGATAAAGCGCTTCCAGTATAGCACCACCACCGACAGAATGGCCCCAAACTGTATGTTCACGGCAAAAATTTTGGTGATCGGTAGCTCGTTGATGCCCATCAGGGCCGAAGCGATGATCATGTGACCTGTAGAGGATACAGGCAAAAATTCGGTAAGTCCTTCAACTATGGCTAAAATAATAGCCTGCCATTCACTCATCTAACTAATCTTGTGTGTTTTCGTGTGTTCTATCTTTTACCATGATCGCAAACAGCTCGATCACAAAGCCGGCCATCACCACAATGGGTCCCAGTGTGATGCCCAGAAAGCCCAGGCCGTACTCTTCGTTATCAAGCGTCATGATGATAAAACCAACGGCCAGCACAACAATGCCAACCAGCATCAGAATGTAGTTTTTTTTGCCAAAGGCAAGCTTGCTCTTATTTTCCATATTAGTATAGTTCGTCAAGTGAAAGGCGCAGATACTTCCGTACAGCGCGGTAAGAGCTCAGGAAACCGATCACGGCACCCAGCACGATGAGCGCGATCATGAGCATGTACAGCTGCTCTTCGTCTTTGAGCAGGCTCAGCTCCGTAATCTCGCGGTAGGCGTACTGCATCAGCGCGAACAGTAGCACAGAGGCAATTATACCACTGATGATGCCCTGAAAAGCGGCGCGGTTAAGGAAAGGACGCTGTATAAAGAACGACGTAGCGCCCACCAATTGCATACTACGGATCAGGAAACGCTGCGAGTATAACGCCAGTTTGATGGTATTGTTGATCAGGATGATCACCACCAGCACCAGTATACCTGCAAAGCCAAGTAGCAACATGCTGATCTTCTGGATGTTGCTGTTGATCGATTCGATCAGACTTTCGACATACTGCACCTCATACACGCCCTCAATTCCCTCGATGTCGTTTTTTATACCTTTGAGTTGCGCCGAACTGGAACTCTCGGCGTTGATCCGAAGCACATACGTGTCACGCAGCGGGTTGTCTCCCAGAAATGCGGTAAAATCCTCACCCGTTTCCTCTAAAAATGCCTTGGCGCCTTCTTCTTTTGAGAGGAACCGTACCTGGGCCGTATCGCCTTTGTAACCCACGTATTCCTTTGCGGCGAGTGTCTTTTGTAGACGATCTAGCTGCACCTGTGTCAGGTTGCGATCCAGGTATACCTGCATCTCGATGCTTTCCTTCACAATATCCGACAGTTTGCTGGCATGGATCAGCAGTGTGCCAAACAGGCCGATCACAAACAAGGCCAGGGAGATGGAGAACACCACCATGGCATGCGGGTAATTACCGAGCTTCTTCTTCTTAACTGTCCTGGTTGTAGTTGTTGCCATACGATACGCTTCCGTGCAAAAATAGAAATATTATTTAAATATGAGGAGCTTCTGACCAGCTAATGCAAAAAGCCCGGCTGGTGTTCCGGGCTTTAGAGATTCATGCGTGGGTCAGAGTCGAGGATGATAGGGACTTCCTGCTCCTCCCGTCGGCGTTCGCGGCGACGTTCCCGATCCCGGCCAAAGAGCTCCCGCAGATTATCGAAGTGCTTGGTGTGCAGCAAACTGAGTCGTTGGGTGTTGGTTATACGGCCATAGGTGGTCGGCAAAGTATTGTATTCCAGACGCGCACGCAATTCGCCGCTTTTGGTAATATAATACTCGACAGACCAGCTGCCCTGGTAGGCATTGTGGTAGGTACCGCCCACCTGCCCGGTCTGCGGATTCGTATTAGACCCCAAACCGGTCTGGCTGCTGACGCGCAGACGTCCCTGGAAAAACGAGTAGCTCAGCCGCAGCTGCAGGGCAGAGAGGTCGTCCTGACTGATATCACCCAGTCCGATATCGATCTCCAGGTTGCTGTCGATGGAGTTGAGGAAGCCGCTCAGCTGCCCGGTAAGCAGGCTGCCCAGGCTGCCGCCTACTGCAGCCGCGCCCGGGTTATCGCCGAAGAACGTGCCGAGCGGTGCCAGCCTGCGGAGCACCAGCAAGCTGAATACCTGCCGGTTGAGCTCGTTCTCATCGTTTCGTATACCTAGCAGGATTGGCTCGAGACCTAGCCTCACGCTGGCTGGCAGGTTCTCAAAATCCAGGTCCAACCGTATGTCCGGCGTCAAAATAGGGCCCTTCAGGTCCACAATGGCCGTTACGGGGTAGGTCCCCTGCACGCTACCTAACTGACTGCCATTAGTCTGACTGCCATTATTCGACAGGTTATCCACCCGGGTGTTCTGGACGTAGGTGGCCCGGATGTCCATGACCCCGTCGAGCGGGTCACCGTTCCAGGACAGCGTGCCACCCGGCGTCACCCGGAACTCCCGCGATACCACGCCTTCGAGCAAGTTGAGGTTATAGGCCCCGTTGGCGATCACGAAATTGCCAAACATGTTAAACTCACCCCGGGTATCGATGGTCATTTGGATTTGTCCGCTGCCCGAGCCCCGAATCACGTCGCCCGTCTGCCGGTCGATGATGATCTCGAAATAGGCATCGTCGGTCACGTCAAGGTCAAAATTCATGTTAATGCCCGATAGATCCACTTTTTGCTCTTCCACCGCTACGGCCACACCGGTTGAGTCGCTTATGTTGCGGTTCACGAAGCGGATAAAGTCTTTGCGGGCCAGGTCAGTTTGGTTGTCGAGCGGCACCACAATGCGGGTGTTGGCGTTGCTCCGGGCGTTCACGTCTATCTTCAGGTTGTCCACCGGGCCCAGCACCGTAGCGGTGCCTGTGGCAAAGGCGGTGCCGTAGTAGAGTTCGTTCTGCTCGTAGGTCGTGTTCAGGATCATCAGGTTCCGGAAGCGGGCGCTCAGGTCGAGCACCATGTTCTGGAAGCCATCGTGGGCGATGCCACCGGTCACGTAGCCGACATTACCATATAAATCACGCAGCTGCGCATTGCGGAAGCTGATGCTGTTAGCGCCAAAGTAGACGCGGTCGGAGAAACGGTAGGTGGTGCCGAGGTAATCGAAGCGAAACTGCCCCCCGGTCACCATCACCGACCCGGTCAGCACCGGCGCCGACAGCCTGCCCAGCACCCGGATACGCCCTTCCATAGTGCCTTCCATCTCAGACATGATCGGTTTCAGGATTGGCTCCACGATCTTAAGCTGGGTCTCGTCCAGCACAGCCAGCATGTCCAGCTGCTCTTCTTCGGCACGGGGGTAGTAGTTGCCAGTCAGCGTCAGTACTTTCTTATTGTTGCGGTCTATGTCTACATCCACCACCATTTGCTGCTGCGCGTTTATCCAATCCCCTTTGCCCTGAATGTCGCCAATCAGCACATCGTCCAGGTAAAAAGAATCGACACGCATGCCCGCATTCAGGATGGCATTATTATAAATGTCCTGCGCTGTGAGTTCGGCATTAAGGGTTCCCCGGATCTGCTCCGGCATGAGCGGGTTGAGGTTGCGCAGGTCGAAGTTCTTGATGCTGGCTACCAGCGTACTGCCCGGATCCTGCCCGATGGCACCGTCTACCCGGATGGTCTGATTCTGGTTGGAGAGAATGAGTTCCTCGAAGTCCAGCCGTTTTCCGCTTTCGCTGATGTAGACCATGCTGCCGGGCTGAAAAGCCCAGGGGGTTTCGCGGAGGGTGATGTTCGACCGGCCAAATACAACTTGCAGCCGGTCTTGCAGGAAATTCACATCACCCACCACGGTTGCCTGGTTGTTGTAGGCTGGCTGCAGCAGGTTGGTGTAAAACCCGATGGTGCGCTCGCTCCAGATTGCTTCCAGCAGCAGGCGTTCTGTTTCTCCCACAGAGGGCAGAAGCTGCTTTTCTGACGTAAACTGGGCACTAGCCAGTACATCCGGACTGTTCTGTAGCTTAGAGGTGCTAAGCTCTATATCGTTGTGGAAAAGGGTGGCGCCATCATATAATATAGTGTCCACGCGCGCATAGGAAGTCAGGATGACCGTGTTGCCATGCCGAAAGGTGCCCTCCATTTTAGAGAAGTCAGAAATGGCAAGCTTGGGCACGAACAGCTGAATCAGGGGATTGACCCGCCGCAGGTATAGGTCATAGTCCAGGCTGTACTCGGGCCGGGTAGACGGACGCTTCCGGCTATAATAGGCTGCTGTGGCTGTCTCGTTACTTTCAAAATTCAGCTTATACTCCTCTACCAACTGTTTCAGATCGTTGATCAGGGCAGAATACCGGAAGTCGCCGCTCACCCGAAGGGCCAGTGGCGTGGAGCGCAGGGTGAGGCTGCGGATGCCGTCGCCGATATAGGACTGCACCCGGATGGTGTCCAGCGCGATGCGTTGGCCCTCGTACGTAACAGAGGCGCTGTCAAAGAAGGCGGTGCCCTCGAAGTCATCCAGGCGAAGGCCACGGAAGTTGAGATCGGCATTGGCCTGCACGGTAATGGCCTTGTCAGTGATGCGCAGGGCTTTCAGGTCGGCTTTGCCCAGATCGGCCCGCAGGTTAAAGGCCTGGTTGTTGTTTGCCAGGTTCACCTCGCCATTGGCCGTAAAGGCCAGGTTCGGGTCGGCAATGGCAAAGCGGCCTTCGTAGCGTTGCCCCCTGAAGGTGCCATCGGTGCGAATGTTGCGATAATTGTAATCGAGCAGGTGGAGCTGGGCAATGTCGGCGTTGATCTGAAGCCGGGCATCCTTTAGCGTAAAACCAGAACCCACGACCCTGCCATCCATGGTGATCGTTTTAATGACATCGGGTTCACCGATCAGGCGACCAATGTGGAAGTTCTGGGTTTTGAGACGGCCGCGGTAAGAAGAGGTGTTGTTGGCCCGGTTGATCTTCATGTTGATGTCCGATTGCACATTGCCCAGTGCGGTGACAAAACTGCCGTTGGCCACGAAGTCATTGTAAAACCCAAGGAAGCGCCCGTCGATCTTCACAGTACCCAGCCGGGAGGCGATGGTATAGGCCTCGGCTGGCAGGAACTGTTTGATGTCCTCCGCATTTAAAGTGGAGGGCCGCAGGCGGATGTTGGCAAAGGTCTCACCCCAGTTAGGCAGGCCGTCCACGTTCATGGTGCCTACAATATGCGTGTTCTTCCCATACCTGATATCCAGGTTGGTGGCCATGAACTCTGCTACGCGGCCTTCTACCTCGGCTGAGGCAATGTAGGCATTCTCGTCATAGTCTTTTAGTGGGGGGGCAAACAGGGCTATATCGCGGGAGTAAAGCTGCGTGTCTTTGATCCGGCCGGTGACGGTCACACTGTCCATGAAGTTGGAGAAGTTGCCGAAACGGTTATAGTCGAAGCGGATGTACTCCTGCACATTGCTGTCGTTCACCCGCAGGTCGAGCTCGTCCCATTCCCAGAAGGTGGAGGCATAGGTCATCAGCACGTCAAGATTGTGCAGGCGTATACCTGACAGACGTTCATGGGCAGTCAGGTCTGTTACCCTAACCTTGAGCGTATCGCCGGGCTCAAACTCCGTGAAGCGTGCCGAGATGCTGTCGATGGCCAGGTGAAAGTAGTCGATGCCGTAGTCGGTGCGGGGGCGATTAAAATCGTCGTAGCTGAAGTGACCATTCTTTATCACCAACTCATCGATGGAAAACTCGAAGGGCTGGCTCACCTTGGTAGTGTCTTTGGTGATAAGGTTGCTGAGTGACCGGATGAAGGTCGACATGTTGAGGGTGTCGGTTCCCTCGTACTGAATCAAGTGCGCCCGGGGCTCCTGTAGCTCGAGTGTCGCTATACCTAGCGTATTTGGCTGGAAGATCGAGAAGAGGCTGATATCCGCCTCGGCCCGGCCCACATAAAAAAGTTCTTCGCCCCGGTAGTCGAGCACCTTAACCTGCTCCAGGATCACATTGCTGAAGAACTCTACGTCAACCCTGCCAATTGTGACCTCGTGGTCGATGGTGCGGGAAATGTACTCGGCCGCTTTCTGGGCTACCCTGGTTTGCACGCCCGGGTAGCGAATGGCCACAAAAACAACCGCAAATAGCACCAAAAGCAACAGGATTACCGCCAAAACTATTTTTAGAATGGCTTTTCCTATAACTTTGAAGAGATTTATGGACTGTTCTTTTTCCAAAAGATGACCGAACCTACAATATTAGCGATTGAATCTTCGTGCGACGAAACGTCTGCTGCAGTTATACGTGGCGGCAAAGTTTTGTCGAATGTTATTGCTACTCAGGCCGTTCATGAAAAATATGGCGGCGTTGTGCCGGAGCTTGCTTCCAGAGCACACCAACAGAACATCATTCCAGTGGTGACACAGGCTTTGAGTGTAGCAAATGTAAACAAATCTGACTTAAATGCAGTGGCTTTTACCCGCGGCCCCGGCCTGCTGGGCGCTTTGCTGGTTGGCAGCTCTTTTGCCAAGTCGTTTGCACTGGGCCTCAACATCCCGCTCATCGACGTCAACCACATGCAGGCGCACATCCTGGCGCACTTTATCGACGATCCTAAACCCAACTTTCCGTTTCTGTGCCTGACCGTGAGCGGTGGCCATACCCAGATCGTGCTCGTAAAAGATCACCTGGACATGGAGATCATCGGGCAGACGACCGACGATGCCGTGGGGGAGGCCTTCGACAAGACGGCCAAAATGCTCGGTCTGCCATACCCGGGCGGACCGATGCTCGATAAGACAGCAGCACAGGGCAACCCGAAGGCGTTTGCTTTCCCGGTAGGCAACATGCCCGGCTACGACTTTTCATTCAGCGGCATCAAAACCTCAGTGCTCTACTTCCTGAAAGATAAAACGAAAAACAACCCAAATTTCGTACAGGAGAACCTGGCGGATATCTGCGCCAGTGTGCAGTATACCTTGATCAAGACCCTGCTCAAGAAAGTGGTACAGGCGGCCAAAGACCTGGGTATAAAAGAAGTGGCCATTGCCGGCGGTGTATCCGCCAATTCAGGGCTTCGGCAGACCCTGCAGGATTACGCCGAGAAGTACGGCTGGAACGTTTACATCCCTGCTTTTCAATATTGTACTGATAATGCAGGTATGATCGCTATTACGGCTCATTACCAATACCTTAAAGGCGACTTTGCTGATCAGTACGTAAGCCCGGAGCCGAGGATGAAGTTTTAGTTTGTTGAGTGATGAAGTGATTTAATAGGGTATAGGTATAGGGACAGGTCGCTACCTGGTCGAATCGTGCACAGGTAAGATTTGTCAGAATCAGGAATTACAGGATTAAAGGATTTACAAGATTATGGAAATCGATTGAAGCAAAACCTATCCTGGAAATTGTAAAATCCTGTAAATCCTGATTCTGACAGCAACTTCGATCATTTAACAATTTAACCATTCGCTCAAGCACTAACTCACTCATTCACTCCATGAAACATCCCTTCCAGATCGGCGACACCAGGGTATACCGCAAAACGGTAACAGCGGCGGACTTTGCCCGTTTTGATGATGGGCTGGTGCATGCCGTTTGCTCTACCTTTTCGCTGGCGCAGGCAGCCGAGTGGGGGGGTAGGTTGTTTGTGCTGGAGATGAAAGAGGAAGATGAAGAGGGGATAGGTACTTTTCTGACTATTAATCATAAGAGCCCGGCTTTTGAGGGTGATATAGTTGAGATAATGGCATACCTGAAATCTCAGGAAGGTAATAATGTAATTTGTAGCTTTGAGGCCCGGGTGGGAGACAGGCTGGTGGCAGACGGGGAGACCGGGCAGAAGATTTTAAAGAAAGACAAACTGGCCAGGGTGCTGGCTCCAACAAAATAGCATGACGAAAGCAAAAGATAAAGACAGAATCAAGAAGCACGTCAACATCCAGAACCGCAGGGCTTCTTTTGAATACCAGTTCCTGGACAAGTATACGGCAGGCATCATGCTAAAAGGCACAGAGATCAAATCGATCCGGGAGGGCCAGGTGAACCTGCAGGACGGCTACTGCGTGCTGCATAACGGCGAGCTATACCTGCACAACGTGCATATTTCTACCTACACCGAAGGCACGCACTTCAACCACGAGCCAACGCGGGTTCGCAAGCTCCTGGTTAACAAGAGCGAGCTCCGGAAACTGGAGAAGGGCTTACAGGAGCAGGGAGTCACCATGATCCCTACCCGGATGTTCATCAGCGAGCGCGGCTTTGCTAAAGTAGAGGTTGCACTGGCACGCGGTAAGAAGCTGCACGACAAGCGGGAAGACATCAAAGCAAAGGATATAAAACGCGAACTGGACAGAAGCGGATATTAGTAATGAATAATTTATAATGATGAACGATTAATAGCTCAATAAGGGAGCTTACCTTGATTATTCATTAGTCATTAACCATTAATCATTCATAAAAGTGGACTACGGAATATGCATGCTCAGTCTGGTGCCGATGCGCGCTGAGCCTTCGGATAAAGCGGAAATGGTGACGCAGGTGCTCTTTGGGGAGTGCCTGGAGGTGCTTACCAAGCAGGGGAACTGGGTAAAGGTAAAGCTAGCCTCAGATGACTACACCGGCTGGATCGACTACAAGCAGTATGTGCCTGTCTCGGTGAGTTATTACCAGGAGTGGAAGGCGGCACAGCACCCGAGGGCGCTGGACATCGTGCAGGTGGTGAGCAATGCCGACATGCGCCTACCGGTAGGTATAGGGGCTTATCTGCCCTTTTTCGACGGTATGAGCTTGCGCATCGACGGACAGAGTTACCAGTACAGCGGCCGTGCTACCAACCCTGCCGCGCCCGTTACCACGGCGCAGCTCTCCAAATTGGCCCTGGGTTTCCTGAAAGCGCCTTATCTGTGGGGTGGCAAGTCCATGTTCGGGATCGATTGTTCGGGCTTTACGCAGCAGGTATACGGCCTTTGCGGCTATCAATTGCCCCGCGACGCGAGTCAGCAGGTGGCGGTGGGGGACGAGGTGCATTTTGCGACCCAAACCCAGCCCGGTGATCTGGCCTATTTTGCCAACGATGAGGGCCGCATCACCCACGTAGGCATCATGCTGGAGGGGCAGCAGATCATGCATGCCCATGGCGAGGTCCGCATCGACACCCTCGACCATAATGGCATTTACAATGCCGAGCGCAAGCGCTATTCGCATAATCTCCGCATAATCAAGCGTATTTTTTCCTGATTCTCAGCGTTTTTCTTTGAACATAGGCTATAACGAGTTGGTTAATTCTCGTAGAAGCTATAGCATTAGTTCAAAGCAAGGCCATGAGAGACAAAGTACTGATTCTGAACCAGGACTTCAGCGCGATCGCCGTCTGCACGGTGACCAGGGCTTTTTTGCTTGTATACCTCGAGAAAGCAGAACTCATCTCCAAAGCTAATGGCGCTGTTTTGCGCACAGTTAGCACTTCTTATCCTGTTCCCTCTGTTATCCGGCTGCAGCGTTACGTCAAAGTGCCTTACTACGGTATAGCCCTCAGCAGGCACAATGTGCTGCGGCGCGATAACTTCCTCTGTCAGTACTGTGGCACTAACCGCAACCTGACCCTGGACCATCTGCTGCCCCGTTCCAGGGGAGGGGAGAACAGTTGGTACAACATCGTCACGGCCTGCTCCAGGTGCAATTCCCGCAAAGGCGACCGAACCCCTGAAGAAGCCGGTCTGAAGCTACACCGCAACCCCTCCCGTCCATCCCTCTATACCTTCCTGCAGCAACACCTGAATGACTCCAACGAAGACTGGCAGGCCTACCTGAATATGAAGAAAAAGTAGGAATATATAGTTGCTAATATATTTAGTTGTGCTGAGGTAAGTGTTTAAGGTTCAGTGTATAGACGATTGGTGACTGTATGATATGTTTAACTTACTAAATTGTGTTGATAGCTTGGATCGCCTAACGTGCTCATTTCCTTAAATCAGGTATAGCGATCGGGTGTTTAAGGTATGCTCAAGCCCTCTAAAGAAGCAGATTATTAGGTAGGCTATACCTGTGTTCCAGTAAGAGTACACCTAAGTTTTGTTTAATATGCAGGAGAGAATGAGGCGCCACTGCTGAGGGACCGTAAGGCTATACCTGTTGTTTCCGTTTGTTGGGTATTAGGGCTAATTAGAGGTATATGCCTTCTAAATCAGGCACTTATACCTGGTAGATCTTTTGTGAAATCTCTTCTATATACTAGCTTTATTTTAAAGTATTTCTTACTTTTGCCCCTTCATTCGAGTGAATGGCCCTGGATACATGCCCGGGGAAATGTAAAACCAAACCAAACCGGCCAATTGCTCTAAGTCGGTGGCTTCTTCAGAGCAGTAAAACATTATGAGTAATTCTCCAGACAATTTTGATTGGGACAAGTTTGAGACCCAAGGTTTCGGTGGCGGCTACAGCAAAGACGAGCGCGCTGAAATGGAAAAAATGTATGACGACACCCTGACTACCGTACAGGAGCAGGAGGTTGTTAAAGGAGTCGTTGTTGGTATCACTGATCGTGACGTGATCCTGAACATCGGTTTCAAGTCTGACGGCCTAGTGCCGGTTTCTGAATTCAGAGACCTGCCTGAGCTGAAAGTGGGCGACGAGGTTGAGGTGTTCATCGAAGACCAGGAAGATCCGAATGGCCAGTTGATCCTTTCCCGCAAGAAAGCGAAGATCGTTAGCGCTTGGGCTAAGATCTATGACGCGCTTGAGAACGACAACGTTCTGGAAGGTGTAGTGAAGAGAAGAACCAAAGGTGGTCTGATCATGGACCTCTACGGTGTTGAGGCCTTCTTGCCAGGTTCTCAGATCGACGTGAAGCCGATCCGTGACTTCGATGTGTTCGTTGGTAAGAAGATGGAAGTGAAGGTTGTGAAAATCAACGCCGCTTTCGACAACGTGGTAGTATCTCACAAAGTATTGATCGAGAAAGACCTCGAGCAGCAGCGTGCAGCCATCCTGAACAACCTGGAGAAAGGTCAGGTTCTGGAAGGTGTTATCAAGAACATGACAAACTTCGGTGTGTTCATCGACCTTGGTGGCGTAGACGGTCTGCTACACATCACAGATATCTCTTGGGGACGTATTAATCACCCAGAAGAAGTATTGAACCTTGACCAGAAGGTGAACGTGGTAGTGCTTGACTTCGATGATGACAAGAAGCGTATCTCTCTTGGCATGAAGCAGCTTACTCCTCACCCTTGGGATGCATTGCCAGCTGAAATTGAAGTTGGCTCACGCGTGAAAGGTAGAATCGTGAACGTAGCTGATTACGGCGCATTCCTGGAATTAATGCCAGGTGTTGAAGGTCTGATCCACGTTTCTGAAATGTCATGGTCTCAGCACCTGCGCAACCCACAAGACTTCATCAAGCAGAACGACGAAGTAGAGGCAGTTGTGTTGACGCTTGACCGCGAGGAGCGCAAAATGTCACTTGGCATTAAGCAGCTTACTGAAGATCCTTGGACGAAAGAAGATGTTATCACGAAGTATGCAGTTGGCACGAAGCACACTGGCGTAGTTCGTAACTTGACAAACTTTGGTCTGTTCCTGGAGCTGGAAGAAGGTGTTGACGGTCTGGTACACGTATCTGACCTGTCTTGGACTAAGAAGATCAAGCACCCATCTGAGTTCGTGAAAGTTGGCGAAAACCTGGATGTAGTGGTTCTGGAGCTGGATGTAGCTAACAGAAGACTCGCTCTAGGTCACAAGCAGCTGGAGGAGAACCCTTGGGATACGTTCGAGTCTGTATTCAACGTAGGTTCAGTACACAAAGCTACTGTACTTGAGAAGTCAGACAGAGGCGCTACACTGGAGTTGCCATACGGCATCGAAGGTTTCACTTTCCCGAAAGGTCTTGCTAAAGAAGACGGTTCTCAGGTAGAGGCAGGCGAAACGCTTGACTTCCGTGTAACTGAATTCTCTAAGGACGACCGTAAGATCATCCTTTCGCACACGGCTACTTACTCTGAGGCTGACAACGCACGTATCGCGAAGGCCACTAAGAAAGCTGCACCTGCAGCTGCTGGTGAGAAGAAAGAGAAAGCTCCTAAGGTTCAGAAAGAAGTAGAGAACAAGTCAACTCTTGGTGACCTGGATGCCCTTTCTGCTCTGAAAGAGAAGATGCTGGACAACGAGAAAGAAGCTGGCGTGAAGAAATTGGAAGCTGCTGCCGCTAAAAAGGCAAAAGATTCTGACGACACGTCTGCTGAAGAAGAGAACAACGCTTAGTAGTAAGCTTGTCTTATAATGAAAGGCCCCGGAGCAATCCGGGGCCTTTTTTGTTTTTGAGGCAGTTTTTTAGCTATACCTGAAAAATGTCATGTACTGATAAAGTGTTCATAAATAAATGTTATATTAGCTTAATGCTATACCTGGTGGTGGGGAGATTCGTCGAGTTAAAGCATTCCAACTCCACACATAGTGCAGCTAGTGGAATTAGGTACTCCTGCTTGTGGGTATTTATCGGTACTACTAGATAGAGTATCTGTATTGTCAGACCGAAGGTTTATTTGAACTAGTTTAAAGATAGCAAACATGAACGTCTCGTCCACAACCAGGTTAATTGCCACTATTGTGTTTAACTTCTTCCTTACCGGAGTTACAGCAGCCTTTGCGCTGAACGATCGCAATTCGGAACGACCTACGGCTATTCAGCTGTTGACGGATGTGCACAAAAAGCTGGAAAGCTTGAAAACACTACAGTATCATTATTCTTTGGAGCTTAATTATGTTTCTGAGGGCTATCATCAAAGCATTTCAGGAATTGCTTTCCTGGATTTTTCTTCTCCTGATTCGGTGATTGGGTTTACCTATCAAATCGAGAGTGAGCAGAACAAGTTCGTGTACAACGGGACAGAAAGCTTTACGCTCGATAAGGTACAAAAGTCCCTGACTGTGAATGCCAAGCCAACCTTTGAGAATTTCTCTGGTGTCACCCCTTTTCACAACTCATTGGTCACACTCAGGAAGGTGATACCCGCTATTCTTGCAGACCGAGACATTATTAAAACTGTATCCGATACAAGCATAGCGCAACAGGATTTCTATCTGGTAAAACTGGTACTCAATAAGAGAGTGATCGACCGGTTAGGCGGATTTTCAGACTTGAGCCTTGAAAGAAAAATCAACTATGACATCATCGTTGACAAGAGCAGTTTGATTCCTGTTCAAATGATTCAGGGTAACAGTGCAAACAGTGATTTTACAAGGTCCGTGTTCAGTGATGTTAAAACAAGTCCGGACATACCCGCAGAGCTTTCCTGGTATTTCTCCAGTTACACATCTGACTTTGCAATAAAGCGCAGGAAACCGCTTGAGCCGCCGGCGTTGCAAACGCCGGCACCTGAGTGGGAGCTGCCTTTGTTTGACAGCAGCCAGTCATTGCGCCTCAGCCAGCTGAAGGGGAAAGTAGTGATACTTGCGTTTTGGACCAAGAACTGCGGCTATTGCATAGCAGCTGTGCCCAGGCTCAATGCACTGTCCGAAAAATTTCAGGGGAAAGGATTGGTGGTGCTGGGGGTGAATCTACATGATAATAAGGAAGAGATTCACAACTTTAACCAAAGAACAAAACCTGCTTACAAGACCGTTTACGACGGTCAGAGGATTGGCGAAGCATACGGTGTTAGTTTCTATCCGACAATCGTAGTACTGGACAAGAAAGGAAAGGTACTAGCGCATGGAGAGTTGAATGAATCCGCTTTAAATGACATAATACTGAAAGCACTAAAGGAATAAAAACATAAAGCAAAACTCAATGGCAGACCCGTGTTTGAATTCTGGAAGGATAAAATAATAAGGCTTACCGATATTAGTTAAAAAACAGAGTGTAATAAAAGATGCCCACAAACAGTATCTATCCAAAAATGACGGTTCAGGGGCAACTGCTAAACGCAAACGTTTATTTAAATAGCTCCCCACATAGAAAAACCCTCCCAAACTATGAGAAAAGTAATCTTAGACCTGGCCGTAACCCTCGACGGGTTCATTGAAGGACCGAAAGGCGAAGTGGATTGGTGTATCCTGGACGATGATATGGACTTCCAGGGATTCCTTTCAAGTATAGACACCATCCTCTATGGCCGGGTGAGCTACGAGATGTGGGGCAATTACGAGCCGGATGCCAACGCAAGCGAAACGGAAAAGGCCATTTGGGCGGCCGTACATGCTAAAGAGAAAATCGTTTTCTCCAACCAGCAGCGACAGGACAGTAAGGCTACTTTTGTCACCTCCGGTATACCTGAAAAAATTGCTGAAATGAAGAATCAGAACGGCAAAGACATTTGGATGTATGGCGGAGCAAAACTCATCACCACCTTCATCCACCACGGGCTGGTAGACATTTACCGGATCTCCGTACACCCAACTGTATTAGGAGCAGGCAAGCCGCTGTTTCAAGACCTGAAAGAGAGGATCAATCTTAACCTGATCGAAGTGAACAGGTTCAGGTCCGGAGTCGTTCAGCTGATTTACGAATGTAAAGACGAAATACCGAACCGTTAGATGGATGCACGTGCCGTGTTTGCCAACATCTTGATCACTTAATCCGGTATAATAGTAATAGGCTTCCTTAAGTTAGGCGGACATTTTTAGAACCTCAACAAAAGAACCAGCATAACCCCATGAACTCCTACCTAGAAATTCACCCCGAAGTGCAGCAGGCATTGGCCGAAGGCAAGCCGGTGGTGGCACTGGAATCAACCATTATCGCGCATGGCATGCCCTATCCGCAGAACGTGCAGACTGCCCTAGAGGTAGAGGCCGTGGTGCGCGAAGCAGGCGCTATACCTGCCACCATCGCCATCCTGAACGGCAAGTGCTGTGTAGGCCTGGCGAAGCAGCAGATCGAGCACCTGGGCCAGGCGAAGAATGTCTGGAAAGTGAGTCTGGTGGATATGCCCTACGTCATTAGCCAGCGACTGGACGGTGCTACGACCGTGGCCACGACCATGCGCCTTGCCGCCATGGCAGGTGTACGGGTGTTCGTAACGGGCGGAACCGGTGGCGTGCACCGGGGCGCTGAAACCACGATGGATATTTCAGCGGACCTGACTGAAATGGGGAAAACCTCCGTCGCGGTGGTATCGGCAGGTGTCAAGTCGATTTTGGATATCGGGCTGACACTGGAGTACCTGGAAACGCAAGGTATACCGGTTGTTACTTTCGGGCAGGATGCGTTTCCGAGTTTTTACTCCCGCCAAAGTGGCTTTGCCTCTCCCTTGCGCCTGGATTCTGCCCAGGAAATAGCCAGGCTCCTGCGCGCCAAGTGGGAGCTGGGTCTGGATGGGGCCGTACTGATCGCCAATCCCATACCTGAAAAGTTCGAAGTGCCGGCACCGGAAATGGAGTGGTACATTACCCAGGCCCTGCATGCCGCCGCGCAGCAGCATATCAAAGGCAAAGCCGTTACCCCTTTTCTCTTAAAGTATATCGCAGAGCACAGCCATGGCGAAAGCCTCGACGCCAACATTGCCCTGATCAAGCACAATGCCCGGCTGGGAGCGGAGTTGGCTGTCGCCTATACGCAGACAGGGTACTGATTTCAGACCCGCTATACCTACTTCGTGGGGACTGTTTCCGGCTTGGCAAAACCACTGACAGGCACTTTCTTCTCTTGTGGCAAGGCATGCCCGGAGCGTTGCTTGTACCAGGTTTTAAGGCGGCTCACGGACGGCTTTTCAATGTACTTTGTGATCAGCCAGGCGGCCGTGAGGGTAATGGCCAGCGGCGGCACGATTACCAGCAGACTGTCGCCGAACAGGTGCCTGGTCTCGTTGATGATAACGTAGCCAATAAACTGGTGGATCAGGTAGAGCGCATAGGAGATGCTCCCCAGGAAGAGCAGCACCTTGTTCACCAGAAACTCCATTTTGCCCAGCAGCCCAAGGTAGATGACGATGAAGAAAGAGATCACGACCAGCGTGTGTGGCAGTCCTTCCGGCAGGTATAAGGCTACAATGCAGGCGATGCTAAACAGCAGGTGCCCGAAGATGACATTTTTCTTTTCAGGCTGCTTCATGAACAGGTAAAAGAGGATGCCGGCATAAAAGAACACGCCGTGGTATAAGTTAAGTATTGCACCCACCGGTCCGAAGCTGAAGGCATATTTGTGCACCAGGCTCAGCAAGACCCAAACAGGCCCTACCCACAGAATGCGCTTCAGGTTGTTGGTCATGAACAGGCCGAGCATCATTAAATAGAACATCCATTCAGAGAACAGCGACCAGTATACGCCGTCCACATCCGGCACGCGGGCCAGCTTCTGGAACATGGTCAGGTTCACGAGCATATCTGCAAAGGTGGTCTCAAAGCCGGGTAGGCCAAATGCCTGTATCACCACAAAGGTCGTGATCATACAGAACCAGTAGGTCGGGTATAGACGAATGCCACGGTTAAAGAGGAACTCGCCGCCGCTCTTGATCCTGTCGAAACTGAAGAAGATCACGAAGCCGGAGATCATAAAGAAAAGCTCTACTCCGAACAAGCCATAGTCAAAATCGAAAGCAGGGGAGAAGCTGTGGCCGTACAGGCTGCGGTACACGGAGGTATAATGGAAAAGGGCCACGGAGAGTGCGGCAATGCCCCTTAATGCATCAAGGAATAGAAGTCTGTTCATAAAGGTAAACGTTACGGGCTCTCGAAGGTATAGGGCCAGCGACCTGGTTCCTTCTGCACCGCTGACTGGCTGATAGGGCCAGGATTTATAATGTGTTATAGTAAAGGCTAACAGTCTAAACAAGCTTGGGTACGACAGCTTGGCTGCAACTGTTTCGGACCATGCCGGATGCGCATAATGGTTTTTCTGAATATACCCGGAAACGGACGATAAAGTTATAGCAGGCCGAAAGAGTTTTTGAACAGGCACAAGTAACCGTATGTCGGAAGGGCTTTGGTTTTGCGGCACCTTTTTGGTAGCTTGTCGGTTGTAACAAAAGCGCCCTGATCTGCCAAATGGATGGCAGCAGCAGAAGGTCGCACAATTTTCTAAATCATTGCATGAAAACAACTGTTAACGTACTGCTGGCTGCTGCCCTGATCGGTTTCAGCGCTTGCTCAGAAGACAATAAGACAACCAGCACAGCTGCCAGCCAGTCCACCACTGCACCAACCAGCAGTAACGCTGCTACGGCCGCGCCAGCAGGCCAGGTGGCCCTGAATCCGGAGCACGGCCAGCCGGGCCACCGCTGCGACATCGAAGTGGGTGCCCCACTTAATCTGCCAGCGCAGCCTAGACTGACGGCACCGCAGCCTGCTTTCCAGCCGCAGGTATCTGGTTCTGTTGCAGCCGGCACTAATCCGCCTCACGGTCAGCCGGGCCACGACTGCGCCGTACCGGTAGGAGCACCGCTTCCTAAATAATCTCGCGCATTCTATTTAAAAAATAAGGGGCTTATACTTAGCGCTATACCTGCTGGCGCTTAAAAAATATGGCCTTATAGTTTGATAAGCATACATCTCTGCTTATATTTGCACTCCAATCAGGGTAACGTGGCCGAGTGGCTAGGCTCAGCTCTGCAAAAGCTGCTACAGCGGTTCGAATCCGCTCGTTACCTCTTCTTAATCGCCCGGTCGGTATACCTGACCGGGCTTTTTTTTTGCCTTCAGGTTCATCCCCAACCTTACTTAGATTGAAAAGCTATGGCGCGAGTGTCCACGCCCGTGACTACTATGGTGGGGCCTCTGGCCCAGGTATAGGTATAACTGCCGGTATGGCTATACTTAGCGTAGCTCCAGTCTTTCTATACCACAAGCTATTTTGCTTTGTAGCTTCGCCTGTGCGGCGGGCACTTACTTTTTGTCTTGACACAAAAAGTAAGCAAAAAAGTCAAGATCCTCCAAACTCGCTGAACGCTCGAACAGTGGAGTATCGTAAAAGTGCACCGGGCAAGGCTTTCTACTTCGTAGGTTCAGTGCAAGTATGTCTTGCTATACCTTTCAATGTTCATTTACTACAATACTTATACCTCTGGATTGGTATTTACAGATTCCCCGCCTGGGGGTAGGGGCCCTCTTAAAGGATAAGGAGGGGTTAGAGGTGGTTGGACCCGGTATAGCAAAACAGTAAATACAGCGCTTATACCTTGAAATGGCGATAACAGTAATCCTCTCTTGAGAGGGGCAGGGATGTATCATAGCAACTGCCTGTTTTCCCTTCAACCAAGATCCTTTCAGGATGACAGATGGAGTAGGTAAAGTCCCCCTTCGAAGGGGGCAGGGGATGACTTAATCGTGCACAACTTCTTCCCCTGTTCTTAGGGAAAGGTTGAGATGGGTGAATTTCCTACAACACCTATACCTGTAAGGCAGTAGAAACTCCCCTCTCGAGAGCAGCAGTGATGGGTATAGTCACTGAAAGTAATGGCGAAGCTATACCTACCCCCATCCGCTGACTGTATTTTTAACACTTCCTGAAGGTCTTCCTATACCTAAGTAGCTAATCCATAATTGCCCACACTTTAGCCCGGTAAATTTTCAAAACGGCCTATATCCTTTGTCAGAGTTAAACGTATTGCAAGCAGGCAATTTTACGGTTGCTGTATCTCTCAATACCTACAACATATCTGACAGGCAAAACAAGCTGCTTACCCATTCCCATGAAGATTACAGACTTGCGCATCATGCGCGGACCAAACTACTGGTCTGTTGAGCATCCCAAAATTATCGTACTCAAGCTGGATTTGGAAGAACTGGCTGATACCCTTACCCACGAAGTTCCCGGCTTTGCTTCCCGACTTAAACGGATGTTCCCCGATATGTACGATCACCGCGCCAGCGAAGGCGTGGCTGGCGGATTCTTTAAGTCGGTGGAAGAAGGCACTACCTTCGGGCACGTACTGCAGCACATCGCCCTGGAACTGCAAACACTGGCAGGTATGGAGTGCGGCTACGGCCGCTGTTACATGGCACACGAGCAGGGCACGCACTTCGTCATCTTCTCGTACCAGGAGGAGCGCGCCGGCGAGTATGCCGCACACGCTGCCCTCCGCATCACCGAAGCGCTGATCAAAGGAGAGAAGTATAAGCTCGACGAAGACATCGACCGGCTTCACCAGATTCGGGAAGATGAGTACTTCGGTCCAAGCACTTACTCCATTGTGTCGGAGGCACAGAGCCGCGGTATACCTTACATCCGCCTCAACCGGCACTCGCTCATACAACTAGGTTATGGAGTGAACCAGAAACGCATTCAGGCCACCATGACCTGCGGCACCGCCTGCTTCGCCGTGGAGATAGCCGGCGACAAGAACGCCACCAAGGAACTGCTGGACGAAGCAGGTATACCTGTCCCGAAAGGCACCACCGTCTACGACCAGGAAGAACTGAAACGCGCCGTTGACCGACTCGGCTACCCGTTGGTGCTCAAGCCGCTGGACGGCAACCACGGCAAGGGCGCTACCATCAACATCACCAACTGGAAAGATGCACTTAAAGGCCTGGCTGCCGCTAAGCAGTATGCAGAGGCCGTGATGGTGGAGCGTTACATCCAGGGCTTCGACTTCCGCCTACTGGTCATCAACAAGAAGTTTGTGGCCGCTGCCATGCGCACGCCGGCTATGGTTACAGGAGACGGTATTTCCACAATTAAGCAATTGGTTGATCAGGCTAACAGAGACCCGAGAAGGGGTGTGGGACACGAAAAGGCCCTGACCCGCATTAATATTGATCAGCACACCAAAAATATTTTAAAGGCCAAAGAGCTTACTACTCAATCGGTTCTGTCCGAAGGGGAGGTACTATACTTAAAAAGTACGGCGAACATAAGTACTGGAGGCACGGCAACTGACGTTACTGACTTAGTGGATCCTTACAACATCCTGATGGCCGAACGAATTGCCGGTCTGGTGGGGCTGGATATCTGCGGCATCGACGTGATGACAACCGACATTGCCATCCCATTGAATGAAGCCGGAGGAGCCGTTTTGGAGGTGAATGCGGCGCCTGGTTTCCGGATGCACATTTCGCCGACGTACGGGCTGCCGCGCAACGTTGCTGAGCCGGTTATTGACATGCTATTTCCGCATACTAAGCCGGCCCGCATCCCGATTGTGGCCGTGACAGGCACCAACGGGAAGACGACCACGACGCGCCTGATCGCGCACATGGTCAAGAGCAAGGGCTATCAGGTAGGGTTTACGACCACCGAGGGCATCTACATACAGGATAAACTGCTCGAGAAAGGCGATACAACCGGGGCTTACAGTGCGCAATTTGTGCTCAAAGACCCAACCGTAAACTTTGCGGTGCTGGAATGCGCCCGTGGCGGTTTGCTGCGCTCGGGGTTAGGCTTCGATCAGTGCGACATTGGCATTGTGACCAACGTGAGCTCCGATCACTTGGGTCTGCGTGATATCCATACCCTGGAGGACCTGGCCAATGTGAAGTCGGTGATCCCGAAAAGCGTGAGTAAGGACGGATACGCCATTCTGAATGCTGATGATGATCTGGTATACGCCATGGCGGAGGGGCTGAAGTGTAAGGTTGCCTTCTTTAGTATGGACGAGAACAATCCGCGCATACTCAAGCACATTGCCAAAGGCGGTTTGGCGGCAGTTTTTGAAAACGGGTATATCTCCATCTTCAAGAACAGTTACAAGATCCGCATCGACAGGGTGGGGGATGTACCGCTGACTTTTGGAGGAAGAGCGAAATTTAACATTGAAAACATACTGGCCGCCGCGTTGGCTGGCTATGTATCGCACTTTGACATAGAAGACATTAAGCGTGCACTGCGCACCTTTATACCTTCACCGGACAAAACGCCGGGTCGCATGAACCTGTTCAAGTTCCCGAACCTGGAGGTGCTGGTGGACTACGCGCACAACGTGGGCGGTTTGAAGGCCATAGGAGGCTTTATGGAGGACCTGGACGTGTCGCGCAAGGTTGGCATCATTGCCGGCGTTGGAGATCGTAGAACGCAGGATTTCTACGAAATGGGGCGTGTGGCAGGGGAGATCTTCGACGAGATCATCATCCGCCTCGACAACGACCTGCGCGGCAAGACTCCTGAGGAGATCACTTTGCCAATGTTGCAAGGTATAGAGGACGTGGCGCCGCACAAGCAGGTGAAGGTGATACCGGAAGAAATGCGTGCTATCGCTTATGCACTGGAAAACGCCGAGCCGGACTCCTTTGTAGCCATCTTCACAGAAGACGTGCACGAGTCGGTGAAGATGGTGGAGAGTTTTAAAGTAATACAGCACCGCAGTAGTATGCTGGTGGAATAAAGATTTCTTGTTGATTAAATTCTAATGCCTGCATTAGAGAATTTCATGTGAACGATGGACTAAAACCCTTTCCCCAGGAAAGGGTTTTTTTTATGGATTTACTTGTTGATTTTTAAATTGTTGATGGCTGTATTGTTAAATTGTTAACTCGGCTATACCTATTCTTGATGGTTGACTTGTTGTACTGATAAATTGATGACGGTTGAAATGATAAACCGATCCTTTATACCTGAAAGCTATGCTACAAGTGGTCTTGGCATTTCTGTATGCTGATGCCGGCAGCTATACCTACCTAGTGCAGCAATTATACTAACAAAGTATAAGCAATTAACCTAGACCTATACCTGCAACAACAATTAGTCAGGTTATACCTTGTGTAGGTATAAACAAGCACAAAAAAGCCCCGGCCATACAGACCGGGGCTTTCAGACTTTAGGGTTTATGTTGCTATTTCAGCACAAAGCTGGTGGTTCCGATCAGGAAGCCATCGGCATACAGCTCAATAGTATGCTGGCCTTTTTTGTACTCGGCGTTTTTAGCGTATACAAAGCTCACCTGCTGCTGCGTGTTGTCGAATACAATATCGCGCTTGGCCGTGTAGTACATGTCCTGGCCATCAATCTCGAAAGAGCCTGAGCCGGTAGACAGGTTGTACAGCGCTGCACCATCCGGCTCGATCAAACGCATGTAGATCGTCTTCGGCTCACGTGGTGCCACATCGTTTTTGCCCAGGTTGAAAGCCACGCGAATCTTCTCCACGTTTCTGATTTTGAACTCGTTGTCTTTGTCATCCAGCTCTTTGCCACGCTTATTAACCACCTGCACATTCATACGCTGGGCTTCGAGTCTGGAGGCCACTTTCACCTTCTCCACCAGGTTATCGTTTGTCGACTTCATGGTGGTCAGGCTGTCGCTGAGGCGGTTTTGGGTTGTTTTGAGCGAGGTGTTCTCCGTAAAGAGCACTTCGTTGTCCTCTTTCAAAGTGGCGATCTCCTGGTCCTTCTGCTTCAGTTGCTGCTCAAAGGCCTGCGCACGGTCACGGAAACGACGCTGGTCGGCCAGGCTGTAGCTGCTCTTGCGGAAGCCGCGCAGCTCGTTCAGGTCAGATGAAATAGAAGCGATCTGTGCTTCCAGCGAGTCATTCTCAAGACCCATGGCCTGCAGCTCCTGGCTCTGGCGCTCAAAATCAGCTTTCAGGGCCTCGTAAACTTTTATCTGGTTCTCCAGCTCCTTATCTTTCACACGGATCACCTCGGCCTGCTCCTCATTTTTCTCTTTTTTCTGATAGTTCATGTATAGCAGAATGCCGTTGATACTGATCAGGATGACAAGGAGACCACTAATGAGGAGTTTGCGGTTGCTTCTTTTTTCAGAAGGGTTCATGGGCTGATGTTCGTTTTGGGTGTCTTTTTTTTCCAGCGTACTCATTTTTTAAGCTTTTATTGTCTGGAATGGTGCGTATGCAAGTTTCAAATTTAAGACTTTTGCTGTATTATCATACAAGATGAAACAAGAATTTAATGCCGACTACTGGCAAAACCGCTACCAACTGGGCCAGACGGGTTGGGATGTTGGGGCTATAACGCCGCCCCTCCGCGATTATTTTGATCAGATGCCTAACAAGGGCCAACGCATACTGGTTCCGGGCTGCGGCAATGCCTACGAAGCGGAGTATCTTTTCCGGAAAGGCTTTGTGCATACCTATGTAGCCGATGTTGCTGAGGCGCCCCTACAGCGCTTTTCCGAACGGGTGCCGGACTTCCCCAAAGACCAATTGCTACTGCAGGACTTCTTTGAGCTCAACGACAGATTCGACATGATCATAGAGCAAACCTTCTTCTGTGCCATCGATCCGCAGCTCCGAACCAACTACGCCCGCAAATGTGCCGAACTGCTCGTACCAGGAGGAAAACTCGTTGGCCTGCTCTTCGATACTACATTTGAGCACACTGGACCACCCTTTGGCGGCAGTCGCGAAGAATACAGCACCTATTTCGAGCCTTACTTTGATTTTTTGCACTTCGAAACAGCTAACAATTCCATCCAGCCACGGCAAGGGAAAGAGCTGTTTGTGGAATTGAGGAAGAGGGGAGTTTAGGAGTTAGTGGATTTGTAGGGACAGGTCGCGACCTGCCCGAATCGTGCACCGAAATTTCATTTTAGGAGCAGATCCACTTTATACAACAATATTTGTCATCCTGTAAGGATCTTGGTTGCCAGTAGTTTAAGCTTAACCTCCCTTTAAACAAGTTTCTTAACAGAATGACATTGGGTTTGGAGTTTATTCCTTTCGAATGATCATTTCTTGGTCTTTTGAGAGGCAGGGATGGATTAAGCCATTCCTTTTTCAAAGCACAGCCATCGCGCGGACAGGACACGACCTGTCCCTACAATGACCTTCACTATTCAACTATCAACAATTTAACCTTCCAATAATCTACAATTCACTCAATCACTAATTCACGCAATCACTCATTTCTTTTTCCCCCCGCATCTGACTAAATTTGCAGGCCGGAAGGCTTAACTTAGATACTGATCATGTTCGAAATACCGAAATTAAAACATACCGGCTCCGGCAATTTCTTCCTGATGGCCGGTCCTTGTGCCATCGAGGGCGAGGAAATGGCCCTGCAGATAGCCGAGCGACTCGTTTCCATTACTGATAAACTGGAAATTCCGCTGATTTTTAAAGGCTCTTACCGCAAAGCCAACCGCTCCCGCCTGGATTCCTTTACAGGTATAGGCGACGAGAAAGCACTGCGCATCCTGCAGAAGGTGAGCCAGACATTCGATATCCCTACCGTAACGGACATCCACGAAAGCCCTGAGGCGGCTATGGCGGCTGAATATGTGGATGTGCTTCAAATTCCGGCTTTCCTTTGCCGCCAAACGGACCTGCTGGTAGCTGCCGCCAACACCGGCAAGGTAGTGAACATCAAAAAAGGGCAATTCCTCTCCGGTGAGGCCATGCGCTTTGCAGTGGACAAGGTACGCGAGTCCGGTAACGACAAGGTGATCCTGACGGATCGTGGCAACAGCTTCGGCTATTCGGATATGGTCGTGGACTTCCGTAACCTGCCTGAAATGCAGACAACCGGAGCGCCAGTGGTAATGGACGTTACGCACTCGCTGCAACAGCCGAACCAGAGCTCAGGCGTAACAGGTGGTAAGCCTGCCCTGATCGAGACGATTGCCAAAGCAGCCATTGCGGTGGGTGCCGACGGACTCTTCATCGAAACACACCCGCAGCCCTCCGTTGCCAAGTCAGACGGCGCCAACATGCTGCCACTCGACCAGCTCGAAGGCCTGCTCCAGAAGCTGGTCCGCATCCGTCAGGCGATTCGCTAAGTAACTCATTCACGTATGAAAGGAGAGCATTGACTGGTGTTGATGCTCTCCTTATTTCTTTCAGATTATACCTATGACCGTACCTGCCCATACCCCAGAGTGGGAAGTTTATTTCTGCGACATCAACGAGCGCCCGGCTTGCGTGAGCGTCGATCTGGCTTTTGAACACGAGGCGCCTATACCTGAGAAGCACCGGGCTTTTGAGCTAGTCGTGGCCCTGCAGCAACCCGATGCAGACGGCTTTCCTGCCGATGAAGCGGAGTGGGAGCAGCTGGAGGCGATAGAAGAAGCGCTGGTGGAGGAGTTTCAAAACTCACTGCAGGCAGCATTTGTGGGCAAACTGCTGCACGACGGCAAGCGCAGCTTTTACTTCTACAGTGGCCAGGAGGCCCTGCCGGAAGTGATTGCCACTAACATCATGCAACAGTTTCCGGACTATACCTTCGCCTCCAACACCCTCCACGACCCTGATTGGGGCCTATACCTGGATTTCCTTTTTCCGGAGCCAGTTGATATGCAAAGTATCAAAAACAATCGCATTCTGCGCATGATGGCCGAGCAGGGAGATGAACACCACATTCCCCGCCCCGTGTCGCATTTTGTGAGTTTCGCATCGGAAACCGACCGCGCGGCCTTTAAAAGTGAGGCAGAAGATACCGGCTATACCGTGGTGCAGGAAGGTGAGAATCAAAACGAGACGGATGTTCCCTTCAGCATCGTGATAGCGAAAGTGCAGGCCGTTACCGAAGAAGAGATCCATGCCACTACCCTGGGTTTGTGGCAGTTAGCCGAAGAGTTTAAGGGTGTGTATGGCGGCTGGCAGGCGCAGGTAGTAAAAGAAAACGATTAATACAGCAGTGTAAAATGCTCTTTCGGCTGCGTTTTTCGGAAGAACACCAAGCCGATGTAAAACAAGTCAACGGTCTGGCATACCTGTGGGTGCTGCTTGATGTGCTGCCAGGCCCGCTTCATTTCATATGACCAATACAGATCGTCCACCACAAACACACTGTGCTCGTGGTGCTTACTGAGGCAGGACTCGAAATAGCGCATGGTGGGTTCGTAGCGGTGGTTCCCATCGAAGAACACAAAGTCGAGCTGCTCTACTTGCTGCAGTTGCCGTGCCAGTGTATCATCCAGGTTGCCGATAACCTGGTGTACGTGCTTCAGTTCCAATTTCTTAAAAGTTGCTTTCGCTTCTGCGGCAATAAACGGACAACCTTCAAAGGTATAGACACTGGCCTGCTTGTTCGCCATGGCCAGGTATGAGGAAGTAATACCCAGCGAAGTGCCCAGGTCAAAGATGGTTTTGGGCTGAAAATGGGCTACCAATCGGAAAAGCAATTGCGCGTATTTGGCTGGCTTAGCCGAAGTGCGGGCAATGTAGCTGATCTTACGGTTTTTCTTCAATCCCGCCTTAGGCCCGGCCCCAAAATCGGTGACAGGTATAGCACGATCCTCCAGCAACAACGAACCCCGCAATTCCTCAATCAGCGAATAGGCATAGTAGCCGCCCTCGTGCAGAATCACGTTTTGGTACAGCTCAAATACGAAAGGGGAGTGGACTCCGTGCAGCTTAAAAGCCCTGAGGCGGTAGAGCAGGTAATTTGCCGCAAGGTGGAAGGGGAGCATTTTTTAAATTGTTAAATTGTTGATGGCTAAACTGTTGTTTCTCCTTACTTAGGAGAACAATAAATACGCTGAAACCATCATTTTCCAAAAATTAAAGGTATAACCCTTTCAACAATTTAGCAATGCAACAATTAGCAATAATAAAGTTATAGCCAAATGAACAATTCGACAATTTTAACCAGCAACGATTAATTCAGGTATAGCGAAATCAGCAATTCAACAATTTAATTCAACTTGTACGGTACGATGAGCGAGAACTCCGGTATGGTGACATGGAACTGCTTGCCGTCGACCATGCGCTCCATCAGGTAGGTACCGCGCATTTTGCCCATACCTGTCTTCAGGTTGCAGCCCGATACGTACTCATGCGACTCGCCGGGCTCCAGCACGGGCTGCTGGCCTACCACGCCTTCCCCTTCCACTTCACGCATCGTGCCGGTGGCGTCGTGGATGTACCAGTGGCGACGCAAAAGCTTCACCGTGAACTCACTGTTATTTTCTATACTGATCTTATAAGCAAATACGAAGTGCTGCTGTACCGGACTGGAGTAATCGGGCAGGTAGTTGGTCGTGACCGTTACTTTTACTCCTTCTGTAGTTTTTGTATCCATGTTACAGAGTTTTTTGTATAATTAGAATCCGTTTCAGGTATAGCCCTCCAAGGCCTGCTACCTGTTACCAGGCAAACCCCATACCCCTACAGACTACTATGAATGTAAAGATAGAAGAAAGCTGGCAGAATATCCTGCAAGAAGAATTTGAAAAGCCCTATTTCAAAAACCTTGTGTCATTTGTTAAAGACGAGTACACCTCTCAAAAAGTTTACCCGCCGGGCAACCAGATTTTCAGCGCTTTCCAATACTGCCCCTTCGATAAGGTAAAGGTAGTTATTTTAGGCCAGGACCCCTACCATGGTCCTAATCAGGCAAACGGATTGGCTTTTTCGGTGAAGGACGGTGTGCGTATACCTCCCTCTCTGGTCAACGTTTTCAAGGAAATCAAAAACGATCTCGGCAAAGACCTACCGGCCACCGGAAATCTGGAACGCTGGGCCGAACAGGGTGTTCTTTTACTCAACGCCACGCTAACCGTACGTGCCGGCGATGCAGGCTCTCACCAGAAAAAAGGCTGGGAAGAGTTCACCGACGCGGTGGTGCTTAAAGTGAATGACCTGAAAACCGGCGTCGTGTTTATGTTGTGGGGCGCCTATGCGCAGAAAAAAGGTGCCTTTATTGACGAAAGCAAGCATTTGGTCCTCAAAGCCGCCCACCCTTCGCCTTTCGCCGCCGACCGGGGATTCTTTGGCACGCAACACTTCAGTAAAGCCAACGAGTACCTGAAAGCGCAGGGCAAAGAGCCGATAGACTGGTAAGGCCACATTTTGTCTTCTCGACAATAGGAGAGATCTGGAGCTTCTTAAAGTTTAAGCACTGTTTCTGATTTCTCCCAAAACGAGGATCCCTACCCCAGGTCGAAATGGCAAGGCAGGTATACTTGAATGGAAAAAGGGGCTTTAGGCCCCTTTATACTTTTATACGAATTCCAACGCTTCCCGCAAGTTGGTTACTTCTTCCAGTTTGTAGTTGTAAACTGCTTCGGATCAAACCAACTTTGGTCTACTTTTTCAGGGAAGGAGATGTTGAAGTACTCTTCGCGCAGAAATAACTGACCGTCGTTTTTAAACACGATCTCGGTTGCCACCATGTTCCCCTCGATTTCCTGGTAGTTGTTCATCTCCACATCCCGTGCTACGCCTTTGCTGTCTGTTAAAATGCGCACCACATACAGGTGCTCTTTGTCTACCCAAAACTGACTGCGGCTTTGGTCGTTCGGGTCGGTTGTGCCGACAACATAGGCATCGCGGCCCTGCCAGATAGCTTCCGTAAACTGACTCAGGTCAAAGTTCAGCTCCTGTGCCTTGCGGATGGTGGTGGCAGGGTCATAGAAGTACACATCGAAGCTAAGCAGTACCAGCGGATGAATGGAATGTTGTTTGTTCACCAGTTGCCCTTCCTTAAAGGTATAGACCGTGTCCTGGTTGTAGATCACGCCGTTGCCCGTCTCAAAGCCATCGAAGCGGATGTGCAGGTTGGCGGGATAGCTGTAGATCTCCTGCCAGACCTCCTCGCGAGTTACCTGATCATCTTTATAGAAAATGGCGCGCTGGTCGAAGGCGAAATTCGGATACCATTTGTTTTCCCAATGGCGGTGCATGGCCTCGATCACTTGCTGTCCGGTTTGGGGATTGCTGGCAGTAGTTGTCATTTTTTGAGTACAGGCTAGCGTGAGGAAGGGTAGGAGCAGGTATAGGCTATACCTGAGCAAGTGTTTTTTCATGGTTTATTTTGTAGCGTTATTTGCAGCTTCTGGCTATGTCGTCCTCAGGATCTTCTCCATCTTTTTACCCTTTGCCAGTTCGTCTACTAACTTGTCTAAATAGCGGACCTGTTTTGTCAGCGGGTTTTCAATTGCTTCTACCCGATAACCACAGATCACCCCTGTTATCAGCTGAGCATTTGGGTTTAGGTCTGCCTGCTCAAAAAAGTCTGAGAAGGTTGCTTTCTCATCTATCAGCTTTTGCAACTGCTCATCATCAAAACCCGTCAGCCAAGTGATGACCTGGTGCAGTTCCTCTTTGGTACGACCTTTCTTTTCAACTTTGGCAAGGTAGTGCGGGTATACTGACGCAAAGGTCATATTGGCTATGCGTGCGTCGTGTTCGGGCGTTGTGGTCATCTCTAATGTATTTATTACTTACAGAACAATTAATTGCTAAAAACTTATTGATTGTTAGTTGAATAGGGATATGACCTTTATGCTTATAAGTGGATTAATCTTTTACAATTTTCTATTTGTAGCTGTTTGTTAGATTCAACCTTTTACAGTTATCATTAATCCTTTCTAATGCACTTATAAATTCAGATGTATCTAGAAAGTAACTTGGGTATGCCTTTTTAAGGGATTTTATTGAGGAAGCTGCTACTAAGACAACAGCATTTTCATTGTCTTTAATAGTTTTCTCCAAATTTAGATATTCTTCAGAAGCAGATTCAAAATCACTTTTTTTAAACGTAGTAATATGTACGAATTTCTTTAATAAGTTAATATTGATCAAATAGTAATCTCCATTAAATTTGTCGATTTCAATTTGTTTTGCAGATATTCTTAAAGCTTTTAAAATATCTATAATATTCAATTTGACTGTACAGTTAGAACATTCTACCATTAGTTCTTCCATACTTAACTTGGTATGCTCCTGCAATACTGGCAGTTTCTCTTTGATTGCAAAGAGGGAGCTAACTATTTTGAAAAAATAAAGCCACTCATCCGGGCCTTGACTTGACTTTAAAGAAGTTTTGGTGAGAATACCAGCAGTTTCAACTGCTGTAGCCCAGTTGTGTTGTAATTTTGTCCGTATCTGTAACTCTAATTGGAGCCCCTTATATTTTTCAGATTTAGAGTTGTAATCATAAATAAAATGAATACTTCTATAACCAGATGGTTTAGGCGAATGAACATAATCAACAGTTCTTTTTAAAGTATGGTTATTTGTGTTCTTTTCTAAGAGTCTTTTAAGCTTAAAAAGGTCTTTAGTATCTTTAACAACAGCTCTATATCCACCTATATCCTGCATACCACCTAGTCCCATACTTTCGTTCAAATCTAGTTTGTACTCAATAGAGGTTAAGCGTTTTAACCTTTGTGATACAATGAGAGGCTCAATCTTATTTTGATTTAAAAGACGTAGTAAACTATTTTTCATCACATTCAGAGGATGTAGATGATTAGACCTCCAAATATTGATAAGCTCAAGAGCAGCGTTACGCTCTTCAATTGATTTTGAAGTTAAAAGAATCTTACCTGCTTTAGTGATCTGCTTCTTACTATAGCTCATATTTTATGACTGCTATATGATAATATGGAGAAAACTTGCTACCACTATTTATAAGATAGATATGGGACTTCCTGACGAGTTAAAATGTTATTTTTTAATACAAAGTATATTAAACATCTAATATACGATATTTCTTAACAAGTACTTGCTTATAAATGCTTAAAACAAAAACCGCCAGCTCCTCTCAGAACTGGCGGTTTCATTTCTATACCTATGCTATACCTTATTCGATCGTTTTAAACAGTCGGTTCCATCTGATCTTGTCGAGGAAGCCGCCGTAGGGGTCGGTGGACATCCAGATCATGACGGCCTTGCCCACGATGTGGTCGGCGGGTACGAAGCCCCAGTAGCGGGAGTCGAGTGAGTTGTGACGGTTGTCGCCCATCATAAAGTAGTAGTCCTGCTTGAAGGTATAGCTCGTGGCCTCTGCGCCGTCAATGAAGAGCTTGCCGTCGCGCACCTCAGCATTCTCGTTATGCTCGTAACCCACGATCACCTTTTCGTAGAAAGGCAGCGTCTCAGGCGTTATAGCCACGGTGGCGCCTTCTTTCGGGATGTAAAGCGGACCGAAGTTGTCCTTGTTCCACTCGTACTTACTCGGCACATGCGGGAACACCTCGGCATCGCCTTTACCGGCTTCATCCATCAGGAGGGTGGCATCTTTAATGAAGTCTAGTTTTGCAAGGGCCTGGGCTTTCTCAGGGGAGGTATCAACAATATAACCACCCTGCCACTGGATCACGTCCGTGATGTCACGCTCCAGGAAGAACTTCTCGGCCAGGCGCTGTTCGGTAGCCAGAAAGTACTTATACTGTATCTTTTCCGGGTTCTCTGCCGCCTTTCCGTTGATGTATACCTGCATGTCGCGCAACTCGATGGAGTCGCCGGCAATGCCGATGCAGCGTTTGATGTAATTGGTGCGCAAGTCAGCCGGATGTTGCTCCTCCGGCGGGTAGTTGAACACGACCACATCGTTGCGCTTCACTTCAGAGAAACCAGGCAGTCGGTAGGATTTCAGCTGGATCGCGTCGGAGTAGGAGGGGATGTTGGTGCCCCAGATCGTCTGGTGGGTGAGCGGCACCTGCAGCGGCGTGATCGGGGTGCGCGGACCGTAGTGCAGCTTGCTCACAAACAGGAAGTCACCTACCAATAGGGTCTTCTCCATGGAAGGCGTCGGGATGGTGTAGGCCTCAAAAGTAGCCCAGCGAATTAAACTGGCCGCGATTACGGCGAACAGGATCGCATCGCCCCACTCACGTGCAAAGCTCTTTTTCTTTTTAGGGGCCTTGCTTGCAGGCTTCTTCTCCCAAAACTTTACTTTCATTGATAAAGCGTTTTGTTTCTACAGGTTGAGCATGTCTTTCATGCCGTACACTCCCTGGCGGTCTTTGAGCCACTCGGCTGCCATCAGGGCGCCTTCGGCAAAACCGGCACGGCTATGGGCAATGTGGCCCAGTTCTATTTTGTCTACTTCCGATTCGTAAGTCACGATGTGGGTGCCCACCACATCCGGCTCACGCTCCGAAATAATGTTCAGCTTCGATTTGTCTGAATCATCATCAGCTGCCCAGCTTTGCAGGGTAGGGTAGCTGGCGAGTATACCTTCGGCGGTAGTGATGCCTGTGCCGCTTGGCTTGTCGACCTTCTGGAGGTGGTGGATCTCGCGGATGGAGACACTGTACTCCTTATAGGCCTGCATTTTACTGGCAATATATTCGTTAAAATGGAAAAACAAATTAACGCCCACGCTATAATTGGAAGCATAGAAGAAAGCGCCTTTGTTTTCCTGGCACAAAGCCGCAGCTTCGCTATACCTGTCAAGCCAGCCGGTAGAGCCGGAAACCACTGGTATACCTTGTTTCAGACAGTAAGAAATATTGCCAAAGGCAGCCTCCGGGTGGGTGAATTCGATGGCGACATCCGTATTTGCCGGGCTGTAATTCTGCAGCGTATCGGCATTGGTATGGTCAATGGTGCCAGCGATCTGGTGACCTTTAGCAAGGGCCATCTGCTCAATGGTTTTCCCCATCTTGCCATAGCCGATCAACAGGATTCTCATTTAGTTCGGGTGTATAAAGTAAGGGTAAGTCCAGGCGTGACGCCGTTGGCAGCTGGTGTGCGGAACACGTCGGGCTGCACACGCAGGCTCAGGTTGTCGCTCACGTCAAACTCGCGCAGGTGGCCGTGCACGTAGGCTTCTGCTATCTGCATACCATAAGCCAGCACCGATATAATAATTGTCAGGTCGCGGTTACGGCGGTAGAAGTCGCGGCTCGAACGCAGGTTCTTGGTTCCGATTGGCACATTAGCACCATATATTCTGTCAAAATAATAGGCGTCGTATACCTGATAGAAGCCGCTGTTATTGTCTGTACGGGCATTGAGCGCATTCCGGAAGTCCTGGTACTTGTTGTTGTTGTCGATGATAAAGTAACCCAGCACACCGCCAGTGGCATAAATGATGGGCACTTTCCACCAGGCGCCGTTGTATACCTGGCCTGCACCAGGTATGATGGCCGAAAAAAGCGCAGCGCGGCCAGGCCGCCCGAGGTTTTTGAAGCCGCTCAGGAAAAACTGCTTCTGCTGCGTGGTATCCGCTTCAGAGGTAATGACCAACACCGAGTCCGGGCCAGATGTGACCACCTGCGCTCTAGCTTGCATAGGCAGCAGCTGCGACACAAACAATACCACCAATAAAGCTATACCGGGCGCTAACCTCATGCTGTTCTCTTAGTAGTTCAGAATCTCCAGAATACGGTTCAGTTCCTCCACCGACACAAACGGGATCTTGATCTCTCCCTTGCCGTCGTTGTTGGCCTTCACCAAAATTTTGGTACCAAATTGCGAAGAAAGCTTTTTCTCCACTCCCTTCAACTCATCATCATACTTGTTGAAGACCAGTTTTTGTTGCGGATCCGGCTTTTTACTCGCATTTTGTACGTTGCGTACAAGCTCCTCCACCTTGCGCACCGATAGTTCTTCGGCTACCACTTTGCGGAAGATTTCGAGCTGCTTGTCGATGGTGTCGATGTTGATGAGCGCTCTGGCATGGCCCATGCTGATCACGTTGTCGCGCAGAGCGATCTGGATGTCTGGCGGCAGCTTGAGCAGGCGCAGGTAGTTCGTCACAGTCGTGCGCTTCTTGCCCACCCGGTCGCCAAGTTCTTCCTGCTTCAGGCTACACTCCGTGAGCAGGCGTTGGTAGGAGAGGGCAATCTCGATCGCGTTCAGGTTCTCGCGCTGAATGTTCTCGATCAGGGCCATCTCCAGCATCTGCTGGTCGTCGGCCTTGCGGATGTACGCCGGTATTTCGGTCAGCCCCGCCATTTTGGCGGCCTGGTAACGGCGCTCACCCGATATCAGCTGATACGTGTTCTGGTCAAGCTGACGAACGGTGATCGGCTGAATGATGCCCTGTATGCGGATAGACTCAGCCAGTTCCTCCAACGCCGTCTGGTCAAAGTGCGTGCGGGGCTGGAAGGGGTTCGTCTGTATTTGGTCAATGGCTATATCTGCGATGGTATTGACTTCGTTAATGGTGGTAGATTCGGCAGTTTTGCCGGTGTATTTGTTACCCTCCAGAAGAGAGCCAAGGCCCCGGCCGAGACCGCCTTTGCGTACTGCTGCTTGTTTCTTGTTGTCGGACATGTAATCGTAAGGTTATTTCGCCAGCGCAACGCTGTTCTTCTCTGCTATCTCGCGGGCGAGGTTCAGGTAGCTCATCGCGCCCTTGCTTTCAGCATCGTGCAACAGGGCAGGTATACCAAAGCTGGGCGACTCGCTCAACTTCACGTTTCTCGGGATGATCGTATCAAACACCATCTGCTGGAAGTGCGTCTGTACTTCTTCCACCACCTGGTTGCTCAGGCGCAGGCGCACGTCGTACATCGTCAGCAGAATGCCCTCTATGGCCAGCTCCGTGTTCAGGCGCGACTGAATGATCTTAATGGTATTCAGGAGTTTACCCAAACCTTCCAATGCAAAATACTCGCACTGTACCGGTATGATCACCGAGTCTGCCGCCGTCAGGGAGTTCACCGTGATCAGGCCAAGCGAAGGGGAGCAGTCGATGATGATGAAGTCGTATACCTCCTTGAGCGGAGCCAGTGCCTCGCGCATTTTCTCCTCCCGGTTCGGCACGTTGATCATCTCCACTTCAGCGCCCACCAGGTCGATGTGCGACGGGATCAGGTCCAGAAACTCGATGTTCGGCGAGTTCAGGATAATGTCCTGTATCGTCACATCTTCCACCATGCACTCGTAAATGCTGGTGGTAATACTGGCAGGGTCGAAGCCGAGTCCCGATGTGGCGTTGGCCTGTGGGTCTGCGTCAACCAGCAATGTCTTATATTCGAGGGCTGCCAGGCTCGCAGCCAGGTTTATGGCTGTGGTGGTCTTGCCTACGCCACCTTTTTGGTTTGCAACCGCTATTATCTTTCCCATCTAAAAATTATAGGTTTATAGTCTGACCTATCTCCATCAATATTAGTTCCTTGCCGGCCATTTGCGCCACTTCCTTCACTTCCTGATGGTCTATCTGGATATAAGGAAAAGTATCGTAATGCATGCCGATCACCTGGTCTACCTGCACAAAGTCTGCCGCTACCAGGGCATCGTGGATGTCCATGGTGAAGTTGTCGCCGATCGGCAACAGCGCAAAGTCCAGGTCAAACTGCTCAGGAATCAGCTTCATGTCGTAGGTAAGGGCCGTATCGCCGGCAAAATAAAATGTCTGATTCTCTGTTTCCACCACAAATCCGCCTGCTATACCTGCGTAGGTTCCATCCGGCAAGGAGCTGGAATGCACGGCGTTCACCATCTTCACGGTGCCGAACGGCAGCGTTACCTTACCGCCAGTGTTCATCGGGTGGGTCTTTTCAATACCTTTATCCTCGTACCAGCTCGTGATCTCAAAATTGGCTACAATGGTGGCATCGTTGTTTTTGGCGATGCGCTCGGCATCGTGCACATGGTCCTGGTGGCCGTGTGAAAGCAGGATGTAATCTGCCTTGATGCCGTCCACGTCAATATGTTTAGCCAGCTCGTTGGGAGAGATGAACGGGTCAAATAGAATGCGATGCTCACCGATTTTGAAAAGAAAGCAGGACTGTCCGTAATACGTTATTTCCATAGTTTGGCATTATAATCTGTTAGCCCATTCCGGGTATAGAACTTTTACAAAGATACAGTTTTTTGCACAGAACGTATGATGTTCCACGCCCGAAGAGGTATATTTTTATCCACGATTTCAGGGGTTATCCACATTCTGGGTAGGAGCGATGGAAAGGCGGTTGCTCAGGAGTTAAGCGCATTTTTAGCGGTCTAAAAGCAGGCGGGTCCGACTGCCTGATAAGCTGCCGGACCCGCCTGTTCGTTGCTTCGTTTCCTATAAAACGTACCGTGGAACTATATTATTTCAAACCAGCTCCTTTAAATGAGCTTAGCGCTCGGGCCTGTCAGGGTTGTTTCTCTTCCTCTCCACGCGTATTTCCTCGCGGAGCAGTTCGATGTGCTCTGTGTTGTGTTCTTCCGTACGACGCCTGGTTACGTGTATCTCTTCCACCACCAGCAGACGTTTTTCTACCACCAGCACTTCTTTCAGTACAGGTATAATCATTTTGTCGCCTTCGTAACGCACGGGCGGGGGAGGTGTGTCTACATACTGGTTTATTTCAACGCGCTCTATTTCTGCCTCCTCGTGTATGATCGGCAGATCCAGGTCTACATTTTCGCGGTGAACTTCCTTGGCAATGTGCACGCTGCCGGTTTCCCTTACTTCTTTTTCCACCAGCACCTGCTCTTCAATCACCGGTATAGTCTTATTGTACGCGATATCGACATCCAGCTTTTCCCGGCCATGTGCATCCTGCATGTCCCGATCATCCGGAGGATAATTGGTATAGCCTTCGCGCAGTTTCTCGTCAAATTCCGATTTCAGTTTGTCTGTTTTCTTGCTCATAGTTTTTGGCTGTTTTTTGGGAGACTCGTTCATACAAGGTGCCCCGATGTTCTCACTTTTTACGGGTATGGTAAGGTATAGTTCCTGGTCTACTGCTTGTTACAAAGCTTTCCTTCAGTCCATAAAAAAGCAAGAGGCAGCCACCTGATGACTGCCTCTTGCCTTATCTAAAAAACTTATCCCTAAATGTTCCGAGGGTTACCGGGTTTGTTGCCCGGGTTACGAAGGTCCTGGTCTCTATTCCGATCTTGTTTGTCAATGTCCACATCCGTTTTGCGCACGGTTCCTCTTACGGTCTCGTCACGCTCCTCTGTGTGCTTGCTGATCTTTACCTCTTCCACAACGCGGGCCTCCTTGTTCACAACAGGCACCTCTGCGCGTTCTGTGATATTGATCTCACCTTCCTTAAAATTCTGGAAGTCACGGTCAGTGGCCGGACGGTTGACCTTGTTGCGTTCAATGTCAAGGTGTTCCTCCCGCAATCGCAGGTGTTCCTCTACCGGGCGCTCTACGATACGGCTTCTCATATGCACACCGCCACGTTCTACTTCACGTTTTCCAACGTTCAAGCGCTCTTCCATGATCGGAATCGTCTGGCTCGAGTCGCCGGTTTGTCCGGTTCTGGTCTGAGTTGTATCCTGTGGCGGCCTGTTCATACCCGCCTGTGGACTCGCAGTCTCGTCTACATCCACGGCACCACAAGAATCCAGCACCGCGGCGGCCTGTTCAGCCTCTTGGCGGGAATCGGCATGCACCGTTACCACCCAGCCTTTGCGGGCTGCCTGTGTGTGTTTGCTGGCATCGTCGTTCTGGCCAAATAATGATCCGAAGAAGCCGCTTACACTGTCATTGTCTCTATTTGTTGTGCTGCTGCCCACGTGCTTCGCTGAAGCGGAGGCAGGGTTTGCTATATCTACTTTATCACGGCCAATGTGGTGTGTGCTCTCTAGCTTTTGCACCGCAGCCTGTGCGTCTATACCTTCTTTAAAAATGCCTATTACGGTTTGTCGTTCCATAGTTGTGTGTATTATTTTGTACAAAGGAGTTCTTTTGCCTTCATTAAGCCTGGGGACTCCACGACCCAGATATTATCTTGGGAATCTTGTTCCCATTGTTTCGATTTAAGATCAAGACTACCACCAAGCCCTTGGCATGAAAGGCAGTCCATGCGCTTTCTGTAAAATGTTGTGTTCAGGATACCTGATTTCTAAACTCTTACTGCAAGCCATTTCGTGCTTATATAGCCTGTTTTGAATTAAAACTTATCGTAGTCAATAATTTAAAATTATTACTATATATGATATATTAGTATTACTTTTCAAATATGGCTCGTTGCCATGGCACTCTAATTTTTTACGGCCTGAACTGGGTTTAGTTATTGATTTCTCAAAACGGCAACAGGAGTTTGTCCTATATTTAAAACTAGTGTTATTAAGATACAGCTACTGAAAATGGGGCTGTCGCGGGAAGAGGCAACATTTCGGACTAGAGTATAGCAAGGACAGGGAAATGAAAAAAAATTGAGAACAGTGGCCGCTCTTGTTGATGACGCAGCATTTATCGGATGGGCAGTCTTTTCTTCGCCTCTTCATCAGCTAAACCCATAAGCAGGGTGTGTACTTTCTCCTGGAAGTCCAGCAGGGGTTGCGGTCCTCCCTCTTCCTGCTTCACCCGCTTCACCTCTTTGCCAGCCTTATAGAACGTCGTGATCGTGGAGGGCATGTCGCTCCAGTTGGTAAGGTAGGTGTCCTGCAGCGAGGTATAGTTTAATTGAGACACTTCCTGCCGGAGCTCTTCCAATTGCCTGTTTGAGATCGTGAAAATAACCGTGTCCAGGACCGGAACATCGCTATACCCAATGAAGCGGATGCTGCCACTTTCCATGATGGTCGCCTCGTAGGACGGGCAGGTACCGAGACAGGGCGTTTTCTGGAAATGAAGCAAAGGAGCATCCTGCGCCTGCACATGGCTTTTCTGAGCAGCACTGCAGCCAGACGCCAGGAGCAATCCCAGGCCAATTCCCAGTTTGAGCAGGTATAGCAGTGTGTGCATGGCGGTTAGTTTTGTTATTGCCCCTGGGGTAGTTTACGGAATTTACCCGCTTCCAGCACATAGGCGGCCGGTTCGCAGTAGGGGCATTCCACATAGTTGTGGGACGAATCCGGTGGATTGACGATGAAGATGCGACTATCGGGGCTAAACTGGGCGCCTGTGCTGCTTTGTAACTTGTCTAGTATTTTGCCGTCCTGGCGGTCTATCACATAATGCTCCTGGCAAGTCGTGCCGCACTCCACGGTGACCACCGTATACCTGCCGGCAAAGTTTACGCCTTGTTTCAGGCCCTCCTGCAGGGCTTCGCGGAACTGAGAGGCATCTGCATGACTAGCTTCATCCAAAGGAGCCAGGCGGCCCCCGTAAGGCTCCTGCACCCGAAAAGCCTCGTCACTCTGGTAGGCATCCATCCGCAGGCGGTAGCGTTCGTATATTTCCGGGTTCTGTTCCAACGTGTCGGGCCCACGCAAGGAGTCGCGTTGCAGGCGCTCCTCCAGTTTCGGGTGTGTGCTGGCAATGGTCTTCTCTTCGTCTGTCTGTTGCTGACAGGCTGCTCCCAAAATGGCTACAAAGGACAAGGGCAGCAGGAGGTGGGGGAGTATGTTCTTTCGCATGGTATCTATATAGGTATAGGCCTATACGCAATACGGCGAATATGGTCAAACAAAAAAGCCCCGAACTGCTTCGGGGCTTTTTTATCAGGTATAGTACATGGGTGCCTATTTCTTCAATTTCGGGTTGTTGCGGCGCTCCTGCTCTTTTTCGGATGCGGCACGCATGGCTTCCTGCATACGCTCCGTAAACGACGGGCCTCCCGTTTTTTTCTTGTCTTTGCGCTTGTCGCGGTTTTCCTCCAGTTTGGCTCTGATCTTGCCTTCGTCCACAAACTTGCGCATAATCGCCATCTGACCGAAGGTGACCATGTTCGACACAAAGTAGTAGAAAGAAAGACCTGCCGGGAATGAGTTCAGCACGAACATGAAGATGAGCGGCATCATGTACATGTAGTACTTCATCGGGCCCTGCATCGAGACGTTCATCTGGTTGTTCGACCAGGTATAGAGGATCGTGGAAGCCGTCATCAGCAGCGTGAACATACTCACGTGGTCGCCATAGAAAGGTATGGTAAACGGCAGGTTCACAAATACGTCATACGTTGAAAGGTCATCCGCCCACAGGAAAGCCTCCTGGCGCAGCTCAATCGAGTTCGGGAAGAAGTTGAACATCGCAAACAGGATCGGGATCTGCAGTACCATCGGGATACAGCCGCTGAGCGGGTTGACGCCCATCTCGCCGTACAGCTTCATGGTTTCCATCTGTGTTTTCTGCATGTCGCCGTCGTTGCGCTCTTTTATGGCGTCAATTTCCGGTTTCAGCACCTTCATCTTCGCCATCGACATGTGCGACTTGTAGGTCAGGGGGAGGAGGATCAGCTTGATGTAGAGCACCAGCAGGATGATGATGATGCCGTAGCTGCCGATGTAGTTTTCCAGAAAGTCGAAGGCCGGGATGATGATCCACTTGTTCACATAGGAGAAAATGCCCCAGCCCAGGTCAAGGTTCTTGTTGAACTCGTTGCCCATGTGCTTGAGGATCTTGTAGTCGTTGGGGCCGAAGTAGAACGTAAACTCACCCTTGCCGCTCAGCAGGTCAGCCGTCGGGATCAGGATCTGGGAGTTCAGGGTTTTTACGATTGAAGTATCCGCCGGATCGGTCACAGACTCCAGCTTGGCGCCCGCGAAGGTGTTGGTGGCGATGATGCCCGCCGTGAAGAAGTTCTGCTTGTTGGCCACCCACTTCATTGGCTCCGAAACGGTCTCAGTTTCCGTGCCCTCCGAAATGGAGAGGTGATCGAAGCTCTCGTCAGCCGTGTAGTAGTTGATGGTGGACTTGGCCCGGTTATGCGGCATGTCTTTTTCCAACTGCTTCAACTGGTCGTTCCAGGTCAAGGTCACGTTCTCGCCGCTGATCTGGTTGTTGAGGCCTTTGAAATCCAGTTTGTAGCCTACCTCAAAGCTGTTGTCGAACAAGGTATAGATCTGGTCAATGGTCTGCCCGTTGCCCAGGTCGGCGCGGTAGGTGATGGATTTGGCAGGCACATCGCCCACGTTCACCGTCTGCACTTCCGATGGTGAAAAATACAGGTCAGAGAGGCGGATGTTCTTGCCGTCATTCGTGGTGAACTGCACATCGGTCTTGCTGCTTTCCTTGTCAAAAAGCACCAGCGTATTGCCTTTGTAGTCTTTGTAATTCTTCAGGACCACTTCCTCTACCTGGCCGCCTTTGCTGTTGAAAGAAACGGTCATGTTCTGGTTTTCGAGGGTGGTGGTGCTGGCCTGGCCGGTTGCGGCTGCGCTGAAAGTACCCAGGGCGGCCGCACGGCGCACCTGCGCCAGCGAGTCGTCCTCGACTACAGCAGGCCCCACCTGCACCTGCTCTACCTTGGCTGTCTGGTCAAATGCCGGAGTGTTGGCTTCTTCGTTCGGACCCGCGAAGAAGAAGGAGTAAGCCAGCAGGAGCACGGCAATCAATCCAAAGCCAATAGCTTGATTTCTATCCATCTAATGAAAATAATAATTTGTTTAGGTTAATGCTTACTTCGATTTAGTGTAATTCATGGCCGCTTTCACAAACTTAACAAAAAGCGGGTGCGGATTAGGCACTGTGCTCTTTAATTCCGGATGGTATTGTGCTGCCACAAACCAGGGGTGATTCTGTAATTCAATTATCTCCACCAGCCCTGTGTCCGGGTTGATGCCGGTCGCCATCATGCCGGCCTTCTCGAAATCGGCCAGGTACTTGTTGTTGAACTCGTAACGGTGGCGGTGGCGCTCGGAAATTTTAGGCTTGCCGTAAATAGAAAATGCTTTTGAGCCCTTCTTTAGTTCACAGGTATAGGCGCCCAGTCGCATGGTGCCACCCATTTGGGTAACGTTTTTCTGGTCCTCCATCATGTCGATCACCGGGAACGGCGTTTCCGGTTCCATTTCGGTGGAAGCGGCGCCCTGCAGGCCCAACACATTGCGGGCAAACTCCACGGCAGCGCACTGCATGCCCAGGCAGATGCCCAGGAACGGTATACCTGCCTCCCGTACAAAGCGGATGGCCTCCAGTTTTCCTTTAAAGCCGCGTTCGCCAAAGCCTGGGGCAACCAGCACGCCGTCCATACCTTGCAGCAGGCTGGCCACGTTCTCGTCGCTGATGTTCTCTGACTGGAACCACTTGATGTTTACTTTGCACTCGTTGGCCGCACCGGCATGCACAAACGACTCTACAATCGACTTATAGGCATCCGGAAGCTCCACGTACTTGCCCACCAGGCCAATTTTAACTTCTGCAGTCGGGTTCTTGAGACGTCCCAAAAACTCTTTCCATTTTTCCAGTTCCGGCTCACCGCGATGCGGCAGTTTCAGTTTGGCGATCACGCGCTCGTCGAGCTTCTCTTTGCGCATGAGCAGCGGCACATCGTATATTGTCTCCGCGTCAATTGACTCGATCACGGAATTTTGATTTACGTTGCAGAACAGCGCAATTTTCTTGCGCAGGTCGGCAGGTATATGGTACTCCGAGCGGCATACCAGGATGTCTGGCTGCACACCGGCCTCTGAGAGGTCGCGCACCGAGTGCTGTGTAGGTTTGGTCTTCAGCTCGCCGGCTGCCTTCAGGTAGGGCACCAGGGTCAGGTGGATCACGCAGGTTTCGTGAACGCCCAGTTCCCAGCGCAGCTGTCGCACCGCTTCAATGAATGGCAGGGACTCAATATCACCCACGCAACCGCCGATCTCCGTGATCACGATGTCAAACTCGCCGGATTCGCCCAACAGCAGCATGCGGCGCTTGATCTCGTCTGTGATGTGGGGAATTACCTGCACCGTTTTACCCAGGTAGGCGCCTTCGCGCTCCTGTGTGATCACGTGGTGGTAAATGCGACCGGTGGTCACATTATTTGCCTGTGAAGTAGGTACATTCAGGAAACGCTCGTAGTGACCCAGGTCCAGGTCGGTCTCGGCGCCGTCTTCGGTCACGAAGCATTCGCCATGCTCGTAAGGGTTGAGCGTGCCCGGGTCGATGTTGATATAGGGGTCGAATTTCTGGATTGTTACAGAGAAGCCTCTTGCCTGCAGCAACTTAGCAAGAGAAGCGGAGATGATACCTTTACCAAGTGAGGAGGTAACGCCCCCTGTAACAAAAATATATTTAGCAGCCATAAGTTAGGTTAAACTTTATGGGCTACAAAGGTACAAGATATATTTGATTTTACGGTACCGTACCCCATTGTTCTGTTTTTTGCATAGGATATCTTAGTTAATATTCAACAGAAAGGGTAAATAAAAAGCCCCGGCCAAGGTGGCCGGGGCTTTCGCTATCAATAAAACAGGAAAATTAGCTTTTCGGATTCAGGATGTTGTCGATACGTGCCAGTGCGTCCTGCAAATGGTACTTCGTCATCGAGTCAGACGTCTTTGGCAAAGAGGCCTTGATCTGATTGCGCAGGGCAGTCAGTTCGCCGCGCACCATCGGACGGATATCAGACTGAGACACCTTCACCGTGGTGACGCCCGCAAAAGCGCGTGCGCTGGCCGGAACAGAAGGCTGCTCTTCTTTCATCAGGAATTCCATACGGTCCAGGTAACCGCGCTGCAGGTTGCGGCGGTACATGTCTACGTTCTTGCCGCTTCCGATCTCAGACCACACGCCGTTGCGCAGGTCCGCCATCATCTCAGGCAAGGTATAGGTTTTGCTGCCCAGTGCCGCCTGCGACTCCAGCAAGCGCTGCATACGGCCCGGCTCCAGCACGTTGTTCAGGATGTTCACCTGCGCCGTGCGGATGCGCTCCACCGCGCCAGCAGACTCGATCTTGCGCAGAATACTTTGGTCCAGCATCCAGGTAGGTGTAGCAAACCCTTGCTCGTTGATGAACTTCATGGCACGCTGCTGCTTTTCTTTCGGCACGGCAGCGTACACGTCGCCTTTCTGTTCGTAGGTTTTGTAGTTCTCGTAGATACCGCCGATGTTAGCCGTTACGTGGCCCATGTAGCGGTTCCACTGGCCCAGCACCTGGCCGTACATCTCCTGCAGGTCGTCGTAGTTCTTGTTCTCCTCCTTCGTCCACTCCATCAGGTTTGGCATGATGCGCTTCAGGTTGAGAATGCCGTAGTGGCTGGCCAGCATGGCGTCGTCACCCAGGTCCTCGGTCTGTGAAGACGGGTCGATCGGGTTGCCCTGCTGACGGCCGAAGCGGTACATCGGGTCATCTCCTTTTTCCAGGATCCACTGCGATAGCTTGGCCACGTTGTCATAACCGTTCATCTCCGGGAAATAGGTATAACCCCACTTCACAGAATGCTTGTCATACACGCCTATACCTGGCATCAGTGCCACGCCCTTGTCCTCTGGCTGCGCCACGTAGTTGAAACGGGCATAGTCCATGATAGAAGGGGCGGTACCCATCTCTTTGGTGAATTTGGCATCGCGCAGCTTCTCCACCGGGAAGGCGGCACTGGAGCCCATGTTGTGCGGCAGACCCAGGGTATGGCCTACTTCGTGCGCCGACACAAAGCGGATCAGCTCGCCCATCACTTCGTCTTTGAACTTGATGCCACGGGCATCCGGGTTCACGGCGGCCGTCTGCACAAAGTACCAGTTGCGTAGCAGGTTCATCACGTTGTGGTACCAGCCGATGTGGCTTTCCAGGATCTCACCGGAGCGCGGGTCGTGCACGTTCGGTCCGTAAGCGTTTTGCGTCTCCGAAGAGAAGTAGCGGATTACAGAGTAGCGCGCGTCTTCGGTGCTGAACTCCGGATCTTCCTCCGGGGTAGGGGCATCTTTGGCGATGATGGCATTTTTAAAGCCGGCGGCCTCGAATGCCTTGTTCCAATCCTCTACGCCTTGCTTCAGGTATGGTCGCCATTTCATCGGCGTGGCCGGGTCAATGTAGTAAACGATTGGCTTGATAGGCTCTACTAACTCACCGCGGGCATAGGCGTCTTTGTCTTTTGGCTCCAGTTTCCAGCGCACAATGTAGCGGCGCTTCGCAGCACGTTGCTCGTCCGTGCCGTAGTCGGTCTGGGAAAGCGTGAAGTAACCTACGCGCTCGTCAAAGCGACGGGCAGGCATCGGTACCTTCGGCAACAGGAGCATGGAGTGGTTCAGCTCCACGGTGATGGTACCGGCATTGGAGTTGGCAGGCGGATCAGTCGCCTCGTAGGTCATGAGGGAGCGCGCCTCGATGTTGATCGGGAAGCTCTTGATGCCCTCCACGAAAGAACGCTTGTCGTCCAGGCGCTTCACTTTGTAAGACTCACGCTGGCGCTTGTTCAGGCCGAGTGCTTGTACGTCTTTCGAGAAAAAGTCGGTCACTTCCACCACAGAAGCACCGTTATTAAAGGCTTTTACATCGAAGGCCTGTATTACCGGGGCCAGGTTGGAGTTCTGTACCGAATGGTAGATCTCCAGCGTGTCGCTGGCTACGTTCTGGTAAGAGATCAGGCGGAGTAAAATGCGATTGCCTTTCTTTTCCCATCGCAGCATCTGGCGGTTCAACTCCTCGCCGCCATACCCAAGGTTGGTAGCGGTCTTGGCGATGCGGCTCACCATCAGCATGTCGCGGTTCAGAAGCGTATCCGGAATTTCGTAGAAGTACTTATCGTCGATGCGGTGCACCTTGAAAAGTCCCTCGTCGGTTACGGCGTTCGGGGTGATAACGCTGGCGTAGGGTTTTACGCCGCTGTCTTCTTTTTTAGCGGCCGGAGTAGCCTGCGTGGTGGTTGCTTCCTGCTTGGCTTTTTTCTTCTTCTTTTTTTCCTTGCTTTGGGCAAAGGCAGGCGGTGCTACAAGCGCACCAGCCAGAAGCAGTGTAGCCAGCCGGGCGTAGCGTACATTTTTGCTCATAATGGGGTGAAAGATTAGGTTAAATTAGTATTTCACAATATACCAGTTTCCAGGTATAGTCTAAAAGACTATGCTTGAGTGGAATGGTTTAATCAGGTGAACGTGTATACCTTAATTTCGCGACTTCCATCAGAACAATGCTATCATAACTAAACATATCACAGCAGAATGAGTAATAAATTAGGATAGGCTATACCTTGCTGATACCCTGTCTGGCTTCTTCCTGTTAAGCGTTCTGCTGCTTAATTCAGACGTGTATCGTCCCTGCTTCTGACACACATTCTTTCCAATTTTTACACCACTTCATCATGCGAACATCACTTGTTACAGCTATAGCATGGAGCATTGCCTTTGCTATACCGGGGTATAGTGCGCTTGCGCAGGGGCATGCCACCAAACACGGCACCGTGAACCTGCAAACCTCCTGCAGTGAGCGGGCGCAGCAGTTTTTTGACAATGGCCTGGCACTCATGCACCATATGATGTATGAGGAGGCGGAGCAGGAATTTGCCGCCGCTGCTCAAGCCGCGCCGGATTGCGGCATGGCCCAATGGGGCATTGCCATGAGCTACATTCACCCGTTGTGGGGCGAGCGGCCTACAGATGAAAACCTGCAGAAGGGGAAGGCAGCCGTAGAGAAAGCACAGCAACAAAATAGCCTGACAGATAAGGAAAAAGCCTACGTTAACGCTGTGTCTCAGTTTTATGAAAACTGGGAGAATACCAGCTATGCAGATCAACTGAAAGCGTTCGAGGCTGGGTATAAGCAAGCGCATGAAGCTTATCCGGATGAAGTAGAGGCGGCTGCCTTTTACGCCCTGGGCCAGCTCGGCACGGCCCCGAAGACAGATAAGACTTTTGCAAAACAGAAAGAAGCCGGAGCGCTGCTGGAACAACTGCATGCCAAAAAACCCGACCACCCGGGAATGTTTCACTACATCATCCATGCCTACGACAACCCCCTGCTGGCTACCAAGGCGGTTAACGTGTCGCGGGAATATGAGCGCATAGCCCCGGATGTACCGCATGCCCTGCACATGCCAAGCCATATCTTTGTTCGATTGGGTCAGTGGACGGACGCTGTAGACTGGAACATCCGCTCAGCAGATGCCGCCATCCGACAGTCGCCCAAAGACGTGGTCTCCATGCACTACCCGCACGCCCTGGATTACATGGCGTACGGCTACCTGCAGCAGGGGCAGGATAAAAAAGCACAGGCTGTAGTTGAAAAGCTGGAGGCAGCAGTAGGGTATACCCCCACCTTCGCGACGGCCTATGCGCTGGCCGCTATACCTGCCCGCCAGGCCATGGAAAGGGGCAAATGGGCTGAAGCAGCCGCTTTGCCCGTCCGGTCTCCCGAAAGCTTTGCCTGGGATAAGTATCCGGGCGCTGAGGCCATCACGCATTTTGCCAAAGGGATAGGTGGCGCCCGCTCCGGAAACACGGGTGTAGCCGAAGAGGCGATTATGGCTCTAAATAAATTGCAGAAGCAATTGAACAGCTCTGGCGATACCTATTGGGCAGCACAGGCCGAGGCCCAGCAACTGGCTGTGCAGGCCTGGCTGGCGTATCAAAAAGGAGACAAGGAAAAAGGGCTTGCCATAATGCGGGAGGCAGCTGACAAGGAAGACGCACTGGACAAACATCCGGTAACGCCAGGAGCTGTGCTGCCGGCCCGGGAGCTATTAGGTGATATGCTGTTGCTGAGCAAAAAGCCAGCGGAAGCTATGCTGGCCTATGAAGCAAGCCTGAAAATATCGCCCAAACGCTATAACAGCCTTTATGGAGCAGCCCTCGCCGCTGAAAGGGCGAAAGACAAAGAGAAAGCCAGGTCTTATTATTTAGAATTACTGAAAACAGCACCGGAGGCTGATGGTGACCGGGAGAGCTGGGCACAGGCCAAAAAGTTCGCCGCCAGAAAATAAAGCCAGCTAAAACTCCAGCGTCAGCTGGTAGCCTTCCATTTTGTCGTGCTGGTAGAGGAGGGAGGAGGCCGTTATACCTAGCAAACGCACCGGATATACCGGCAAATGGGGCGTGCGCAGCAGGTCGCGGGCAATGGTAAAGATGGCGTCGGCCGACTTGATCTCGCCCAGAAAAGTCTTGCTGCGGGTGGTTTGGTTGAAGTCGAAGTACTTGATCTTGACTGTGATGGTCTTGGCCGTGGTTTGCAGTCGTTCCATGTCGTGCGCCACTTCTTTGGCTAGTTTTTCCAGCTCCGGCAGCATCACTTCCTCCTCTGTCAGGTCTACCTCAAAGGTGCGCTCTGAGCCGATGGATTTGCGGATGCGGTGTGGCTGTACCTCCCGGTCGTCCTGCGCGCGGGCAATGCGGTAGTAGTAGCGCCCTGTTTTGCCGAAATGGCGCACCAGCTCCTCCTCTGACTTCTCCCGCAGATCGGCACCGGTGAGGATCCCCATGCTCTGCAGTTTGGCCGCCGTTACTTTCCCAATACCATAGAATTTCTCGATGGCCAGGGCCGCCACTATATCCTCGGCTTTGTCGGGTGGGATGAGTGTGAAGCCATTGGGCTTGTTCATGTCCGAGGCGATCTTAGCCAGAAACTTATTGAAGGATACGCCGGCTGAGGCAGTCAGGCCGGTTTCCGCCTGGATCTTGGCCCTGATCTCGTTGGCGATAATCGTGGCGGAGGGCATGCCGATCTTATTTTCGGTTACGTCCAGGTAGGCTTCGTCCAGGGAGAGCGGCTCTACCAGGTCGGTATAGGAGTAGAAGATCTCGCGGATCTGGCGCGATACGGCGCTGTATACCTCGAAGCGGGGCTTCACAAAGATCAGCTGTGGGCAACGCTGCGCCGCGATCTTGGAGGCGAGGGCCGAGTGTACGCCATACCGACGGGCCTCGTAACTGGCCGCTGCCACCACACCTCTTGCCCGCGAGCCGCCCACAGCCACGGGTTTGCCACGCAGCTCCGGATTGTCGCGCTGCTCCACGGAAGCGAAAAAAGCGTCCATGTCGATGTGGATGATCTTGCGGATAGGGCTAGGCATAAGGATGGGTACAAAGATAAGAGTTTAGAAGTTGAAGAATTTGAGAAGTTAGGAAGTTGAGAAGGTAGAAAGTTATAAAGTAGTGATGTTACTCCATATCGTCGTTTCCGTGCAATGGCGTCATGCCGAAACGTCGTTCGTGTGCAGTGGATCAGAGCGAGCTCTCCTGAACATCCTTGACTGGGAAAATTACTGCGGGGGACATCCATGTCCCCGTATACCTGCAAAGCGGTCACACGGGGATTAGGAAATCCCCGACAATCTTCTTCGGAATTGATAAATCCCGAAGAGCCCCTTTTAGAAAAGCCTATTAGAAAATTTAATCGCTTCTAGGGACGGGTCGTGACCTGTCCGAATCGCGCGCCCGTAATCATGCACCCGTATACCTTCCTAAATCGTGCCCTTATCAACAATCAACGGGAAGCAATCGTTAAGCCAATAAGAACAATTAACAATTCAGCAATTCAACAATTTAGCAATTCAACCATTCAACCATCAACAGCTATGAAAGTACTATTTGTTTTAACCTCACACGACCAATTAGGTGACACCGGAAAAAAGACTGGTTTCTGGATTGAGGAGTTTGCAGCCCCTTATTACACACTGGCCGATGCCGGCGTGGAGGTGGACCTCGCCTCACCGAAAGGCGGTCAGCCACCGATCGACCCGAAGAGCACGGAAAAGGATGCGCAGACCGAGGCGACCAGGCGCTTTTACGAGGACGAGGACCTGCAGCACACACTCTCCCGCACCAAAAAACTTACGGAAGTAAAAGCCGATAACTATGATGCCGTTTTCTTCCCGGGTGGGCACGGACCGTTGTGGGATCTCTCCAGCGATAAAGACTCCATCCGCCTGATCGAGGAGTTTGCCAGGCAGCAGAAGCCGGTGGCGGCCGTTTGTCACGGACCCGCTGCCCTGATGCAGGCCAAAGGCCCGAACGGGGAGCCACTCGTGAAAGGCAAAAAAGTGGCAGGCTTCACTAACACCGAGGAGGAGGCTGTGCAATTGACCGAAGTGGTGCCCTTTCTGGTGGAGGACCGCTACCAGGAACTGGGCGGCATCTACTCCAAAGCCGACGACTGGCAGCCTTATGTGGTTACGGACGGTTTGCTAATCACGGTGCAGAACCCAGCCTCCTCGGAGCCAGCGGCGGAAGCCTTGCTCAAGATGCTCAAAAAGGAGAAAGCGGCTTAAGCTCCTGGTTTTTCGTATACCTCACTATCAGTGTAGCGTGAAAATCCCACCCAATCCTATTTGGAAACGGTGGGATTTTTATGTTAAACTGTTCGGTATGCTTGTCTTCACAGATGCTTAATATCAAAACTCTTAAGATGTAATTTATTATATAGGGTAATGGAAGGTGAGTTGAAGATAGTAATAGCCTGATTTTCCCTAAAGTTAAAGCGTTTTCGTTAGTAAGAGAAGAAGCTCAAATCTTAATGTCATTCTGTTAAGAAACTAGGCTAAAGGGAGTTTAAGCTTTTGCTAATCGCTACCAAGATCCTTACAGGATGACAAAAAAGGACTAAACGGTTCTGTCCTCAAGGGGATAGTTTTAGATGTTGTCGAATAGTTCTCCTATAGAGCACACCACGATTTGTATATGTAACAATCAGGCTGGTGTTAGTGTAATTAATGTATATACATTAATTTGCGGCCGATCTTAATATAGCCTTATGCGAAAAATAAAGAAATTACATAAAGCGGTGCATGCGCCCATGGGCGATCTGGTGACCTACCGCGCTATACCTACACACGAAGTTGAGTACATCGATCCTTTTCTTTTCCTGAACCACCATGGTCCACAGGTATACAAGCCCGGCAACAGGGGACTGCCTTTCGGGCCGCACCCGCACCGTGGCTTCGAAACATTGACTTTTATTCTGGACGGCGACATCACGCACCAGGACACGGGCGGTGGAAAGGATGTTATTGAGGCCGGTGGCGTGCAATGGATGACGGCCGGAAGCGGCCTGATCCATGCGGAGGTGTCTTCTGAGAAATTTAAGCAGGAGGGAGGACCGCTGGAGATTCTGCAGCTGTGGTTCAACCTGCCCGCTGAGCACAAAATGACGTCCCCGAAATACATTGGTCTGCAGAAAAACAAGATCCCGACAGTAGAACTCGACAATGGAAACGTGCGGGTAAACGTGATCTCCGGCAGCTGGGGTGAGGTGGAGGCGCCCATCCAGAACCTGAGCGACATCCACATGGTGAGCATCGAGCTGCTAAAAGGCGGGGAGTTCGTTTACAACATCCCTTCGGAGCGCAATATCTTTTTCTACGTGGTACGCGGCGCTGTTAAAGTTAATGGCCAAACGGCGGAAAAACTCACCTTAGTGGAATTCGGAAATGAGGGCAAAGAAGTGAAAGTAGAGGCGACAGAGGACGCCTACATCCTCTTCGGCCATGCCCACCCGTTCAACGAGCCGGTTGTATCACACGGACCCTTTGTGATGAACACCGAAGACGAGATTCGTGCGGCCTTCCGAGATTACCAAATGGGTAAGATGGGGACTTGGGAGAGTTAAGGAGTTTGAGTTTTGATTTGTAGCGACGGTACACCGTAAAGTCGTAGTTTGTCTGCCTGGCAAGTCAATCACCATCCGCAGTGGCAGTCCGTTATGCCATTCTGTATGAACCTATAGGGATGGGTCGCAACCTATCCGAATCGTGCGCTAAGTCTCCTTAAGCTGATGCAGGTATATTTGTCAAGTATAAATACAGGCTCCCTATTCCTAACTGATGCAGGTTCCCAGACCTGGGTCTGTAGCAAACGTGAAATTGGAAAACCCCCAACAGCCACAGAATGCTTTAAACGCTCTTTCGGACATCCATGTCCGAAAGCGATCTGTTGGGGATGTCCACATCCCTGTACTCAGGTTCACAGGTTTACGGGGACAAGGATGTCCCCGGCAGAAATAATTTTGGGCACGGATATTTGAAAGTGCATTTGGATTTGGAAATTCGAAAGAGCATTTGGAATAGCGGCCAGAGTCCGCTGATGACTCACACTCGCGGGACGCGAGCGAGGGTGAAGATATCTCATTTTATACTAGATGACATCTAGGTACCTAAGATCTTAAGTTGAAGGCATTAGGTCGCGCCCTGCGCCACTCGGTCACCAAACTACTACTTGCACCAAACTTTTTAATGGTCTTGCAGCATCTAATAGATTTTCCCCCAACCACCTATTTGAGTCCACATACCCAGTAGGTACTTAAAGCAAAATAGCTCTCTTCCCAGTCAGGAAAGAGAGCTATTTAGGTATAGTGTTAGCTAAATGTGAGCGAGTAATTCTTATCTTCCACGCTTAGGACCACCTTTTGGCCCATCACTGCGCTTGCCACCACTTTTCGGGGCAGCGCTTCTGCCGGGTGCTGATTTTGGAGAAGCTTTAAAGCTACCGCCTCGTGAGGTCGGGGTCTTGCCCGGGCTGCCGGCACCTTCTCTGGAAGAAGTTCTTCTAGCATCGGCACCGTCTCTTGAAGGACCTGTTTTTCTAACATCGCCACCGGCTCTGCTGGTGCCAGGCCTTTTCGCACCTTCACTTCCTTTTGCCGATGAACCGGGTCTGCTGCCTCTGGCAGGACCTTTGTCCGCGCCTCCTCTGGAAGGCGTACCAGATGCACCGCCTTTTGGAGAGCCACTGCCACTTTTCGTACCTGATCGCTCGCCTCTAGCCGGTCTGTCATAGGTGCTTTCCGATGTTTTCCGGCTGCTCGTTCCCTTAGCACCGGGCACGAGGCTGGTCAGGCTGCTTACTTCCTGTGGCGTGAGCACGCGCCAGTGGCCGGAAGGCAATTTGGCCAGTGAAAACTCACCGAAACGAACGCGCTGCAGGTGCATCACTTTATAGCCCAGACTCTCGCACATGCGTTTCAGGTAGTGGTCAGTGCCCGGTTTCAGAATAATGCGGAATCGTGTCTGTGTTTCTTTGGAAACGGAATTGTTCACCCGCTCTTCGCCAGGTATGGGAGCGCCGCCGCCACTTATCTTCTGCAGAAAATCAGCCGTGATCATTTTGTCCACAGTCACGATAATCTCCTTCTCAAACTTGTTGTCGGCCCGCTTCACGCCACGCACAAAGTCACCGTCGTTGCTCAGGAAAATGATGCCCTCTGCTTCGCGTTCCAGCATGGCGGTGGGCTCCAGCGTAGCCGGGAAGTTGATGGCCCGCACTACATTGTCACGCACGGCCATATCGGAAGTGGCCGACATATTGGCCGGTTTGTTGAAGATCAGGTATACGGGTTGCTCCTGTTTCACACGAAGCATCTCGTCGTCGATGCGCACTTTGTCCTTCGGTGTCACTTTCATGCCCGGGTCGGACGGAATTTTACCGTTCACCGTCACGCGGCCCTGTTCTATCAGCTCGTCTGCATCGCGACGGGAGCAGAAGCCCGAGTCGCTGATGAATTTATTCAGTCTTTTTGGTTCCATGTTGTTCGAGGCGTTCGTGTGGCCGAATCTCAGTCACACTTAATTTACGCCGATCTTTTAAGAAGAAGCAAAATTACGGGAAAATATAGTTTTACCTACTTCTTTGGATCAACCAAAAGATTTCCAGTCGCTCAGTAAATATGACTATTCGCTTTCGAGGGCGTAGGGGGCCTGTCGCGTAGAAACAACAAAACCGATCACAGCACCGATCAATGCCGGGATAACCCAGCCCATGCCAAGGCTATAGAATGGAACGTATTGTGTGAACAAATCACTGATGCCCGACGCAAAACCTGCAGCGCTCAGGCCTTCTACGATGCTCACAATACTTGTCAGCAGCACCGACCAGGTATAGACGGCGTGTCTGTTGCGGAGCACAGAGCCTAATAAAGTCAGCACGATCAGCACGATCACGATCGGGTAGATGGCCACCAGCACAGGTATAGAGAAAGAGATGATCTGCGTCAGGCCCACATTGGAGATAAGAGCGCTCACCAGAGTTAGAACCAGCAGGTAGGTTTTGTATGAGATAGAAGGGCGCAGCTTATGGAAAAAGCTGGCGCAGGCCACAACCAGGCCAATGCTGGTGGTGAGGCAGGCGAAAATAATGGCAACACTCAGAATCAGGCTACCGGATACTCCGAACTGCAAATTTGAAATCCGGCTGATAATCAAACCTCCATTTTCCAAATGACCAAGTGCTTGCACACTGGTGGCGCCTGAATATGCCAGGCCTACATAGACCATAGCCAAACCGGCAGCCGCAATGAGGCCCGCTGTGGTGCATACTTTCGCGATTTGCCTTGTGCTGTCGACCCCTTTGGAGCGGATGGCGCTAATCACGATCAGGCCGAAAACAAAGGAGCCGATCGTGTCCATGGTCAGGTAGCCTTCCTGGAAGCCCTTGAAGAAAGGGGCTGCCTCGTAGGTCGCCAACGGAGCCGTAATCTCACCCAGCGGGGAGATAATGTTTATTGCCAGCAGAAGGGCCAGGATAATGAGCAGCACCGGTGTCAGAATCTTGCCGATCGTGTCCACCACTTTGCCGGGGTTAAGGGCCAGAAGGTAAGTGACCGTAAAGTATATGACAGAATACAGCAGCATGCTCCAAGAAGATGTTTTCAAGTCCTCCGACAGAAAGGGGGCAATGCCGATTTCATACGACACCGTACCGGTTCGGGGCACTGCAAACAGGGGGCCGATGGTCAGGTAAATCACGACCGGGAAAAGCAGACCAAACAGCGGATGTACCTTCGCTGAAATAGACTGCACGTCCTCGTTCTTGGACATGCCGATCGCAATAACGCCAAGCAGGGGGAGGCCTACACCCGTCATCAGAAAGCCGACAATGGCAGGTATAAGTTCAGTGCCAGCTGCCTGGCCCAGTGACAATGGAAAAATAAGATTGCCTGCGCCAAAGAAGATGGCGAATAGCATCAAGCCAATAAAAAATGTTTCTTTAAAAGAGAGGGTTCCTGCTTTCACAATATTTAACGATCGGTGAGAGGATGAATTTAATTATACTGCAAGTAAATATCCAATCCGGCAAAATCCTACATTTATCTTGTGTTTAGTGAAATGCCTAAGCCACGTGTATTTTGTAATAACACCATATAAACATCTATAAATTAACTTATATTGCTGTTCGCTAATACAACGGGAGCATGAACAATAGATACATGAGAAGCCTGCTATGACATTTGCTAAACTTTCTGTTGAGCGAGGTTTTTCTGTTTGTTTTGATGGAGGAAGAAAGTCAGGTTGCGTCCAGAACTTCTGCTGAAGCTACTGTTCTGTATATGCTTATCATGATGCCGGTTTTGTATGGCGTGTGCTTTGGCTTACATATGTTGTTTTTGCTGTTTACGCATGCTAAAAAACAGTACATTTTTCTATTCAATCCGGTGATCGCGGCATTCTTTTTCGATCTTTTAATACTCGCCTTCATCGGGTTAGCACTTGATCAGGATAGAGCCCTCACCAAAACGGTGTTAGCCATCACAGCAGGTACATCGCTTTTTCTCCTGATCGAAATTTACCGCTCTTTTTACCGACGAAGCAGGGCAGAAAGCGAAGTAATCTTGATGAATGAATAGCAGTACTTTGAACTCAGACGATAATAAACTTAATATGCATACATGAATAAACTTTTACTCCTGCTAATAGGCTGTCTCGCTACGATCAACCTGCATGCCCAGATCCAATGGGGGCACCAGGTTGGGACAACAGGGAGAAATGCTGTGGAGAACCACATCGTTGATAAAGATGGTAACATCATCGCAGTAGGGCATTTTGAGGGAACTATCACCCTTGGAACCCATACGCTAACCAGTGTAGGGAGCTCGGACATGTTTATGTACAAGGCAAACCCAGCGGGGCAAATACTTTGGGCTAAGGCATTGAGCGGCCCGCAATCAGATGGTGCTGGTGGCATAGCGACAGATAAGCTTGGCAACCTATATGTAGGCGGCGGATTTATCCAGGAACTGGTTATAGATGGCAAAGTCGTGTTGAAGGGCGAAGGTATATTCAATACGTTCATCGGCAAATTTGACACCAACGGGCAGTTACTTTGGTCCAAGGGGGTGCTGACCAGGGAGCGCTACGCCTCAGCGGAGATAAAGGGCGTTTTCATTGCAAGCCCGGAAGGGGAGGTGGTGTTACCAGTGCAGTTCTGGGGCACAGTTCAGCTCGATAACCAGCGGTACACAAGTCAGAACCCGAGGGGAAATGATCTGCTTCTGATCAAATTATCTTCCGCAGGTCAGGTGATGTTCGTTTCCCGGTCTTACCACGAAGGCAGTGTCTACCCACGTGAAGTAAAGCTGGATGCGGCTGGAAATGTGTACATGACGGGTGCTTACATCGGTACTTACAAAGTAGCAAATCTTAGTATCGCGACAGGCCCTGAATCCCACGATGATATTTTTGTGGCAAAGTTTGACAAGCAGGGGCGCCCGCTCTGGCTCAAAGGCTTTCCTAATGCAATTGGAATGTTGAGTTGCGCCGGTTCAAGTCTGGAAATTGATCCCCAAACAAAAAACATATACCTGGCAGGCTTCTTTAAAGGCAAAGTTGATTTTGATGGCATTGAACTGGAAGAGAAAGGTATGGTCGAACTTCCGGCAGTACCGGCAGATATTTTCCTGGCAAGCTTAACTGAAAACGGCGCTGTGATCTGGGCCAGGAGTTATGGAGAGGAGGGACACGATTTCGGCAGTGACTTAAAACTGCTGCATTCCGGCGGTCTTGTTCTGGCAGGGGCCTGGGACTTCAAGCCCTTTATACAATATTTTGACTTGGCAGGAAATCCGGGAGAGCGCATTCACCTGAATGCTGGTGGGTTCGCAGATAATATTACGCTTGCCGGGAATGGCGCCTTCTACCTCTCAGGCGAATTTTGGGGGCCGCTCAAAGCGGAGCATATCAACTGGAATGGCCGGGGAGAAATCAATGGTTTCCTGCTGAAGTTCGATCCCTGCGCCGCTAAAAAAACCGCGACCGCCACCTTTAAAACCTACAATGTGATCACCCCGAACGGGGATGGCAAGAATGATCATTTTGTGCTGGACCCTGCTTTGGCGGGAGCCAGACTGCAAATATACAACCGATGGGGCAACAAGGTATACGGCAGTGAACATTATGAAAACGACTGGAGCGGTACTGGTCTTCCGGAAGCCGTCTACCATTGGGTTGCCACGCACGATTGCGCCGGGACAATGAAAGGCACCGTGACGATCATTCGTTAAATACCCCCAGGGAGTTCATTTGACACGCATTTTTTTAGACGATGAACTGGTTGATAATGTGGTGCTTAATTTTTACACTAGACGAACTCCTATACCTGCCCGGCCCAGGTATGAAACCATTTTAGCCTGCTCAGGCTTATATAGGCAATTACCCGTAGCAACCATTTATTATGCTGGAATACTCCATGTTCGAAAGGCTCCCTTACCGGAGCCAACGCGAAGCCCTGAAAAAAGAAGGCACGCTCATAGCGCGACGCCAGGTAAACGGGTATACGATCCAGTTATACAGTTTGGGGCATACCTTTGTGGAGGTATGGACGGGCACGGAGGCAGAAGTTGTGACTACGTTTAAGAAATCTGCGAACGCAATGGCTGTATTGGAGCCCTACGTTGCTGAAATGGAGACGATGGACTGGTTGGGTGAGAACGAGATTTGAATTCAATAAGTGAAAAAAGCACTTATTTAAAGTAGAAAGGGAAGGCTGGATGCCTTCCCTTATTTTTTTACAGGTATACGGTATACCTACAACTATATCCGTTCCAGCACCGGGGCTTCCTGCATGTAGCGCTCAAAGCTGTCGTCCATCTCGTCGAGCCAGCGGGTGTGGTGCCGGGCGGCTTCTGTGCCCGTCATCACCGAGGTATAGGTCTTGTCGCGGTAGCGGAGAATATCCTCTTCCTTGTCTATGAGCCATTGCTTGAAAAGCGTTGCCACTTTATCCAGGTCAATTTCCGGATAGTCGGTCCTGTTCATGAGCTCCCGCACATACTCGGTCTGAAAGTCAATCTCATCGTCGTGGGTGCAGTTTGAGGCGGCCTTGTTAAGCCACAGGTTGATGTCCTTCTGCCTTTCTTCTTTGCCCGGCAGCTGAATCTTTCCTTGTATAACGTCGCGCGCGTACCAGGCCTGCACGTCAAACATGTTGAAGGTATAGTACTGGTCCTGCATACCCAGGTAGATGAGCTGCGGCAGTTCGTTGAAAAATACGCCTTTGTAAATTTTGTCCGGGTAGAGGCAGTTTCTTGTTTTCAGGCGCAGTTCGTCGGGCAGGTAGGGGAATTTGTGCTGGTAGCCGGTGCACATCACCACCGCATCGTAACGCTCCTCGGTGCCATCGCTGAAGTGAGCCACATCTCCTTCGAAATGGGTAAGCAGAGGCACTTCCTTCATACCCTCCGGCCAGTCCATGCCGATGGGGTTGCTGCGGTAGCTCAGCGTGACAGACCGGGCGCCGTGTTTAAAGCTCTGCACGCCAATGTCCTCGGCGGAGTAGCTACTGCCGATCAGCAACACGTCCTTGTCCCTGAAAATATCTGCCCCACGGAAGTCGTGCGCGTGCATGATCAGGCCCGGGAATTCCTCAATTCCTTCAAAATAAGGCATGTTTGGGGTGGAGAAGTGGCCGGAAGCCACGATCAGGTAATCGAACTCCTCGGTATAGGTCTTGTTGTTGGCCAGGTCTTCGAGCACCACCAAAAACTGCTTCGTGTCCTCCTTGTACTCCACCCAGCGGGCGGTGGTGTTGAAGCGGATGTAGTCGCGCACGTTGCACTTGTCTACGCGGCCCTGGATGTAATCGAACAGGACGGGGCGGGGAGGATAGGAAGAGATAGGCCGGCCAAAGTGCTCATCGAAGGTATAATCGGCAAACTCCAGGCACTCTTTGGGGCCGTTGGACCAGAGGTAGCGGTACATGCTGCCGTGGATCGGCTCGCCATACTTGCCCACACCCGTGCGCCAGGTATAGTTCCACAAGCCACCCCAGTCCGCCTGCTTCTCAAAGCACACGATTTCAGGTATGGCCTCGCCTTTCAGTTCTGCTGATTTAAACGCGCGTAGCTGCGCCAGGCCGCTTGGACCGGCCCCAATGATTCCTGCTCTTAACTTCATATATACTTTAAATTGGTAAATGCAAAACACAATAATCCGACTCGAGATATGATCCGAAGATTACTGTTTTGTGATCGGAAGAATTATAATTCCGGATTTCCGGGTGAGGCTGAAGCCTGCAGCGCGAAAAACAGAAAGGGGTGCAGGAAGTATAAAAAGAGAGGCTTTTGAATGATGCCTTACAAAAGAAGCCGGTTGGCCTGAACTATACTAACAAAGCGCCCTTCTGAAATATTCATATCTCTATATGTCAGAATGCCTGTTTTACAAAGATACAAAATGTAAAGGAATAATTATAATTTGGATTCCATATAATTGCCTGCAGGGATAAGAGAATATGGGATTAAACGCGTTGTAAATTAAAAATATACTATCTAGGTATAAAGTCGGTCAATTGTACTTCCGCTAGAGCTCCTTAAAGTGGCAGACACGGCTTAGTACAGGCTGTTGAGTGGTGTTGGTTGTTGAGTACCAATCAGTTAAATGTTGTGTGGGTCTAGGCTAAGCTCGAAAGCAGTTGCTTGGATTAAAAGAGAAGGCAAGAGTTAAGAAAGTATGCTGCTTACCATGTATTTAAAAATATCGTGAAGTGTGGTAAAACAGCTGAATCCGGGTGGGTTGTAACAGGCAGCACACTGATCTTCTCTTAAGGTCCCTATAAAAAATAGACCACCCCTCCATAACGGAAGGGTGGTCTTTGTATACCTGTTCTTTGCTACCTACTCACATCCGATAGACTCTCCACTTCCAATTGGTGCACCAGGGGGCAGGTCCAACACTTTGGTTGGTTTTACTTCCTCTGGTTTTTCCATACGGGCCAGCGCGAAATCCAGATGGGCTTTGTAGCCGGCATCGCGGGTGCGTTTGGCCTGGCTGGTGGCATGTTGCTTGATGTCGGCCAGCGCGCTGGTGGCTAGGGCGCGTGCCTGGTACGAGGCGCTTTCGTCCTGCGCGAGGGCCATCAGGTGGGTTAGTACCACTTGCTCGGTTTGCAGTTGCACCTGACCGGCCAGTCCGTCCTGGCGTCTGCTTTTCCAGGTCTGCTCGATCAGGTGGCTGGTGACATCCTGCAGGCTGAGCGTGTTGTGACGGGCGCCAAACTCAACCAGGCGTGAGGCACGCTCCGGATGCAGTAGGAAAGATAGCGAGAAGTCAGCAGATGCCTGCGCCGCCGCCAGCGGATCGAAGGTGAGGCCGGTTCTTTTAGCGAACAGCTCCCGGTTGTTGCCCAGGCCCGGCGCACGGGGTGGTATCAGGGGAATAATGTGCTCGGGTAGGGTCAGCACCTCCGGTGAAATGGTTCGGAGCAGGGCGTCGAGGGCTTTCTGCTGCTCTCTTTTGTCAAGCACCTCGGTTACCAGTTGCTTGTCGCCGCGCAGGGCGTAAGTATAGCGCATGCCACCGATCAGCTTGGCTGCCGCCTCGGTCTGGTAGCGGTGGAAGTTGTAGACCGGCACCAGCACGTCCTCCAGCGTGCTCATCGGCGCGTTGGGTTTTATGTTCTTCTCAGAGAAATTCTGCAGTGCTTTTTTACGGACCTCTAGCACACGCAACAGCTCGTCTGTTGCATTCGCGCCATTGTCCCAAAGGTGGGCGGTGGGGTGAGCACCACCGGGAGCGCGGGCATCTGTGTCAGAGATAAATGTCAGGCTTTGGGTACGGCCCTGAGCCAACAGTTCATCCAGCGCTTTCGGTTCGTCGGTGCCTTTCGGGAAATCCTGGTAGCCGTAGGCCACGGCCAGTTTGTCCCACTCGCCAATGCTGGTGCCGTAGGCCTTGCTGATGTCGATGTTGCCGGCTCTGTCCAGCTGCACCTGCGGGTGGGGGTAGTCCATCACGGAGGCATTGTTATTGGCGTCGTAGTTGTGCATGATGCCCAAGGTATGGCCAAGTTCGTGTGCCGATAACTGCCGGATGCGGGCCAGCGCCATGTCCATCATGGCCTTGTTTTCAGGTTTGCCGTCCTCATAAGGCGCCAGCAGTCCCTCCGCGATCAGGAAGTCTTGCCGCACGCGCAAAGATCCCAGCGATACGTGCCCTTTGATGATTTCACCCGTGCGCGGATCTATGACCGAGGCGCCGTAAGACCAGCCACGCGTACTGCGGTGCACCCACTGAATCATGTTGTAGCGCACATCCATCGGGTCGGCTGTGTCAGGCAACACCTCCACCCGGAAGGCATCCTTGTAGCCAGCCGCCTCGAAAGCCTGGTTCCACCAGCGCGCGCCGTCCAGCAGGGCTGACCGGATCGGCTCCGGGGCCCCGTTGTCCACGTAGTACACGATCGGCTTTACCGCTTCCGATACCTTGGCCGAAGGGTTTTTCTTCTGCAGGCGGTGGCGGGCAATGTAGCGCTTTTCAATGTTCTCATTTACTGGCGTGGCATAGTCGAAGTAGGAAATGCCAAAGTAACCGGCTCGCGGATCGGCCTCGCGTGGGATATAGTTATTGTCCGGCAGCTCGATGAACGAATGGTGTTGGCGCAGCGTAACGGCCTGCGGGTTGGGGGCCACACTGCGTACGATAAAGCCACCATTGTCGCTGGTAAAGGTGAGGGTGGATTCGAATTCGGTGTTTTTGGGGAAGTTTTTGGTGCGCGAAAGGTATAGCGCCGAGCGGCTGGCGTCGAGACGGTAAGTGCCCTGGCCCGCCCGCTTGATGCTGCCGATGGCGTCATGGGCATCCTGCAGCAAAAAGTCAGTGGCGTCTACGAGCACCCGCTTTCCATCCACGGCTTCCACCTTAAAACCCCATAAAACCGATTGCGCAAAAGACTCTTCCACCGCGCGGGCTTCGTTTTGGTTGTCTGTGATAGCTCGGTAGCGCAGGTTCGGCTGCACGAGCAGTATTTTGGGTCCCACTTTTTTGAAGGATGCAATGCGCTGGCCGCCCAGCTGCCCGCGGTCGAGCCCGATGTCGTTGGAGCCGAGGCCGCCCGGCAGTGAGTTCACATACAGGAAATCGTGGTCAAGCTTGTCGATCTCGAGCCAGATTTTGCCGCTTTGCTCATCCCAGTAAAAGGGGAAAAAGCCGTTGAATTTCTTCATGCCTGCCGTTTTGGAGGCAATACTGGGCAGTGATTGAGCGGCGGCACTGCCCAGCGCTAAGAGCGGGAGCAGCAGGAAGAGAAATAGTTTTTTACAGGTCAATGTCATAGAATCAGGTATAGGGTGATGTCGTGTATGCAGGCTTAAGTTAAACATTTCGGGCATAGGATCCCGGAAATATAGTGTAAATTGCATCAAACGATAACCTGATCTGAAACATAAAACTTTAAGAGCGCAGGTCAGTACATATTCTCTAAGTGCTCTTTGAGTAAAAACCAGAACAACCAAATAATTATCCCTATGAAAAAGATTCTGATGGCCATTTCGGCTTTCGCGCTTCTGTCCGCCTGCGGCAATGAACAGAAATCAGAGTATGAACGCTACTACGACAGCGATTATCAGCCTGACACCACAGCCGTAGCCTCACGTCCGCAACCGCCGCGTCCGGCCACAACGCCACCCGATAACGCTGCCACTGAGAATGTACAGACAACTCCGGCCGGCACACCAACAGGACCGGGAACTACCGAGGCTGCTGACCAGCAAAAAGAGGCACTTGCCGGACAATATGCGAAAGGCGAGAAACTGATCGCAGGATCGGACTGCCTGGCCTGCCACAAAGTAGACCAGAAAGTAGTGGGTCCTTCGTATGAAGAAGTAGCACAGAAATATGAGGCCAATGACAAGAACGTTACCTACCTGGCAGGCAAGATCATCAAGGGTGGAGCCGGTGTATGGGGACAGATCCCCATGTCTGCGCACCCGAACCTGAGTGAAGGCGATGCTAAGGAAATGGCGCGCTACATTCTCTCACTCCGCAAATAATAACTTTCGCTAAAGCTGTCCCTATACCCGTACAGGTATAGGGACAGCTTTTTTTATACTTATACCTTAGCAAACCGACACGCCATGAGCAAAGCCAAAAATTACAGTGAACTGGAAGCAGAACTGGTGCTCGACGCGAAGGCGACGCTAGGCGAGGGCGCGATCTGGCATCCGTCCGAGAGACGCCTTTACTGGGTGGATATAGAAGGCCGTGAGCTGCACTTGTTCGACCCTACCACCGACGAAGACACCGCATGGCCGGTTGGCGAGCGGATAGGCACGGTGGTGCCCGTGGTGAATGGCGGAGCCTTGGTTGCCTTGCAGAATGGCGTGCATTTCATTAACACCGAAACAGGTGAGCTTACATTTGTAACCAATCCGCTTGATCGGGATGATATCCGGTTCAACGACGGGAAATGTGACCCGGCCGGCAGGTTTTGGGTCGGTTCCATGGCCCTCGACTCCCAGGAAGGAGCGGCAGCACTCTACCGCATGGAGCACAACGGGCAGATGACGCAGGTACTGGACAATCTGAGCGTTTCCAACGGCCTGGTCTGGACTGCCGACAAGCAGTGCATGTATTTCATAGACACGCCTACCCGAAAGGTGCAGGCCTTTGCCTACGACCACGAGGCTGGCACCCTCCGAAGGGAGCGGGACGTGATCGCTATACCTGAACACGAGGGAAAACCCGACGGGATGACCATCGATGAAAAAGGGCGGCTGTGGATCGCGCTCTACGGTGGCGGTGGCGTCGGCTGCTGGGACCCGGAAACTGGCGAGATGCTGCTGAAAGTGACGGTACCCGCCCCGCATACCACCTCCTGCGCCTTTGGCGGAGAGCGCCTGGACACCCTCTACATCACGACCGCCCGTGACGGACTGGACAAAGACCAGCTGCATCAATACCCGCTAAGCGGAGGTGTTTTTGCTATAAAACCCGATGCGAAAGGCGTGCCGGCAAACTTTTTCCTGAGTCGTTTGTAAGATATAAGATGTCTTCGGAATTGTTGACGATGACCCTTCGGTTTTAGGTTCCTCTGCTGCTGTGAAGTTCGGGAAAGCTATACCTGTCAAGTATACCTATACCTAAGCTCTACTTTGTTGACAGCCCGACAGCCCTTTCAACTTATAACTCTAAACTCTAAACCAAAAAGAACTATGATTCAAGCAAAAGCATATGCGGCATTCGACCCTACCAGTCCGCTCGGGCCATTTAGCCTGGAGCGCCGTGAAGTAGGGGAGCATGACGTACTGATCGATATCAAATTCTGTGGTGTGTGCCACTCCGACCTGCACCAGGTGCGCGACGAGTGGGGCGGCGCCATGTACCCGCTTGTGCCCGGCCATGAAATTGTGGGTGTGGTGACAAAAGTGGGATCTGCCGTGAAGAAATTTAAAGAAGGCGACCTGGCCGGGGTGGGCTGCTTTGTCGACTCCTGCCGTACCTGCGATAGTTGTAAGGAGGGGCTGGAGCAGTACTGCGAAGTACAGAACGTGGGCACCTACAACAGCCTGGAGCGCGACGGCAAAACCATCACCTACGGCGGCTACTCCAGTCAGATTGTGGTGGACGAGAACTATACCCTGAAAGTGCCGGAGAATCTGGACCTGGCACGTACAGCGCCGCTTCTTTGCGCCGGCATCACTACCTATTCGCCCATCATGGAGTGGAAGATCGGCAAAGGGCACCGCGTCGGCATTGTGGGTCTCGGTGGACTGGGCCACATGGCCGTGAAGATTGCTGCTGCCAAAGGCGCTGATGTGACAGTGCTGAGTACCTCGCCCAACAAAAAACAGGATGCCCTGGACCTGGGCGCACACAATTTTGCCGTGACAAAAGACGAGGCCACCCTTAAGCAGTTGCGCAATTCCTTCGATTTCATCATCGATACTGTGTCGGCCCCGCATGACTACAATCTATACCTGTCGATGCTGAAGCGCGATGGTACCATGATCCTTTTGGGAGCGCCGCCAGAACCTTCGACGGTAGCCGGCTTCAGTCTGATCGCTCGCCGCAAACGGCTGGTTGGCTCCATGATTGGCGGCATACCGGAGACACAGGAAATGCTAGACTTCTGCGCCGAGCACAACATTATGTCCGACATAGAACTGATCAAAATGAAAGACATCAACGAAGCCTACGAACGGATGCTTCGCAGTGATGTGAAGTACAGGTTTGTGATTGATATGGCGAGTTTATAAATTATAGTTTTAGAAATGGCGCGAGCGCCCTCGCTCGTGACTTGCTAGCAAGGGGCCTCTGGCCCGGTCAGAATAAGTAGCGGCCGGAGGCCCCACCATAGTAGACACGAGCGAGGACACTCGCGCCATAAAAAAAGGCTCTCCTATTTTTAGGAGAGCCTTTTTTAGTTATTGTATCGTTCTAACTCACGTTGCAGATTCGCTTCGGCATTCTCTTCAAACTCCTTCTGAAAAGCCGGGGTCTTATAGATCTGATCTTGAGAAAGGAAATGTTGCAGCACCTTGCGCCTGCCGGGTTTATAGATCAGTTCCGGATAAATGCTGTATTCTTTACGCACCCCCAGGCTATACCTGTCATAGCGTTCTTTGTCTGCTCCGAGTATGGCAAGATCTAAGTCGAGTAACAGGTTAATCAGGCCATTTGTGTGTTCTTGATGCGCCTTGGTCGCGATGATCATCTCTTTCACCATCGAAATATCACTCTCAGGTATACCAAGCCTGCGCAGACGCGCTTCTGCCATGACGGCGCTCTGCTCTTCGTTGTCAGAGTGGGATGATTTGTACACGATGTCGTGATAGAAAATAGCGAAAAGCAGCAAGTCGAACTCTGTACTTTCAACTTTATACCTGTCTGCCAGTTCCAGCATGTAAGCGATGTGATCGAGGTTATGATAGTGCCTGTTCCTGGCGGTATAAGCCTTTTCAAGTTCGTGCCACAATTGCTGAATCAGCTCCCCGTCTGAGCTATACCTGAGGCACAGCGTATCCCATTCTGATTTCACAAAATCCTCCATCTAGTTTGCTTTTTCAGGTCTGAAGCGCACGACGATCCTTACTTGCTGCTCAACTTTATGGCCATCCTGGGTAGCCGGTTGCCATTTCGGTCCCTGTGCCACGAGGCGCATGGCTTCATCGTCGCAAGGCCCACAAAGGCCCCGGACTACTTCCAGATTCTCCACTGCACCGCTTGTCGAGACAGTCGCGCGTATGACGACACGGCCTTTTGGCATTTCCGGGGTATAGCGCAGATTATCTGCCAGGTACTGCCGGTAGGCTTTATGACCCGCAGCCGGTTTTGCCGCCACAACAGGGGCAGGGTTAGGAGTATATTGACGTGTTACAACCACTTCGCTCAGGGAACGGTTGTCTACCTCCATGTCCATAACAATGGGCCCTGAGTTGACATCCACTCCTTTTTCTCTGGTTTGGTAGCCGATAAACCGGAAGGCAAGGGTTGCTTTTTCATCCGGCAGTGTCAGTACAAAGTTACCCTGCGTATCCGTCGCGACGCCATGGGTGGTACCTTTCACCACTACGGAAACGCCGGGCAGCGGCGTGCCATCCTGATCCACCACTTTACCCTGCACCTGATTTGGACCGAGTTGCTTGCTTCGCTGCACCTGCACGCCAGCCACCCGGCTGTGGAGTGCTTTCGCGACAGAAGTGCTTTCCGGCTGGAACGTGTTGCGTTGAGGAGCGGCGGGCACCGTCACTTCGGCGAGCTTCCCGGCTTGTTCTGTGACGGGTGGCTTTTCAGGTATAGTAGTGACGATACTTTCGGTGTTTGTATGGTTTACCTGCTCCTCGAGTTCGTTATTTGGGGCAGCTGGATAATCAGGAAATACAAAACCTTCGTCTGCAGAAACTGGTGCTTTACGTGTACGAGGACGATGGAGTGGAACTGGTTTTGTGACAGCCGCAATCTGATTAGGACGCACCGTATCAGGCGCGGCATCGGCTATAGTTTCAGGTATAGCAGGGCTGGGTTTTTCGCTCAGGTCCATCGCTTCCTGTATCGCTCTTTCCTGCTGGGCTATACCTTGCTTCTCGCGCACCTGCTGATAGTTGTAGTAGAAAACCACAATCGTGGAGAGCAGCACCATGGCTACGGCAGCCGCAACACGCCAGTCGGTCAGGTATAGCGGCACCGGCTTGCGCTTCTGGCGACGGCTCTTGGCAGCAATGCGGCGGTTGATCTCCTGCACATGACTTTCCGTTTGGGCAGCTTCCGACACAGCCAAGCCTTCTAGCACATCAGAGCACAGGTCGCAGTCCAGCAGATGGCGTTCCAACTGGTGGTGCAGGGCAGGGGGCAAGGTGCCCTCGTGGTACTGCTCCAGCAGTTCCACGGAAGGGTGGTCGCCCCGTTCCCAAAGTATATGTGGCTTATCTGGCTGCATGGTTTTTCTCCATGATAATTTTCAGGTTTCGCTTTCCGTTCTGGATGTAGCTTTTCACTTTGTTCAGGTCGCAACCCGTCAGGCTGCTGATCTCTTTATAACTCTTTTGTTGCAGGTAAAACAGCTCAACGCACTCCCGTTGCTGCGGTGGTAACTCTTTTAAAGCCGCATGCAAAGCCTGTTCTATTTGCTCGAATTCCTCCGCGTCAGTAGGATGCAGGGGCTCTGCGGTTTCCATAAGGGGTGGGGCATTATCTGATAGCGGTACCGTGCCTTTGTGCTTGTTGGCCCGGAGTTGCATCAAACAGAAATTTCGGGTGGTGACGTGCAGCCAGCTCTTGAAGTTACTTACCTCGTGCAACAGCAGTGCTTTCGACACATGCTCGAACAGCTGCATGGTGGCGTCTTTGCTTTCCTCCGGGTCCTGCAGGTATTTCTGGCAGACCAGGTATACGAGTTTGGAATGGCGCTGAAACAATTCTCCCAAATGCTCCAGATCGCCCGTCTCTTTGTACAAACGCACCAGCTCCGCGTCGTCGGGAGGCGGCTTGGCGTTCGTAAAGAGCTTGATGAAGAATGGGAGCATGTACCGGAATTGATTTCTAAAGAAAAGAAAAATATTCTGATAAATTTTATGGAAAGCCTGTGGAGGTGGCATCATGTCGGAAACCAAAACATAATAGCCATGAAAAAGAACCTCTTCCTGCTTGTCGCCCTGCTGCTGTTTGGGCTGACTGCAATTGCCCAAAGCCGCACCATCACCGGCACCGTTACCGATCTAAACGACGGAAGTCCGCTGCCCGGCGTGAGCATCCTGATAAAGGGCACCGCGAAAGGTACCTCTACTGACCAGCTCGGTAGATATAGCCTGGCCATACCTGATAACAATGCCGTGCTGGTGTTCCGGTTCATCGGCTACAAGACCCAGGAAGTGAAGGTGGGCAAGCAGAATGTAGTGGATGTGAAACTGCAACTGGATACCCATACACTGCATGAAGTGGTTGTGGTGGAACAAAGCATGCCCCGGGCGCTGGCAGGCAAGATGGCAGGTGTTTTCTCAAGGAGAGATGCGGCAGAAAACATGACCTATGCACCAGTTCACGTGCCTCTGTCCGATGCCGCTCCGCTGGTGCACAACACCGAAAACTATGATTTTATCAAAGAAAACGCCTTCCTGGACGCGCAGAAAAATCCGCTCTCTACTTTCTCCATTGACGTCGACAACGCCTCTTACAGCAATGTGCGCCGCTTCCTGAACCAGGGCCAGCGTCCGCCAGCCGATGCCGTTCGCATTGAGGAAATGGTCAACTACTTCAACTACGATTACCCGCAACCGACCGGTGATGCGCCGTTTTCGGTAACGACCGAATTGTCGGTATCCCCTTGGAACAAAAACAACCAGCTCCTGCACATCGGGCTGCAGGGCAAGCGTGTTGCGACCGATCAATTGCCTCCTTCCAATCTGGTGTTCCTGATCGACGTGTCCGGGTCGATGTTCTCGCCTGACAAACTGCCGCTCGTGAAAGCCGGTTTGAAGCTGCTGGTAGAAAAGCTTCGTCCGCAGGACCATGTGTCGATGGTGGTGTACGCCGGCGCGGCGGGCTTAGTGCTGCCCTCCACTTCCGGAAAAGACAAGAAGAAGATCATCGCGGCTTTGGATCAGCTCGAGGCAGGCGGTTCTACGGCAGGTGGGGCAGGTATCAATCTGGCTTATAAAGTAGCCGAAGATAACTTTGTGAAAGATGGCAACAACCGGGTAATCCTGGCCTCGGACGGTGACTTTAACGTGGGTGTGAGCAGCGACAGCGAATTACAGCGCCTCATCGAGAAGAAGCGCGAAACCGGCGTGTTCCTGACTGTGCTGGGTTTCGGCACCGGCAACCTGAAAGACTCCCGCATGGAGCAGCTGGCCAACAAAGGAAACGGCAACTACGCCTACATCGACAACATCCGGGAAGCGCAGAAAGTGTTTGTGAACGAGTTTGGCGGCACCCTCTTCACCATCGCCAAAGATGTGAAGCTGCAGCTCGAGTTTAATCCCGCCAAAGTGAAGGCCTACCGCCTGATCGGCTACGAAAACCGCGCACTGGCCAATGAAGAATTCAACGACGATAAGAAAGACGCCGGCGACATGGGATCCGGTCACAGCGTTACTGCACTTTATGAAATTGTGCCGGTAGGGACTTCATCTGAGACACAAGCGGGTAATGTGGATGCATTGAAGTACCAGAAGACCAGCATCGACCCCAAAGCCAAACGTACTGACGAAATGCTCACGATGAAACTGCGTTACAAAGAGCCGGATGGCGAGACCAGCAGATTGATCACCACCACGGTTAGTAGCCAGGCGATACCTGCTGCCCAGACCTCCGACAACTTCCGCTTCTCAGCTGCTGTGGCTGCCTGCGGCATGCTGCTCCGCGACTCCGAGCACAAAGGCACTGCTTCCTTTCCGATGGTGCTGGAGCTGGCAAAGAACGCCCGTGGGAAAGATGAAGAGGGGTATCGGATCGAGTTTGTCAATCTGGTGAAGTCAATGGGCTTGTTGAGTGATGGGAGGTAGGTAGCGTATTGTTCTTATTGAAGAAGAGGGAGAGCAGGTTGCTTCTCCCTCTTTTTGCTAAGCCTGTTTGTGGTATAGCGCTGAAGGCGCGAGCGTCCTCGCTCGTGACTTGCTATCAAGTGGCCTCCGGCCCTGGTATACCTATACCTGGCATCGTTTCAGCCTACCTATACCTTAAGCTAATTTGTTTCATTGCTTCGCCTGTGCGGCGGGCACTCACTTTTTGTCTTGACACAAAAAGTAAGCAAAAAGGTCAAGACGCTCCAAACTCGCTGAACGCTCAAACAGTGGAGCGTCATAAGGTGCACCTGGCACAGCTATTTGTTTCATAGTGCAAGGGGCAAGTTACTCTTGCTATACCTACCAGTGGTGCGTGACAGATGACACGAAGCATATACCTGCGAAATAGCAGAAGCATATTCCCCGCCTTGGATAAGGAGGGGTTAGGGGTGGTTGGACCCGGCACTGTATAAAAAGTTGCCACGAAGCTTATACCTGTGAAGTAGTAGCGGCAGAAAGGTCCCCCTTCGAAGGGGGCAGGGGGATGACAATCGTGCACAAGGAACTACTGCTACAAAGTCTATACCTGCAAATTAGTAGCTGCAGAAATTCCCCTCTCGGGAGGGGCCGGGGTGGGTTAAAACAACTGCCTGACCTCCCTCAGCCAAGATCCTTTCAGGATGACAGGTGGAATAGCAGTAGCGAAAAGTTCTTCTTGGGGGTGGGGCCATCGACAAAGAAGGAGGCAGGGTAATGGCAATCGTACACGAAAATCCTGTAAATCCCCTAATCCTGTAAATCCTTGGGGAAGGGGCCCTATATAAAGATTCAGACAGCCTTCCGTACTACCCACGTCGTCATCGTCCTTTCCTGCTCCACCAACACAGTCTTTAACGGCTCCAGTCTTATCATGCCCAATTCTTTTTCCAACGTTACAACCAGCTTTTTATCTGCCAGAAACCATACCGGTCCGTGCGACATCCGGTAAAACCGACTCTCCACCTGCTGCAGTTTATCTTCCAGTCCGATGGTGGTACTGAAACGGGCGAATAGCATGCCGCCCGGTCTAAGCACGCGCCAGAGTTCCTGTACGATGCCTTTGAAATGTTCTTCGCTTCGGGCAAAATGTAGCACGGCGCTGCAGAGGACCACATCAAACTTTTCATCTGCAAATGGCAGCGCATCCAGATCAGCGGTTATAAAGTTTCTGGCCGGCAGTGTAGGCGCCATTTCCGACGCCAACCTTCTGGTTTGTTCGATCGCTTCCGCTGAAATATCGGCTCCATATACCTGGACGCCGGCCTGCATCAGGTAGGCGATGTTGCGGCCTGCTCCGCAGCCGGCATCCAGCAATTGCATGCCTTTTTGGATACGACCTTTCAGTAACTGGTCGAACAGGTAGATGTCGATGTTGCCAAACTGGGAGCGGAGGGAGGAGAGGGGAATGTGAAACATAAGGACTATTGTTCAGATAATGATATGACAATGCGTATGGGGCTGAAATTAAGCATGATTTTACTATCCTTTCTGCTCTTTTTTTAAGAATATTGAACAGAATTATACCACGATAGCCCCTATGAATAACGCAACTGCAACCGAAACTGTGAAACGCTCTGGTCTTTCTGTGAGCGAGTTTATCCAGAAATACGCCAACCATCCGACCTATATTCCGCCTATCGGCCCCGTGCTGAACGCCAAAAACTGGCAGTCAGAAGCTGCTTTGCGCATGTTCCTCAACAACCTGACCGATGAAGTGGCCGAGGATCCGAGCCGATTGGTTGTATACGGTGGCATCGGGCAGGCGGCGCGCACTGTGGCTGATGCCCAGAAGATCATTGAAGTGCTGCTCAATCTGGAGTTTGACGAGAGCTTGCTGGTGCAATCGGGTAAGCCAGTAGGCAAGGTACGCACCCATGCCGAGGCACCGCGTGTACTGATCGCCAACTCCAACCTCGTGCCGCATTGGGCTACGTGGGAGCATTTCAATGAACTACGTGCCCGTGGCCTGATGATGTACGGCCAGATGACGGCCGGTAGCTGGATCTACATCGGGACGCAGGGTATTTTGCAGGGTACCTACGAGACCTTTGCCGCCTGCGGCAGAATACACTTCAACGACGACCTGCGCCACAAGCTGCTCGTGACGGGCGGACTCGGTGGTATGGGCGGCGCGCAGCCATTGGCAGCCACCATCGCCGGGGCTACCTTCCTCGGTGTGGATGTGGACCCGGAGCGCATCAAAAAACGCCTGGAGACCCGCTACATCGACAAAATGACCTACGACTACGAAGAGGCCAAGCGTTGGGCGCTGGAGGCAAAGGAAAAAGGCGAGGCCATCTCGATTGGTCTGGTAGGCGATATTGGTGATGTATTGGAAAAACTGATCCAGGATAACATCACACCGGAAATACTCACAGACCAGACATCAGCACACGACCCGATCAACGGATATGTGCCGAACGGACTAACCTTAGAAGAAGCCAAGGCCTTGCGCGAAAGTGATCCGCAGGAATATAAAGCCCGCTCCCTCAAGAGCATGGCCCGCCACGTAGGCTTCATGCTGGAGCTGCAGCGTCGTGGCAGCCGCACCTTCGACTATGGCAACAACCTCCGCGAGTTTGCCCAGCAGGGCGGTGAGGCGAATGCCTTTAACATACCGGGTTTTGTGCCGGAGTACATGCGTCCGCTTTTTTGCGAAGGCAAAGGACCTTTCCGTTGGGCGGCCCTTTCCGGCGATCCAGAAGATATCCGCGTAACGGACGAAGCACTAAAAGAGCTTTTCCCGGAGAATACGCATATGATCAAGTGGCTGGAAGAAGCGAACGAAAAGGTCGCTTTTCAGGGACTGCCATGCCGCATCTGCTGGCTGGGGATGGGCGAGCGCGAGAAAGCCGGCCTTATGTTCAACCAACTCGTGCGTGAAGGCAAAGTGAAAGCCCCGATCGTGATCGGACGTGACCACCTCGACTGCGGTTCTGTGGCCTCGCCATACCGCGAAACCGAAGGTATGCTGGATGGCTCTGACGCCGTATCGGACTGGCCGTTGCTCAACCTGATGTCCAACACGGCAGGCGGCGCTACCTGGGTATCGTTCCACCATGGTGGCGGCGTAGGCATAGGCTATTCCCAGCATGCGGGCATGGTGATTCTGGCGGATGGTACCGAGCGTGCTGACCGTTGCCTGAGCCGCGTGCTGCACAACGATCCGGCCATGGGCATCTTCCGTCACGCCGATGCTGGTTACGAAACCGCGCAGGCCAATGCCGAAAAGTTTGGCTTGAACTTGTAATAGCTGTTACTTTAAGGCAGGCGTATTTTTTGTCATTTCGAACTGGGGATTGGGCAATGCCGTCAACTAAAGCAATCGCTCTTTCGGATTTAGCAATCTGAAATGGGCTGTTGAGGATTTCCCAATCCCAGTTTCGCTATTTGCTCGGGTCTGGATACCCGCAACAATTGGGAGTAGGGACTCTCTAGTTAGCTTCGGATAAATAGATCCGAATCAACTTTAAAACTCCCTTAAGTTGACAGCATTGGAGGCTTGAGGTTCTCATTTCGGGGAAAATCTGTGATATAGCCTAAAACCTAAAATATTTCAGATCTCTCCATTCTGTCGAGATGGCAATTTTTCTATTAGGCAGTATATTTAATTCATAAATAGTATAAACTAAAACTATGAAACAAGACAATACCCATACCCTGATCGGCCCTTTCAAACAGATGGTGACGATGGCTGGTTTGCCAGCGGCCGGTGCCATAGCTGATGAAGAATTGGAGGTGCTTGAAGATGCCGGGGTACTGGTGTATGATGGTTTTATCGTGCTGGTCGAGCGTTATGACAAGCTGCTGAAAATCGCCCAGGACAAAGGCTATACCTTGCAGAAGATAGAAGAACCCACGGTGCTCCTGCCAGGCCTGATTGATTCCCACACCCACATTTGTTTTGCCGGCTCCCGCGCCAACGATTACGCCATGCGTGTTGCCGGAAAATCTTATCTGGAGATAGCCCGCAGCGGCGGCGGCATACTCGACAGCGTGCGCAAGACCCGCGAAGCTACACTGGTAGAGTTGGTGGACCTGCTCAAAAAACGCTGCGACCGGCACCTGTCCGAAGGCGTGACCACTTGCGAAGTGAAAAGCGGCTACGGCCTGACCACGGAAGAGGAACTCAAGATGTTGGAGGCGATTCAACTCGTGAACAATCACCATGCACTGGAGCTTGTCCCTACCTGTCTGGCAGCCCACATGCGTCCACCGGAGCACACCGACTCGCGCCTATACCTGCAGGAAGTGGTTACGCAGCTTTTGCCGCAGGTAAAGGAGCAGGGTCTTGCCAAGCGGGTGGATATCTTCATCGAAGACACGGCTTTTAATGAAGAAGATTCCTTCGAGTATTTGTCAGCTGCCAAGGAACTAGGATTTGAGATTACGGTACACGCCGATCAGTTCAGCACCGGTGGCAGTCGCATTGCAGCCGAAGCCGGAGCAATCAGCGCCGACCACCTGGAGGCGAGTGGTGAATCAGAGATAGCTCTGATGAAAGAAGCCGGTGTTGTGGCCACCGTGTTGCCGGGTGCGTCGCTGGGGCTGGGCATGCACTATGCCCCGGCCCGCAAAATGCTCGACGGCGGGCTCTGCCTGGCCATTGCCACCGACTGGAATCCGGGTTCCGCCCCGATGGGAGACCTTTTGATGCAAGCCGCGCTGCTGGGTGCAGCAGAGAAACTGACTACGGCTGAAACGCTGGCCGGTATTACAGTTCGCGCTGCAAAAGCATTGAACCTGGCTGATCGGGGTACAATTGAGAAAGGACAGCTGGCCGACATGATCGCTTTCCCGACCGACAACTACAGAGAGATCCTGTACCAGCAAGGCAAATTGAAACCTGGCAAGGTATGGAAGCAGGGGAAAGAGGTATAGCATCAGTTTGTGCCCAAGTACGCATTAGACACCAACGTGGGGTGTAGGCAATATGAGAGGTATAGCTTTAAGGTGAAAACACACCCCTATCCCTCGCATGTGGGGAATTACACTGGAGGAGTCCCCCTCTGAAGGGGCAGGGCCGTAAAGTTCTGTCGGGAACTATCCCCTCAAGGGGAGAATTTGCTAGAACTTAACGGCCCTGCCTCCCCGGAGGAGGGAGGGGGGTTACAATCAATCCCGATCAACAATTTAACCATCAACAATTCAACAGTTTAAATACATGTATAAACCCACAGAACCCGGCACCTGGAAAGGCAGAGTAGACGCTGCTGATGGCGAAGAAGGAAAGCGTTGGCACCAGGGTATACAGCTGCTCAATCTGACTGACAGTGCACAGCCGGCCGAAACTGAGCAAGCCATTGCCTTTCTGGGCTTTTGCTGTGATGAGGGCGTGCGGCGCAACCAGGGAAGGGAAGGGGCTGTGCAGGGACCGGCAGCCTTGCGTCAGGCGATGGCTTCGTTTGCCTGGCACTTAGAGGATGACATTGCCCTGCTGGACGCCGGGGACGTGTATTGCACCAACCAGAACCTGGAAGAAGCGCAGAAGCAACTCGGCAAGAAGGTACATGCGCTTTTGACCAACACCTATAAAACGATCATCCTCGGAGGCGGACACGAAACCGCCTACGGACACTATCTGGGTATAAAACAGGCACTGCCTGCCGACAAGCAACTCGGCATTATCAACTTCGACGCCCACTTCGACCTGCGCACTTACGAAAAGCAACCCAGTTCCGGCACGCCTTTTCTGCAGATAGCCGACGATCTGATCAAAGACAACCGGGAGTTCAACTACCTGTGCTTAGGTATACAGCAGTACGGTAACACACAAAAGCTCTTCAACACGGCAGGAGAGTATGGCGCTGATTATGTGCTCGCGCCCGCCATGCAGGTATACAACTACGAGGCGCTCCGTGAGAAGCTCCAGCAATTCATGGCGCTGGTGGATGTGCTATACGTGAGCATCGATCTGGATGTATTCGCAGCGGCCTACGCGCCGGGTGTAAGTGCTCCGGCTGCCCTGGGTATACACCCTGAAATTGCCCTGATCCTACTGCAGGAGATCATCAGCAGCGGCAAACTACTTACCCTGGATGTGGTGGAACTGAACCCGGCACTGGACCTTGACAACCGTACGGCCAAACTGGGCGCCTCGCTGCTCTACCACGTGGTGCAGCAATGGAGTCAGGTATAGGATTTTTTCACTTTATTGTAAATGACTGCGCCCCGCCACAGATTCTGTAGCGGGGCGCAGTCGTTAGAGCGTAAAGAATTATCGACCGACCTTAAACTTCGTCCAATAAGTCGTGTCTGGGGTGATCACTTCTACCTGGTAGGTGTCCGGCCGCAGCTTACCCAGGTCAAAGCGCCAGGCGGTTTCTTTCTTGGCTACGCTGACAGGCTTTTTGTAGACCATCTTACCAGCTTTGTTTTTCACTTCCAGTCGTGCGTTTTCAGTAAGCACCTGGTTGAAGTCCAGCACAAAAGTGCCTTTCTTGGTGGGATTCAGAAATATACCCGACAGCGTTTCCATGCGGGTGGAGGTGTCCGGTTTGGCTACCTTGAATTTATCCTGCTCCACGGGTGGGAGCTGTGTAGAGTTTCCCTGCGCATAGGCGTTGAAACCAGCCAGCAGCACTGCACCGGCCAGTAAGTACGTTTGTTTCATCTTCATATTTTATCTTCAGCACTTTAGGTATACCGGACCTATACATAATTTAAGCCAGATTTTACTGGGACCAGAAAATTTCTTTAAAAACCGTGCATTTTTTCTAGAATGACACCCGGTAAGCAATCACGCGGTTGTCATAAAAGGTGGGGACGTAAAGCAAGCCCTGTTCTTCAGAATAGAATATATCTGCTGCGTTGATCTTTTTGTTTTTTGTGTCGAGCACTTTCCAGTTCTTGCCTGCATTGTTCACGTAGTAGATCTCCCCGTTCCAGTTCGACACCATATACCCGTCCGCACCTGTGCGCACAATGCCGTCCGCCGAAGGAATTTTTTCGGTCCAGTCCGTGAATTCTTTTTGTTCCATGTCCAGGAAGCGGACTTTGCCTGTGTTGAAGGAGGCCACAATCAGACGATTATTATCATACAGCAAGCCGTTAGGGCGCTCACGCTTGGTGTCGAGCCAATGGCTGACGCGGCCGTTTCGGAACAGGTAGATGGCGCCACGTTGGGAATCCGACACATATACATTGCCCGCGTCGTCTACGGTCACGTCGTTGAGCATCTGAGCTTTGTCGGCTTTGTGGCGGGCTAGCACAGCACCGGTCTGGGTAGCAATGGCAACGATCTCGTCCATGTCCGCTACATAGAGAATGTTATTGTGCAGCGCCAGACCCTTAGGATCATTCAGTCCTGAAACCCAGTACAGCTGCTCTATGTCCCCATTGGGACTGAGGCGTGAGATAAAGCCGTCGCCATCTTTGCGGTCTTTGCTGGATTCGTTGATGTTGGAGACGTAGAGCACATTGCGCTCCCGGTCAAACACCACCGATTCCGGGGAGCGCAGGGTGTTGTCGGTGGCCCAGGCTTCGGTCAGCGTTACCGGACCTTTGGAGGAAAAGAGGCCGCCACTGCAGCCCTGCAGAGCAAGTGCGGTCAGTATGAAGAGACTAAGAAAGGAGAATGGTCGCATAGGAAAGTGTTTTGTTTTACCCTACTACGCGATAGCGCCCTACCTGTTTTAGTCAGTTTCCAGTCCCAGCTTCTGCATGGTGCGCAGGCGGGACACTTTGCCGGTCGCTGTCTCAGAAAAAGCGGGACTGTAGTACACGTCTTTCGGCATTTCAAACTTGTGCAGCAGGCTGCGCATTTTATCCATCACCTGCAGCTCCGCATCTTCAGGGAGTTGTTTACCTTCCAGCACCAGAATCACTTTTTCACCCAGCAGTTCGTCAGGCTGAGAGGCCACAAAGAAACGCGGTGCCCGCTCCAACTCCGCAAGAGCTTCTGAGACGGCCACTTCCACTACTTCCGTCTGCACTTTCACGCCTCCGGTATTGATGGTATTGTCAGCTCGGCCTATCCAGCGGAAGCGGGTAGGGGTGAGGATCTCGACAATATCGTTGGTTACCAGGGTTTCGTTTGCTGTGAGGTCTCCTGTAATCGTGAGGCAGCCCCGGTTGTCCTGACCGATGGTAACGCCCTCAAGGGTTTCGTAATAATCAGCCGCGTCAGGGCCGTTGAGCAGGCGCAGGGCAATGTGCGAGGCTGTTTCCGTCATGCCATAGGTATGGTACAGCGGCACCTGCAGCAGCTGCATTTCACGCTGCAGCGAAAAACTCACCGGGGCGCCCCCCACCAGAATGGCCTTCATGTTGTCCAGGCGCTCCATGGTCCCCCCGCTCTCTTGCAAAATGGTCTGCAGCTGCATCGGCACAAAAGAAGAGAAATGATACACTTCATCAGCCGGGGTAAGCGCGAGCGGATTTCCAACCGGCTCTACAATGGTCATCTGCATATCTGCCAGCAGCCCGCGTACGATCATCATCATACCGGCGATGTACTCTGTATTAAGGCAGACAAGCATGTGCTCACCTGCTTTCAGGCCAAGTAACTTAATAGTGCGGCGGGCACTGATCTCCATCTGCTTTCGCGTGAGCGTGATCTGTTTTGGCGTGCCGGTAGAGCCTGAAGTGTGAATTGGAAACTCCTGCACCCCGTTGAGCCAGTCGCGGCAAAATTCGAGGGTCTTTGCTTCGTAGCCGTTAAGCGGCACACTGTTGCGGAAAGAATAAGCCGCTATTTCGTCGTAGAAGAACTTGTTTCCGTTTAGGGTTAGGAACCTTTGCGTCATGGGGTGTCTCAGTATTTGAAGCAAAAGCAGTGTGTTTACTGCCTTGCCGCATGTTCATTTGTTTTACTTTCCGGAGCCTGGCAGGTATAGCCTTCGGCTCGTATGTGTATTTTGTACCATACGCAATTAGCGCGCCGTCAGATTATAACGGGTACGTTATTCGCAGGTATAGCCACCGTAAATTTTGCTCAAAATTACGACAATCAGGTATAAGACCTAAACCAGGGCAGGTATAATTTTGGGGATGAAGTTATTAAGCGGGCCTGTTTTGTAGTAGTACAAGTATAAGTAAATGAAGTGCTCCCGCTTTCCTTTGCAATAAGTAGAACGGGAGCATTTCGGGAAAATCATATCGTGCGGTCGTACTTCCCGCGCCCTTCTCTTTGGTTAGAGAAAGTAGTTGATGCTAGCGCGCGTAATTGGCAGGTCTGGTTCAGCGTTTGCCTCTCAGGACTAATAAAGTATGTCCCTTTCTGGTCGGCTGATCAGGTTATCTACAGAAAGTCGGCCGGAGCCCAGAATCAAAAAGACGATCAGCAGGATCAGGACAATGACAGATGACCAGAGCTCGGTGTTCTCAGAGTAAAAGCCATGCTGCGGGTTAATGAAAAATACGGCGCCCAGCAGGATCGGTATCTGAAAGAGGATGGCGATGCGTGTCACCAGGCCCATGGCAATGAGCAGTCCGCCCACCAGGTGAACGAATGCCACATAATGGGCCATCCCCAACGACACCCACTGAAACTGGCTGTTGCTCATAATGCTTTGCAGTGCTTGCGTATCCTGAATAAACATGACACCTTTCACGAATAAAAAGATACCCAGCGCCATGCGCACAAAGTCTACCCAAACCGGATGGTGCGTGTCAGCCCAATGCTCAATCCGGTGCATATCTTGCGTTAAGTTCATGGCTGTAAAGTTTTAGGTTTAACAAATTAGTATACAATTATTTAAACGATTCGTGCTGTTAAACGGATGATTAAATAATGGATATATGCTAGGGTTAAGGTTTTCGCTCTCGTGGAGGGGTAGGATTGGGATGTGGCTACTGCTATCGTAAGTATAACGTTGGCTTAGCGTCAGCGTAGCTTATGTTGGTCTATACAGCTAGTTTGTGACTGGCATAGCGGAGGTCTTTTTATACCTTAAAGTGTTTTGCTTTGTAGTTTCGCCTGTGCGGCGGGCGCTACTTTTTTCCTTGATGGGGGTAGGGGCCCTCGATAAAGAAAAAAGTAGGCAAAAAAATCAAGATGCTTTTAAACTCGCTGACCGCTCAAACAAAAAATCGTCAAAGGTGCACCTGGCTAATGCAATTTGTTTCATTGCTGAGGGGCAAGTTAGTTTTGCTATACCTGCCAGTGGTGATTTGCTACAGTTCCTATACCTGTGAATTGGTAACGGAAGATTCCCCGCCTTGGACTACTGAGAACGAGAGTTCGAAGGTAGCGAGCGGAGCTCTGAGAGGCTAGGGGTGGTTGGACCCGGTACATCACAGGAACCGCTATAACTACAAGGCTTTGCCTGAAAATTAAGCAGGGGCAGAAATTCCCCTCTCAGGAGGGGCCGGGGTGGGTTAAAATAACTGCCTGACCTCCCTCAACCAAGATCCTTTCAGGATAACAGAACAAAAAGCAGGAGCCAAAAAGGGCCCTTTGGGGGCATGTGGATGTCAATCGTGTACGATAATCCTGTTAATCTGTAAATCCTGATTCAGACAAGCTATACCTCCCTATACCCTAGAAAGCCTTCAGCAGTGCCTGCTTATAAGCAGCAAACTCCACAGCATTTGCTTTGCTGTCGGTGAAGATCTCGAGTATACCTGCTCCGGTATCGGGAGCAAAAAAGTCAGGGAGTGCTTGCTCCAGTTCCTCCAGCGATGAGCAGGCGGTATAAGCCATACCAAAATCGCTGGCGGTATTGCGGGCGTCGAGTTGCTGGCGGGTTTCGAAATATTCCTCCAATTCGGGCTGTCGCTTAGGGCCATCGATCAACCGGAAAATACCGCCCGCGTGGTTGTTGATGATCACGATACGCAAGTTAGCCGGCAGGTAGTTGTGCCAGAGTCCGTTGCGGTCGTAGAAGAAGGCCATGTCGCCGGTGAGCAGGGTGGTGATGCGCTCGCTGCTCAGCGCGCAGCCGACGGCTGTGCTGGTGCTGCCATCAATGCCGCTGGTACCGCGGTTGGCGTGTACCTGCACGTCCTGTTCCGGTTGCAGCGCCAGTATATTGGCGTAACGCACGGCCATGCTGTTGGCCAGGTGCAGGTTACTCTGCTGCGGAAGGCTGTTCAGTACACGGCTAATGGCGGTCAGCTCACTGTAAGGAGAACTAGAGGTATAGTCTTTCAGAAACTTGCCCGCTTTGCTCTCTGTACCTGCCCACGACTCGATGTAGCCCGGGTCTTCGCGCGTGCTGCCGGCCATGCTGCGGAAAAAGCTAGCAGGCGTGCAACGGATGATGCGGGTGAGTGACTGAAACGTGTCGGCCACCTGTCCGGCCGGTTGTATGTGCCAGTGCGCCTTCGGTTTGTATTTTCGCAGGTATAGCTTCAGACTTTTGGAGATGACCGACTTGCCAAAAGTGATCAGCAGATCGGGTTGCAGGGACTGCATTTTCTCCGGATCGGGGCAGGCCAGCATCGCATCCTGGTGGCGCACCACACCCGGCAGTTGCTGCATGTTGCTGATAATGTCACCCACTGCCACGGCACCCGTTGAGCCCATGAAGTTCTGCAGGGCATTCAAAAGCCTTGGATCATGATTCCCCTGACCCGCAACGATCAGCACACGTTTAAAAAAGAGCATTTCCTGCTCCAGTTTAAGGGACTGCATCGGGTTAATTTCAAAGGCATTGTGGTCTTCCTCGATCACTTTCACCTGAGTGTCATATGACAGGTTTTCTCCATCGGCAGGGTAGAAGGGCTCGCGCAATGGCACGTTGATGTGCACTGGCCCGGCCGGGTAGGCCACCGCCTCGTTCAGCGCTTCCGATACCATGCGTTCCGTATGCCACACGGCATCGGGGTGCTCAAGCGCTACCGGAAAGTCGAAGCTGCGTTTGATATGCTTGCCGTATACCTGCTGCTGGCGAATGGTCTGCCCGTCGAGCTGATCGATCCACTCCGGCGGACGGTCCGCAGTGAGCACCAGCAGGGGCACCTGCAGAAAGAAAGCCTCGGCCACAGCGGGGGCGTAGTTGAGTGCAGCTGTGCCAGAAGTACAAATCAGTACCGTCGGCTTGCCTGTTGTCTGCGCCATGCCGAGCGCGATGAAAGCGGCCGCTCGTTCGTCGCTCACCGTGCGCACCGTCAGTTTCGGGTGGCGGGCAAAGGCTATGGTTAAAGGAGCACAGCGCGAGCCCGGAGACAAGACCACGTTTTCCACCCCTTTGCGGGCACATATCTCGGCTATATTGACAACAGGCGCTAGTAGCATAGTGAGTGATTGAGTTGGGTGAATGGTTAAATTGTTGAATGGTTAAATTGTTAATCAAGTTTGGGAGGTCTTCCGTTAAGTGCCATGCTGATGCTAGGTATAATTTCAGGTAATCAATACTCATTTAGAAGTAAATAATCACCAATAAAAAATCTTCAATTCACAAACACACGAACTCGCTCAATCACCAACTCACTCATTTTTAAAAATCCGATAGGATTTTCCCCATCGTTTGAAGTTTATGTTGCGTTTCCTGCCATTCCTTTTCGGGGGACGAGTCGCCGGTGATGCCGGCTCCCGCGTATAGTACGGCTTCGTGCTGCAATAGCTGCATGCACCGGAGGTTTACGTACAGGTGCGTGCCTGCCTCGCTGTTCACGGGACCTAGAAAACCGCTGTAGTAGCTGCGGTCGTAGCCTTCATGATCCAGTATAAAGCGCAAGGAAGGTTCCTTGGGGAGTCCGCACACGGCGGAGGTAGGGTGCAGCAGGCGCAGCATGTCGGTGCCGAGCGTGGGGAAATCCACTTCTTTCAGGTCTACTTTAAAGTCGGTGCGCAGGTGCATCAGGTTGCCGGCTATCACGGTGCGGGGACCCACTTCGGTATACTCGCGCAAACGCAGCTTTTTGAAACAGCTCAGCACATAGCGTTCTACCATGCCTTGTTCTTCAATTTCCTTTTGGCGCCAGATAGCATTGGCGGTGGAGCCGTCTTCGCAAAGAGGTTGCGTGCCGGCCAGTGCCACAGTCTTGAATAACTGTTGCTGGTCCACACTCACCAGTATCTCAGGGGTTGCGCCCAGCCAGGTGCCTATGCCAGGTATAGCCACCAGCGATATGAAGGCATTGGGGTAGGCCAAACACATTTTTTCGAAGGCTTTGTGCAGACTGAAGGCATCAGGCAAAGGGAACGTACTACTTCTGGAAAGCACGACCTTTTCCATCGCCTCCGCACGAATGACATCCACAGCGAGGCTCGCGGCCGCCTTGAAGTTTTCTTCATTCCGGTCAGAGTGGCGGGCAGGGTTGGCAGGTATAGGCCAGGTATAAGGCTTCCCGTTTTCATCTTGTGTCAAAGCTTCTGTAAACAAACTGACCTGTGCGGCGGATGCATCAGGAGCTGTGCGAAGTTGCTTTGTCAGGGAACTGTAGGTGATGTCGGCTTTCAGGAAAATGTGTTTGTGCGCGCCCTCTGTCACAAAGGGGCAGAAAAGGAAACCCGCCGGACTAGGCTCTAACGCAGGTATAGCGGAAGTTGTTTGTGGAGCAAACGATATGCAGGCCTGTACCTCGGTTTGCAAAGGTAGTCGCCAGACAGCAATGGCCGTTTGCTGGCGTATGGCTGCCGCTAGCACCTGTGCCAGGGTATGGCCTTTCACGTTTTCTCCTCCAGCTGCCTGTCCCATACCTTATTTTTTATCGATGATGGCCACTGTCATGCGGCTGAGGCATACCAGATCGCCTGACTCGGATGTGATCTTGATTTCCCATACCTGCGTGCTGCGACCCTGGTGCAGGGCCTTGGCCTCGCCGTACACCCAGCCTTCGCGCACGCTACGGATGTGGTTGGCATTAATCTCCAGCCCTACGCAGGCTTTTTGGCTCAGGTCTACTGAAAGTGCTGCGCCGATGCTGCCCAGCGTTTCAGCCAGGGCCACAGAAGCGCCGCCGTGCAGAAGGCCCATCGGCTGGTGGGTGCGTTTGTCTACGGGCATCTTTGCGGTTAAAATGCCGTCCTTAAAAGAGACAACTTCGATGCCGAGGTGCTCCACCATCGTATTTTTACTCCACTCCTGCAGCTTTTCTAACGTAGACTCCATGTTGTATAGGCTTTGAATGCTAACTTCGCATTCTCGTATTGGTAAAGAGGCAAAATTAGAACAATTTTGAGTATTAAGAAAATATACCTGATCCGTCACGGACAAACCGATTTCAACCTGCAGGGTATCGTGCAGGGCAGCGGTGTGGATGCATCACTCAACGAGCTGGGTCGCAGACAGGCGGCCGCTTTTTTCAAAGAATACCAGCACATTCCCTTCGACAAGGTATACACCTCCGTTTTGCAGCGCAGCATACAGTCGGTGCAGGGCTTCTTAGACAAGGGCATACCGCACGAGCAACATGCCGGTCTGAACGAGATCAACTGGGGAACACGCGAAGGCACACGCATCACGCCGGAAGAGGACGCCTACTACCACCGCATGCTGCAGTCCTGGACCGAGGGCGAGACCAGCCTGTGCATAGAAGGAGGGGAGAGCCCCGAACTGGTGGCCGCCCGACAGAAACCGGTAGTGGATTTGATCTTGAGCCGACCCGAGGAGGAAAACGTATTGATTTGTATGCACGGCCGCGCGATGCGCATTTTATTGAGCCAATTGCTGCGCTATCCGCTGCGCTGCATGGACCAGTTCGAGCATCAGAACCTGTGCCTTTATCAGCTCGATTTCACAGGTAGTATGTTCACCGTGAAGAAGTACTGTGACGTGGGCCATTTGCAGGATCTGCAGGTATAAATTGCCCGCGGCAACAATTTAAGAGGTATAGTTTGAATAAAATATTTTTAGGTCTAATTTTGGGCTTTATTGATTACACGAAACAGGCGAACAAACAAGACGATAAATTATGGCTGAAGTGATACGAATGCCTAAGATGAGCGACACGATGACGGAGGGGGTGATTGCATCTTGGCTTAAGAAAGTAGGTGACAAGGTTAGCTCAGGCGATGTGCTGGCCGAAGTGGAAACCGATAAGGCGACCATGGAACTGGAATCATACGAAGATGGCACTCTGTTGCACATTGGTCCGAAGAAAGGCGATTCTGTACCTATTGATGCTGTAATAGCGATCATTGGCAAGGAAGGCGAGGACATTTCCGGTCTACTGGGTGAGGCTGGCGGAAGCGCGAAGCCTGCTGCCAAAGAGGCTCCAAAAGAAGAGAAAGAGGAAGCTCCGAAGCAGGAAGAGAAGAAAGAGGCGGCTCCGGCCAAGGCTGACGCTCCTGCCGCAAAAACTTCTGTGGACACCTCCAACATCAAAGCCTCTGTTATCCGCATGCCGAAGATGAGCGACACCATGACAGAAGGTGTGCTGGTATCTTGGCTGAAGAAAGTGGGCGACAAAGTGAGCTCAGGCGACGTGCTGGCCGAAGTGGAAACCGACAAGGCGACCATGGAGCTGGAGTCTTACGAAGACGGTACGCTGCTTTACACCGGCGTAAACGCGGGTGATTCTGTGGCCATTGATGCGATCATCGCCATCATCGGCGACAAAGACGCGGACTACAAAGCCCTGCTTGATGCGGAAGGTGGTAAAGAAGGACGTTCACGCGAAGAGAACGCGCAGTCTGACGAGAACATAGAAGCCCGAACCGAGGCCACAACAGAAGATAAAGTACAGGAAACAGAAGTGCCGGCTGGCGAAACAGAGCAGATTGCTGCGGAAGGTAATGGCCGCATCAAGGCTTCTCCGCTTGCCAAAAAAGTAGCGAAAGACAAAGGCATTAAGCTGAACCAGATCAAAGGATCAGGGGAGGGTGGCCGCATAGTGCTGCGCGACGTGGAGAATTTCACGCCGTCTGCTGCACCGCAGAAAGCTGCAGCTCCTGCTGCCGCGCCAACTCAGGCCGCTGCTCCTGCCCCACAAGCTGCAGCAGCTACGCCAGCTGCCACTACAGACGCCTACGAAGAAGTGAACGTATCGCAGATGCGCAAGGTGATTGCACGTCGTCTGGCCGAGAGCAAGTTCTCTGCACCGCATTTCTACCTGACCATGGAAATCGACATGGACAAGGCAATCGAGTCCCGCGCTTCTATCAACGAGGTGTCTCCGGTGAAAGTATCGTTTAACGACCTGGTGATCAAGGCGGCCGCTGCGGCGCTTCGTCAGCACCCTGCCGTGAACTCATCCTGGTTAGGCGACAAGATCCGTTACAACAAGCAGATCAACATTGGCGTGGCTGTAGCTGTAGAAGAAGGCCTGCTGGTACCAGTGGTGCGCAATGCCGACAGCAAGTCACTTTCTGCGATTGCATCTGAGGTGAAAGACCTGGGCGGCAAGGCGAAGAACAAGAAGCTGCAACCGTCTGACTGGGAGGGCAACACCTTCACGATCTCTAACCTGGGCATGTTTGGCATCGAAGAGTTTACCGCCATCATCAACTCGCCGGATGCGTGCATTCTGGCAGTAGGCGCCATCAAACAGACGCCTGTGGTGAAGAACGGTAACATCCAGATCGGTAACGTGATGAAAGTAACCCTTTCCTGCGATCACCGCGTGGTAGACGGTGCTGTTGGTTCTGCCTTCTTGCAGACCTTCAAGAGCATGATGGAAAACCCACTGCGCATCCTGGTATAAGGTGCGCGTGACAAAACTTCCAGAAGTTTAAGCACAGCATAACATAAAGCAAAAGAGCCTCTTCGGAAACGGAGAGGCTCTTTTGCTTATACATCCTGGTCTTTCTGGAATTCAATTAGGAGGCGTAATACTACTGCGGTATTTATATATATTGATATTATGCAACCAGTTCCGTTTAATGTACGTTCTATGTTATAGGTAAGAAAGTGCTCTTAGGTAAATCATCAGGATTTGACAGATTAGCCATTTTTGTTTGCCATCACCAGTTCCAGATTTTCATTATATGAAATTCATTTATGTATTGAGTGCGCTTGCACTGACCTTCACATTTGGCTGTAATAATCAACCTGCAGAAGAGCAAGTAAAAGTTGTAGAGAAAGAAACAGTAAAAGTGGTTGAGGTAGAGAAGCCTGCCGCAGTTCCAGCTACCAAAGTAGTGGTGGAGCAGGAAAAGGGAACATCCATCGAATTGGGTCCAGAGGGCGGTTCGCTTAAAACGAAGAAAGTAGATATCAAAATAAACAATTAGTCCCAGACAGTTGTGGGTAGATGAAGCCGGGCCGAACGCCCGGCTTTTTTTTGATCATCGGCCAAGGCCTGATACTGGCAACGTGGTGCCTTCCGTGCGAATATGTTGCTGACCGACTTGATGGTAACGGCGGCAGATACAGCGCTTTGTCAGCACCCGGCCGAAATTCTTCATGGCCGGGAGACAGGAATCGTAAGGGGCTGTCGCCAAAAGACAATCTTAGTATCCTGTCTCATTCAAAACAAAGGGCCTCTCTATTTCCGGAGAGGCCCTTTGTTTTGGCAGGTATAGCTTTTGAAACTGTTAGTCCACCGGCTGGGCCATTACTTTTAGCCGATGCGTGGGAACTTCATGCGTGGCAAGCGCAGCGTTTCTTTCTTTTAAGATTCTGCTTGCCGCATCAGATGCTACCACCAGCCCCGCTGCCATCATGATAATGTCTTTGAGGACCAGCCGGCCCGCACCGGAAAGGTATGGGAAGCCGTGGTCAGGCCCACCCAGGTCAGGTACGTATACCTCCGGCGTGGTGATGAGGAAAGAGAGCGTCACGACCGACATACCTACCGTGAGCAGTCCTCCCAGTAAACCGATCTTGGCGTTGTAGATGCCGAGTAGGGTCAGCAGTCCGATGGCGATGATAACCGCACCGAGGGCATAGGAGAAAATGTAGGTGCCGTTTTCCAGATGCCAGGCAATGTTTTTAGGGACTACCTCGCCCTCCTTGTTTTTGTATTGCTGGTACTCAGGTGCATCCTTGGTATAGAAAAAGCCCATCATGGGACTGTTGGCTACAAAGGGCACAATGCCGTCCGCTTCGTACTGAAAAGCTTTCAGGCCGCCGATCCAGGCCATGACAATGAAAATAGAGATTCTGGTAAAATGCACAAAATAGCGCTGGGAATTCGAAAGTGTTTGGAGTAGTTGCTGTACGTTGTCGTTCATCAGTTAAGTATAGGATTGGTGACTATACAAAACTAAAGCCTTCCGAAGGGTAAAAGAATGGACGGATCGGGCTATCTCATGGACAGATCCGCCACTATCGAGATGCCAACTTTCTCTCTGAAATGGGTAGGAGATATGCCGGTATGCTTCTTGAAATAGCGGCTAAAGTAGTGCTCGTCCTCAAAATTGAGCGCGGCCGCCACCTCTTTGATGCTCTTGTGCGTGAGGTGCAGCTGCTTTTTAGCCTCCAGGATTACCCGGTCCTGTATCAGTTGAGAGGGAGACTTGCCAAAGTGCTTTTTAACTTTCCGGGCGAAGGCGCTGTGGGAGAGGGCCATTTCTTCGGCGTAGAACAGGGTATTGCGTTGTGTCAGAAAGTGTTGCTCCACCAACTCCCGGTACTGCTCCATGGGATGAAGCGTGCCTTCCGCCCCCAGCTGTTGCTCCCTCTTTTTGATCCTGCTCCCGATGGCCAGGATGAGCTGCAGATAACTCCGCAGGATCGGCTCCGAGTGCGGTTCATTCTGGTTGAGCTCAGACCGGAGCTTATCAAAGATCAGGCGGATTTCGTCGTCTTGTAAGGTGATAAAGGGCTGCTTGTAGATGTTGTTAAACAGCAGGCCATTGCAGGCTACCTCATTCTTGTGATACTCGATGCAATAGAAATCACCATGAAATATCAGTTGGTCAACTTCAAAGTCCGTGTTGGAGGTGATGCTCAGGTGTTGGTAAGGGGAAGTGAAGAGCGCTATTTTCCCTTCAAATGTATAGATGGTAAAGTCAACGCTGAGCGTACCACTGCCCTCTAGCAGCAATATGTTGTAGAATTCAGAAGCGTAAGGCCGTGCAAAGGCGCTGCTACGGTGTTTCTGCAGCTGAAACATGTCCTGATAAGCTTCCATAAGCGAGGGAGTAACAGAAGTTAAAGATAGCGCCTTCTGAGTGATTTCTCAAAGCTTGAGGAAGAGCTCGACTACTACTTATCCAAATGCCGGATTACCCGACAGGGGTTGCCTGCCGCAAATACATCAGCCGGAATGTCCCTGGTTACCACGCTTCCGGCACCGATTACGCTGCGGTCACCAATCGTGACGCCAGGACAGATGACGGCGCTGCCGCCTATCCAGACATCTTCTCCGATAGAAATGGGCTTTGCGCTCTCCACACCGGAGGCACGTACCCGATGATCCATCGGGTGGGTGGCGGTATATACCTGCACGTTGGGGCCAAACAGCGTGCGGCTGCCAATACGCACTTCCATCACATCGAGCACCACGCAGTTAAAGTTAAAGAACACCCTTTCGCCGACCACCATGTTGTAGCCGTAGTCACAGTAGAAGGGGGGCTGTAGCCAGAGTCCCTCCCCCGCATTCGGAATCAGGGCTTTCAGGATACGGTTGCGCTCATCTACCTGGTCTTCGCGGCTGTCATTGAGTTCTTTCAGGAGCAGGCGTGCCTGCAGGCGTTCGTCGCTCAGCTGCTTGTCTAGTGGGTCGTAGAGTTCTCCCGCCAGCATCTTTTCTTTCTCGGTCTTCATAGGCAGGTATACGGAGGCTGCTTTTTTCGGCTATACCGAAGCCGCTCTGAACCACTCACGCAACAGCTCCCGGTCAATGTCCTGCACGTTTTTGATCTTGATGTGGCGCATGTCCTTGCCCGTTCCTTCCAGCAGGTTATTGGGGTCATTCAGTTTCTCGGCCTGAAAGAAGCCCAGCGTGACGTAGGTTTTGGCGGTCTTGAGGTAAACGAAGTCTTTGTTGGCGCGGAACACCGGACGGCTCCACTTGAACTCTTCGGTTACGCCCGGCACGGTGTTGTGGACGAGCTGGCGCAAGGCTTCCAGGGTTTCTTTGTGCTTTTCGGAGGTGTTGATGTAGTCGGTTACTTGTGGGTGCATGGGTATACGTAAGGTGAAAGTATGGGACGTAAGCAGCCGCCTGATGAAGGTTTTGGGTGATGAGTTACCCTTCACAAGCTAGCCATTGTTCAAATATACATTCTTCTGCCTGTATTCGAGCAATACTAGGTTAAGTGCCCTTATTGGTTCTGTGAAGCCTTAGGTGTCGAGATTTCAACTGCATTCTTCCAAGTGCCATCTGTTTGTTTACGCCAAATACTAACTGCTCTATCGTTGAAGGAGACCGGTTTACCTGTCGAATCAGTATATGAAATCTGCACATTTTCTATAATATATGCCATATCACCGCTCTCTGAAACCGTAGCACTTTCCGGTTGCCAGCTTATACGGAAATCAGGCGTCTTGAAGCTTTCTTCCACCATTCTTCGTATTTCTTGCTTACCGCGTAAAACAGGTGCACCGGCTGATATGACAACAGCATCATCTGCCCAGTAACTAACAACTTTCTCTACATCTCCGGAAGAAGCTGCCTCGGACCACTCTCTGCTGAGCTGCATCATCTTTTCACCTTCCGCATTGGTGTCTACTTTCTGATCGGCCTCCTGTGGACTACAACCTAAAAGGGAGATCGCACTTACAATTAGTATCAGCTTTTTCATATGCATCAATTTAATGTTTTATTTATATACCATACGTAAATATTTAAATTGATATCAGTGGTTTGTAGCAATCCGTAGCGGGGGAGTTTGTCCTCAGAACTTCCCGTAAAGCAAGGCATTTCAAATGTGTAATTTTACAGTGCTATAAAGCTTGAAGGCCTGATTTATTGCAACTGCTGTTAGGCACGGTTATTCTTTCAGTTTTAAAAATCTTGCAGCGTTGTTATAGAAAATGTCTTCTTTGTCTTGTTTGGTCAAAAAGTCGAGGCTATTCAGGAAATTAATTGACTTCTCAATAGCATAAGGCCATATCATCTGATCCGATCCGAACATTACTCTGTTTAGATATCCGGCATGTTTAGCATTTTTTAGGAAGTCGGCAATATACCTTTGAGTGTTTGGTTCTACCCATAACATCGCGGCAACATCTGTGTAGAGTTGTGGATAATAGGCCATAAGTCGGATTCCGCGTTCTGGCCAGTCTTCTCCCCCTGCATGCATCATATAGATTCTGAGCTTAGGGTATCGTACCAATACATCTTCAATTAAGTAAGGGTCTCCTAACTGTAGCCTTGCTTTGGGTGACCATGAATAAGTTCCGCCGGGATCGCCACCCCCGGTATGAACAGCAACCGGAATGTCATATTTTTCACATATACGCAGGTATGGTTGCCAGATGGAATCGCTTAGTGTGGTACCGCTATAGTAGGGGGCAATTTCACCGAATACTTCGATCTTTTTCTCTTTAATTAACTGTTCGAATTTTAAAGTGTCCAACTCATAATCTTCTGGCGAATACATCAAAATTCCTCTGATTACAATATCATCAGTATCTTTTGCCGACCAGTTCGCCACACTTCCGGGGTGCCCGCTAACCACAGCTTTCACAACATTCCACTTCTTAAAGGCTGCAAAGGTCTCCACTCTATGCGCTTCTGCATTTGCTGCCCCCTTCATTCCATAATAATCTGTTGCTGGTTCTTTTCCGCCAAAGTCTCTGTTTGTGTAGGAGTGAATATGCATGTCAATAATTCTCGTCTTGGATTGCGCCAACAAGAACTGCGGAAGTAAGGCGAGAAAAATTAAAATGCATTTGTTCATGATTCCTCCCTTCTAATTGTGCTTGACTAGTTAATGTGTTTTATTCTAAACCTTTACTATATGCAATAGCTGGTAGCACCGCTCCAGGAAAATCACAGTCTTTTTGATACACCCAAGATTCACCTTTATACGTTTTAAACTTTTAAAAACCACTAACACATGTCTGGTAATCAGGTCTGTAGTTGGTTATTGAGTATGATGTCTTAATCATTCATCATCTTCCGGAATTGTATTTACCCGATTCATGATAGCCCAAACAACAAAAAAGCCGCTCCTCTACAGAGCGGCTTCTCTATTCTATACCTAATGGCTATACCTTACGGAATCCATTTGATATCCTTGAAGTCCGGCTTGCGCTTCTCCAGGAAGGCGTTGCGGCCTTCTTTGGCTTCGTCGGTCATGTAGGCAAGGCGGGTGGCTTCGCCGGCGAACACCTGCTGGCCCACCATACCGTCGTCGGTGAGGTTGAAAGCAAATTTCAGCATTTTGATAGAGGTAGGGGACTTGGCCAGGATTTCCTGCGCCCACTCGTAGGCGGTGTCTTCCAGTTCGGCATGCGGGATCACAGCATTCACCATGCCCATGTCGTAAGCATCCTGTGCGGAGTAGTTGCGGCCGAGGAAGAAGATCTCGCGAGCGCGTTTCTGACCCACCATTTTGGCCAGGTAGGCTGAACCATAACCACCGTCGAAGCTGGTTACGTCGGCATCTGTCTGTTTAAAGATCGCGTGCTCCTGGCTGGCCAGCGTGAGGTCACACACCACATGCAGGGAGTGTCCGCCACCTACGGCCCAGCCCGGTACCACGGCGATCACCACCTTTGGCATAAAGCGGATCAGGCGCTGCACTTCCAGGATGTTCAGTCGCGGCATACCGGCCTCATCCACATAGCCCTGGTGGCCACGTGCGTTCTGGTCGCCGCCGCTGCAGAAGGAATATACCCCGTCTTTGGTCGAAGGTCCCTCGGCCGACAACAGCACTACTCCGATTGAGGTGTCTTCGCGGGCATCCAGGAAAGCCTCGAACAATTCGCCCACTGTTTTCGGGCGGAAGGCATTGCGCACGTTTGGCCGGTTGAAGGCGATGCGGGCCACGCCATTGCATTTCTTGTAGGTGATGTCTTCGTATTCTTTAACTGTTACCCAGTTTGCTTTGCTCATTATCGTCAGTTTTTGATGTAAAATTATCGCATTTTCAGCTTTGCAGCAAATATCGTCACTTGGCTCTTATCCCTGTGTGCCGGCTAACAGGCCTTTTCTGCTAAACTTTATCACGTGCGGGAAGCCGAGGGTATGCTGGTCGCCTACGGGTTGGTATTTATACGTTGCCCCTGTCATGCTGAGTAGCCTGTTGTATTTCTGTTGCATGTCTTCGCTGCTGGCATGCAGTTCCACAACGAGCTGCAACATGTCGTTCAGGCGACCCGATGCACTTAGCTCTTCCAGAAGTTGAAATTCCGCTCCTTCAATGTCCACTTTCAAAAAGTCAACTTCCCGGGCGGGTGGTAATAAGCTGGATAGTCTGTACGCCTGCAAACGCTGCCTGGTGCCTTTGGCGATGGAGGGGTTCAGGGAGCCGTTCAAACCGGCCGTGGCGGCAGGTATATAAAAATCAACCTTGCCTTCGGTGTCCGAGAGTACGTAATTAAACAGGCGCACTCCCGCTAACTTATTGGCCGAAACGTTGCGTTGCAGCAAGGCAAAGGCATCAGGATTTGCTTCATACGCCCAGACCTCACACTCAGGGTATAGTTGCTTAAAATAGAGCACCGCCATGCCAATGTTAGCACCGCAGTCCACGATAAAGGGCCGTTTGGCATCGGTTTCGAAACGGTATACCTGCTTGATGAAAATATCCGTGTAAAGCTCGGTTAGAGTCACGTAACTATATCCGGCAACGGTAAAGCCTTCCAGTTGCAGCTGTATGATTTCGTCGGTTTTTTTGCTGAGCTTGGCTTGCGCGTAGATGCGCAGGAGGGTTAGGAAGGTACCAAGCCGACCAGCCAGATGCGTATTCTGGCGGCTAGAGGCAAGCTTCCATAACCTGAAAAGTGTCAGCATTAGAAATCATTAAGTGAAGTGACCGGCAATGGCTATACCTGACACAAAGGCTCCTGTACAGCGAAGATACGGTTTCTCTACATGACACCCAATCTATACCTGCTGCTCACCCGACAATTTGTCGGCTGCTATACCTTTGGCTTTTTGTTTGCAGATGCCCATGCTTTAGCACAAGCATTTTAAGGTATAACCGTATACCTTCACATAAACCAACACACAGCAATGGCAAAAATAAGATCGACTACAGTAGTAGGCATATACCACAACGGAGAAGTATGCGTAGGTGCCGACGGACAGGCCACCATGGACAAGCACATCGCCAAGAGCAACGTGAAGAAGATTCGCAAGCTGCTAGACGGCAAGATCGTGACGGGCTTTGCCGGCTCCACTGCCGATGCCTTCACCCTGCTGGAGCGCTTCGAAGAGAAGCTGAACACCTACCAGAGCAATATGAAGCGTGCCGCCATCGAACTGGCCAAAGACTGGCGCAAAGACCAGTACCTGCGCAAGCTCGAGGCAATGATGGTCGTAGCCAACAAAGAGGAGCTGCTCATCATCTCCGGCACCGGCGACGTGCTGGAGCCTGACAACCAGATTGCGGCCATCGGCTCGGGCAGCATGTTCGCCCATGCAGCAGCCCTTGCTCTGAAGAAGCACGCGCCACACCTCACGGCAGAAGAAATGGTACGCGAAAGCCTCAACATTGCAGCCGACATCTGCATCTACACCAACCACAACCTCATTCTCGAGAAACCGGCCAAGTAAATTCAGGTATAGCGCACATGGTGCAGACCATCGAACAGGCCATCCGGCAATTATACCCCATCTCTGATAAAACCTTTGGACAGCTCACGGCGCTCATGCAGCGGCAGGAGTTGCCCAAAGGCCATATTCTTTTCCGGGAGGGGGAGGTGAGCAACAAAGTGTATTTTATGGAGCGGGGCATTGCACGCGCCTTCTGCTACCGCAACGACCAGGAAGTAACGTTCTGGTTCGGCGCCGAAAACGAGATGTTGCTTTCCTACTATAGCTATGTGGCCAATAAGCCCGGCTACGAAACCGTGGAGTTGCTCGAAAACGCGGTGGTACACGCCATCGATCTGGCCCGTCTGCAGGACCTATACCTGACCAACATCGAATTGGCCAACTGGGGCCGCAAGCTCGCCGAGTACGAACTCATCAAAACGGAGGAGCGGTTCATGGTCTTCCAGTTTCAATCGGCTACCGAGCGCTACAAAGCCCTGCTGCAGCAAAACCCCGGCCTCATACAGCGCGTTCCCCTCAACCAGATCGCCTCATACCTGGGCGTGACACAGGTTACCCTCAGCCGCATTAGGGCGCAAGTCAGGTGATTTTTTAACATTTGTTAAATTTCTTTTGACGCCAAGTCCCGACCTTTGTAAAAAAAGGAAAAATGGGCTGGATTTACTTAATCATTGCAGGCATGTTTGAGATCGGGTTTACCACCTGCCTCAAGCTCTCCAACAACTTTAGTGTGCTGAAGTGGTCAGTCGGCTTCTTCATCTGCATCTCCCTGAGCTTCTTCCTGCTCAACAAAGCCATTCAGACCATCCCCATGGGCACCGCCTATGCCATCTGGACAGGTATAGGAGCTGTAGGCACCGTGATCATCGGCATGATCCTCTACAAGGAGCCAACTGATTTCTGGCGCCTGTTCTTCGTCTTCCTGCTCATCGGCTCCATTATTGGCCTAAAGCTGGTGTCGAAGTAGGAAGGGCCCGGATGTCATTTTAAAGCTTATCTTTGCCGAAGTACATATTTTTTAACTCATAGCGAGTTACAGGAGTATAAACACGAATCAGTAAAAGCATAAACACAAGGAAATGGAAGTATCTAATTTTTTAAAGAAGCACTACAAACACTTCAATGCTGCTTCGCTCATCGACGCTGCCGAAGGATATAAGACGCACCTCAACAACGGGGGCAAAATGCTCGTGTCACTGGCTGGTGCCATGTCTACGGCGGAGCTGGGCATCATCCTGGCCGAGATGATCCGCCAGGACAAAGTGCACGCGATCTCTTGTACCGGTGCCAACCTCGAGGAGGATATCTTCAACCTGGTAGCGCACGATTTCTACGAGCGCGTGCCGCATTACCGTGAGTTGTCAGCTGCCGACGAGGAAGAGCTGCTGAGCCGCCACATGAACCGCGTGACCGATACCTGTATACCTGAAGAGGAGGCCATGCGCCGTATCGAGCACACCGTGCTGAAGTTCTGGGAGAAAGCCGACCAGGAAGGCAAGTCTTACTTCCCGCACGAATTCTTCTACCAGATCCTGTTGTCAGGTGACCTGGAGCAGTACTACCAGATCGACCCGAAAAACAGCTGGATGCTGGAAGCTGCTAAAAAGAACCTGCCGATCATCTGCCCGGGCTGGGAAGACTCCACGTTGGGTAACATCTACGCCGGTCACGTGATCAGCGGCGACATTAAGAATGTGCACACCATGCGCACAGGTATACAGTACATGATCTACCTGGCTGACTGGTATACTGAGAACGCAAAAGAGGAGTCTACGATAGGTTTCTTCCAGGTTGGCGGCGGTATAGCCGGTGACTTCCCGATCTGCGTGGTGCCGATGCTGCACCAGGATCTGCAGCGCACGAACGTTCCGCTTTGGGGCTACTTCGCGCAAATCTCTGACTCTACGACCAGCTACGGTTCTTACTCCGGCGCTGTACCAAACGAGAAGATCACCTGGGGTAAACTCGGCAAAGACACACCAAAGTATATGATCGAGTCAGACGCCACCATCGTAGCGCCGCTCATCTTCGCGATCGTGCTGGATATGTAATTTCTGCGACCAGGGAATTTCCTGACAAGAGAAATTCCAGATAAATAGAGAAGCCCGCTGCATCAACAGCGGGCTTTTTGTTTTGCAGACAACTGATATCGGCTCTTCAATACAGAAGCCCTTTAGTGCCGGCCTGCGAAAGGTATAGGGAAGCTGTATTTCAAAACCTGGTATTCCGGTATTCGGATTGGGTAGTTTGCAGCGGTGTGAATGTATATGCTCTAGGAGCCGTTACAGTGATCATAAATCAAGCCGAATACTGACCCGGCGACTGGTATGAAAATTCTGGGGCTGAATCTTAAACCACAAGTTACCAGTATATTAATCCTATCATATATTCATAACAACCCTATATGAAAACAACCTTTACCCTTATACTGCTGTTGAGCTGCTCCCTTGTTTTCGGGCAGAAAAAGTTTATGCCGGGTCGGTACGTGACGCACCAGGGGGACACCGTGCAAGTGCTCATCAACGACCAGAACTGGAAAAGAAGTCCCACCTACATCGAAGTGAAGCAGGACTTGTCCAGCACCAGCACACAGCGACTCGGCGTGGCAGACATCAAAGGATTCTCGCTTACCTTTGGTGACAGGTATGAAGTGCATGCCGTGGATAAGGAAAAGAGCGTGACGAAGATAGGCAGCACCTACATCTACGACAGCCAGTCCAGCATGGTGCGGGACACCGTGTTTCTGCGCGTCCTGGTCAAAGGCAGGGTGAGTTTGTATACATTGAATGAACCGGATGCCCAGGAGCGCATCTACATGCAGAAAGACGGCGAACCTCCTGTTGAACTAGTGTACCGCTCCATTATGAAGCGATCAGCTGGCAAGTCAGGCCTGGTGAAACTGCCGGTTTACAGGGGAATGCTGACCGCTAAGATGACGGACTGCCAGGATTTGGCCAACAAGATAAGCAAGGTGGCCTTCAAGCCGTCGGCTCTGAAACGTCTGGTGCAGGACTACAACATGTGCGCCAGCGGCACCGAGGGAGACTATGTAGCCGCTGAAGAGAAGGTAAATTTCAGTGTTTATGCCTTAGGAGGCGTTTCATATACCTCCCTGAACATCAATGGCCATCCGAGCAGGGCACTAAACGAACCCGAGTTCACAGGGATGGGCTATACCCTCGGCACTTCCTTTATCGCCACACTCCCCAGAAGCCATGGCAAATATGCCCTGATAGGAGAGTTGCTCTACAAAGCCTATCGAAATGAGGGAACCTTCAAACACGTGAACCCGCACACAGAGGAGGTTTACACGGAATATACCACCACTTTTGACATGTCCCAGCTGGCGATCAACGTAATGGGACGTTACCGGCTTCTGGACAAAAGTATACGGCCGTACATAAGCCTGGGTGTTGGCAACAGCTTCATCATACATGATAATAGCCACCAGGAAGTATACTCTCCATCCTATCCAACAGGGAATCGCGAAGGAGGCAACCCAATGGCCAACGTCATGCGAAAGCATGAGCAGGTGTTGCTGCTAGGTATAGGAGGCGAGTGGAAACGAGTGCAGACAGAGGTGCGGCTTGAAAATGGAAATGGTTTCTCTGCTGCAAAGGGCGTGAAAACCGCCAATAATTCAGTGACCCTCCGACTAGGCTACAAAATAAAGTAAAACAGACATTGCTATACGCAAGAGAGGCTACCCGATTCCGTTGGGGTAGCCTCTCTTGTTTTTCAAGCCGTGCAATTTACCATTACTGCTTCACTAGTTTCTCCGCCCTGAACACATGGTCCGCAGCCTGCAGAATTTTGCCTTTCAGCTTGGGGTTGTAGTCCGGGTGCTCGGCCAGAAATGTGCGAATGGCGGCGGCGGCCGTCGGCGTCTGGTAATACCCAAGCGTGGATTGCAGCCAGTTGGTAGGGAAGAAGATGTCGCCGGTCAGTTGAATTTCTTCCACCAGTTCCAGGCTCTCACGCAGGTATTTCTCTGACGAGGCTGCCCGCAGTGGGTGGTGCAGGTAGGAGAGGGCAGAACCCACCCAGGCTTCCTTGTCACGGTTGCCGCGATCTTTGAGCGTGGCAAAAAAGGCGTCACGCACCTGTTCGTTTCCTGACAGGGCCGGCATCAAGTACTGCAGACGTTTTTGACGGTCCGGGTTTTTGAGGCGTGCCAGTTGTTGGCGCAGTATACCTTCCGAATCAGCGTAGTCACGCACAGCCAGCGACAGGGCCAGGGGGGTATAGTCCTCTTCGGTGAGGGTGACGCCTGTTGGTGCTTTCTGAGTCTGCCATACCTGGTGTAAACGATCCTGCGCCTCACGAGTCATGGCTATGTTTTGGTAAGCTTTGAAGAGCAATTTTTTGGCATTCCCGGATTGCTGTTTCTCCATGGCCCCCCACAAAATTTTCTCATAGGCAGGGGCTAATTTCGCTCTTTGCTCCGGACTGGTGAATTTCCAGAAGGTGTCGCTCAGGTAACCTGTTAATAGCTTCAGATTCAACTCGTCCTGCTCGTTAGCTGATTGCGGGAGCGCAATATGCTGCAGGATATCGGGCGTGATGTCCACTCCGTTGAGCATATTCTCATACAAATTGATGTAGGATGAAGCTCGCATCACGGGATTCTGTAGTCTATTGAGGTAGCTAAGGCCACGCGCATCGATTGGGAAAGTACCGTAGCCCTGCCCGGAGGAGTTGAACAACACATAGAGCGGCCATTCTTTACCAATCACCTCCTGGAATTCAATGGAGGGACGGTCCATGTTTACCGTATATTCCTCGACGCGGTCATCGTACACCAGGGCAACTTCAAAAAGCTGCGGCCACAGTCGTTCCGATCCGTCCTCGCCTTTTTGGGAGATAGAAAAAACGTTGATTTTCCCATCTTCCACATCCAGCTTACTGTCGAACACCGGACGGCCCGGTTCATTCACCCATACCTGGTTCCAGGCCTGCAGGTCTACTGGCGTGCGGGCATCCAGAATCTCAATCAGTTGTGGCCAGGTGGCGTTGCTGTTGGCATAGGTTTTCAGGTATACCTGCAGCCCTTCCTGAAACGCTTTTTCGCCCATCAGCCGCTCCAGCTGCCGCATCATAATGGGGGCCTTGTGGTAGATGATGTGCCCGTAGAGCGAGCCGGCATCCTGCAGATTAGCCAGGTCCTGACGGATCGGGTTGGCGCCTGCCGTACGGTCTACACTGTAGGCCGCGGGAAAGTGGTCGATCAGGAATTTGAGGTCGTAATTGCTGTCCTTTACCGTCGTTTTGGAGATTTTATCGGCCATGAAGTTGGCAAACACCTCTTTCATCCACACGTCGTTGAACCAGCGCATTGTTACCAGGTCGCCGAACCACATGTGCGCCGTTTCGTGCGCGATCAGGTTAGAACGTGCCACCAGCTGGTCTTTAGTCGCGCCTTCGTCCAGGAACAGGGTAGAGGCCTTGTAGTCGATTGCCCCCACGTGCTCCATACCGCCATACTGGAAATCAGGTATAGCCACAAAGTCGAATTTCTGGAAAGGGTAGGGAATCCGGGTGTAGTCCTCCATAAAGTCGAGCGCATCACGGTGAATGCTGAAGATCGGGGCAACACTCTTCAGCTTGTCCGGATCGGTTTCGCGGTGGAGGAAATGCATGGTACGGCCGCGATCTTCGTTCGTGATCCTTCTAAAATCGCCTGCCGCAAAAGAGAAGAGGTAGGTCGGAATGGTATCGGAAGGCAGGTAGGTATAGGTCTTGGTCGCGCCGGTCAGTACCGAGTCCTGCAATGGGGCATTGGCCAGGGCTTTCCAGTCCTTCGGCAGCGTTAGTGAGAGGGTGAACACCGCTTTCAGGTCCGGCTGATCGAAGCAGGGGAACACGGTACGGGCCCGGTCCGGCACAAGCAAGGTATAGAGGTAATCCTCGTTGCGGTTGAGCGAGAGGTTGCCGGCCGTAAAGCCAAGCTGCACTTGGTTATGGCCTTCTTTCAGGTAGCGCGGCTCGATGACGATGTGCTCGTTCCGGAACACAATCGGGATCTGTTTCCCATTCACCCGAACGGCATGCAATTGATCCTGCTGCTCTTTAAAATCGATCTGCAGCGCCTGCTCCTTGTTGAGCAGGTGAAACGAAATGACTTCGGAAGCAGGTATAGACGCGTCCTTAGCGGCAGGGATTTGCAGCTTGATATCATACTGCACATTGCGCAAGGTCTGTTTGCGGTACTCCGCCAGTTCGCGCGACACACCCGTCTCGACAGGTAAGGTATAGGCGCTGGTGGCAGGGGTTTTGCTGCAAGCTCCAAGCAGCAGGAGCGACAGGGCTGCGGCGCTCAAGGTATAGTTAAAGTTGTTCATTTGCTCTGAGTGTATGCTGTAAATATAGTGGGAAAGGTGAAATGATACCCACCCTGACACTCAGAATCAGGATTTTCAATGAAGGTGGTCATCCTATTGCCTTATTGTCTGAATCAGGATTTTCAGGATTTAAGGATTTTCAGGATGCTCGTGCACGATTGACATCCCCCTGTCTGATTCTTTATCGAGGACCCTAACCAAGGGGGATTTTCTATAGCTACCAAATCAAAGGTGTAGTAGTTACAGCAGATTTTTTGCTAAACCGGGTCCAACCACCCCTACCCTCTAATCTAAGGGAAGGTTAACCTAAGCTGTCATCTCGACGATAGGAGATATCTCGATTCTTTCAAAATTTTCACGCTCATTCGGATTTCTCTCGAAAAGAGGGCGCCTACCCCCAGGCGGGGAATCTGTGACTATCAATCCAAAGGTAAAAGTGCCATAGCTACCGTTATACACCCCGACAGGTATAGCAAGACTAACTTGCCCCGGAGTCTACGAAGTGAATCACGCTAGCCAAGTGCACCATTTGGCGCTCCACTGTTCGAGCGTTCAGTGAGTGGGGGTAGGGGCCCTCGATTTGGAGCGTCTTGATTTTTTTGCTTACTGGGGGTAGGGGCCCTCTTTCTCTTCATCAAGGAAAAAAGTACGGCCCGCCCGGCCAGGGCAAGCTACAAAGCAATGCAGGCTGCTATACCTGCAACAACCCCTACTACGTTAGCTACAAACTGGCTGTATGCAAAACCACAGGTTGCGCTTCGCTAAACTTGCGGTATGTTGGGCTTCAATGAAATCATTTATACCTAAACCTGGAGGCTATACCCTGTGCCCGGGCCAGAGGCCCCACAATAACCTTCAAGAGCGTGGACGCTCGCGCCATGGCGCACCATCAAGCCAGCTGGAAGCACTACTCACCACAAAAGCAAAAGCCGCGAATATCACGGCTTTTGCTCCAAACAAACAATCAATAACAAACATCCAAATGCTTAAGCTGGTGTCATAGTTTTTTCGCGGTCCCAGTGGCGGTGCTTCTTGATGGCCTCCACAAACTTAGTGGCAAACTCACCGGCATCAGCGTTGGCTCCGGCCGTGATCACACCGGTGTGGGAAACTACTTTGCCTGACTCCTTGTCAGCGAAATTCACGCCTACCACAAATGCTCTCTCAAATAGATTGATGCCGAAACCGGAAGTGGCAATCGGCTTGCAGTGTTTGAAGGCCTCGGCGACAAAGTGCAGGGCATCACCCATACCCATCATTTTGCGCACACTCTTCTCTCCGTCCGGAATGTAGACGGCGTCGAACATGACAGATCCCGTCGTCACATGGCTCATATCCACCTCTAGTTCCTGACCAGTGCTGGAGATGCGCTTGCCCTGCACCTTCGACACGATCTTGGCATGAACGCCGGCAGCCTCCAGGGCTTCCTTCACTTGCATCGCCTCGTTGTAGTCGAAGCCATCTTCTATCAGGATGGCGACTCTGCGGGATTTGGAACCCTCTACCTTGTCTTTATCCATGCTGATGCTCGGCGATTCTGTCACAGACTTGCCTTGGCTGATTTTCTGCGAGGCGGCGTCTTTTACAAAGTTTCCGGTCGGCTCCGAATCCTGGTCTATTGGCATTTTAATACCTATACCTGCGGCCACCAGGGCAGCAAACTGCGGATCTACTCTATAGAAATTCGCCACTTGCCTTTCACGTATCGCTTTGATGTTCACCTTACCTAATTCAAAGTGTGCAGCCGATACCAGATGATCTTTTTCTGCCTCCGTAAGGGAGTTCCAGAACATGGTGGGCTGGCTGTAGTGGTCGTTGAAGCTTTCGCTGCGGGCGCGTATCTTGTGGCCTTCCACCTTCTCCATGTGGTGCACATAGCCGCCCATGTTCTCCGGGGCCATCATCGGGCAGCCGTTGCCAATCGAGTTAGGCCAGTAGTTGGCCTTGCCCTTGCCAATGGTCATCTTCATAAAACCCGCCCCGTGGTGGTTGTGAACCGGAGCCAGCGGCCTGTTGATCGGCACTTCGGTGAAGTTGATACTACTAAAACGGTTGATCTGCGTGTCGAGGTAAGAGAAGAGGCGGCCCTGCAGCAGCGGGTCGTTGGTCACGTCAATGCCCGGCACCAGGTTACCCGGGTGAAACGCCACCTGCTCGGTTTCTGCAAAGAAGTTGTCCGGGTTGCGGTTGAGCACCATCTTGCCAACCGGGCGGAGCGGAACCAGTTCTTCCGGGATGATTTTGGTGGCATCCAGCAGGTCAAAGTCATATTTGAATTCATCTTCTTCCGGCACCAGCTGAACCGACAGTTCATACTCCGGATAGTCGCCCATTTCGATGGCTTCCCACAGGTCGCGTCGATGCCAGTCAGGGTCTTTACCCGCCAGTTTCTGCGCCTCGTCCCATACCAGCGAATGCGCCCCCAGCATGGCGCGCCAGTGCAGTTTCACAAAAGTCGATTTACCAGCCTCATTAATGAAGCGGAAAGTGTGCACCCCGAAGCCGTCCATCATCCGGAAACTACGCGGAATAGCCCGGTCCGACAGCAGCCACATGATCATGTGGGTAGACTCAGGCATCAGGGATATGAAGTCCCAGAAGGTGTCGTGGGCGGCGGAGGCCTGCGGCATTTCGTTGTCCGGCTCAGGCTTCACGGCGTGCACCAGGTCGGGGAATTTGATGCCGTCCTGGATAAAGAAAACAGGTATGTTGTTGGCCACCAAGTCATAGTTGCCTTCTTCGGTGTAGAATTTCGTGGCAAAACCTCGTGCATCGCGCACCGAATCGGCAGATCCCCGTGAGCCCGCCACTGTGGAGAAACGCACGAACACAGGCGTCTTCGTGTTCGGGTCGGTCAGGAATTTGGCTTTGGTGAATTCCTTCAGCGAGCTGTCGTAGGGCTGGAAGTAACCGTGTGCGCCCGAACCACGGGCATGCACCACCCGCTCCGGTATGGACTCGTGGTCCAGGTGGGTCATTTTTTCGCGGAAGTGAAAGTCCTCCATCAGCGTTGGCCCGCGTTGTCCCGCTTTGAGCGAGTCGTCGGTATGGTTGACCCTCAGGCCCTGATCTGTGGTCATGTATTGGTCCTCACCGTCTGACCGAAAGTGCTTTAGTTGTTTGTTTTTGCTGTTTTCATCGACGCTTGTGGGCTTGGCTTTGTTGTTGTCTTTCTCTTCCATGGTTTAGTTTGTTTTTGGATGTAGGTGAGGTATACCTTTTTTGAAATCTGTGCGGAATTCTCTCCAACAATACGGGCCAGCATTTTAAGTGGTTAACAAAAAGTGAAACTTTACAAGATTAAAATGGAATTAAAATAAGACTTTAGGTATAGCCAAAGCAGGTATACCTGTGCTGTTTTTGGATAAAACACAGGTATAGCGCAAACATAATTAGGAGTATTCTGATTAAATGAAGAATTTCTTAATGCCCGTATTACTACAGACTAAACTCTTTACGGCCAAAGCTGTATTCGTCTTCCTTTAGGTAATAATCCCCGCATTTCTGCAGAATCGTCAGGTTGTCAATCGTGATTTCCCAGTTGAAGTTATAGTTGAAAAGAAAGGTAAGGACAGGTCCCAAGACATCAGGGGAGGTATCGCCGAGGGCAAGCGAAATATGAGGGAGCCACATGTTGGGGTTGTAGTAAACGCCCATTTCGCTGCTCATCTCAGAAATGTCGCGGTGCAGGCGGGCATGCAATTGGTTGAGTGGGGAGGTACGCAGCACTGGTATGTAAATGACCGGTTTCTCACCCGGAAACACGCCCAGGCCTGTAGTGCGGATTGTAAACGGCTCGGTCTCACGGCTGGTTTCCTGCAGGTATTGCTGGAGCTCTTCCATATCCGGGATTTCAGCCGTCAGCAGGGTCAGGTGCGGGTAGGGCGTCATCTTCACCTCGTTGAGTCCGAATTGGGAGTCGAGTAACTCGGTCAGTTCGGTCACACGTGCAGAATGGGAAGGGTCGAGCAGGGATGTAACTGCGATCATAAAAGGTTATTTTTTATTGCTGTTCTCAACGTCTCGCACACACATTTCTCAAAAGCATAAAGCTATAGAACGAGGCACATGTGATAATGTTTGCCTGTCCAGGGCTTTTAGCGGCGGGCAACGTCTTATTCTACGTATGAGGCGACTTTTGGTCTGTGGGCCTTTAAGCTGGGGATGTTTCCCAAAATAAGTACCTTTGTAGCTCAGCTTTCCGAATCTATGATCTCTATTAATAACCTTAGCTTTCATTTTGGCAGCCGCCCCATGTACGAGGATGCCAATCTGCACATCAAACCCAAAGACAAAATCGCCCTGATCGGGCTGAACGGTACCGGCAAGTCCACGCTGCTGCGCATCATTGTGGGGGAGTATAAACCCGACGGCGGCAGTATCCAAATGAGCCGTGACACCACCATCGGTTTCCTGAACCAGGACCTGCTTAGCTACGAAACGCACGAGAGCATCCTGTCGGTGGCCATGCAGGCTTTTGACGAGGCCATCTCGCTGCAGAAGGAGATCGACCAGGTATTGGTAGAGTTTGATCATAATTTCCATGACAAGCTGGTTGATAAACTGGCCTCGCTGCAGGAGCGGTTCGAGGCGCTCGGCGGCTATACCATGCAGGCCGAAGCTGAGTCGATTCTGGAGGGCTTGGGCTTTACGACTGAGGAGCTGCAACAGCCGCTGGCCTCTTTCTCGGGTGGCTGGCGCATGCGTGTGATGCTGGCCAAAATCCTGTTGCAGAAACCCTCGCTGCTGCTGCTCGACGAACCGACTAACCACCTGGACCTGCCCTCCATCAAATGGCTTGAGTCCTACCTGGATCGATTTGAAGGCGCTGTTGTAATCGTGTCGCACGACAGGGAGTTCCTGGATAAGACGACCAACATTACCGTGGAGGTATCGGGCGCAAAGCTGAACTTATACCCGGGTAACTACAGCTTTTATGTAGAAGAAAAAGCCCTGCGTAACGAAATACAGAAAGGCGCTTACGAAAACCAGCAGGCCCACATCCGGCAGACAGAGCGCTTTATTGAGCGCTTTAAGGCCAAGGCGACCAAAGCCAAGCAGGCCCAGAGCCGCATGAAGCAGCTCGAGCGCATGGAGCGCATCGAAGAGGTGGCTGGTGAGGCCGCGAAAGTGAATTTCAGTTTCCGCTTTAACGTGCAGCCGGGCCGACACATTTTTCGCTTAGAGCACATGAGCAAGAGCTTCGGCAGCAAGCTTATTTTCCGGGACACGAACGTGCACATCGAGCGGGGCGACAAAATTGCCCTCATCGGTGCCAACGGAAAGGGTAAGTCCACGCTGCTGCGCATCATTGCCGGCACCGAGCCGATAGAGGGCAAGCGCGAAATGGGGCATAACGTGATCATGTCGTTTTATGCGCAGCACCAGCTCGAGGCCCTGAACGTGGAAAATGAAATTCTACAGGAACTCCAGCAGGCAGGCTCCGGCAAAACGGAGGTAGAACTGCGCACGCTGCTGGGCTCCTTCCTCTTCACCGGCGACGATGTGTTCAAAAAGATTAAGGTGCTGTCAGGAGGGGAGAAGAGCCGCGTGGCGCTGGCCAAAACGCTCATCTCGGAGGCCAACTTCCTGATGCTCGACGAACCGACCAACCACCTGGACATGCAGTCTGTCAACATTCTGATACAGGCGCTGGAGCAGTACGAGGGCACGTTCATCATCATCTCGCACGACCGCTATTTTGTGGAGAATGTGGCGACTAAAATTTGGTACATTGAAGACTACCAGCTGAAGGAATATCCCGGCACTTACCACGAATTTGAGACCTTCCAGGAGAAGCGCGAGAAGGAAACGAAACGCGAAGCCGCTGCGGCGCCAGCTCCCAAAAAAGACGAACCGAAGCCAAAGCGTGACAACAGCGAGTTCAATGCGCTTAACAACCAGCTAAAGCAGGTGAACCGGCAGATAAATGAGCTCGAAAAGCAGGTGCAGCAACTGGAAAAGGAACTCGCCAAATATGAAACCGAGCTGGCGGATCCGAAGGTATACGGCAACCCCAGCCTACTGCAGGAAACATCCCAGAAGTTTGAATCTGTGCAAAAAGAGTTGGATGCTGTCAACAAGAAGTGGGAGAACCTGATGCTGGAGGCCGAGGAGTTGGAAGAGCAGCTGAGAAGTTAGAAAGGTAAGTACGAGGACAGTATTAGATTAAAGCATAAAAGAGAGTTGTTATTCTGAAAGAAACCTGGTAGAAATAGAGGGCCCTTACCCCCGGGAGGTTCAGCTGATGCAGCTTGCGGGGGTAGGGGCCCTCTTCATCAAGATACTTTCAGGATGACAAAACAGGGTAAATTAATTCTGTTCTTCTGCTTATAAGTATTAACTGTCAAAATAGAAAGGTCTGATTAGGGCCTTTTGATGTGATTTAAAATTGAAGCAGCAAACCACAGGTTTGCTGCTTTTTTTGTGCTAAAATACATGTATTTGGTTGATTATCAATGTTAAAATAACTTCAATACGCTATACTTTAGTGCAATAAAATGCGTATGTAAAAATTGCACTTTGAGATAAAGCGCCATTTTGCTATTTTGTTTCCAATACGCACCATATATCTATGAAAACTTCCTTACCGTTGTTATTGCTTTTTTTAAGCAGCGTACTTAATTCCAGCTTTGCGCAGCCGAGCGATGAAATTATTGTACAGAAAAAAGGCCTGGGATTTGTCTACTATCGCAACGGCAACCAGATCAGTAAAAAACAGCTGTTGCACATTTTGGACCAGCATCCGGAGGCCCGAAAAGAGCTTCAGAAAGGTCATCGCAATTCATTGCCAGCCTCAGCACTCGCCTTTGCAGGTGGTCTCCTGATTGGCTATCCGATGAGCAGGCAGTTGACCGGTTATCAACCCAACTGGCTGGTTTCCGGAGCGGGCCTGGTGACATTCAGCATCCCTTTTGCGGGAGCCAAAATGAAACGGGAACACCAGGCTATCTACGTTTACAACGAAGGATTGCGCTACGCCAAACGGCCAAATACGGATCTTCGCGTTGGCTATGCCTATAGCCAGGCCATGCTGGTCTTCACTTTCTGGTAGTACGCTCATTTTGCAGGCAAATGGTGCAAGCAGAATAGCCTTAAGTACTGCCTCTGCGTTAACATACCGCCCGGTGCGCCGTATTTACAAATGCGCATATGGCACCTTATCATGAACCAAACAGACATAATTCATCAAATAGGAGAGCAGAGTTCAAAAGTCCTATTTCAGTACAACCTGGCACTCAATCAATTCGACTATTTATCGCCTGCTTTTCGTGACATCTGGCAAGTGGAGGAGTCGCAGATGCAGGAGCTTCTGAAGCTGCTGCCCGACTCCCTTATGGAGGAAGACCGTCCTGCAGTGCTGCGCTGCTGGCAGAAGCTGTTGCATGGAGACCATGTAGACACAACCGTGCGCATTTACCAGGGCGGACAGAAACGCTATATACGCTGCTTAGCCTACCCGATCCTTGACAGTGCGCAGAAGGTGGTGGCCCTGGCAGGTATGGCGGAGAATGTTTCCAGGCAGCAGGATTTTATTAATTACCTGACCGAGTTCGGACAGCGGAAGAACAGTGCGCTCGAAATGGTGTCGCATGACCTGCGTGGCCCGCTGGCAGTCGTAAAAAGTGTGGCAGCCCTGCTACGGCAGGATATTTTAGATAATCGGAAGGAGGAGTTGGAACACTACACTGATATCATTGAAAGAGCCTGCGAGCAATGCACTGACCTGATACTGGACCTGCTGAGCGAAGAGCACCTGCAATCTCCGGAGGTGTATGTGAACAAGACCCGCGTAGACATCAACGAGCAGATCCGGAATCTGGTAGAGTTTTACCAGAAGGGCCAGATCGTGCAACAGGAGTTTATGCTGCGGCTGCCGGAAGAGCCCTTGATGGTGGAGCTGGACCAGATAAAATTCTCACAGATAATGAACAACCTGATCTCCAACTCCATCAAGTTCACGCCCGCAACCGGCACGATCACCATCCGTGCTTATCAGGATGAGGGAGACGCTGTGGTTGAGCACAGCGACAATGGCATCGGTATACCTGCGCACCTGCTTCCCAATATTTTTGAGCGGCGGGGCGCTTCCAGAACGGGACTTAATGGAGAAAAGTCACGCGGGCTCGGGCTTTCGATTGTCTATGAATTAGTGAGGCTCCAGGGTGGGATCATTAACGTGCAGAGTCGGGAGCAGGAGGGCACGCACTTTACAGTCAGGCTGCCCATGTATGGAGCTTAAGCGTGACGGTTGCGCATGTGCGTGATAATGGCCAGACTTGCTTCATCGAGCGGTTTGTGCAGAAATCCGCGCACGAGCGGATAGTCCAGAGACTGTTCCTTGTCACTGACAGCAATAGATGAGGTGAGGATAAAAACATCCAACTTTCCTTTAAGTGCTCCTTCATAGGGGCGCAGGATCTCCAGAAAATCCCAGCCACTTTTAAAAGGCATGTTCAGGTCGAGCAGGATAACGTCCGGCAGGGGAGCAGGCTCTGTTAAGGGCATGGCAGCCAGCGCATCATCTGCGGAGGTATAGGTGTGTATCTCGGCCGCAAATCCCGCTTGCTCCAGCACCATGGAAGTAAGATAGACACTGATGTCATCATCATCAATTATGTAAACCTTACTGACCATACGCTGCGTGCTTAAAATGTAAAGTGAAGGTGGTACCTAATTCGGGCTTACTGTCTACCTTAATCTCTCCTCCGATAGCGCTCATTTGCATTTTCACCAGGTATAGCCCTATGCCTTTGCCATCAGGCCCTGCATGAAATCGTTTGTAGAGCTGGAACAAATGTGGCTTCACTGTCTCCAGGTCCATGCCACTGCCATTGTCCTTTACAAGTAGTTGCAGACTGTCTTTTTCCCTTACGCTATTTAACTCAATAAGTAATTCGCGCTGCGCAGATTTATACTTGATCGCGTTCGAAATCAGGTTGTGCAGGATGCTATAGACGTAGGCGCGGTTGGCCCAGAGCAGGTCTTCTTGCTTTAGATTCAGCACAATACGGCCATTGATCGGGGTGAGCAAGTGCTGCAGGCTTTGCACCACTTCGGCCGCCACGTCACGCAGGCCGACCATTTCGTAAGCTGCCTGCAGGTTTGAGGAACGCACGGCCAGTATTTTGTTCAGGTCACTGATCACATCGTCGAGCCGGCGGGCGGATGTCTCCAGGTTTTGCAGGCCCTGCATAAAGCGGCTGCTGTTGCTGTCAAGCTTCTGCAGTAAGGTCGAAAGGCCGACCAGGTTGGCAACAGGTGCGCGCAGATTGTGCGACACGATGTAGTTGAACTGCTGCAGATCCTGGTTCTGGTGGTATAGGTGCTCGGTGGTTTTGAGCAACTGCTCCTGGTCGAGCTTTCGCTCCGTGATATCGGTGTGGATGTAGACGTGCTTTTCGATCTGGCCCTGCTCGTTGGCAATAGGCGAGATGGTGACATCGGTCCAGATCATCTCACCGTTTTTCTTGTAGCTGTGCAGTTCCTTCCGCATGGGCACGCCCAATGCCAGCTGCTCCCTTACCCATTCAATCTCACGCCGATCCGTATCGGCAGCGGTCAGGATTTCACTGGGGTGCTTACCGGCGACTTCGTCCAGCGTATAGCCGGTCACGTTGCTAAAGGCCTCGTTCACCCATTCTATTTTGTGTTCGCTGTTGGTAATGATCACGGCGTTCGTGGTTTTGCTGGCAACTAGCGAGAGCTTGCGCAGTTCTTCCTGAACAGCTACCTGTTCCGTAATATCTACGAACGATACCAGAATGCCATCAGCAAAGGGGCTCAGCGTAAACCGTAGCATGGCTGCCACATCACTGATTTTCTCATCGAATCGAACACTTTTCCCGGTTTCTGCTACCTCTAAACAATTCTGATAAAACCGGGTGTGTACCAGGAAGGGGTATTCCTCCCATATGTTACGATGCATGAGTTCGTCGAGCGGGCGGCCCAGGAAATTAGCCAGCACTGTGTTGCCGAAGCTGTAGCGCCATGCCGTATCCAGGGCGAAAAACCCTTCTATCATACCCTCCAGTATGTTGTGCAGCTTTTGTGCCTGGGCTTGTACCAGCAGGTTAGCTTCTTTTTCGGTTGTTATGTCTTTGGCAATGCACTGTACAGCGAGCACGCGGCCTTCCAGCATCACGGGCAACAATGTGGCTGATAAGTAGCGCGTTGTGCCATCGCGGTGCCGGATGCGGGTTTCCATAGTGCAGGATTGACCAGCTTTCGCTTTGCTGAAAGCCTCAAATGCTGCTGCATGGCATTCTGGCAACACAAAATCAGCAAAACTGCTTTCCGGAAAATCCTCGCGTGCATAGCCAGTCAGGGTTGCTACGGCGTCGTTACAGGCTTCTACACGGCCGCTCTTGCTCAGCGTGAATACAAGATCGGGATTGTTGAAAAAGAGCGCTTCATAATAGGCCCGGCTCTCTTTCTTCTGCTGCATGGCCTCCATTTTAGAGGTGATATCGCGGGAGTTGGTGACGATGCCACGTACATGCGGATCATCCAGCATATTGGTGGACACGCAGCTCAGCCAATGCCAGTCGCCATTTTTTGCCTTGAAGCGAAAAGGTGCAAGGGCTATCTGTTTTGTAAGTCCGGACGTGTGTTTTAAAAGCTCCTCAGCAAGTGTTGGCACATCATCCGGATGGATGAGTTCGAGCACATGGGTGCCCAGCAAATCTTTAGGATCATACCCCAACCCGGGGCCAACAGAGTCGGAAACGTATTTGTAGTTGCCCTCCCAGTTGAGCACTGTGATCAATTCGGATCCGTGACGTACAATAGAACTATAGAAATCTGGCGTTAGGGCCAGTTCTTCAGACAGCGTAAAATTTACCTTCATAGAGGTGTATTGACTAAAAACTTCCTGAATGTAATTGTAATTAGGCAATATGGGTTCAATTGTTTGGCAAAATATATTAACTTATTTTAAATGTCGAATAATGGCTTTTTAATATCCTATAAATGGTTTGAAAGGATATAACTTACTGTTAAAACAACTATTTTGACCGGTGGATATATGAGTTTTATAATTGGATATTTATAATAATTCGATATAATTAAATTGCACAGTATTATAAATGCAAAAGCCGGCCTATCGTTTTACAGTCCAGCTTTTGTTATGAATGTAGGTGTAACAGATTCTGTTACAGCACGCAAGGCGTGCACGCGGCTATAACCGTGGTATGGGTCACGGCCAGCCTTGCCCAGGTCATCGGCAGTGGCGTGCATCTTGACCAGTAAATGGGCTGGGTCCATTTTGCAGCCGTTCTTGCCAATAAGAACCGCCGCTATGCCAGCTGCGTGCTGACCTGCCATACTCGTGCCTACAGGCCAGTAGTAGAAAGCTGCTCCCGGAGCCTGGTTGCTGCCTGCGTTGAATATATAGTCGAACACATTTACAACGAATTGCTGCGCATAGAGTAGGGGTTTGGGTTGAGTAGGAAGAGTGTGAACAGCCGGACATCAGACCTCGCAGCGACCGCGACCATCTCTCCCAGCAGTCGTACCTATACCTATACCCATACCTGTTTGGCGAAAGCCGATCTGCTAGAAGCGCGCGCGAAACTGGGAGATGTAGCCAGGTCTGGCAATCGTTAAATACGCTTCGAAAAATAAATTTAAAAAGATAACAACTTTTTAATATAGTCGAGCGTATATATAGAAAGCTTAGCGAAAGCTCATTTTGTGAAAGTATAAGCGGCTCCGGGGGTGAACGACCGGGGCCGCTTTTTTTATGCATTTCAGCTAAGCTTTGAGCCAGCTGATGGCCGAGGCAGGTGTCGGAAATGTTGCCACATCGTAGGATAATGCACCCGCCTTTCGCGCCGCTTCAATATTTTGCTGGGCACGCGCCTCGTTTTCCGGGTCAGAAGGTTGCACGCGGGCCACTTTAACCAGCCGCGTCTCAGACAGCATAGCCGCCAGCTCTAGCGTGAGCTGCCGGTTCTCCTCATCATCAATCTCTATGGCAGTCGTGCGGGCATCGAGCAGCAGCTTGCGCACATCGTAGTTCCGGATCGTCTGCACCATAATCTGCAGACTGTGCCTTATCTCTGACATGTGGTAGCGCTGCAGGTCAGGGTAGCGCACCTGCAGGATGTCGGTGGCCGGGTCGTATTCCAGTAGCAGTATGCTGTTTTGCAAAAGTATCATGATCGGGGAATCGCTGTAAAGGAGTTTCGGGAATGAAACGGCGCATTAATATACAAAACGGCAGCAGCCCCACCAAGCAAAAATTGAGTAATATCACAAATATATACTAAATGCACTTCTCGGTTTTGATTTTAAAACTGTAAGCCCTTTATTGCAAACCCTAGTCAAAATAGCTGGGTTGAGGCACGGCCGCGGCGTAATCACTCAAATGATTTTACTGCTACCCGATGTGCCCATCCCTGCTCCCTTAGACCGCATTGCAATGATAATATACAAAAGAGACTATATAAGCATTGCCTATTACAAGGCGGAACAATTGCTCGAAATTACGTGGCTGGCCTATGCTTCCAGCTCAGCGTACCGAGAGGCAATGCTACAGTACATAGAAGCGCTCCGGAAATACGAGGTAAAACGCTGGCTGGAGGACCACCGTCAGGCCCGGGTGGTGCGCCTGTCAGACCAGAAGTGGACGAAAGAAGAGTGGGCGCCGCTATTCTTTGAGCAGGCCAGTCACCTGGAAAAGATAGCCCGTGTCCGGTCAACCGATATTTCAGCCCGAATCAGCTCCGAGAACATGTTCAGGTACCTCGATTATAGCCAGCTCCAGTATGGTTTGATGGAGTTTGAGTTTTATGGCGAGGCCCGCAACTGGCTACTGGCATGATACCTGGAACCCCACCTTTGCACTGCCCCTATAAATGCGCCATACCTTATAACTCAAGATGATCATCCCCAACAAATTTCTGAAGCTTGACTATAACCCGACATACGATATCCTGTTCGTGGAATGGCCCAATATGCACGATTATACCTTGACGGAGGTTACCTACATCATCGACGAAGTGATTGATGCTGTGCGCAGCTACGACATCAAGCGCATCCTGACAGACACACGACAGTCGAAGGTGACCGTACCCATGGAGGAGTACGCCAAAATCATAAACGAGCTGGCGTTGCAGCTGGCCAAAACGCGGCTGCAAAAGTTTGCCAAGCTGCAAACCTCTGATGCTGATCGTGAGACAGTTTCCTCCAATGCCGCCGCGCTGGTGATCGGCTCAATCGCCTACCGTAGCTTTTCAAGCACTGAAGAGGCTGTCACCTGGCTGACGGCGGGTGAAGGAGTTTGATAATAACTTTCTACCTTTATACCTTCCAAACTTTCTAACTTCCCAAACTCCCATGCGCCCTTACATACTTGCAGAATCGAACTGGAAAGCTATCAAAGACCAGCAGGTTGAGGTAGCCATATTGCCCTGGGGCGCAACCGAAGCCCATAACTATCACCTGCCATACGGCACTGATAATTACGAAGCAGAGGCGGTGGCCGCCGAAGCAGCTCGGTTGGCCTGGGAAGCGGGAGCGAAGGTAACCGTGCTTCCGGTTATCCCATTTGGTGTGAACACCGGCCAGGCCGACATCACCCTCGATATCAACCTGAACCCCAGCACGCAACTGGCCATCCTGCGCGACATCGTAGAAGTGCTTAACCGCCAAGGTATACACAGGCTGCTGGTGCTCAACAGCCACGGCGGCAACGATTTTAAACCTATCCTGCGCGAACTCGGCCTGAAGTTTCCGGAGATGTTCCTGCTCACCTGCAACTGGTTTCTGGCCGCCGACCGTAAAGCCTTTTTCGACAGCCCCGGCGACCACGCCGATGAGATGGAAACCAGCATCATGCAGCACCTGCGTCCCGACCTGGTTTTGCCGCTAAGCGAAGCAGGGGAGGGCAAAGAGCATAAATCCAAGCTGACAGGTATACGTGAAGGCTGGGCCTGGTCAGAGCGCCTGTGGTCGCAGGTAAGCGACGACACCGGCATCGGCAGCCCGGCAGCCGCCACTCCCGCTAAAGGCAAAGCCTTCTTTGAAGCCACCACCCGCAACATCGCCCAGCTCTTGCAGGAACTAGCAGCTACTGATCCGAAAGACAGGTATAGGAGAGGTTAGGAGCCAGGGAGTTTGAGAATAGGGGGTTAACATGTAGCCACTTTAAGCTACAACGTCATTCATTTGTTGGGAGGTTATAGTGTAGCGTCGTGGTGGTGCGGAAAACCGTTTTTGATAGGTATCAGGATGCAATCACCTGCCGGAACAAATCGTCAACTGAACAAATAGCACCCTTCGCCCTCTCTCGCGTCCCGCGAGTGTGAGCTATAGCGCGGACTCTGGCCGCTTCTCCAAATGTTCTTTCTATGTGCGTTTCGAATTTCCAAATCTATATGCTCTTTCGGACATCCATGTCCGGAGGCCATCTGCTGGGGATGTCCACATCCCCGTGCTCAGGTTCGCAGGTATAGGGGACAAGGATGTCCCCGGCAGAAATACTTTCGGACACGGATGTCCGAAGGAGCGCAAAAATCTCCACACGGGGATTAGGAAATCCCCAACCGTTAGCTTCGGGATTGATAAATCCCGAAGAGCCTTGTAGCAGAGCCTTACAGAAATATTCGTTTCTAGGGGCAGGTCGCGACCTGTCCGAATCGTGCACCGGCTATCATACACCGGTATACCTGTCTGAATCATTTAACAGCAAACATGCGTCCGTATACCCCATCAAATATTCACCGATATACTTGTTCGATTCCTGCACCGATATACCTACCTAAATCATGTACCTCTACACCTTTCTAAATCATGCAGAAATATCCTCACTGGATTAGGGAGCATGGATAATAGTAGGGGCAGGGGAAGGTAAATCATTCACCAACAATTCAGCCTTCCACCACCAACAATTCAACAACCCAACCATTAAACAAAAAAACCATGCTGTACGCAGGCATATCCGCCCTCGTACAACATGGTTTTTTTGTTGAGTTAAAAATTTACTTCGCAGCGATGGTTCGCAGGGCGTCGCGCATTTCTGTAAGGAGCACTTCTTCTTTGGTTGGAGCCGGCGGCACAGCTGGGGCAGCAGCTTTTTTGCGCATCATGCGGTTCATCCCTTTCACGATCAGGAAAATAATAAAAGCAAGGATAAGAAAATTAAGCGCAACTGTCACAAAGTTACCCCAGGCAAACACTGCTCCCAGTTTGCGGGCTTCTTCCAGCGCCAGGCCATCTGGCACGGCACTCGAAAGCGGCACGTATAGATTCGAGAAGTCCATGTCGCCCAGTGCTGCGCCTACCAGCGGCATGAACAAGTCATTTACAACGGAATTAACTAAGCCGCTGAACGCCGCACCAATGATGATACCAATGGCCAGGTCCATTACGTTGCCACGCATGGCAAACTCTTTAAATTCTTTTATCATGCCCATAAGCTCTGATCTTTTGAAGGTGAGAAGGTTAAATGGTTTTTTTAATATGTAAATATATTCATTTGAAAGTATAAAGCAAGTGGGATATACCTAAGTATTTGTCGGTCCGGTCAGCTTTAAAAAACCAAGCCCGGCGCTATACCTTGTAACTGGTAAAGCGCCGGGCTTTTGAGAAAATCTATAGGGGAGAATGAGCTATACCTAAACGAGCTGCCGCTGCGCATAGAATTTATCAAGCCCGATCGTCTCCATTTTGATGTTTTTATAGGCGGCGGTGGCCTTAAACTCCTCTATGATCTCCAACACGTCGTCATCTATGTGAACGGAGCGCGAGGCATCGATCACAACAGAGGAATTGGGCGCCACGTGGTTCAGGGTCAGCATGATGCTGGCCTTGTTAAGGAAGGTAACCTCCTCTGCCAGCACCAGTTCAACATGCTCGCCTTCGGCGCGTTCTGCACGGTCCAGAAAGAAGGGCGTGCGGTAGTTGTCTCGCAGGATGACGAACACCGACACGGCACCTCCGATCACGATGCCCATAATCAGGTCAGTCAGCATCACGGCTACCACAGTCACAAAGAAAGGCACAAACTGGCGCTTGCCGGCTTTCCACATGCGGCGGAAAAGTGACACAGAGGTGAGTTTGTAACCCACCACAAACAGCACAGCCGACAGCGAGGCCAGCGGAATCAGGTTGAGCAGGCGAGGGATCGTCATGACGCAGATGAGCATGATAACGCCATGTGTGATGGTAGAAAGCGGCGTGCGCCCACCAGACGATACGTTGGCCGAGGTGCGCACGATCACGGCTGTGATAGGCAAACCGCCCACTAAGCCCGACACGATGTTGCCTATACCTTGCGCCTTCAGCTCGCGGTTGGTCGATGACTTGCGCTTGTACGGGTCCAGCCTGTCGCCGGCCTCCGTGCTGAGCAGCGTCTCCAGTGAAGCGATGAACGTAATGCTCAACACCACGGTCCAGAGTTCCGGATTGGTGATCTGCGAGAAATCTGGGAAGGTGAAGAAAGTGGAAAACTCACCCAGGCTTTCGGCAACCGGCAACCGCACGAGGCGTCCGCCCGTCAGGGCCAGCTCCGGAAAGTATGCGATGAAAAACTGGTTGATGCCGATGCTGGCCAGCACTGCAATCAGGGCAGCCGGTACAAACTTAAAGAAGGTATAGCGCTTGAGGGAGGGCTTGTCGAAGAGGAAAATAATGGCCAGCGACAGGAAGGTGATCAGGGTTGCGCCCGGGCTGATGTACTGCAGGATGCCGGCTATTTCGGAAAAGACGCGGGTGCTGAAACCATCCTCCATGCTGCCAAAAAGCTCCTTGCCAGAGTAGCCGAAGGCCTGCGGGATCTGATTGATGATCAGGATCAGGCCGATGGAGGCCAGGATGCCTTTGATCATGGAAGAGGGGAAGAAGTAGGCGATGGTGCCTGCCCGCAGAAAGCCCAGGATGATCTGAAAAACACCGGCCAGGATCACAGCGCTCAGCACGATCTCGAAAGAACCCAGCGTCTCGATGGCCACATAAATGATCGGCGCCACACCGGCCGCCGGACCGCTCACATTCACCTTGGAGCCGCTCAGGATACCTACCACAATGCCGCCCACTATACCTGCAATGATGCCCGAGAACAGGGGAGCGCCCGAAGCGAGCGAAATGCCCAGGCAGAGCGGGAGCGCGATCAGGAAAACGACTAGGCCGGCCGACAAATCTGTTTTAACGTGCGAAAAAAGACTGTCCTTTACTTTTGGTTGGAGCGGTAAATTATCGGATTGCATGGAGTGGAAGAATGAATAATGAGGAATGAATAATGACTAATGAGTAGTGAATAGGTAATTAGTGATGAAAAATTAGAGATTACTCATTAGTCACTACTCATTACCTATTACTTACAGCCGACTGATCCACGCCATAAAAGGTGACGGGTCAGGTATAGGCTAGTAAGAGAAGTTGGTTAGGAAACGCAGGCCTGATTGGGACGGGAAGGCATAGGGGCGCCTTTCCTGACTATCGACCAACGGCCAATGCTCATGAAGGGGGAGTAGGGGGACTATGGGTAAAGGAGCGGAGCATATAGATGTATAAATTTACGATTTTATCTATACAAAGGCAAGGTTGCGGTTCCTGCTAAAGCCATTTCAAAATCGACTTCGCATTTGTTCGTCAGTTCTCACGAATGCCGGGAGCATGATTAGCGGTGCGGGAAAAACTGATAAGCTTTTTGTATTATAAAAAATAAACCTTTTAACTTTGAAGCCGCATGAGAGCAGCATCCCTACATACCATCGGCAATACGCCAGATTGATTTAATTTTCTTTTGACAGCAGCCTCCCCCCGGGTATAAGCTGTTTCCCCTCCATTTACTTTTGGTTACACCATTGCTATGCCCTTTATTTCGGGCTGCGGCAGTTTCCTATTGCTTTTGCACATTTTACCGATATCACTTAGTTATGATTTACTCACCTATCTCCATGAAGGAGATCAATTTCAGAAATGAAATTCTGGCAGGGCTAACTGTTGCTCTCGCCTTGGTACCGGAGGCGGTTGCCTTTGCCTTTGTCGCTGGCGTTGAACCGCTTGTGGGCCTGTACGCCGCCTTTATTGTTTGCCTGATCACGGCCGTTTTTGGTGGCAGACCCGGTATGATTTCCGGCGCAACCGGAGCGCTGGCCGTGGTCATGGTTTCGCTTGTGTCCAGTCATGGGGTGGAATACCTGTTTGCGGCTGTCGTGCTGATGGGGTTGATCCAGATTCTGTTCGGCGTGCTCAAACTGGGCAAATTTATACGACTTGTACCGGAGCCCGTGATCTATGGCTTCGTCAATGGCCTGGCCATCGTGATCTTCAAGTCGCAGTTCGCCCAGTTTAAAGTGCCTGCCCTGGCAGGAAGTGGCCTGGACTGGATGTCGGGAAAGGCGCTGTACGTTATGGGAGCCCTGGTGCTGCTGACCATGGCCATCATGTTCATTTTGCCCAAGATCACCAAAAAGATCCCGGCCGCGCTGACCGCTATTGTCGTTGTGTCGGCCATTGTGATCGGTTTCGGCCTGGATACCAGAACCGTGGGCGATGTTGCCTCCGTAGGTGGGGGCTTGCCTGCCTTCGGCATCCCGATGGTGCCTTTCACGTTGGAGACGCTCTACATCATTCTTCCTTACTCGCTGATTCTGGCAGGCATCGGTTTGCTGGAGTCTCTGCTCACACTAACGATTGTGGATCAACTGACGGACACGCGCGGGCGCGGAAACCAAGAGTCCATCGCACAGGGAGCTGCCAATGTGGTAGGCGGATTCTTCGGTACGATGGGCGGTTGTGCCATGATCGGGCAGAGTATCATCAATGTGAGCTCCGGCGGTCGTACGCGCCTGTCTGGCATCACGGCGGCGGTTATGCTACTGGTCTTCATCCTGTTTTTGTCTACTTTGATCGAAATGGTGCCAATGGCGGCACTGGTAGGCCTGATGTTCATGGTGGCGATTGGTACGTTTGAATGGGCCAGCTTTAAGGTGCTGCGCCGCATACCCAAATCAGACGCGATTGTCATGGTGGCGGTAACGGTACTAACCGTGATCTTCGACCTGGCCATCGCTGTGCTGATCGGTGTAGTGATAGCCGCGCTGGTGTTTGCATGGGACAGCGCTGTGCGCATTCGTGCCCGCAAGTATGTGGATGCAAAAGGCGTGAAGCACTACGAGATATTCGGGCCGCTTTTCTTCGGTTCTACCGCCACATTCCTGGAGAAATTTGATGTGGCCAACGATCCGGAAGAAGTGGTCATCGATTTCAAAGAGTCGCGCGTGGTGGACCACTCCGGTATAGAGGCACTGAACAAACTGACAGAGAAGTACCATGTTGCTGGCAAAAAACTGCATCTACGTCACCTGAGTGAAGACTGCCGTCGTCTGTTGGCCAATGCTGACAGCTTCATCGAAGTGAACATCATGGAAGACCCGCACTATGCCGTGCTTTCTGATAAGCTGTCCTAAGAGCGACCGTCTTATACCTAAAAAGGAGGCCAGTATGGCCTCCTTTTTAGGTATAAGACGGTTTCAGACAGGCTATACCTCGTACAAAAGGTAAGGTTTCCCATAGCCTGACCTCTCCAGCACAGGCAGCGACACGTTGAACACCTGTACACCAGTGCTGGTTTTACCCTCGAGCGTGCCCGCGTGCGCGTGTCCATGGAAGGTAGCTAGCACGTTGCGCCGGTTCAGTGGCTCCTCGAGGCGGGAGCAGCCCAGGAAAGCGTGAATGGCCTCCGGTTCCCCTTCCACGGTTGCCTGAATGGGCGCGTAATGCAGCAGCACGATCTTTTTCATATCGGTTTGCTGGCTGTCGAGCTGCGACAGGGCCGCGTCCAGTTTCAGGGCCTCGGTCACGGCTTCCTGTACAAAGTCCTTGTTGAGTTGCTCACCAAACATACCCAACATATACCGGTCGAAGCCACCGCCATACCCTTTCACGCCGGCAAAGCCCACATGCCCGATCACCGTAAAGTCACCGTCGAGCAGCTGCAGGTTGGTTTGGGCAAAAACCTTACGCAATTTCTTTACCTGGTCGTGGTCATAGTCGTGGTTTCCCAGCACGGCCAGCACCGGAATAGAGCAGGCTCTGAGCTCCTCGGCCAGCACTTCGGCTTCGCTCTCGCGGCCCGTGTCGGTCAGGTCGCCGCAGAGCAGCAGCACATCCGCCTCCTCCGACACCTGCCTGAAAAAGTCAACCCATTTGCCTGTATCCTGCTCACTCACGTGTATGTCGCCTACGGCCGCAATGCGTAGTTTCTTAGGTTCCGTATTCTCGTCTTGCATCGTGTTTCGTTTTATTGAATGTAATACTACGTGTCAAGCCTGTTTCAGGATAGGGGAGGTAACCTATACCTGCCCTGAAAAGAAACAGCCCCCGCAATTCGTGGTGCGGGGGCTGAGTAGGCTAACAAGTACTATTTATCTAATTTCCGGTTCTGTTGATCTCCTCCAGGTTGGTGTTGCGCTTCTTGGCTTCAAAGTCTTTACCCTTGGCAAAATTGAAACGCAGGTTGATGCGGATGCTCTGGGTGCCCTGGTACTGATCAATGGCGTTGAGGTTTCCATCCAGCAGGGTTTTCACTTTCAGCATGCGGGATTGGAAGATGTCGGTTGCGTTAACAGCCAGCGTCAGGCGGTCGTCCATAAACGTGCGCTTGAGGCCGGCATCGAGCCACCACTGGCTTTTGATCTCGTACAGGCCGTACACGGCCGGACCCTGGAAGCCGGCGTTCAGCTCCATGCGGATGTCTTGTGGCAGCTGGATACTCTGGTTAGACTGCACGTAGAACAGCACCTGGTCATTGACAACATCCTGTGCATTCACCTCTTTGGTATAGCGCTGGTAGGCCAGGGTAGCCGTGTTGCTCATCTCCCACTTGCCTGAGATCTTTACCGGTGCTACCAGCGTGGTGTACAGGTTCTTGTAACTCTCGATGTTACGCTGACCAAAAACGGTGGTGTTGTCCTCGCTGTTATAAGTCGGTATCTCGCCAATAAAGTCAGTCGTGATAGAGTAGCCGGCCATCAGGTTGTAGCGCTCCTTCAGGGTCTGCGTGATCTCAAAGGAGTTGGTGTACTGCGGTTTCAGGTTCGGGTTGCCCTGCGACCAGGTATAGGGATCGAGGTAGAAGATGAACGGATTCAACTGGCCGTAGTAAGGGCGGTTGATGCGGCGGCTGTACTTGTAGCTCACCTGGTAGTCGTCGCTCACTTTCTGCTGCAGGAACAGGCTGGGGAATAGGTCCAGGTAGTTGCGCTTTTTGATATCCTCCAACGTGATGGAATTGCCCTCGGAAGACGTGTGCTCGGCGCGGAGACCAGCCATTACTTTCCAGGTGTCGCTCAGTTTAGCAGAGTAGTTTGCATACCCGGCATAAATGTTCTCGGTGTACACAAAGTGGCTGGTGCGGCGTGGGTCCAGTACCTCGCGGCCATCCGTTACTTCGTAGAAAAGCAACTCGTTGTCTGACACGACATGGCTGGCCTTGGCGCCCAGTTCCAGCTTGTCGTCCTGGCCCAGTTTCTTTCCGAAATCCACTTTGGCAGCCAGGATGTCGTAGCCGGTAGGATTAAAGCTGGTAAGGTGCTCTTGGCTTACCAGTTCGTCGGTACCCAGCACATACTGTCTATTTTTGAATACAAAGTCAGTCTCGTCCGAGATGCGGGCATAATCCACATCAGCCGAAAGGGTGGTGCCCACTGTGTCGAGCTTGCCGTTGTAGTGCAGGTTGAAGGTACCGTTGCGGTAAGTGCTCTTGTGTTCGTTGGTAGCAGAGATGTGACGACTGTCAGCAGCCACCGGGCGACGCAGATCAGACTCGGTGTTAAAGATGCCCTCGTTTGAGTTGTGGAACAGGTTGCTCATGAAACCCACGCTATGGCGTTCAGTAATTTCGTAGTCGGTGCCCAAGCGCAGGGTCGGGCTGATGCGCTCGCGCTCTTCTATACCTACCTGGTCGAAGAAGCTGCGGCCGGCCGGGTCGTTGAAGATGCGTTCCATCTCCATGTCGCGGAAGTTCATGCGGCGTGCAAAGTCCAGGCCGGCCGTGGTGTTCCACTTGCCGCTCTTGTGGTTCAGGTCGAAGCCCCCGTTGTATGAGTTCAGGCGGTTGTACTGGTAGCCCACGTACACGTTGCCGTTCATGCCGAACGCCTCGTTCTTTTTCAGGTTGATGTTGATGATGCCGGAAGCGCCCTCAGCATCATAGCGGGCAGATGGGTTGGTGATGATCTCCAGGTCTTTCAGATTCTCCGCCGACATACCCTGCAGCAGGTTCTGCAACTGCTTGCCGGAGAGGTACGACTGCTTGCCGTTGATCATGACCTGCACGCCGGGCTTGCCGTTCAGGGTGATGTTGCCATCCTGGTCAATCCACACGCCCGGCGATTTCTCCAGCACCTCGTAGGCTGTGCTGCCTTGTGCCAGTCCGGTGCCTTCCACGCTCACCACCATTTTCTCAGCGTCGTTGGTAATGGTAGGGCGCATGGTCTGAATCGTCACTTCCTTCAGGGTTTTCACATCCGGTTTCAGTTGCAGTTTACCAAAGTCTCGGCTGAAATCAGATCCAGTCACTTCAAACACCTCTGTAGTCAGTGGCAGGTAGCCCAAACCGCTTAACTTTAACTTATAACTTCCCTTCACCGGCGTTTTAATTCGGAAGGAGCCATCCATCTCAGCGATGGCTCCTGTCACCACCGCGTCAGCAGAGGAGGAGATTACAGCGACATTCACAAAGCCGAGTCCCTGTTCTTTTTCGTCCAGCACTTTACCCGTTAGCCAGCCTTCATTTTGGGCTAAGGATTTGTGTGACAGTATAGTAAGGATAATGAAGGCGAATAAATAGAATAACTTTTTCATAGTGTTACTTTGTTAGCATATAGTGTAATAGGATGAAGCAAAACTAGTCTATAGTACTTTGTAATGCAAGGTACTGTTTAGTTTATTATATGAATGGCCCGAAATTATCCGTTAACAGTTCCAGAATTCCGACGAACGAAAAACTGACTTAAGGAAATTCGATGACAGCAGGGTGGGGTAGCTGCTTTCAAGGACAGCTTGATCGATAGATGGTGAGAGGGAGCCGATGGTTGCTTCACTATTTTATTTTAGCAGAGGCACCATAAAAAAGCCCCTTGTCTGCCGGCGGGGCAAACAAGGGGCTTCTTCATTAGAAAGGAGAATGTTTGATATATGCTATACCTTAACTAGGCATAGGGCAAAGCTGATCGTACTGCTTGGGATGCTTGCTTTTGATCAGCCGCAGCATGTAACGGAAAACAAAATAGCGCTCACGCTTACGCTCCTCCTGATCCAGAGAGCTTCTGTAATCCAGGGCCTCAAAGAGACTGGCAGTATCCTGATATAAAAGGTAGCTGTACACCCTGAAGAAACACTTCCTGACAGTTCTTTTCTTCACTTTCGTTCCAGTCTCCTCGACAAAGGCACGTCTTAGATTTTTCATTCCCTGCTGCCTAAAAATGGTGATAATGTTATTTGCTACTGCATGTTTTCATAAATGAAGCTTAAAGCTAGCAGGTGCTAACCTGAGATAAAATGACCCTTATCAATTTCAGTGTCAACGGGTTGAAAAAATACGTGAGCGTATGCCTTTAAGGCAAAATCTTAATGCTAAGTTCCGTTTGCTTTGAAATTCAGCAGGTTAGAGTGCATTTATTACGAATTTCACATAATAATAGCAACAGCCTATGCAATTGTTCGTTATATGATTATAGCATTAAATAATAGACTGTTATTAAGACATGAAACCACCTCCCTATTTTAAAGTAACCTATCATCCGAAGCAAAGCCTTCTTTCGAGTCGCTGGTTGCGTGTAGGCGACAGCGCTGAATACCGGCAGGCGTTGGTTAATATTTGCAAGCGATTGCAGAAGAGCAAGGCAATGAGTTGGCTGGTGGACTTTAGCCGTGTGGCTGCTCCTAATATGAGCGACCAAAGCTGGACGATAGAACTGCTCGGCCACAGCCTGCCCCACACCAGGCTTCGCAAACTGGCACTTGTACTGCCCGACGATTTGTTTCTGGAGGTTGTCGTGGAGAAAGTGAGCAATAGTTTGCTTAGCATGTCCGACAACCAAGTGCAGATTGCTCATTTCGCCGATTCGTGCGCGGCGCAACAGTGGCTCGTATCCTCTAACGACCCTGATGAGGGCTTGTTCCGAAGTGCCTCTCAAAGAATCCATCCTACATCATAAAATCAGCACGGAATCAGTTACTTGGTCATTAGACCGCTGGTAAAGCGCAAATTCCTCAAGTTTTGTCTGATTTAAGATTTTATTTGAAAAAAATCAGTAATAACATGAAATATTCATGAACTTTTTGTGAATAGTTCATGTAATAAACTTGCTATTAAGTTATAATCCTTTGCACAAATACGCGTCTATGAAAGAGCTTGAAAGAATCCAGAAAGCACTCCGCCACAGCAATACCCTTGTCCTGAAAGACCGGGAGAAAAAGGTTGAATGTTCTTTTATAAGAGAGGGCCTCGTTTACGATAATTTTCCGATTGAAAACAGCGTTCTGGCAACAGCACTGCAGGAAGCAAGCGTGAACGGTATTGTGGAGGGCTTACATTTTGAGAGGCTTAAGAACACGTATGAATGGTTTGCGCTTCGTGTTAAATCCAGAATGCTCTTAGATACATTGAAATAGTCTATCCCCAAAGTGATAGAAAAAGCCCTCTGCTAAATGATAGCGGAGGGCTTTTTTATGTTCGTCGCGCCAGCAACCTATACCTTGCTGTTGCAGTATCCTGCTTATGACTTTATCTTTTGCGATCCATATCATACTGCATATGGCAGTGCCTGTATTAGTAGCGGCGCTGTTCTACAGAGATCAACTCCGTTATGCCTCGCTTATGATGTTGGCAGGCTGGCTGATTGATTTTGACCATTTGCTGGTAACTCCCATCATCGACCAGGACAGGTGCAGCGTTGGGTTTCATTTATTACACCGGTACTGGATCGTGCCTATTTACGCCATACTGGCACTTATCCCTAAAACCCGGCTGATTGGCCTGGGCCTGCTTATACACATCGTTTTGGACTGGATGGACTGTTATTTATAAATTGAGTGAGTTGGTGAATGAGTGATTTAGTGATTGAGCGAATTGTCAGTACTTTTATAAAAACAGAAGAGCTGATCAAATCTTTGATCAGCTCTTCTGTTTTATTGGCTTGGCAGAGCTATTCTCTACTTCTTACATTCACTAACTCACTCAATTAGTTTATCACTTCCTCGTTGCTGCCGCACTTCAGCATGCTGCTTCCGAAGTAGGGGTTACGGATCTCGGATTTGGTGCTTACCCAGTAGGCGCCCTGGTTGTTATTTACCATCGGGCAGTGCTGGTAGTATACTTTCTGGTCTGTTGCGCCAAATGCTTTGGTCAGCGAGAACACGGCTTCTGACAGGTCTTCCAGTTGGTTGCGCTGCTCGCCCAGGTCATTGGTGGCGGCTATGGCAGCGGCAGATGTGCGTACTTTTTCAACCTGCTCTTCTGCGAACGTCTTCTGCTCCGGTACCTCGAGGGAGGCAACCGGCATGGCATTCGCTGAGTTAAGCACAGTATTGGCTGCCTCTTTGGCTGCATCAGCGTCAGACTCTACCATAGCGTCTTTCAGAGTGATGTACTCGTCCAGCAGCTGCGACAGATTGTTTTTCATTGGCTCTGCTACCGAATCGAAGGCAGGCGTCTCTACTACTACCGTGCCGGCCGCAGGTACGTTGTCACCGTGCGCCATGCCGTCATGGTGCTCGTGGTCGTGTTCTTCTGTGGCATCGGCCTGTTGCTGGTTGCTATCAGATGAACAGGAAGCGAATGCAAACATGGCTATTAGCGCTGCAAATAATGTTGTCTTTTTCATAATGGTTGATTAGGAAATCGAAGGGTAATTACAATTTTTTGTAAAACAGACACCCCTGCCGGGCTATCTTACTGCAAAGGTACGCTTTTTAGCGAAATGGATAAAATGCTATAGCCTTAGCCTATCGGAGGCTTTTACGTATCTTTGAGTAAACTGAGTTTTAGCAATGGTTACGATCTATCACAACAACAAATGCAGTAAGAGCCGCCAGACTTTGGAGTTGCTGCGTGAAAAAGGAGAGGAACTACAGGTAGTGGAATACCTGAAAGACACGCCCTCTGCCGAAGAACTAAAAGTCGTGCTCCGCAAACTGGGCCTGAAGCCGGAACAGGTGCTGCGCAAAGGCGAGCAGGTATACAAAGAAAAATTCGCGGGCAAAAGCTATTCCGACGAGGAGTGGCTCCAGATCATGGCAGCGAACCCCATCCTGATCGAGCGCCCGATTGTAGTGAAAGGCGACAAAGCCACCCTCGGCCGGCCACCTGAAAAAGTGCTCGACATCCTGTAACACAGGTATAGGCAGGTATAAGGTATAGCCTCTGAATACGATTGCTATACCTGCCGCTATTCCTTATACCTGTTTTAGAAGGGGTAGCCGATGGCTATGTTGAGCACCATGCCGTGTTCGCCCGGTTTGGGGTTGAAACCGAAGCGAAAATCGTCGAGGACGAAGCGATCGCCTTCGGGCAGGTATGGCACGCGCACCGGTATACCCAGGTCGAAGCGGATCACGAAGAACTCAATGTCCACACGCAGGCCAAAGCCCGTCCCTACAGCCAGCTCCTGGAACAGGTTGCCGGCCCTGAACTTGGGCTTATCCAGAATCCCGTTCTTGTCGTAGGTTTCATTGATCAGCCAGATATTACCGGCGTCTACAAAAATGGCTCCCCTGAAAAACCCGAAAATAGGGAAGCGGTACTCGGCATTCGCCTCCAGCTTAATATCACCCACCTGGTCGAAGTATGAGAAGGCGAGGGCATCCGGCACGTTGTAGGTGCCTGGCCCGATGCTGCGCGCCCGAAAGGCCCTGATGCTGTTCGGTCCCCCAATCGAGAACTGCTTCACGTAGGGCATGGTCAGGGAATTGCCATACGGGTAACCCACACCTGCAACCAGGCGCGTCGCCAGCTGGCTCAGTTTAGAGAAGTTGAAGTAGTAACGGAAGTCGTTTTCAAGGCGCGTGTATTGCGAATACGGCTGACTGAAGATGGTGCGCGGTGGAACGGGAGGTTCCGAGGCATCATCGCGTTTGTCGCTCCCCAGCAGCGACTGCACCGCACTCACCAGGTTACCAGACACATCGAGGGTAGTGGCATTGAAAAACTGGTGCGTTTTGTTCTCCAGACTCAGCGTGCTGAAGGTATGCTGGTACATGGATCCGATGATAAACTGCTCCTCAAAACTGCTTCTTAAAAATGGGTTGTCAGCGAGCAGTTGGCTAAACTCTTCCGTCTGTTTCCCCAGGCGCACATACTGCAGGTTGATCGGAGTGAATTCGTGCGTGATCGTTTGCTTGGGACGCCAGTTGTACCCATAAGAAGCGTTAAAGGAGTTCATCTGAAAGAACTGCACCCGGTTCAGGAAATTGTACCCCAGCGTAATGCGCGTATTCGGCACAAAGGCAGAGCGCAGGTTGGGTAGGTTGAAGGGAGCCACCAGCCTGGGGAAAGTGAGGCTGGTTTGTACCCCAAGCTCGTAGGAACTGAGACCGACCGGGTTCTCCTCGGGCGACTCGCCACTGCTGACGACCCGCTGGCCCCCGACCTGGTTCTCGAAGCGTCCTGTGAAATTTACGGTCAGCATCTCCGATCCTTTAAAGGCATTTCGGTTACGAAACGAAACAGACATACCGGGCCCCGCCAGGTTATTGGATTTGGTTACCATCTGCGCCTCTGCCCTAAGCGATTTTTTCATGTCAGGCGTCATAAAGATAAAGGCGTCCAAGCGGTCCTCTTTCAAGGTATCGCGCTCGTACTGCAGGTTCACGAACTTGTAGGCACTCAGGCCCGACAGCCTGCTCACCGTCAGGAGGTGGTTGCGACGGCTGTATAGACTGTCCTTCGCCACAAAAAGGCCCGGAACAATATGCTTCGCCCGCACATAGTTTTCGTTCGGAATGTAGTTGTAACCTTCAAAACGCAGCGTATCACTCACGGACAGGCTGTCGTTCAGAACAAAGTTAGCGTTGATGAAGATGTCGTCGATCTTATAGGAGCGCAGGGCGGGTGCGGGCATATCATGTTTCAGGCGCAGGACTACATCCACGCCTTTGTTGCCCACTGTGGTATCGGCACTGAAAATGAGCATATTGGGTGCAAAGAAGAAGTAGCCACGGTTTTTGAGCGCCTGGTCTATCCGGGTCCTTTCCAGAATCATTTTATCCAGATCGTAGGGCTCTTCCTGCTTGATCAGTGAGCCGGCCTGCAGCTGCCTGATCTCGGCATGTATGGGCAGGGAGTCGCTGAGGGTATAGGCCACGTTGCGGATGCGGTAAGGCTCATGCACTGTTGCCTTCCAGGCAATGGTGGCTTTTTTCTTCTTGATGGTGGTGTCGCTCTGCACGGTGTTGTAAAAGTAGCCGCGGTTGTGCAGGCGCGCGCGCATCACTTCGTTGATGCTGGCCGTGTCCACCTCCGACAGCAATACCGGCGGCTCACCCAGTTTATCCTGGATCCAGTTCTTCAGGCCTTTCTCTTTCTCCGTGTAAAAAGCGTTGTAGATCCAAAGCTTGGGACGCATACCAAGTATAGAGGCGTTGGGCTTCGGGCGAACCGTGTTGCTCAGTTCTGTTTCCAGTTCCGGGCCGCGCTTGCTGCTGTCCTCCTCATCGTTCACCTTTACCTCATAGCCGGCAAACAGGGCATCGCCCTTCGGTACCGTTTTCGTGCTGCTGCAACCGGGCAGTACCCAGCTCAGCGCCAGACATAAAGCAAATAAGGTATAGCGTAAGGCTGTGGTCATAAGTGGCTTATTCTTGTTCTTCTTTTACGACTTCTTCTACTTTCTCTTCAGCTTCCTGCTCTTCCTTGCGTTTCTCACGCTGGTTAAACTTAATGGCCTCCTCCATGCGACGTTCTTCTCTGCGTGCCCCTCTGCTTTCCAGGCTTCGGAAGAGGTCGGAGAAATTGTCGTAGTCGCGCACAAAGATCAGGCCCACGCCGGTGGCCCGCACGTCCCCCTCCAGGAAGCCCTCGTACTGGTTGCGCTGGAAGGCGCGCACGCGCAGTCTGCCGTCTTTCGTGAGCGAGTACTCCACCGATACGTCCCCGCCGAAGCCGCTCATGTTGCGCTGCTGCTCACTCTGGCCTTCCAGCCCGATGTCAGCACCAACACGCACCGTCAGGCGGTCATCCAGGAACTGCTGGCGGAGTGCCACGTTCAGGTCGGTGCGGCCCTCGGCTGAACCGGAGGAGTAGTCTTCGTAGGAACTCACGCCTAGCTCCAGCCCGAGTCCCCCTGCATAGCGGTTCGTCAGCTGGTTGAGCTGGTCTGTCATCACCTGGCTTAAGCTGTTACGGGCAGTAGAGCCCAGCCCGCCACCACCGGAGCTCGACAGTGGGTCCTCTGCCAGAAAGCGGCCCAAAACCAGCAGCGAGAATACCTGTTTGTTGAGTTCAGAATCATTTTGGCGCAAGGCCCCCAGGCGTGCTTCCACCGTGCCATCCAAGGCCCCGCGGCGCTGCTCTTCCAGTTGAATATCAAATCCGATCTCAGGTTTGAGCAACTCCCCGTTCAGGTTCACATATACCTCGAAAGGCAACTGCGTGCGGAAACGGTTGAGCTCTCCCGCCTCTGCGTCCAGTTGGTTGGCCACCAGCTCCATTGGCGCGGCATCAATTCTGTAAATGGCAGAGATCTGCATGTTGGCCTGCAACGGGTCGCCGGTCCAGTTGATGTAGCTGCCTTTGGCGATCTCGAGTTTGCGGGACACCAGGTCATAAAAGTCCATGCTGTACATGCCTTCCGTAATCTCATAGCGACCACTCATGCTGATCTGTCCGCTCGGCGTAATGCCGATGTACAGGGGGGAAGCGTTGCCACGAACGACCAGGTTGTCACCTGTGGTCGGATCGATCACAATGGTAACGGTAGTGGCATCGGTTACGGTGATCTGCGCGTCGACATTGGCACCCATAAAACCAGCGGACGTAGTCTCCTCAAACGTCCTTGCGAGAATGGCATTGAGGGAGTCATTGAGCGTGACAAATTCGACGACCCCTTCGCGCTCAGCGGCGGCCACCCCATCGGCCGGGATCACGGTGGTGAACGTGGAGCCATCGAGCACCGTCACGAATACCTCAATGTTAGGCGCCATCATACTGCCTGTTATACTGGCTTTCATGGCCATCTGCACGTTGCCGTAAAATAGATCGTTGTCGTTGGCGGTGGAGTTCATGGCCAGGAACCGGTCCGTTCGCGCGCGCAGGTCGAAGGTATAGTCCGTGTAGTTTTGTGTCAGAATGTTGCCGTTGATATCGAGCGTATTGCCCAGTGTATCGGTCAGGGTGAAGTCGCGCATGCTGATGCCTTGCTCCGTAAACTCCAGACGCTCGTTTTGTAAGGTATAGAGCGAGTTGAGCATGGTCAGGTTGAATTGCGCCTGGTTAAAATCCAGCCCACCCCGGATAGCGGGCTGCGCCAGTGTGCCTGTGATGCGGAGTTTGCCATTGGCGCTACCGGCCAGTTCATCCACCATGCCTTGGGTAAAGCCGCCGAACGAGGCCAGGTTCAGGTTGGCAATGTTGGCGTCGAGGTTGAGCAGGCTCGTTTCAGGCTTTACTTCATACGTGCCACTTACCAGCACTTCGTTGCCATTGCCGGTCAGCCCCAGGTTCAGGTTGTAGCGGTTGGCGCCCGCCGTGTTGGCTTTCAGGGCAATGTCCCCGATCGGTATACCTGTGTAGGCGAAGTTAGACAAGGTCATGTCCGCCGTGAAGGCCGGATTACCGGCCATGATATCGGTCAACGTTGCGGTACCGTTCAGCACGCCCGTCATCACGCTGTCCTGCTGCTGAAAAGAGGCCATGATCTGGCCGATCTCAAAGTTGCCGAACTCCACCTGCAGCGGTGCATTCGGGCTCACCGGTCCGGTGCTGTTGAGCAGCACGAAATTGCCATTGCGCTCCAGGCGGATGTTCTGCGCATAGAGCAGGTTGGTGTCGAACTGCAGGAAATTGTCTTTTGATACTGACCAGGGTTCGCTGTTGATGACGAGCTGTTCCGGATTGAAGGAAAAACGGTAGCCCGGCCCCAGGCTATTGAGCACACCGCCAATCACAAATCGCTCCACACTATCCGCATTGGCCATGGCCAGGCGCAGGGTCAGGTCATTGTCGCGGGCCGCCCCGTTCAGACTCACATTGTTGAGCAGCAGGGAAGGGGAACGGATTTCACGCACGCCCAGGTTGTAACCCATTTGCTCCCGGTTGCCCCGTAGCTGCAGTGCCACATCCTGTACGTTATACTCGGTATAGGTTAGCTTGCTCACGTTCGCGTCCATGGCAAATACCTGCGTCTCCCCGTTGTAGGAAGCCGTGATGGGACCATTTACCGACAGTTCTTCTAAACCAGGCACAAAGGAGGCAATGATGTCCGGTCGGCGAACCAGCATCGTAGCTTCAAAGTCGCCCAGGTTGAGGTTAGCCGGGAAAGGCGGATCAGGTTGCAGGTCGAAGTAAGCGGAGAAATGTTTGGCCAGCGCAGTCGGGAGCTCGCCCAGGTCATTGGCAAAGCGCATATCGGCGTTGAGGATGCTGGAGTTCAGCGCGATGGCAGTGCCGGGCATTTTCTGGTTCAGCGTCAATTGCAGCGAGTCGATCGGGTAGGAGACGCCTTGCAGGCGAACGCGTACGTTGTCGCCCTCCAGCGTACCGCTGATGTCACTGGCATCCTTTCCTGCAAAGCGACCGCGCAACTGGCCCCGCACGCCGAGCTCCTCTTCATAGAAATTGAGGGCTTTCAGGTCTACGCCTTTCAGGTCCAGGTCAAACACATACTCACCCCGCTGGGCATTGCGCATGTTAAAGTCGCCTTTCAGGTCAAAGTTCAGATTCTCGTCGCGGGCGCGGGCTGCTACCTGGTATAGGTTGCGGTCGATGCGTGCGTCGACGTCCACGTTGTTGTAGGCGTAGTTGTTGTAGTTGGCCTCCTTAATGTGGGCCTTCACATCTGCGCGCATGGTTTCAGGGCTTAAGCCCGTGCCTTTGGCTGTTGCCTCAAAAGCCACACGTCCCACACCATAGTCTTCCGTAAAGAGTTGCTTCAGGTCAAAGCCCGCTGTTTTGACCGTCGCCCGGAAAGGCTCGGCGCCCGCCGGTCCCTCGTCCATGTCCACGACGGCATTCAGGTTGCCAAAGGAGCTTCTGATCGCTGCATTCAGATCGAAGTTGGTAAGTGTGCCGCTATACCTGCCCGTCATGCTCAGGTTGTTCGGGATCCTGACCTCAGGTGGAATGGTGCCCGGAGGAGCCAGCGCCAGGATGTCGGTGCGGGTGGTGGCCAGGCGGTTGATGTTGAGATTCATGGCCAGGCGGTCCGGGTCCATGGCATTACGCACGTTGCCGCTCACATTCACGGTGGTGCCCTGCAAACCTGCTACCTGCAACTGCTGAATGTGAATGTTATCCAGCGGCCCCTGTGCGCGTCCGTCGAGGCGAATGGTAGAATTAGCGATCTTGCGGAACGAAGGATTATCGGTTAGGTCGGGAGCAAACAGTAGCACATCCTGCATGCCGATACGACTGTTGTCGATGTCGAGATCCACTTGCACGGCATCCAGGTTATCGGTCAGGTCTGCCCATGAGGTATAGCGCAGCGCCAGGTCTTTGCTGATGTGGCTGTGGACAGTCTGCAGATCAAGGTCGGCCAGCCGGGCATGTGTGGAGTCGAGGGTGATGTCGGATTGAAAATTGTTAATCCGGAAGCCGCTCTTTTCCTGAAGCTTAAGCTGGTTGAGCTGCATGCCCATCTGGTTCAGGCTATACCTGACATCTTCAGCATCCAGTTCGATGTTGGTGAAGCGCAGGTGGTTGTAATCCATCCCGCGGGCCTGTCGTGGTGCATCGGCATTCTCCATACCTGCTTCCAGTCCGCTCACGTTCAGCTTACCCAGGTTAAGGGCCCACTTCACCGGCTGGCCCTGCGTCTTTTCTACCGACTCGTCCAGTTTGCGCACCGTCTCGGCCGGGTTCACAGCCAGCGAGTCGGTCGGTACCATTTTCTTCTGCACATAGAGCACTTTGGAATCGTGCAGGTCGAAGCTGCGCAGGTCGATGCGTGCGTTGGGCAGGTCAATGTCCTCCACGGCCAGTTCCGATTTGCCTAACTTCAGCTCGATGCTTTGTGATGCCGGAATGCTGACGTAGTTCAGGGCAAAATTCTCCACTTCCACGCCGTTCATGTCAAATTCAAAGGTGATGGGCTCCGGCTCCGTCTCAGGCGGTAGTTTGGACTGCACGTAGCTTATACCTGTGTTGCGAAGCTCTATTTCATCCAATCGGTAGATCTCCTCTTCCAGGTTCAGTTCTTCCATGGTGGTGGTCAGCTGGCCCACCCTTGCCCGGATGTGGTTGCCGCCTGCCTCATCATTGAAGTTGACATACACGTTCTCGAGGTTGATCAGGCCCAGGTCCAGCTGCATGGCACCGGTCGAGTCGGCAGGTTGGGCTGCCGTGGTATCGGTGGCGAAGGCCTCCATCAGAAAATCGAAGTTGGACGTGGAGTCAGGGCGGATGTGCAGGTTGAGGGTGGCCTGCTGCAGGTCTATTTTGCTGATGTTGATTCCGCCACTCAAGAGTGACCATACCTTAAGGTCCAGCCCGAGGCGCTGGCTGTACCAGAGCGTATCCTGCTGCTGGTCCTCCAGGTATACATCTTCCAGCACAATGGCATTGCGCCAGTCTGTTTTAAAACGCCCGATCTCCACCCGGGTGTCGAGCATGCCGGCCAGGTATGAGGCTCCTTTCTGAGCAGCGAAATTTTGTACTTTTGGGATTTGTAAGGCAATGATAATGAGCAATAACAGGCCCACTACGATGGCGAGGAACCACAGTACTACCTTGGCGATGGTCTTTCCGATATGTTTAGCTGATGCGATAAGTCTGGTATTTACTGATTGACTTTACGCAAGATTGCTAACAAGGATAGAATTTTTTACTAACGACAATCGTAGGATCAATCCATGGCTGTTGTTAGCTCCGTTTACTTAGGCCATCATCACGTTGTAGCGGCTGTACACGCCCATCAGTTCGCCCATTGCGAGCACATGCGGACCGAGCACGCGAAGCAGTCCTTGTCGGCCAGTGCCTTCCTTGATGTTGAGCATCACATCCAGCGCATAGATCCGGAAGTAGTAATGGTGCAAACCCTGGGGCGGACAGGGACCTCCGTAGTGCAGTCTGCCAAAATCGTTGGTACCCTGTATACCTGGCACATCGCCTTCTTCGATCAGATTGGTGGGTGGCACGTTCCAGACCAACCAGTGCGTCCAGATACCACGTGGCGCATCCGGGTCCTCCACAATTAACACCACGCTTTCCGTGTATTTAGGCAGGTTTCTGATTTCAAGCGGCGGACTGATGTTCTCGCCGTCACAGGTATAGCGGGTCGGAATCCGCTCACCCTGCGAAAAGGCGGGACTAGTCAGGTATAGCTTTCCTTGTGTTCTGGGCTGCATAGCGGTTCAGTTCCGGTTAAGTGTTCTGGTACTCGTCGTTCAGGGGGGTGTAAGAGAAAGTGGTAGCACAGGTATGAATTTAATATTTATATAATAACTTTGTTTTATTATAAAGGTTGTGTTTTGAAATAAATAAAAGTCTATATTTACTAACTATTTTATCAATTTAGGCTTATTTTGGGCGAAAAACAGTCTCCATCTTCAGAAGAGAAGGCGAATGGTGATTATTTTTAAATATTTTTTCCTAAATAATTGAGAATTAGCCAGAACCTATTAACTTTCGTATATAAGGCAACTCGGATAAAAAAGCATGGGGTTATGGAGATATTTATCATCTTGACAGTACTGGCGATTTATGCAGTAGGCTACCTGTTGTACTACATGTATGGCAAAGAGGAGCGAAAGAACCGAAAGTACGACCGCTATCAAAAGTACGACCGCTACCAGGTATAAGGGAGAATTTTACTATTTGTATTTTCAGTGCCCGGTCATTACCGCAACTGTCGCACCAATAAAAAAGGTGCAGGTTAACGTCCTGCACCTTTTTTTGCGTAAATCAATTAGGAAATACACTTGCCTAACATGCTTTGCTTAACTGGAGGTAGTTCACCAGATCGTCAATTGAGTATACCGGAACCTCGTCCGGAATTACGATGCTGTACTTTTTCTCTACGGCCAGAATAATATCTACAACATCAACTATATCCATCCCATTTTCCCAAAGGCCTTTAGGGCCGGATAGTTTATGGGGGGCGATTGCTTTTAACCTGCTCACCAGATTAATTACCTCTTTGTAAAGGGTAGTTTTAGGATCTGCCATGTGCTTAATAATAAAGAGTAATATTGAACCTCTTGCTTCCCTGATCTCCTCCTGCCTCTTATTGAGACAGGAGGAGAGGGGAATCAAAATAAGACTTTAGTGCACAAACTCGTGTGACATTTTCTTCTCTTCGAGCTCACGCGTTTCGTGCTCCAGCTCTTCCAGCGTCTTATCTTCAAGGTGAATAACCGTTTTCTTATCCAGCCCGAACTTAGCCAGGATGCGGTCGAAGCCGTAGTAGATGATCGGCACCACGATCAGGGTCAGGAACATCGAAGAGCTCAGACCACCGATCAAAGCCCATGCCAGACCGTTCTTGGTTGCGGCCACAGAGCCACCTGCCAGCGCGATCGGCAACATACCGATCACCATCGCCAGCGTCGTCATCAGAATCGGACGGAAACGGATACGCACCGCTTCGATCAGGGCCTCTTTCACTTCCACGCCTTCATCTTTGAGCTTGTTGGTGAAGTCCACCACCATAATGGCGTTCTTGGCTACCAGACCGATCATCATGATAATACCCAGGATGGAGAAGATGCTCAGCGACTGCTGCGCCAGTGCCAGGGCCAGCAAGGCACCGATGATCGCTAGCGGTATAGAGAACAATACCACCAACGGGTACACGTACGAGTCGTACAGGGCCACCATGATCAGGTACACGAAGATGATCGAGGCAAGCAGGGCAACACCCAGAGTACCGAAGCCTTCGCTCTGGTTTTTCAGGTTACCGCCGTACTCAATGCTCACCCCAGCCGGCATGTCCACTTCTTCCATCAGCGCCTGAATGTCGGCACCCACAGTACCTGTCGGACGACCGATTACCTGTGAGTTCACGTTAATGGATGTTACGCGGTTGTAGCGCTCGAGCTGAGAAGGACCAGTTGACTGACGGATGTCGGCAAACTGACCCAGGCGCACCAGCTGCCCCGTGTTGTTCACGAAGGATAGGTTGGCGATGTCGGTCACGCTGCGGCGGTCAAACTCGTCGAGGCGGATGTTGATGTCGTAGTCTTCGGTGCCGGAGCGGAAAGTCACGTCGGAGTTACCGCTGAAGGCCAGCTGCATGCTCGCACCCACGTTCTCCAGCGACAGGCCTACGTTGGCCATTTTGTCGCGGTCCACCACTACTTCAATTTCCGGGTTACCGCCTTCCACTGACATTTCCACGTCGGCAGTACCTGCCACGCCTTCCACCACACGCATCACCTGCTGCGAGAAAGCCATCACGCTGTCCAGGTTAGAACCTGAAATGATCAGCTGGATAGGGGCCTGTGAGTTACCCACCAGGCCTACCGGTACCGGCGTTACTTCCACATTTGGCAGTTTGCTCTCGATGTCGGCCTTGGCCTGACGGCTGAACTGGTCCGTGCTGAACGTACGCTCCTTCACATCGACCAGCGTAACCGATACTTCCGCTTTGTAAGCTGTGTTCTGGCCCTGCTGCGCAGAAGAAGTAGTACCTACTGTGGTGAATACTTTTGCTACTTCCGGAAAACCATCCAGGTACTGCTCTACCTGGCGCGTTGCAAAGTTAGTCTGCTCCACAGTAGAGTTCTTTGGCAACTCTAGCTGCAGGCTCACCTCACCACGGTCACCGGCAGGTATAAAGTCCGAACCGATGAAGCCGAGTGGCACCAGCGCAAACGAGGCCACCAACATCAGGATCGTTACCCCCAGTGTGATAAACTTGTGGTTAAAGGCCCACTTCAGAGCGGCAGTAAAGCCATCGATGATGTTGTCCAGGAAGCGCTCGAATGCCAGAATAAAGCGTCCGAAGATGTTCTTGTCCGAGATATGCTCCAGGCGTGAGAAACGGCTGGCCAGCAGCGGAATCAGGGTGAAGGCTACGAAGAGTGAGATCATCGTAGACACCGCCACCACCACGGCAAACTGACGCAGAATGTCTGATACCAGTCCCGATGAAAGGGCGATCGGAATGAACACCACCGAAATTACGAGCGTGATAGATGTAACGGTCGCCATGATCTCCCGGATACCGTCGTAAGCAGCTTGTGCCGGCTTCTTGCCCATCTCCATGTGGCGGTGAATGTTCTCGATCACCACAATGGCGTCATCCACCAGGATACCCACCACGAGCGAGAGTGCCAGCAGGGACATCAGGTTAAGCGAGTAGCCAAACAGGTACATGAAAATAAAGGTCGCCACCAAAGAGGCAGGTATAGAAACCATTACAATCACCGCGTTACGGAGCGAGTGCAGGAACAGCAACATCACTACCGCCACCAGGATGATTGCAATCATCAAGTCGTGGAGTACCGAGTCGGCAGCTTCCAGGGTAAAGTCAGAGGAGTCGTTGGCGATGTTGAAGTTCAATCCGACGTCAGCGTACGTCTTCTCGAGGTCAGCCAGGGCTTCCTTTGTCAAACGGCTTACCTCTACGGCGTTGGCGTCCGACTGCTTCTGGATGGTGATACCTACGGATGGGTTGCTGTTCACGCGGGTCAGTACTTCAATGTCTTTCTGCGTATCCTGCACCTCGGCTACGTCCGCCAGACGCACGATGCCGTTCTGGTCTTCGCGTACGATCAGGTTGCGCAGCTGGTCCAGCGACGCAAACTTTCCTGCCAGACGGATCTGTGTCTGGCCGCTTTCCTGCTTGATCTTTCCGGTAGGGAAGTCAAGGTTGGAGTTGCGTATCTTCTGCTGCACCTGCAGGATAGAGAGGTTGTAGGCCTCCAGTTTGTTGGCGTCGATGTTCACTTTTATCTCACGCTCCTGGCCACCCAGAATTTTGATGGCGGCCATACCCTGTATGCGCGACAGCTCCGGCTTGATCTTCTTGTCGATCAGGTCGTAAAACTCAGTTGGCGACATGTTGGCCGTGGCACCCATCTTAATGATTGGGAGGTCGTCGAGGTCAAACTTGTTCAATGTCGGCGATTCCGCATCATCCGGCAGATTGGCCAGGATGGTGTTGATCTTACGCTGCGCATCCTGCAGGGCCAGGTCCACGTCAGTACCCTGGTTCAGTTCCACTACAATGATCGAGAAACTCTCCAGGGAGGTGCCTCGCATGGTCTTCACGTTCTCGAGTGATGACAGGGCTTCCTCGATCTCCTTGGTTACCGAGTTTTCTACCTCGTTAGGAGAGGCGCCCGGATAAAGGGTGGATATGGTGAGTACCGGTGGGTTGAACTTCGGAAGAAGCTCATAGTTGAGCGATTGGTAGCTCGCAACACCCAGTAGTGTGAGGACCGTGAAGACCACCACCACAATGGTTGAGCGCTGTATCGATATTTTGGTTATATTCATTTCTTAATGTTCTTGAGAAAGAAGTTTATCTGTATCATTTTAAGGAGTTGAATTCTCCTGTAGTATGTCATCCTCCTGCCCCCTTCAAAGGGGGACTTGTTTGCAAGTTCAATTCACCTCTTGGGAGGGGCAGGGGTGTATATTAGCTTTAGCTTAACCTCTCTTCAACCAAGTTCCTTTCAGAATGACAAATGCAATCTAATGGACCAAAGTCCCCCTTGGGGGTAGGGGCCCTCGACAAAGAAGGGGGCAGGGGGATGACAATCGTGCACCAATAACTATTTCAGCACCGTTACTTTCATGCCTTCACGCAGGTTGATCTGGCCGCTGCGCACTACTTGCTCTCCTGGCTTCACACCGTCCAGAATCTCTACTTTGTCCTGCGTTACCACACCCACACGTACCGGACGCTGGCTGGCCTGTCCGTCTTTCACCACATACACCAGTGGGTTCTGGATGCTGCCTACAAGCGCCTCACGCGGCAACAGCATGGCGTCGCGCTGGTCGGCTATGTCGAAGAAAGCGGTACCATACATACCGGCGCGCAGGTTGTTGTTAGCGGCATTTTTCACTTCCACTTCCACGTCAAACTTCAGGGTAGGGTCAGCCTGAGCAGCAATGGCGGTCACGATGCCTTCATACTCCTGGCCGGAACCGGCATCGGCTTTCACTTTCACTTTGTCTCCTTTGTTGATCAGCAGTACTTCACTTTCAGAAGCTTTCACTTTTAGCTTCAGCTTGTCCACGTTCACGATGTCATACAGCCTGGTGCCTGTGTTCAGGTATGAGCCAACTTCCACATAGATCTCGTTGATCTCGCCGCTGATGGGGGCAGTAATGCGGGTCTTGGTCAGACGCTGACGGGCAGCTACAAGCTGTCCTTCTGTAGCCTTTGCGTTCAGACGGGCATCTTCCAACTGGCGTTTGGTGATCGCATCGCCTGCTGCCAGGTTCTCAAAACGCTCCAGGTCACGCTTGGCTTTCTCGGCGTTGGTTTGCGCGGTGGCCAGGTCGGCGGCCATGGTGTTACTCTCAACCTGTAACAGCAGTTCGCCTGCCTTCACTTTGTCACCTTTGCGCTTGAGCACGCTTTTGATCTGGCCCTGTGTTTCAGACAGCAGCGTCAGGCTCTGGATCGGGGCGAAGTTGCCCTGTGCCGTAAAGGACTTGTCGAGTTTAGCAGAAGCTACTTCGGTAATGGTCACAGGTATAGCATCGCTCTTGATGGAGGCAACGGCGGCGTTGGCTGCCATCTGCTCTTTGTTGCTCATCAGCTTGAAGCCTATAGCGCCCAAAATCACGATTACGACTACGATATAAATCAGCTTTTTCATTTTGTTGTTTGTGATGCTTATTTAATTAATGTGTTTAGGTCGCCGGTAGCTTTCAGGTAGCCGAGTTGGGCCAGCTGGTACTTCAGCATTTCGTTGTTCAGATTTGTTTTGGCTTCGCGCAGGCTCACTTCGGCCTCCAGCAGATCGGTCAGCGGAGAGATGCCTTCCTTGTAGAGGTCGTTGGTGGTGTCGTATACCTCCTGGGCCAGGGCCACATTCTGCTCCTGCGCCGCAATGGACGACGAGCTGTTCTGCAGCTGGCTGATAGAGTTCTCGAGCGCCACTTCCAGGTTCTTGGTCAGCTTCTGGCGATCTGCCTCCAGCGACTTGAGTGTGTACTCTGTCTGCTTAATCTGGGAGTGCTTGCGCATACCGTCGAAAATTGGGATGTTGAGCTGAACGCCTACAATGGCTGTTTTAAACCATGGCATGTTCGTGTCGAAGAAGTTGAACTCCTTGCGCATGGCGTTGTACTGGTAAGTGCCTGTTGCCGCCAAAGTAGGGTAGTAGCCAGCCTTGATGTTCTGCATCTGCAGATCAGTCAGCTCAGCCTGCTTGTTGAGCAATTCCAGTTGTGTCTGTCCCTGCACCAGGTCTTTGCTGCTGTTAAAGGCCGCAGCGCCTGTGTCGAGCGTGATGGCAGCGTCTGTCAACGCGATGCCCTCTTCCAGCGGCATGCCCATGAAAAACTTCAGGACATTCATTTGCTGGTCAAGTGCACTGGTCAGCGTCTGCAGTTGCGTCTCCAGGTTGGTCTTGTTCACCTTGATGCGGTTCACATCCACCTTGCGGGCCAGGTCGTTTTCGTACTGCAGCTGAAGGATTTTGCCCAGCTGCTCCAGTCGTGCCAGGTTGGCATTGATGATCTGGAATTGCTCCTTCGTCTGCAGGATCTGAAAATAAGAAGAGCTCACGTTGTACATTACTTCTTCTTCCGTCATGGTCTTACGCAGGCGGTAAAGGTCTTCGCTGCTCTTGGCTGCTTTCAGGCCTACAAAGTAAGACTGGTTGAACAACAGCTGAGACAGCTGTATACCGCCGTTTGCGTTGTATTTGGTACCGAACTGCACCGGGATCATCTCGTCAGGCTTTCCCTCGAACACGTTCGGGATCACCTGCACGGGTATGGCAGGGTACATATTAAAGTTACCGAAGGCATTCACCTGCGGCAGCCCATTGCTCTTCGCCTCCTTCACCATGTATTTGGCGCTCAGTTGGTCATACGAAGCCTTTTGCATGTCTTCGTTATGCTCCAGCGCATAGGTAATGGCCTCCTGCAGACTCAGCGTCCGCACATCGGGCTTCTCCTGCGCCACCACCGGCTTCACGAAAAGCATGGCCAATCCGACTACTAAATATTTGATTTTCACGTTGTTGGTTTATTGTGTTTAGATGTAACTAGTAAGTTCAGGAAAGAGTGAACTATAGAAATAAAAAAATTATTTTCGGCTCTTCTCCCACTCTTCAATCAGGGAGGGCATTCTGTTTTGCATGTAGTCCATGAAGCTGATAAAGTCGTTAAGCTTGGCGTCATAGATCGGATTATCGCGCTTTCTTACGTCCAGCGCGCGTTTCAGCAATCCGTTGAGATAGCTCAGGTCTTCCATCCTCTTTAAAAAGAATTCACGCCAGTTAGAGGACTTGATGCGGAAATAGCGCTTGCGGTCGCCTGGGAACGTGGTATACTCAATGTTTCCTGTATTAAGCAGCATGTTGAGCGCATTGCTGGTAGCGCTTTTGCTGATGGAGAGTGCTTCGCTGATCTCATCAAAGGTGAGTTCCGCGCGGTCAGAAACAAGCAGCAGCCCCATCACCCGTGCCACAGCGGGCTGAAAGCCGTTGTTCTCCTGATAAACACCAAATTCCTCGATCAGGCTAAGCTGTTGTTCACTAAGAATCATAGTATACCTTCCTTTTAGAGTATTAACGCAACAAAGGTAATAGATGGTTTCATTAGTTCATAATTTACAGAACTAAAATTTTGCTATTATTTCATAATTAAGATGGAGCGTTATTCCAGGATCCGGCGCAGGTAGTTGATCTGGCCCAGGTGATAGTTTAAATGACCGCTGATGTGTAGCAGGAAAAAGCTGACAGTCATTTGATAGCCGAGCACCTGCTCTGGATAGGGCGCTTGCAGCTGCTCCGGCGTGAGGTGCGCCAGCGTTTGGGCTATGGTATGTTTCACCTTCGTGATCTGCTCCAGCAATTCTTTTTTGGAAACGTTCCGAAGGCTGAATTCCGCGTCCCGGTTCCGTATATAGCCGCTCCTGCCCAGTATAGCTCCGATATAATTGCTCAGGTTGCCGACCAGGTGCAAACAGAGATTCCCGGCCGGATTGGTAACATGGCCTTTTACTTTCCAAAGGTTTTCCTCCTGCTCAAATGCCCGGATCTCTTCAGAAAGTCTATCCAGGTCGCGTGTAATGATTAAGCTTATTTCGTTGTTCATAATTGCTTCAAAGTGGGCAGTTGGCTTTTTGTTTGGCCTTGTTATAAGACTTCTATTGCAATAAACGAATGCCTCATCTTTACGTTTTAGGCTAGTAGCGCACCCTTATGTTTGTCTTTATATATAAATCGATGAAAACAATTCGGAAAGAGTCCCCTGGCTGCAAGTTGAAGAAAATATACGATGACACCGCTTACCGCGTGTATCACCCGTGCATGAAGGATAAAGGCGGGAAGGTAGATATTGCTACACTCTTACTTCACTCTTCCTGATTAGCTATGAGCCTGGAAAAATATAATAAGAAGCGGAACTTCGGTGAGACGCCGGAGCCCGCCGGGAAGGAGGGACACGGCAAAGGAAAACTGCGCTTTGTAGTACAGCGGCATGAGGCTTCTACCCTGCATTACGACTTCAGACTGGAAATGGAAGGTGTACTGAAAAGCTGGGCAGTCCCCAAAGGACCCTCGCTCAACCCCACCGATAAACGCCTGGCCATGGAAGTGGAAGACCATCCTTTTTCGTACCGCACGTTTGAGGGCGTGATACCGGAAGGCAACTACGGTGCCGGCCGGGTAGCTATCTGGGACGAAGGGACCTACCACGCCGCCGAAACCGATGATCCTGCAATGGAGGAGGAGTATTTGCTGCGTGGACTAGAGGAGGGCAATATCAAGTTCGTGCTGGAAGGAAAGAAGCTGCGGGGTGAGTTTACCCTCATCAAAATGAAAGGGCGGCAGAAGGGAGCCTGGCTGCTGGTGAAAAAGAAAGATGAAGCGGCGGTGACAGAAGCCTATGACAGTGAAGATCATCTAGGTGATATCAGTATGACCAAACCAGCTAAACCGGCTAAAAAGGCTACTGCTGAAAAAGCTACGACAGCAAAGAAATCACATAAATCCTCGCCTGAAAAGAGCAGCAGAGACGATAGCAAGGAAGAGAAGGAAATTGAGGGACAGACCGTTTCTTTCAGCAACCTGGATAAATTTTACTGGCCAACGGAGGGACTCACAAAAGGGGACTTGATCGCCTATTACCAAGGTATAGGCGACGTGCTGCTGCCATACCTGCAAGACCGGCCGCAGTCGCTGCTGCGGCATCCGAACGGGGCCGAAAAGCCGGGCTTCTTCCAGAAAGACATCGACCATACCCCTGACTGGGTACGCACTGTGGCCCTCCATGCAGAGTCTACGGGGAAGGAGGTCGATTACCTGGTGTGTGACAACAAGGCGACGCTGGCCTACATGAACAATCTGGGCTGCATACAACTTAACCCTTGGAACTCTCGATTAGCTAATCTGGAAAAACCGGATTACCTGGTCATTGACCTGGACCCGGATGAGAACCCCTACGATGAAGTAATCGAAACCACACTTGCGACCAGGGAGGTGCTGGACAAGGCCGGAGCCGCCTGCTATGTTAAAACCTCCGGAGCTACGGGCATGCATATTTACGTGCCGCTGGGAGCCAGGTATACCTTTGAGCAAGCCAAGCAATTTGCGCAATTAGTGGCCCAAAAGGTGCACGAACAGCTGCCTACGCTGACCAGTCTGGAGCGTAACCCGAAATCTCGTAAGGGTAAGATCTACCTGGATTTTCTGCAGAATGCTATTGCGCAAACGGTGGCTGCCCCTTACAGCGTCCGCCCAAGGACAGGCGCCCCGGTTTCGGCCCCTCTCCGTTGGGAGGAAGTCAAGCCAGGACTACGGCCAACTGATTTTACGATGCTGAACATGCCGGATAGAATACGCCAGTTAGGTGATATCTTAAGTGGCGTGCTGGGAGAGGGAGTGGATCTGGAGGCATGTCTGAAGAAACTCGAGCCAACACAAACGTAATTATTGACTATTCGCTTGTAACTCCTGCACGCCCGCTTACACCTATACATTAGCAAAGGCATCTGCTGTATTGCAGATGCCTTTGCTTGATCGGGCTTACGCCCTTATTCGTAGCTGCTTTAGCCTGCCACTGTTATTTTAGGACGGCTGCTATACCTAGTTCAGGATTATTTCAGCCGGATGATCATCCCTTCATCGCCGCTCAGGCTGACGTGCTTGCTGACCGTGGCACCTTCCCGCTCGGGCAGGGTGTCGATCTCGATGGTGCCTTCGAAGTTGAAATGCTCCGGTGCGAAATGACAGGGCTTGTGGCTGAGGTTGAGCAATATCAGAAAGCGCTGATCTGAGGTATAGCGCAGGTAGGCCAGAAGCGGACTGCTGGCTACCACCGGCCGGTAGTCCCCGATGTGCAGGGCAGGTTCCTCCTGTCTTAGTTTGATCAGGCGTTTGTAAAGGGCGTAGATCGAGAATTCATCTTCCAGTTGCGTCTTCACATTCACGCGGCGGTAATCTTCGGGCAGCCGCAGCCAGGGCTTGCTCTCGCTGAAGCCAGCGTTTTCGCTCCTGTCCCACTGCATGGGGGTGCGCTGCGGATCGCGGCTCAGGTTAAGACCGGGCATGTTAAGTCCCTGCGGGTCCTGCACCTCGTCCGGCGGAATGGGCACGTCACGCATGCCAATCTCGTCTCCATAATAAATGGTTGGTGTTCCGCGCAATGTCAGCAGGAGCATGGCCGCCACACGGGCCTGTGCCTTGCCCACCCGGCTCGTGATGCGGGGCTGGTCATGGTTGCCCAGTACCCAGTTCGGCCAACCGCCGTTCGGCAGGGCGCCTTCGTATTGGTTGATGTTCGATGAGATTTCCGTGGCATCCCAGTCGATGGAAAGCAGCAGAAAGTTAAAAGGCAGGTGCGCCCCGCTCTTGTCGGTGCCGTAGTAGGTCATCAGTTTGTGGATGGGTAGGTATATTTCCCCGATCATCATGCGCTCATCGTAGCTGTCGAGCACTTTACGCATCTTGTGCACGATATCATGGACCTCAGGCTGGTCAGTGGAGTAAGCAGGTATAAGCTTTTCGTACGTCGCCTGGTGGGCTTTGTAGTGTGGGTTCACCGGGTTGTCGCGCAGCTGCTCGTCTTTGATCATGTGCCACATCACGTCCACCCGGAAGCCGTCCACGCCTTTGTCGAGCCAGAAGCGCATCACATCCAGCATAGCCTCCTGCACCTCGGGGTTTCGCCAGTTCAGATCAGGTTGTTCTTTCAAAAAAGCGTGATAATAGTACTGTTGCGTATGCTCGTCCCATTCCCAGGCACTTCCGCCAAACATGGCAAGCCAGTTATTCGGCTCAGATCCGTCTTCATTGGCATCTTTCCAGATGTACCAGTCGCGCTTTGGATTGTCTTTAGAAGAGCGGGATTCCTTAAACCAGGGATGCTCATCGGAAGTATGGTTGGGCACAAGGTCCAGGATCAACTTCATGTCCCGGTCGTGCACGGCCTGCAGGAGTTCATCGAAGTCGTCCATGGAGCCAAACAATGGATGGATGTCGCAGTAGTCTGATATGTCGTAGCCAAAATCGGCCATGGGAGAGGAGAAGAGAGGAGATATCCAGATAGCCTTTATACATAGTGACTTGATATGTTCGAGCCGTTGGATGATGCCCTGCAGGTCACCCACACCATCGCCGTTACTGTCCTGATAAGAACGTGGGTAGATCTGGTAAATGACTCCTTCCTGCCACCACAGGTGTTTTTGCTGCGTGTCTTTCATAGTATTTGGTTTGCGAATTGGCCTCAGGCCGGTACACAGTTGAAATAATGTCTCATGTACGGGAAACTCTCTGGAGAGTATAGCTTAAATGGGTCACAGTCTCTATAGGGTAAAAGTAGATGATTATAATTCCCTCGCCAGAAGTGAGTGTCTCTTAGCTCCTTCGGATTTATCAATCCGAAGTATGACTGTTGAGGGTCTCCAGACTCGCATGCTTCACCTTTGGGAATACAGGAGTTAGCAAAACCCTACTGTGTACTTTCGGATTGGAAAAGCTGAAGGAGCCTGTAAGCGAGCCCAGGCAGAGGCTAAAAGAACAGGCGCCCGGCGCCAGGTAGCCAACAACCCGAAGGCTTTGTGACAAGCGCAGCGTTTATGGGCCGGCCTCACCACTGGTGATCAGACACAAGCTAGGATGCACACGTCATTTTTCAACCACACCTGAAGGACTGCGTTATAAATAGCTGATAAAGAAAACCATGGAGCAGACTTTCTCATCCTTCCTGACTGGCTTGGGCCTCATCAGCATTATTATAGGCATCGTGCTGCTGGTTTTTGCTGTATGGAGCGTAATCTGGTCTTACCACGATGCCCGGCGCCGGGGCAAGTCCCCCTGGCTGGTGGCCCTGATGGTCCTGCTCATGGTATGGCCGGTTGGTCTGATCATCTGGTTATTGCTCCGGCCGCAAAAAACAGAACAACAGGTATAGGCTAGTCCCAATTCACAATGGCGTCGTATTCCTTGTGGCGTTTTACGTAGGCTTCTACCACCGGGCAGGAGGGCACAATCATGCATTTGCAGGCCTGTGCATGTTCCAGTCCTTCTTTTACTAATCTGTCGGCTATACCCTGACCGCGATGCTGCTCGGGCACAAAGGTATGGTCGAAGTCCATATGCCCCTGATCGGTAATGGAATAAGTGAGCTCAGCCTCGCCGCCTTCCAGGATGATATAAAAGCGGGTGTCTTCTTCGTCGTGAATGATTTCCATGGCGATGTATAAGTCGTTTGTGCAGGTATACGACCTCCCGGTGGAAGGCGTTGGAAACGCTTCTTCCATACTATTCGATTTTTAATGTATTTTGCAATCAGAAAAAATATAACCTGTGGCGGACTGACAGAGTACAATCAGCTGTTCTTCACCATACACCCTTTATAAGATATGCATCAAAACACTAACCTGATCGGTCGCATTTACAGGCGACTATCCCTCTTCACATTCCTGTTCCTGATCACCTGGCTGGTGCAGGCGCAGACCATCACCTCGCCGGACAAAAACCTGTCGATGACCTTTGAACTGGCCGCAAACGGGGTGCCCACCTACCAGCTCACCTACAAAAAGAAACCTGTGATCAAGCAGAGCAAAATGGGCTTCGAGATGAAGGACGTGCCCTCCATGATGAACGGATTTACGGTAGCCAAGACCGAGCAAAACAGCGTGAACGATACATGGGAACCAGTATGGGGTGAGCAGAAAACTATCCGCAATAACTACAACGAGCTGTTGGTAACGCTCAACCAAAAGGAGCACAAGGACCGCCACATCCAGATTCGCTTCCGATTGTTCAACGACGGATTGGGCTTCCGCTACGAATTCCCGCAACAGGATGAACTCAAGTACTTCATTATCAAAGAAGAGCACACCGAGTTCAATCTGACCGGCGACCACAAGATCTTCTGGATTCCGGGTGACTATGACACCAACGAGTATGCCTATACCACTTCGCAGATTTCCCAGATACCGAACCTGATGCAGAAGGCGACGATCGATGTGCATGCCCAGTTCCCGATCAAAACACTGGCGGTGCAAACGCCTTCCATGATGAAGTCTTCGGACGGACTGTATATCAACATTCACGAAGCTGCCCTGCTCAACTATCCAGCCATGCAGCTGAACGTGGACCCGAAAACCTTTAAATTCAGCTCGCACCTGACACCGGATGCCGTGGGCAACAAAGGCTATATGCAAACCGAAACGCATACACCCTGGAGAACCATTGTCGTGAGCGACAAAGCCACTGACATTCTGGCCTCCAAACTGATCCTGAATCTGAACGAACCGACAGAATACGAAGACGTGTCCTGGATCAAGCCGGTGAAGTACATCGGCATTTGGTGGGAGTATTTTGTGGCTGGCAAGAGCACCTGGGCCTATGGCAAGGAGACCAATGTAAAACTGACCGACGACTTCACCAAATTAACACCGAACGGACGCCACGGTGCGACGACTGAGAATGCCAAGAAGCATATCGACTTTGCGGCTGAGCATGGCTTTGACGCGGTGTTGATCGAGGGTTGGAACATCGGCTGGGAAGACTGGTTCGGCAACTGGAAAGAAGAAGTTTTCGATTTCGTGACAGCCTACCCTGACTTTGACGTGAAGGAGGTACAGAAGTACGCGGAGTCGAAGGGCGTTCGCGTGATGATGCACCACGAAACCTCCGCCTCTGCCACCAACTACGAGCGCCGCCTGCAGGACGCTTTCCAGTTTATGAAGGACCACGGGTATAATTCGGTGAAGACCGGCTATGTAGGCAAGATTATCCCAAGAGGCGAGCACCACGACGGGCAGTGGATGGTGAACCATTACAACCACGTGGCCCGCACGGCGGCCAAGTACAAGCTCATGATCAACAGCCACGAGGCAGTTCGTCCGACTGGTCTGCACCGTACTTTCCCGAACTGGCTGGCGCAGGAGTCAGCACGTGGCACTGAGTTCGAAGCGATGGGTGGTTTGGCCCCGGACCACGCGACGATCCTTCCGTTTACCCGCCTGATGGGTGGCCCGATGGACTATACGCCGGGTATTTTCCAGACGGACCTTTCGTACTACCACGGTGGAGAGCAGCGCGTGAACACGACGCTGGTGAAACAGCTGGCCTACTACGTGACCATGTACAGCCCGCTGCAAATGGCTGCTGACATTCCGGACAACTATACCCGCTTCCCGGATGCTTTCCAGTTCATCAAAGACGTAGCCGTGGACTGGGACGACACCTGGGTGCTGGAAGCTGAGCCGGGTGACTATGTAACGATCGCCCGTAAAGCGAAAGGTAAGAACGAGTGGTACATTGGAGGTATCACCGATGAGAACACCCGTACCGCTAACATCCGCTTCGACTACCTGCCAAAAGGCAAAACTTACATCGCGACCATTTATGCTGATGCCAAAGACGCCAGTTGGAACAAGAACCCGCAGAAGCATGAGATCCGCAAGGTGCTGGTAAATTCGAAGAGCATATTGAAGCAGCCATTGGCTTCTGGCGGCGGTGTAGCAGTGAGTGTGAAGGAGGGAAGCAAGCAGGAGCAGAAGGGATTGAAGAAGCTGTAGTTGCTATACCTGATATAATAGAAAAGCGCCGTGCAGAAATGTACGGCGCTTTTTTTTGCTGCAATCGAATTATTTTAAGGTATAGTTTGTATCTTATTGATATGTAAACTTTTAGCCCATTACCTATGAATCCAGACGAATTTGAAGAAAATTATACCCAAATCCTTCAGACGCTTTTAAAAGCCTTTGCAAACAGCTCCGCAGTCGAACCCGAAAAGTTCTACGGCCTGGCCAATGTCATAGAAAAGCTGCGCGATGCCAGCCCTGCCCTCTACGATGCTATCCAATCGTTAGAAGACGAAAAGCGCGAAGTCGCTTAGTTGATAAACCAGACTGACGGTGCTGCAGTAGCCCTGCACGAGCAAGTTTGTTACAGCACCGTCAGCTTTTTGGTGATCATCCCTCGTTCCGTCTGAATTTGAAGGAAGTACAGGCCAGCTTTAGCAGCCGGCAGACTGATCTCCACTGCTTCCGGTCTTGGTCCGGTGATGTGCGTTTGGTGCAGGCGTATGCCAAGGGCATCGTATACCTCGATCAGTTGCACATCAAAATCGGCGTGGCGCAGGCTCACGGTGAACTTTCCGTTATTCGGGTTCGGGTACACGGTGATTGCTTCGGCCGGCATCAGTTCCTCTATCACAAAATCGGAGCTGCTGTGGGTTTGTCCGCCGAAGCCGGTGATGGTCACCTTGCCGGTGCTGGCTCCGCGCGGCACGCGCACCTTATATCTGTTTTCAGCGCCTTCTAGCACCAGGGCTTCCTGCCCGTTAAAAGTAATTTTATCCCCCAGTCCCATAATGCCGAAGTGCTCTCCGGTGATCTCGACCACGGTGCCCACTGTACCCTTAGCAGGTTGCATGGTAGCGAATCTCGGGCCCGGAATTACTTCGAAGTTGGTGGCAGTAGTGGCCTTCCCGCCTGGAGTCTCTACAGAGATCAGACCGGATTCGGCGCCTTCTGGCACCCGCACTACTAGCTGCTTTGGACTAGCCTCCTGCACCTGCGCCAGCGCCTTCCCGAAACGCACCTGATTGCGTGCTTTGTCAGTGGCGAAGTGCTCGCCCGCGATCGTGATGCTTGCACCCACAATGCCGGTCTGTTTGCTCAGACCTGAGATGCCAGGTGCGTACCACACGGTATAGGTCGCGCTGCTCAGGGCCTCGCCACCTTTGGTGTTGATCTGGAATTGGGCAGTAGTGGCTTCTGCCGGCACGCGCACCGTTATCGCGCTACCGCTACTGCTCAGGATCTCGCAGGTCAGTCCGCCCAGTCTGATGCCTTCGATCATTTCTGCTTGCAGGTGCTCGCCCGTAAGCGTTACGGTCTGGCCGACCATGCCTTCTACTGGACTGAAAGAGGTGAGGACGGGCGGCTGGTATACCTGGAACTTATCTGAGGAGGTCACGCCTCCGTCTGGCGTAATTACTTTGAGCGCGCCTGTTGTAGCGCCTGCCGGCACCAGCACTTTGAGCTCGGTTGCACTGGCGCTCACGACGGTGACTGCCTTGCCATTTAGGTATACCTTGTTGCCGTCTGGCTTAGAGGCAAAACGCTGGCCGGTGATAGTAACCTCACTGCCAAACTTGCCATCCGCTGGCGCAAAGCCCGTTATACCTGGTGTGGCAAGCACATCCTCCAGGTTTACGCGTACGGCTTCGTTGATCACCGGCGGCATGTCGTAGATGCGGTTTTGGGTGACGTTGGTGCGGATCGGGGAGTTGAAGTCGAAGAAGATGTCGGCAAAGTTCTCCACCAGGGTCTTCTCCGCGAGGTCCGCCTTTGGCTTTATGCTGAACTGGATGTAGCCGTGACTGCCGGGCTCGTTGGCCGTAGAGTCGGGCAGCATGATGTTGTCGAAGGTCCAGGTCAGTACTGGTTGCCCCTTGCCTGAAACCTCCACGCGGCTCGGGTGGGAGGTGGCCCCCAACTGCAGCGTGCTCAGGTCCAGGTGCTCGGAGAGCGTATCGACCACCACGATGCGGTAGGCCACATCAGTGCCCGTGTTCTGGAAGCGGATCTTGTACTTGAGGGCGGTGTTCGTCGGCGTATAGAATTCCTCGGTGCGTCCTACCGGGGTCACTAGTTTGTCGTTGGGGTCGTAAGAGTCGGTGATCAGCATGCACTCCGTAGACTTCTCGGCTTCCTCGTCGTCGGTAGGCAAAAGGTTGATCATGCCTGTGCTCACCGAGCTTGCTGCTTCGCCAGGGCAGCCCTCGATGGTGACGCTGACGGTGGTGTTGTCGCCGTTGCCGGTTGGCTGGTCTGCCTCCAGGCGCCAGGTATAGCCCAGCGATGGCACCCACAGCACGAGGCTGTCGCCGGCGGCCAGGCGGAACTGCTCCTGCGAAGCCAGCTCACCGTTCGCAAACTTGCGGAACAACTCGTGCTGGTCCATGTCGGCAGTGCCGGTGTTGCGCACCACAAAGCGGATCATGCCCAACTCGGCATTACAGCGGCCGGTAATGGAAACGGTCGGGGTGGGTTCAGCCGGTTTGTTGTTGGAGGGTGTGATCCAGGCGCGGGTGCAGACCGTGCGGCCGCGCACCAACTCGTTGCCACAGGTTACCAGGTCTTGTATGGTGATGGTGCCGCTTTGGCCAGCTGTTAATTCACCGACTGAAAATTGGTATGTGCCGTCCGGCAGGCGGGTATAGGGTTTGTCGGCTGAGAGCAACTCTACTTCGCTGGGCAATTGCAGGTATACCTTGGCGTCTGGGGCGGTGGCATGGCCTATATTGGAATAATGAAGCATGGTGGAGCTCTCAAAGCAGCGGCGACGGCGAGTCGAGGAAACGCTGACGGAAAGGTAAGGGGAAAGGGTGACGCGGTTTGCGAAATTTCTACCTGTCACCGAACTTCCTTTTGTGGCTATGGTAACAGTATGTGGAGACCCAGCCTCCGGCGACACTTGTTCGATAAAAGAGTTGGCCCCAAGTACCGGCAATACCTGGATCACTTTGTAAGTACCCACCTGTTCTATGGGCACTCTGTATCTTCCATATGCATCAGAGAAACCGAAAACAGAGCCTGGCTCCACTCTTACCGGTATACCTTTTATACCTGGCTCGTTTGTATCCTGTATGCTGTTTAAGTTGGTATCCTGAAATACGGTGCCGGATATGTAACTCTCTACCGGAATGGACTCCCTGTTCAGGATGAGTAATTGGCTATCGTGGAGCAGCCCGGCCAACACAGTGCTTCCTGCGCCGTTAACTGAAATCAGGTCTGCAGAAACTGGCAGATGTTCCCTTAGATTTCCCTCATTGTCAAATACTTCCACCGAGTTCCCGGCCACATAGACGTTTCCTGCTTTATCAACTTCTATACTTTGTGGTATGTTAATTTCCACGATTTTTCTTCCCCTGGTCTGGTACTGGAAAAGTAGTTGACCAGCGGCATCATATTTGTTTACCTCATACACCGCCTCCCATGGGAAACGCTGGCTCAGGATGATAATAACATAAAGATTGCCAGTAGCATCCACCGCAATATCCTGAAAAACGGGGTTGGGGTAAGAGGAGTCAATTCCGTTTAAAGCAGTCACCTTAAGAAGCTTGCCTTTTCTGTTATATTGGGCAACCCTGCCGTTTGTTAACACATACAGGAAATGATCAAGCCCGGCGGTTAATCTTTGTCTGCTCCAGGCTACAGCAGCAGGTATAGGCTCAAAGCTTGAGATGAAGCCCCCGGCTGGACTGAACATCTTTACGGACATGCTATCTAAAACATAAAGCGATCCATCATGAGCGGTCGCGATATCCTGGATGATACCAAAGTCAGCTTCCGGACTGCCATTGCCTATTTCTGATAGCTTTATGCCCTGGCGGTTATACTTTTCAATTTTGCGGGAGTTACTGTTGGCTAAGTACAGGTAGTGACCTGCACTGTCTGCCTCCATGGCTGTCACACTAAGACCTGTTAGTGCAGGGTCAAGTTCGCCGAAGATGGCCTCCCGCTCACCTGTAGGCCAGAGTTTGAACACCTTCCCATGTTGCGGTTTTCCTGTAAGGCTGCCACTGGATGATACATAAATGTACCCTTCCTTGTCAATGCCGATACCCAGGCTTTCGTTGGGTTGTACGCCTGGTAATCGGAGGTTCAAATGGAACTCACCATCAATAGTAAATGTATAAACGGCGGCATTAGAGGCATCTGCTACATGTATTATACCGGTACTGCTCACCTCAACACCTGTAGGTCGGCCAAAGGCCGGGGCTCCGTTTCCGGGAGTTGTATAGGATGCAAGCTGCTGCCCCGTCGCGCTATACTTCACAATGCGTTTGTTTCCTGTGTCTGCCACATACACTGCGCCATCAGGCCCAACGGCCACATCTGTTGGGGTGTTAAGAGAATTTAGCTCCAGCAGAAATTTGCCTTCGTTCGTGAATTTCCGGACCACATGCTTCGTCACGTCTGTGATATAGATGCTCCCGTCCGGTGCCACAGCAATCCCCTCCACGGCGGATCCGGTGTACGCGTTGATCAAGTAGTTTTGGAACTTGTGTAATAAGTTACCTTCCTGGTCGTACTTGTAAAGGTAAAATGAGTAGGAGTCCCAGACATATAAGTTACCGGCAAGGTCTGTAGCCACTGCGCGTGCGCGTCCCTGGTAGGGTACATCGGCTGTCTGTATATCCTTGATGAAGTTGCCTTCTGAATTCAGTACCCTGACCTGGTAACTATTGGCAACATATATTTCTCCCGTCTGGGCTACTGTTACGCCTACTGGTGTACTTAGCGTGTGCCCAATTATGTAAGACGGTATAAGCGCATCCTGGGAATGGCTGTCGTGCTGGAAAAAAAACAAGAGGGCAAACAGGAGTAAAGCTGTTCTCATAGGCAAAAGTAGAAAATCGTATGGTGCTGTAAATGTATGTATTAAAGCTTAGATATAGAATATCATGAGCTCCTTCACAACATGATTTTAGTAAAAAATACCCTGTGTTATACCTGCAAAGCCTAACTTTGCCACCCTGACATCGTTATCAGTTCGATGCCACTAAAACCTAACCAAACATGCCCCATACCTACACCGGAAAAGTAATGTGGTCGCACCTGGATGCGAACATGCACATGCGCCATTCTGCCTATGCTGATTTCGCCGCGCAGGCCCGTATCGAAGCCCTGGATGAACTGGGGATGGACATGAAAACCTTCCAGCGCCTGCACATCGGTCCGATCCTGTTCAAGGAGGAAACCACGTACCTGCGAGAGGTGGGAGTAAATGAGGAAATCACCATCCAAACAGAACTGACAGCCAGCCGCAAGGACGGTTCCCGCTGGGCACTGCGCCACGAACTGTACAAGGCCGATGGCGTGAAGGCAGCCGTGATCAAAGTAGAAGGCGCCTGGATTGATGTCTTGAAGAGAAAGCTTGCGGCACTGCCGGAAGAACTGGCGCAGCATTTCATGGAGCTGCCGCGCAGTGCCGATTATGTGGAGCTGGAGGGGTAGGGGTATACCTACCATAACTGGACTGTCCAGGTTTACTGCCCTCGCTCGCGTCCCGCGAGTATGAGGTATGTGGTGGCGGGACGCCACTTAACACAGGTATAAGGTAAAGCGGCCAGAGGCCGCCCTATAGCTCACACTCGCGGGACGCGAGCGAGGGCGACAGACAGTAGAAGTCGCCTTAAGGAGCCGTTTATGTGAGAGGGTGGCCTTTATCTATACCTACATCTACACCTTGACAGACTCAGGTATAGGTATAGCGGGCAACGCACCTAATCAGCAGTTGCATCCATTTTCTTTTTCGCCTCGATACACCAGAGCAGTTCCCGCAGAAAGTGGTCGGCCCGTTTGTCGGTGGCTTCTTTATCGGCGGCATTGCCTGCCTCGTCGTAATTGTCCTGCACCTTGGGCACGGGAAACATAGCGGGAACGGTCCAGGCGCGCATTTTCCAGAGCGAGAACTGCAGTGAGGTAATCACCTGCGTACCACCGAAAGCCCCTCCTGAAACCGTAGAGATGGCCACCGGCTTGCGGTGCCACTCGTCATAAAGCAGGTCCACCACGTTTTTGAGACTGGCCGGATAGCCACCGTTATACTCGGGCGTCACGATGATCACCCCGTCTGCCTCCAGTATCTTGTCTCTGAATTCGGTCATTGGTTCTGAAGGGGACTCCAATCGGCTGTAGCGTTCATGAAACACCGGAAAGTCGTAAGCTTTCAGATCCACGATCTCGGTGCTGGCAAGTTGGTGTTCTTCAAGGTACTTTTTCATGTATAGCGCAACGCGGTGGCTTTTCCGGCCGGTGCGTACGCTTGAAGAAATAAGGGCAATGTGGGGCATGTGTTACTGTTTTAAGGTATAGCTCAAGTTCTGAAATTCTTTAATAAAGGACTGTTTTACGAAGGCAAAGTGATTGAAGAAGCTGTAAAAAAAGACAGTGAAGAGAGGTCCTTAGGCACGCTCCATCGGAATAAAATCTTATGTCTTTTGTCAAAAGAACCTCAATCGTAAAACTTACTTTTCCAATTCGCTGAGCAAATCCTGCAGGTCGAGTGGCTGGGTGTACATGGTGATCTTCCCTTCCTCGTCGAGCGGCCACTTTTCCTTCGGTCTGTCCCAGTACAACTCCACGCCATTGCCGTCGGGGTCAGAGAGGTATAGCGCTTCCGAAACACCGTGGTCGGAGGCACCATCGAGCCGGTAGCCGGACTCACGGATCCGCTTCAGGATGGCCGCCAGGTCTTTGCGGGTAGGGTAGAGGATGGCGGTGTGAAAAAGGCCGGTGCTACGAGCCGGAGCTGGCGTACCGCCTTTGCTGTACCAGGTATTCAACCCGATGTGATGGTGGTAACCACCCGCCGAAATAAAGGCTGCATCCGGCCCGTACATCATCATCAGTTCAAAACCCAGCAAATCACGGTAAAAAGCCAGGGCCCTGTCGAGGTCTGCTACTTTCAGGTGCACATGCCCGATACGGGTCTGTGCCGGGACGGTGTATTTTTCTGTTGCCATGGCGTCTGATTTTTCGTGCTTATACGCGAGCCGCGGTTTTTTGTGGTAGATCGAACACAGGCGCTCAGGCTACAGGTTACTCTGCGCTAGTTCTAGCAGCACATCATAATAGGGTCGTCGGAGCATTTTGGCTTTCAGCCAGGCATAAAAACTCATGGCCTGGATGTCGGTATTCTCAAACGAATCAAATTCGAGGCTCTGCTCTACCTGCTGAAAAAAAGCCTCGCTGGCCACGGCCGCCGGTTGGTCCACCATGTGCTTGATAAGCTGCAGGTATTGCTTCACGTTGTAGTAGGCCGGTTGCTGTAGCATGTCTTTGAATGTGCGCTCAAAAGACCGGATCTTGTTCAGTACCAGGTCCTCATTGCTGAGCTCGTACTGCAGAATCAATTCCCCCATTTTTTTCTTCAGCACCCACTCACGCCCCATGGTTTGCTCCAGCCATTTGTCTGATCGCTTGATGCCGAGCAGCACACGGTTTGCTTTGCCGAAAGCGCCTTGCGCAAAGTAGTTAAAGCTCAAACCCAGCAAGGCCGTTAGTTGGTCGCGCTGACTCAGGTGCACTTTGCTTTTGTATAGCAGTTTCTCCATCAACCCGATGGCCTCTGCGTTGCTGCGCAGAAAGACGAGGTTGGCCACCATCAAAAAAATGTAGCGCGGATAAAAAGTAGCGTAGTGATGCTTGCCGTCGCCGCTCATGCTGTTGTGCAGGGCCGCCAGGTAGTGAATCGACTCCACAAACTTCTTGTTCCGGTAGAGCACGTGCGCGATCATGTAGAGGAGGCTGAGTTTGTAATACTGGTGCGCCTTGATGAAGCCGTATTTCTGCTCTGTCTCCTGGTACTGGCTGATAATGAAGGGCTCAAAGGTGAGAAAGTCTTTGCGGGCCAGCACGGCACTCCGGGCAATGGACATCAGCTTAAAAAGCAACTGCGGACGCTTGCTCACAGCCTCGGTCAGGTTGTAACTAGAGAGCACCTCCTGTATGATCCGGTCGAAGTGCAGGTCGCTGCCCTGGCGCCGGACAGTCTGCAAACGCTGGCTGATGATGCTGCTGGCAATGTTGGCCCGTTCCATTTCATCGGCTGCTAATTTGTTTTGGTTGCGCTTTTCAATGATTTGGTCCAGGTCCCCGGCAAATTCACTTTCTGCTTTCTCTATCTGCAGGTTGTAGATGGTGTTGAGCAGATCAAACTGCTCGTTGGCGGCGGCCAACTTTTCGGCCTTGAGCAGGTAGTGCCAGGCCAGTCGCTCTACCTGCGCGTCGAAGAGGTAGCGGGAGAGGGAGAGCAAACCCATAATGGTAGAAGCGGAAGTGCTGTCCTGCTCCATCCGCTTGAGCATGATGAAGTCCGTGAGGTGGCGGGTGAGCCTTTTGCGCAGCGCATAGTAGGCCACCGGGTTCGGCTCGTCCGGGTACAGGCGGGCGATCAGCTGCTCTGGTGTGTGGTGCTTGTCCTGCAGCAGGAGTTTGTACAGCGCCAGGTCCTTGCGACTCTTCTTTTTTTTCTGACGCTGGATGAAAATGCCGAGTTCCCGACGATCTTCTTCACCGAGCGTTTCCAATGTTATTTTGAGGTCATCCATCGTGTTTTCAGCAAAGGATTTTGAATAAGGTGCGCCGGTTAACGGATTAAATGATACGAGTTGAAGGTATAGCACACCCAGTTAAGAACTTTATAAACTCTTTATAAGATTTACAAAGTCCTATGATGTGAATATAAATGATTGTGTATTAATAATATATACCATATTATATTAAAATTTAAAAGTCCTTAAAATCATTTTGCTGGCTTTCTATACCCGTGGTCGTGTTGTAGGTTTGATGCATCAAAAGCAGGAAAAAACCATAAACCATAACACACATCCACCATGAAACATCTATTGCTCACCATTATCGCCTGCCTTCTCTATGTTGCGGCTCAGGCACAGGACGTCCTCATCAAGCGCAACGGCGACGAACTGGAAGTCAAAGTGCTCGAGATCAACCTGCAGGAGGTCAAATACAAGCGTTTCGACAACCTGGAAGGCCCCGTTATCTCCATTGCCAAAGCAGACATCTTTATGATCAAATATGAAAACGGCACTAAGGTGATCATGAACGAGACACGTCCGGCCATGCAGCAACCGGTGTACGCCCGGGGAAACAACCAGCAGCAGAGCCTGAAACTGGCCGGTCCCCGACTGGGCTTTACGGTGCTGAGCCAGAACTACCGCGACCACATCAAGGATGACTTCGACACGGACGTGAGCGCTCTGATGACCCAGTTTGGCTGGCAGTTTGAGACAAGGGTGTTCACGCTCGAAAACGGCACCTCCGGACTGTTCGAGTTTGTACCGCTGATCGGTGGCCTGGAACAAGGGAAGTTTCTGCCGAGTCTGAGTGCGCTGGTAGGTATAAGAGGGGCGAAGGGACTTGAGTTTGGCATCGGTCCCAACGTGTCGCTGGGCGGCGCAGGGCTGGTACTGGCAGCAGGCACCAATTTTCAAACCCAGGGAGTCAACTTCCCGGTAAACGTCGCCATTGCCCCATCTTCAGATGGCATGCGCTTCAGTGTGCTCTTCGGTTTCAACTCCCGCAAATACTAACCCTTAAAACCAGAAGTCATGAAAGGAGCTGTACTATTGCTGTTGTTTTTCAGCCTGCACCACCTGCTGCTGGCACAGGATACGATCATAAAAAAGACCGGTGAGGAGATTCCTTCGCGCGTGTTGGAAATAACGCTGCACGAAGTCCTTTACCAGCACCCCGACTCCCTGCAGGGTATAACGTGGCGGCTGCCGAAAGCCGAAGTGTTTATGGTGAAGTTTGAAAACGGGACGAAAGAGGTTTTCGAGCAGCAGCCTGATAGTCTCTCAGGTATAGCACCAGGTATGACGGCTGACGAACTGTATGCGCTGGGTATGGCAGATGCGAAGCAGTATTACAAAGGCAACGGCGCTATGTGGGGTTCGGCTGCCAGCACGATGGTCATGTTTCCGCTCGGGTTGGCCGGCAGTCTCGTCATTGGAGCCACGCCTCCCAAAGTTAAGTCGACGCTGGTATCCGATGTCCGTTTGCTGGAGGAACAAGATTACCTGAAAGGCTATAAAGAGCAGGCTGCCCGCAAAAAGAGAGGAAAAGCCCTGGCTGGTGTAGGTATCGGAGCCGGCATACAATTAGGTCTGATCATCCTGATCGTGTCCACGCTCTCGGCCACACCCTGATAGCAGGTATAGGAAACACAAAACGGGAGTAGCCAGCTGTAAGTAGTGGCTGCTCCCGTTTGTTTTGTAGGGTTGTGTGTGATTAGCAGCACCCGCTACCCGGTGTGCAGGCCAGGTTTTCGATGGGCTTGCTGCCGTATACCGTAATGCTGTAGATGCCTGTGTTGCTTTCCCGGAAGGCCCTTATACCTGCGGCATCCAGGTAATCCTGCAGGATCTCGTTGGGCACGTTAATCGCTTTCTCTTTCTGAACCGTGATGTTCTCAAAACCCACTTCCCGTATGATCTGCAGATATTCTTCTTTCTGAATGGCACCCGACACACAGCCGGCATACATCTCGCTGGCCTGCACAATGCCCTCCGGTAGTTCGCCCACCAGCACCACATCTGAGATGCTGAAGTGACCGCCCGGCTTCAGTACCCGGAACGTCTCGGCAAAGGCTTTGCGTTTGTCCGGCACCAGGTTGAGCACGCAGTTGCTGATCACCACATCGGCCCGGTTCGCCGCGATCGGCAGCGCTTCGATCTCGCCCTGCCGGAACTCCACATTGTTGAAGTCTAGCTTGTCGGCATTTTCGCGGGCTTTGGCGATCATGGCCTCCGTCATATCCACCCCGATCACTTTGCCACTTTCGCCTGCCAGCGCGCGGGCTACGAAGCAGTCGTTGCCCGCGCCGGAACCCAGGTCAACTACCGTATCGCCTTTTTTAATCTGTGCAAACTCGGTGGGTACGCCGCAGCCGAGGCCAAGGTCTGCATCCGGGTTGTAGCCTTCCATCTCGGTGTAGTTATCGGCAAAGATGGCGTAGTCTACAGTGCCGCAGCCGGTGGCACCGCAGCAGGAGGCTTCGTTTTGCTCTTTGCTTTGCAGCGCGATCTCGCTGTACTTGTCGCGCACTATTTTCTTAAGTTCTTCTGCCTTGTTCATAGGACTATAGATTTTATATATCGGTGAATTACGATCAGTTTAGGTAAATTTTTTTAGCAGCAACTGCTGTCACAAGAGGTATAGCTTTGAAACAAAAGGCTCAACGTTTCCTGCGCCTGCTTCCATACCTGATCGTTGATGCAGTAGCATACCTTCTTCCCGTCAATGTCTCCCTGAATCAGGCCCGCTTCCTTCAGCTCCTTCAGGTGCTGCGACACCGTGGACTGCGACAGTGGCAGTTCATCCACAATATCGCCGCAGATGCAGGCCTTGCGCTCCAGCAACACACGCAGAATAGCGATGCGGGCCGGATGTCCCAACGCTTTGGCATAGCGGGCGAGCAGGATCTCTTCGTCTGTAAATTGCGCTGTCTTTGTAAGTCCCATGGGTGAGTTTTATAATCGTAATTTTACGATTAATATTTTGTATGTCAAAATGAAAGCACAGATTTTTTTGAAGGTATGGCGAACGTCTCCGAAAGATGGAGCGTGCTAGCGGATTATCTCCTGGCGCATCCGGTTCAGGTGAGAGCTATCGACCAGGCCGCGCTGGTGCATGCGTTCCATCATACTGTTCATCATGCCCGGGTGCTGCAGCATCAGGCGGGCCATTTCGTTGCAGGCAACGGTGTCAGTTTCGCACAGGGTCATCATCTGCTTCATATGTTGCTGCACCTGCTGGCGGTGCAGGGACACCATGCCGGACGTGTCGCCTATTGTGCCGCCCTGCATCATGCCGCCGCGCATCATGCCTGCACCCATGTTCTGGTCCCGCATCTGTGCCATCAGTTCGTTGCGCATCTGCTCATCTTCCAGGATGGTGCTGTATACCTGCTGGCGATCATCTTCGTCGCGCAACATTTCCTGCACACTGTCAGCCTGCTGGCAGCCGCTTATACAGAGCAGCGCAAAAGAGAGTAGGAGTAAGGGGTTTCTCATGGTTTTATTACTTGGTTTGTATCAGACACATTAACTTCTGCTACTACCTGTTCTGACGTCGCAGCAGTTGCGCATTGATCGCCACGATCACGGTGCTCAGGCTCATCAGCGCCGCTCCGACGGCAGGCGATACCATGATCCCCTGGTTATAAAGTACACCGGCAGCCAGGGGCAGCGCGATCACGTTATACCCGGTCGCCCAGATCAGGTTCTGTATCATTTTACGGTAAGTGGCCTTGCCGAAGAGGATGAGCGAGGCGATGTCCTGCGGATTGCTGTTGACCAGGATGATGTCGGCGGTTTCGGCGGCGACGTCCGTTCCGGACCCCACGGCAATCCCTACATCGGCCTGCGCCAGGGCGGGGGCATCGTTCACGCCGTCTCCCGTCATGGCCACAAACTCGCCCTTGGCCTGCAGTTCTTTCACTTTTTCCTGTTTCTGGTGGGGCAGCACGTTGGCCAGGAAGCCGTCCATTTGCAATTTGTCGCTCACGCTTTTGGCTACCCGCTCGTTGTCGCCGGTCAGCAGCAGGTTTTTGATGCCATTCGCCTTCAGTACGCGGATGGCGTCAGCCGACTCTGCACGTATCTGGTCGCGCATGGTGATGTACCCGACAGGCTGCTCGTCTACCAATACATACACCACTGTCTCCACGCCTTCTTCAGCCTCGCTGGCCGGTACCTGTATATTGAACTCTCTGAGGTAGTTGGGTCCGACCACCTTTACATCCCGTCCCTCTACCATACCTCCCAGCCCTTTGCCGGGCAAGTACCGGAACGACTGCGATGAAGGTACGGCTATACCTAGTTCTTTCACTCGCCGGAGAATGCCCTGGGCGATAAAGTGCTCGGAGTTCTGCTCCACCGCAGCAGCCAGCCGCAGCATTTCCCGCTCGTCCACGGACTCGTCAAACGTCACGACAGCGGCAATTTCGTGCGAGCCCTCGGTGAGCGTACCGGTCTTGTCGAAGATGACTGTGGTGATGAGGCGGGCATTTTCAAAAGCGGTGCGGTTGCGGATAAGGAGTCCGTTATTGGCGGACACGGCGGTAGAGATGGCCACCACCAGCGGCACGGCCAATCCCAACGCATGCGGACAGGAGATAACCATGACCGTCACCATGCGCTCCAACGCAAAAGCCAGGTCCTGCCCCAGCAAAAGCCACACGGCAAAGGTACCAAAGCCTGCAGTCAGCGCCACGTAGGTCAGCCATTTGGCGGCGCGGTCGGCCAGGCGCTGCGTATCCGATTTCGTTTTCTGGGCATCCTGCACCAGCTTGATCACCTTGTTGAGGTAGCTCTCCTTGCCGGTGTGCTCCACCCGCACGCGGAGTACCCCGTTGCCGTTGACGGAGCCACCGATCACTTTATCGTCTATCGTCTTTTTAACCGGTTTACTTTCGCCGGTGAGCATGCTCTCGTTCAGGTGACTTTCACCCTCTTCCACCACGCCATCGGCGGGCACTTTCTCACCTGGCTTTATCAGGATCAAATCGCCTTTCTGCAGTTCCTCAATGCGCACGCGCACCGTCTCCCCATTCCTGATCAGCATCGCCTCGGCCGGCATCATGCTCACCAGCAGCTCCAATGCCTTGGAGGCACCCAACACCGATTTCATCTCGATCCAGTGCCCGAGCAACATGATCACGATCAGCGTGGCCAGCTCCCAGAAAAAGTCCATGCCCTCCAGCCCGAACACGATGGCCGAACTGTAGAGGTATGCCACCGTAATGGCTACCCCGATCAGCGTCATCATGCCGGGGGCGCCCTTCTTCACTTCCTCGACCAGACCCGTCAGGAAAGGCCAGCCGCCATAGAAATAGATGATGGAGGAGAGCACGAAGGCGACGTACATGCCGTAGGGAACATCCAGCGTAAAACCCAGAATGTGCTGCACCATCGGGCTAAGGATGATGACAGGTATAGACAGCGCGAGCGAGATCCAGAAGCGCTTTTTAAAGTCCTCGATCATCATGCGGTGATGGTCGTGGCCGTGCTCCCCATGACCACCGCGGTCATGCCCGTTGTGCGGCGGGTGCCCGCTGGTGTCTTCGTGCATGGCATGTTCGTGTCCATGCAGTGCTGTTTCCTCCAGTTTTTCGGTTAGCTGGTCCTGTTGCTTTTTGACCTGCTGCTTCTGGCTGTTAGGATGATGCTGGTGATCGTGGTCCATGATCTTGGTGGGTTTACGCTCTCAGTTTCTGCGCCATTTCGGGGGTGATCGCTTCAGCGTAGGCGCCATACGCATCTACCAGCACCCCTTTCACGCCGTAGGTCGAGGAGATGGCGTACACCACCGAGTTGTCATCGGGGTTGCTCATGCCCTCGAAGCGGTGCCCTTCCTCAATGTCAAACTCTTCGGGTTTTAACTCCAGGGGTTTGGTGGCACAGATGATGCAGTTTTCTTTCAGATTAAAGTCTTCGGTATAGCCTCGCTGCTTCAGCCCATTCAGGGCGCCGGAAAGGGTATCGTAACTGTAGTGGGTCATGACTTTTAGTTTAAGTGTCTTTGTCTATAGCGTTGTACTGCAAGCGCTTTGCTTTCGTTTTAACCGGGCTGTGTCAGGGGTTACAGCGGGGCTCATGAAAGCAGGGTGGGGAGTGCCTTTGTGTCAAAAACAATTTGTAGCTTCGCCTTCGTATAAAAAGACCTCTAACGCTCACCGACATGAAAAAAACCTTTACCCGATTCGCATTGGGGCTTGGGCTCAGCGCCACCCTGACGTATTGCAACCAACCTGAACAGGCGCGCGACCAGGAGACGCCTCCGGCACAAGGAAGCCATTCCGAACATAATATGCAACCAAGTGAGGGTGCGAACACTATCAGGGTGCAGGCCGAGCCGGACACCCTGAAAGGCAGTCTGAAGGCGGAGGCCCACGGTATGATCGGCGATGCCCACTTGACCATCGCCTACCACTCGCCGGCTGTGCGCGGACGCGTGATCTGGGGCGGCTTGGTGGCCTATAACCAGGTATGGGTAACGGGAGCGCACTCCGCTACCAGCCTGATGACCGACAAAGCCATCACGATAGGCGGAAAGGCGCTGCCAGCAGGTAAGTACGCTTTGTTCACCATACCTGGCGAGCAGGAGTGGACGATCATCATCAATAAAAACTGGGAGCAGCACCTGGCCGACGATTACAAGGAAGCAGAGGATGTGCTGCGATTTACGGTGAAGCCCGAAGTGGCCCCTACTAAACAGGAAAGGCTGCGCTATGAAATCATTTCAGGGGAGGACGGCGAAGGCAGTATCCAGATCACCTGGGACATGCTGCGGGTGACGCTCCCTGTTTCGCAACAATAAGCGGTTGGATCGACTTAAATTAAAAAAGGACAGGCGTATACCTGTCCTTTTTTATTCTTGCATTTTTAGCGGGGTTTACTGCTTCGGGGTAATCTTCCAGAGTTCACCGTTCTGCTGGTCAGTCACCACGTAAAGCGCGCCGTCAGGTCCCTGACGTACGTCACGCACCCGCTGGTTGCGGTCTTTGAGCAGGTGCTCTTCGCCCGTCACACGGTTGTTCTCCATGCGCAGGCGCACCAGCGCTTGCTCGCGGAGGCCGCCCACGAACAGGTTTCCCTTCCATTCCGGAAAAGCACTTCCTGTATAAAACTGTGCTCCTGACGGGGCAATTACCGGATCCCAGTAATAGATAGGATCTACGAAGCCTTCTTTAGTAGTAACCGAGCTAGGTATAGGCTCACCCGAGTATTCCTCTCCGAACGTGACCAGAGGCCAGCCATAGTTTTTGCCTTTCTCTACTTTGTTCACTTCATCTCCTCCCTGCGCTCCATGCTCCACGATCCAAAGCTCGCCTGCGTCATTAAAGGTGGCCGCCTGCACGTTGCGGTGGCCGGCACTCCAGATCTCAGGCAGGTGGTTTTCTTTCTTCACGAAAGGGTTGTCGTTTGGCACTTTGCCGTCCGGCGCTATGCGGATGATCTTGCCCATGTGGCTGTTCATTTGCTGCGCCTGCGGACGTATCTCTATGTCCGAACGCTCACCCAAGGTGATGTACAGCATGCCATCCCGTCCGAAAGCCAGTCGGGATCCGTAGTGCATCGTGCCGTCGTAGGTAGGCTGCGCCTGGAAGATCACTTGCACGTTCTCTACGCGCGTACGGTCTTCTGAGAGCACCCCGCGGGCTACGCTTGTCGCGTTGCCGCCCTGGCGCGGTTCGGTGTAGCTCCAGTAGATCATGCGGTCGGAGCCAAATTTGGGGCCTAGGGCCACGTCCAGCAAGCCGCCCTGTCCGCGGTCGTCTACTTTTGGTATACCTGCTATCGGGGTGCCGATCTGTCCGGTGGCCGACACAATGCGCATGCGGCCGGGCTTTTCGGTTACCAGCAGGTTGCCATCGGGCAATGGTTCAACAGCCCAGGGCTTTTCAAGGCTCTTGGTGAGCACCTGCACGTCAATAGCCGTTTCAGACTTTATCGCACAGGCGCGGGTCTGGCCTTCGAAGGTTGGCTTCTGCTCCGGGACGCTCGCTGTGCCCCTGTCAATCGGCTGGCAGTCTTCCTGCGGCGCAGTGGCTACAGGTTCCTGTGGGTCTTTTTCCTCCTGTGTAGTTTTTTCTTCGTTGCAAGAGGTACCCATCATGGCCATGCCAATGGCACTCAGGAGGATGAGTCGGGATAGTTTCATAGTGTTTATTTTTTATGGTTGATGTTAAGCGTATGATCACCTGTTTTACTCCATTGTTTTTGATTTGTTCGCCGGAGCCTTAAAACCACAAAGCCGCACGGTTTGCAGGTGCGGCTTTGCAGGTATAGCAAACGGATCGGGCCGGCCTAAGCGTCCAGCGCTCTTTTCTTGAGAAGGATGAATTCCTCCTCGGTAATCGAGCCGCGTTCGCGCAGGTTTTCCAGACGCTCAATCGTGGTGATGGAGTCCTCTACGGGCTTGCTGCGGTAGTCTCTGCTATCGCTCCGGTCAGTTACCTGGCGCGCGGGTGCATTGCGGTCGAGGGAGGAATCGTGTACCGCATAAAAACGGTCCTCGTTAAACGACTCGTCGTTGTAAAAGTCCGGATTGATGCGGCGCGTTGTGGTGGTGTCGTGTTGGAGGGCATCTTCAAACTCTGACTTGTACTCGGTCTTGTCGTCGAAGGCGTCGCGGTGGGCGCGCCGGAAGTTGTCGCGCACGGCGTACTCATAATCCGGCGAGATCGGTCCGCCCGGATAGGCCGGGTAGCGGGCGATACTGTTGGCATCGACAGAGGCCACGAAGATGTTTTTGCCTTTGCGGTCGAGGGCGGCTGCCCCGATCGGAATAAGCAGATAGGTATCGCGGTCGCGGTCGAAGAAACGGTGGTCGCCGAGCACAGACAGGTAGCGCACTTTCATGGCGTCCATGTCTACCACCAGGTCTTTCACATCACCCAGCTTTTCGCCGTCGGCGCCCACTACGCGCCAGCCTGTCACGTCGGTGTTGTTTTTGGCGACCTCGTAGTCTTTCAGCTCGCTCAGAGGCACCAGTCTTTCATTTCTCAATTCGTTGTCTTTCATAAGTTCAGTTTAAGTGCGTATCATCTCAGGCGTCAGGTCAGGGCCTGGTGCAGGCAACAGCGTGCAGACAGCAGCAAGCGCCTGGACTTGTCCGTCCTTCAGAAACAGTTCATAAACAGCCCATCCCAGCAGGAGTAGTATCACGACCAGCAGGATCCAGGGCCACACAGGTTTTTTCTTTTTTTCGATGTGTATCTCAGCCATTTTGCGTTTTTATTTTTCCATAGTTTTATCAGATCACCCGCCCCTAAAACTTAAGCGCAGGGGGTGTTGTGCTTAATACGCTGTTGCAGAGATGATTGTTGAAAGTGCGGTCAGACTGTCTGCGTGGAGGTAGCTTTCAGTGCAGGTTCTGTCTGTTGAGCCACTCCACAGCATCCATGGAGTGCCTGAAAAATTTGACCTCAGGCGTCGCGCTGCTGCCCTCCACTATCTCCGGCATGGGGGCATCGGGGGGCAGCACATACGCGATGCAGCTGATGCCCGCAGCAACGAATGTTTCCATGTCCCAGTCAGACCACCTCAGGTAATCTGCCGGCGCCTGGTGAAAGTCCTGCACATCGTTTAAAATAGAGCGGCTGGGAAACTTCTGCAGCATTTTCTGCAGACCTTCTTTCACATCATGGATGCTTTCATCGGTGGCGGTTCCTTTCCAGATCACGTTAAGCATTTTCCGGTCTTCGAGGTAGCGGATGGTGCAGTAACGCTGGCCGAGGCTGTTCCAGTAGTGTTTGTATGGTCTCTTCATGTATATTTCTAAAGCGGTTACGCTGTAATAGCTTACGCTTCCATACTATAAGAGTATACGCTGTTGGTCTTTCTGATTTTGATGTGCCATTTGAGGGGATATTTGATACAGGCATCCTGGCTGTTGTATGCTATGGTGGGGTAGGTGTAGGTATAGGTATAGCAGCTGTTCTTGCAGGTATAGCGACCTGTTTAGTTTTATAGCTTGCCCTTGCCGGGCAGGCCCTACTTTTTTTCTTGATAAAAAAAGTAGGCAAAAAAATCAAGATTCCCCAAACTCGCTGAACGCTCAAACAGTGGGTAATCATTTGGTGCACTTGGCTCAGGTTATCTATTGCATAGCTTCCGGGGCAAGCTAGTCTTGCTATACCTGACGGTGGTGCGCAACAGTAACTTAGACTACGGCGCTTATACCTGTAAAATGGCAGTTACAGGTTCCCCGCCTGGGGGTAGGGGCCCTCTTAAAGGATAAGGAGGGGTTAGGGTGGTTGGACCAGGTGTAGCAAAGCTTAGTCTGGCATAGAGAGAAGACGAAGCTTATACCTGCGAAGTAGTAGCGGCAGAAATTCCCCTCTTGGGAGGGGCAGGGGTGGGTATAGTCCGTGGGTGTAATTTAAGACAGTCGCTGAGAAGCTATACCTACAAACCGGTATTGCAGAAAGTCTCACTTGAGGGTAGCGGCCCTCGACAAAGAAGGGGGCAGGGGGATGACAATCGTGCAGGGCTCCTTTCCCTGTTCCTAGGAGAAGGTTGGGATGGGATGATACCACAACGCTTATACCTGTTGTATGACCACGAGAGAAGCTCTCCAACTCAGACAAAGAGTGGTTGGGCACTTGGAGCTGGCAGCGTAAAAGATAAGCCGCCACTACAGTTGCCGCTGGGCTGATAGTTGCTGTCCCTCAGAAGCGTGAATTCAAAATAGAAACTAATTGAGGCTGGGATGGGACTGGCCGTGTTTAATAGTGGTATATTGCAACGTGCATTACGCTGTCAAAAATATAGTCTTTGCGCTCTCGCTCTTTTTTGCTTTCTACGGGATGCAGACCAGGGCGGCGATGGAGATGCGGGCCCAATCCGTAAAGGAGTGGACTACTGAAGGCGATCCAACCCATTTTGACAAAGGTAAACTCGAACGGACAACGGGACTTCTTCAGCCGGAAGAGCAACTGCGCTTAGCGCAGCCGAGACCTTCGGCACCGCTCAAGCAGGTGTTCTCGGGCATGGCCGCACTTGTCTGGGCACAGGAGTTCAGGCTGCAACTGCTGGCGGTGCACTACCTGCAACGGACCCGGTTATTTAGTCCCGGCCTTACCATCCGCGACATCATCTTTCCCTTCCATTACTTCTGGTAATTTCTTCTCTTTTTTAGCGCCCCGCAGGGTAGAAGCCCTGCTCATCAGCACCTCAGGTATGAAGCGGTCAATGCACCGGCAGGGATACCTGTACCTATCATTTCAGATAATTTAAAAAAAGAAAAGAAAAATGGAGATATCCACCATCGTAATGGGAATACTGGCTTTGGCCCTGTTTGTGATTCCTATCTATTTTATCCAAAACAAACAAAAGGCGAAGTTGAACAAAGCAAAACAGCCTTTTATAGAAGCGGCACACCGCCACGGACTGCATTTGGGACGGCATGATGTCTGGAACGGGCAGTACGGCATCGGACTCGATGAGGCCAACAACCGCCTGTTCTACTGGCACAACGAAAAGCCAAATCCGCAGGAAACGATCATAGACCTGGGTTCTGTGAAGCAATGCGTAGTTGATAACGTGCACCGCGACGTGAACGGGAACCGCATCATCGACGCCATCGGGCTGCGCATTGCCTTGCACGGAGCTAAAGCAGCGAGCGTATACCTGCCGTTCTACATCACGGAAGACATCATGATGCTGAAAGGCGAGCTGCAGCTGGCGGAGAAATGGAATTCGATCATTCAGGGTAAAATGACGAGCAGACAAGCCGTGCAGGTATAGCAAGGCTCCGAAAGTACAAAGGCCAGTGTGTGAAGGTATACCGCGTTACGGTATTGCCTTCGCACACTGGCCTTTTTCGTTCTCGTCAGGCCGCGGCCTACAGCGTAGCTGGTAGCTGAGTGAATTACTTCCTGCCTGTTTTGCAGTCGTTGTAGGCTGTGACAACTGCGGGCACTTCCAGAATTTTAAATTCCTTCGCCTCGATTCTTTTCACCAGTTCCGGGTAGTCGGCAATATACTCGCTCGCCAGCTTTCTGAACGTTTTGTTGATGCCGAAAGTCCTGACAAAAATTCATTCCCTCTCTGAAGTCAAGGACTCTCATCAAAGCAGAAGGCCAGGGTGATTCCTCATTACGCCTTCACCTTTTCCTCTTTCACTGGCAGGGGATGCCGGTAAAGCGTGAGGCCGAACCAGGCCGCAAAGCCGGCGTAGGCGGCGCACAGGATCCAGAGTACGAAGGGCTGCTCGGGGTAGCGGAACAAAAACTTGAACATGGCCATTGTGCCGATGAAGAAATGGCCGAAGTTGGCAAGGCAGATCGGGCGGTTGTAAATGCCACCGATCAGAGTGCCTTTGGCCATCCAGTTGAGCATGGCAAAGCCCAGGTATAGCGCGCCCGCCATCTGCAGCAGCAGTACATCGAGCGGACCCGGCTCTGAGCCCAGGTATACCGCCAGCTCATCGGGCAGGAACGTGAAAGCTAAACCTAATACGGCCAGCACAGCGGCGCTAAAGGTCATCATGATTTTGGTTTGCATGGGTTATTTGTTGGTTTAAGGGTATGGTTAGTTTTTGTTTATGATCGTAATTCAGGAAGTGAAAAACTGACTATCTCCCCATCCAGCCACATCGTCTCACCTGGTTTTATCGCTTCTTTGGAATAACCGTGATGTGTGTCGTAAACCTCACCTATCTTCCAATAATTCCCGCATTTACAGCATGTAAAAATAGCCAGTTTTAAATGCCCGCCCATCCATTTCTCTGTTTTTAAGACCTCTATTTCTTGTAGCAGCCAACCTTCGCAGGTCAGTAGCCTGACATTGGCCTGGCCGGGCTCAAAATTGCAGTATGGATTCATGATCGGCATTGATTTATCTTTCAATTCAGATTCCTTATACCTGTGCCAGCTTCCCCCGCTCTTGCGGATTTGTCATCCGCAGACTGCAGGCTGTCGTGCCGGGCTAACTGACAATTAGTAAATCCGCAGCAGGAACTTAGCCCGGGAGGTGCTATTCTTATACCTTAACAAGCGCTGTGCGTCTGGCAGGTTATTCATGCTTTATAGGTTGCTACTGCAGTTGTATGTATAAAGCCGCGGGCACTTCCTGTTCGCTGGTATGGTACCTGCAGCTTAGCGTGGTATCTTAGCACTGAAAATTACCTTACCCGAATGAAGAAATTACTCTATGTAGCCATCGCTTTGTGCGCTACTTCCTGCTCCTCTGACCATAACCTGGAAGACACCCTCTACAATGTAGTGGAATCCGGTGCCACGATGGTCATGGACTCGCTGCACCACACCGCCAACAAGGAGCTGGAACGATACACCGGCATCGACTCGCTCGCTAACAAGATCGGTGCGGTCGATACGATTAACGTGGAGCGCGAAATAGAGCGCGGCGTTAAACGCAGGATCATCGAAGAACTCTCAAAATAACGGCGCTATACCTGCCGGGTTCAGCTACCGCTTCTCCATAGTAGGGACGGCTGGACCGGGTGATTGCTCAAATTTTTCCAGACACTCGCGGGAGCTGCGCGTTCCGCGAGGTCTTGGGCCTTCTTGGATTTTACTTCACATACTGTTCCTGTTCTGTCTTTCTGAGCAAGCCCAGCCCATGAAGCGTTTGCAGCAGGCTGTCGATCTGCTGGAGGCGCTGGCCTTGCTGGGGCTTGGCCACGGGCTTGAACTGGCGCACCAGGTCTTCGGCAGTGGCGGGGCGCTCGTGCAGCTGCAGGGCGCGTTGCACGGCCTGCGCCTGCTCCGAAAGCGTTTTTGGCCAGGCGAGCACTTCTTTGGCGGTGGCTTTGGCGACTTTGCCTGCTTTTTTGCTTTCTATACCTAGCTCGCCCTGCTGCGTGCCCTGCGGGTTCTGGTACTCGGGGCGGAGCCAGCGGATAAGGCCGCGTGCCTCTTCGGCGGCGCGTGCCTTGTTGAGGGCAACCAGGCGCTCGAGTATTTCCTCTTCGGGCAGATTGGCGGGCCAACCGTAGGCGGCGGCCACTGCGGCATCGAGCTCGTTGTGCAGTTGCAGCAAGATACTCACCAGCCCCTGGTCGTGGGTTTTCTGCTCTTTGGCCGAAAGCGCCCCGCCCGACCGCAGTTTCTCCAGCACGTTGTACATGTCGGTGATGGTGAGCGTAGGGTGCTGCGCCTGCCGCTGCTTGCGGTGCACGTCCAGCTGCTCGGCTATACCTCGGATCTGCTCTTTTTGGTCTTCGGTTGGGGTAGGGAAGGGGAAGGTGTCGAAGCAGCGGGTTTTGTCATAAACAGGTCTGTCTTCAAGTCTTCCACCTGTGGCTAATGCCCAAATAATATGTATTTTTGATGATAGTACTCCTAACTGAAAAGCATCATCGAGTGCGAAAGCAATAAGCTTGTCGTCAGGCATGATATCAATATCTAAGAATTGAAATACTCTATGCTTAGCAGTTTGAGGAGTAGCAATATATCTTTCCAAGCCATTTAAAGCCTTTCTAATTGTTTTTCGTGGTTCTGCAAAAATCCACCATTTATCTCTTATTGCTGCCCTTTTGTTTTCGTCACGATGTGGCTTTACATTTAGAAGAATGTGCTGGTATAATTCCGGATATAGTGAACGTACTTCATCTATACTCAACCCGAGCAAATCAATCACCATTACGCCTCTTGGGGTTGATGTAAAATCTTTGCCGTTCCAGTAATTCCTAATATGTTTTTCAATTCCAGCTATTCTTCCATAACCAAGGGTAGAAGCTTCATCAGGTGTAACTATTAATCCGGATCCATGAGGAATAACACCCCTTGAACTCATGTTTTCTGTAGCTTTTAGAGCCTTCACTTCTGCCACATTTGCACCAACTTTAATATCAGAATGTATAGTGCCTATCTTCTCTCCAAGTATAACATCTCTTCCCAACTCACCTGTTTCTTTTTCTTGAAGTGATATGTTTAATCTACCAGTTTGTGCCCCTTTTTCTGCGACAGTCATTGCAATTCTCACAGCAGCTCCATCACCACTATCTACCCAAGGGTGATCAGGTATAGCATAGGTGATAGCGATCGGCTCTTTGGCTTCCATAAAAGCCTGCAACACTCTACGGTTGAAAGACTGAGTTATGCTATTGGTGGTGATAAATCCGAATCTTTCTGTTTGATCATTCGCTAAAATTTCTGCAGCCTTATACCACCAGTACATCACAAAATCTGCGCTATCCGGTACAGCGCCTTTGTAGGCTTTTCTTAATGCTTCGGTATACCCATCACCCAAAGCATCGCGCATACGCTTGTTCCCCACAAACGGCGGATTGCCAACTATAAAATCGGCTTCGGGCCAGGTGGCGGGTTTGGGGTCGAGGTAATCGTTGACGATTGTGCGGGCAGTTTCGTCGGGCACTTCCTGTCCGGTAACCGGGTGCAGTTTGGTGCTGTGGCCGTCCCAGCGGGTAACGGGCTGTCCGTTGGCGTCGAGGCGCGGTTGGCGCTCGGTATAGCTCAGCACGGCGTCCTGCTGCTTGATGTTACCGTACTCGCGCAAGATTGGGTCGCTCAGGCGGGAGGCCGAGCCGTGCGTCCGGAAGTGCCACTGCAGGTAGCCGATCCAGAGCACCACATCGGCGATGGCCGCCGCGCGTGGGTTCACCTCCAGGCCGAGCAGCTGCGCCGGCGTTACGGTATAGCCGCCCGTCATGTCGAAGCCCAGCTGACCGGGGAAATGGGCCAGCACCTCCAGCACTTCGCCCTCCAGCCTTTTGAGGTGCTCCAGGGTCACGTACAGGAAGTTGCCGCTTCCGCAGGCCGGGTCAAGTACGCGCACCGAGCACAGGCGACGGTGGAAGTTCTCAATCTCGCTACGGGCACCTTTCTCGTCGCCGGCGTCCTCGAGTATGGCCGAAGCCGTGCGGGCCGCTTCCCACTCTTCGCGCAGCGGCTCAATCACGGTCGGCATCACCAGTCGCTCCACGTAGGCGCGGGGCGTGTAGTGGGCACCCAGTTTGTGGCGCTCGCGCGGCTGCAGCGCCCGCTCCAGCAACGTACCGAAAATGGCAGGCTCCACCTCGGCCCAGTCGGCTTCGGCGGCCAGCACCAGCAGATCGAGCTGCGCTGCCGTAATGGGCAGCGCCTCGGGGTTTTTGAACAAGTAGCCGTTAAAGCGTGGAATTTTGGTGTGCAGAATAGCGGCAAATCCGCCAGTGTCCATTTTCTCCCACAGCGCCTGCAGCGCATCCGGGAAGTGCTCCAGGTTCTGGCGGTAGTCCTGCAGCAGTCGGGTGAAGGAGTTGTCGGGCAGCAGCTTTACGTCCTCGGCAAACATGGTAAAGAGGCAGCGCATCAGGAATCCGGAAACTTTCTCGGGCGAGTGGCCCGCCAGTTCGAGCGAGGCCGCCAGCTTGGCCAGCCGCTCGGCCAGCTCGCGGGTAACACGGGCTGCACGTCGGCTCGGGTCCAGTTCCAGCGGCTCCGTGAAGAGCAGGCGCAGGCGCTCGCGCACCTCGGTGCGGTGCAGTTCGTCGAGCGTAATTCTATAGTGCTGCGGGTCGGGGAAAGGCACATAGGTCTTGCCCTGCCGCGCAAAGTCGGCGTACAGATCAATGCAGTAGCCCACGTCCACCACCGCCAGAAATGGCGGCCATCCTTCGGTGGTGGGCAGGGAGCGGGCGTAGCGCAGGGCCTGTTCCTTGGCCTTTTTCATTTCGCGCTCCCAGGTACGGGTTTCGCGGGTGGCGGTGCCGGTTTTGGTCTTCACCTTTTCGCCGCCCAGCAGCTCGGCCTCTGTTATACCTGCCTTGTCAGCGCCCTGCTTGGCCTCCAGCACAAAGCAGTCTTTTTTATACAGGTCGATGAAGTTGGTGCTCGTCTTGCCCTCGCCATCGTCAAATACCACGGGCCGCTCAAAGGTATAGGTCGCCTCGTGCACCTTGTCGGTAGCAGGCTGCGGCTTCTCCACGCCCAGCAACTCGCACAGCTCCGACAAAAACAGCTGGTAATTGGCTCTTTCGGAAGCACCGGAAGCTTTCCAGCGGGTGATGAAGTGGGCAATGGCAGGGGTAGAGGTATGGGGCATGGTCTGTTTCCTTTGGCTGCTTGGGGTATAGTATGCAGTTTAGGAAAATTTGGGCAGAAAGTATAGGGGATTTTCTATTTAATATTTTAATGCTTAACTAATATTTTTTCTGCTTCTGCTGTGACGATAAATGCATCTACCTTAAATATTATAAACATAGACAAATTGTATATTACCATAGTACAATCAAGACGTAAATCTATAATAGGTTGAGCTATAGGCATAAGTGATTAAATTATAGGCTATAGCCAGAGAATGCAACCTCCCTTCTCCTTTCGCCCTTTTCAGAAATCGGCATTTGATTATGGCACTGTTACCTATAATTGTTACGTGCCTCTTCGTTGGAATCACCGTTTTTAAACCTACCCAATTACATATGAACATGAAAACTACTTCAATAATAATGTATAATGCGTTTCAGCTTGGCTTCTCTGCACTATTTTTTTACTTATATATAGGCTTATGTTCGTTTTTGTTTCTTCATGCTTCGCCATCTACAGCTCAAACATATGAGTTCAAATGGCAGATAGGTTCTGAAGGCACGGGTGAAGGGCAATTTATTTATCCTTCTAGCGTAGGCGTAGATGGACAGGGAAACGTTTATGTTGGAGATTTTAACAATAACCGGGTACAGAAGTTCGACGGACAAGGAACTTTCTTGCTAAAGTTTGGAACACAAGGAACGAGTGAAGGGCAATTTGGTAATCCTTATGGAATGGCCGTTGACCCGCAGGGGAATGTCTACGTAGCGGACAGGCAAAACCACCGGGTGCAGAAGTTCGACGGGCAGGGAGCTTTCATAATGCAGTTTGGAACACATGGCTCGGGTGAGGGGCAGTTTTCCAACCCAACAAGTATTAGTGTGGACGAACTTGGGAATATATATGTGACAGATGGAGATAATCATCGGGTGCAGAAGTTCGACGGGCAGGGAGCTTTTCTATTCCAGTTTGGTTCGGAGGGTTCGGGCGAGGGGCAGTTTATGTATCCATTAGATATGGCCTTGGACGGGCATGGAAACGTGTACGTGGTGGACTTATACAACGACCGGGTGCAGAAGTTCGACGGGCAGGGAGCTTTTCTATTCCAGTTTGGTTCGGAGGGTTCGGGCGAGGGGCAGTTGTCACA
>NZ_JAUOTN010000006.1 GCF_030546575.1 Pontibacter coccineus
GCGGTCTGGACGGGACTCGAACCCGCGACCTCCGCCGTGACAGGGCGGCATTCTAACCAACTGAACTACCAGACCAAAGTGTTTTACATTAACGCTATCCGTTAAAGTGTCACAAATGTAGACGGTAAATTTCGATTCTGCAAGAGCAGTGCTATATTTTACCCCTATATTTTTAGCCTGAAACCGTAAGTCGCTCAAAACCAAATATTCTTTTTTTGGAATGCAGGATAAATTTCGAATAATCGCTATTCCATATTCTGAAACTGTTAAATTTGTGATTCAATCAGCAATGAGGATTTATGCTTTTGGATTTTGAACAACCTATAGCGGCCCTGGAGGGCAAACTGCAGGAAATGAAAAAACTGGCCAGCGAAAGCCAGGTAGACGTTTCCGAAGCAGTCAAAGCACTTGAAGAGAAGATAAAGACGCTTAAGAAGGAAACCTACGCCAACCTTACCCGCTGGCAGCGTGTGCAGCTTTCGCGCCACCCCGACAGACCGTATACCTTAGACTATATTGCAGGCATCACTTCTAAGTTTGTGGAGCTGCACGGCGACCGTACCGTAAGCGATGACAAAGCGATGGTGGGCGGTTTTGGAGATATAGATGGCCGTAGCGTCATGTTTATCGGGCAGCAGAAAGGTCGCAACACCAAGCAGCGCCAGATGCGTAACTTCGGCATGGCCAATCCGGAAGGTTACCGCAAAGCACTTCGCCTGATGAAAATGGCGGAGAAGTTTGGTCGTCCTATTGTGACTTTCATCGACACGCCGGGCGCTTTTCCGGGTCTGGAGGCAGAGGAGCGTGGACAGGGCGAGGCGATTGCCCGTAACCTGAAAGAGATGTTCATGCTGAAAGTGCCGGTGATCTGTATTATCATAGGAGAGGGTGCCTCAGGCGGTGCGTTAGGTATAGCCATCGGTGACCGTGTGATGATGCTCGAGAACACCTGGTACTCGGTTATTTCACCTGAATCCTGTTCATCTATTTTATGGCGTAGCTGGAACTACAAAGAGCAGGCAGCCGAAGCCTTGAAGCTGACTGCAACCGACATGCTGCAGCATAAGTTAATTGACGGCATTATTAAGGAGCCACTGGGCGGAGCGCACACTGAGCCAGATAAAATGATGCGCGCCCTAAAGAAAGAGATCTGTAAAATGCTGGATGAGTTGGAAGGTATAGCGCCTGAAGATCGCATCATGCAACGCATCGACAAGTTCTCTGCCATGGGCGTGGTACAGGAAAGCTAGTAAGTAATAAAGGAAGAAAGTTAGAGCCATAGCGAGCTACTTTCTAAGTTTCATTTCTTCAAAGATACGAGAGGTGGTTAGGCATTTTGCTTGGCCACCTCTTATCGTTTTACTAACTTTAGTCCCTAGGCTAATTAGTTAAACAAAGCCGAGTTTACTTACATAATCATAAGCGAGATGACCGCTTTTTTTAACTTTCCGCCTTTCTAACTTTTTAACATTGTAACTCAGATGAAACTGCACGTAATTGATACCGGGTACTTTAAACTGGATGGTGGCGCCATGTTTGGGGTTGTTCCCAAGTCGCTTTGGCAGCGTACGAACCCTGCTGATGAAAACAACTTATGTACCTGGGCCATGCGCTGCCTGCTGATCGAAGACGGCAATCGACTTATTCTGATCGATAATGGCATTGGCGACAAGCAGGATGCAAAATTTTACAGCCACTATTACCTGCACGGTGAAGCCACACTTGCCAAATCCCTGCATGCGGCGGGCTTTTCGCACCAGGATGTGACCGATGTTTTTCTGTCGCACCTCCATTTCGACCATTGTGGAGGCGGCGTAAAGTATAAGAACAGCGACGGTGCCCTGGAACTGGTTTTCCCGAATGCCACCTACTGGTCCAATGCTGACCATTGGAAATGGGCCACCGAGCCGAATGCACGGGAGAAAGCTTCTTTCCTGAAAGAGAACATACTGCCCATGCAGGAAAGCGGGCACCTGAAGTTTGTAGATCCTTCTAAACCATCTCCTTTCCCGCAATTCGACATTTTCTACGCTGACGGGCATACAGACAAGATGATGGTGCCGATCATCACCTACAAAAACCGCAAAGTGGCATTCATGGCTGATCTGCTGCCTTCCACGGGCCATATTCCGCTGCCCTATGTGATGGGCTACGACACACGCCCCCTGTTGACCATGGATGAGAAAGCCCGTTTTCTGAAGATGGCGGCTGACGAGCACTTTGTGCTATACCTGGAGCATGATGCCGTGAGTGAATGCTGCACCGTGCAGCACACCGAAAAAGGTATTCGTCTGGACTCAACTTTTTCACTTAGCGAACTTTAATGAAGAAAATTGGGCTGGCGTTGTCAGGTGGCGCTGCCAGAGGAATAGCTCATTTAGGAGTACTCAAGGCATTTGACGAGCTGGGTATAAAACCGGCTATACTTTCGGGAGTGAGCTCCGGGGCTATCGCTGCGGTGTTCTATGCTGCAGGCTATAGCCCGGATGAGATACTGCGCCTTATAAAAGAGCTGAAAATTTACCGCATCATGCGGCTGGCCATCGGGCAGGTGGGTATACTACACCTCGACGCAGTTGAGAAGCTATATTACCGCTACCTGGGTGAGCAGGCCACATTTGAAGGCTTGGACATACCGGTTATCATCGGAGCAACCGACATGCATGCGGGTGCCACCGTCAATTTCTCTAGCGGCGAACTGGTCAAACCGCTGATTGCTTCTTCTGCAGTTCCCATACTGTACAGGCCTGTGCTATACCAGGGTATGTTACTAAACGACGGCGGACTGCTCGACAACCTCCCGGCTGAGGCATTGATAGGGAAGTGTGAAGTCATAATGGGAGTGCATAGCAACCCACTGAACCATGATGCACGCATCACCAGCCTGCGGAGTATGATAGAGCGAACGGCGCACCTGGCTATTAATAACAATGTGCAGTTACGCCGTCACCTATCCGATTTTTTTATAGAGCCACCCGAGCTAAAGCATTACAGACTGATGAGTTTTAGTAAGGCGGATGCGCTCTTTGACATTGGCTATACCTACACCATGAGCATAAAGAAGGAGTTGTTGCAGGCAGCTAACATAAGTTAGAACAATTCAGCGAAAAATATTTCTTTATCTAATGTTATTTTGATAATATTAGGAAGATAAATATCAATCTATTTTTCGTTTTGCCCGTAAAGACCTGCATATGCAATCCTACTCTACTATGCTACAACGCACCTTTACCCTTATTGTAGCCCTATTTTTTTTATCTGTTTGTTCACTTAGGGCCCAGGAAAACGAAAGCTCGCTCATCAGAGCTAAAATCAAGCATGGCTCTCTATTGTTGGGCGGTAACCTCCAGGGGAGTTACCAGGTCACGTCCAGCGAATTAAACAGCACAGGTCAAAAGGTTGATGGGCGCCGCATCGATTTTAATTTGCGCAGTAAGAACGGTTATTTTGTTCTCGAAGATTTGGCAGTGGGGCTCGACCTGAGTGTGCTGCACCAGAGTAACAAGCTTACTAGTGTGTCAGATAGGGTAAGCGAGCCACGAAGGGAGACGTTTGTGATGGCGGGGCCTTTCCTTCGCTATTATATGCTCAATGGCGTCTTCGGCGAGCTAACTATGTTGGCGGGTCTTCATAATTTCAATGACGTTGATCAGAAGTACAAATCCTTGGAAGGTGGCGTAGGACTGGGCTATGCGTTTTTCCTCAACAGGCAGTTTTCTTTGGAGCCGGTGCTCTCTATGCGTTATTTCCGCAAGGTAGACCGGGACGGAAGGGCTTATAGCGAATTTGGTCCGATGATCGGCTTCGGATTACAAGCCTACTTACTGCGCCAGAAATCCCATGTGATCAAACGCGCCCTCTAGGGTTCTGATTTAACAAAGAATATACTATATTTGAAATGCTAATCCTGACTCTCTGATTGAGTCAAGGATTAGCATTTTTTTATAGCCTTTTTATGTTAGCAAAAGCAATTTCAAAACTTATCTTCAAACTAGCAGGCTGGAAGTTAAATGGCAACCTGGCGCCCGACCAGCGGCGTTGCGTCATGGTGGCCGCTCCTCACACCAGCAACTGGGATTTCATTTTCGCCCGCGCCGCCTTTTACATGATGGAGGCCCCCATACGGTTCACGATTAAGAAGGAGTTTATGCGGTTTCCTTTTAGCGGTCTTCTTAAATCGATGGGCGCCTTGCCTGTCGACCGCTCCAAAAATACCCGCATGGTAGACGCCATGATCAAGATCATCAAGGAAACACCTGGTGATATGTGTGTGCTCGTAACACCGGAAGGAACCCGGAAATATCAACCGCGCTGGCGGCTTGGTTTTTACCATGTGGCCATCGGTGCCGGTGTACCTATTGTGCTTGGCTATGTCGATTATGCGAGGAAGGAGGCAGGTATAGGGCCTTCTATTTACCCGACGGGCGATGTGGAGGCTGATCTGGAAAAGATCAAAGCTTACTACCGCACCAAGCAAGGCAAGTTCCCGGAGAATGGTGTATTGTAGTGCACTCGATTTTAAAGACATTAATTCTCAAATGGATATAGAAAAATTAAGAGCCTTCTGCCTTAGCCTGCAAGGTGTAACGGAAGACGTGAAGTGGGGACATGACCTTTGTTTCCTGATCGGGGGCAAAATGTTCTGCGTCACAAGTCTGGAGGGCGATCCAAGCATTTCCTTTAAGGTGCCAGATGCTGATTATGATGAACTGTCGACCTCAGCAGGTATCATACCGGCACCTTACATGGCCCGTAATAAATGGGTACAGGTACAGTCCTGGGACAGGCTGACTGAGCAAGAGTGGGAAAGTTATGTTAAGCAATCTTATACAATCGTCAAGTCGAAGCTGACAAAGAAGCTGCAAAAGGAGATTGAAGCCTTATAGGTATAGCGTGCTTGTGGGCTGATATATGAGGTATAGGTATAGGGTGCTTTCTTTAAAAACCAGTTTCAGTAAGCAGTTGGTGCCGGGCTAAGGTATAGCACAGGTATAACTCAGCTTTTGAATCTTCTGATGTTTTCTCAGCTATTCACGCTAAGTACACAAAACAAAGGAGCCGCTTTAGACAAGCGGCTCCTTTTATTTTTCAGGTATAACCAATAGCTAAGCGATCTGCCTCAAGTCTACAGGTATAACCCTGGATATACCAGCCTCGATCATAGTGATGCCGTACATCACGTCCGTAGAGGCCATCGTGCGCTTGTTGTGTGTTACCACAATGAACTGCGACTCGTTCGAGAAGGTGCGGATGATGTTGTTGAACTTGTCGATATTCGCATCATCCAGAGGCGCATCTACCTCGTCGAAAATACAGAACGGTGCTGGCTTGAGCAGGTAGATGGCAAAGAGGAGGGAGATGGCCGTCAGAGTCTTCTCACCGCCTGACAGCTGGTTGATGGTCAGCGGTCGTTTGCCCTTCGGCTGCGCCATGATCTCGATACGCGACTCCAGCGGGTTCTTTGGATCGGTCAGCACCAGGTCGCAGTTATCTTCTTCGGTGAACAGGCTGCGGAACACGCGAATAAAGTTCTGCTTGATCTCGTTAAAGGAAGACAAGAACTTTTCCTTCGCCACAGTATCGATCTCGTTAATGGTATCGATCAGCGCATTCTTGGCATTCACCAGGTCGTCACGCTGCTCTGTGATAAACCTGTTGCGCTCTTCGATCTCGGTATAGGCTTCGGCAGCCATGGCATTGACCGGGCCCATTCTATCCAGCGCTGTCCTGATCTCGCTGATGTTCTTGTTCAACTCTTCGTTGCTCAGCTGAAATAGCCCATCGTGCTCCAACTCAGGTATAGGTTGCTCCAGTTCTTCGGTAGCAATGTTAAACTCTGCTCCCAAACGTTCCTGCACCGACACAAGCTTGATGCGTGTATCGTTGATGGTCTGTTGCATCCGCATCAGGAGTTCATCGGCATTCTGGCGCTTGCGCTGCAGTTCCCGAATGGTTTTGTCTTTCTCGTCCAGTTCGCCACGCAGGCTGAAGTATCTCTTTTCTACTTCCTCTAACTCGTAGCCGAATTCACGACGGGCTTCCACCATGGCTTGAACCAAGGCTTCATTTTCTTCAATGAAATCCTTTGCCTCAACCGTTTCCTCCTCAGACTTCTGCATTTCCTGACGAAGGCCTTCGATACGCTCCTGGTTCGTTTCTACCGTCTTCTGCTTGTAGGTGATCTCCTGCTGTAGGGAGCCAAAGCGGTTTTTGAGCTGATGAAACTGAATGTTCTCCTGGTTATACATACCCGAAATCACCGTGATCTGCTCTTGCTGCAGGTTGATCTGCGACGAAAGAACTGCCAGTTGCTCCTCCAGCTGCTTCAGCTCCTGCATGTCTTCCTCCGCCTGAGGCGATACCTGCTGACTCTGCACGTATAGATCGTCGAGGCGCTGCTGGAGTTCCTGCTGCTTCTGAACGAAGTTTTTGCTGTTCTGCTGGTGCTGCTCGTTTCTGATGCGGACCGTGAGCAGATCCTGCTGGAGTTTGGCAACTTCTTTTTCCAATTGCTTGATCGCCTCTTTTTGGGATTCGCTGCGGTAACTGAGCAAAATCTGCTGCTGTGCGTTAATGCGGCTTTGCATCAAATCCACTTCCTGCTGCAGCTGCTCCAACTCTTCGGCCAGCTGCTCCAGGTTTTGCTTACGCCCCAGGCGACTGCCATCAAATAGACCCACGGACCCTCCTGATAAGCTGAGAGGCTTCTTGATAGCGGAGCCGTCTTTCAGGATGATCGTGCGGTAATCCTCTGTTGAAAAATCCTCTTCGCTTTCATCGCTGATGTACACGTTGCGCAGCATGTACTTAAGGAGACTGCTGTATTTTTTATCTGCTTTTACTACTTCAAATGCCGCTTTCAGAGCTCCATCACTGAACGTAGCCGTCGGCTCCAGTTCTTCAATCTCGGAAAGGATGATAAAGTTTGCACGACCCTTGTTGTGCTGCTTAAGCAGGGCAATGGCATCCACAGCATCTTGTAGTTCCTCTGCCACAAAGAAGTTCATGTAGGGCTCGAGGTAACTTTCGATAAGCGACTTATACTCAGGCTCACATACAATAATGTCAGATAGGAGAGGAGCCGGTTTGGTCCAGTCGTCTGACTGCGCCAGGTACTTGATCGCCTCCGGAAAACCTTCCATGTTCTCAACCAAGGATTTGGTGAGACTGTATTGGTTTTGGCGTGCGTCACGCTTTCGGTTGAGCGCTATCAGCTGTTCCTTCAGGCCCTCAATGTCGGCTTCTGTTTTCTCCACGTTCTGCAGCAGCGACTCTTCCTTTGCTTGCAGACTCACCAGGGTAGCGGTCTTATCTTCGAGCTCAGCCTGTGCCTCATGCAGTTGTTCCTGCAGTACGGCCGCATCCTCGTCTGCTGTCAATTGTTGCTGCCTGATTTGCTCCAGGTCCTGTGTCAGGTTTTGGATCTGTACCTGACTGATCTCAAGGGATTTGTTCAGTTGAAATACGGCATTCTGCTTGCTGCGCTGTTCCTGTGACAACTCCTGGAAAGCTTCCTGCAAACTCAACTTCTGCTCGTTAGCCTCCTGCAGTTGCTCTTTAAAGGCGTTCACCTGGTCTTCGGCACCTGCAAAGCTATCCTGTACCTGCATCAGTTCGTCACGCAGCTCCACAATGCTTTCCTGGGTGTGCTCCAGGTTTGCGGTATCCTGACTGATTTGCTGGCGCAATTGCGTCATGCGCTCCTTCAGGAAGTTGCTGCGTTCTGATTTCAGTTTAATATCATTCTCCAGCTGGCGCAATTTGGCAGTCTGCACCTGCATGGTTTTCTGCATCTCGGCCAGCTGCTCCTGCGTCAGGTTAAGCTCTGATTTCTGATCGGCAATGGCGTCTTCAGCTTCTGTTACCGCCAGCACATAATTTTCTTTCAGTTCGGTTTCGCGCTGCACATCCTGCTCCAGTCGCTCCAGCGTTTGCTGGTACTGGTTGATGTTGCGACGGGCAAACTCCAGGCTGAATTTCTTATAGTCAGCTTTTAGCTGGAAGTACTTAATCGCCTGTTTAGCTTGCCGCTCCAGCGTCTTCATATTCTTGCCGATCTCGAAGAGCACGTCTTCAACACGCTCCAGGTCGGCATCGGTTTCTTCCAGTTTCTTCAGCGTTTGCTTTTTGCGCACCCTGAACTTAGAGATACCGGCAGCCTCTTCGAAGAGTAATCGTCGAGAGTTTTCTTTATCGTTGAGGATCTCGTCCACCATCTTGAGCTCAATGATGGCATAACTATCTGAGCCTATACCTGTGTCGAGGAAGAGTTCGTTGATGTCCTTCAGTCGGCAGGTCACACCGTTGAGCATGTACTCGCTGTCGCCATTACGGTAGTATTTGCGCGTAACGGTTACCTGCGAGTACTCGGTGGGGAGGATGCCTTTGTTGTTGTCGAAGGTAATGGACACTTCGGCCATCTGCACCGGCTTGCGGGTTTTGGAGCCGTTGAAGATCACATTCTCCATTTTGTCGGAGCGCAGATTGCGAGTCTTTTGCTCGCCCAGTACCCAGCGGATGGCATCCACGATGTTGGACTTGCCGCAGCCGTTCGGGCCAACTATACCTGTGATACCTTCATCAAAATTGATGACAACGCGGTCACCGAAACTCTTGAATCCTTTAATCTCTAATCTTGATACTTGCATTCGCGTCAGCGGAATCTATTCAAACCAAACTCAAAAATAAGACTAATTTGTTTACCATGTCACAAGGGGCTAGTATAAATATGCAGGAGGGATGCGGGTGAAATACATTAATTCTGGTATATTTGATAAGAGACCAAGCACATGGAAGATTTTAAACTGATCCTGTACATACTGGCTATTGTGGCCTACTTTATTTATACGGCCTGGCGCAAAGCCTTCAAGACACCGGACGAAGATGGCAGACCTCCGGCCCCGAAGGAGCGACCCGTGCAGGAGCGTCCGACGCCAAGGCCTGTACCTACCACCTCGTCACAGCCCCGACAGCAAAGACCGATGGCACCAGCTACTTCGTTTGAGGATATTCTGCGCGAGATGCAGAGTAAAATGGAGCGGGCAAATGAGCAGCATAAAGCCCCTGTAGAGCAGCCGAAACCAGTCCTGCAACCAATCTCGAAGCCGGTTAGCAAAGAGCGTATACCTAATCGTGCGCTCTCGTTAGAAAATCCTGAACAAGCCCGTCTCTATAAACAGCAAAGGAAGGAACGACTGGCCGCTGCCGATGCCCTCTATGAGTCAAAGAAGCAAGAACGGAGGGTAGTTCCGAATGTTTATGGGGAGTTGCTGCATAATCCACAGTCTATTCGCCAGGCCTTCATTTTTTCAGAAATTTTTAACAGGAAACAGTACTAGCTATACCTGAGTGCTACTGAAAGGCGATGCGTTACGCTCCTCTGAATTGGTTGAATCACCTCAAGAACGAATAGTTTCTGCTGCTAGTAGGGGTGAAGTAAGTCTTGCTGGTTGACTCAGGTATAGCGTACATAATCTACTATAAATACTGCGTGAGGGCATAAGCCAGGATATTGGCGCCCATCTGAAGCGCTTCCTTTCTTTTGTTTTCGGGGTCATTGTGTACTTCCGCATCTTCCCAGCCATTGCCTAAATCTGTCTCGTAGCTGTAGAAACAAACCAACCGGCCTTTGTGGATGATGCCAAAGCCCTGTGGCGGTTTGTTATCGTGCTCGTGAATCTTAGGGAGGCCGTTCTTGAAGGTATACTTCTGGCTGTAGATCGGGTGATCAAAAGGTAATTCCACAAACTCGTATTCCGGGAATACCTTCTTCATCTCTTTCCGGATGTACTGGTCCATCCCGTAGTTGTCGTCGATGTGCAGGAAGCCGCCGCTGACCAGGTAATTGCGCAGATTCTGGGCCTCCGCGTCTGAAAACACCACATTGCCGTGCCCCGTCATATGTACGAAGGGGTAGGTGAAGAGCTCTGGACTGCCTACTTCCACCACACCTTCTTCCGGGGCGATGTTCATGTTCAGGTTCTGGTTGCAGAACTTGATCAGATTGGGCAGGGAAGTTTTGTTTGCATACCAGTCACCGCCTCCGTTATACTTCAGCTTGGCAATCTTAAAGCTATACTTCTGCTGTGCAGCCAGCACACCACAAAACAGAATGAGGTATAGGAACAGGAGGGAGCGCTTCATAAGTCAGAAGTTTTAGGTTTATAACGGGGCGTAGATATCGTGTAGTACGTGCAAGGTATGGCAGGCGACCAAAGCCGCCGTTTCGGTACGCAGCCGGCTCTGGCCCAGCGTTACGGGCTTTATACCTAACTTATAAGCAGCAGCTATTTCCTCGGTGGAAAAGTCACCTTCCGGGCCGATCAGGATGCAGTGCTGTCGGTTTGGCTTATAGTAATCCCGGATCGATTTGGTCACATCGTCTTCCAGGTGCGCAATAAAGGTATCTTCAGGTATACAGGTCTGGATGAATCGCTGGAAAGGCGTTAACTCGTTCAGCAATGGGAGATAGCCCTTTTGCGACTGTTTCATGGCGCTCACCGCAATTTTCTCGATGCGGTCGAGCCGAAGCTGCCGGCGCTCGGAATGTTCACACTCCAGAAAAGTGATTGCGCTGACGCCGATCTCAACGGCTTTTTCCACGAACCACTCGATACGCTCGATGTTTTTGGTCGGAGCCACGGCTATGTGCACGTAATAGGGGAGTTTGCCATATTCAAGCTGCTTGTCAATTATTTGCAGCTGGCAGCGCTTTTGGTGCGCATCCTGTATGATGGCCGTATACTTATCGCCCCGTCCGTCTACCAGGTATACCGTGTCGCCCTGCTGCAGACGCAGCACACGGGTACAGTGCTTCGATTCATCTTCGGGCAAAGTATAGATTTCTGAACTGATGTCGGGTGTATAGAATAAGTGCACGATATGATCGGTTGGTGTATAAAGCCTGTTACAGGTATACGAATGTAGACATTAATATAACACGGAAACAGGCTGATGTTCATAAAAAAAGCCTTCCCACTTGTGCAGGAAGGCTTTTTTATACTTTGGAATCAAGTTAGTTGATAGAAACCTCTACCTGAGGAGCTCCTGCCAGAATGTCTTCGTTTGCGTAGTCAGCGTATTTGCTGAAGTTCTTCACAAACTTAGAAGCCAGGTCAGTAGCCTTCGCGTCGTACTCTTCTTTATTGGCCCAGGTGTTACGTGGGTTCAGAATTTCTGCCGGAACGTTCGGGCAAGTGTTTGGCATTTCCACTCCGAAGATAGGGTGCTTCGTGTATTCCACGTTGTCAAGCTCACCGTTTAGCGCAGCCGTGATCATAGCGCGGGTATAAGGCAGCCTCATACGAGAGCCCACTCCGTAAGGACCACCCGTCCAGCCGGTGTTCACCAGCCAAACGTTCACGTTGTTCTCGCTCATTTTCTGACCGAGCATTTCCGCGTACTTGGTAGGGTGGAGCGGCAGGAAAGCAGCACCAAAACAGGCAGAAAACGTCGTCTGAGGCTCTGTAACGCCTACTTCCGTACCAGCAACCTTCGCTGTGTAGCCGGAAATGAAGTGGTACATGGCCTGGCTGGTGTTCAGTTTCGAGATGGGAGGCAGTACACCAAAGGCATCCGCCGTCAGGAAGAAGATGTTCTTTGGAATATCAGCTCTGGATGGCTCTACCGCATTGTCGATGTGGTCGATAGGATAAGCCGTACGCGTGTTCTCTGTAACAGACTTATTCTCGTAATCTACAGTGCGCGTGCCCTCTACAAAGCGCGTATTCTCCACGATGGCACCAAACTTAATGGCATCCCATATCTGTGGTTCTTTTTCGCGGGTCAGGTCAATTACTTTGGCGTAGCAACCACCTTCGAAGTTAAATACGCTATCAGCCGTCCAGCCGTGCTCGTCGTCACCGATCAGGCCACGGTTCGGGTCAGCAGACAAGGTCGTCTTGCCCGTGCCGGACAGACCAAAGAAGATAGCCGTGTCGCCGTCTTTGCCTACGTTAGCAGAGCAGTGCATGGACAGGGTGTTTCTCTCTTCCGGCAGGATGTAATTCAGCACGCCGAATATACCTTTCTTCATCTCACCTGCGTAGCCAGTGCCACCAATCAGGATGATGTTGCGGGTAAAGTTGATGATCGCAAAGTTAGCCTGGCGTGTGCCGTCTACTTCCGGGTCAGCCTCAAACTCAGGGGCGCAGATAATGGTGAAGGCAGGGTTGTGGTCTTTAAGCTCTTCTTTCTCAAGACGCAGGAACATGTTGTTGCAGAAGAGGTTATGCCAGGCCTGTGTGTTGATGATGCGCAGGTCAAGACGGTAGTCGGGGTGAGCGCCTGCATAGGCGTCGCGCACATAAAGGCGACGGTCTTTGAGGAAATCAACCATTTTGTCATAAAGTCTGTCGAACTTCTCCGGGTCGAACGCAATGTTGATGTCGCCCCACCAAACGGTGTTTTCGGTTTTGGCATCCTTCACCACAAAGCGGTCCTTAGGAGAACGACCTGTAAACTTGCCTGTGTCACACATCAGGGCGCCAGTGTCAGTGAGTGTGCCTTCGCCATTTTTCAGAGCCTCTTCCACTAGTTCGGCAGGCGTGAGGTTCCAGAGCACTTCTTTCGCTTCTTTGATGCCCAGGCTCTCCAGACCTACTTTACCTGATTTATTACCAGATTCTTTCATTTGAAAATAAAGGGGTTTAAGTGAACTGTTTGTTTCACAACGGTGCTACAAAAATATAAAATATTAGATATTAAAATAAGTTTAGTCGCTATAATTAAAAAAGAGGTTTTCAAATGGCGTTCTACCAAAAAAATTTGTCTGTAAGTGTTTAAACCAATATATTTACCTTCTTTGTATGCTCAACTAAACTAAACAATCAACAAAAACCCTATGTCTTATCAAGATCATACGCTTACTGACCAGGTAAGTGAGCAAAATGCACCGATTGGCGCTGACCCGACTGGACCAGAAATGTTCGGGCATCCGAAGGGGCTTTTCTACCTTTTCTTCGCCGAACTTTGGGAGCGCTTTAGTTTCTACGGCATGCGCGCCCTGTTGGTGCTCTACATGGTGAATAACCTGTTTGAGTCATTCGCTAACCGTGATGAAATCGCAATTGGTATCTACGCAGCCTACGGTGCCTTAGTTTATGCCACTCCCGTAATCGGCGGTATGATTGCCGATAGATTGTTGGGTTACCGCAAAGCGATCATGCTGGGTGCCGTTCTGATGGCATTGGGCCACTTTGCACTGGCCATCGAGCATCCTGTTTTCTTCTACGGTTCTCTTGCCCTTTTGATTGTAGGTAACGGTTTTTTCAAGCCAAATATTTCGACAATGGTAGGTACTCTCTACAAAGAGGGCGATACCCGTCGCGATGCGGGTTTCACCATCTTTTACATGGGTATTAACATTGGCGCTATGGTAGCACCGCTTATTTGTGGTTGGTTAGGCATGACCTATGGCTGGCACTTTGGCTTCGGCGCCGCCGGTGTGGGTATGTTACTTGGCCTGATCATGTTCTGGCAAGGTAGCCGTAGCGGCGTTTTTGGCAGCAACGGTCTTCCTCCGGAGCCGGCTGTTATCAAGGAGCGTGTTGCTGGTGTTTCAAAAGAGGCCTGGGTCACCATCCTGAGCTTCCTGTCGCTTCCGGTTTTCGGTTTGCTGCTGTTTAACGGTACGCTTGACCTACCGGGTTTTGGAGAAACGATCTTTGATGGTTCCATCATGCACATCGTGATGAACTACATTCTGCTCCCGGTTATCGCGCTGGTTTTGATTTATAACCTGGTGAAAGTGGACAGTGTAGAGCGTCAGCGCTTGTTCGTAGTAATTCTGCTTACCTTTTTCATCACTGTTTTCTGGTCGTTCTTTGAGCAGGCGGGTTCTTCCCTCACGCTTTTTGCTGAGCGTAACGTGAACCTGACTTTCATGAACGCGGCGCAGACCAACTCGATCAACCCATTCTTCATCATTCTGTTTGCCCTGCCTTTCTCGGCTATGTGGGTATTCTTGTCCAAGCGTCGTATTAACCCATTTACGCCGGTAAAGTTTGCGCTGGGTATAGCGCAGCTTGGTATAGGCTTCCTGATCTTTGCCTGGAGTGCCAACTATGCCGATGCTGATGGCAGAGTGTCTATCTGGTTCCTGATCCTGGGTTACATGTTCATCACAACGGGTGAGTTGTTTGTTTCACCGGTGGGTCTTTCCAAAGTAACGGAGCTTTCTCCAAAGAAGATTGTGGCCTTTATCATGGGTATCTGGTTCCTTTCTTCTTCCTTCGCGCACTACATCGCGGGTATCATCGCCAAACTGACGGCCGTGAGCGGTACAGAAGGTGAAGCAGCTACAGGTATGGCTTCTCTGCTGGTTTACACAGGCGTGTTCGAGCAGATTGCCTATGTGGCCTTTGGCTTTGCCGTGCTAGCCCTGTTGCTTACACCAATCATGCGTAAGTGGATGCATGGTATTCACTAATCTGAATATTCTTATAGAAAAAGAGCCCGTACTTTAACTAGTGCGGGCTCTTTGTTTTTAAAGTGCTATTGGTGATATTGCGACAAATTTCAGGTTAGCGTTGAACTGCTTGACAGCTAGTGGTTTGGTGATTATCTGAAATTTCAACTTTTAGCCATTTTACCATTTACATGCTTTTATTAATCAGGCGCTTTTCTGTGGCTGCCTCCCTATTGTTTTTAGCGTCCTCCTGCGAAGTAGAAACGACCACTGTCACGGCAACAGATTCAACCATACCGGAGCCAGCCAGCACAACTTTTACCATTAAGAAGGGGGGACACACGACCCAGAACCCGCTCAGGTTTGTCGAGACTTCTACCATCCGCTTTGAGGCAACCTTCGATAGCACCGCGATTTATTCGACTAGCATACCGGGCAACCAGGCTGATATCAATAAACTGTACGGCCTCTCGGATTGCGAAACTGACCATCAAACCAACAGCGCGCGATTTGGGTGGCGTTGGTATGAGGGGCGTCTGGAAATACACGCCTATACCTACAGCAACAAAAAGCGTAGCACAGTCTTCATCACTTCTGTACAGCCCGGCCAGACAAACAGATATGAGCTCGTGCTGGGGGAGAAGGCGTATACCTTTAAAGTAAATGACAAACAGGTTACACTTCCGCGCTTTTGTAACACGGCGGGCAGCCATTACCAGCTATACCCTTACTTCGGAGGTGACGAAACCGCTCCGCACGATATTACGATCCGGATCAGAGAGCTACTGTAGGAACAGGTCGCGACCTATCCCGCCGTGTATAGGTATAGGTATAGCGACTTACTTAACTACATCTGTAAACACAAAGCCCCGGACCAAAAGGCCCGGGGCTTTGTTATATAGACTATGGGAGTCGATTACATCATGCCGCCCATACCGCCCATGCCACCTGGCATACCGGCTGGAGCACCACCTTCTTCAGCTGGCTCTTCTGACACTACGCACTCGGTAGTAAGCAGCAGACCGGCAATAGAAGCAGCGTTCTCAAGCGCCAGACGCGTCACCTTGGTTGGGTCGATAATACCGGCCGCAAACATGTTCTCGTATCTGTCGTCGCGGGCGTTGTAACCGTAGTCAGCTTTGCCTTCGCGAACCGCCTGTACCACTACAGAACCTTCGCCACCAGCGTTGGCTACGATTGTACGAAGCGGAGACTCAAGTGCTGTTTTGATAATGCTTACACCTGTCTGCTCATCCGCATTGTATACGTCGATGTTATTGAGGGCATCCAGCGCACGGATCAGGGCAACGCCACCACCTGCTACGATACCTTCTTCAACGGCAGCTCTGGTCGCGTGCAACGCATCATCCACACGGTCTTTCTTTTCTTTCATCTCCACTTCAGTTGAAGCACCAATGTAAAGGATGGCAACGCCACCAGAAAGCTTCGCCAGACGCTCCTGCAGTTTCTCTTTGTCATAGTCAGATGTAGTAGATTCCATCTGAGACTTGATCTGGTTGATACGAGCCACGATATCATCTTTCTGACCAGCACCGTTTACAAGCGTGGTGTTGTCTTTGTCGATGATTACTTTCTCAGCAGTACCCAGGTAATCAAGTGTTGCGTTCTCCAACTTGTAACCGCGCTCTTCAGAGATGACAGTACCACCAGTCAGGATGGCAATGTCTTCCAGCATCGCTTTTCTGCGGTCACCGAAGCCAGGAGCCTTTACAGCAGCGATCTTCAGGGAGCCACGCAGTTTGTTCACTACCAGGGTAGCAAGTGCTTCGCCGTCCACATCTTCAGAAATGATCACCAGGCCCTTACCAGTCTGAACTACCTGCTCCAACACAGGAAGCAATTCCTTCATGGTAGAAACTTTCTTGTCGTAGATCAAGATGAAAGGATTGTCGAACTCAGCTTCCATTTTCTCCGGGTTAGTCACAAAGTAAGGAGACAGGTAACCACGGTCAAACTGCATACCTTCTACAGTTTTCACCTCAGTTTCTGTGCCTTTTGCTTCTTCTACCGTGATCACACCGTCCTTGCCAACTTTGTCCATTGCATCGGCTATCATTTTACCGATCTCAGCGTCGTTGTTGGCAGAGATAGTACCCACCTGAGCGATCTCAGAAGAGTTCTCGATTTTCTTAGACTGTGAACGCAGGTTCTCAACCACAGCGTGAACCGCTTTGTCGATACCGCGCTTTAAGTCCATTGGGTTAGCACCAGCCGCTACGTTCTTGATACCGGCTGTGTAGATAGCCTGCGCCAGAACAGTAGCCGTCGTAGTACCGTCACCAGCCTGGTCAGCGGTTTTAGAGGCAACCTCTTTTACCAGTTGTGCGCCCATGTTCTCGATCGCGTCTTTCAGCTCGATTTCTTTCGCTACTGAAACACCGTCTTTTGTAATGGTAGGGGCACCAAATTTCTTATCAATGATTACGTTGCGGCCTTTAGGACCCAAGGTAACTTTTACAGCATTTGCCAGTTTGTCAACGCCAGTTTTGATCTTGTGGCGAGCTTCAGCATCAAATGTGATGTTCTTAGCCATAGTTATATTGCTTTTGTTTTAATTAAATGGGATGAATTAAAGGATAGCCAGAATATCTGACTCACGCATGATCAGGTAGTCGTTTCCGTCGACGGAGATCTCGGTACCTGCATACTTGCCATACAACACCTGGTCGCCAACGGCAACCTGTGGCTTCATCAAAGCGCCTTGCTCAGATACTTTGCCCTCACCTACAGCCACGATCTCGCCGCGCTGTGGCTTCTCTTTAGCAGTGTCCGGAATGATGATACCAGACTTCGTTTTTTCTTCTGCTGCAGCAGGAGCTACAATTACTCTGTCTGCTAATGGTTTAATGCTGATTGACATAGTTTGTTATGTTTTTAGTTTTTGTGGTTAATGATTTAACGTTGAAACCATACTCCCTCTATCATTTCCTGTGCCAAGGCCATTTTCCTGCCATTTTGAGCCATTTTTGCAGCTTTCGGCTACCTGGTGACTGACATTTCTGTCAGGCTGTGTCAGGTATGCGTGAACTGTCAGTATGGAGTGGCAGGAAGGGAGCGGCTAAAATAAAAAAGCCGGCTTTAGAGGCCGGCTTTCTCAGATATTGTGTTAATGCTACTGTTGCTGCGCAGTGTCTACCATTTCAGGAATCTCACCCGTACCTGGGATCGACATGTCTTCTTCACCTTCAGCTCCTGGCAGGGCCGGAGCAGCTGGAGTACCCATCTGGCGGGCACGCTCTTCGTTTACGCTGCGGATAGTGGTGTCAGTACTTGTATCAACCATCATGTGCGTGCCAAGTGTCAGTACTACCAACGCAATGGCAAAACCCCAGGTCAGTTTTTCAAGCAGGTCGCCTGTGCGCTTTACGCCCATTAGCTGGCTGGCACCACCGCCGCCAAACTGGCTTGAGAGTCCGCCACCTTTAGGGTTTTGAGCAAGTACTACTAAAATAAGAAGTACGCAAATGAAAAGAATGATACTGATTAGGGCGATATACATTTTATGTTATGTTTTGTAATTTCTCGATCTGTTCGGCAAAGTAAGACTTTTTTTCCGGATATTTCAAAATAAGCTGTTCATAAATTTTAGCAGCTTTTTTGGGCTTTCCTTGTTTTATAAAGATGTTGGCCAGGCTTTCAGTGGCCATGCCTTTCTTTATTTTAGAGCTTTTGAGCGATAAATCTTCCTGTGGCTCAGGCTTTAGCTTCAGGGTGGCCATGGTTTTGAGCCTCGGGTTGAGCTTCAGAAACTGGTCGATAATGTCAAGCTGTTTGCTCAGAACATGCGCCGTTGGCTGGATCGCTTTTTCAAGTTCGTGGGTTTTGCTATACTCTAAGATCAGTTCCGGGTGGAAGCCAAGGGGACGAATTCGGGTATAATCATCCTTTAACTGCAGTACTTCGCCCATACGGCTGGAGCCCATCCAATAGCCCAGGGCGTCCTCTGCGTACAGGCGGTCAATTTCGTCAAACGAATAGTTAATCTCCGCATCTTCCGCGCTTGGCTGTGCGGGTTCTTCTACTTCTTCTTCGTACAGTTCCACATCCGATTCTGAGGCCTCAGCTACCAGTTTTTCATCGGACTGGGTATCCAGGGTCAGTTCGGGCTGCGGAACAGATATAGCCTGCACCGCAACATCAGCTTCATCAGGCTGATCTTCTGAAAAGGAAACTTCTTCCGTCTGCTGTGATTCTTCCAGGTTATGCAGTGCTTCAGCTGCTTCTGAGAGATGCGCGTGCTGAGTCTCCTGCTCTATCTCCTCCAAACTATCTTCTTCCTCGCGGTTACTTAGAAGGTCAGTGGAAGAGGAGCTGATGCTGTTAAAAGTAAACAGCAAGGCAAGTTCGGAGTCTATTTCTGCATCAGGAGTTTCTGTGGTAGGTTCAGTGGAGTCCTCCGGCAGGTATGAGTGCTGCTCAACAGAGGCGGGGCTGTACACTTGCTCCAGTGTTTCGTCCTGGTCTCCGTCTTCGGACTCAGGTATAGCAACCACAGTTTCAGTATCCTCTGTTATGGATTCCACTGTCTCAACAATGGTTTCTTCAATGATGGCACTTTCTACCGGGGGCGTCTCTGTTTCCTCTGCAACTAGTGCTTCTTCTTCAGCATAAACTGGCTCCAGCACAGGAGAAGCATAGATAAGGCGCTTCAGTAGTTGGCGGTCGGTGGCATAGGCGGACGCCCGGCGCAGCCGCTGCGTAGAGAGCATACTGCCTCTGTCGTAAGCTGACTTTGCCAGCAGCAGATGGGCCGTCTGGCAATAAGGGAAGGTCGCCGCCACCTGCTCCAGTTCGCTTTGCTGCTGGTCAGAAATGTCGGATACCTGCTTGATCAGTTTAAGAAAGGCAGATTTGTTCATGTAAGGGTTAAGGGTAATGAAGCTATATAATGACTACCAGTTGGCAACCGTCTTGTTAAACACATCGGCTACTAGTCGCTCGGTCATGCGTTCGATGGCCGCTGGCGGAATGCTTGTGATGTCCACGGTCGGCGGGAACTCCTCCGTGATGGTGAACTGCTGATCAAAATCCTGTTCCGGATCCACAGTGTTTGTATAGCGGATCTGGATCCCCAGCGTCAGGCGGTTCAGCGTGGCCTGGTCAATGTTTCCCTCGCGCACCACAGCGTTTGGCGTCAGTGTAAAAGTAACGATCTGTCCTTCTAATTGCAAATCGCCGTCGCGCTGCAAAACAGTCAGGTTGGTGTTGCGCTGATAGTAGTTCTTGAAGTTGTTGGTCACTATCTGCGTCAGGTTGGACGGGCCTTCGCCGGCACTGTTTTCGAATGTTTGAATAGAAATGGTGCGGATAGAAGGATCTACGTTTACCCCTGAAAATGAGTAAATGCCACAAGCTGTGCAGCAGACAAAGACCAGCGCAGTCAGGCACAGGGTTAAGCTCTTAGTTCTCGATATCATATTGCTTTAGTTTGCGGTACAGCGTTCTTTCCGAAATACCCAGGTCGTTGGCTGCGTATTTTCGTTTGTTATTATGCTTTTTGAGCGCTTTGAGGATCATTTCCTTTTCCATCGACTCCAGCGACAGGCCTTCTTCCTCGGTTTCATGCGAGATGTCCTCTACGGGCTCGTCTTCGTCATAATCTTCGTTGCGTGGCTGCTGCACTGGCAGGTAGTAAGGCTCATGCTGCTCCGCGCTCTTGTAAGTGCGGGCATGGTTCAACTGCTCCATGTTCTCAAACAAGTGACTGTGCTCTTTCAGCAGCTCGTTGTCGCCGGGCTGCCGCGTCATGAGTTCGTACACCAGCTTTTTGAGATCCGATACATCGCGGCGCATATCAAAGAGCACTTTATACAACAGGTCGCGCTCAGAGAAAGACTGGTCCGCGCCATGTTCTCTGGCCAGCAGCGCCGGCACCTGGCTGCCGTCCTGTTCGCGGGGGAGGTAGTGTCGCAGCCTGGCAGCGTCCAGTTCACGATCATATTCCAGCACCGAGATCTGCTCCACGATATTTTTCAGCTGGCGGATGTTGCCCGGAAAGCGAAAGCTCAAAAGCTCCTCCACCGCATCCGGCGTCAGCGTGATGGATTTAACGCGGTAACGCTCCGCAAAGTCGGAGGCGAACTTTCTGAACAGCAAATAAATATCCTCGCCACGTTCGCGTAAAGGTGGAACTGTGATCGGCACCGTGTTCAGGCGGTAATACAGGTCTTCACGGAAGCGGCCCCGCTCCACAGCATTGATCAGGTTCACGTTGGTCGCGGCCACTACCCGCACGTCCGTCTTCTGTACTTTGGAAGAGCCTACCTTGATAAACTCCCCGTTTTCGAGCACACGCAGCAGACGAGCCTGTGTGGCGAGTGGCATTTCACCGATCTCGTCCAGGAAGATCGTGCCGCCGTCCGTTACCTCAAAGTAGCCTTTACGCGTGTCGGAGGCGCCTGTAAATGAACCCTTCTCATGACCGAACAGCTCTGAGTCGATGGTTCCCTCAGGTATAGCGCCGCAGTTAATGGCAATGAACTGTCCATGCTTGCGCGGACTCAGTTGGTGAATGATCTTGGAAAATGACTCCTTGCCGCTGCCGCTCTCACCCGTAATCAGCACGGTCATCTCGGTAGGAGCGACCTGGGCCGCTACCTGTATGGCGTAATTGAGCAAGGGTGAGTTGCCAATAATGCCAAAGCGCTGTTTTATGCTCTGTATATCGATGTTGCGCATGAATTATCTTGATTTGAAGATTTGGAGATGTGCAGATTTGAAAATGGTTTTGAAGAGCAAAGCTTACGATTCGTCATCTTCGAATTTCCAAATTTTCAAATCTCCAAATTAGTCTACTGCCTCACCGAACAGGGTGCCAACGGAGCAGTCGTTTACGAACACGTTCACGTAGTCGCCTTTCTGGTAATGCTTCTTATCGAAGATCACCACTTTGTTCTGGTCGTTGCGTCCGCTCAGCTGCTGGTCCGACTTCTTGGAGAATCCTTCTACCAGCACGCGGTGCATGCGGCCCACATCGCGCTTGTTGCGGTTCAGGGAGCATTCGCGCTGCTTTTCGATGATCTCGGCCAGGCGACGCTTCTTTACTTCCAGCGGCACATCGTCCTCCAGTTTGCGGGCAGCCAGAGTTCCGGGGCGCTCAGAGTAGAAGAACATGTATGAGTAGTCGTACTGCACATAGTCCATCAGCGAAAGGGTGTCCTGGTGCTCTTCCTCTGTCTCGGAGCAGAAGCCCGCGATCATGTCAGAGGAGATGCCGCAGTCTTCGCCGAGTATAGCACGGATCGCATCGACGCGGTTGAGGTACCAGGAACGGTCGTAAGTACGGTTCATCAGCTCCAGCACACGGGAGTTGCCGCTCTGTGCCGGCAGGTGAATGTATTTGCAGATGTTGTCGTACTTTTTCATCGTGTACAACACCTCGTCCGTAATGTCTTTGGGGTGGGAGGTAGAGAAGCGCACCCGCATAGTCGGGCTGAGTTTGGCCACCATCTCCAGCAACTGGGCAAAGTTTACCTGCTCAGTCCTGTCTTCCGAAGCCCATTTGTAGGAGTCCACGTTCTGACCCAGCAGGGTTACTTCTTTGTATCCCTGTGCTACCAGGGCTTGAGCCTCGCGCACAATGGAGTGGGCATCGCGTGAGCGCTCACGACCACGGGTGAAGGGCACTACGCAGAAAGAGCACATGTTGTCACAGCCGCGCATAATAGAGATAAAGGCGCTTACTCCGTTGCTGTTCAGGCGTATTGGGTTGATGTCGGCATAGGTTTCCTCGCGGGAAAGCAGCACGTTCACCGCCTTCTGCCCGCCGTCCACTTCGCTGATCAGGTTGGGCAGGTCGCGGTAGGCGTCGGGACCCACCACCAGGTCCACGATCTTTTCTTCTTCCAACAGCGATTTTTTGAGGCGCTCGGCCATACAGCCGAGTATGCCGATCACCATCTCGGGCTTCTTCTTCTTGAAATAATTGATCTGACCCAATCGGTTGCGTACGGTTGTCTCCGCTTTTTCACGGATAGAGCACGTGTTCAGAAACACCACATCCGCCTGCTCAATATGCGCCGTGGTATCAAAACCCTGCTCAAACATGATTGACGACACGATCTCGCTGTCTGAGAAGTTCATCTGGCAGCCGTAGCTCTCGATGTAGAGTTTGCGGGATTTGCCGGTATTGGTTTCAGCTGTTACTTTGGTGTCGCAGGAAGCCGCGGCAGTTGCCTGCTCTGGTGTGCGGTTATCTATAAAATCTAAATCAATGATTGGATCCATGCTTCAAAAAATCTCTTAGGAGGTGCAAATATACTATAATCCGCTGTAAAACGTGACAGAATGGCAGAGGAATTCTCAAAATATAAGGCTTATTCCAGCCCCAGTGCTTTGCGTATACCTTGCGCTTTGAGCAGGCACTCTTCGTATTCCTGCTCAGGTATAGAGTCGTAGGTGATGGCACTGCCCACCATAAAAGATAAATAGCCTTTAGCAGCATTGAACTGTAAGCTTCGGATCACGACATTGAAATCAAAATCCTGATTAGGTTTCAGGTAGCCGAAAGCGCCGGAGTAGAGGCCCCGTTTGGTAACTTCGAGCTCCTCGATCAGTTCCATGGCCCGTATTTTAGGCGCGCCCGTCATGCTGCCCATTGGGAAAGCGCCTTTCAGTGCATCGGCTATACCACATTCAGGCCGCAGCTCTCCGGTAATCGTGGAGATCATCTGCGAAACCTGGCGGAAGCCGTAAATGCCGAACATTTCTTCAACGCGAATCGTGCCCGTGGCGCAAGAGCGGCGCAGGTCGTTGCGCACCAGGTCCACGATCATCATGTTCTCGGCCAGTTCTTTCTCGTCGTGCCGCAGTTGGTGCTGTAGTTGCTGGTCTTCCTCGGGCGTGACGCCTCGGCGGATCGTCCCTTTAATCGGCTGGGAGATCAGTTTCCGACCTTCTTTCTTGAGAAAACGCTCCGGTGAAGCGCACAGCAGGTATAGATCGCCGTACTTCAGGAAGCCTGAGAAGGGAGTAGGGGAAAGGGCGTTGAGCTGCAGGTATAACGGCAATGGGTCTAACTTGACCTCCTCAGCGTAAAATTCCATGCAGTAGTTCAACTCGTACACCTCCCCATCCCGGATGTAGTCCCGCACCCGCTCTACGTTCCGGACATAGTCATCTTTTGCAACTCTTTGCTTTAGTTGAATCGGCGGGTTGCTGAAGGCTTCAGGTATAGATGTAGCCTGAATTCTAGATAGAATGGAAGGAATATTATCGTCTTTACTGCAAATATTTATGCCGTCTTCCTGGAAGTATAGGTATAACTCCGGCTCAAAGAAGAAAATATCCGGAAATCCTACTTCATCCTGATTTCGACTGCTTAGTTTTTCGACCTGGTTTTTGAGGTCATAGCCCAGGTAGCCGCACCAGAGTTGCTGTTGCGTTGCCAGTTTTTGCTGCAATTCCTCAAATGCGTTTTCATGCTCCCACTTAACGGGCTCGCCATTCGACACGGCGATCAATTCATCAAAGCCGCCATAGGGATAGGTGATTCCATTGGAGGTATAGCTGGCTACCAGCGGAAACTGCTGCGCCCAGGCCAGCGCCTTCCGACGGAAAATGTCAAGCGGAACCGGCAACTCAGGTATAGGTATGTGGAAGGTATAGTCCATGGGTTTACGGCTTTTTAAGCGTCTGGAGAGCCAGTTTGGCTTTGCCGTCTATGCTGTTTTTATAGGGATGCCCTTTGTAGGCCAGGGCTTTGGTGTACCATTGTCTGGCTAGCTGGGGCTTTTGCTCGTCCTGGTATAGGTAACCTAGTTGCAGGGCAGCGTATGGCGCAAAGTACAGGCTCGTGTGTTGGCTCGCTGCAATGGCTTGTTCATAATTGCGTTTGGCCTGTGGCAGATTGTGCATGCCATGGTTGATGCGGGCTTTCCGGTAATAGTACTCGGCTCGCTCAGCTGGGCTGGTTTCTGGTGTTAGCGATATCTGAGACATGACTTGCAGCGCTTCCTCATAATAGCCGCCATCATACTGCAAACGGGCCAGCATCAGGTAGCGGTTCGGGTTCGGTTGTTCCTTTATGAATCGTTCAGCATAGGCATCTTCTTCCATTTTCGTTTTGCCCTGTTGTGCTATTAACGCCAGGTGCTTCTCTGCCTGTTGCGACTGCCCGCCCAGCCAGTGGGCCAGGTATAGCTTGTAGTTTGCCGCCTTCAGGTAGTTATCGCCTTTATGCTGCGACAGAAACAAATGGTTTGATCTGATGGAGTTGCTGAAGTCGCCCTTGTACAGGTATAGGTCGGCCGCCATGTGGTGGAGGTAAGGAAAAGCGAGGTAGCCGGGTTGCTGTGGCCTAACAAGGTATACCTGCAAAGCTAAATCACTTTCACGCGTCTTTTTGAGTACGTGCATGGCCGCAAAGCTAAACAGGAGGTTGTCGGGTGACTGCCTGCTAAGTTTCAGAACTGATTCAGCTGCCAGATCATTTGCTTCCGGATCCACCAGATGCTGCAGCAGCGCCAGCAGAAGCTGCGCCTCTTCCCGGAAGGGATTGCTTTTGGTAGCAGCTGCTTTTAAGTTGGTCATACCTGTCTCGATACTACCCTGCATCCCGATGATGTTGAGCAGCACGCGGTAGGAGTCGGGCACGGAGCCGATGAGCACCTGCAGGGCACCCAGTGTTTTGCGGTTTGGCAGAAAGTCAGGGTATAGACGGGCGTTGGCACTGTACTGCAGGTAGGCCTGGCGCAAATCCCAGGCGGCACCCAGCTTGTTACCTTGTAGTAGTTTACTCAAAGCGATCTGCAGTCGCACTTCGGCGAGAGCATAACTAACCCAAACGGAATTTTCCTTGAGGCTGCTGAGCCGCTGGTACCGTTTCTCCTGCCGGGCGAGTATGCCGTCGGATACCTCCGGGTTTTGCTGAATTGCCCAGGTTAGAAAATCCTGCTGGTTGGCGACCAGGAGGGCGGCGGCGTTGTCAGGATTGCCAATGAGTTCCTGCTGGACCAGGCGGCGGCCTTCCGGTATGCGCAGACTGATCGTGGCCTCATAGGCCTGGCGCACGGCCGGACTGTAGACGGAGGCTGCCTGTGAAGGAAAAGAAAGGAACAGATATAGACACAAAAAAAAAGGATGGGCAAACGCCATCCTTTTTAAGTATGTATGCAAGCGCATAACGCTCAACACATCAATGATTTAGTAGATACGCTGCTCAACACCTGCCATTACACGGCCACAGTGCTCGCATACGATCACTTTTTTCTGGGCTGCAATGTCAGCCTGGCGCTGAGGAGGCACCGTGTTGAAGCAACCACCGCAGGCGTCACGCTTTACCAACACCACGGCAAGACCGTTGCGTACGTTTTTGCGGATACGGTTATAAGCGGTTAGCAGACGATCCTCAATCTGGTGGGCAGCGTTATCCCGGTCTTTCTCCAGGTTCTTTTCCTCTTCCTCGCTCTCGGCTACGATCTGGTCAAGTTCGTGCTTCTTTGTGTCAAGGTCTTTGCGACGCTCTTCCAGGCGGTTCTTCGTGCCTTCGATCTCGTTGATCTTCTGCTCGATCTGGTAGTGTGCTTCTTTGATTTTCTTCTCTGCGATCTGGATCTCCAGTTTCTGCAGTTCGATCTCTTTCGTGATGGCGTCGTACTCGCGGTTGTTGCGGACGTTCGTCTGCTGGTCTTCGTATTTGCGAATCAGACCTTCGGCGTCTTTGATAGACTGCTTGCGCTGGGCAATGCTGTCGTTCAGGGCGGCCACTTCATCGTCAAACTTACGAACCCTTACCTCATAGCCCTCAATTTCATCTTCGAGGTCCTGAACCTCTTCTGGTAAATCGCCTCTTACTCGTCTGATTTCGTCAAGCTGCGAATCGATACTCTGAAGCTTTAGCAATGCTTCTAATTTGCTGGCTACCGTACTTTCCATGTAGTTAATTAGGTGTATCTGATAGGGTTTGTGTTTACTTCCGATAAATAGACTGCAAAATTAGCAAAGTTTTTGGAAATTGTATCATAAAAAATCTCCTTTGTAAATACCTCACTTTCGTAGTGTCCGATGTCGGCAATAAGCAGCTTCCCCTCAGCATCGAAGAACTCGTGGTACTTCACATCGGCCGTCACGTAGGCATCCGCTCCCTGGCGCATGGCGTCCTTGATCAGGAAACTGCCTGATCCGCCACAAACCGCTACCCGCTTGATCTTTTTGTCTCCCACCGGGGCATAGCGAATAACCGACAGTTGCATGTGCTTTTTCAGGTAGTCCAAAAATTCCTGCTCCTGCATCGGTTCTGCCAGTTCTCCGATCATCCCAATACCAACTTCCTGGTTGCCGTTTTCGAGCAGGGTCAGAAAGTGTGCTACTTCTTCGTAGGGGTGCGCCTCCATCAGGGCCTGCATGATGCGCTGTTGCTTGAAGGCCGGGAAAATTACTTCCACCCGGTTTTCCGCAACCTGTTCCGGTTTACCTGGCTTGCCAATGGTGGGGTCCGCATTTTCGGAGGGAAGGAAGCGGCCGGTGCCCTGTACCTGGAAACTGCAGTCGCTGTACTCGCCGATCTGACCGGCCCCGGCCTTGTGAATAGCGGCTAACACCTCATCAGTGTTCTCAACAGGCACAAAAAAGGCCAGTTGCATCAAGGTATGCGGCTTGGAGGTGAGCAGGTGGGTGTTCTGCAGTTTGAGCTTCTCCGCGATCTTGGCATTCACGCCATTGTGCACACTGTCCAGGTTGGTATGGCAGGCGTAGATGGCAATGTTATTTTGGATGGCCTTGATGATGGTGCGCTCCACGTAGCTCCGACCGGTTAGGCTTTTGAGGCCTTTGAAGATAACCGGATGGTGCGCCACCACTAAATTGCAACCTTTGGCAATCGCCTCTTCTATGACCTCTTCAGTGCAGTCGAGCGTCAGCAGGACGCCTTTTACTTCATCGCTGGCATATCCGGTTTGCAGGCCGGAGTTGTCGTAGCTTTCCTGATAGGGGATGGGAGCGTACTGCTCAAGTACCTTTATAATATCGCCAATGGTGTTTTTCTCATTCATAGTCCGGACTGCTTTTGAAAGCACCAAATTACGAAGATCGGGACAGCCTTGAAAATTTAAAGCACTTGGAGTTGCAGATAACCCGTCTCAGGCTGGCGCTTGAGCTCTTTGCCGTTGAAGTAAAAGGCCGAGTAGGTGTAGTCGGTATAGCACTTGCCCCGGCTCACGGTATAAGCGATATCCAGCGTGTCGGTATTCAGGCTGTTGAGGCGCAGCAGCATGCGCACCCTCGACTTGGTATACATGACCGGGTAGGTCTCAAAAATCAGGTTGTTGACCTTTTCATCAGTCCCTGTAAAGAGGTAGTTAAAGGGCTCCCCGTCCAGTAACAGTTGAATAGAGTCGGGGTGCATGCCGGTACTGGGGTTATTGAACGGACTGCTGCCGGAGGCATCTACCAGGTAAAAAGCAACAGGTGCCGGTGGGTCAGAGCGCATGGTGGCGCAGGGCGAGCAGGCGGCCGCGCTAAGCAGCAGCGCGAGCAAAAGACAGGCAATGGTACGGTTCGTTTTCATGTGATGGTTGTAGGGTCGGATATTGTCGGTACTAAATATAGTGTATTCAGAGTATACGAATCAAGTATAGGTATAGCCTTTGCGCATATTTCTATACCTTTGCAAGGTATAGCGAACCCCTATGACTGTTTTGCGTTACCTGTTATGGCCTTTTTCGATCCTCTACGGCGGCATCATGCTGCTGCGGAATTGGCTCTATGACATAGGCTGGCTGCGTTCAAAGCGGTTTGAGGTGCCGGTTATCTCGGTAGGGAACCTGACCGTAGGAGGTACCGGTAAAACACCGCACGTCGAGTACCTGCTGCGCCTGGTAGCCGATAAAAAAACGGCAGTGCTGAGCAGAGGCTACCGACGGAAAAGCAAAGGTTTTGTGCTGGCTAATGAACGCGCGACGGCCGAGACGTTGGGGGACGAGCCTTTTCAGTACCACCTTGATTTCCCGGAGGCGCTGGTGGCAGTGTGTGAGAGCAGACCGGCCGGTATATCGCAACTACTTGATATTCAACCAGCCACGCAGGTCGTCATTCTGGATGACGCTATGCAGCACCGGCCCGTTCGCCCTTCGCTGAACCTAATGCTAACGGACTTTGGACGTCTGTTTTACAAAGACCACGTACTGCCAACTGGTTTGCTGCGCGAGCCGCGACAGGGCGCCCGACGGGCAGATGCCATCATCGTAACCAAGTGTCCACCCGGTCTGGAGCCTGCTCAATTAGCCGACATCACAAAAAGTGTACAGCGGTATAGTTTACCCGACACGCCGGTTTTCTTCAGCGCGTTCCGGTATGGCAATCCGGTAGGTATAGGCAATGTGGTGCAGGTATCTAAACGCGTGGCTTTGCTCACAGGTATAGCGAATGCGGAGCCTCTGCTGCGTTATCTGACTGATAAAGGGTATGAAGTGGTAACGCATCTGGAGTATGCGGATCACTACAGCTATACCTTGGCCGATATGCAAAAACTGCAAGCTTTGCTGGAGCAGGAGCGGGGTAAAAGCTTAAGTATCATCACGACACGGAAAGACGCTGTTAAATTAACTGATAGCACTTTGGCAAATCTTACCTGCCAGTTGCCTATTTTTTATGTGCCGATAGAGGTATATTTTCTGCAGCAGGGCGAGGTGTTTGATACGTTGATCAGGCAGCACATCAGCTCTTTTCAAGAGGCTAAATCGTTAGCAACGGATAAAATTTAAAGGAAAGCACCTGATACTTCCTGTCAGTACGTATACGGGTTGCACGAAAATCACTAATTTTGGCTTGTGAAAAGTAAGCTCTTAGCAGTAATATGGCTCCTGGTGGGTCTGGCTGGCGCCGCGCAGGCACAGTCCCAGATCATCGACGACACGACGAAAGCACTCTACAGTCCTAAAACAACCCTGCAGTTGTATGAAAACGACGTGCTGGAAGGACGGTACCTCTTGCAGCGCATTGATACCAGTATTAACAACATGCAAAATGAGCGCTTCTGGTATCAGGATACGGCCTATTATCAGCATCTGGGCAATGTGGGAACAGCTTCCAAACCCATCCTTTTCAGAGTACCTAACAAGATCGGCGCCCGCTTGGGCAAAAACGTGTTTGACCGTTACGCCTATGATCCGCACACCATCAATTATTACGACACGCGTTCCCCATACTCCCATATTTACTATGTTCAGGGGCAGCGGGGAGAGCAGATCTTTGAAGCCACCCATGCCCGCAACATTACCCCACGCTGGAATGCCGGTGTGGCTTACCAGATCATTTCCGGAAACAGGCAGATAGGCCCGGGCGTGACCAATCGGGATGGTATCCTGAGCAGCCAGGCTGTGAAAGCTTTTACCCACTACCGCTCTGAAGACGAGAAATACCACCTCTTTGCCAACTTTACGCACCTCAACCACGAGCAGATTGAGTTTGGCGGTATAACAGCCGAGGAGGCAAACCGTTTTCTGTTCCAGCAGGCGACTACAAATCTGGACCAGGCATCCACGCGTGAACTCCGCAACAACTACCACCTGCTGCACATGTATAAGCTGGCAGGAGAGGACCTGAAGCTCTTCCATAGCTTTGACTGGGGCAGCCAGAATGATATTTTTCAGGATGATGCCATTCCAAGACAGACCAATGAAGAACGTACGCCTATTTTTTACCCACGCGTGCTTTCTGGGCTCAACCGAACGGATGACCGCAGTTTTTACCGCGAAATGGAGAACGTGGCAGGTGTAACCGGCAACAATAAAATCTCTTTTTACAAAGCCTACGCCAAGTACCGTAATTCCAAGTTGGACTACAGGGTGCTGAGCACGGCAGCGCAGGATTCGAGCGTTGAGGTATACAACGAAATTAGCAACAGCCTGAACCAACTGTTTGTAGGCGGTGAGTTCCGGCTCATGTACAAGCAGGCATTGCTGTCCTTTGACGGGGAGTTCCAGATGACGAACGACTACAAAGTTGGCGCCACAGCCAAATTGGGCCCTCTGCAGGGGCGGGTTAGCCGTGTCTTGCGTTCCCCATCCTTAGTGGAGCAGCGTTTGATCAGCAACCACTTTGACTGGATCAACTATTTCAACAATTCTGTAACCGATCGCTTGGAAGCAACCTTCGCCAGCAAGCTGGGTGAACGACAGTATGTGCGGCTGACCGGTCACTTCAACCACATCAAACGCCACATATATTTCGACACGGTTGCCGTACCTACGCAGTATGCAGACAACCAGCAAGTGTTTGGCGTTGAACTCCAGCATCACATTCGTTTCGGTAAGATTCATTTCGAAAACTTTGTCGCCTATACCAACACCAACGAAGCCCCGGTTTTCCGCATACCGGAGTGGTTCTTTGATTCCAAGCTATACTTCGAAGGGGCTTTGTTCAGAAGAGCGCTGATAGGCCAGTTTGGGGTGCAGGTATATACGCCTACCGCCTACATGGCCGATGCCTACATGCCGGTGACGCAGCAATTCCATTTGCAGAATGCTTTTACAATTCAACCCTACCCGATAGCGGATGTGTTCATCACGGCGGATATCAAAAGCCTGAACGTGTTCCTGAAAATGTCGAACATCGCTTCCGACCTGACAGCGCCCGGTTACTTTACCACACCCTACTACCCGGGTATGCGCACGAGCTTTGTGTTCGGCATCAAGTGGATGTTCTTCGATTAATTGATTCTTACCTATGTCTTCCCAGTTCACCAAAACCATCCTGCGCCTTCAACTCCCTACAGACCCGCGTTGGGTGAATATTGCCGAGAAAAACATTGAAGAGATCCTGGTAGACCATGCTTATTGCGAGCAGAAAGCGGCGACTTCAGGTATATCCCTGATCGTAAAATACCCGGACAAAACCCGCCTGGTGGAAGAAATGACGGATCTGGTGGCCGAGGAGTGGAGCCACTTCGAGCGCGTGCTGGCAGAACTCAAGAAGCGCGGCTGGGGCTTGGGCCGTAACCGACCCGACGAGTATGTGGTGGAACTGACCAAGCACATCCGGAAAGGGGGCCTGCGCGAAAGACAATTGATGGACCACCTGCTGGTGAATGCCCTGATTGAGGCCCGCAGCTGCGAGCGCTTCAAATTGCTCTGGAAGAACATACAGGACGAGGACCTGCAGAAATTCTATTACGAGCTTATGGTATCAGAGGCAGGCCATTACGTAAGCTTCGTGAAGCTGGCCAAGGAATATATGCCCGCCGACGTAGTGGATGTCCGCCTGCAAGAACTGCTCGAAATCGAAGCAGAGATCATCCGAAAGTTGGAACCCCGCCCGGACAGGATGCATTAGGTTGAATTGTTAAATTGTTTGCCCCTGCGGAGCTATTGTTAAATTGTTGGTTTCATTCCGATAACATATTCTTCGGGATTGGCCACTAATGTACTTCGTCAAATAATCTAAAGAAGAAACAAATTAGGAGTGAGTTTTTAAAACAATTTAACCATCAACAATTTAGCAATCTAAAAATCACGTCTTCTGCTTTTTCTTCTTGGCTGCCGGGAACAGGATGTTGTTCAGGATAAGCCTGTAGCCGGGTGAGTTGGGATGTAGGGCTAGGTCGGTCGGGTCTTCGCCCACCAGGTGCTGGTAGTCTTCCGGATCATGGCCGCCATAGAAGGTCCAGGTGCCCCGGGCGAAGGTGCCGTGCATATACCTTATCTCGCCTATTTCTTTGTTCTCGCCCATCACCACTACTTCAGGTTTCACCAGTCCTTTGCGGAAAGCGGTGGTTTGGCCCATGAATCCTTTGATGGTTTTGGCGTGGTTCTGTGTCAACATGGTAGGTATAGGGTCCCACTTGGCAGAAAAAGTGAAGAGCTGGAAAAAGTCATTCTGCTCGGTCAGGCCGCGCTCCTGCGGTTGCATATCGATGTTGGAGTATTCGTACTCCAGGGGATTGCGAACCAGCGAAAAATCCTTGAAGGCAAAGGTTTTACCAAAGTCCAGCTTGCTTTGGGCATTGGGATCAGCGCCATCCCCATCATACATCGCTTCAATAAAGTCCAGCCCTTCAGCAGCCAGGGCTATGTCGTAGGTGTCGGTAGCCGAGCACATGGCAAACAAGAAGCCTCCTCCTGCACAAAAGTCACGGATGGTGCGTGCCACGGCGCCTTTCAGTTCTGATACCTTTTTAAAGCCGAGGGATTTGGCTGAGGCCTCCGCTTCGTTCTGTTGCTCCTGGTACCAGGGGTAGTGGCGGTAGCTGGAGTAAAACTTTCCATACTGGCCTGTAAAGTCTTCATGGTGAAGGTGTAACCAGTCGTACTTGGGCAGGTCGCCGCGTATGATCTCTTCGTCGTAAATTTTATCGTAGGGAATCTCGGCATAGGTCAGCACCAGTGTCACGGCATCGTCCCAGGGCATCTTCGATTTTGGGGTATAGACCGCGATCTTCGGCACTTTCTCCAGTTTCATCACGTCCATGTTCGCCTCCGGGTCGCTGATCTGGGTGAGGATGGTATTGTACTGCGCATCCGAAATAACCTGGTAGCTGATGCCCCGGACGACCAGTTCATTTTCGAGCTGCGGCGCATGCTGAAAGGCGAAACTTCCCCCCCTGAAGTTGAGCAGCCAGTCCACTGACACGCTTTTGGATAGTACCCAATACGCTGCTCCATACGATTTCAGGTGGTCTTTCTGTGTCCCGTCCATCGGTATCAGCACCGTAGAACTGAACGCATGGAAAGGGAGCACCAGGTATGCGGCGAGCAGTAGAAAATGGCGGAATATCTTCATGGGCTTAACATATGGTAACAAATGTATTGAAATTGGTTCTTTTTTCAGATATTAGAGGTCAATTAGAAACAAGAGGTTCTCCCTTATACTTAACGCAGGGGGGAACGTTTCGCATATAGACCTAAGCTATGGACCTGTTCGAAAATATACGGGAAAGTATTCGAGCCATCAAAAATAACCTGCTGCGCACTGTCCTCACCGGCCTGATCATCTCGATCGGTATTATGTCGCTGGTCGGTATACTCACGGCGGTAGACGGCATGAAGCACTCCCTCAACCAGACCTTTTCGAGCCTGGGAGCCAACTCATTCGATATCCGGAAGAAGTTCAACAGCGGCAATGGTAACAACGGACAAGGCAGAACCGAAAAGGTATACCCGAATATCAACTACGAGCAGGCCATTAAGTACAAGGAGCTGATGGGGGCGAAGGCACAGGTAAGCCTTTCGGCGAATGTTTCAGGTGCTACTGTTGTGAAGAGCGCCATGGATAAGACGAACCCGAACATAAACGTGATAGCCGGCGACGAATTCTACCTGGCTGGCCAGAACCTAAACCTGGAGCGTGGTCGCGCCTTTTCAAGCTACGAACTGGAGCTGGGAACAAATGTCGCCATTATCGGTAAAGAAATTTCTGCCAAACTTTTCCCCAAAACAGACCCGATCAACCAATATATCACCTTTTTGGGACGCCGTTTCAAGATTGTGGGTGAACTCGAGAAGCGCGGTAGCAGCATGGGCGGCAGCGGCGGCGACCGCATGATCCTGATTCCGCTCGAAACAGGCCGGCAGATTCCGCAGGCAGGTACGGGCACTCTGACCTATAATATCAAGACCTCTATCTCTAAACCCGAAGAGCTCACCTATGTGATGGGCGAGGCGACAGGGGTGATGCGCAACGTGCGCCAGGACAGGTTAGGGCAAGACGAGTCTTTTGAGATCAGAAGAAGCGACTCCCTGATCCAGAGCCTGAACGAGATTTCCGGTTACCTGAAAGTAGGTGGCTTTGTGATCGGCTTCATCACTTTGCTGGGAGCCTCAGTCGGGTTGATGAACATCATGATGGTGTCGGTGAATGAGCGTACGCGCGAGATCGGTGTCCGCAAGGCGCTGGGAGCAACAGCAAAGCAAATTCAGCAGCAGTTCCTGATCGAAGCCGTGGTGATCTGTATACTGGGCGGTATCGTCGGCATTTTCCTGGGCATCCTGATGGGCAATGGCATCGCGTCCCTGATCGGAGAGGGCGGCTTTATTGTGCCCTGGATCTGGGTAATGGTGGGTTTAACGATCTGTGTGGTTGTGGGCGTGCTTTCCGGTTACTACCCCGCTCACCGCGCCTCTAAGCTCGACCCAATCGAATCGCTCCGCTACGAGTAAACCTTTGGTGGAGTCTCTGGATGTACCTGAACGCTTCTTCGCAGAGAAACGATTGGTGCAGATCCTTAATTGCAACAAAGTTTCGCGAGCTGAGCAAGGTAATACGCGAATTTCCTATTAGGAATCTTTTTAAGCCCTATGTACCTACAGGATGGTGGGAACAGTCGGGTAGGTATCCATCCGGTGGGAGCAGCTGGAGCAAGCAAGGTTATGCCTGGTTGAATGGCAGTAAAAGAAAGGTATAAAAGATACTAGCACCGGACTTCGCTGTAGACTGACTGCACCGATCTCTTACAAGTTCTTTTAGACAGGTATAGCATACCTAATGTCATCAAGTGAGCAGCGTTCGGGGTAAGGGGATAATGGCGACTGCATTAACTGAATGAAATAAAAAAGGCGGACTTAAGAGTCCGCCTTTTCTTTTGCTATACCTGTGTTTCAGGTTATTTCTTTTTGGTAGCAGCAGTGTCTGTTGACTTCGCTGCTTCTTTCTCCTGGTCGTACTCGTTGTTCAAACCAGTCAGTACTTCTTCTGTTATATCAAGGGAATTATCGCCGTACAGGATAGCGCTCTGGCCTCTGGAGTAGGTCAGCACCATCTTATAACCTCTTTCCTGGCTCAGCTTTTGCAGGTATGCCTCTACGCGGTCGTAGATCTTCTTCATTTCCTCTGCTTCTTCTGTGGCGAGTTGGTTACCAGTGTTCTGGCTCTGCTGCTGCAACTGCTGCTGACGCTGTTGTAGTTTCTGCTCTGTAGAAGCACGCTGCTCCACGGTCATGCCGCCTCCGTTACGCTGGTAGTTCTGCACATCTTTCTCGAAAGCAGCCGCCTTGGACTGTAAATCTTTCTCGGCCTTCTGCGTTTTGGACTGGAAACGCGTACGAGCGTCTTTGAAATACTCATACTTGCTCAGCAGAGAGTCTGAATTGATGTACACTATGTCAGTTGTGCCAGCGGTAGCCAGGGTGTCTGTGCTGGTGGACGAAGTAGTGGCGGTACCGGTCGCCTGAGGTTTTTGATCTGTGTTACAAGCAGTCACTAGAGCGCCCAAAGCAACTCCCAAAACGATTCTAGATAGGTTCACAAGTAGTTAATTAAACTGTTATTGATTGTTTCAGGCTGAAAATATAGGGCTAATTTTTAAAAATTCAGAATTTTTAATGTTTCAGTACCTCAATATAAGTTTCTTCGGCCTCCATTAAGCCCTGCTCGTTGATGCCGGTCAGTCGTACGTGCTTTGTTTCATTGACAAGGACAGGGTCGTATTTAGCCGCTACGCGCACATAATTTTCTGTCCAGCCTTCCATCACACCATCTTTCACATCGTCCTCAAACAGCACTGTAAACTCACGGCCAATATTCTGTTCGTAGAAAAAGCGCTTTTTCTTTTCGGAAAGGATGCGCAGCATGTCTGCCCGGCGGTTACGGTCTTTAATGCTCACCTTGCCCGGCATATCGGGTGCTACGGTGTTTTCGCGCTCCGAGTAAGGGAACACGTGCAGGTAGCTCACATCAAGGCCGTTAATAAAATTATAAGTCTCCAGGAAATCTTCTTCTGTTTCGCCCGGGAAGCCCACGATCACGTCCACGCCAATGCAGCAATGCGGCATCAGGGCTTTGATGGTGGCGACACGGTCAGCATAAAGCTCGCGCAGGTAGCGGCGGCGCATCAGCTTCAGTATCTTGTTAGAGCCGGACTGCAGGGGTATATGGAAGTGCGGCATGAAGCGCTCGCTCTGACTCACAAACTCAATGATCTCGTCCTTGAGTAAATTCGGCTCGATCGAAGAGATCCGGAAGCGGTCTATACCTGCCACTTTATCAAGTTCCTGCACCAGCCCGAAGAAAGTCTCCACGCGCTCTCCGTCCTGCAAACCAAAGTCACCGGTGTTCACGCCCGTCAGCACGATCTCCTTCACGCCGGACTCGGCAATTTCGTTGGCGGCGCGCACCACATTGGCAATACTATCGGAGCGGCTGTTGCCGCGGGCCAATGGAATGGTGCAGAATGTGCAGGAGTAGTCGCAACCGTCCTGTACCTTCAGGAAAGTGCGGGTGCGATCGCCGAAGGAGTAGGAGTTATGAAACGTGTTGGCCTCGCTGATGGCGCTGGCGTATACCTGCGGCTGTTCTCTCTTCTCAAAGGTCTCCAGGATGTCCACCAACTGAAACTTCTCAGCGGCACCGAGCACGGCATCGACCCCCGGAATCTCGCTGATCTCTTTCGGTTTAAGCTGGGCATAGCAACCCACTATCGTTATAAAAGCATTTGGGGAGTGCTTTTGCGCCTCCTTCACGATCTTACGACATTTCTTATCTGCATTGTCAGTGACAGAGCAGGTATTGATCACGTAAATGTCGGGTGTATCGGTAAACTCCACCTTCTCAAAACCACGCTCCTGGAATATCCTTCCGATCGTGCTGGTTTCAGAGTAGTTGAGCTTACAGCCCAGTGTATAAAATGCTACCTTTTTCATAATAAGGGTGCAAAGATAAGAATTAAAATTTTCAAAGCGTGAACGCGCCGCTATGTAATGAAGCTATTGGGATCCAGTACAATACCTTATACCTGCCCGCATTTTTGCACGCCCTATACCTGACCACGCTACCTGCCATCTATTTTCTCACAAAGTCCTCGAAGGAGTACTGCATGTAGGCCTTCCCAAATTCAAGCTGCTTTTGCGTGACTCCCTTGCCTTTGATAATGGGTTTCCCGGACACATTGTCGAAGGAAAGTACCTTGCCCGGTGTGATGAACGTAAAGCCATCCCGAAATACATAAAACGCAAAAGGATAGGAAGTTGGTGCCAGCAGGTTGCGACTCCACTTGAAGTCCTGATAAGGCAAGCCCAACTGGTAGAGCAGGGTAGTAGCAACGTCTGTCTGACTGCCAATGGTAGCAATCGTTTGACCTTTTGTAGCCACAGCGCCACCGGTTAATATAAAAGGTATACGGAACTTGGTGCTGCGGTAATTTGGGTCGTTGTATGGCAACGGGTGACCGTGGTCTGCCACCAGCACGATTAAGGTCGAGTCCCACCACGCCTGCTGCCGCGCCTGCTCGATGAACTGACCCAAAGCCCAATCGGTATAGTAAATCGAATTTTTGAACTTGTCGCTTACTTTCTCCCCCTTAAATTTGGCAGGGATCGGAATCTCGAAAGGCTCGTGGCTGCTCAAGGTATAGACGGTGCTAAAGAAGGGTTCTTTTTCGCTGGAAAGGTCTCTCAGCACACGCTCAAAGAGAACATGGTCATGGGCACCCCACTTGGAATTGTAGCTCTTGGCCGGAAAATCATGCTTGTCGATCAGGCGGTCGTACTTGCCGTTTTGCAGGTATGACCGGATGTTGGCAAACTCCAACTCGCCTCCATAATAAAAGGAGGTGCCATACCCAGCTTGCTTAAACACCTGGCTCAGGTAGGGAAGTTTCTCTGTTTTCTTCGGGTTTTTGATGATAGAGGTCGTGGTCTGCACCGGATAGCCGCTTAGCAAGGCCACCATGCCTTTTTCGCTGCGGTCGCCACTCGAGTAGAGTTTGGTGAAGCTAACCCCCTCTTTAGCCAGCTGATCCAGATTGGGCGTAACGCCCGGCTCACCACCCAGATGCTCCACATACTTGGCCGTATAGCTCTCCAGGATGATAAAGAGTACATTCGGCCGCTCTACCCTTAAAATGTTCTCTGATGAGTCTGCAGTGGCAGCGTAGAGTTCAGCTACTTTCGCAGCGGCCGCTTCATGGTCCATGTACTGATAGGGGTTGCGCGTCTCCTCGTTGTACTTCAGCATGGTGTCCATCAGGTTCCAGGGCATGTTGAGACCGGCATGGTTAGCGTAGGGGTTCTCCGAGAAATACACCACACTCTGGTTAATCGGAATCTGCTGCCAGCCGCCCCGCATAGGTAGTATTAGCAGGACAGTGAACAGCAGGGCTATACCTGCATACCGCAGCTTCGAGAAACTGAGGTGGTAATTTTTGTAATCGAAGGTATAGCGGAACAGCACGGCGAAGACCAGACTGGTGGCAAGTGCGATGGCGCTGAGCAGCAGGATGGGTGCAGCCGCTGCAGATGCCGCCATTTCACCCGGTGTGTTCAGGTATAGCATAGGGGTGGAGTCGAGCCTGAAACCCCAGTAGGTATAGAGCTCCAGGTCTACGGCCATCAACACCGACAGCAACACCAATATAGTATAGGTATAGTAGCGGATAAACTTACGCACCCGCAGTCCAGGGAACAGGGCAGTGGCCAGAATAGCCAGAAAAGGGATGGCACTCACATAAGAACTGAACGAAAGATCGAGGCGCAAGCCCTTGGCAAAGATGGTCCAAAGGTCAGTTTGCGACAACTCCTGGGTGCGGTTGTCGTGGTAAAACAGGAAAATAGCCCTGGCTGCAACAAAGTAGAGCACCCAGAATAGAAAATAGAGTGGCTGATATAATAGGCTTCGTTTCACGGCTGCAAATATACAACTTATGCGTCCTCTCTTAAACGCCGCTTGTTCAATTATAATTCAGGTCGGTCATGTTCTGGTCAACTACACCTGATTAAATACTTTTAAAATGGAGTTTATTAAAAATACCCCTATATAATTAGGGGTGTCCTGAAGTATTCTACCAAATAATTTAGTTTACCCCCTAAAAAAACATACCCTCTCTGATACAACGTATTAATCTGGTTTTTACCTTTGGTCAGAATTTATACCCTAACTTCCTTCTCCCCATGGCAATTCTTCGTTTCAAGGCGCTCGAACTGGTAAGTCAGCGCAAACCGGCAGAGCTAGTACTGCCAACCAGCAAAATTTCAGAGTATTTCGGTGAAAATGTGTTAGGCTATTCGGCGCTTCGCGCCACCATGTCGACCGAAAACTTCAGAAGGCTTTGCGCTACCATCGACGCGGGTGAAAAAGTAGACCGGCATCTGGCGGATGCTGTGGCTGCTGCCATGAAGACATGGGCTATGAGCAAGGGTGCCACACACTATACGCACTGGTTTCAGCCGCTAACAGGCTCCACAGCCGAAAAGCACGACTCCTTCTTTGACCTGACCAGCGAGGGTGATCCGATCGAGAGCTTCAAAGGCAGTGCCCTGGTGCAGCAGGAGCCGGATGCCTCCTCGTTCCCGAGCGGTGGTATACGCAATACCTTCGAGGCACGTGGCTATACTGCCTGGGACCCATCCTCGCCAGCCTTCCTGATCGAAAATCACGGCACACGCACGCTGTGTATCCCTACTATTTTCGTTTCCTACACCGGAGAGGCGCTGGACTACAAAACCCCATTGCTAAAATCGCTGAACCTCCTCAACCAGGCGGCAGTTCCGGTTTGCCAGTATTTCGACAAGGAGGTAGTAAAAGTGAACACCACCTTAGGTATAGAGCAGGAGTATTTCCTGGTGGACCGCGCCCTATACGAAGCGCGCCCTGACCTGGCGATGACGGGCCGTACCTTGTTTGGCCATGCGCCTGCCAAAGGCCAGCAGTTGGAGGATCACTACTTTGGTTCAATCCCCAGCCGCGTGCACTCGTTCATGGTAGACTTCGAGAAGTCGGCCCTGAAGCTGGGTATACCTTTGCGCACCCGTCACAACGAAGTGGCACCGAACCAATTTGAATGTGCCCCGACGTTTGAGGATGCCAACCTGGCCGTGGACCACAACCAACTTTTGATGGACATCATGGACCGTGTGGCCGAGCGCCATGGGTTTAAAGTACTGCTTCACGAGAAGCCATATAAAGGCGTAAACGGCAGCGGTAAACACAACAACTGGGCGATGAGCACCAACACAGGTGTCAACCTGCTTTCGCCGGGCAAAAAGCCGAAGGAAAACCTGCAGTTCCTGACGTTCTTTGTGAACACAGTGATGGCCGTGCATAAGCACGCCGACCTGTTGCGCGCCAGCATTGCCTCTGCCAGCAACGACCACCGACTAGGTGCCAACGAAGCCCCTCCGGCTATCATGTCGGTATTTGTGGGCCAGCAGCTGACCGCGGTATTGGAGGAACTGGAGCGTACGGCCAAGGTGCCGATGGAGAAAGGGGACAACATGTACTTGAAACTAGGTATAGACAAGATACCGGAAATCCTGCGCGACAACACCGACCGTAACCGTACGTCCCCTTTTGCTTTTACGGGCAATAAGTTCGAATTCCGCGCTGTGGGTTCGTCTGCCAATAGTTCTTCTTCCATCACCGTGCTGAACACGATCGTGGCTGATCAGCTGATCGACTTCCGTGTGGCAGTGGACGACCTGATAGATAACAAGGGCATGAAGAAGGAGCTGGCCATCATCCAGGTGCTGCGCGAGTATGTGGCTGCTTCCAAAGCGATCCGCTTTGAGGGCAATGGCTACTCAAAAGAATGGGAGGATGAGGCGGCCACACGTGGTTTATCCAACATCAAGTCGACTCCACGTGCACTGGATGTATACAGCAGTGAAAGTGTACAGGACCTTTTCGCGCGGCATGACATCCTTTCCAGAAAAGAATTGCACGCAAGACACGAAATCCTGTTAGAAGATTATATCAAGAAAATCCAGATCGAGTCGCGCGTTATGGGCGACCTTGCCTTCAACCACGTGATACCAACGGCTGTTGCCTATCAGAACAAGCTGATCCAGAACATTCGCGGCTTGAAAGAGCTGGGGCTGGAAGACGAGTTCACCGAATCCACGTTAGACTCGATCAAGCGTATCTCCCGCCATATCAAAACGATCCAGACCAACGCAGTGGATATGATCCAGCAGCGTAAGGTGGCTAACAGGATCGAGGACGTGCGCGAGAAGGCGATCTTCTACAACGAGAAAGTAATGCCCTACTTTGAGACCATCCGTACGAGCGTGGACAAATTGGAGCTGATGGTGGACGACGAGGATTGGCCACTGGTGAAATACCGCGAGCTGATGTTCAGACGCTAGAACCAATATTCTATAATAAAAAAGAGCGCCTGCGGTAGGCGCTCTTTTTTATTTAGTTTCGGTTTCTGATCCAGCCAACGACTTCTCCAGCCACTTTGGCCAGTATGATGGGTAAAAGCACAATGACCAACGCCGTGGCAATGACTGGTCGCAGCCCCATACGCATGATAAGTTTTTTAACCGCCTTGCTTCGTAGTTCGCTCAGCATATACCTGCCCGCCTGCGTCATCGGCTTCCCTTTCAGCACTTCCATCACGCTTCGCCAGTTGCCGTGTTCTATTTGCCTTTTCAGGAAGCCCATCACGGTGTCTTTCGTAATCAGAAAGGCTTCTCCCAGCTGTTCCTGCCGCAGTTTGCCCCAATGTAGGAGGGAACGAAGCTTGACGTCCGCGTTTTTAGGTATATAGGCGCTCATGTGTATCATAATTTTGGCTATTAAATTGAGTTTTCTCTTATGCTGCTTAGGAACATCTCCTGTTCGTGGTTTCTTTTTCTTACATGGTAAGACTGGCAGTAAAGAGTGGAGATAAACTTCATATCAAAATAAGCAGCTGTTCGTCTGAATGGTTCCTCAAAGCCTGCAGGCAACTCTTCATCCGCACCTACTGCTATTAAGAACATACGTTTCCCGGCCAACTTCCGACCGATTTGCTTTTTAATAGTGACCAAATCTGTCAGTCTATCAAATAAAACTTTCAGATGCCCACTCATCGCATACCAGTAAACGGGTGTCGCAAACACGGCCGTGTCGTGTGTGAGCAGCCGGTCTACTACTTCATTGAATTGGTCTTCCTTTGAGTAATTTCCATCATAACGGTAATGATCTATCGGGTAGTCCAGCAATTGCAGCGTATACGCCGGAGTTTCTCTGAAAAGGGTCTGCACAAAAGCCCCTGTGTCGCTTTCCCTTCTGGCACTGGCCGAAATAATCAGAGGGTTTGTCGCCATAGTTTGCTTCTGACGGTATAAGACGTACAGTTTGTAGCATAAATCTACTACAATATACAAAACACAACGGAATGAAGGCCCTTTAAAATAATGATGCTAAATTTACGCTGTATGCCTGTTGAACAAAGCAGGTCTGAAATAAGTTAAGAGAAAGAAGCTTTAGCGAAGGCCTAATCCTATATGAACAAGATCTATTGCCCCAGCCTGACGGAGTATATACGCAGAGAGACCATTGAAGTACAAATCGGTGAGGTGCCGATGGGTGCCCACCACCCGATCCGTGTTCAATCCATGACGACCGTGGACACCATGGACACGTTGGGCTCTGTGGAGCAGTGCATCCGCATGATCGAGGCGGGCTGCGAATACATCCGCATTACGGCGCCCAGCATCAAAGAGGCCGAAAACCTGCGTCATATTAAAGCAGAGTTGCGCGGCCGTGGTTATAATACCCCGCTGGTAGCCGACATTCATTTTACACCCAACGCTGCCGAGGTCGCTGCCCGTATCGTGGAGAAAGTTCGCATTAATCCGGGTAACTATGCCGATAAGAAGAAGTTTGAGGTAATCGAGTACAACGACACAACTTACCAAGCTGAACTGGACCGCATACGCGAACGCTTTGTGCCACTGGTAAGAATATGCAAAGAGCACGGCACCGCCATGCGCATCGGCACCAACCACGGTTCCCTGTCCGACCGTATCCTGAGCCGCTACGGCGACACCCCGCTGGGTATGGTGGAGAGTGCGTTGGAGTTCTTGCGCATTTGTGAAGACGAGCAGTATTATAACATCGTCATCTCCATGAAAGCTTCGAACACGCAGGTGATGGTGCAGGCCTACCGACTGCTGGTGCAAAAACTGGAAGAGGAGGGACTGAAGCCCTACCCATTGCACCTAGGCGTAACAGAAGCCGGCGAGGCCGAAGATGGCCGCATTAAGTCTGCCGTAGGTATAGGCACCCTGCTGGAAGACGGACTGGGTGATACCGTGCGTGTGTCCCTGACGGAGGCACCGGAAGCAGAAGCGCCTGTAGCCAAAGCACTGATCGACCGCTATACCTACCGGGCCGAAAATGCGCAGTCGATCAAGCCGCTATGTAACATCCCGATCGATCCATTCCAATACCATCGCCGCGAAACGGCTGAGGTCGAGAATGTGGGACACCAGAATGTGCCGCGTGTGATCGCTGACCTGAGCCAACTACGCGACGTGCAGTATGCCGACCTGAAAAGCGTTGGCCATTTGTACTCTATGCTACTGGATAAGTTCAACATGAACGATCTGGGGGCAGATTATATCTACACTGGCGATCACCCGATTGACTTCATGCTGCCAAACGGCCTGAAGGAAATTATTAACTATGTGCCGTGGCAGTTAGTGGAAGACCAGGAGCACCGGCATCCTTTGCTCACTGCCAGGCAGTACCTGGAAGCTACGCAACTTCATCCGAAGCTGAACTTCATAGAAGCGGATATTAGCGTGATTTCTCAAGAGTTGATGGAGCGATTGAAAGGCGATCCGACTGCGGTGCTGGTACTGTATACCTCCAATGAGCACGCTATGCCGGAGCTTCGCAAATGTTTCTTCCGCCTGATGAACAATGGTGTCAATACGCCCGCTATCATCAAGCGTTCTTATGGGGCTTTAACAGCAGATGAGGTACAACTCTACGCTTCCACAGATGTAGGTGGTTTGCTGATCGACGGACTCGGGGATGGCATCATGCTCGGCACTGAGCTCTTGCCGGCACAGGAAAAAGGCGCCTGGTTAAGCACGATTGAGAAGTTTAACAACCTGAGCTTTGGAATCTTGCAGGCTGCCCGCACCCGCATGAGCAAAACCGAATACATCAGCTGCCCAAGCTGCGGCCGCACCTTATTCGATTTGCAGGAAACCACGGCCATGATCCGTAAAAGAACCGACCACCTGAAAGGCGTGAAGATTGGCATCATGGGCTGTATCGTGAACGGTCCCGGCGAAATGGCGGACGCAGACTACGGTTACGTAGGTGTTGGGAAAGATAAGATCGCCTTGTATCGCGGGCAGACTGTTGTCAAAAAATCAGTGCCTGCCGACAGGGCAGTGGATGAATTGATAGAGTTGATCCGGGAAGACGAAAAGTGGATTGAACCGATGCAATTGGAGGCGTAATGAAATATCTGCTGGTTCCATGCCGGTAGCTCGTTTAAATTAAAGCTGTTGACGTGAATGCAGGTATAGCAGTCTTCCTAAAAGTTTACTTAAATTTAAATCACCGCAAATGAAAGGATTATTTGACTTCACGGAAGTGGCTACCTACTTCTTTCGCAAAAAAGACCCGAATCGAAAAAGCAATTTTAACCTTCGGGCCATGCACACCATCAACAAGATCTCGATCCTGATGTTTTTGGCTGCCATGCTTTACTTTGTGATCAAGCATTGGTAACCAGCTTCATACGAACGTGAACATCGTGGACTTCAGGAATTACTGTCTGGCGAAACCGGGCACCACCGAGGAATTGCCTTTTGACGAAGACACGCTTGTTTTCAAAGTGAGCTGTAAAATGTTCGCCTTGTGCAGCCTGTCTGAGTATGGGAAGGGTATAGCCCTGAAATGCGACCCCGAGCAGGCTGTTCTTCTACGCGAGCAGTATGCACAAATTTTGCCCGGCTATCACATGAGCAAAAAGCACTGGAATACTGTCCTCCCTGAAGCAGGGTTGCCACCGGAGTTTCTCAAATCGCTGATCGATCACTCCTATACCTTGGTTGTAGCGAAGTTGCCCAAAGCTCTGAAGCCGGTTTAGATAATAATATTTCAAAAACATCGTTATAACAAGATTTTTTCTTTCTCCGGTTTTTGCCTTCAGAGAGGTGATTTCCGCATAAAAACGCATTGCATTATAACATAAGTTATACATTGTTGCCTGTTTGTGAGTGTTTTGTCCGAATACGCGCCTGATCCAGTTTAAAGGTAGATTTTAGGGTTAAATTGTTGATCCGGAATTTGTAACATATATAAAAGTTTATATGTATATTAAGATCAATTTCGCAACTATTCACCCTATATCTCACTATGCAATCTCAACGCAGTGTAGGCGTATTCGCTTACAGAAACGAATGGCAACATGCCAGTCTAAACATTATCTTAACCAACAGTTTGCTGCTTAACAGTTACGAGGAGTTCTTTAAAAAGCACGACGTAACGGGCCAGCAGTACAATATTCTTTGCATCTTACGAGAACACTATCCTAAGCCGGTATCCACTTCGCTATTGCGTAATTGCATGCTCGACAAGATGTCGGATACCTCTCGTCTGGTTGGCCGTCTCAAAACTAAAGGCTTGGTAGAAGTAGAGCGCAACATATCTGACAAGCGATTGGTTAACATCGTGATCTCCGACAAAGGATTCAGGCTGTTGGAACATATCGGCAACAACCTCTACAAGCTGGACAACCTGCTGCAGGGGCTAACGGAGCAAGAGGCTACCACACTGGCCAGCCTGCTGGCTAAAGCACGTGAATCGATCTCTACTGCAGAGGAACGTCTTTCGGCCGCCCTCCAGCTTAATGAAGCTGTGTAAGTAACATAAGACCACTTGGTAAGGATAGCTCTACGGGCTATCCTTTTTTTTGTCACTAAGACCACGGCTTTAAAAACCAAAAGCCGCCAGATTTGGGGTCTGAGCGGCTTTTGGAAAAGTTAGTGGTAAGATGGAACTCCTTATACCACCACGTTGATGATTTTGTTAGGGACGATAATAACTTTCTTTGGTGTTTTACCTTCCAGAAACTTAATGATCTGCTCGTCAGCTAAAACAGCCTTCTCCATTTCCTCCCGCGGTGCATCAGTAGCAAAAGCCAGTTTTCCGCGTGTTTTTCCATTCACAGATACCGGGTACTCAAACGTATTTTCCACCAGGTACTTTTCATCCCAGGCCGGGAACGAAGCAAAGGTGATGCTCTCGCTGTGACCCAGCTTCTCCCATAGTTCCTCCGCAATATGCGGCGCGTAAGGGGCCAACGCAATGGTCAGTGGCTCCAAAATAGCCCGCTTGTTCGTCTTGAGAGGCGTCAGCTCGTTTACGCAGATCATGAACGTGGCAACGGAGGTATTGAATGAAAAACGCTCGATGTCTTCTTCCACCTTCTTCACGGTTTTGTGCAGTGATTTTAACTCCGCAGCAGTGGGTGCTTCGTCTGACACGGAAAAGTTGCCATCGTTGTCATGGAAGAGTTTCCAGAAGCGCTTCAGGAACTTTGTTACACCGTCCATACCATGGGTGTTCCAGGGTTTGAACTGCTCCAGCGGACCAAGGAACATCTCGTACATGCGCAGGGTGTCGGCACCGTTGCGCTCCACCAATACATCCGGGTTCACCACGTTGTACTTCGACTTCGACATCTTTTCGATCTCGACCCCACAGATGTACTTGCCGTCCTCCAGCACAAACTCTGCATTAGCATTCTCTGGTCTCCATGCTTTGAAAGCCTGCAGGTCCAGTTCATCATTCTCGACAATGTTCACGTCCACGTGCAGGGGCGTTGTGTCGTACTGCTTGCGCAGACCATAGGAAACGTACGTATTGCTGTCCTTCACACGGTACACAAAATTTGAGCGACCCTGGATCATCCCCTGGTTGATCAGCTTTTTGAACGGCTCTTCCTCAACCACCAGCCCCAGATCGAACATGAATTTGTTCCAGAAGCGGGAGTAGAGGAGGTGCCCCGTAGCGTGCTCGGCACCACCCATGTAAAGGTCCACGTTGCGCCAGTATGCTACCTTTGCTTTGTCAGCGAAGGCCAGGTCATTCTGAGGGTCCATGTAGCGGTACCAGTACCAGCTGGAACCGGCCCAGCCCGGCATAGTGCTCAGTTCGTACTCATACTGATCCTGGTATTTCCAGTCCACAGCGCGACCCAGTGGCGGCTCACCCGTCTCGGTTGGCAGGTAGGCATCGATCTTTGGCAGTTCCAGTGGCAATTCGCTTTCGTCCAACAAGTGGGGAATGCCGTCTTTGAAGTAAACGGGCACTGGTTCACCCCAATAGCGCTGACGGCTGAACACCGCGTCACGCATACGGTACTGGGTCCGACCTTTGCCCACGCCCAGCTCTTCGGCTTTGGCTATACCTGCATTTATCGCGTCTTTCACCTCCAGTCCGTTCAGGAAACCAGAGTTGATGATCTTTCCTTCTTTACCGGCATAGGCTTCTTCTTCGAGATTGCCCCCGGCTACAACTTCCCTGATCGGCAAGTTAAAATGTTTGGCGAAAGCATAGTCGCGCGAGTCGTGACCGGGAACGGCCATTACGGCACCCGTGCCGTAACCTGCCAGCACGTAATCCGCAATCCAAATCGGCACACGCTCTTCTGAGATCGGGTTGATGGCATAGGCTCCTGTAAACACGCCGCTTACGGTCTTCACATCCGTCATGCGCTCACGCTCCGAGCGGTTCTTGGCTACGTTTACATAGCGCTCCACTTCAGCACGTTGTGCATCAGTCGTAATTTCACTTACTAAATCGTGCTCAGGCGCCAGCACCACGAAGGTGGCGCCGTAAATGGTATCTATTCGGGTCGTGAACACTTTGATCTTTTCAGAGGCGCCGCCCTCGATGGCAAAGTCCAACTCAGCCCCTACGGATTTACCGATCCAGTTGCGCTGCATCTCTTTCACCGGTTCTGGCCAGTCTATACCTTCAAGACCCTGTAACAGGCGCTCGGCATACGCGGTAATACGCATCATCCACTGGCGCATCAGTTTGCGCTCTACCGGGTAACCACCGCGCTCGGATACACCGCCTACCACTTCATCGTTAGCCAGCACCGTACCCAGGGCAGGGCACCAGTTTACCACGGCGTCCGCTACGTAGGTCAGTCTGTACTTCAGCAGCATGTGCGCTTTCTCCTGCTCGTTCATGGCTTTCCATTCTTCGGCCGTAAAAGCAGGCGTATCTTCGTCGCAGGCGGCATTTATACCTGTATTTCCATTTGTTTCAAAGGAAGCGATCAGCTTATCGATGGATTCGGCTTTGTCAGCCGCATAGTTATAGTAGCTGTTGAAAAGCTGCATGAAGATCCACTGCGTCCATTTGTAATAGCTCGGATCAGAGGTGCGCACTTCGCGCTCCCACTCGTAAGAGAAGCCGATATTTTTCAGCTGCTCAATGTAGCGGCCAATGTTCTGCTCAGTCGTGATGGCCGGGTGCTGGCCGGTTTGGATGGCGTATTGCTCGGCTGGCAAACCGAAGGCGTCAAAGCCCATGGGGTGCAGCACGTTAAACCCTTTGGCGCGTTTGTAGCGGCTCACAATATCAGAGGCGATGTAGCCGAGTGGGTGCCCTACGTGCAAACCCGCGCCAGAAGGGTAGGGGAACATATCCAGCACATAATACTTCGGTTTATCGGTGTTTTCAGTGGCTTTAAACGTCTGATTCTCTTCCCAGTAGCGCTGCCACTTTTTCTCAATCTGATTGAAATTATACTCTGACATAGTTTATCGTGTATTCGCTTGATCAGTACAAGCTGCTAAGATACTTTAAATTGTTAAATGGTTGAATTGTTAAATGGTTGATTGTTGCTTGTTAGTTGTTAATTGCTGTTTGTTGGCCGGTTAAGCTGTGGTTGAATTATTGACTGCTGCTGATAGACTGACTAGCTTGGCTTAGTTGTTCTCTATGCTGAATGGTAGGATCCGGGTGATTCGAGTCTACTTATTTTAATGATTTTCCCGATAGGCAGATTCAACCATTTAATCATTTTACCTTATAACAAACAACAAGCAGCAATTAACAATTACTCTATACCTTTGCAGTTTGAAGCAAAACAGAAGAAAATGGAAAAATACGACCTGCTGGATGTGCCGCACCTGATCTATGTGATGGACCCGATGTGCTCCTGGTGCTATGGTTTTGCCCCGGTGCTGCACCAGCTTAAAAAAGAACACGAAGGCAAACTCAATTTCAAGCTGGTGCTGGGCGGTTTGCGTCCGGGCACGACCGAGCCGATGGGTGAGGAGATGAAAGCCGCCGTGCAGCAGCACTGGCAGGAAGTAGAGAAGGCCACCGGACAGCCTTTCGATTTCGATTTTTTTGAGCGCGACAGTTTTGTGTACGATACAGAGCCTGCCTGCCGCGCTGTGGTAACTGTGCGCTACCTGCAGCCGGAAAAGGAACTGGAAATGGCCGAAGAAGTGCAGCGTGCGTTTTATGCCCGCAATAACGATGTCACAAAAGCGGAGGTACTGGCAGAGATTGCGCTGGGCCTGGGTATAGCGGAAGACACTTTTCTGGAGAAATTTCACTCCGATGAAATGAAAGAGAAGACGCAGCAGGATTTCCTGATTGCCCGCCACCTGCAGGCAAATGCTTTCCCGAGCGTATACCTGCTGGTGGGTCACAACCTGAGTCTGCTGAGCCGCGGTTACCGTCTGTACGATGCCATGAAAGCCAAATTAGAGGAAGCACTCAAAGGGAGCAAAGCGTGAAAACCGCCGTCTGTCAACTCACCAAAAGGCATCTTCCTTTAAACCAACTTGTATTGGGGGCCACCATCCGGCGCCCCATCTTCAAGCTGATTCAGGCCGACTACCCGGACTTTACCGACGAGTCGTATGTGGCGGTAGGCAATATGAACTTGTACCGCAAAAAGTACCTGGAGCAGATGCTGGAAAAAGAACTGGGTGAGATTTCGGAGCTCGAAAAGGAGGTGATCGACAGCATACATGAAAACGAACTCTTATCGAGCAACATCGAGGAGGAGTTACGGGAAAATCTATCGCTAGGAGATCGGATGGCCGATCGGATTGCGACATTCGGTGGTAGCTGGACCTTCATTATGGCTTTTTTCGGGTTCATTCTCGTCTGGATGCTGGTGAACGTATACCTGCTCGCCACCCGTCCATTTGACCCCTATCCCTTCATACTGCTTAACCTGATCCTTTCCTGTCTGGCGGCCATACAAGCTCCCATCATCATGATGAGTCAGAACCGGAAAGAGGCAAAAGACCGCCAGCGCTCTGAATACGATTATAAAGTGAACCTGAAGGCGGAATTGGAGATACGCTTGCTGCACGAAAAGATCGACCACCTGATCGTGCACCAGAACCAGCGCTTACTCGAAATTCAGGAAATTCAGATCGATCTGATGGAGGATATCCTGAACCGGTCCAGGAAGTAAGTTTAATTTAGGGTGTTGCTAATGGCTTTGGCCAGAGGATCCGCCCCATTCCACAGGCCTTGGCTCTCCACAGGTATAAAACGGGCAAAAAGCTCTTCGCTGTACCACTTCTCAGCGCGTGTACGTTTGATCACTTCTTTGTGTAGTGCGCTTTGGTAAGCATAGGCTTTCATGGCCTCCATTGATTCCCACACACTGAACGTAGCCTGCCTGATAAGCGGAATCTCACCCAGCCCGATAGAACAGATGAGTCCCTTGGCCTCATCGAGCGACTTGCTTACTTTAGGAGTGAAACGCCAGAATTGTGGCAAAGCCAGCCAGTTGATAGAAGCCCGGGTGAGCACCGCTACCGGACCCTCGGGCTGTTTTTCGGACAGCTGCGGCGTAAATGGTTGCAACCCGTTCCAGAGTCCGTGGGCCTGTGTGGGCAAAAGTTTCACCGTCCAGATCTCGGAGGCATGCAAGCGGTATTCGAGCATCAACTCAGAGCGCTCCAGAAACTCGTCTGCCGCCTCTTCGCTCTCCCAGGTGCACATTAGCCCATACCTTCTGAAATTGGGCTTGATGCTGAAGCCTTTTCCCTGGCCGCTGCCGAGCAATTTGTAAAAAAGCAGACCGGGAACCTGGCTTAGTACGGCTCCTTTGGTACCCATTTGGGCCAAACCCCAACGGATATGGCCTTTCCGAAAACCGAAAAGCGTCAGGGTGGTGAGTCTGTCAGACTGTGGGGTAACTCGTCGCAAGGGGTTCGGTATTAGATGGTAAGTACAAATGCAATCTACAAAAGGAATAAATCAAAAACACCTGCCTAACCGAAATGTTTGGCAGGTGTCTCTTTTATTATCGACCTGGCGCTATACCTATAAGTTGATCTTCTTATTCTCGCCCGGATCGTAACTTTCGCCGGACAAAGTCGCCTTCACGAAACCGATCAGGTGGGTGACGGCGCTATTGGGAGAATCCCAGTATTCAGCCTTTTCGATGTCGACACGGATAAGACCGACATTCGGATCATCTTTTCCGCCCGGAAACCAGGCTTTCAATTCCGGTGACCAGAGTTCCTCAATCTTGGCTTTGTCTTTTGAAAGGGTGGCTCTGCCTGATACAGATACAAATGAATTATCGGATGGCTTGGAGTAGCTCAGGTTCACGTGCGAATCGTGCTTGATTTCATGCGACTTACCTGATTCATAGCCCGTGAAAAACCACATCACCCCGTCTTCACTTATTTTTTGAGTACTCATGGGGCGGCTTCTCAGGCTTCCGTCATCATCAATGGTCGTCATCATGGTGAAGTCAATGTCCTTTACCATGTCTATCAGCTTATTCAGATTCTCTTTTCGTTCGTTATTCATAGTGATATGTTGTAAATTGGATTTGTATTTGAGTACGGGTGCTTTCCTCAAAGAGTTGGTTGGCCTTTGCTCAACTCTCCTTACAACCGAGCATCAAGTAAGATGTTTAGACAAATACGTACCCAAGCTGAACTGATTTGAACTACCTGGCCCATATTTTTCTCTCCGGCGACGACGAAGCCCTTCTGATAGGCAACTTTATAGCCGATGCCGTGAAGGGAAAACAGCTGGAGCTGTACCCGGAAGGTATAGCCCGGGGCATCCGGCTACACCGCCTGATCGACACATATACCGACACGCACCCGGTCGTAAGGGAGACCAAAGCCCGCCTGCGTCCGCACTTCCGCAAGTACGCGCCAGTGGTGGCCGACCTGTACTTCGACCATTTTCTGGCCAGCCGTTTTGAGGAATTCGCTTCTGAACCCTTGAAGCCCTATACCTCCCGCGTTTATACCCTGATTGACCAGCACTTGCCAAACCTGCCGGAGCGGGTGCAGTATTTCTTCCCCTATATGATGCGCCAGAATTGGCTGCTTTCTTATGCCGAGGTGTCAGGTATAGCGCAGGCTTTGGGTGGGCTGAGCCGTCGCACTTCGTTTGAGTCAGGTATGGAGCGGGCAGGAGAGGAACTGCTGGAGAACTATACCTTGTATGACGCAGAGTTTTCGCTGTTCTTCCCAGAACTGATCGCTTATGTGGAGAAGGTGCTGCCGGACTTGAGATAAGTAGTATAGCCAGTAGGTATAAACAAAAAAGGAGCCGCTATACCTGCGACTCCTTCTTTTTTATTGTGAGTGGTTCTTAGTGATGGTGCACACCACCTTCACCGTGCACGTGACCGTGATCCAGTTCTTCGGATGTTGCCTCACGCACCTTTTCCACTTTGCCTTTGAAATATAGCTCTTTGCCGGCCAGGGGGTGGTTAAAGTCCATCAGGATAGCATTTTCTTTTACTTCGGCTACGCGGCCCTGCAGCTGGTTGCCTTCGCTGTCCGCCATCGGAATGAAGTTGCCTACTTCCAGCATGTTCTCCGGAATACCACCTTCAACTTCGAATACGCTCATCGGCAGCTCTACCACTGCGTTCTGGTCGAACTCACCGTAACCGGCTTCCGAATCCAGTTTAAACTCGAACCCGTCACCAGCGCTCTTGCCGTCCAGGTTTTCTTCGAACTGATCTGGTAGGCCGCTCATGCCGTATATGAACACCATTGGATTTTCTGTATTGGCCGTTTCAACGAGGGTTTGCTGACCGCCTTCGCTCTGAATATGAAGCTCGTAGGTAAGCGTCACCACTTTGTTTTTCTCAATTTTCATAATGTTGTGCTTTGGTTTGGTATCAGAAAGGTAAAAAGATTAACCGGAGAAGCATAGCCCTCACAGTATATTTCGAACGACTCTCTGATGATGAATAATTTAATCTTTAGACTTATACCTACGCTAAGGCAGGCTCTCAGTTAGCTCCCAGGCACTTTTATACGCCCCGATGCTCTCCACATAAGCGATCAACTGTGCAAAAAACGGATTAGTTGAAAGCGTAGCACTGTCACCCACCAGGATCAGCTTGCGCCGGGCGCGTGTCATGGCCACGTTCATGCGTCTTTCATCTGCCAGGAAGCCGATCTCGCCCCGCTCGTTGCTGCGCACCAGGCTCATGCAGATGATGTCGCGCTCCTGCCCCTGAAAGCTGTCCACGGTGCCGATGCTCAACTGACGTTTCTGATGCAACTCGTGCAGACGCGGCGTATGCTCCACTTTGTCCTGGAGGTAATTGATCTGGGCGCGGTAAGGCGCTATTACCCCGATCTTGAGCGGGGCCACTTCCGCCTCCTCTTCATACTCCTTCAGAAGGTTAGAGAGGTGGTTGATCAAAAGGTCTCCCTCTTCGGGGTTGGCAGAGCTCAGTGTCTCGGGCATTTCGGCCTCGTTATACCCGCAACCCGCCGTATCGATAAACTCCACGGCCATGTCGGGTGCGAAGATGGGGCTATACCCGTGCAACTCGGCGCTGTGCACGCTTTCGTGCGCCACCAGCTCACCGCCGTAGAATTGCTGGTTCGAGAACTGCATGATGTGGTGGTGCATGCGGTACTGCGTTTTCAGCATGACTGATACCTGTGGCTGCCGATTGATACATTTCTCAAACAAAGTCACGCTCAAACCGCCTTTGTCCGCCTGAATAGACTTGATGGTAGGGGGCAGCTGGCAATGGTCTCCGGCCAGCACCACGCGGTTCGTGCGGCTGATCGGAATCCAGCAAGCCGGCTCGAGCGCCTGCGCTGCTTCGTCAATGAATACCGTATCGTAGGTCAGGTGGCGGATGGCTTTGTTGGCCGCACCCACCAGGGTACAGGTAATCACCTGCACGTTGTCCAGCAGGTCGTCGGTGATGTAATGCTCCACATTGTCGGCTTCTTCGAGCAGACGGTTACTTTCGTTTTTATACAGCTGGCGCTGCGCACGCTCCTGGTGTCCGAACTTGCGCCTGAACTGGTAGGCCATGCGCTTGTACTCTTCGGCCGTCTTCCGCAGGTTTTTGAGGTCTTTGTACGCCCGGTGCGCCATGACCTGCGCATCCAGAGTATGCTCCAACAGCACATCCGACACGCGTGACGGGTTGCCGATGCGGATCACGTTCACGCCTTCGTTGGCCAGTTTTTCAGTTAAAAGGTCGACGGCCGTGTTAGATGGAGCCGTTACCAGCAAGCGCTTCTGCGATTTCAAGGTATGGAGAATGGCTTGCACCAGCGTGGTGGTTTTACCTGTTCCCGGAGGTCCATGAATGATGGCCACATCCATGGCCTGCGCAATTTTCTGTACGGCTTCGTTCTGAGACTCGTTCAGAGCCTGTATTTCCTCCAGCTTCTCGTCAGTGAAAGTAGCCGGCTTTATACCTAGCATGATGTCGCGGAGCTCAGCCAGACGCGTACCCTTGGCTTCCTGCACCTTCTTCATGGCAATCTCCATCTCGCGGTAGCTGATCTCGTCAAAAGTCAGCTCGATGCCCATACGCCCCGTTCCCACCCAGTCAGGCAGGTCCTCTTTGTTTGTCGCCAGAATTACCTTGTTGCGCTTGACGCCCAACACCACGCCGCTCAGGCTGGCTTTTTCACTGCTGTTGATGAAAAGTGAGGCTGTTTTGCCCGGCTGGAAAAGGTGCAGTTGATCCCGGTCGGAGGTGCGCTCCAGCTCGATGACCACCTTGTTGCCAAAACCGATTTCTTCTTTGGCGATCACGACCGGATACCAGCAAAGACCCATTTCCTTGCGCTCCGTGATCGTGCTTTTCATTGCCTTCAGTTTGTACTGCTGCCGGTCTTCTTCCTGTTCTATTTTCAGCAGGTCCTGTACCTGCCGCAGTTCTTCAAAAATATCGATCATTCTTATCTAAAAAAGAAAGGCTGGGTACGAAGCGCCAGCCTTTTCCATAGCTTTTGTCTTATTTGTCTATACCTGAAAAAGGTACCGTTTTATAACAAAAAGCGTGTGCTAAATAATTCCGCCGCAACTGGCAGTTTCTTATACTTGTGGCAGCTATACGGCCTTAGGCCTTCTTACGTTTTTTAGTCGACTTCCGGGTGCTCAGCCTAACTTGCAGGAACACCGCGTAGAGGAAAAAGAGGAACGCAGTACCACCCAGTATGGCGATCACGCGGTCTTTGCCGTAGCGCACCTCGTCGGTGGCCTTCAGTTGTTCTTTCAGGTCCAGTATAACACGCTCACGCTTCTTGGCCTGACTCTCCAGTGTGCTGATCTGCCCTTTGAGGTCGCTGATCTGGTTGTTGATCAGGCGCTCGTCCTGCTGAATCATTTTACCGGCGCGCTGGCTTTCAACAGTACTCTCGGCTATCCTGCGCACGCTCGCTTCCTTCACTGCCGAGATCAGCTCAGAGTCTTTGCGGATGATCTCTTTGAGGGTATCAATGATGTTGAGCAGGTCCTTTTTGGATTGCTTGCCCCAGAAATTGCTGTTTTGTCCACTGTAGTACTGGTATTCCAGAATCAACTGTTCACGCTCGCCCATCAGTCTTGTGAGCTTGTCTTCCTGCGGTGTTGCTTGTTCCTGTGCCTGCGCGCCCACAAACCAAAGGCAGCAAATACAAATAGCCAGTAGTTTCTTCATCATCATAAAAAGGGAAATGCTTTAATCTATCACGCAAATATGGCCATCCTTATTGGATTAGGCACAAATTATTTTTTAGATTAGCCTCTAAAAATAGAAGTGTTGAATGGACAGTCGCAAGCGTTCGGACTGTGTCGAATGTTTATGGAATGTTATGCTTCTAAAAGTTGGTGAGTCTGGATAAACTGCTGTTTTGGTGGCTTTATGTTTTAAAGATGACGGTAGTCATTTTGAGGTTTAAGTAGAAAATATATATTTACTGCATTGAATGTAGTCCTGTATTTTGAAAACACAATTGATAGTCAAAAGGATATGAAAAGATTAATTTTAGCGCTGGCCCTGGCAGGATTTGCTGGTGCCGGAGTAGCCACCCCAGCCTTCGCCTGCGAAGGCGGCAAATGCAAGATGGAACATGCCAGCAAAGACGGCAAAACCAAGAAGGCTAAAAAAGGGGAGAAGGCCGAGTCCTGCCACATGATGGCAGAAACTTCTACACCAAAAGATGGTAAAGCAACTGCTTCGACCTCAGAAAAGTCGTGTTGCGCCAAGAAAGACGCGCCTAAAACTGAAGCTGCCAAAGAGACAAAGAATTAGCGCTAGGCTTGGTGTAGGTTTAGAAGAGGACTTGCTGCTATTTCAGTAAGTCCTCTTTTCATTTTTAGGTATAGCTTGTGCACGATTCGGACAGGTCGCGACCTGCCCCTACAGACGAATACGCATTCAGAGGGTTCCGCTACAATTCACTTTGGGATTTAGCGATCTCCAAAAAATGTCTTGGTGATTTCCTAATCCCGGTTTGAAGGTTTTGCAGGTATATCGCGCTCTTTTGGACATCTGTGTCCGAAAGTATGTCTGGCGGGTATATCCTTGTCCCCAATACCTGCAAAACTTGATAAGCATACTGGGATGTGGATATCCCCGGCAGTAAGGGTAAGGGCCAACGATAAAGCTTTCAGACATGGATGTACGAAAGAGCAATGAGACATTCGAAAAAGCGGCCAGAGTCCGCACAATAGCTCACACTCGCGGGACGTGAGCGAGGGCGGTGCTCACCTGTCTAACGCAACTACTTCACCAACCCAACTCTAAACTTCCTGCCTTTGATCTTTCCGGTTGTTAACGCCTCTACAATTTCACCTGCACGCTCTGCAGGTATAGCCACATAGCTGGCTTTGTCCTGCACCTCAATGCGGCCGATCTGGTCAGCTTTTAATCCGGCGGCAGCGATCAAAGCGCCCACAATATCGCGTGGACTCAGTTTATCCTTACGACCGGCGTTGATGTGGAGTGTAGCAAAGGCTTCGGTGGATTCGGGCTCAGCTTTCTCAACCCGCGCAGCCAGTTCATTTGTGTTCAGCCATTCATCCATACGCACCAGGCCCCAGTCACGGAGAGTTTTTTCGTCACGGATAGTGGCGAAGGTATAGACCTCACCGCTTCGTCCGGCACGACCGGTGCGGCCGCTGCGGTGCAGGTAGGCAGCTTCGTCGTCTGGCAGTTCGTAGTGAATGATGTTTTTGAGTGCGGCAATATCGAGTCCGCGGGCAGCCAGGTCCGTAGCGACCAGCACCTGCGTGGTGCCGTTGCGGAAGAGCGTCATGGCCTTGTCGCGGTCCTGCTGCTCCATGCCGCCATGCAGGGAGCGCGCACCGAAGCCGTGCTTGGCCAGCATAGCCGCAACATCATCGGAGGCTCCACGGGTGTTGCAGAAAACGACCGTACCGGCCGGGTTGATGCTTTGCAGGAGGTGGAGCAAAGCCTGTTGCTTATCCGGTTGCGTGACTTTTATACCTGTGAGCCGCACCTGATCGGGTATAGCGTTGGGCGATACCTGTACGAACTGCGGATTCTTGAGCGATTCTGATATCAGCTGCTTTACCTCGTCGGGCATGGTGGCGGAAAACAGTACGGCTTGCCGCTTTTTAGGTATAGCCTCCAGTATCTGGTCTATTTCATCGGCAAACCCCATTTCGAGGAGCTTATCGGCCTCGTCGAGCACCAACATGCGCACCTGACTGAAGTCGACTGTCTGGCGATAGAGGTGATCAGTCAGGCGGCCGGGCGTGCCTACGAGCACCTGCGGCGGGAAAGCGAGCGATGCCCGTTCCTGCGAAAAAGAGTGTCCGCCGTAAAAGGCGCTGATCTTGAGGTTATCTATTTTCTGGGCGAGTTGCTTCAGTTCGTGGCGCACCTGCACGGCCAGTTCGCGGGTGGGCACCAGCACCAGGGCTTGTACCACCTGCTTGTTTGTATCAATCTGCTGCAGTAGCGGCAACCCGAAGGCTGCTGTTTTTCCGCTGCCCGTCTCGGCCTGCCCGGCCACATCCTGCCCTTTCAGAAGGGGAGGTATAGCAGCAAGCTGAATAGGGGTAGGGGTGTGAAATTCTAACTCAGCAAGGCGCTCCAACAGCGCAGGGGAGAGTCCCAGTTGATCAAAAGAAGCCATAGGCATGCGTACGTGAAGCGCAAAGGTACGGATTCCCATACATCCCCTCTGCTATTTTTTCAGTGTGAAGGGTTTGGCAGATACCTGTAAACGGGTATAAAAGAGAATTACTAACTATTTGTTCCGGTAATCCTTTACTCTATACCGTGGTGGTGCAGGCAGATCTGCCAAAAGACCTTGACGTGCTGTTGCGCTTTCTGCTGAGGGCTTTCGATGAAAATAACTTCTTTATACCCACCATAATAGGGTGTTGCGTCAACATCTATCCACTCGTTACCTCTCTCAGCAATATGATAGGAGCAGTCTGCGGCGCTGGGCATGTTTGTGGTGGTACCCGTTCCGGGCATTTTTGAAATATACTTTGTCTTTCACCCGATCTGTAGCCTTCTTTTAATCTGGGCAAGTAGGGTACACACTCACATTTGAGAAAGTCTTTCGTTCTGTACGCATCAGGAAATTTAAAACATAATGTGGAATGCTTTTTGAGCCAATTAAAATAACCTGAACATTACTATTGCTGACAGGTTACTTTGGAGGATTCCCGGCATTAACACGAAAGAGACACGCGTGATTTTTTATGCTGTAGCACATGCAACTCTTTTAAGTTTTGGGGCGTCTTCTCTATAGTCCTGTCACCCAACGAAAATTTATTTAGCCACCGATTTGTCCGCCTCCATCATTACCGCATTTTTCAAGCGCCGCATCGTACAGCCTGTGCTCAACCTGCTCCGGCAAGGTATGACGCCACATAAGTTGGCCGTTACCGTTGCGCTCGGCACAGTGGTGGGTATATTGCCTGCGCTGGGTGTCACGACGGTGATGGGAACGGCGTTGGCCGCCCGCTTCAGACTGAATATCGCTGCCACCGTGTTAGTGAGTTATCTGGTTCACCCACTGCAACTGCTGCTGATCATCCCTTTTATCAAGGCGGGCATCTTTATGTTTGGTATGGATGACCTGAAATTGACGTTGGATGAAATGATTGCCATGTTCCAGTTAGACTGGCTCGCTGCCCTCAACAAGCTTTGGATCGCTAACCTGGCTGCTGTTTCGGCCTGGGCCATACTGGCGCTACCTGTGGGGTTACTGTTATATGCTGCCCTGCTTCCTATTTTAAAGCGGGTACTGCCAAAGTCTTCACCAGTTGTCGAGACCATACCTGTCACCTCCATACCTGAGATAACACTACCGGTTATACCCATACCTGAAACCGAAGTACAATCTCAGCTCTAAGGTATAGCCCTTATACCTGAGGTCAGTAAAAAAGAAAGCCAGCTCCTTTACGAAGCTGGCTTTCTTTTTTGTTTTTAAGCTGATCAGGCTGACTCCAGGATCTGGAACAATTCGTCCAGTTTAGGGGTGAGGATGATCTCCGTACGGCGGTTTTTCTGACGGGCCTCTTTTGTTTTGGCATTGTCGAGTGGCACATACAGGCTGCGTCCGGAAGGTGTTACGCGATCGGGCTGCACGCCGGATTGCGTCAGGATGCGGGTGATCTCGGTGGCGCGGAGCACGCTCAGGTCCCAGTTGTCCTGCATGCCTACGGTGCCACGGGCGATCGGCACATCATCGGTATGGCCTTCCACTACCACGTTCACATCTTGCTGCTCTTTCAGGACGGCGGCCAGCTTCTTCAGCGCCTCTACGCCTTTTGGATCCACTTTGGTAGAGCCGGAGTTAAACAGCAATTGCTCTGCCAGCGATACGTATACCTTGCCGTTTCGGATATTCACCGTCAAATCTTTGTCATTGAAGCCAAGCAGGGCGTTGCTCACTTTGGAGCGAAGGGCATTCACTGCTTTGTCCTTGTCATCGAGGATGCGCTGCAGTTCGGCCAATCGCTGCTCGCGGGCTTTAAGGTCGGCGTTCAGCTTGTCGATCTGCGACTTGCTCATGTTCAGGTTATCTCCCAGAGCCTTGCCTTCTTTCAGGGCCTGCTGCAAACTAGCCTGGTACTCGGCTTTTTGCTTTTCCAGTTCGGCACGTTCCTGCTCCAGCTGGGCTTTTTCTTTTTCCAGGGATGACTTTTGCTGCTCCAGGTCGGACTTGTCCAGTTCCAGGGCGTTTTTGCGTGTCATCAGGTCATCGTATTTCTTTTTGGAAACAACGCAGGATGAAAGCGAAAGACTCCCGATCAAAAGGAACAGGGAAGCTCTGTAGAAATTCTTTTTCATATCAATCGTTAAGGTTGGATGGTACGTAAGTGTTGTCCTTTGTTTAGTTAGCTGGTGCGGCAGCTTCGGTTTCGAGGCGGAACAAGCCTTTGGGGTCGGGCATCTGGGTCATTAGATCTGACAGGAAATTATAATCCAGTGACATGATGTTAAGGTCACGCCCGCGGTGCAGGTATTCCCAGGCTTCGGCGTATTTCTTGTTGTGGAAGTTGACCTGCGCTAGATTAGCCAGGGCAAAGGCATTATTCGGATCTGCCTTTATGGAGCGGTCCAGAAACGCAGCAGCCTGCTTCAGGTTCTTCTTCTTTTTGTCTGAAATATACTGCTGCAGATAAGCAGAGCCCATGTCAGACAGGAGCAATGAATTATTCGGCTGGTATTTCAGCGCGCGGTCAAACATACCAATTGCATCGCCAACTTTTCCTCTGTTGTACTCCGCCACCCCGAAAGCCCAGTAGGTATTGTAGTTATCCGGATTCAGCAGCCAGGCCAGGTTAAAGCGGTACACAGCAGTATCGACCTGCCCTTCCTTCATAAATTCCCAGCCGCGCTCCATAAAAAAGTTGCTGGCCTCCGTGCGGCTTTCAAAGCTCTTGTCACAGCTGGTCAGGAATTTTTCATCGGCTTTCTGCTCAGCATCTGTTTTAGCTACCTGCCCAAACATCGGGCGTACTTTAGGGGGCAATTCAGGCTGCTGCTCTTGCGCGAAGGCCATGGAGGCACCCAGTAAAATAGTGGCCGCAGCCAGGAAAATTCTTTTCATGTGATGGTATCAGCTAGGTTTGGTAGTCCTTCCTGGTTTAAATTTACACCACCTGTCTTGAAATAACAAATGCCGTCCTGTCATTTACTGGTATTTCCCGGCCGGGTCCTGCTGCTTCTCCAGCAGGGCGGCAATGAACGCCGCATCCGCTATACCTTTGTCTTTGCTGATGCTCTTGTGCAGATAACCCCACGCCTTGCCGTATTCCTGCAGGTAATAATGACTGATGGCCAGCTTGTAATGGGCGTCAGCCGCGTCGGGGGAGTAGCGCACGGCGCTTTCGAGGAGTTTGCGGCTCTGCTTCAGGTCTTCTGGGTTGCTTTCGGCATAGAATCGCCCGAGGTGACTGGTGGCCAGGTCTGTGAGCAGCCGCGGGTTGTGCTGGTCTTTCTCCAGCGCATGGTAGAGCACGAAGAGCGCCTTGTCGAATGATTTTTGTTGTCCGTAAACCAGTCCGTAGCCCCAGTATACCTCATTGTTGGTGCTATCCATCAGCCAGGCCCGCCCGAAGAGAAGGCTCGCAGAGTCTGGTTTCTGTTCGTTGAAAGTGCGTTTTGCCTGAAGGACATAATAGGCTGAGGCCGCTTTCCGGCTCTTAAAGCGTTTTGCATCCCTGTCCAGCAGTCGCTTTTGCTGCTGCTTTTCCTGTGGGGTAAGTGCTTTTTTGACTGGAATGACATCGGCCATGGTGAGTTCTGGTCTGGGAGACTGCCTGTTTTCGGTGATGGCGTTTTGGGAAGTACAGGCGGCCATCGTGCCTGCCAGCATAAATCCAAAAGCGAGAAGGGGACTTCGCATGCGTAAAGTGGGTTGATTCTCGCTTCAAACGAGGCGATCCCTGAAATAGTGCCTCCTTCCGGTCAACCAACTGATATTGGTCTTATTGTCCATTTTCACACAGGTATAGCCCTACTTAATTTCGTTTTGTTGGTGTTTAGCCCAGGGGCCGGATAGGTATAGCCAGAAAATTATTTGCAACTTGTCGGATATTTTACGACAATGTTCGTATATTTGAGAAAAGGAAATGTATATGGGAAAGGCATTAAAAATAAACGGCGGAATTAACTTTAGTCTGCTAGACGACAGGGACGTTTTTATGCTGATCACAACCGTTCGGGAAGGTATAAAGTACGCTACTTTTCAGAATATCGCAAACAAGATTCCTTTTAGCCTGGGTGAGTGGTCGGAGTTCCTACACCTGTCGGAGCGCACCTTTCAACGCTACAAAAAAGAACAGCGCAAGTTCGACCCCTTGCATTCCGAGAAGATACTCGAGATTACCTTGGTGTATAACAAGGGGGTAGAGGTATTCGGCGAGAAAGAAGACTTTGACGCCTGGCTGGAGGCCAAAAATGTGGCCCTGGGGGGCATACGCCCCAAAGAACTGCTCGACAGCACCTTCGGCATCGGGCTACTGCGCGATGAACTCACCCGCATTGAACACGGCGTGCTGGCATGATCGTATACCGCCTCAGCAGAAAACTGTATTGCAATGACCTGTCTGGCAAGGGCGCCGAATTGGCGGGCGGCCGCTGGAACAGCAAAGGCATCGCCGTTCTTTATACCAGCGAATCCATTGCGCTGTGTACCGTGGAGATTGCCGTGCACATGCCGCTGGGCATTGTGCCTAAAGATTACTACCTGGTCACTATCGAACTACCGGACGATGCCCCGATCGGAGAGATTCACGAAAAAAACCTCGCTTCGTCCTGGAAATCATTTCCGCACAGCAGCGTCACCCAAAAGGTTGGGGACAGCTACGTCAGGGACGGGGCATACCTGATCTTAAAGGTGCCTTCCGCCACTGTGCAGGGCACGTTCAATTACCTGGTAAACCCGCGCCATCCTGCGTTTCACAAGGTGCGCATCCTCAAAACAGAGCCATTTGTGTTCGACAAGCGCCTGTTCATCAAATAATTCCTCCGTGTAACGCCACCTTGCCTGGCTGCAATGGATCAAGTGCAGTTCTTGACCTGACTCTTAACAGTAATTTAAAACCAGCAGGCTGGCAGCTACGCCGCTTTTGCCGTATCTTCGCCGCATGAAACAGATCTTCGTTTTGCTGGTTTGCCTGCTCTGGCAAGGACTGGCATTTGCTCAAGTTGATACAGTGCAGCGCGTCCAATCTGACAGGTACAACAGCCCGGCGCAACAGGAAAAACCCTATGTGATTCTGATCTCAGCCGATGGCTTCCGTTACGACTATGCCGATAAGTACGACGCTCAATTTCTGAAGTCGAAGCGAGCGGAAGGTATAGAGGCGGAGTCGATGCTGCCGGCCTTCCCTTCCAAAACGTTCCCGAACCATTATTCCATCGTAACGGGGCTTTACCCGGCCAGTCACGGTCTGATCAACAATTACTTTTACGATCCGCAACGCAAAGAACACTATACCATGCGCGACCGCAGCAAAGTGGAAGATGGCAGCTGGTATGGCGGCACGCCGCTTTGGGTGCTGGCAGAACAGCAGCAAATGGTGGCAGCCAGCTTTTTCTGGGTAGGCTCCGAGGCGCCGATACAAGGTATACTGCCTACTTACCATTACCAGTACAGCGAGGTGATGCCGATCGAACGCCGTATCCAGACGGTAGTGGACTGGCTGAACCTGCCGGCCGAGAAGCGGCCGCACCTGATCACCTTTTACCTGCCTGAAGTAGACCATGCCGGTCACCGATACGGGCCGGATGCTCCCCAAACCAGGCAGGCTGTCGAAGAGCTGGACAAGCACATGCAGCTATTGACGGAGGCCGTAGCCAATACAGGACTGCCTGTCAACTACGTGTTCGTGTCGGACCACGGCATGCTTCAAGTAGATACTGAAAACACCTTACCCATGCCAGCCGCCATTGATACGGCCAAATTCATGGTATCCGGAGGAGGTATGGTTGTGGAGTTACACGCAAAGGATAAGAAAGCCATCAAACCTACCTACCGCAAGCTGAAGAAGGAAGCGAAGGAGTACCAGGTATACACAAGAAAAAAGATGCCCAAACACCTGCACTATAGCGCTAAAGACGATAAGTATGGCCGCGTGGGCGACATTCTGCTGCTTTCAGACGCCCCAAAGGTGTTCCATTTCTCGTCCCGCCCGCCTTCGCCTGGCCAACACGGCTACGATGCCACCAAAGTAAAAGAGATGCACGCTGTCTTCTATGCCTGGGGCCCGGCATTCAAAAAAGGCATAAAAATCGAGACTTTCGAAAACGTAGACGTATACCCGCTGATTGCTGAGATTTTAGGCTTGCCTTATACCTTTAAAATTGACGGCAGCAGACACCTGATCGAGAAAGTACTTCCATAATTCAATGTATTTAATCATTAAAAAGCCCGTTTCCTGAGTGGAGACGGGCTTTTTATTTTAAAAATGTCATGTCCTACATATTACCGCGGCCCGGCAGGTAAATCTGAAAACCAACCCCTACTGACAGACCGGAAGTACTGGTGTCCACTGTGATGTCGGCGCTGGTACGGGTATAGTTGAGCGTGGCTTCGACTGCAACGTTGCGGGCAACGAAGTGTGCGTATCCCGCCCGTAACCCCAGCACCGAACCGAAAATTCGGTCACCGTCGCTATCCTTTAAAGAGCTGCCTGCGAAACCAGCCAATGCTTCGCCAAACCAGCGGCTGTTTGGAGAGGCGCCTTCCGGAAAATAGTAGCGTGCAAAAGGTGTTAAGCCGTAGCTGAAGTTCTCACCGCCATCATAAAACGTAAGGCCGATCTGAGCCTGCGTACCCAGCACGGCATTGTCACTGATAAAGTAACCTGCCCTCGGCTCCAGGATTAACTGGAAAGTCTCCGATTTAAAATTATAACCCAGAGAGCCCACACTGGCGCCCACCAGCCAGTTGCCCTGCCTTACAGATTCACTTGCCACATCTGCCGAAGTTTGGGGTTTCTCAATGTCTAAATCGGTGTCCTGCGCAAGGAGCGAACTAGTTGTAAAAAATGCGCATAAAGTAAATAAGATGTAGATTCTTTTCATAGGAGTAGCTTTAAAAATTAGCAATTAATTGTACTTAAATAATTGAAGTATAAACATTATTAATAACGAAAGCGCTCGTGTTTTTGTTTACAATGCCTTATAACCAGACAACTACAGATTTAAAGACAAGGAAGAGTGAAGTGAATGGAATTGGATTTACTGGCGGGTTTATTTGTAAACGAAGGCGATCACCGGGTAAACGTACCCAGTGACTTGGCAGAGGCATCTGTTGCTTCATCAGGATGTTTCCGTGAAGCGAAAATGGAGCATTAAAAATAGAATATCGTGCGTGGGCGGTATGCGCTGATTAGTTAAGTGAGAGGGTGTATGCTTTTGCCTGGATAGTTCAGAGGGCCTTTACAAGCAAAAGGGGCGGGCGATAGTAGTATCGCCCGCCCCTTTTGCTTATGGAGTTTTGTAATCGGATAGCAGGCCTTCGTATATCCAGTTGGCGAGTGCCTGCCGATTGTCCGCTATCACGAAACGGCGCTGGTCCTTGACGTTGCGGATATTGCCCAGCTCAATGAAAACGGTGGGCGGATGGCTGTACTTGATGACATACAAGCTGCTGCGTTGTGTCACGTTGCCGGAATAGTCGCGGTTAGGCTGGTAGCGCCTGTACTTGTTTGTAAAGGTTTGGTGAATATTCTTGGCCAGCTGCTCCCCATCCTTGCTGTTTTCGTGGTGGTAGAAGAATACGTCGATGTTCTGGCTCTCGCTGCGGCTGTCGACGTGGATGGCCAGCATGCGCTGGTAGGCGCCCTTGTGCTTTAGGTATAGGCCATTTACAGCCTCTGTGCGCTGACGTAGTCGGGCGCTGTGGTTGAGTGGTATCTTCTTGTTGGGGTACACAATTTCATCACGGTCCATCTTCAGCACACCCTCATCGCGGATGCCATCGTCCGTATCCTGCACGATCATGTAAACCGTGGCCCCGTGCTCCATCAGCACGCGCGCCAGGCGGACAGTCACATCGTAAGCGTATTCGTCTTCGGCCAGGTCGTTGCTGCCATACTTGCCCACGGCTCCCGGGTCAGGACCGCCATGGCCGGAACTCAGGTAGTAGACCGCGCCCTGCAGCTTAGCAGACTTTACTTCAACTCGTGAATACTTTTCGCCAAACAGCGGCATCTCGAGCACGCGGGCGGATACCTTGGCAGGACCAGCCGTAACATCGATGCGTGTTTTACTGTCCACAGGGGCGACCCGTGTATTGTCGGTAGCCATGGTGGTGTTATCGGTAAGGGTAGCACCCTCAGGCAAGGTATAGGTTTTGCCGACGATCAGGCCATTGTCTTTGCCAAAGCGGTCTTTGTTGATCTCCACAAACTTTTGAAGATGCTCCGTAGGGTTAAGCCCGTGACGGCGCAACAAGGTATAGATACCGTCACCGGGCATGGCAACTACCTGCAGGTTTGAACTCTGGGCGTAGGCGTCAAGGGATAAGGCAAGTAAGAAAAGGGCGAAAATAGATGTACGCAATAGAATAAGGTTTACCGGCATATTTTGAGATTCCGATATTACAAAAAATGTATGAAGGATAAAAGCTAATTTGACAGTTGGTGTTCTCCATACTGCGTTTTAAGATGACGGGTTTTGTGTTTTTAACGTGGTTTGCCCATGCATATTTCGTCCTGAATTAGAAGAGAGGCTTAATCCGCTAACCTTAAATCAATTACAGCAACATCCGGTGCTGCTTTAGTCAGAAGTTTAAGTCAGGCGAACGTGCCTCCTTAAGTTAAAAGGATGCCTGCTGATCACTTGCTTTCTTCAGCATAGCTTCCTGTCATTCCAACTCATCCCGCTTCTGCCTTCCTCGTGTGGGTACAAAGTCATCACCGGGTCGGATTGCCATACCTGTTGGCTGTCAATATCCATGATGGAGAGGCAACCGGTATAGCCGGCACCGGTGTCCAGCAGGATCAGGTTATCCATCCGCAAGGGAACCGTCTGCTTATTGTCCAGCAGTATAGTGGGGGTATGACCGATATAGACTGCTTTGTAGGCGATAATGTGAAGCGGATGCCCTTTCTGATAGCTGCGGTAGTGATGCTGTACAAAGTCCCGGCTCCAGATCATGGTATATGCATCTGTTTCAGCTATGGGTTTGTTGATGTCGAAACCTGCATGAACGAACAGTATGTTGTCGTCTGTAACCAGGTATAGCTTTGCCTGCTGCAATAGCGCCAGGTGCTTCAAAGGCATGGGTTTACCTTCACCATAGGAGGCTACGGTAGCGGCACCTCCCTGTCGCAGCCAGCTTCGTAGTTCGGCTTCCTGTTTTAATTGGCCAGTGTAGTATTTTAAGGCCCACTGGTCGTGATTGCCGAGCAGGTATACCAGGTGCTTTAATTCCAGCAACAGGTCTACACTCTCTTTTGTTTCTGACCAGCCATCGACCACATCTCCCAGAAAGATCAGTAGGTCATTGTCCTTGTTGAACCCGCACCGCTTCAGGCACTGCACCAGTGCTTTGTATCCTCCATGGCTATCGGATGTGACAAACCTTTTCATAACGTACGTGATGGGTAGCCTGAATTAATAGCTGATCTTACTTAGGTTGATACGTTTTTGACTGGAGCTATACCGCATTAAATCCGGTAGACGAAATAAAAAACCATTTCAGCTAAATGCTTAAGCATGCCGGTTGTTTTCTTTCATTTAACCATTCCTTACCCGGCACGACGCTTCGCAAAGTTTAAAATATGCTTCTATTAACAATAGAGGAACCTCTCCGTACAATTATATATTATATTATTAGAAGCAAAATCTATGGAAATTACAGTAGCGATTACTAAAAAGAAGGGCGGCGAATTTGTGCTTGAAAAAGCCGAGCTGGATGATCCCAGAAGCAATGAAGTACTGGTAAAAGTAGTAGCTACCGGCATGTGCCACACCGACATGGCTGTACGTGACCAGCAAATGCCGACGCCATTGCCTGTGGTGCTGGGGCACGAGGGCGCAGGTATAGTCGAAGCAGTGGGAGAGGACGTTACCAAAGTGAAACCCGGTGACCGTGTGGTGATGTCGTTCGGTTCGTGTGGTCACTGCCCGAACTGCCAGAAAGGTTTCCCGGCCTATTGCTACTATATCTTGCCACTTAATTTCGGGGGTTCCCGGCCCGATGGCTCACACACCCTGCACCAGAACGGAAAAGCCCTGAGCAGCTGCTTCTTCTCGCAATCTTCTTTCGGCACCTATGCGCTGGCCACAGAACGGAATGTGGTAAAAGTACCCCAGGATGTTCCCTTGGAGATTCTGGGACCTTTGGGCTGTGGCATTCAGACAGGCGCGGGCGCCGTCATGAATAATCTGAACCCAGCTGCCGGATCAAGTATAGCCGTTTTCGGGACCGGTGCCGTTGGCTTGTCTGCCATCATGGCTGCCAAAGTGGTAGGTTGCACCACCATCATTGCTGTAGACATAAATCAGGAGCGGCTGGAGTTCTCGAAGGAGTTAGGCGCCACACACACCATCAACAGCAAAAACCAGGACCTGGGTAAAAGCCTGGCGCAAATTATGGAGAATGGGGTAGAGTACGCTTTCGACACCACCGGCAACATCCAGGTAATCGTGAGTGCTCTCGAATCGCTGGCCTCAAAAGGAGTGTGCGGCATTGTGGGGGTAACGCCGCCGGATAAATTTGTGCAACTCGACCCTAACCTGCTGGTAGGAAAAGGGCTTACGCTGCGCGGCATCACGGAAGGAGACAGCATTCCGGACCTCTTCATCCCGCGTCTGATTGCACTCTACCAGCAAGGTAAGTTCCCGTTCGACAAGTTGATTAAAGTATATCCTTTTGACCAGATCAACCAGGCTGTGGAAGATTCTGAAAAAGGCGTTACGGTTAAACCCGTCATTAAAATCGGATATCAATAAAGCCAGATCCTATCCTGAGCAAAGCGGCTGACTGAGCCTTCGGCAAAGTAGAACATGCCAACCTTTACTGTACGCGGTAACGGACAAGTTCGTACCGCCGCATCAGTTTGTCAGAGTCAGCGTAGTACCAATCCGTTCGGATCATGCCAATATCGGGAGTCACGTATTCCTTCACCCAGGTAGTGCTCAGCGACGAGGATGCTTTTTGCTCGGTTTGCCTTTCAAAGCTGAACTCAAGGGCTTGGCTGGCATACTTTGAGTTGGGTAATGCCACCAGCCCCGCGGTTCTTCTGTGGTAAATCCACAAGGTATAGCTCGAGTATTGATACCCGTATGCAATGCCAGACATCTCCGGACTGGGGTACGTGATATATTGCTCTCCGGCATCCTTTCGATAGTGCACATAGCCATCCTTGTCATTCCGGACGATCATGCCGTTGTTTAAAATATACCAGGTGGTTTTATGGATCAGCGTGTCTTTTACGACCTGCCGTCTGAAGGAACTAGTTGACAAAACAGCACCATCGGTATTGTAATCGATTATGTCATAAACCCATTCATTGCCTACCTGCAACGGTATGATGGCTTCCACGGGTTCTATCACTTCTTCTTTCTCACATGAAAAGAGGAAAAGGGACAAACAGAAGAGGGTGAAATTTCTGAGTAAGGGCTGCTGTTTCATGGCTATCTTTTAAATGTATGATACCCATTATTGCTGAAACGTTGCATGCATTGCCAAAATAATATTGCAAAAATAAGATATAGTATGCTTTAGCGTGCGCAAATACCCCGGTAAGGGCAGTACTGGCATATCTCCAGCTCCTTTGTCTTCCGGATCACTTCGTTCGGGTCGAGCAGTTCCTGCACAAAACGGGTGAGCAATGCTTCGGATGCCGAAATAAAGTCCTGACCGGTCGCTTGCTCAAACGGAAAATCAGCAGTGAGCACGCCGGCGTCCAGATTGCGGAAGGACAGTATACCTGACTTGGGCACGATGCGGGCCGGGTCCAGGTGAGATGCGTTGCGGAGCAACAGCTCCGGCTTTTGCTGCAGGTTGCGTTGCAAAATGTACTCGTACAGCCACAGCTGCCGGGCTTTGTCATACCTGGGCGAGGTGATAAAATGCAGGGCAACATCATCCGCTTTTACACTCACCTGGTTGCGCTCTACCTTACCGGTTTTGTAGTCAATTACGCGGAGCTCGGCGCCTTTCAGGTCGATGCGGTCGGCCTTGCCTGCCACCTTTACCGATATAAGCTCATCGCCTACCTGCACCTCTAGGATCGTTTCGAGTTGCTCTTCTAGGCGTAGTACGTAGAGCGGCAGTTCGTCTTCAGAGTTCAGCAGACCCTCCAGGTACTTCTCCAGTACCTGCACGGCCACTTTGAAAAGCAGGAAGTTCATGCCCCGCTCAGGACTGGCGCCGCGCGTCACTTTACGGAACTCGGTCTCTACTTTAGCTGGTAATGCCTGCAGCATCTTCTCCACCTGCGGCTTCTCGATCGGCTTCCCATTCTGCTCAAAAGGCCGGAAAAAGTCCTCCAGCACCTGGTGCACGATGGTGCCAAACTGGTCAGCGCCCAGCTGCTCTTCTACTTCGTCGATCTCCCTGATCTTGGCAATGCGACTGAAGTAGTATTGCAGCGAGCAGTTGATGTACATGTTCAGGTGCGAAGGGTAGAGGCCGCGCTTCAGTTCCTGCCGCAGCTGCTCCAGCGTCTGGGCGTCTTTGTGAATGACAATATCCTCGTCGTACTTTTTCTGATCGCGCAGCTCCACCGTAGCGGTCAGGTCACGGAATTTGATCTTTGGGTTGCGTAGCGCCAGGTCGTTTTGGAGCTGAAGAATGAATCGGCTTTTCTCTCCGGAGCCATAGGTATCAGATGGCAGTACGTAGAGCAGGTGCACGTTCTTGGCACGCTGCAGCAGTCGGTAAAAGTTATAGGCCATGGCACCTTCGCTTTCAGCGTAGGTGGGCAGACCAAACTGCTTGAGCACATCATAGGGCATCAGTGACTCGTGCCGTTTCGGGGCTGGCAGCGTGTTTTCGTTAACCGAGAGGATGATCAGGTTCTCAAAGTCGAGCGCACGGGTTTCGAGCATACCCATGATCTGCAGGTCCGAGATAGGCTCGCCGCTGAAAGGCAGTCGCTGCCTGGCAATCAGTTCATTGAGAAACTTGCGGAAGCTGCGTACCGAAATCTTCTGCTCCCGGCAATCGAAGATCGTGTCCAGGCGCTTTACGATGGTATAGAAAATATAGAGGTACTCCGTCTCGATGGTGCTGGGCTGGTGACTGTACATCTTGTGCAGCAGGTCGATCAGCTGGTAGAGCGAGGCAATGATGTCATCGCAGTCGCGCCAGGACTTGAACAGCGCTTCGAAGAGCGGCTCATGCTTGCCCATCTTCAGCAAGTCATTGGCCGTGATCAGCACGCGGTTGTCCTGCACGATCTGGTCCAGCACACGCTGCACAAAACCATGGAGTTCCTGCTTGTCGGGCTGCTCGTTCAGGTATAGCTCATACCTGCGGATGAAAGGGTGGGAGAGCAGCTTAGTCACCGTCAGGTGGTGGTACTGGTATACCTTGTAACCCGACTCCTGCAGCTGTGTTACGCCCGTTAGGTGCACATCAAACAGCAGGTCGATCAGATTGTAGAGCGGCGTGCCCTTGAAGCTGAGGCCCATGGTCACGTTATAATTTGGGATCTCGTTCGGGATAGAGTGCAGCACAGGCAGCAGCAGCGTTTCATCGGGCAGCACCACCGCCACCTGCGCGTGCTTGTCACGCTGCCTGATTTCCTGTATCAACTGCCCAGCCAGCTTGCCCTGCATACTCGCATTGGCCACCCCGATTACGTTGATCTCTTTTTCGTCGGTCAGCAGCAGGTTTTGTTGCCAGCGCCAGTCCGGCAGATTCCAGGTGCTCTTATACCTGCGCAGGAAGCTGCCGGCACGGTTTGGCGTGCCTTCCTCCATGTAAAAGTCATCGGAGTCAAACAGAACCTCGGCCTTGTTGTGCTTGAGCAGCGTACGGATGATCTTTTCTTCTGAACTAGTGAGGGCGTTGAGACCGATAAACAGGTACTGGGCGCACTCAGGGGACTTGGCCAGTTGCTCTATATTATCGGCAACAATCTTGAAAGCCATACCTGTATAGGCCTGCTTACGCTCTTCGAGGTGGTCTTTGAGGTTGTGGTAAGTCTTCTCGATGTTGTCCCAGAGGCTGAAGTACTTTTTAACGGCAGGCGTCAACTCTTTGCCCAGGTGGGCCGGGTCCCATCGTTCCAGTGCTTTTGCTTCGCTCACATAATCAAACAGCTTCGTTGTGTCCACCAGGTTCTGGTCGATGCGGCTGAAGTCGTCGAGCAGGGTGCTACCCCAGGTGATGAACTGATCAAAATCCAGGTTCGGATCCTGTTCCCGCATCAGGTCATAGAGCTCGAGCTGTAGATTGATCGGCTCCAGCACATCCACTTTGGCCAGTTTGGTGATGAAGTCCTCCATACCTGACACCTCCGGTGACCAGATGGGTTCTGGAGCAGCCTGCGCCAGCGCGTTCTTGAAAAAGAAACTCGCACGACGGGATGGCAGCACAATGCACAGCTCGCTGATGTTCTCTTTATACTTCTCGTATACGTATTTTGCCGCTAGCTCAAGGAAGGTCTGCACTTTTGTGATTGAGTGAATGAGTTGATGAGTGATTGTTGAATGGTTAAATGGTTGGTGCATGATTCGGACAGGCCCTGACCTATCCCTACTGGTTATCCAACTTTTTAACTTTCTAACTTCTAAACTTTCTAACTTAAAACATTTCCCTTTTCATCCAAAGGCAGAAAGGGGTTATAGGCAATCTCCCAGAGGTTGTCGTCCGGATCGGCGACGTAGCTGCTGTAGCCGCCCCAGAAAACTTTTTCCGGTTGCTTCAGCACGCGCACGCCCATACCGGCAAGTTCTGCTACCAGCCCATCTACTGCTTGTTCCGATTGCACGTTATAGGCCAACGAAAAACTCTTAAAGCCTTTGCCATCGGCCTCCAGTCCGGCATCATCAGCCAGCGACTCCTGCGGGAACAAGGCTAGTTGCAATCCATTTAGCTGAAAGAAAACAATACTTTCTGTGCTGCTCTCAAGCGGTTGCCAGCCAAAGATGTTCTGGTAAAACTCCCTTGACCGCTGCAGATTTCTGACGCCTAGTGTGATAAGTGTAATTCTCTGTTCCATATTTTCCTCTGATCTCTTTCTTGATAACTGTTAACCTGCCTGCTATACCTACTGTTACCTACCTGGCCTCTTCGTAGGCTGCTTTCAACCAACCGATCAGTTCGGCATCGACCTCTTCTGCATTCTGAAGTCGCACACGATGCGAACACATGGCATTGAAACTACCCGACTTTTCCAGTCTTCCTTCCGGTTCCCGGCCTTTCAGGTTGATGCCCACATCCAGTCTGGTTTTGGTAGAAGGCTGGAGCAGGGCGAACTGCTTTTTGCTCCGCGCGCTCACATAAGCATTCTTGGGCGCCAGTTCGACATCAGCGCCAAACTGCTTTAGCTGCGCTACCAGGGTCTCGTAAACGGGCAGAAGCTGTTCTTTTCCTTTGTATTGTTTCTCGATCAGATCTTCCGGGTTTTCAGCCGAACCAGCATCGGTTCCCTTGGTTTTGAGCGCTACCAGGTTGGCGAAGCCATGTGTAAACGCATGGTCCGATTTTAAAAACTTTATGATCTCGCCATGCTTCTGCAAGCCGGTACCCTGCACGATCTGAATCCACTCCTCCAGTTTCCTGCCTGTGTTCTTCTCCAGGTTGTCAATCATGGTTTGTGCTGCTTTGTCCATCCTGCTAATGTATAATTAATGATGATTAATGATTAGTGATTAGAAATTGTTCGGGCTGTAACTGAAGAGTAATTCTTCATTAAACATTACTCATTATACATTATTACAGCGCCAGACCAATCTGCTGGCTTTTGCCGCCATAGGACCATTCGTACAGCTCTTCAGTATCGAAGTAGTAAAGGAGGCATTTTACTTTTTCGTACCCCAATTGCTTGAAGCGCACGGCATAGTGATCAAGTTTGTTGCGGTGCTCTTCCAGGGGCGGCGGCAGTTTAAACTCCATCAGCACGACCTGCTCTCCGTCAAACACCACCCGGTCAGGTTTGTAGAGGTAGGCGCGGGCATCGAGCAGTTCTTTTTCGTGCTCCACGATCACAGATTCCGAAAAGTAACGGCTGATCTTCGGGTGATTCACCACTTCCAGCAAGCGCTCCTTTAGCGTCAGCTTTTCGCGGTCGCTGATAATGCCCTGGTATACCATCTGCCGCAGCACATCGTCCAGTTGCGCGGCGGTCAGGGTGCGGGAGATGGCATAGTGCAGTTTTTTGTTCTGAATGCGCTGCTCGGTCTGCGTCTCGAAGTCAAACACGTTGTTAGCGTGCTGTTTGAGCTGGAGGCGTTGTGCCCAGTCGTTCGTCTGCAGGTAATCCAAGGTATAGACAGGGCCAATCTCACGATTGCCACAATCCTGTTTGGTTGTTTGACCAGCGTATACCTGGTAGCAAAGCTTGCCGGGCTCCCACAGGTTTTCGGCCACCAGGTAACGGTATAGCAGGTGACTCACGTTTTTGGCTGTTCCTTCCAGTGCTTTCTGCGCTTTTCGCTCTTCCAGCAGGTCCTTTCCGTTGCCGATCAGGTATAGCCGGTCCTTGGGACGGGTGAGCGCCACGTACAGCATGTTCAGGTTTTCGATAAAGGTCTTCTCTATCTCGGTGTTGTATTGCTCGGCCAGCTCGGTATGCTCCAGGCGGGAACTGATGTTCACGGCCACGCTGCGCAATTTGCCCATCACCTTGTTATCGTCCGACAGACGGCTCCACATCAGGGCCCTGGTCTGCGGCTCGGTGCTCCAGTCCGCGAACGGAACGATCACGATCGGGTAGGCGAGGCCCTTGGCCTTGTGTATGCTGGTGATCGTGATGGCGTTGCGATCCTTGGGCGTGTTGATGCTCAGCTTCTCTTTCTGCACATCCCAATAAGCCAGGAAGTTATTCAGGTTGTTGCTGTTTTTCAGGCCATACTCCAACACGAGGTCCAGGAATCGGAACAGGTACTCGCATTCGTTGTTGTGTCCCAGCAAATTGAAAATGCGGATCAGCTGTTCGGTGAGTTCATAGATCGACAGGTTGCCCGTCTCCCGTTCCTTCACATCATAGCCTACTTCGCGTAGAAAATCGAAGAAAAGCTTCGGATCCGCCTGGTTTGCTATTTGGGCGATCGTTTGTGCGAGCTCCGTGGTGGGTACTTTGCCCTCCGTCACGGTATAGATCAGGTAGAGCGCCTCTGATTTTGCCAGCGTATCGTTCGGGCGGTTAAAAACCCGGAACATGGCGATGATCAGGTTGATCACCTCGGCAAACTGCAGCGACAGCGAGTCTTGTGAGATTATATCGTATTGCTTCTCTTTCAGGAAATTGGCAATCAGCTTACTCTTGGCATTGGTACGGCAGAGTATCGCCATATCCTTTAAGGTATAGCCATCCGACAAACCCTGGCGAACCAGCTCAATCACCATGTTCAGCGTGCTGGCGTCATAACTCAGTTCCTGTTCATGGGTGTATTCATCGTAGAGCTCTTCGGTTCGGACGCAGCTGCTCAGGTTGTATTTATAGTTCAGGTCGTCGGGGTAGGTGAACATGATCTGCACATGCCCGCCAGCCTTGCCTGATGCAGGAGCTTCCTGCACAAACTTGTCGTCGTAGATCGAAGTGAAGGTGCCGTATACCTTGTGTTGCTCGCTAAAGAAGGTAAAGAGCTTGTTGTTGAACTCGATGATCTCGCGACGGCTCCGGAAGTTTTGCTGCAGCACATCAGGAGCCAGGTTCTCGCGCACCGATTCGTAGCGCTCCCGGATCATATGACCATGGCGCCGGTTTTCGTAGAGCAGGTGTGTGTTCTTTTTATAGAGGTGCAGTATCTGCTCCATTTCACCACCACGCCAGCGGTAGATCGCCTGCTTGGCATCGCCCACCACCATGCTAAAGTGCCCGGAAGCGAGTGCATTGTCAACGAGCGGCAGCAGGTTGTTCCACTGCAGTACCGAGGTATCCTGAAACTCGTCGATCAGGATGTGGTTGTACTTCTCACCAAGCCGCTCGTAGATAAAGGGCACCGGCTCCTTGAGCACAATGTCGATGATACGCTTGTTGAACTCCGAAATATGCACGGTGTTACGGTCGAGCTTGATCTCCTGCAGGCATTTTTCCAGCTCGTTCAGCACCGACACTTTATATAAGTGTGGTACCACCGCCGAGATCAGGGTAAAAGTGCCCGCATACTGTTCCTTGATGGATTCTATGTTGTAGTAAAGGTCTGTGAGCAGTTGGCGTATACCGTCGATCTGGTTTTTAGTGGCCGAAGTAGCCTTGCCGGCATACCACTTATCTTCTTCCACTGTCTGGCGGGCGTAGTTGTTGCCGTAGGTCAGATCAGCTTCGCGGTTAAACTTCGTGAAATAGCCGAATAGCCCCCGGTTACCCTGGTAAAAATCAGAAGGGGAGAGGCCAGCCTGCTCGATGGCCTGCAGCGCCTTGCCGGCGTCTTCCTGCAAAGCAGCCAGAATACCTTCCTGCAGTTCTTTAAGCTGCTTCCTGATTTCGCTGAAGTCTTCCAGCGTAAGCCCCTGCAGGTCCGATACCGCTTCGTATACCTGTTCGTTCAGCAGGTTTTTGGCAAAATCAGCAAGATCATCGGCCAGGGTGTTCCAACTGCGTCCTTCGCGGGCTTTCTCCAGGGCGTACTGCTCCAGCGTTTCCGAAAGCAGGTCGTCTTTCCGGTTACTCACCTTATCTAGGAGCAACTGCACAGCGGTGCTCACCAGCGTCTGGGAGTCCAGATCTACTTCAAAGTTATAGGGTATGTTCAGTTCCTTGGTAAAGGCCTGCACGATCTTATTGACAAAGCTGTCGATAGTGCTGACAGAGAAGTCGCTGTAATTGTAGAGGATCTGTGTAAACAAATGACCGGCACGCTGGCGTAGTTGCTCTTTGTCATAGCGCTCGTCCGGGAAGCGTTTCTGCAGCTCGTCCGTGATCTTCTCCAGCAAATCCTCACTTTTCTGACGCTCCGCCTCACTCAGGTTTGGGTTGTTTAAGTTCCGCAATGCCCCCAGAATGCGCTCTTTCATTTCGGCGGCTGCGTCGTTTGTAAAGGTAATCGCCAGAATGGAGCGGTAATAGTCCGGGTCCGAGGTATGCAGCGCTAGTTTCAGGTATTCTTTGGTCAGGGTATAGGTTTTACCCGAACCTGCTGAGGAGGAGAGTATCTTGAAATTTTGCGACATAGCTGGCGGCATTAAACGGGATTCTAAAGATACATTTACTGGGTGGCTTATGCCAGTAGCGGGGTTTAAAATAATGGGCGCTCCAAGCAAGTGTTTGTCGATCAGGGTATAAAATACAAAAAGCTCCCCCGCCTAAGCGAAGGAGCCTGTTGCCTTTCTAAGTTTGAGTAAAGGATTATGCGTATACGATCTGCCCTTTCTTTTCTTCTTTTTCTTTAGCAGCAGCATGGTCGTTTACACAAACGTTGCGCACAATGCGAGCCATTGAGATGGAGTAATCCGTAATAATGCAGTGCTGCTGCTCGGTGCTCATCAGCGCCTTGCCGCCACCCAGCGTCAGTTTGTTCAGTTCAATCACTTCATCAAAATTCTGTCGCAGCATCTTGAGCGCCTTGAAAGACGGCTCGTTGTAGTACATCGGAATCACCTGGCATACGGCATAACTACCCTTAGCACGCTCCTTCGCAATCATGCTACACAAGTTGGATGCATTCATTTTGTCCAGGTCCGAGATGATCACAAAGAACACTTTGGCCTCGCTTTTATCGGATTTGATAACTGCATTGCTTGGCAGCAAATTGCGTGAGACTTTGGCACCCTTCATAAAGTCTTCGTCTTTCAAGATCTTGTTATGAATCTTAAAGGCCAGTGCGCCCGAGGCGATCAAATGAAAGTCCTTGCTTTTAGCTGTGATTTTGGAGAAGTGTAACATAATTAGAAAGGATTAAAGGGTTAATGATCAACAGTATTTTTAATTGATGAAATTTTTTTTCTATAGTTTGAGCTTAAAATTTCGCTTTCAGGTAACGGGGCGGGGGCGGAGGTAAAGCTAAAGATGCACAGAATCGGACAAATCGATCATTCAAATGATGCTGATTGAGCACCTTTTAAAATTGAACTGGTTTAGATCCTGTGATATACTAAACTACGAGCTTAATATTGGATATACCAATGAAAAACTTTAATAATAGTTAACGGCTTGATATTGAGGGTGAATGTATTCTATTTACGGGCAAATGGTCTGGTAGTTTCTTATTTCAATAATTATTTGGAATATTTTGACGCAAAATAAAAAAGAATTTGAAATAAATATAATTGTTCACCATTTTCTCAGAACAATTTTTTAATCGAATAATACCTAATGAATTGCACAGGTTTGTTTAAGAATAAATTAGGTCATATGACAATGATTTCATTTATTCTGCGTACCTTTGCAGCCGATTTGGGATCAGTCTGATTTAAGTAAAACTGGCTACACCGCTTTTTAGAGCATAACCTGGTTGATTTTTTTTCTTGTCGGACTTCTTTTTCGTAAAGAAGGGTTTATGGACAGGCTGTCTCCAGATGAAGTGTAAAAAGTTATTAAAAACAGAATGAACAAAATCAGATTTGACGAGCTTCCGCTTTCGCCGGAAGTCCAGCGAGCTATCGCTGACATGGGCTTCGAAGAAGCATCTCCCATCCAAACAGAAGCAATCCCGGTAGTTTTAGCAGGACGCGACATTATTGGCCAGGCCCAGACGGGTACGGGCAAGACGGCCGCCTTCGGTATCCCTACCATCGAGAGCATCGACGAGAACGACCGCAGTGTGCAGGCGCTTATCCTGTGCCCAACGCGCGAACTGGCTATTCAGGTAGCCGGAGAGATCCAGAAACTTATTAAGTACAAGCCGGGCATCAGCATCGTGCCGATCTACGGTGGACAGGCTTACGACCGTCAGCTGCGTGCCCTTAAGCAGGGTGTGCAGATCGTGATCGGTACGCCGGGCCGTGTGATGGACCACATCGAGCGCGGCACCCTGAAGCTGGACAAGATCAAAAAGATCATCCTGGACGAGGCTGACGAAATGCTCGACATGGGTTTCCGTGACGACATCGAGTTTGTGCTGAGCAAAATGCCGGAAGAGCGCCAGACGATCTTCTTCTCAGCTACTATGTCCAAGCCGATCATGGACCTGACCAAGCGTTACCAAACCGATCCGGTGATCGTAAAGGTGGTGCACAAGGAACTGACGGTAACCAACATTGACCAGGTATACTTCGAGGTGCGTAACTCCATGAAGCAGGAAGTACTTTCCCGCATCCTGGACATGCACAACATGAAGTCGGTGATCATCTTCTGCAATACCAAGCGAATGGTGGACGAACTGGTAACCAACCTGCAGGCCCGCGGCTACTTTGCCGATGCGCTGCACGGTGACCTGAACCAGAACCAGCGCTCTAACGTGATGGGCAAGTTCCGTAACGCGACGCTGGAGATACTGGTAGCAACTGATGTGGCTGCCCGTGGTCTTGACGTGGATAACGTAGAGGCGGTGTTCAACTACGACCTGCCGCAGGACGAAGAAGCCTACGTACACCGAATCGGTCGTACTGGCCGTGCCGGTAAGTCTGGCCGTGCATTCTCTTTCGTGTCTGGCCGCTCCGACATGTACAAGCTGAAGGATATCATGCGCTATACCAAAGCCAATATCCAGCTGCAGCAGGTACCGACGTACGATGACGTGAACGAACTGCGTACCAGCGTATACCTGGAGAAGGTGCGTGAAGTACTGGAAAAGGGCAACCTGACCAAGCACATCACCAAAATCGAAAGCCTGGTAAACGAAGAGTATACCTCCCTTGAGATCGCCGCCGCCCTTTTGAAAATGTCTTTGAAAGAAGCCAAGACGAAAGAAGCTGGCAAAGAGGCAGAAAAAGGCATGGGTGGACCAAAAGCCGGTTTCGACCGTCTGTTCATCACCATCGGCAAAAAAGACCGCGTGCATCCAAAGGATCTGATCGATCTGCTGAGCCAGAACGCTGATATACCTGCCTCTAAAGTAGGCGACATCGACCTGTACGACAAGTTCAGCTTTGTGGAGGTACCTACCGAATACACGGCAGACATCCTGCAGAAAGTAGGCCGCATCGAAGTAGACGGACGCACGGTGATCGTGGAGAAATCGCAGAAGAAAGAAGGCGAAGCCGGCGGTGGTAGAGAAGACTTCGGTTTCGGTGACCGTGACCGAGGTGGCGACCGTGGTGGCAAGCGCTTCGGCGGAGGCGACCGTGGTGGTTTTGGTGACCGTGACCGCGGAGGCTTTGGTGGCGACCGTGATCGTGGTCCACGCAGAGAAGGCGGCGGCAGCGGATACGGAGGCGGTGGAAGCCGTTTCGGTGGACGTGGCGACCGTGACTCTTTCAGAGGCGGTGACCGTCGCAGCAGCGGTGGCGATCGTGGCGGATTCCGCAAAAAAAGATTCTAATTATACGAACCTGCCCCAGGGCAAATCGTATAAAAGGATATACAACGCTTGAAGTGTAAAAAGCTTCGAATTGTTAGAAAAGGCTGACTTGAAACGTCAGCCTTTTTGTTTTAAAATATTTTTCACAGAGCACGTAACCCTGGCTATACCTTTGCGTTAAAGAAGGTATCATAAAAAGGTTGGAAGATTATTCTACTGTTTTACGCAGTTAGAACTGATAAGCCTGACATCAGACGGATGTCAGGCTTATTACTTTTATACCCGTCTATACCTTCCCTAAACTGCGAAGGCACAAAAAAAGGAGCTGTAAAAGCTCCTTTCTGTTTTATCTACCAATTACGAAAAATCAGGCACTGTCACGCAGCGAGCGGATGTGGTCGTGTGCGTTCTTCACGTCCTGGTACTGCTGGGCGATGATCGGCTTCAGCTCACCTGGCAGGTTCTTCTGCATCGCCTCCTCGTAGGCTTTCACGGCGTAGTCTTCGCCGCGCTCGCACTCTTCCAGTATACGCTTTCTATCTTTCGAAGAAAGAGCTGCTTTGATATCGATCCAGGCGCGGTGCAGGGTGCCTTCGATGGAGCTGGTTTCATCGTCCATCTTGCCCATTTTGTGCAGCTGGTCCTGCAGTTCGGTGATCATGCTGTCGCGCTGCACAGCGTACTTACGGAACAGGTCTTTCAGGTCCTGGTCTTCTACATCTTCGGCAGCGGTTTTATAGCCCTTTACACCGTCTTTGCATCTTTCGATGAGGTGGTGTACGGTTGAGTGAACTTCTTTATTAACTTCCATAGTGATATTTTTTTTAGGTTTTGTATGCTGATGTACTGCATTAACCTGGTTTTGGTTACCAAAATGGCTATACCGCTATACTAGGATATGGAAGTGGCCATGGCACGGCCCGCCAGGTAGCCGGTTGTCCAGGCAGCCTGGAAGTTGAAGCCGCCTGTAATACCATCAATATCGAGCACCTCACCGGCAAAGTACAGGCCCGGCTGCAGACGGCTTTCCATCGTTTTCATGTTGATCTGACTCAGGTCCAGACCGCCACAGGTCACAAACTCCTCTTTGAACGTGGTTTTGCCGTCTACTTCCACAGGCAACCGGAGCAGGGCCTCCACCAGTTTGTTCGTGTTCTTGGCAGGCAGTTCAGCCCATTTTACTTCATTGCTTATTCCGGCTATACCAGTCAGCGCTTTCCAGAGCCGTAGCGGCAAACCGAGAAGCGGGTTAGTGGGCACGACTTTCTTGGGATGCGCCTTCCGGAAATTGTGCAAATGCTCGCGCAGGCTTTCTTCGGTTTGGTCATGCACCCAGCTGACCATGGCTGTAAAGCGGTAGTCCATGCCATGAAACAGGCGGGCTCCCCAGGCGGAGAGCTTGAGCACCGCCGGACCGCTATAGCCCCAATGCGTGATCAGCAGCGGCCCTTCATACTCCAGTTTTTGGCCGGCTATGCGCACCCTGGCCTGTGGCACTGCTATACCTTGCAGGTCCTTGAGCGGAGAGCCTGGTACATTAAATGTGAACAGGGAAGGGACCGGCTCCTGAATGGTATGACCGAGCGCCCGCAGCCAATCATACCCCTGACTTTTAGGGTTGCCTCCCGTGCTCACCAGCACCCGGTCTGCGTATAGTTCATTGCTGTTGTTCAGGTATAAGGTATAGCCCTCCTTATCAGGATCGGGTAAAATGCGCTCCACGGCTATACCTGTTTTCACCTCCACGCCGGCTTTAGCGGCTTCCCGCTGCAGGCAGTCAATAATGGTCTGGGAATTGTCGGTCACCGGGAACATACGGCCATCGGGTTCCGCTTTTAGTTTCACGCCGCGGTGCTCAAACCATTCCACTGTTTCGGATGCCCCAAAAATTTTGAAAGCTTCCTTCAGCTGCTTGGCTCCCCGCGGATAATGCTGCGAAAATACGGTAGGTATAAAACAGTGATGCGTTACGTTGCAGCGCCCACCACCCGACACCCGCACTTTGGACAACAGCTTGTTGCTCTTCTCGAGGATGGTCACCTGTGCCTTCGGGTTGGCCTGCGCACAGGCAATTGCTCCAAAATAGCCCGCCGCACCGCCACCTATCACTACTATATTCATTTGGGTGCTTGCTTGTTGATTGATAATTGTTGTTTGTTCACTCTAGGAGAAAAAAACCATTTAGCCATTTAACAATTTAACCTTTTAACGCCCTAAAAGAATGCCATGGGGTCAGGATAGGAGAAGACATAAGCCAGGTCGTCTTTCAGCTTTTGGTTGCTGATCAGTTTAAAATGGGTTTCTTCCATGTCTCTGAAGGTCGGAGCTTCCAGGCCAAGAGCTTTTGTGGCAGCTTCGTAGAATTCTCTTCTGCTCGGATGGCCGTCGGCACAGGCGTTGTATACCTGTCCCCATTTTTCCTGTGCAATGATGCGCTCCAAAATGTTCAGGCAGTCATCCAGGTGGATCATGTTGACAGGTGCGTCTCCGTTTGGCAGATCACGTTTACCTGCCAGAAAGCGACCCGGCTGTCTATCGCCACCGGCCAGACCGCTAAAACGAACCACCGTACATACCCAGTTCTCACTATGCTGAAACATACGCTCTGCTTTGAGCAGCACATTGTCGGGGTCAAGTTCATCTGTAAAGGTGGTATCTTCTTCAGTCACAACACGATTTAGCTCCGGGTAAACTGAAGTAGAGGAAACAAAAAGCACCCGGCTAACGGGCGAAGCCAGCAGCGCTTTGTGCAATACCGCCATTTGTTGCAGGTAGCTCTCGCCGCCATCAGCGCGAAGCTTGGGCGGTATGTTGAGTACCAGCACTTCCGCCTGCAGAAAATCATCAAGTGCCTGAAGGTCAACAAGCGTATCGGAAAGGTTTATCAGAAAAGGATTTATACCCGCCTGATGAAGCACGTCCAGCTTTTGCTCAGAGGTAGTGGACCCGTTTACCCGGCGACCGGAACGTACCAGGCTCTCTGCCAGCGGAAGACCGAGCCAGCCGCAGCCCATCACACTGATTTCAGCTTTATTTTGCATCGCTTTGGTGTTTTGGAATTAACATTCCGTAAGCTCACTTGTTAACGTTTGCGACAAAGGTAAGCCTAAATAAATACAAACATGCAGTACGACGTCATCCTGATCGGTTCTGGATTCGGTTCACTGACGGCCGCCGCGCTGCTTGCCCACAAGGGAATGAAAGTAGCCGTGCTGGAGCAGGCCAAGTACCCGGGTGGCTGCGCCTCTTCCTACAAACGCAAAGGCTACTGGTTTGAGACAGGTGCCACCACGCTGGTCGGCCTGGATGAGCACATGCCACTGCGCCACCTGCTCGATCAAACAGGTATAGAACTCCCGTTAATTAAACTCCAAACCCCCATGCAGGTGCATCTGCCGTATGGCCAACTGCTGACCCGCTATGCCGACATCGAGGAGTGGATACAAGAAGCAGAGCGCGTGTTTGGGCCAAAGGGCCAGCGACCTTTTTGGGAACACTGTTATCGAATTAGTCAGCAGGTATGGCGCACTTCACTGAAGCAACAGTCCTTTCCATTTTCAAATGTGCAGGATCTGTGGCAGGCCATGCGGCAGGTACGCCCTCACCAACTTTCGCTGTTGCCGGGCGCTTTCAGAACCATGAAAGACCTGCTCAAGCGGTATGGCTTGCTGCATAACAAACTGTTCACCGACTTCGTGAACGAACAACTACTGATCACGGCGCAAAACCACCTGGAGGAGGTGAACGAGCTCTTCGGCGCAACCGCGCTCTGCTATACCTTGTTCGGCAACTATTATGTAGAGGGCGGCATGATCGGACTGGCCCGGGCGCTTGAGGTATACCTGCATGAAAAAGGCAGCACCATTTTGTATCGGCACGATGTGAACAGCATTAGCCCCAGGGCAAATGGCTATGAAGTGTGTTGTATGGCAGGAACGTACCAGGCCCCTTTTGTGATCAGTGGTATACCGCTGAACGATACCCAACACTTGTTTCAGGATGATAAGGTCAGGCAGAAACTGAAGCGATACCTGCTGCCTTCTGAGAAGCTGAACGGAGCCTTTACCATGGCCATTGCGCTTCGCAAGGCTCCTGCATTAGCGGTACTCCACCACCAGGTGCATGTGCCGGAAGGCTTGCCTCTTATTGGCAGCAAGAGCTTCTTTGTCAGTTACAGTCACCCTGCAGACAGGGTGAGGGCGCCGGAAGGAGAGTGCGTTTTGGCTGTCAGCACGCACGTTCCCGATCCGGCGGCGCTTCGGATCTATGACAAAAGGCTACTGCAAGAAGCGATCATCACTAAAATGGAAGCTTTGGGAATGCTAAATCGGGAAGATATACTTTACCTGGACTCTGCCACACCGGGCGCCTGGATCTTCTGGACGCAAAGAGCCTATGGCATGGTAGGCGGCTACCCGCAGTACCGCGACATCAAACCCTGGCAAATGAAGGACGCCCGGCTTGATCACAAAGGCGCCTACGTTTGTGGGGACACGGTCTATCCGGGGCAGGGGATCGTGGGCGTCTGCCTGAGTGGCATCATCGCGGCCAACAAACTGCTGCGGGATCATTTCTAGGTATAGCCTTCGCTTTCTTTTTTTTACCCTACCTGCTCATTTTGCATCAATATGTATTGATATCCCAAAGTTTGTGCGACACTATATTTCAGATTTGAGGCTGTTCTATGATTTTATATAAACTTATGAGAATATGAAGCTCCCACACTGCTCGTTTCGAGTAAGAATGGCATTTTTACAGCCTCAACCAAAGCATAAGCAATGCTAAAGAGCTTAAAACGCGTCACCTACTTCGTCCTGGTCGGATGGATGTTTGTATCCTGTTCAAAAGAAGAAGGCGTTGTTCCCAAAGGGGACAACCTGGCTATGGGTAACCCGAGCGAGGCCGGTACGGACTTCGCAAATTACTTTATTGAAAAGGCGCAGTACGCTATGTCCTATAACTCATACCGGGGTACACCGAATTGGGTGAGCTGGCACCTGAGCAGCGCCTGGTTGGGCAGCGCAGCGCGTCAGGATGACTTCCGGGCAGACAACTCCCTACCGACTGCTTTCCATCGCGTTACGCCGGCAGATTATACTGGCAGCGGCTTCGACCGGGGCCATAATGCGCCGTCAGCGGACCGAACACTCACGATCACGGACAATTCTGCCACCTTCCTGATGTCCAACATGATCCCACAGGCGCCTAATAACAACCAGCAGACCTGGGCGAACCTGGAGAATTACTGCCGCAAGCTGGTGAGCCAGGGCAACGAGTTGTACATCATCATGGGGCAGTATGGAAAAGGAGGAACCGGCAGCGCAGGCTACAAAGAGACACTGGCGGGTGGCAAGGTAACAGTGCCGAACCGCATCTGGAAAGTGATTGTGGTGCTGCCGGTGGGCACAAATGACGTGGGCCGGGTAACGAGCAGTACCCGCGTTATCGCCATCGACACGCCGAATTCAAATAGCATCAACACCAGTTGGGCAACCTACCGGACAACCGTGGACGCGATCGAGGCCAAAACGGGCTATGACGTGCTCTCCAACGTGCCTGCTTCAATTCAGAAAGTGATTGAGGCCAGCGTTGACAATGGACCGACTTCCTAAGGTATAGCTGATCCATCAGGCTATAAAAAAATCCCCGGCTGCTTAAGTCGGGGATTTTTCTTTTGATCAGGTTTCCACTACAATAGTTTTGAGGCCTGCTATCTCGCCCTCAGTTGTACGGCCCAGTATCAGTACTAGCTTTTGTGTTTCACCGACGCGGTATACCTTCACATCCTGCAACAGTTCATGCAGCTTCTTTTGAAGGTGTTGAAAGCGATTGGCCTGCTGCTTTGCCTCTTCATGCGCCTCCGGGCTGGCCTGGGTCATATTCCGTAGAAAATACCCCAGCTCCAGTTCCTCAAAAGGGTATTCGGCAGGCATGCCCGCTAGTCGCAGCACCGTCTCTTTGTCCAGTTGCTTATTTCGGAAGTTTTCGGCCTGGTAGAATTCAAAGGGGGCGTCTGTCTCGCTCATCATGAGCAGTCCGTCGGTGGCCTCCTTCAGTTCTGCTTCAATTGTTTTTAGATCCATAGTTTTAAATTGCTTCAGCAAAAGAATGCTTCTTTTACTCTTATTCTCGCCATAGGTTCTTATCTTTAGCTAGTCAGCCCTGACAATTATACGTTAGCTTTTTAAAACAAACAAAATATGACGATGAAGGCAGAACCTATGCTGAAAGAAGGCGCCCTGAAAGGCAAAACCATAGTGGTAACCGGAGGCGGCACCGGCCTTGGACGCTCCATGACAAAGTATTTTCTGGAACTCGGTGCCAATGCCGTGATCTGCAGCCGGAAGCAGGATGTGCTCGAAAAAGCTGCCGAAGAGCTGATGCAGGAAACCGGCGGCCAGGTGTTGCCTGTCGTGTGCGACGTGCGCAAGTACAACGAGATCGAAGCCATGCTACAGGCCACGCTCGACAAGTTTGGCAGGGTAGATGTGCTCGTCAATAATGCTGCCGGCAACTTTGTAAGCCCAACAGAACGCCTCAGCCACAAAGCCTTCGACGTGATCACCGATATCGTGCTCAAGGGCAGCTACAACTGCACGCTGGCGCTGGGCAAACACTGGATCGAGCAAAAGCAGGAGGGAAGTATCCTCAATATCGTGACCACCTATGCCTGGACCGGTTCCGGCTACGTAGTGCCTTCCGCCTGCGCCAAAGCCGGCGTGCTGGCCATGACACGCTCGCTGGCCTCTGAGTGGGCCAAGTATGGTATCCGCTCCAACGCCATCGCTCCCGGCCCTTTCCCAACCGAAGGGGCCTGGACCCGACTGTTCCCAAAACAACTTGCTGACAAGCTGGATCCTGTGAAGCGTATACCTGTCGGACGCTTTGGCGAGCACCAGGAACTGGCAAACCTGGCCGCCTATCTGGTGTCAGATTACGCCGCGTTCGTTAACGGGGAAGTGGTAACGATTGACGGAGGCGAATGGCTCTACGGCGCCGGCGAATTCAATTCCTTTGACCAAATTCCGCAGGAAATGTGGGATGCGATGGAGAAGCAGATGCGAGGAAAGGGGAATTAGTGATTGAGTGAATGAGTGGGTTAGATGCCACGATGGTAGCAGGTTTATTGTAGGGACAGGTCGCGATCTGTCCGGTTCGTGCACAGAAACTTAAATTTTTATTCAAATTATTTATAAAAACGCTGCTACGCCTGCACAAACCAGAATTTTGTTAGTTACCACGTAGGAAACTATCCCCTTGAGGGGATTATAGGGGTGTTAAGCAAATTGGTAAAGTCTTCAGCTAAAATTTAACACCCCTCCAACTCCCCTCAAGGGGAGAATCCTCGAGAATAAATCCTTCCTATTATCAGCCTACTTCAAACCACAGTCTCTGTAAATAAAAAAAATCCCTGGACAATGCATTTGTATGCAGTTCAGGGATTTTTTTATGAGTGGCTATACCTTAAATTTTCTGCAGCAGGCCTTTGATGGCGTTAACGGTTTCATCGGGTTCTACGCCGAGCCCTTCGGCTTGGTGGATGATCTCGCCGTTTTCATTCAGCACAGAGATGATGTTGGAGTGGGAGATCTCACCGTCCAGTTCTACTTTGTACTTCATGTTCAACAAGGCGGCGAGCTCGCGGATATTGTCCTGCTCGCTGGTCAGCAGCGTCCAGCGCTTCGGGTCCAGGTTGTTGGACTTGGCGAATTGAAACAGTCGCTCTGGTGTGTCGCGGGCGGGGTCCATGGTCACGAGCACGATGCCAATGTCTTCCCGCTTGTATTGGTCCAGCCCCATCTCAATGCGCTTCAGGTCCGCGATGATGCGCGGACAGGCATATCCGCAATGGGTGTACACCATGGCCACCAGCTGCACTTTATCCTGGAACTCGTATAGCTTCACGTCCTCAGCATTTTGGTTCTGCCAGTCAGACTCCAGTTGGTAAAGCGACAGGTCTGTGAGCGTGCCCACAGGTATAGCCAGGCTCCCCGTGCCGTCAGGAAGTTCTTCAGTGGCCAGAGGTTTGGTGCAGCAGCTGTCATCTTCATGAGCCACTTCCTGCTGGCAGGCTGTAAAACCAAAAGCGACCAATGTGAGCAGGTATAAGATATAGCGTTTCATAACAATCAGATTATTTTTTGGCTGTGGTCTGTGCGGGTACATCCTGCGCGCATCTAAAGCCCAGGTTAGCCACCGTGTAGTTGGCTTTGAGGCTGGAGCGGAAGGCGTAGCGCATAAAGGCCACATAATTTTTCACATCACTGGCACCGGTCGATCCGGCTCCGCAGAACAGTTGCCTGTCCATGCTGGCGTTTTGTCTGGATTCACCCACGATCAGGGACGAGTTGAAATCAGAGGTCCATTCCCATACCAACCCGATCATACCGTACAGCCCGTAGTAGTTTTTGAAAGTGTTCTGCACAGGAGGCAGGTACTTAGGGTTTGGCTGGCTGTACCAGTCGAGGCTGCGCTGGTAAAAGCTGGGCTCACTGGAGGCATCCTTTTTCGTTTCGCTGGCCAGTGCGGCAAACTCCCATTCGTTTACGGTAGGAAGTCGCTTGCCCTGGCACTCGCAGTAAGCCTTGGCGGCAAACCACGACACGTTGATCACGGGGCTGTCTTTAAGCTTATCGGCTGCAGGACCTACACCCAGTGGGCTGGCCCAGTGCCTGAGGTAGCCGGCATCTGCAAAAAGCGCCTTTACTTCCGACTTCTGCCATTTCGTGTATTTGCCTACAAAGGCCTCGTACTGGGCATTGGTGACCGGGTACTTGTCCATCTGGAAGCCCTGCACTGTGACAGCCTGGTTGTTGCTGCCGTAAAGCGGCACAAAAGTGCCTCCCTTGACATGAACCATGTCGGCAGGAGTACCCTTTTGTGCTTGTGCTATACTACAGGCTCCGAGCATCAGCAAGATTGTCAGAAGTCGTCGCATGATTGATACGTGTTAATGATTAGTGCTTGTACTTGGCTTTGGCTTTCTTCACCTGCTCCGGTGTGATCTCACCACCTTTGTTGCCCCAGCTGTTTACCACATAGGTCATCACGTTGGCGATCTCCTCTTCTGTCAGCTTCAGCTTCGGCATGGTGCTGTTGTATACCTCACCGTTCACTTTGATCTGGCCTTCCAGACCGTGTGCGACTACCCCGATGGAGCGGTCAATATCAGCATTCAGGTAGTCAGACTTGGCAAGCGGAGGGAAGGCGCCTTTGATGCCCTGGCCTTCTGCCTGGTGACAGGCCTGGCAGTTCTGAGCGTACAGGGTTTTGCCTAGCTCCAACCGCATGTCCTTGTTTGAGGCAAAGGCGGCTTTCGGTGTGTTAGACTTCGGCATTTCCTGCACGGTAGAGCCTTCTGGCAGGTAAATCTTTTGCTCAGTTTGTCCTGAGAAGATGGCCAGGTTGTCCGGTCCTTCTACTTTCAGCATACCCAGTGCACCTTTGTTGAAGGTTCTGAAGATGGAGTGGTCAACCAGCACATAGTTGCCAGGCACATCAACTTTAAACTCGGTGATGGCAGAACCGCCGGCAGGTACAAGCGTGGTTTGGATGTTTGTGTTAGCGTTAGAACCGCCTTCAGGGTGTACTTTATCGAAGATCTCACCGATCACGTGGAAACTGGACACCAGGTTTGGACCGCCGTTACCTACGAAGAGACGTACTTTGTCACCTACTTTGGCAGTGATGGCATTGTCGCCTGTCATAGAACCTACAGAGCCGTTAAACACCACGTAAGAGGGTCTTTCATCCAGGGCTTTCTCCATATCGAAAGGCTGCAGGCCAGGGGCTCCGAAGGCACCCTTGGTATAGAAGTCGCCCTGCATTACGTAGTACTCCTTGTCAACCGGCTCCATACCTTCTTCAGGCTCCACCATGATCAGGCCATACATACCGTTGGCGATGTGCATACCTACCGGTGCTGTAGCGCAGTGGTACACATACAGTCCAGGGTTGATCGCTTTGAAATTGAATACTGTTTCCTGACCAGGGGCTGTGAAGGTAGCGGCCGCGCCACCGCCCGGGCCGGTTACGGCATGCAGGTCAATGTTGTGCGGGTTCTTGCTGTCCGGGTGGTTCATCAGGTGAAACTCCACCTCGTCGTTCTGACGCACGCGGATGAACTTGCCAGGCACCGAACCACCGAAGGTCCAGAAGGTATAGTCTACGCCGTCAGCCAGTTTCTTCACTACTTCGGTCACCTCCAGGCGCACCACCACTTTAGCGGGGTGCTTGCGGGTGATCGGGGCTGGCACAAGGGGGGCATCTGTCAGTTCCGCTTCGATCACGGACAACTCAGCGGGAGCGGCCGTTTCGTTGAGGGAACTTAGGATCTCGGCGTTTGTGGTCTTGGTGCCACAGGAAGAGGCCATGCCGAGGCAGAAAATGCCCACCATGGTCAGCCGTATTGCTTTTGGTAAATGTGACCGTTTCATAAGAGTTGCTGTTAGAGTGTCTTTATAGTTACAAAAGAACACCTCAAACTCCTCTATTCTAATGACGCTGGTCAGTGGCAGAAGTGACTTATATCACTTCGATATATAAAATCATGAATATGTTATAACATCAATTTAAAGCAAGGGCTTCCCCGGTTTACTTCCATTGGGTATGAAAATATGTGCCGCCGGGTTTGTCATTGCGCTGGTAGGTATGTGCCCCGAAATAGTCCCGCTGCGCCTGTATCAGGTTAGCCGCCGAATCGGCGGTACTATATCCTAAGTAGTAATTAAGAGCGGCGGAGAGCACTGGCAGCGGTATGCCATACTGCAATCCTAATGCCACCACCGAGGCGAAGCCTTGTCTTGCGTTGCGGATCCGGTTGACGATAGGAGGGGCCAGCAGCAGGCGCTGCTCCTGTTGGTAGATTTCTGCCAGCTCTTCCATCAGCTCAGAGCGAATGATACAGCCGTTGGTCCAGATGCGGGCAATCTCACTGAAGTTAAGTTCCCAGTTCAACTGTGCTGATACTTCACGCATTAAGCTAAAACCGATTTCGTGATTGATAATGCGGGTTACCTGATACGCTTGCTTCAGACTGTTAACAAAGCTTTTTTCATCAATCGTGACATTGGGGTTTTGTTTCTGGTAGAGCGCTGCCGCTTTAACCCGTTCTGCTTTCATAGCAGAGAGCGCCCGGGCCATGACGGCGGCTGAGAGGGTGTCGTAAGGTATGCCGTACTCCAAAGCTACGGCGGCAGACCAACCCCCGGTGCCTTTCTGCTCTGCCTGATCCAGTATCTTGTCGAGTAGCAACTCGTCCTCCTCCTTCTTTTGCAGAATGTCAATGGTGATCTCCAGCAGATAGCTTCCTAATCCGCTCTGCTGCCATTCCGTAAAAATGACGACAATGTCGGCGGGTGCTATACCTAACATATAGCGTAAGAGCGAATAAGCTTCTGCCAGTGCCTGCATCTCAGCGTACTCGATGCCGTTATGCACCATCTTCACGAAGTGACCGGCTCCGTCAGGTCCGATGTAAGTGGTGCAAGGTTTTCCCTTGCTGTCCCGAGCTGCGATCAGTTCCAGGTATTTAGCTACCTGTTCATATCCTTCACGTGGCCCCCCAGGCATGATAGACGGCCCCTTGCGGGCACCTTCCTCTCCACCCGAAATGCCGGTACCCACAAAGTGCAGTCCCTTGCTAGAGAGCAGCGCAGTACGCCTTTCTGTGTCTTTATAGTAAGAGTTGCCGCCGTCTATCACCACATCACCGGGCTCCAGCAGCTGGATAAGCGCATCCAGCTGCGCGTCGATGGCGCCTGCATAGATCATCAGCAGTACTTTGCGCGGCTTCTCCAGGGACTGCACAAACTCTTCGAGCTGATCATAGCCTTTTATATTGGTGAAGGTGGGGTTTTCTGCAATAACATGTCCGGCTATACCTTCTTCCTTACCCGGCACGTGCCGGTTATACATCGCGACACGCACGCCATGGCCCGCCAGGTTCAGGGCCAGGCTTCTGCCCATCACACCTAGTCCGATCACACCAAATTCTGAATGAGGGTTCATATGCTCTAGTTTTGAGATTACTTCCTGTACGATCTGTTCAGGACTTAAGGAAACATCGACGTGTATACCATAGGCCGGCTTCTCCAGTGCCTGCAGCTGTGACTCCAGCATAGCAGGTGGCATGAAGTGGGCATGCCGTGCCTGTAGCCGTTTCAGGATGGTGTGGCGGGAGCCATCGAGGTAGATCCAGCTGATGTCGGGGACGGTCTGCAGGGTCTTGCGATATTCTTCCTTCAAGGCTGAGCAGGCCAGCACGGCACCTCCATTCGCTTCCCAATCAGGAATCAGACTAGCCAGCTGCGCCAGCCAGGGAGCGCGATCGCTGTCGTGCAGGGGTATGCCCTGGCGCATCTTGTCAATGCTTTGTTGGGGGTGGTAGTCATCCGCATCATAAAAAGGGAGCCGGAGCCTGTCAGCCAGTTTCAGTCCGACCGTGGTTTTGCCACTTCCTGTAACTCCCATCACGATGTAGATCATATTTGCTGTAGTTAAAGTGCTCACCCTGCTGTTTCAAGTATTTCCTTACACTGATGGGTTTTTGTACGGAATTGAAGAGACTAGTTTGCAAATAATCGAATGCTTATCACTTTTGAGTGCCTGTTCGAATTAGCAGTAGGCAGTATGTGCCTTCCTTTAAAAAGATAAAACTGTAGCGTCTATACCTTGATTGAAGAGTGCGTTTTCTCCGTTTGCTGTAATTGGCGCATTTGCCGAATGCTCAGTTCGAGTATGTCTGCATCCGGGCTCAGGTATACAGCAGGCGCCATCCCCTAGGGGGCAATCGATTTTTCAGCCATTGTAACTTGTTGCTGCCCGATGGGAAGTTGCTGATCGGGAACAGGCAGTCATATATAAAGCAAAGTATGGTATAGGGCAACCTTTGTTCAGGTATAGCACAAACAAAAAGCCCCAACTGATAACCAGTCGGGGCTTTCTGAAATAGGGGATACTTAGTGCTTAGTTGACTAACTCGGCAGCTTCCTTTTCTTTCTTCCTGGCTGCTTTTTTAGCGGCTTTCGCGGCTTTGCGCTGCTCTCTTTTAGAAAGTTGCGGCGCATCTGCCGGCTTTTCCGCTTTGCGGCGGGCATCTACCTGTGGCAAACCAGACGTGTTGTCATTCACCAGCGTCATCTCTTTCACCAGGTGACCGGCTCCGGCAAACTTGTCTACAATGAAAAGCATGTAGCGTACATCCACTGAAATGTTACGCACCTGGTCCGGGTTGTAAGTGAGGTCACTCATGGTACCTTCCCAGTTACGGTCGAAGTTCGTACCGATCAGCTGTCCATTGGCATTGATCACCGGTGAGCCGGAATTGCCGCCCGTGGTATGGTTCGATGCAATAAAGGCAACTGGCAGCTGACCGTTCACGCCATACGGACCGTAGTCCTTTTTGTCGTACAGCTCCTGCAGACGGGCAGGTATAGCGTAATCTTCAGCCGCTCCGGAAGCCGCTTTTTCAATGATGCCTTCCAGAGTAGTGAAATACTTGTACTTCACGCCGTCTACCGGCTCGTAAGGCTCTACCTTGCCATAGGCTACACGCAGGGTAGAGTTAGCATCCGGATAGAACTTACGGTCCTGCTGCATGGCACGCAAACCAGTCATGTAGGTTCTGTACAGCAGGTTCAGGTTGTCGTTTACCTTAGTATAGGTTGGCAGCACGTTGGTGCGGTAATAATCGTTGATGCTGCTGGCCAGTTGGAAGCCCGGATCATTTTTGAGTGGGTTGGTTTTGCCCGCTTTGATGTCGGCAATTGCTTTGCGCACGCCGGCTTCGGAAGTGAAAAGCGACTTGCTGTATACCTCGTCGGCATACTTGCTGAAGTCACCTTTGTACTTTTGACGCACCATCGCGAAGGCAGAAGGATGCAGTTTCGGATCCAGGTTTTCGTAGTACATGCTCAGCAGAGCGGCAAACACCTTCTTGTCAGTCGGGGCGTTGTAGTTCTTAAAGTAACCCGCCACGCCTTTCTCCAATCGGTCGAGCTGCGCATTGATTTCCTGCTGCGGTGCTTTGGCCTCAATCAACTCATGCAGCTTAATGAAGTCGTTGGCATAGCGAACCAGTTCCACACCCCAGGCAGCTTCCATGATGTAGTCGCGGGCGATTGTGATGCCCTCCAGCTGCTTGTAGTTCTGCGCGAATTCATTGATCAGGTTGCCATATGTTTGTTTGCGGCTGGCATCGGCATTGGCCCAGGCGGTAAACTGCTTCTCGAGCTCCTGTTTGCGTTCTATGGTATTGGCTTTGCGCAAACCACGGCTCTCACCGATCCACTTTTTCCAGGCGTTGGCCACGCTAGCGTGCTTGGCTGCATACTGAATGCGCACGGCATCCGAAGCCTTCATGTCCTTGTCCAGTACAGCAAGTTTGGTGTCACGGATCTTGATCTTGTGCGGATTGGAGGTTTCGTAGATCTCCTCAATGGCATGCGAGGTCAGGTACTCGTACGTACGGCCAGGGAAGCCGAACACCATCGTAAAGTCATTCTCCTGCACACCGCTCAGTGAAATTGGCAAATGGTGCTTCGGCTTGTAAGGCTTGTTGTTCGGGGAGTACTCAGCCGGATTATTATTCTCGTCGGCATAGATACGGAACATGGCAAAGTCGCCGGTATGGCGCGGCCACATCCAGTTGTCGGTGTCGCCACCAAATTTACCGATGGATGATGGGGGAGCGCCTACCAGACGGATGTCACGGAAGGTCTCGGTCACATACATGTAGTACTCATTGCCATAGAAGAACGGGCGGATAATCGCGTCATAGTGCGTGCCGGCAATGGCTTGCTCGCGTACCTTCGCGATATTCTTTTGCACCATTTTCTCGCGTTCAGCTTCTGTTACGTTAGCCTGTATACCTGCCAGAATCTGCTGTGTCACATCTTCCATGCGGACGATAAAGGTGGCAAACAGGCCCGGGTTCGGAAGCTCCTGCTCACGGTTCATAGCCCAGAATCCTTCGGTCAGGTAGTCTTTCTCCACGGAGCTGTGGCTTTGGATCTGGCCGTAGCCGCAATGGTGGTTGGTCAGCAGAAGTCCTTCTGAAGAGATCATTTCGCCGGTACAAAAACCACCAAACGACACGATGGCGTCCTTGAGGCTCGACTGGTTGATGCTGTAAATGTCTTCGGCAGAGAGCTTCATGCCCTTTTTCTGCATTTCTGCTTCGTTGAGCTGCTTGAGGAGCATAGGCAGCCACATACCTTCATCAGGCTTGGCCGTGCTTATACCCAGGCTCAGACAGGCTGCAGCAAAAAATGCTATAATGCGCTTACTGATCATGGTTTTTATAAGAGTTGGTTTTGAGCTCCCAAGTTAGCTAATAATGACGAATGAGTAATGAATAATGAATGATGACGAATGATTAATGACAAATCACTAATGATCTCCACTAACTGAAATAGATGGAATGTTGCTTGATAATGGTAGGACTCCAAAAAGTAAAGCACAGGTATAAATGAATACGAAAATGCCCTTGTCCAAAAGAATTTGAATAAGGGCATTTCTTGATTTCTCTTGTTCCGCTTAAGTGACAATGAAAACGTTAATCGCCATTACTCATTATTCATTCGTCATTACTGATTAATCATTATTCATTAATCAAAGCGTTCCCATTGTCGGCTCAAAATTCCTGTTGCTCTCCCAGGCTTTGAAATTACTGATCTCTTTCTGGAACGAGTCGATGAACCAGGCCATCAGGCTGATGTCGTCGAGGAAGCCGATCACAGGTATAAAATCAGGTATGATGTCGAGGGGGGTGACCAGGTATAGCAACACCGCCACGCCGGCGAGCAGCGACTTGCTGGAAACTTCACGGTATGAGCCGTTGATATAGGCCTTCGCCAGACGGATGAATGTCTGCATCACTTCCTTCACCTGATCGAAGCCACTTTTGTTGCTCTCCACATCCACTAACTTGCCATAAGCCGTAGTCAGCAGCATGCCCAGCTTAACAGGCTTCGACATCAAAACGCCGGCCTTGCCCAGAAAACGCTTGAAAATAGTATGCTGCGATAGTTTTAATCCTTTATTGATAAGATCCTGAATCATATTTTTATCTTTTGTTTGGCCCTTATACGGCATCATGGTGCTAAATGGTATAAACACTGGCAAGGTATACAATGAGAGGCGTGGTATGAGAAAAAAAATCTTACACACTTGCTTGTCAATCTTGTTTTTTCTCCTTTAAATTGGTGTACTTTTAGCCCTAAATTATCCCATACACTTACAGGCATGTCGCATCGTATATGAAAGCGTCCCTCATCATGCTGGTGTCGTTGCTGGTAGCTTCGGCCGCAGTTGTTCTCGGTTCCTTTCTCCTCCCTGACTCCTACGAGGTCAGGCGTTCTCTCGTGATCAACGCCAAGCCGGAGCAGGTATTTCCATACCTGAACAACCCGACCAAGTGGGAAGAGTGGAATTCCTGGAACAAGGATTACGACCCTACCATGATTCGCCTTTACGGTGGCCCGCTGTCTGGTAAAGGCGCCCACCAGGAATGGAACGGCGACAGAGTAGGCACTGTGAAAATACTCTTTACGGAAAGTACAGCCCCATCCGAACTGTATTATAAGCAGCAGACAAAAGGAGAGGAGTTCGAGACGATCGGCATTTTTAGCCTGGAGCCGCTGGAAGATGGAACACGCGTGGTGTGGCATCAGAAATCGCGGGTAGCTGATGATCTGTACAACAGGTATAGGGGATTCTTCAAAAAGATTAAAACAGAAACGGAAGCCGAGCAAAGCCTGCTTTCACTCAAAGAACTGTTAGACCCGACTGATAAATCAGAAAGTAAAGCGCAGATCGCAGACAGAAAAGGCCGCAGCTAGGTATAGCAGCGGCCTTTTGCCATTTATACAGGTATAGCTAAAGCAGTTCGTTTGCCAGGTTTGCCAACTCGGACCGTTCACCCTTCTGCAGCGTAATGTGCGCGTAGAGCGGGTGGTTGCGGGCCCGGTCGATCAGGTATGAGAGGCCGTTACTTTGCGAATCCAGGTAGGGTGTGTCGATCTGGTAGATATCGCCTGTGAACACGATCTTGGTGTTTTCTCCTGCCCGCGAGATAATGGTCTTAACCTCGTGCGGCGTCAGGTTTTGCGCTTCATCCACTATAAAATAGATGTTTGAAAGGCTGCGTCCCCTAATGTAAGCCAGTGGCGTGATCACCAGTTTTTCCAGCTCCACCAAATCCTTTATTTTCTGGTACTCCTTGCTGTTCTCGGCATACTGGTTCTGGATGTACTTGAGGTTGTCCCACAGCGGCTCCATATAAGGGTTCAGTTTCGATTTGATGTCGCCGGGCAGGTAGCCGATGTCTTTGTTGCTGAGTGGCACGATGGGACGCGCCAGGTAGATCTGCTTGTAATCACGGCGTTGCTCCAGGGCACTGGCCAGGGCCAGCAGCGTCTTGCCCGTACCGGCCACACCCTGTATGCTCACCAGCTTGATGCGCGGATTTAACAAGGCATGCATGGCGAACGTCTGCTCGGCATTGCGCGGCTTCACACCGTAGGCCGTCTGCTTGTCCACCCGCTCAAACTGGTCCTCAACCGGATTGTAGTAGGAGAGGATGGAGCTCTTAAAGCTTTTCAGTACATAGAAGTGGTTGTCGGGCGGTGTTTCCTTGATCACTTTGCCGCTTTCGGAGTTGCCTTTTTCGTACAGGTCGTTGATCACGCCTGGGTCAATTTCCTCGAGGGTATCGCTGCCGGTATACAAGCCCGCCACATCCTGAATCTTGCCGGTTTCATAGTCTTCTGAGATCAGGTTGAGCGCCCGGGCTTTCAGCCGCAGGTTAATGTCCTTGGTAACCAGCACGACTTTGCTCTTGGGAAAATCCTGCTGCATCTGCAGAGCGGAGTTCAGGATGTGGTGGTCGTTCTTGTCGCCGAAAATTTTGGTGGCGTCCAGTTTAGTGCTCCCGTTCATCATCACCTTAAACTTGCCTTTGGTTTTGCCATTGAGCGGAATCCACTCCTGCAGCATGTGCTCTGAGGAAAGCTTGTCGATGAAACGAATAAATTCACGGGCCTCGAAGTTCTTGATGTCATTGCCTTTCTTGAAGTTGTCGAGCTCCTCGAGTACCGTGATCGGGATGGCTACGTCATGCTCCTGAAAGTTCTGCACCGCACTGTGGTCGTAGAGGATGACCGATGTGTCGAGCACAAATATCTTTTTGCCTTTCGGGTCAATTCCATTGCTGGGCGCCAGTTCTTTTACCTTGCCGGCTGTACGTGAAATTTTTTCGGTTTTGTCTTGGGTTGTCTTCGTCTGTTTGGGCATAAGGGAGGAAATAAAGTGGGAGACATACCTGTTTTACGCAAATACATAGTGCTTAGTCTATCTATAGAATAGGCAATTTTCTGACTCGCACAGGCCCTGTTAGCAAGCCAAAATTTTTATGATTTTTAGATATCTGATTCATAACCGATTACACAAAAAACAGGTATAACTAAATAGTTAGTTATATTAAAAAAATAATTTATATTTGTTTGAGCATTCTGCCAGAGCAGCGGGCACCTTTTTGCGAAGTCATATAATATTCAGTAGGCGTATGAAAACCACTTATACCTTCTTTTTGCTACTGTTTCTCGCCCTTCCATTGGCCTTGCAGTCACAACCGAAGTCTAAAAAAGGGGTGTGGCCATTTAAAATTAATCGTTTCGACAAAGAAGGCCGTCACCACGGACGCTGGAAGCTATACCTGTCAGACAACACCACCCTGTTGCGCAACGGCCGATTCAGGCACGGGCAGGAGCGGGGCAAGTGGCGCTACTATTACCCCAATGGCAGTCTCCGGAAGATCGAGTATTACAGGCCTCACTCCAGGGAGTTCCTGATCAAGTTCTTTCACGACAACGGCGAACTCGAAAAGCAGGGAATGGCCAGGGTGGTCGAAACTGAGCGCGTGATCCACTATTACTGGTTTGGCACCTGGCAGGTATACAACCGCGCCGGGCAGCTTACCCATACCGAGTATTATGAAAAGGGGAATGAGATGAAGCTGGAGGTGAGCAAGTGGTGATGGGAGAGAGGTTGTTATTTGTCTGAATCTTTATATAGGGGCCCTACCTCAAGGATTTTCAGGATTAAGGGATTTTCAGGATTCTCGGGTACGATTGACATCCCCCTGCCCCCTTCAAAGGGGGACTTTGCCTTCTCTGTCTGTCATCCTGAAAGGATCTTGGTTGAAGGGAGGACAGGCAGTTGCTATAACAGACCCCTGCCCCTCTCAAGAGGGGAATCTCAGTTGCTGTTCTAATGTAAAGGTATAGCGTTGTAGCTTCTTATTTACAGTACCGGGTCCAACCACCCCTGCCCCTCCTTGTCCAAGGAGGGGAGCTTTTGCCACTACTACTTTGTAGGTATTAGCATTGTAGTTTCTATTACTCGCACACAACACTGGCAGGAATAGCAAGGCTAACTTGCACGCTTACTATGCAGCAAACAACGGAGCCCGGTGCACTTTTCGACGCTCCACTGTTCGAGCGGTCAGCGAGTTTGGAGGGTCTTGATTTTTTTGCTTACTTTTTTCATCAAGGAAAAAAGTGAGTGCCCGCCGCACAGGCGAAGCTACAAAGCAATAAAGCTTGCCATACCTGCAACAGAAGCTACGCTAGTTGCAAACTGGCCCCATTTGTGCCACCACAAGTTGCGCTGACGCTAAAATTGCGGTATGGAGCATTGGTGCAGCTATACCTATACCTGACAACGGGGCCGGAGGCCACACCATAATAGATATGAGCGGGGACGTCCCGAAGCCAGTTCGGGTTCTGCGACTCGCGCCATGCATTGCCGCTAATTATACCTACCTTTAACTCAAGGTATAATACTCCTCCTTTTCCTTATCATGCAGGCGCACATACCCATGTATCACCAGCTTCACCAGCATCCGGTAAGCCCTCCGTTCGGATAAGTTCGCAATCTTCATATACTGTCGCAAGGTGACGCGCCGGTACAGCGCCAGGTAATCCAGCACGGCGCGCTCGTGGCGGTCCAGCGGGATGCGTTCGAAAACCGGCTCCTCCGTCTGTAAGGATTTCTCAACCATTTTGCTGGTCTGCACGCTCGTGTCTTTTACCCGCACATAGCCCCGCCAGTCATCTTCCTTCACTTTGGCAAAGTGGGGCTTCACAGTGCTTTCAGGAACCGATACTTTCAGGATGGTATAGCCGTCCAGTTCAACTTCTTCATAGCCGAGCAAAAGGGGAGGATCGCAATAAAAGCTGGCAGCCAGTTCCAGGGTATGCTTTTCTTCCTCCGGGTCCACACCAACTACCTTGCCGTCATCCTTCACCCCGATCAGGATGGTGCCTCCGCGGGTGTTGGCAAACGACACCAGGGTACGGGCTATTTTGTCGGGCTGCGTGACGCGTTGCTTAAAATCCACCTGATCGTTTTCGCCCTGCCAGATCAGGCGCTGTATTTCGTCCATAGTCAGAAGGGTTTAGGTATAGCCGCTATACCTGGTGCTACGATACCAAGCTGTAGCAGCAGATTTTGCTTATAACTGCCAGCTAAATGCTATACCTATAAAGCCATAAAAAAAGCGAGCCTGTCGGGGCTCGCTCTGTTTATACGCAATATGTATTAGAATGGCAGATCGTTGTCTGCATCGCTGCTGTAGAAAGAAGGAGCCGCTGACTCCTGAGCGGGAGCACCGGCAGGAGCGCTAAAACCACCAGAGGCGGAAGCACCCTCAACACGCCATGCCTGCAGGTTAGTGAAGTACATGGTCTGGCCGTTCTTTGTGAAAGGCTTGCCTGTCAGGTTGAACGTTACTTTCACTTCGTCACCCGGCTTGTAGTTGTCGATCAGGTTGCACTTGTCTTGCGTCAGTTGGAACTTGCAGTACTGCGTGAACGAACCGTCCGGAATCTCCAGCACAAACTCACGCTTTCTGAACTTTTCACTTACCTGCTGTTCCTCAAACACTTCGTACAGCTTTCCTTGAATATCAAACGACATAAAATAAACTTTATAATGAATAGATTGACCTAAGGACAAATATACAAAATCTTTGGTTTCGGCGGGGCTGAAAAATGGCAGCTTTTTTAAATTTTCGGTCTAATAGTGGCCTAACAAAACAGCCGGGGCCCTGCAGGCGTACGAGCCTACTATAACGTACCTATTACTATGCAAAACCTAGCCATTGCCATACACGGAGGGGCCGGCACGATCACACCCGCCTCTATGACGCCTGAGCTTGAGAAAGCCTACAAGCAAGCCCTCTCACATGCCCTGAATCAGGGCTACCTGGCGCTCGAAAAGGGAGGCTCCGCGCTGGATGCCGTAGAATTGGCCGTGGCGCTGCTCGAAGACTCGCCATTGTTCAATGCCGGAAGAGGCTCTGTGTTCACGAAAGAAGGCAAGCACGAGATGGACGCAGCCATCATGTGCGGCAAGACGCTGAATGCCGGCGCAGTGGCAGGCGTTCGCAGTATCCGCAACCCGGTGCGCCTCAGCCGCATCATTTTGGCGCAATCCGACCATGTGCTCCTGAGTGGCTATGGCGCGGAAGAATTTGCCCGCAAATACAACATCGATTTTGAGCCCGAAGAATACTTTTATAACCAGCATCGCTACAACCAGTGGCGCGATGTACGCGATACAGATACCTTTATGCTCGACCACAGCAAGGAACGGAAATTCGGGACGGTAGGCGCCGTCGCACGCGATGCGAACGGCGACCTGGCAGCAGCTACCTCCACCGGCGGCATGACCAACAAGAATTACAACCGCATCGGCGACAGCCCTTTAATTGGGTCAGGTACCTACGCCAATAACAAAACCTGCGCTATTTCCTGCACAGGCCATGGGGAGTACTTTATCCGGGCGGTGGTGGCCTACGATGTGTCCTGCCTGATGGAGTACAAAGGCTATACCTTGCAGGAGGCCTGCGATGAAGTGGTGATGGACAAGCTCGTCAAGTTTGGGGGAGAAGGTGGCCTGATCGCTGTGGACGGCACAGGAGAGTTGGCCCTTCCATTTAACTCTGAGGGAATGTACCGGGGTTACCGCAGCCGTGGGCAGGAGGGCAGGGTAGCGATCTACAAAGATTAGCTGCGCGACTCGGATGCCAATTCGTTTTTCTCCACATCCGCCATGCCCTTGTAAAAGGAACGGGAGTTGATGTTGAACACATTGCCCTTTGCCAGCACATGCATCATCATACCGGCAATGGCTACCGGGCGCCCGGGCTCTATGTGGTTGATATTCGTGTAGCTTACGCTGTGCCCGTCCACGATCACCACCAGGTTAGAGCCAATGGTTTCGATCATGTGCCCGTCCGTGATCAGAACGCCCGTATCTTCGCCCAGCCCGATACCTACGGTTTTAGGATAAGTCGCCACCGCTTCCATCAGCCGGCCGAACCGACCCCGGATCACGAAGTGCGAGTCGATGATCACGCCGCTGATCAGGCCGAAGCCCTGGCCCATCTTGACAGAACCCCGCAGCAGTGATTCCGTGGAGCTGCCCCCTTTGATCATTATCTCTGACATGGCCATGGCGCCCGCGCTGGTTCCGGCTACCACAAAATTCTCTTGCCAATACCTGTCCTGCACGATCTTTAAAAACTCAGTGCCACCAAAAATGCGGGTTAACCGGGACTGGTCGCCACCGCTGAACATCACCCCATCGGCTTTGCGGATGCGCTCCAAGTACTCCGGTTTCAGCGCATCTTCTTCTTCCCGAATGTGCATCATGTTGGCGTTCTCGCAACCCAAGATCCCGAAAGCGCTCTCGTAACGCTCACCTACTTCCTCCGGTATAAGCGAGGCCGTCGTAATCACTTCTATGGTAGGGTTGCTGGCCGGTATTTCACTCAGAAAGCGCTTAAGTATACCCAACTCAAAAAAATCGAGGTAGTATTTTTTTTTGTGCTTTGGGTTCGGGTATGAGCCTTTGTCTTCATTTCCGCCAATGGCTATGAGCTTTCCTTTTGGTCTATCCACGGGTGCTTCTGTTTTATGCTAATTGTACGCTTACACTAAAGGTATGATGTATTATGCTGGCATCACCCCCCATAAGATTACCAATTATTTTGAAAATCGTTACGGGAAGAGCGCCTTTATTACGTTTTAAGTCCATATAAACGTCATTTGGTGAATTGTATCGCAACTAAATGGAGGGTGCTCACAATAAAAATATCACAAATATTACATATTCGACTGCTCAGTATTCTTACTATATATATTTTATCTAATTAAATTTATATTTCTAAACCTCCGCCATATCCTCCCGTATAGTAATCTCACAAGCTTCGGCTTATAATTATTTACGACGCTAAACCTTTCCAAGCTATGAAACTAAATAACCTGAATGACTTATTCGTCCACGAACTAAAGGATATCTACAACGCTGAAAAGCAGATTACAAAGGCATTACCGAAAATGATGAAAGAGGCTACCTCCCCTCAGTTGAAGAAGGCTTTTGAGATGCACCTCGGCGAAACAGAGACACAAATAGAGCGGCTTGAGCAAGTCTTCGATTTACTGGGCATGAAGGCCTCCGGAGAAAAGTGCAAAGCCATGGAAGGCATCATTAAGGAGGCGCAGGACATGATGTCCGAAAACGCGGACTCGGATGTGATGGACGCTGCCCTGATCGCTTCTGCCCAGCGTGTGGAGCACTACGAAATTGCCGGTTACGGCACACTCTGTACCTATGCCAAGCAGCTGGGTCATAAAGAGATTGTGAACCTGCTGCACACCACACTAGAAGAAGAGAAAGCCACTGACATGAAGCTAACCGGTCTGGCCGAAAGCAAGATCAATATAAAAGCTGAACACGGCAGAGGCGCAAAGTAAACCTCTAAAAGACATACCGAAAAAAATCTGTCCTTTCCCCATGCTAACCAAGCTGGCCAGAAGGAGACAGATTTTTTTGTTTATACCAGTTTACACAAAAAAAGCCCCGCATTGCTGCAGGGCTTTTTTTCTTGGGTAGCTGTACCTATTTGAGCATGGCATCCAGCGTGTTGGTGGACACGGCATGGTAGTTAGGCTTGGCTCTGCTGTAGATCTCCTGTGCTTTTTTCTTGCCTTCGGGCGTTGCAGCAAGTGCCTTATAGATCGGCACCAGGAATTTACGACGACCTACATTGGTCAGGAAGTTGTCGAGCGCCTTGTCCGCAGCGGTGTAATTGTTGCGGATGGTGTGGATGAACCAGGCGGCCAGTACCTCGGAGTTGCCTGAGTTGGTGAAGCCAAAGGCCTTGTCCAGATCCGCCATCTGCTGCTGGCTCATCTGCTCTGGCAGCAGGCGGATGAAGTGCAGCCACTCATGGCTCGACCAGTCCTTGGTTTGCAGCTGACTGGCCGGTTTGCCGCCCTGCCAGGCCTTGAACGATTCCTCCACCTGAGCGAAACGCTTGGAGGTTGGCTTCACATGATCTTCCGGAAGCCCTGGCGTGTACACCCAACCTTCGATGTTGATCTGCTCCGCTATTTTTTCATCTCCCTGTATCAGCTCTTTGCGCAGAAAATCCAGGAAGAGGTCGGTGTTTGTGCTCTGGAAAGCAAACGTCTGGAAATACTTGTTCAGGAACTGGTCGAAGCGCTCACGCCCCACAGCACGCTCTATGTTCTGCAAAAAGAAATTGCCTTTCTCGTAGGCAATGTCCGTCAGGCCTTCGTCCGGATCACGTCCCTCCAGGTCCAGCTTCAGGCGGGTGTCCTCGCTGTTTGGCCCTAATTCTTCCAGCGTATTCTGCAGATCCTGGTAGCCCAGCACGTTCAACATGTCGGCATAGTCTTTCCCGTAGATCTCTTCCATGATGCGGCGTTCAAAGTATACCGTAAAGCCTTCGTTCAGCCAGAAATCGTCCCAGGTACCGTTGGTCACCAGGTTGCCGCTCCAGCTGTGCGCCAGTTCGTGCGCGATCAGGCTGGTGAGGGAACGGTCTTTGGCCAGCACGGTAGGCGTCACGAAGGTCAGGCGCGGGTTTTCCATGCCTCCGAAGGGGAAGGAAGGAGGGAGCACCAGCAGATCATAGCGGTCCCAGCGGTACTTGCCGTACAGTTTTTCGGCGGCCACCAGCATCTTGTCCATCTCTGCAAATTCGTACACGGCGGCACCAATCGTGGCTGGCTCGGCATATATACCCGTCTGTTGCCCGATTGGCTTGAACACCATGTCACCCACGGAGAGAGCCATCAGGTAAGAAGGGATCGCCTGGCGCATTTCGAAGGTATAGCTTCCGGTGTTGTTTTTCTGTTGCGGGTTCTCGGCGCTCATCACGGCCATCAGTTCATTTGGTACCTGCACGTTGGCGCTGTACGTAATGCGTATGCCCGGGCTGTCCTGGATCGGAATCCAGGTGCGGGCCAGGATCGCCTGCGACTGTGTGAACAGGAAAGGGTGCTTCTTGCCGGCCGTCTGCTGCGGGTTGAGCCACTGCAGCGCATCCGCGTTGGCGGTGGTGCGGTATTGTATGGTGACGTAGTCCGTCTCGGGCTGTATCGCGATGATCAGCGGGCGACCCAGAAATTCTTTCTCATCACCGAGCTTGAATGTGGTCGGCGTCTGCTCTTTGCCCAGGTATACCTGCTCAATTTCCAGCCCGCGCGTATCGAACACGATCTCGTTGCCTTTGGCCAGGTTTTCGATCTGGTAAGAAGCTTTGCCGGAGATCACCTTCTCATCAAAGTTCACGGCAATGTCCAGGTCCAGGTGGCGCGCCACAGCCTCGGCAGGCCTGGCGAAACTGTGTACGTCGGCTGGCGCTTGGGCCATGCCTTGCTGTTCTGCTGTCATAGTTTCATCGGTTGTAGTGGTTTGGGTGGAGCAGGCGCCTAGCTGCAAACTGCCGGCCAAACCCAGTCCAAGTAAAAATTTGCGGTATGGAGTCATCGTATACTTTGGTTATGGTGCGGTAAGATACATTTTTTGCCAAGAACTGTAAACTACTGTGGTCTAAATACAGCGGTTCGCACAACAGGTACGTAATATGTTATAGGGGTATAAGCCTGAGATAAAGGTATGTCGCCGTATCATCACAAGTTCCGTACCAGCTCTTCGGGTTGGCTGTGCTGGCATATATAGAACATTTTATACCTGTTTAAAGTACATAAAGCAAAACCAAAGCGAAAAGGCACCAAAGCAGAGAAATAGCACAATTTTAAGCGCGAATTCATATCCGCGTTTTCCCAACTTTTCGCTTAAGCCATTAAACCAACAAACATGAACCCTTTCATCCTACAAAAAATTAGACCGCTCGGCCTGGTCATTCTTTGCCTGTTTAGTCTGGCCTCCTGCAATAAAAGCGGAGAAAATAAAGAAGAAGGCGGCGTTAAAGAAATGCTGGGCCTAAACACCGTGGCCGCCACAGAAACCGACAGCCTGTACATCAAAGACTACATTGGGCAGCACAAGCAGTTCAAAGAACACCAGGACCTGATCTACCAGTTTTACGGGGACCGGGATTACCGCCTGGGCTGGTTCAAAGGTTCCGACCTGGTGCCGGAGTCAGAGAAACTGCTGGAAACCCTCAACAAAGCAGCGCAGGAAGGCCTGGACCCCAAAGAGTATAAGGTTGTCGCCATCGACGAGATGATTAGCCAATACAACGAACTGGGCCGCAAGGACTCCGCCCGGCTGGCACTGCAGCAGCAGATCGACATTGCCCTGACCGCCACTTACTTTAATTATGCCTCTGACTTTTACAAAGGCCGTATCGACCCAAGCAATGTGAAACAGGTGCAGTGGGGCGTACGCAACAACAAAATAAAACTGCACAAGGCATTGCAGACCATACTGAGGGAGCGGGAGAGCACCTACCCGTACTACGAGTTTGAAGCACTGCACAAAGGCTACACCGACCTGCGCGATGCCCTGCAGCAGTACCGCGAGCTGGAAGAAAAAGGGGGCTGGGCCAAAGTGGAGCTGGGCAACAAAAAGATGCTGACGAAAGGGGATACAGCCGCTGCAGTCGTATCGCTTCGTAAACGCCTCAACCCAACTGCACAAATCAACGCCAATGATCCGGCGATGCGCAAGTTTGATGACAAGCTGGAGGCGCAGGTAAAAACATTTCAGGAGCTGCATGGCATTGTGCCGGATGGCAAAGTGGGTGGCAACACGCTGCGCACGATGAATGTGCCGGTGGGGGACCGTATCCAGCAGATCATGATGAACATGGAGCGCTGGCGCTGGATACCCAAGCGCCTGGTACCAAAAAGTCTGGACCAGAAGTATATCTGGGTGAACATACCTGAGTACAAACTTTACGTGTACGAAGACCCCAACAACAGCCCGGAAGCAGAGCGTGCTTACAAAAAGACCATGGAAATGAACGTTATCGTGGGCAAAACCATGCACTCAACTCCGATTTTCAGCGACAGGATGGAATATGTGGTGCTGGCCCCTTACTGGAATGTACCCAATAGCATCGTGGAGAAAGAGATTGCGCCAGGTATACTGCGCGAACCCGGGTACCTGGAAAGACAGAACATGGAAGTGGTAACCAAAGAGAAAGAACCCAAGCAGATAGATCCGGGGTCCATCGACTGGTCATCTGTTACGGAAAAGAATTTTCCGTATATGGTACGCCAGCGTCCGGGGCCTAAGAACTCGCTCGGCACCATGAAATTCCTGTTCCCGAACGAGCACGCCGTATACCTGCACGACACACCTTCGGGTTCCTTGTTCAGCCAGACCCAACGCGGTTTCAGCCATGGCTGCGTCAGGTTAGAACGGCCTATGGACCTGGCAAAATTTGTGCTAAAGGACATGCCTGACTGGAACGAGAGCCGCATCCAGGAGACCATCAATGGAGGTGAAGAGGAGTGGATCACGTTGCCGAAAAAAATCCAGGTATACCTGGTATACTTCACCAGCTGGGTAGACGAGGATGGAAACGTGCATTTCCGGGATGATATCTACGGCCACGACAAGCGACTGGAGCAAGAGCTTTTCAGTTAATCCGGAGGTATAAGGATTGACTCTTAACAAGAGAACTATGAAACAGTTAGGTATAGCAGGCCTACTCTTCGGGCTCCTCTCGCTTGCTTCCTGCGGCGAGGAGCAGGGCGCGGGAGACACGCCAGAGAATATAACAGAAGCGCCCCTGACACAGCGCGAAGCGGAGCCGGATACTACGCTGCAGCATGTGGCAGAGATCAGTATACATGCCACCGGTGGCGACAAACTGGAAAACATGACCTTTGACCAGGACACGATCGAGGTAAAAGCCGGCACACTTGTGAAGCTGACATTCACGAACGAAGGAAAAGATCCGAAGATGATCTACAACATCGTGTTTACAAAAGAAGGCTATTCGGCCCAGGCTGCCCACGAGGGTGGCAAAGCAGGCGCATCGGGCAATTACCTGCCGGACAGCTCCCTGCTACTGGCGGCGTCGCCCCTTGCCCTGCCCGGTCAGTCTGTGACGATGGAGTTTACAGCACCCGACACAAGCGGCGTGTTTGAATATGTGAACACCTACCCGAGCGAAACACCCTTGATGAAGGGAAAGCTGATTATCAAGGAGTAAGCGCCCGTACCAGGTATAGCATTCAGGAAAGCCCCTGCCCACAAGCAGGGGCTTTCTTTTTGAGTTTTAAACACTTACCGGGTATGGCCTGAGAACGAATTGCAAAAAATCCAAGTTAGAAGGCAGACGATATTAGAGGGAATGCATACTTTTGCAGTATCCTGATAGCTTATGAAATTCACCAACCCTGACTGTCTGAACTGTTCGAGCCGAGCACACTCCCTGCTGAGCTGCTGCAGGGCGTCTGAACTGTCGCACCTTTCTGAAACGAAATCCTGTTTCGCTTACAAGAAAGGGCAACTGATCTTTCATGAGGGAGGCAAGCCTTCGGGCCTTTACTGCATCAATACCGGCAAGATCAAAATCGCCAAACTTGGCAGCGACGGCAAAGAGCAGATCGTGCGCCTGGCCAAACCCGGCGACCTGATCGGCTACCGCGCCCTGATGGCCGACACCAATTACTCTGCCTCGGCAGTGGCCCTCGAAGATGCCGTGATCTGTTTTATTCCCCGTTCGCAGTTCCTGGAGCTGATTAGTCAGAACGTGGAGTTTGCCGGCGGTCTGATGAAGCTGATTTCCAATGCACTGGGGGAGGCGGAAGAACGCATGGTGCAGATGGCCTACAAGCCGGTGCGCGAGCGTCTGGCGGAGGCCCTGCTGCTGTTACAGAAAACCTACCAGGAGCGCGAAGAAGGCGATCAGTTCACAATTTCCATCTCACGCGAAGACCTGGCTTCCATTGTCGGTACCGCCAAGGAAACCACCATCCGGTTGCTTTCCGAGTTCAAAGACGAGGGCCTTATCACTGCCAAGGGCAGCTCCATCACCATTCTGGATCACGAAAAGCTGTACAAGATCAGCCACATGTACGACTAAGCCATTCGGCGCTAGGTATAGGTATAGGTATAGGTATAGGCATTAAAAAACGGCAGCCGTAGGACGCCTGCCGTTATTGTAGCTTAGTCTCTCCTCTAAGCTAAATCACCTTATACTAAACACTAAACTTTAATCACAAAACATTATCTGGAAAGGCTTTCAGCACTCTTGTGCTTGCCTTTTTTGTCATTCTTGATGTTACAAATGTCGGGCATCCGGCCGGGCTATGCACTGAGGTATGTCAGTTCATAAAGTGACATGCATCATCTTTTAGGCTTTAGCATCCAATTACCTTTGTCACAGACATTAATAAAGGATAATTGTGATGGAAGCCGCACTCCAAACCAATATTCAGAACTGCTACCACTGCGGGGATTCCTGCGGTGACGAGCCCATTGTAGCGCACGAAAAAGCTTTCTGCTGCGATGGGTGCAAGGCAGTTTATGAACTTCTCGAAGAAAACAATCTCTGCACGTACTATAACCTGGAGGAAAGCCCGGGCCTGACTGGTAAAAAGCCTGTGTCGGAGGCCCGCTTTGCCTATTTGGACGATCGTGGCGTAGAGGACCAGCTGATCAATTTCCGCAGCGATAAGATATGCAAACTGACCTTTTATATCCCGCAGATGCACTGCAGTTCCTGTATCTGGCTGCTGGAGAACCTCTTTAAGCTAAACCCAGGTATAGCCGAGACGACGGTGAACTTCATGCGCAAGGAAGTAGCCCTCACATACCTGCATGAAAAGACCTCGTTGCGTGAAGTAGTAGAGCTGCTGACCCGCATCGGTTACGAACCCGCCATTACGCTGGCCGACACGGACGGCAAGAAAACCACCAGTAAGAGCCGCACTATTATATACAAGCTGGGTATAGCCGGTTTTGCCTTCGGTAACGTCATGCTGCTGGCCTTCCCTGATTACCTGGACTTTACGAAAGGGCTGCAAAATAACTTTGGATCATTCTTCGGTTACCTGAGCATCCTGCTGTCCATACCTGTGTTCTTCTACAGCGCCCGTGGTTTCTTCACTTCGGCCTGGGAGGGTATCAAGCAGCGCATGGTCAACATCGACCTGCCGATCTCCACGGGTTTGCTCGCGCTCTTCTTTGTTTCCCTCTTCGACATTATTACCGGCCGCGGACCCGGCTACCTGGATTCGTTCACGGGCCTGGTGTTCTTCATGTTGATCGGCAAATACTTCCAGCAGCGCACCTACGACACGCTGTCCTTCGACCGCGACTATACCTCTTATTTCCCGGTATCGATCACGGTGCTGAAAGAGAACGGCGAGGAAAGCTCTACAGCTGTACGAAACCTTCAGGTAGGAGACCGTATCCGTATTCGGAACCAGGAACTTATACCTGCCGATGCTATCCTGCTTCGTGGCCGCGCCATGATCGACTATAGCTTTGTGTCCGGTGAGTCGGAGCCGGTGGAGAAGGTGGTAGGCGAAGTGATCTATGCCGGTGGTCGCCAGATGGGCGAGAGCATTGAACTGGAAGTTGTAAAGGAGGTTTCGCAGGGTTACCTAACGCAGCTCTGGAACGACACCGTCTTCTCTAAAGATGAAGCGCAGTACCTGCATACCTATTCCAACATAGCGGGCAAGTACTTTATCATTGTGACTTTGATGGTGGCAGCCGGAGCTCTCATTTATTGGGTACCCCGCGACATCGACATCGCCATGAAGGCGTTTACCTCAGTGTTGATCATCGCCTGCCCCTGTGCTTTGTCGCTGGCCACACCTTTTGTGCACGGCCATACCATGCGCGTGTTCGGACGCAATAAGTTCTACCTCAAAAATACAGGCGTAGTAGAGAGACTCGCCAAGATCGACACCGTGGTGTTCGACAAAACAGGTACGCTGACAGAGCCTAGCGAAGCAGAAGTAACTTACACTGGCAAAACCCTTTCAGCTGATCAGTTGCAAGCGATACTTTCAGTGCTGCGCCATTCGACGCACCCGCTCAGCCAACGCATCAGCGAGTCCATGAAAGGCAGTACGGCACCAGTTACAAACTTCCAGGAGTTTACCGGCAAAGGGCTGGCAGGCCAAGTGAACGGCATGCTGGTACGAGTTGGCTCGGCTGCATACCTGGGAGTGCCGGTAGATAAGCAAAAAGACACGCTCAAAACAACGGTTTATGTGTCCGTAGATGGGGTGGTGCTCGGCTTCTATACCTTCTTTAATGTGTACCGCGACGGGTTGAGCAAGGTGCTGGGCGACTTGAAAGACAAAAAGATCGCGGTGCTCTCCGGGGACAACGACCACGAGGCAACAAGACTGCGCGAACTGCTTGGCAACGAAGCTGAGCTTAATTTCAACCAGTCGCCAGTGCAGAAGCTGGAGTACATCCAGAAGCTGAAAGAACAGGATCACCGCAATGTACTGATGGTGGGAGACGGACTCAACGACGCCGGTGCCCTGAAGCAAAGCGACGCAGGTATAGCCCTGAGCAACAGCGTCACCAACTTCTCGCCTTCCTGCGACGCCATCCTGGATGCCGAGTCATTTGACAAACTGAGTCTGTTCCTGAACTTCTCCAAAAAGACCATGAACCTGATCCTGCTGACCTTCGCGGTGTCGCTGGTCTACAACGTGGTTGGCCTGACGGTGGCTGTGATGGGACTGTTTACGCCCATTGTGTCCGCCATCTTGATGCCGATCAGTACACTCAGCGTGATGACTTTTGCCACACTCTCTGTGAAGTACGCCGCCAAAAAAGCGGGGCTTTGATTTAATGGATAATGACTAATGAATAATGAGGAGAAGAATGATGAGCGGATTGCGGGGATGTAGAGTCAGGCCCCTTCATCAATCGTCATTTTACCCACCATTACTCATTAATCACTACTCATTAATCATTTACTAACTCACTCATTCACTAAATCACTAAATCGATTACTCCCATGTACATCATATTCATTCTTATCGCCATCAGTGTGCTTGTCGCAGCCGCCTTTCTGGGCGCTTTCCTGTGGGCCGTTCGCTCCGGGCAGTACGACGATGACTACACACCAGCCGTCCGCATGCTTTTCGAAAACGAGGTAGGCGGCGGGCCTAAAACCGACAAAGCAGGCCAGAAACAGCAGTAAACGACACTTATTACTGACGACAATCACCTGGAAGAATGACATTGGTCATCTTTTCGGAAAGGCCGATTTCTCAATTTTGCACATCAATATCAAGCAAACAAACAGTATTTCACAACACTCATTAACCAATGGAGGACACCGCACATGTCAACTAATGCAGGAACCGTCTTAGAGCCGAACCCGAAACGGACAGGCCAGGATTCTGGGGGGATAGAATCCTTTTTCTACGACAACAAGATCGTTCGCGACTTTGGTATCGCCACCGTATTCTGGGGCGTAGCCGGTATGATCATCGGTACGCTGATCGCGTTCCAGCTCGCAAACCCCGACGTGAACATGGGCAACCAGTACACGACTTTTGGCCGTATCCGGCCGCTTCACACCAATGCGGTGATCTTTGCCTTTGTGGGCAATGCCATCTTCATGGGGGTGTACTACTCGCTGCAGCGACTTTGCAAGTCGCGCATGTACAGCGACCTGCTGAGCAAACTCAACTTCTGGGGCTGGCAGCTGATCATCGTAGCCGCAGTCATCACGCTTCCGCTGGGTATGACGTCCTCGAAAGAGTATGCCGAGCTGGAGTGGCCAATTGACATCGCCATTACTTTGATCTGGGTAGTGTTTGGCTGGAATATGTTCGGTACCATCGCAAAACGCAGAGAGAAGCACATGTACGTAGCCATCTGGTTCTACATCGCGACTTTCCTGACCGTAGCGGTGCTGCACATTGTGAACTCATACGCATTGCCTGTCAATTTCTTTAAGAGCTACTCTGGCTACGCCGGGGTGCAGGACGCGCTGGTGCAATGGTGGTATGGCCACAACGCGGTTGCGTTCTTCCTGACCACACCTTTCCTGGGCCTGATGTACTACTTCCTGCCAAAGGCTGCGAATCGTCCGGTTTACTCTTACAGACTTTCCATCATCCACTTCTGGTCGCTGATCTTCATCTACATCTGGGCTGGTCCGCACCACTTGCTGTATACCTCACTGCCTGACTGGGCACAGTCACTGGGTGTCGTGTTCTCCATCATGCTACTCGCTCCGAGCTGGGGTGGTATGATCAACGGTCTGCTAACACTGCGCGGCGCCTGGGACAAGGTGCGTGAAGAGCCGGTTCTGAAGTTTATGGTAGTGGCGATCACTGCCTACGGTATGGCTACTTTCGAAGGCCCGATGCTGTCTTTGAAAAACGTAAACGCCATTGCGCACTTTACGGACTGGATCGTAGCACACGTGCACGTAGGTGCCCTGGGCTGGAACGGCTTCCTGACTTTCGCGATGCTGTATTGGTTGTTCCCACGTCTGTATAAGACACAACTGCACTCTAAGAAACTGGCCAACGCGCACTTCTGGCTGGGCACACTGGGTATCCTGTTCTATGCTATACCTATGTACTGGGCTGGTTTCACCCAGGGTCTGATGTGGAAACAGTTCACACCGGAAGGCACCCTGCAGTACTCTAACTTCCTGGAGACGGTGCTGCAGATCGTTCCGATGTACTACCTGCGCGGTATTGGCGGTGTGCTATACCTGAGCGGCGTGTTCCTGATGATCTTTAACCTGTACAAGACGGCCAAGTCTGGTGCTTTGGAGGCAAACGAGGCGGCAGTAGCTCCCCCGATTGTGAAAGAAGTGAGCCACAATGCCGGTCACTGGCACAGCTGGATTGAGAAACGCCCAATGCAAATGGCCGTGTGGGCAACAGTAGCGATCCTGATCGGTGGTCTGGTAGAGTTTATACCTGCCTTCGTGATCAAATCCAACGTACCGACCATCGCCAGCGTGAAGCCTTATACCTCACTGGAGTTGCAGGGCCGTGACCTCTACATCAAAGAGGGTTGTGTGAACTGCCATACGCAAATGGTTCGTCCGTTTCGCTCCGAAACCGAGCGTTACGGGGAGTACTCCAAAGCGGGTGAGTTCGTGTACGACCACAACTTCCTGTGGGGCTCCAAACGTACCGGTCCGGATCTTCACCGAGTGGGTGGCAAGTATCCGCACAGCTGGCACTACCACCACATGCTCGACCCGACTTCCATGTCACCGGGCTCTATCATGCCGGCTTACCCATGGTTGTTTGAGCAGGACGTGGACCTGACCACAACAGAGGCAAAACTGAAGGTGCTGAAGCAACTGGGTGTTCCTTACGAGGACGAGTACATCGCCAACGCAAACGAGGAACTGATGAAGCAGGCACGCGCCATCACCGCCGACCTGGCCAAAGAGGGGCTGGAAGTACGTCCTGAAACCGAAATTGTGGCCCTGATTGCCTATCTGCAACGTCTGGGTACCGATATCAAGGTAAAAGCTGAACCTGTAGAGTAATAGAAACGACATAAGTATCACGTATCACGACCCACGATTAGAAAGTAACAGTCGTGCTACCTGATTCGGGATACGTGATACGAGTGTCTTAAAAGTCAAAGAAAAATGTATAAGAACGTGTTACAAGCCATAGAAGGCATTGAAATATACCCGCTCATTTCATTTACGATCTTCTTTTTGTTCTTCCTGGGGCTGCTGGTTTACGTGGCTTTGATGGACAAGAAGTATGTGAGCAACATGAGCAGCTTCGCCTGTGGAGACGACGAGGAAGACCAAACAATAGGAGGGAACAGACAATGAAATCTCCCATGATAAAACTGAGACAACTGGCCCTGGCGGCCGGCTTTGTCCTGCTGACGGGTGCTGCGGCCTTTGCCCAGGATGCAGTGCAGGGCAAGAAAATATTTGAAGGGAATTGCGCCGCCTGCCACAGCCTGGACGCTGACGTGGTAGGTCCTGCTCTGAAGAATGTGCACGAGCGCCGTGGCGACGAATGGTTGCATAAATTCATCAGCAACTCACAGGAGCTGATCGAGTCAGGTGATGCGGATGCCGTCGCTGTGTACGAAAAGTTCAAAAAGATGCCGATGCCGGCTTTTGGAAGCTCCCTCACGGAGGATGACATCAGCCATGTGATCGCTTACATCAAAGAGGCCAGCGCCGCTGCGCCTGCCGTGGCAGAAGCGCCGGCAGCCACGACAACCGCTGAAGCGACAGCACCTGCTGCCGTGCAGGAAGTTGCCTTCATGGACCTGCCACCGATCGTGCACTTTATCTATGGCCTGGTTGGTCTGATCATCCTGCTGATTATAGTGGTACTGTTTACGCTCTTCCGCCTGATCGTGCCAATGATGGGCGACTCGCTGCAGGACGAAGAGTTTCAGTCCACTTTTTCAGGGCGTGTATATGCAGTACTGAAGGGCGATGCCACCGTAATGACGGGCAAGGCAAAAGACGTGATCCACTCCACCCACGATTTCGATGGTATACAGGAGTACGACAATGACCTGCCGCCCTGGTGGAAGTATCTGTTCTATGTAACCATCGTGTTTGCTGTAGGTTACATGCTGCACTACCACGTGTTCCGCACCGGAGCGCTTCAGATAGAGGAGTATGAAACGGAAATGGCGCAGGCAGCCCTGATTGCCGCCCAAAACGTGGAGGACCCCAACGCGGTCACCAATTTCGAAGTGCTGACGGACGCTGCCGCCCTTGAGGCTGGCAAGGCGCTCTACATCCAGAACTGCGCCGCCTGCCACGGCCAGGCCGGCGAAGGCACAGTAGGTCCTAACCTGACAGACGAATACTGGCTGCATGGTGGTGATGTGAACGATATTTTCAAGACCGTGAAATTCGGTGTGCCAAGCAAAGGCATGGTGCCCTGGCAGGGCAAGCTGACCAAAGACCAGATGCTGGAAGTGAGCAGCTACATTCTGTCACTGCAAGGCAGCAACCCGCCGAATGGCAAAGAGGCGCAAGGCGAAAAAGAATAAACCAAACCCTTATGTGAGAGGCAGGCACTCGAAAGAGCGCCTGCCTTTTGCGTTTCAGGGGATTACTGATGACAATCACCTGGAAGAATGACATTGGTCATCTTTTTACAGTCCGCAAATCTGGAATTTTGTGTCAGCAAAGAGGCGCACAAAGCAGCCTCTAGCTACGATTTTATCTTTTAACAGGCAGGATTAATATCCGCACAAATTAAACTGCCATGGCAACTAAATTGCACACCGCTCCGGACGAATTCCGAGATCACATCTCGACCGTAGACGAGCATGGAAAAAGGGTATGGGTGTACCCCAAAAAGCCCAAGGGTAAACTCTATGACTACAGGAAGTGGGTGAGCTACGGCTTGCTGACGCTGCTGTTTATAGGGCCCTTCATCAAGATCAACGGACTGCCGCTGCTGATGCTCAACATCGTAGAGCGCAAGTTCGTCATCTTCGGCGTTCTCTTCTGGCCACAGGACTTCTTTATTCTGGTTCTGGCCTTTCTGGCGCTGGTGGTCTTCATCATCCTGTTCACGGTGGTCTATGGCAGACTTTTCTGCGGTTGGGTCTGTCCGCAGACTATCTTCCTCGAAATGGTATTTCGTCGCATCGAATACCTGATTGAGGGCGACTATACCAAACAGCGGGCACTGAATAAAATGCCCTGGAATACCGAGAAGATCCTGAAGAAAAGCTCCAAGACTGCTATTTTCCTGCTGATCTCTTTCCTGATCTCCAACTTGTTTCTGGCCTATGTGATAGGTATAGACGAACTGAAGAAAGTGATTGTAGAAGGCCCGATCAATCATATGGCCGGCTTTGGCTCTCTAATGGCTTTCACGGGCGTCTTTTACTGGGTGTTTGCCTACTTCCGCGAGCAGGTATGTACCATCGTCTGCCCCTATGGCCGTCTGCAGGGCGTGATGCTCGATAAAAAGAGCCTAGTAGTGGCCTATGACTACGGCCGGGGTGAGCCACGCGGCAAACTCAGAAAAGGGCAGGAGCGCACCGAAGGCGACTGCATTGACTGCCACCAGTGCGTGCAGGTATGCCCGACAGGTATAGACATTCGCAACGGGGCGCAGCAACTGGAGTGCATTAACTGTACCGCCTGCATCGATGCCTGTAACGACATCATGCGCATGATCGACAAGCCCGAGGGCCTGATCCGTTACGACTCTGAAGAAGCTATTGCAGAAGGTCGCCAGTGGAAACTCTTTACGCCACGTGTGATGGGTTACAGCGCTGTGCTGCTGATGCTTATGGTGGTGCTGACGACGCTGTTGCTGACACGCGACGACGCCCAGGCAACCATACTGCGCACGCCAGGCCAGCTATACCAGAAAACAGAGCAGGGCACGGTGAAGAACCTGTACAACATCTCGGTTATCAACAAGACCAACCTGGACATGCCGCTGACCCTGAAACTGCACAACACAGACGGCTCCATCCAGATGGTGGGCAGCGAACTGGTCCTGCCGGCACAGGGCAAGGCTGATGGGGTGTTCTTCGCAGAGATTCCACAAGATCAGTTGACGGGCATGAACGCCAAAATTGAAATAGGGGTGTACCACGGTGGTGAACTCATCACCACACAGGACACCAAGTTTCTGGCCCCTGCCAAATAAATTCAGCTTTAATTAAGAGCAACCATTCAAGCGCATTCATCATGAAAACTGATAAAAATAAAAAATTCACTTTCTGGCCTTACGCCATCGTCATCGGGCTGGCCTCTTTCATGGCTTACATCATCTACTTTGTCGTACAGGCCATGAACCAGGATGTTGACCTGGTGAGCAAAGACTACTATGCCCAGGAGATCGCCTACCAAGACCAGATAGACCGCATACGTCGCACACAGGCCTTGGGCGATGTGATGCTGCAATACGACGAAGCGGCAGGAAACCTCTTGCTACAGGTACCGGCCACTTACCAGGACAAGAAGCTGAGCGGGACCATTACACTGTTCCGGCCATCGGATGACAAGCTGGACAAGCAGCTGCCATTGCAGCTTGGCCGCGACAAGAGCCAACTCATTGAAGTAAGCGATCTGGAGAAAGGACTTTGGAAAGTTCGCGTGAACTTCAGTGACGGGGAAGAGGCATATTATTCAGAAAAAACCATCCAAATAAAATAAAGCCATGATCTGGGCAGGATTTCTATTTGGTTTACTAGGCAGTTTCCATTGTGTCGGGATGTGCGGCCCTATAGCAATGGCGCTACCATTTGTCGGGAGTTCCGGCTGGCGTTACTACGTTGGCCGGCTCCTGTACAATGGTGGTCGCATCGTTACCTATGCATCGTTGGGCGCGCTCGCAGGCGCCTTTGGTCAGTCCCTCGAGATGGCCGGCCTGCAGCAAACCGTTTCTATTGTATCCGGTGTACTGATCCTGTTACTGCTGGTGCTGCCGGCCGCTTTCAAGGGCAAGGCTTCCAGTATAATGGGAACAGACAAAGTGATGGTTTGGGTCCGCCGAAAACTCGGCTACTATTTCCAGAAAAACTCTATGGGCGCACTTTTTATGGTGGGCATGCTCAACGGTCTGCTTCCCTGCGGATTCGTTTACATTGCCCTGGCTGGTGCCATCAGCGCCCCGGGTATAGGCGGTGCCATGCTCTATATGGCGCTCTTCGGGTTGGGTACTTTTCCCCTTATGTACATCGTCTCGCTGTCAGGCAAACTGATCAGTCTGAAGGTGCGCGGCATGTTTAACCGGGCCGTTCCTTACGTGGGAATGACACTGGCTGTGCTGTTCATTATGCGCGGTCTCGGCCTCGGTATACCTTACCTAAGCCCTAAGGTTGTGCAGACGGCTCAGCATACAACCGAAATGAGCTGCTGCTCAAAGCCAAAATAACTCTAAGCCAATACTGTAAAAAGTCACTTTTTCGGATGATGCAACTCACTGCAGCCGAACCGGACTTCCTATACCTTTACCATACAAACATCTACTACTATGACGACGCTATCGCAGACTAAGCGCATCCTGGTTCCGCTGGACCTGAACGAAACGGGGGAAGACCTGTTGTATTATGCCGGGCAGCTGGCGCATGCGCTGGGGGCGGAGCTATACCTGTTCCATGCCTGCAAAACGGCCGACATGACCTTTACACAGCAAAGCAGCTGTATTCAAAAGTTACGGTCGTTTGCCGAGCGTGTGTTTAGCCGGGAATTCCAGGCTGACAAGGTTGCAGCACCTTTCGACTGCGTGGTGCGCCCGGGGCAGATTAGAGACAGCATACAGTCCGTCGTGCAGGATTATCAGATTGATCTTGTGCTGATGGATGCGGGCGCACGTGCCAACACGGGCCTTACGGGCGAAGCGGCAGAACTTACCGCAGCCATTATGGAGCTCGTTTCCTGCCCGGTGATGGTGCTGCCAGCCAAGGTGAGGTATAAAAGACTAAAGAACCTGGTGTTTGCAACTGACTTTACGGATCAGGACCAACGGGTGCTCTTCCGTATAGCAGACCTGGCGCAGCAGCTAAAAGCTAAACTGATTCTGGTGCAGGTATACGGCGAAGAGGAGCGATCCGAATTGTGTACTTACAAGTCTGCCATGCTGGAACTTGAGCGGCAGCTGAAAGGACGGAAAGTCGCCTTCAGGCTGTTGGAAGAAGAAGATATACTGGAAGGCGTCAGTGAGTTTTCAGAGGACGCTTCGGCAGATATGCTCATACTGGCCACGCAAGACAACTACCTGATGGAGCGGCTCTTTAGCACGAACTACATGAAAACCATGGCATTCCATACCCGCATACCGCTGCTGACCTACCGGCAGTACAAGAAAAAACCATGCTCCGGCTGCTGTGCAAACTGCAAAAGCAAACAGGAGCAGCTGCAACTGCAAGCCACCATCCAGTAAACACCTTAAAGATATGGCAGTAAGGGATTTCATAAGCAGGGGGATCGTTGAAGGAGAGTCGGAGACCCTGGAGCGTGGCAATAGCATTTTCAGGCAGGGGGAAGATGTTCACTTTTTCTATCTGGTCACGAAAGGCACTGTGGCACTGGCCGACCATACCATGGGCATAGATGAACAGGTTGTTGCCCCACCTGATTTTCTACTCGGCATCACTGACCTGCTTCATGATACCTATAGCTTCACAGCCTATACCCTGGAGCATACGGAACTGATCCGGATAAAAAAGGTCGCGATACAAAAAGCGTTGCAGGAAAACCCGATGTTGCGACTATACCTGCTCAAAATGATGAGCTGGGAAGCAAGCCTCACCAAGACAGCTTTCGAATAATCCAGGCACTTACTTTATTTTCAAGAGCCGGCAGCCTACAGTTGCCGGCTCTTTGTTTTACAACCTATACCTATAGCTGGCAGTAAACAGAAGCAGTCTGATCTCGCCACAACTCTATGAAGAGAATCATAAGCCGGCTGAAGCTTGTCGTTCAGTTCATCTATACCAGCATCGGTTTTTACCCGACCCTGATCTCCCTGCTCTTTTTCGGTTTTGCCGCTTTTATGATCTACCTCGAAACACGAGGCATCAGCAAAGCCCTGGACGACGTGTTGCCCTTTGCGATTATCCGGCATGGCGAAACGGCCAACATGGTCCTGAGTTCGATTACAACAGGACTGTTCTCGCTGATCGTTTTCAGTTTTACCATGGTGATGCTGGTGCTCAACCAGGCTGGCGCTAACTTCTCGCCCCGGGTTATTCCGGGACTTATAACTTCCAAATCGAACCAGAAGGTACTGGGCTTTTTCCTGGGCACGCTGATCTATACCCTGGTGGTGATGGTGAACGTGCGCTCCGAACACTATGCCACCGAATTGCCGGGGGTGGCCGTGTTCCTGGCTATGTGCTTCACGATAATCTGCCTGGCCTTTTTTGTCTATTTCATTCACTCCATCTCTACTGCGATACAAATTGGCAACATTCTGGAGAGTATCTACAAACATACCCTGCACAAGTTGCGCAAAGAAATAGAGCAGGATGAAGGAAAAGAACTCTCCGCCATATTTGAAACAGGAAACTGGCAAAGCCTGGACAGCAGTCAGAGCGGTTACCTGCAAAAGGTAGAGCGGAATGCCATCGTTGAACTTTGCATGAAATATGACGTGGTGCTGGAGTTTTTGCAGCCTCTCGGACAATTTGTGATCAAGGGCCTGCCTTTTGCAAGGGTGACTGGTCAGCTGAAGGAGAAGGAGGCTTTTTGCGATGAGTTGAATTCGCTCGTGAGCTACTACCAGGAAGAAATAGCAGAAATGAATTACCGCTATGGATTTAAGCAGATCACAGAAAGCGCGGTCAAAGCGCTTAGTCCCGGCATAAACGACCCCGGCACCGCCTTTAAGGCAATAGATTACCTGACAGATCTCCTGATCGTTCGGATGCGGCTCACGGACGAGAAAATATTTCATGACAAGGAGAATGTGCTTCGCCTTCGTCTGGATGAGGTGAGCTACCAGGAACTCCTCAGTCAGTGTTTGGGTCCCATCAGGATCTATGGCAGGGAAGACCCTTTTATTTTGCTGCGTCTGCTGAACCTGCTCAAAAATCTGTGTCAGGCTACCGCAAATTCACATCCCCAAAGGCTGGAGCCGATCGCTTCGGAGGCCCGCATCATCATAGCAGATGCAGACGATACCCTGCATAATGTGGGGGACCGGGAGAAGATAAACCACATGATAGATGCCCTGAACAACACCAGCGTGCTGCCTCAAACACTGCCTAAACTCAGTATAAAATTGGGGACTTAAGCAGGGAAAAGTTATTTTTACAGGAATTGCAACTTCCTGTTTATGATTTTTAATTCGATAAAGAAAGCGCTGGACAGTGTGCTCAACATCATCCACGAAACCGATGAGCCCGGCACGATCCGTGAAATTTACGATAAGATCCCGGTGCGCGGCAACAACACCTGGATGCTGATCTGCTCTGCCATGTTGGCCTCCATTGGTCTGGACACTGGGTCCGGCGCCGTTATTATCGGTGCCATGCTTATCTCACCGCTCATGTCGCCCATTCTAGGGCTTGGGTTGGCGGTGGGCATCAACGACCGCGAAATGCTTTGGGCATCGGTTAAGAATCTATCCATTGCAGCCGCAGCCGGTCTCATCGTGAGTACATTTTACTTCATGATCACACCACTGGGCGAGCCTACCAACGAGCTGCTGGCACGTACCAAACCTACCTTGCTTGATGTGATGGTGGCTTTTTTTGGCGGTGTGGCCGGTATTGTTTCTATCTCGAGGTCCGATAAATCGAACGCTATACCTGGGGTAGCCATTGCCACTGCCCTGATGCCGCCGCTGTGTACAGCGGGCTACGGACTAGCTCTGGGCCGTTTCGACTTCTTCTTTGGAGGCTTTTATCTCTTTTTCATTAACGCCGTCTTTATCAGCCTGGCAACATTCCTGATCGTAAAGTACCTGAAGTTCGATACCAAGCATTACGTGGACAAAGCCACGGAACGCCGTGTGGCCCGTATCATGGCGGTCATGCTTTTCATCGTGGTGTCGCCGAGCGCCTACTTTCTTTACAATATTTACCAGAGCGTTCAGACCAAAAAGAAAATTGAGAACCTGATTGTGCGCGATTTCGCTAGCCGGAACAACGAGATCATTAAGTGGGAGGTGACCGATACCGATACGCTCAGCACGATCAAGATCTACAGCGTCGGAAATCCTGTGAACGACACCCTCATCACGCACTACAACACACTGCTGGCCAACAATTCGCTTGAAAAGCACAAGGTGAAATTGGTGCAGCTCGACGTGTCAGCCGAGGATGTGCGCCGCATGGCTTCCGATCTGACAAATAACCTGACGCAGGACTTTCTGAGAACGATTGAGATCCAGAAGCTGCAAAGCCAGCGGGCCGACAGCCTGATGCGGATGGCCAACTCTTACACACCCGTCAGTGCCAGCCGTGAACTCAAGCTCATCTTCCCGGAGATAGAAAAGGTGGAGGTAGGGGAGATCGTATCGGTCGCCGAAAACAAGGCAAAACTCGATACAGTAATGTTGGTGATGATCGGGTGGAAAAAGCCGAAGCCTGCCAATCCGGCTAAAAATACCAGTGCCGTATTTGTAGATCCGGCCAGGGTACCTGAATATGAACAACGTATAAAGCAGTATATGGCCAGCCGCTTTCGCCGCGATTCAGTGAGAGTTTCATCTTCCTTATAAACAGTAGTATGGTAAGTCAGAAAAATGACTCTTTGAAACGAAAACTCTACAGCATCATTTTTGAAGCTGAAACAACCGCTGGCAGGACATTTGACATTATCCTGCTGATCATAATTGTGGCCAGTGTCGTGGTGGTTTCGCTGGAGAGCGTTGTTTCGCTGAGGAGGGACCACCTGCAATTATTTCAAACACTAGAGTGGTCCTTTACTATCCTTTTTACAATAGAATATTTCGTTCGTATCTACAGTTCGCAAAAGCCTGTTAATTACATATTCTCCTTTTTCGGGATCATAGACTTTCTGGCTATTATTCCGACATACCTAAGCCTGTTCGTGATAGGTTCTCAATACCTCTTGGTGATCCGCGTTTTTCGCCTGCTGCGAATTGCCAGGGTATTCCGCCTCACCAGATTCGTTAATGAAGGCCAGGTTCTATCCAGAGCCTTGAATGCCAGCATTACCAAAATCACCGTATTTTTGGGCGTTGTGTTGATGATGGTGATCGTAGTAGGCACTTTGATGTATGTCATTGAGGGCAGAGAAAGCGGATATACCAGCATTCCCATCAGCATTTACTGGGCCATCGTGACGCTCACGACAGTGGGGTTTGGCGATATAACACCTGCTACCCCCCTGGGCCAGTTACTGGCCAGTTGCCTGATGATCATGGGCTATGGCATCATTGCGGTTCCCACCGGCATCGTATCAGTGGAGCTGTCCAGGGCTGATAAACTGGATGCCACGTCACGTGTCTGCCCGAATTGCCACAAGGAAGGGCACAGTTCCGACGCCAAATACTGCGATAACTGCGGCCATCTACTGAGAGGAAAAGCATAGTGTCGGATTGGGGAGTGGCCTTTAGTCGACGATAGTGCGGGGAATGTTCATCGGGAGTCTCGTCAGCAGTTCATAGTTTAGTTGCGTGCTCAGTTCGGCGAAGGAGGCTACGGTGATATGCTCATTGCCCTGTTTGCCAAGCAGCACCACCTCGTCTTTGAGTGCCACACCCGGTATACCTGTCACGTCTACCATCAGCACATTCATATTGACGATGCCCACCACCGGTGCTTTGTGCGACCTGATCAGCACCTGGCCCTGGTTGCTCAGGCTACGGCTATACCCCCAGGCGTAACCTACAGGTATAGCAGCGACCAGCATGTCGCAGCCAGCCTGAAAGCTTTTGCCATACCCTATAAATTCACCTGCCTTTACAAGCTTCAGGCTCATCACGTGGCTTTTCCAGTTGATCAGCCGCTTCAAAGGATCTGCGCGATCGGTGCTTGCGCCCGTATAGCGCTGGTAAATCTCCGGGCTTGGCCAGAAGCCGTACTGCATGATTCCCACCCGTACCATATCCAGGTGTGTTTCAGGATACGCCATAACGGCTGCCGAGCAGGCCGTGTGCAGCGTCTTGATCTTGAGTCCCTTTTGCCGGAGAAAGCGTACGGCTTGGTGGTACTGCTCTAATTGCTCCGTTACCCGATCATGGTTTTCGCTGCTCTCGGCACCTGCATAATGCGTGGAAACACCCACTACCTCAAATGCATCAGGTTGCTTCAGGATCATGTCAGCAGCTCGTTCTATTTCTTTGGTGTCGAGACCGATGCGGTTCATACCTGTCTCCAGATCAAGATGGATCCGGGCGGGCTTTTGTAAAGAGCGCGCAGCATTTGCCGCTTGCTCCAACCGATCGATCGAGAAAACATAGAACTCAATATCGTTAGTAATGGCCCATTTCAGTTCCTGTTCATCAATGTAGCCCATGACCATGATGGTGACCTTCTGTGGCAGCACCTGGTGCAGGCGGTAGGCTTCATCGGCACTGAAAACCGAGAAATGATCCACCCCACAGGTATAGGCCAGCTGCCCGAACTCCTCTATGCCATGCCCATAAGCGTTCCCTTTGATCACTGAAGAAAAACGGGTACCCGGTCTGAGCTGCGCTTTAATAAAGCGAATGTTATGTACTAAGGCTGAACGGCTTATTTCGATAGAGGAACTGTAAAACATGAAATGGCTAAGGATTTAGAATGGATTCCGCGATGCGATAGAACAAGGCGGCACCCACAGGTATAAGTTCGTCAGGAAAGTCATAATCGGCATGGTGTAACTGGGGTTGGTTTGTACCGGATCCTAGTCCAAACAGAGCGCCGCTATACCTGTTGGTTAAATGTCCGAAATCTTCTGACCAGCGTACCGGCTGTGCGGCCTGCTTTATATCCATACGCAGATACTGCGCCGCCTGCTCTATGCACTCCACCGCTTCTGCACTGTTGCGTGTAGCAGGAAACTCTTCCAACCATTCAAAATCATACCTTAATCCGTACTTGAGCGAAACCAGCTTAACAGCTTCAAGGGCAAGCGATTTCAACTGGTTCAGATCTTCCTGCTCAAAAGCCCGGAGTGTGGCCATCACCATCGCAAATCCCGGATTGGTTCCAAAAGCAACTTCCCCTAAACGGGCATGCACGACCGTGAGCAAGGTCAGGTCCTGAAAGCGTTGCTGATCCCGTACCAACGCATTAAAGGCCTGTATCAGTTCGCTCATACCTTCGCCTGGGTTCACCCCATTTTCAGGCTCTGCCGCATGCGACTCTTTTCCATATAGCTTTACTTGAAGCCCCACTGAAGCCGCGGCAAATATCTCAGGGCGCACCAGTACCTGACCCATCAGTAAGCCCGGCATGTTATGCAGCGCAAAGACATGCTCAATCGCTATTTTCTGGAAGGCCGGTGTATGGAGTACCGCCCAGGCGCCGGCGCCGGTTTCCTCTGCGGGCTGAAACAGCAATACCACACGGCCTTTCGCCAACGGGTGATGGTGCAGCATGCTGGCGAGCCCGGCTAAAGTAGCCATGTGTCCGTCGTGCCCACACTTATGACTGACACCTTTTTGCAGGGAGGTATAGGGCAGCTCGTTTTGCTCAACAATTGGGAGGGCATCCAACTCTGCACGGAACAGTACGGTTGGCCCGGCACTAGATTCTTTTCCATGGAAGATAGCCGCGAAGCCGGTGCCGCCTAACGCTGATACTATTTCATCAGGCTGATAACGCTGCAAAAAATTTTGAAGGGTATGACTTGTTTCATACTCCAGCCCGGAGAGTTCGGGATGCCGGTGCAAATGGTGGCGCAACGCGATGATCTCTTCCAGATCAGGTATAGAAACGGAGGAAAGGGTAGGGGACATAGGGTGCATACGCATAGCTGTTAGTAGGGCTTACGGTTTTTTGGCCAAAACTTTACAAAAAAGCCTGCCCTGCAACATCATCATGCTGGCAGGACAGGCTTTCAATTTATAAGTAGAAGTTAATTACAAGCTCATTTCGGCACAAATATCTTCCACAACCTGCAGCAACACTTGCCCTAGTTTATGTACGCCATTGCGTACCTCAGCCAGGTTGGTCTCCTGTTTGGCATTCAACTCCACAAAGCGCACCACTTCTTTCAGGGACTCAATCTTCATGGTGTCGATGGTGGACTTTACCTTATGCGCCAGTGCGCTCACCATCTTCCAGTCTTCCAGCTCCATGGCCTTCTGCATTTCCCGCACGGTAACAGGTATGGTATCAGCAAAAAGCTGGCGTGCACGGTTCATAAAGGCCACATTGTTATGCGACATCTTCTGAATGACCTCCATGCTATAAAGCGGGACAGCATTTTCTTTCTCCTCTTTGGCGTAATGGGCCGTATTCCTGTTTCCTTTCCCACCTTCGTTTTGCTTTTTAGGCAACAGGTTGGAGATTTTAGTATATAGTACCTCCGCTTCAAAAGGCTTCGAGAGGTAATCACTCATACCTGCGCTCAGGTATTTTTCAGCATCCCCCTTCAGGGCATTGGCGGTCAGGGCGATGATCGGGACAGCAGCCTTTACCTGGTCGCTCAGAGACCGGATCTGCATCGTCGCATCAATACCGCTCAGTTCCGGCATCTGGATGTCCATCAACACGATATCGTAGTCGGAATGCTTCACCATATCGACAGCTTCAAGGCCATTGTAGGCCACGTCCAGCCGAAAGCCCCATTCCTCCATGATCGCCTGCGCCAGGAAGACGTTTACTTCATTGTCCTCCGCCAGCAGCACCTTCACGGCACCCAGGCTGCTAAAGTCGATGGCGACGGCTTCCTTTTCCTCCAGTTGCCCCTCTTCGCTTTTGGGGTAGGTGATCATAAAGCGGAAAATACTACCACCCTCCGGATTGTCTTCTACCCAGATATCGCCGCCCTGCCGCTCGACCAGGTTTTTGCAGATGCTGAGTCCGAGTCCGGTGCCTCCATACTTGCGCGTAATGCTGGAGTAAGCCTGCGTAAAGCCTTCGAAAATCAGTTCTTTTTTATCAGCCGGCACGCCTATACCTGTATCAACTACCGAAATCTCCATGGTGAGGGTAGCAGGCGTTTCTTCCAGTGTTCTGGCATGCAGGGTAACGCTTCCTTCCTCTGTGAACTTGATGGCGTTGTTCAACAGGTTAAGCAGGATTTGGTTCAGGCGGAACGGATCGCCTTGCAGCAAGGTATGCGGAAGGTCCAGTTCGCCAAGCCGTAGGGCAATTTCTTTTTCTTCTGCCTTGTACTTCAGTGTCTGATAGGCCGTCTGCACCGTCTCTTCAATCCTGAATGGAATGGATTCGAGCTCCAGTTTGCCGGCTTCGATCTTAGCCACGTCCAGAATATCGTTGATGACCACCAGCAGGTTGTCAGCCGACTGGTTAATGATCTTGAGGTAATTGAGTTGCGTTTCGTCCAATTGGGTTTTGTGCAGCAGGCCACTCATGCCAAGTATACCGTTGAGCGGGGTCCTGATCTCGTGGCTCATGTTGGCCAGGAAATTTTCTTTCACACGGGCCGATTCTTCTGCCGCCTCTTTCGCATTTTTGAGCTCATGCTCGGTTTGGATGCGGTCAGTCACATCCTGCGCAAAACCGATCACATAAGGCTCCTGCCCATCCTCCCTTACCTTGTAATTCTGATAACTGAGGAAGCGCTCTTCCTTGTCCTTGCGCAACACGCTCAGTATACCTTTGACCACCGTCTGGTTCTCAAATTGCTTCAAGTAATCCGGGAAATTCTGACGGTGCAGCAGCGGAAAAAACTGCTTCATTGACTTGCCCAGAATCTCCTCTTCTCTATAGCCCAGCATTTCGACCAGGTAGGGGTTAACGGACAGGATAACACCCTGCAGATCGTGCGTACACATGTAGGCCTGGCTGTACTGGATCAGGTCACGGTATTTTTTTTCACTCTTCCTGAGCGCTTCATCCGCCAGGCGACGCTCGCTGATATCACGCGAGGAGGACTGGAACTTAACTACGTTGCCGGAACTGTCTATGATCGGCTTGATGCTGGTCTCCACCCAGATGTAATAGCCGTCGCGGTGTTTTTGGCGGTGCTGCACGGTTGTATTGTTTCGCTGCTTCAGAGCTACCTGCTGGCCCATGATCTCTATCTTAGTGACATCATCCGGGTGTATGAAATCAGCGGCGAAGGCACCGATCAGCTCCTCCGGTTTGTAGCCGAGCATTTCTTCCACGGCATTCGACACATACGTGTAGCGGACCTCCGCATCGTAGAGACAAACCAGGTCGCGTGAGTTCTCTGACAGCAGCCTGTGCAGTTCCTCGCTTTCCTCCAGTCTTTTATTGGCGTTGTATTGCTCCGTCACGTTGTCAGAAATGCCAAGCACGTGCACTTCCCCACCTTTTGTGATCAGTGGCTTTTTAATGGTGTTGAACCACTCCACCCGGCCGTCGAGCAGGGTAAACTTTTCCTGCAAACGCAGTTCCTGACCTGTCTCAATTACTATCTGATCAATCCGGTTGAAGTGATGCAGTTCCTGCTCTACATCATGCAGATCACGGTTATTCTGCTCTATCACATCTTCTGGGGTAAGGCCGAACAAAGCTGCGAACTCCTGATTAGCCAATTTGAAGTTGCCCTCACCATCCTTCACGTAAATCAACGAAGGACTCGTATTGAGCACCAGTCTGATAAAGTCATTTTTCTCTTTTACTTCAAGGGCAGCCTTGCGCTCTTCGGTTACGTCGCGCACTATGGTGAGCACCTTTTCATCATTGTACTTCACGATACGTCCTTCGAAGTAGCGATCGTACAGTTCATAGTTTATAGAATGCAGTTGCCCGGTTGCCAGCACCTCTTGCAGCAGTTCGAATGTTTGCTCGCTAAGAGGAGCAGGCAATAGATCGGAGAGCGTTTTGCCGACTACATCGGCAGGAATTTCCAAATTGCCCTGCAGGTGCTCGTTGTGCATCTCCAGGTATACCCCTTGTTTGTCTATAATAAACATAAGGTCAGGTATGGCATCCAGAATAGCCCTGATTTTGGCTTCGCTGTTCCGTATCTCCTCCTGAGCGCGATGCAGATCGGTGATGTTGAGTCCATGCCCGATGATCAGCCTTACTTCACCCTGCTCGTCCAGCACCGGATTCAGTTTGCGGATATGGTAATTTTCGTTGCCCTGCTTGTCGACCAGCCTTTCCTCAAACGCCACCTGGCGGCGCTCATGCAAAGCCCTCAGCAGGTGCTTGCCTCGGCTTTCGATGCGGTGCAGCGGCACATTGCGGTAAGCGCAGTACTCCTCATTTGTTTTGTTGATGATCCACTCCCGCAGGTGGGGGGCCGACACGGCAATCGGGTTCACGAAAATGTATCGCAGCCTGCTGTCGTAAACGGCCACGTCGGAGGGAAGATTATTCAGGATGGCTTCGTAGAACTCCTTCTGCTCGGCAAGCTCCTGGTTTTTCTGATGCAGCCTGGTGATGTCTTCGGCTGACCCGATAATCTGACTTACTTTGCCATCGGCATTACGCCTGTAAACGGACTCTCGGCAGAATAGGACTCTGCTGGAGCCATCACTGGCCCGCACACTGTACGTAATTTCGCGTACTTCGCCATCCAGGGCACTGAGCATACCAGAGGAATGCTGCAGCAAAAGCGGCTTGTCCTCGTCATCCACAACGGACATGAAGAAGTGCCCATCCATTGCATCCAACTCCTGCTGCGAAAACCCAAGGATAGTCTTTATGCAGTTGTTAAGGTAGATGCTTTTGTTTTGGTCCAGGTCATAGATGTAGATGATGCTCGGCACCATGTGCATGACGTTTAGCACCAGCTCCGCCGTTGTATCAGACTGATTTGTACGGAGTAGCTGTAGCTCACAGGCAAATGAATCGGCCTTTACTTCGGCTTCCTGCCGTGCTTTTCTTTCTTTTTCGAGCTCCCGTTGCAGTGCCTGCAGCTCGTATGGAGTTTCCATCATGCAATCAATTAAATCCGGATAAAAAGGAAAGCGGATTTCCTTGCAAATTATCGCTTTTCTGTAAGGTAACAATCAATGTGGGAAGATAATTTAAAGGACTGCCTATTAATTTATTCCCCAAACGCTGCCTGATTGTAGACATGACCGTGACAGTCTAAAGATCATAATGAAAGCCTCTTTAAGTGTGCAAGCTGAGGGGATGATAGCATTTTTCTACAAAATACTCCCTGTGTTACGGCGTGCTAAAACTGGAAGAATGCTATACCTGTCTCCATCAGAGACAGCCGCTCCAAGTGGGTATTAGCCCGTCCTATTTCGGGTCAAAAGATTACAGACGTGTTTATGGAATGAACCGCTTATCAAAGCACGTCCTGAATATTGAATAAATCATACTTAATTACAATATTGTTTATTTCATATATTGAAAATTTGAGTATACTTTATATGCAGCAATGTCTGGTCTACCTCTACAACCCACCCGCCTATGAAATTCGCCCGCCTGAAGGAAAGATTTATCAGTTCGATCATGGATAACAGCGCAGAGTTGTTTTCTGTGATCGATGCCTCTGGCAACTACCAGTTTGTCGGCGGCTCTATTCGGAACCAGCTGGGCTACCACCCCGATGAGTTGGTCTCACGATCGGCGTTTGAGTACGTACACCCGGAAGACAGGACTTTGATTGAGGCGGCTATTGGGAGCGCACTCTTCAGAAGAACAACCCACCTGCCTAATTTTCGCTTCAGGCACCAGAACGGAAGCTGGCGCTGGCTGCAGTGCCGCATTACCAACATGGCAGATAACCCGGAGGTGAGAGGGTATATCACCAATTCCATTGACATAACAGAGCGGGTAGAAGTGGAGGGGCATCAGGTGCGTTGCCAGGCACACTACGAGTCGCTGTTCCACAATCACCCGGATGCGGTATTCGAACTGGACCGCGGTGGCTTTTTCACACTCTTCAATAAAAACTTCCCAAAGCTGACAGGCTATGCTCCGGAAGAGATTAAAGGAGCCCATTTCCGTGAGTTGGTGCTGGAAAAAGACCTCCCGATCGCCATGAATACTTTTATAAGAGCGCTGGAGGGAAGCCCCCACCAGGTGGAGCTGTCTTTTGTAAAACCCGACGGGGAGGCGGTATACCTGACCATAGCCATTGTACCGGTGGTGTTAGGAAACGACATTGTGAAGATTCAAGGTATAGCCCGCGACATCACGCTGCAGAAAAATTTAGAACGCTATGCGGATGCGCAAGCCAGGCAACTGCACCAGATCATGGAGCGTTTACCCCAGTCTTTTTACTCGCTCGACCGGGAGTGGCGCTATACCTATGTCAACAACTTTTACTGCCGGTACCTGGGCGTTTCTAAAAAAGAGTTGCTTGGCAAGAATATCTGGCACATGTTTCCGGGAGCGGTGAACACCGATTTTTACAAAACCTGCCTGCAGGTGGCACAGACAGGTATACCGGCCACCGCGGAAGCAAAGTCCCTTTACCAAAACGACACCACCATCCATTTGCAGATATACCCGACCGGCGAAGATATCTCTGTCCATTTTGTAGACATCACGGAAAAGAAAAAGGAGCAGGACCAGCTTGAAAAACTGTCCCTGGTTGCCAGCAAGACAAACACCTGTATCCTGATACAAAACAAGCTGGGGCAGATTGAATGGGTGAACGAAGCCTTTGAAAACGTGACAGGCTATACCTTGTGCGAGGTGGCACTCCGGAATCCGACGGAGTTGCTGACAGGGAAGGAGACCGACCCGAAGACAATGAACAGGATCCGGAAACGCGTCGCCGCCGGCAAGCCGTTCAGGGGTGAGGTACTCAATTACACGAAGGATGGCCGAGAGATCTGGTTTTACCTGGAGATCACCCCCGTCCATGCAGAGAACGGAGAACTCGTTAAGTTCATCTCGATCCGGACCGACATTACACAGCGAAAGGCCAGGGAACAAGAACTGGTAGAAGCGACCCGCGAACTATTCCGCCAAAACCACGACCTGCAGCACTTCAGCTATATGGTTTCGCACAACCTGCGGGCGCCGGCTGCCAACATCATGGGCCTCTCGAGCCTGATGACCCGGGTCGATAAAAAGGATGCGATGTATGATCAACTCGTACAGAAGATCAAACTATCAGCGCACAACCTCGACACGGTTATTCGCGACATGAACCATGTCCTCTCCGTGCGCGAACAGCATGAGGACCTGCAACGCGAGGAGGTATACCTGGCAAAGGTGGTGGAAGAAGCCATCGCCGTGATGGACTACAAACTCAACCGCCAGGAATGTCGTCTCCATATTGCGGTAGCCCCAGAAATCGTGCTGTGTTCCAACAAAGCATACCTGCTGGAAATATTCAAAAACCTGATCTCAAATGCCGTTAAGTTCAAACAGAAGGACAAGCCACTAGTGCTTAACATTGTCGCCAGTAAGGGAAAAAGAACCATAACGATCAAGGTAAGCGATAATGGCATAGGCATGGACATGCAACGTGTGGGGGAAGACCTGTTCAAAATATACAAGAGATTTCATGTAGGCTACCAAGGCAGGGGCATCGGACTATTTCTGGTCAAAACCTACCTCGACATACTCAAGGGAAAGATCAGTGTGACATCAGAACCAGATAAGGGCACCAGTTTTAAGATTCAGTTTGAAGTCGGGGCCCGGTAAAGTACACAATGGTGACGTCGGGGAGGCGTGATATACCTGATGACATCATCCGCTAGCGCATGAAGAACTCATCACCAATTCTGTATATGACAAAGGCTTCGGGATGAACCTGTTTGGCATTGATAGGGAATTGATTCAGATACAGCGAAGCCTTGCGGCCAAAGTGCGGAAGGAAACGGGCTCGGTCGCTGCTTCGTGAACCGGCAGGTCAGGCTGCTGGACAGTCAGCTAAAAGTCGAAAGCCGGGTAGACGAATTATCTACTTTTACAGTTACACTACCTATAAACTAGCTCGCCTTATACCTGCACAAATCTGTGTGAGACACTTAATAGCACCATCCTATACCTATTTAACCGTAAGTTCGTGGCTCTGGATCATCCGGTAGATCGTGGATTTGCCGATGTCTAGTTTGTCAGCTACTAGCAGCACGTTGTAATCATACCTGTCCAGGAACCGCTGAATGATGGCCGTGGTATACTCTTTAAGGCTGCGTTCTTCGGCCAGAAAATCCTTCTCGGTGTGACTGGCCGAAAAATTGATGTCCTGTTCCTGTATCATATCCTCATCCGCCAGCACGACGGCCAATTCTACCAGGGCTTTTAATTCGCGTACGTTACCCGGGAAAGCATAAGAGAGGAGTTTCTGCTGCGCCTCCGGTGACAATTGTTTGCGGCCAAGCCCGTTTTCCTTGGCGAAGGCATCAATGAAAAACTTGGCCAGTACCAGAATGTCGCTGCCCCTTTCGCGCAAAGGTGGCAATTGGATAGGCAAGCCCAACAGGCGGTAATACAAGTCCTCCCTGAACCGGCCTTTCTTCACTTCCTCCGCCAGGTTTTTGTGCGTGGCCACAATAATGCGCACGTCAACCGGCACCACCGAGTTGCCGCCAACCCGTGTAATCTCCTTTTCCTGGAGTACACGCAGCAGTTTGGATTGCAAGCTAATTTCCAGTTCGCCGATCTCGTCCAGAAAAATGGTGCCCTTGTTCGCTTCTTCAAACTTACCCAGTCGGCGTGATACGGCCCCCGTAAAAGCGCCCTTCTCGTGCCCAAACAGTTCGCTCTCAATCAGTTCTCGAGGTATAGCCGCCACGTTTACAGCCACATAAGGCGCCTTTTTACGTGTACTGTTATAATGTATCGCCTTGGCAACCAGTTCCTTACCCGTACCCGTCTCACCGTGTACTGATACCGTGATATTGGTTTTGGTAGCTTTATCCATCAGGTTGAACACCTTTCTGATGGCATCGCTGTTGCCAATGATCACTTTACCGAAATCGTACTTCTGTCCGATCTCTTCTTTCAGGTGGTCGATCTCTTCCCGCAACGACACGTTCTCCCGTATCTTATTGATGGTGTTCCAGAGGCGTTCCGGGGTGTCTTCGTCCTTTACGATATAGTCGTAAGCGCCCAGTTTGAGCAGGTCCACAGCCGTGGCCACATCTTCCTGACCTGAAATCACTACCACTTGCACATCCGGGCTCTGCTCTTTGATGCGTTTGAGTACCTCCGATCCGTTTTTGTCTGGCAATGAATAGTCAAGCGTCACCACATTGGGGCGCAGGTGCATGTTGGCAAGGCAATCGTTGGCTGAATGAAACTTACGGATCTCATAGTCCGGGTTCAGCGAGAGGTGGTACTCAAGCAGTTCGCTATACCAGATATCATCATCCAGGATAAATATTTTAAAAGAACCGTTTGTCATCAGGTGGTCGGGTAAATGCAATTTGAAGTCAAATATAACTGAAATGTTATATCCTGATAACAGATTCCTGGTCAATTTTGGTTTAACCGTACTGATAAATTAACATTTCAAAAGAATGTTATAATTCGCCATGGTTCAGTACTTTGCATGACGCAATGGTGCCTACCCGACCTAATGCAGCAATGTCTCTAATCAAGCGGTGAGTATCGAATAATTTACACAGCTACTCAGCATCAAATCTTGCACCGCAGGGCACTCTGTAACCGGGTTGATGATTACGACGAAATGGGTCGGTTCTGACAGGTATAGCCAGATATAAATTACTGGCTCGCACAGGAATATTTTAGTGCTGAATGCCGGGTCTAAGCTGTAACGTCAGTAGGAAATTACATGTTAAAGGTCCGATACCGAAAAAACGAAAAAGGGTTGGCTATACCTTCGCGCTGATCACCTCACACTTAGCCCGCACAAACATAAATACGCCGTAGCAAATCAACCCCAGGGCTAGTATTCCCAGCAGGTAGGAGCCATAAGATGCCTCCTCTAAGAATTGGAAGGCCTCCGAACTACTGCCCGCCTCACGGGAATTGGAAGTCAGGGCGGCACGTAAGAGCAAATAGCCAATGATCAGCCAGACTACGCCGCGGGCAATGTAGCCCACCAGTCCGGCGCGTACGAGCGAAGTTCTTAGCTCTGGTTTCAGCTGCTGCGCCTGCACTTTGCTCATGTACTTACCGGAATAGGCGCGGTAAAACTGGTAAATCCCCATGATCATCGTGCCAACTGCCACAGCTCCCAGCAGCCACTGCCCAAAAGGCTGTGACAGCAACTCACGGGCCAGCGATTGACGTGAATCACCATTGCCTCCGCCACCGTTGCCCAATAGCAACTGGGCGGCTGTAAAAGCAAGCACACCATAAACAGCACCGCTAAATGCGTAGCCGATGCGCTTTCCTATACCTTTTGCGTCAGAGCCTTTCTCTTCTGTATCACGGAAGGCCTGGATAAAGCGCCACAAGGTATAGCACAGCATACCTGCCGCCACTATGGCCAGCAGTACTTTGCCATAGGGTTGCTCCAGGATGAACTGAAAAACACCGGTCTTGCCGGCCTCTTCTGTTGTCTGACCACCCAATTCGAAGGCCGCCATAAAGGCGAGCGCTCCAACCAGGCAGTACACGACTCCTTTAGCGATCAGACCAACGCGAGCGAATCGCACGACCCATTCCGGACGGGGGGTAGGTATACGGGAAGGTGAAATTGAAATATCCATAAGGCAAGTATAGTAACCTTCCCATACACGCAAACCTCTAACTAAGGTTTAGTATCGTAGCTATAAGTTTTTGAATCGCTTGAAGGCCTCTTCCTCCAGGCGGGCACGGTGGTCCGGGTGCGCGATCTCGATCAAGGCCTTTGCACGCTGCCGCAGGTTTTTCCCGTACAGGTAAGCCACACCATATTCCGTCACCACATAATGCACGTGCGCGCGCGTTGTCACCACACCTGCTCCCTGGTTGATGTAGGGCGTGATACGCGATATGCCTTTGTTCGTCACCGACGGCAGCGCAATGATCGGCTTCCCACCATCGGAGAGGGCCGCCCCGCGGATAAAGTCCATCTGGCCGCCTATACCTGAAAACTGGTACGTACCGATGGAATCAGACACTACCTGGCCGGTGAGGTCAATCTCAATGGCGCTGTTGATGGCGGTCACTTTCGGGTTGGAGCGGATGACCGTCACATCATTCACATAGTCGGAGCTGAGCATCGTAATCAGTGGGTTGTCATCCACAAAGTCATAAAGCTCGCGGTTGCCCACGATAAAGCCCGTCGCAATACGGCCCCTGTGCTTCTTCTTGAACTCGTTGGTAATAACACCTTGCTCTACCAGCGGCAGCACCCCGTTAGAGAACATCTCGGTATGGATGCCCAGGCCTTTGTGGTTGGTCAGGCTTCGGAGCGTGGCGTCCGGTATACCGCCAATGCCCATTTGCAGGGTGGCGCCGTCTTCTACCATTTCGGCAATGTAGCGGCCTATGGTTTCCTCCGTCTGGGTGATGCGCGGACCATAGTCCACTTCCGGAAGCGGCTCGTTCACCTCTACCAGCGCATTAAAACGACGGATATTGATCAGGGCATCGCCGTGGGTGCGGGGCATCTGGGGGTTTACCTGCGCGATGACGTGCTTGGCACTAATAACCGCCTGGCGGGCAATATCCACAGAAACTCCCAGCGAGCAGAAACCGTGTCGGTCGGGTGGCGACACGTGCACAATGGCTACATCCAGCGGCATGATGCCGGAGCGAAACAGGTTCGGAATTTCGCTCAGGAAAATGGGCACATAGTCGCCGCGGCCGCTGTTAACCGCCTCCCGCACGTTAGCAGATACGAAAAGAGAATTGATATAAAAAGCGTCGCTGCAGCGTTCATCGGCGCAGGGCATGTCGCCAAAAGTGGAGATACTCACCAGCTCCACATTTCGAAGCTCATCAGCACGCTCAGCCAGTTTATGCATTAGATACTGTGGTGTGGCGGCACTGCCATGCACAAACACACGATCTCCTGATTTGATAGCAGAAAGGGCTTCTTCGGCTGAAGTGTACTTCAATTGGGCTTGATTCATGGTTTCTTTGTTTTTGAGTGTAAGCTTTGGGCGTATCGCTTAACTTACGGCTTGCCAGACACTCGGTTTGAAATGCCTCCAAAATCGGGACGGCCTATTTATTTATTTGCAAAAGAATATATAAATTTGACAGCAAGCGATGATAAATGTCACCCTTAAAAATAAGCACGCGTAAGGAGGGGAGGGGAGAAGCCCTTTACCTCCACCGGCCACACACCCACACCAACTATGAAAAGCTTTAAAAATCAACTGTCTTCGGCGCTATACCTCTTTCTGTGCGCAATTCTTCTCAGCTCATGCGTAGCCACTTCCGGCATCGACCACACCAACACGATCAGCTCATCAGAAGGCGTTCTGGCTAAAAAAACGACCTATGCCTGGTACCAGCCCACACCGGCTACGCAGCCTGCTTACGGAACCGACTTTGACGCCAGCCTGCACAAGCACTTGCTGAAAGCGATAGAGGAAGAACTGGAGCGCAAGGGCTACACCAAAACCACCGTGAACCCGGATATGCTGGTAGCCTATGATGTGAGCGTGTCGGTGCCGGACGCCATGGATAAACCGGAACTGTATGGTCCTGGTTTCGGGTATAGCTACGCCTATATGAGTGGCTACAGGTATAAGTATAGCAACGCAGAGCTACCTGGTTACCGTGCCGTGGACCTTTTCAAGCAGGGGACGCTGATTTTAGACGTCATCGATCCGAAAACCAAGCAGCTGCTCTGGCGCGGCTGGACCGAAGGGGCGATCAAAGACTTTGGTGCAGGCTATGGCACCGTGAAAAGCCAGGTGCAGCGGATCGTAAACCGTATGCCGGCCAGCGTTCAGCCTTAAACAGAAAACCCCGCCATGAACGCGGGGTTTCTTATACCTAATCTGCCCTTACAACATTATGAAAGCGCATCACGTCGGCAGGCTTTCCAACCACATAGATGACGTCTCCCCGTTTTAGTCTGGTCTGAGCATTGATCTCTAACAATGTATCGCCATCTCGCTTTATACCTACCACTGTAATGCCGAAGCGATTCCGCACATCGGTTTCTATCAGCGTTTTACCGATCAGCGTGTCGTCTTTGGTAAAGATCCGCAGGCTGGCCACCTCAATATCAGGCAGCTCCTGCGAAAAATTGCCGCCATTGGTTTTGCTGCCTCCCATGCTGCGGAGCATTTCATAGTTGTCGGCCCGGATACTGTTAGTAAAATTATCGATTTCGTCGCGTGGCATCAGGTACTTGGAAAGCACGCGCGTGAAAATCTCGATCGAAGTTTCAAACTCCTCAGGTACAACCTCATCGGCTCCCAGCCGGTAGTTCTCTTCCATTTCCTGCACAAAGCGGGTCCTGACGATAATGTGTACTTTAGTGCTGACTTCTCTAATACTGGAGACAATTCGCCTGGTCGCTTCAGGGTCTGATATGGCGATCACCGCAACCCGTGCCTTGTGTATGTTGACGTGTGACAAAATAACGCCATGCACTGCATCGCCATAAAGGATAGGCTCTCCATGAAGGCGCTCTACTTTTACAGTGACGGCATTGAGTTCCACAATCACATAGGGTATGCTGGCGTGTCGGGCCGCTTTGGCCACATTCCGACCGTTTATACCATAGCCGATGATCACGATATGGTCCTCCAGATGATGCATCTCGTCTGCAAATTCAGGGATGGCAGGCGCATTGGGCAGCTGGTTGTTTGCAGGCACCCAACGGGCGCTCAGTTTATTGGCAATGGTGTGAAATGAGTTAATCACAAAAGGGGTGATGGCCATCGTGAGCAACGAAACGGAGAGGAAATACTGGTAAACCTCCAGCGAAAGCAGCCCATTCTTGCTTCCTGTCTTTGAGAGAATGAACGCAAACTCACCAACCTGAAAGAGCGAAAGCCCCACCAGAATGGAGGTACGCAATGGGTACTGCAAAATTCGGGCTGCCATGGCGGCTATCAACCCTTTCAAGATGAAAGTACAGAATGTCAGCAGCAGAATCAGAGGCAAGTGCTGCAGCATAAAACCGAAGTCGAGCAGCATACCGATCGACACAAAAAAGAAACTGGTGAAAATTTCCCGGAAGGGAAGGATGTTGCTGGTAGCCTGGTGGCTGTACTCCGACTCTGAAATTATAAGACCGGCCAGAAAAGCACCCAAAGCAAGAGACAAACCAAGGCTCTGCGTCATCCAGGCTACTGCAAAACAGATCACGACGATGCTGAGAATGAAAAGCTCTTTGCTCTTGGTTTGAGCCACTACAAACAAGAGTCTAGGTACTAGATAGCGGGCGCTGATCAAAACAAACACAATCACAAAAGCCCCTTTTAGCACCATTAGCAGCAACTCCACCACGATATTTTCTGAGCCGACTGCCATCAGCGGGGCTACCAACATCATGGGCACAACGATAATATCCTGGAAGATCAGAATGCCCAGCACCACCTTCCCGTGCGGACTGTTGATCTCGCCTTTGTCCTGCAAGAGCTTAAGTACAATGGCTGTACTACTCAACGCAAACAGGAACCCGACGAAGAAACCCTCCGCTGCCGAGAAATTAAACATCATCAGGACCAGGCCTACGAGCAGGATCGTGACCAGTACCTGGGTAGCACCTCCTAAAAGTATCGTTCGTTTGATCAGCGCAAGGTTACGCAGCGAAAACTCCATCCCGATAATGAATAGGAGAAGGATGACACCAATCTCGGCCAGTATCTCAATGTCGTGTACGTCTGCGCTCACGTTGAGCCCATGCGGACCGGCGATCATACCTGTCATTAGGAAACCCAGAATGGTAGGTAGTCTGAAACGCTGAAAGAGCAAAATCACGACAACGGCCAATCCCAGTATGATAACAACGTCAGAAAGTAGAGGGATTTCCATTCGATTTTAATTAGACACAGGTCCTTTTTTGTATTCGTGTTTCAGTCCGATCGGGTTGAAATCTGGAACAATTTAGTGAAGTATTAAAAGGAATATGTTATAAAATTGGAAGGAATGAGAGATTCGTGAAATGTTTTTATAAAACTGCCAGCAGGTTTTTAGCCGGATGATTTTTACGCTATATTTAGGGTCCGAAGAGACTAGAAAAGCAATATACCTTATGAAACAGTACCTGGACCTGATGCAGCACATCCTTGACAAGGGGGTGAGAAAAGAAGACCGTACCGGCACCGGTACCCTGAGCGTATTCGGACACCAGATGCGTTTCGACCTGTCCAAAGGCTTTCCGCTGGTGACGACCAAGAAGGTGCACCTGAAATCCATCATCCACGAATTGCTTTGGTTCCTGAAAGGAGACACCAATATTTCCTACCTCAAAGAAAATGGGGTCACCATTTGGGATGAGTGGGCGGATGAGAACGGGAACCTGGGCCCGGTCTATGGTTCGCAATGGCGCAGCTGGCCTACGCCAGACGGTCGCCACATTGACCAGATCAGCCAGGTGGTGAACCAATTAAAGCGCAACCCTGATTCGCGCCGTATCATTGTGAGCGCCTGGAACGTGGCCGAGATCGAAAACATGAAGTTGCCGCCTTGCCACGCTTTCTACCAGTTTTATGTGGCCGAGGGTAAACTAAGCTGCCAGCTATACCAACGCTCAGCCGATGTGTTCCTGGGTGTGCCGTTTAATATCGCCTCATATGCCTTGCTAGTGCTGATGATGGCGCAGGTGACGGGCCTGGAGCCGGGTGAGTTTATCTGGACCGGTGGCGACACGCACCTATACCTCAACCACCTGGAGCAGGCACAGTTGCAGCTAACACGTGAACCCCATGCACTGCCCACCATGCGTCTGAACCCAGATGTAAAGGATATATTCGACTATACATACGAAGACTTTAAGCTGGAAAATTACGTTTCGCACCCGGGTATAAAAGCGCCTGTTGCGGTATAAGTTTTTCAGGTATGGCGCCTTAAAACAAAATGCCCGAAGCTTAACTTCGGGCATTTTTCGTTAGGGATTGGTTGACCAGATACCGGCTTCCTTGATGAAGACGCGGCGGTTTAGTTTGAGCTGCGCCACGATCAACTCGGCAAAGTCCTCCGGTTGCATCACGCGCTCCGGATTGCCATCGGTCAGCTTCAGATTGATGGCCATGTCGGTGGCCACGGTGCTTGGTGTAAGTGTGCTCACACGGATATTGTGCTTGCGCACTTCCTGCATCAGCGACTCTGACAGGCCAATAAGCGCAAATTTGGAAGCACTGTAAGCACTGGTAACCGCAGCGCCTCTTTGTCCCGCTGTGGAGGAGATGTTGACGATATCGCCTGTCTGACGCTCGATCATTTCCGGCAACACCGCGCGGGTTACATAGTACACGCCCATCAGGTTCACCCGGATGATGTTTTCCCACTCGGCCGGCTCCAGCTCCAGGAACTTGCCAAACTTACCTATTCCTGCGTTATTGATCAGGATATCAATCGGGCCGAGCTCAGCACCAATTTTCTTCACCGCTTCGTTCACTGAGTTTATATCCGTCACATCAGCCGGCGCAATCGCCGCTTTTACCCCAAGTGCTTTAAGTTCGGTAGCAACCTCTTCTAACTGTGATTTGGTGCGGGCCAGCAATCCTACGTTTACACCCTCTTTGGCCAGCGCGATCGCAATGGCTTTGCCTATTCCTTTTCCAGCACCCGTGATTAGGGCGCTTTTTCCTTTTAATGATTCCATGTTGTAAGCAAATAATGTTTGTAGCTACAAATATACAATAGAAACGTTTGAAAGTTTAACGCAATTAAAAGAGGGGAGACCAAAAGAAAAACTCAATGATAAGTTACTACCTTCTTTTCTTTGCTGCTTTGCATGGCCAGTTCTATCACCCGGATCGTGATTCGGGCCTGTTCCGGTTTTACCTCCAGCTCCGCTATACCTAAGACGGCGTCCCGCACATTTTCATAAAAACCGCGGTAGTCGCCCCGTTCGCTTTTAATTTTGCCGATGAGGTGCTGTCCGTTGATTTCTGTATCCAATTTGCCCCAGATCGCTTCCGGCTCAACGCCCCAGTCTGGCCCTACGGGGGAGAGACCTGCCTTGAGTGCCGCTTCCTGCACATCCAGGCCATATTTAACGAAAGAACCTTTGTCGCCACAAAGGTTAAAGCGGGGACCTGGCTGCTTCACGAGCATACCTGCTTTCAATATCGCCTTCAGTCCATTAGCATAAAAGAGGGTGAGGTCAAAGTTGTCGATGATTCGGCCGCCGCTACGCTGGGTGCGCAGGTCGGCGTAAACTTGCTGCGGCGTCCCAAATAGAACGAGTGCCTGGTCGATCAGATGCGCGCCCAGATCATAGAGTATCCCTGAACCCGGCAACTCTTCCTCTTTCCAGGTTTCCGCAGCAGGTATGGGGCGGAAGCGGTCAAAATGCACTTCGTACTCTACTAAGCGGCCGAGCATTTCATTCTCAAGCAGCTTCTTCACCGTTTTAAAATCACTGTCCCAGCGGCGGTTCTGGTAGACAGTCAGCAGCTTTCCTTTTGAACGGGCTAGTTCTATCAGTTCGCCAGCCTCAACAGAGGTGACTGTAAATGGCTTTTCAACGATCACATGCTTGCCGGCAAGTAGGGCTGCTTTGGCCAAGGTATAATGCGTGTCGTTGGTGGTGGCCACAATGACCAGGTCGATCTGATTGTCCTCCAAAATGCTGGCGGTATCAGACACAACTGCTGCCTCAGGGTATAGCTGTCGGGCAAAAGCAATGCTCTCGGGTCGATTTGCCTTTATTTTGTTGAGTCTCAAGCCCTCCACGGAAGATACGATCGGTGCGTGAAAGACCCGCCCGGCTGCGCCGAAGCCCAAAAGGCCGATGTTTATAATTTTGTTTGTCATTTCGGGTTCTTTACGGGAAATTATCATTGCGGCATTCATTTGTCTACGAAGGGCAAACCTATTTGCTGCACAACAATAAGGAATCTACTATATTTAGCTTCTACTTCCATCAACCATACTTGCAATTTGAAACAAATTTTACCCCAAACAATTAAGTTTTTAAGGTATAGCTCTGTCGCTTTTGGCTTACTCACCATAACCTCTGCTGCTAGCTTAGGTCAGAATCAGCCATCTGCCGACTCTACCAGGTTTGCCTCCGTTACAGTACAGGTCGCATACAAGCCCTACGAATTAAGCGCATCCGATCTCAACAAAGGAGTTGTCACCTCTGTGGAACATGCGATCATCGGCAGGTTTGCAGGTCTGCGGGTGGTGCCAGCCGGAGGTGCGCCCGGTACAGGAGCAGAGATGGTGCATCGATCTGGTACTTCTTTATTTGGTAACAACAGTCCATTGGTAGTAATTGATGGCGTTCTGCTCGATATTTTCAGTCATTCCCTTCATGCCAGTAACCTGAGTTGGCTCAATGCTGATGATATTGCCTCTGTTTCGCTGCTGAAGGATGCCTCCGCAACAGCCCTTTATGGTGGTGCCGCCGCAAATGGAGTTTTGGTGATCACGACGAAAACAGGAAACGCGGGTGATAAAATACAGCTGCAATACAATGCGACAGGCGCAGTTTCAAGTCTGCGGAAAAAAGCTGATATATTTTCTGCAGAAGAATTCAGAAGTCTGATACGCGAGCGATATCCTAACCAGCAAAGGCTGTTAGGTGAACACGACACAGACTGGCAAGATGAGATCTATCGTACGGGCTTTGGATTGACCAACAAGCTAAGTGTGAGTGGCGCAATGGGGCCAGTACCATATCGGGTGTCTGTCGGACAGCTGAAGCAAAACGGGATTTTGGAAACCTCCGGGTATAAGCGCAACACACTGTCCGTCAACCTCCAACCCAGTCTGTTTCAGAAACACCTGACTTTTAAACTGTCCCTGCATAATACCCGGCAGGAATTGCAACTGGCCGATGAACGGGCTATACCAGCTGCCATGGCTTTTGACCCTACGCAGCCTGTGCATGCTGATAATAAATTTGGAGGGTATTTTGCTCATACTAGGCCGGATGGCTCTTTGCTGGTGAGCCAAATCAACCCAGTTAGTCTGTTGGAGCAGAAGGAAAACCGGGAGAACATCAGAACACTTTCCGGACAGGCACATGTACAGTACAAGCTCCACTTCCTACCCTCACTCACGGCCAATTACAGGTATGCTTATCTCAAATCTGATAGCGACTACAGCAGTAGCTGGCCATTTGAGATGGCATCGGGCCAGTGGATCCCTATTGATTTAATTACGCACCGTTTGGCTTCCAGCATTACGCACTCAGAGGGTTTTGTTTCCATGTACCAGGCTATACCGTCCTTGCGCGGCAAATTCGACCTGACGGTTGGCACGCTGAAGACAGGGCGGGAAATTGAATCTGGGTCTAAAGAAGGCAAACGAGACGAAACCTTTTACTCGAGGGGCAGAACCTTCTGGTCCAAGGAGAAAAACTTCAGCTACTATGGCAGCCTCGGCTATAACTTGCTGGACCGCTTTACCTTCAAGGCCTCTTTCCGAAGCCTGTCAGACTTGAACTACAATGCGGATGAGCTCAGGCATCAGTCAAAGGCAATTGGAATAGGCTGGGACATCGGTAAAGAGTCGCTTATGGTTAAGTCGGATTTCGTTTCCCACCTGAAACTTAAGGCGGACATTGGCAGATTCAGCAGGATGGACGAGCCTAACAGATTCAGAACTGTGATCTGGACACCAGTGCAGGGCAGGGTATTGGAATATGGCTTCACTAGCCCTCAACCCAGGATTGTAACTGAAAAAACACTTCAGAAGAGCCTGGGACTCGAGTTTGGTCTGCTGCAAAACAGGCTAATGGGCAACCTAAGTCTTTTTCAGAACAGGTCCAGCGATCTCCTCATGTTCGTTCGGACAGCATCTGGAAGTGGCACAACAATCAGATACCAGAGCACAGGTGGCCTGCAGGTTGCCGGGTTGGAGACTTCACTACAATACACGCTGGTCCAGCGGGAAAGTGTGCATTTGAAGGTAGGAATGAATGCTACATTTCTCAGAAACCGGGTTACCAGCATGGGGGATTTGCAAGTGTATACTTTCTCTGATAATGATTATGGCCTCCGTTTAGCTGTTGATGAACCGGCACAGGTTTTCAATCTATTCAATCAGTTGTATGATGCGTCTGGAAAACCACTACAAGGTGGGTATGAGAAAAATGAATATGGCTATGCTGAAAGAAAACCCATGGGCACCAACCAGCCCAATACTTTTTTTGGTATCAGTTCAAATGGCGGCTATCGGAAATGGGAAATGTCATTCTTAGTGCGTGGCTCGGTCGGACAACAGGTGTTCAATCAAGCGGATGCCAATCGCAGCTGGCTATATGCAAATGATCAATATGCGTATTTATCGAATGCGACCCGAAGCTATCTGGAAAACGGCTTTATTAGTTCCCACTCAGAGTCCAGCCACTTCCTCGAGAATGCCTCTTTTCTCCGCCTGGAGTATCTGCAACTTGGCTACAATGCCGGGAAAATATTGGGCAGTAAACTTGATATGAAAGTCAATGCCACGGTACAAAACGCCTTTGTTATAACCAGGTATAGCGGCCAGGATCAAGAAGTTGCAAATGGGATTGATAGAGGAAATTATCCTCAGCCCCGTACATTCTCTCTGGGTTTAAATCTGAGTATTTGATAAATAAAAAGGCTGCTCTCTACTAAGGGCAGCCTTTTCTATACCTGTAAACCAGCTTTAATGCCCTGCAGCCAAGCATTATTGATTTGCAGCTGTTGATCTACCAGTCTCTCTATACCTCGTATGCCTGTGACATTGGCCCCAAACACGCAATCAGCTTGATTTAACTCTTCCGGTTTAGCTAAAACCTCCCGTACCGCTATACCTTGCTGCAGACACCAGCGCGTAAGGCCGCGTCTCATAATTCCGTTCACACATCCTGTTTCCAGGGCAGGAGTACACAGCGCCCCCTCTGTCACCCAGAAAATATTGGAAGAGATCAATTCAGATACATGCCCCTGTGTATCCAGCACCAGCATATCATCAAACCCAGTGGCTTGCTTCTCTATACCTGCCAACACATAAAGCGGCGCTTGAGGGCCTTTGAAATGGGAGAGGGGGGAGAAACAGGTGCGTACGCCCAGACAGATGCCGACAGAAACACCCGCCTCAGGTATAGGCTGCGCAATATCTACGGTCGCCAACCACTCTATTTCGTTTGTTTGCGGGGTATACAAACCGTCCCCAGCACGCCATACCTTCAGTTTGATGCGTCCGTACTTGATCGCGTTGCGCTGTTTAGCCAGTTGCAACAATTTCTCCTCGAGCTCTCCCTCCCAAAAGTATGCAGGTATAGCCAAGTGCAGCGCAGCGGCCGCTTCATTCATGCGCGATTGATGATCTGCCCAAAAACGAAACTTTCCATTTACCACGATCATCGTCTCAAAAAAGCCATCGTTGTACTGAAAAGCCCGGTTTGTGACAGAAAGCTTTAGATCTTGTAGCGGCAGGAAGTGGTTGTTGTAGAGAAGCAAATTGAGTTAGAAAATTAGTGAGGTTGGAAGTTAGAAAACAGAAATTCAATACCTGTTGTCATCTTGTAAAGATCTTAGTGGCGAGCTGCCTAATGCTTCGGAGCTAGTAAACAAGATTCCTCCTGAATGACAAAGTATGGTGAACTGGAATCACCGAATCAAAGCAAAGCGTTTACCTGGCATTGCCTTTACCATCCCTTTAAACTCCAGCGCTAACAATATCGAGGCCAACTGACTAACGGGCACCTGTGCTTTCCAGCCCAGGTTGTCCATTTGCTCTTCGCCGGACTGAATCAGCACCTGCAGCACCTGCATTTCTTCGGGTGTGAACTCAGCCGGGTCGAGGGCAGGTATAGCGGTGGCACGTTTGGAGGCCAGTTTGTCCTCCACATCCCAGTTCAGTAGCTCGATCAGGTCCTGTGTGGAGGTGAGCACGGCGGCTTTGTGAGATTTGATCAGCCAGTTGGTACCCTCCGACATAGGGGAGTTGATATTGCCGGGCACGGCCATCACCTCCTTGTCATAACTGTGGGCAATGTCGGCGGTGATCAGGGTGCCGCTCTTAAAAGCCGCTTCCACCACAATCGTGCAGTCCGACATACCGGCGATAATGCGATTACGTGCCGGAAAGCGGGGCGCGTCGGGTTTCGTGCCAAAGGTGTTTTCGGTGATCACACCGCCTTGCTCGAGCATTTTCTCAGCGTACTTCTTGTGCACACCCGGGTAGATCGTGTCAGGTCCGGAGGCCATCACGCCAATGGTCGGCAATCCGGCCTGCAAAGCGGCACGGTGCGCGGCAATGTCGATTCCATAGGCCAGTCCACTGACGATCATCACATTGTAGGGCTTAAGCTCCTCCACGATCCGTTCGGTTACGGATTGTCCATAACTGGTTGGTTTACGTGTACCTACTATGCTGACGATACGGCGATGGTTTAAGTCCGTGTTGCCCCGGAAGTAGAGAAGGGGCGGAGCGTCAGGCAACTGCTTGAGCCGGTTTGGATACCTGGACGAGGTATAGAAAAGAAGCTCCACACTTTTATCCGAAGCTTTCTTCAGCACATCATCCGCTTCTAACAAGGCCTGACGACCGTTGTCGCGAATGCTTTTCGCCACTCTTTCGCCCACACCCGGCACTTTCATCAGCTTAGGCACAGGCGCCTCAAACACGGCTTTAGCAGAGCCGCAATAGCTCACCAGCAACTTCGTCAGCTGATCGCCAACGTGGGGCAGAAATGAAAGGGCTACTTCAAACTGAGCTTCGTGTGACATGCACCAAGGTACGCAGGCTTAGCTTTTGGTGTTCAGCTGATCTTTTATACCTACCAGGAAAGAACGCACTTTTTCCAGCGAATTGATGATCTCAATTTTGTCCTTCGTCTGCACCGATTTGTTCTTCAAAACCTCTTTGGCGCCCTGTATCGTGAAGCCACGCTCTTTTACCAGGTGGTAAACCGAACGCAGTTCTTCAATGTCCTTGGCCGTGTACTGGCGGTTGCCTTTCTTGTTTTTTTTGGGCTTCAGCTGGTCAAACTCGGTCTCCCAGAAACGGATAAGGGAGGGGGCAACGTCAAAAATGGCAGCTACCTCGCCAATGGTGTAGTACTGTTTTTCGATTTCTTTTTCTTTATAAGGCATGGTGTCAGTTTCAGGGTATAGGGCCACAGCACTAATTTTCGGGTATAGCACGCATAATTACGGCTAAAATTGCTACTTTTGCCCATATACAGGACTGTGTAAGCATTGCCCGAAAGGGCTGTTTCTGTAAGGCAAAAATTCTATATTTTTTGTTATTAAACAACAAGTATAGCACATTGTATCTAAAGGCTTAATACTCATAGATGAACTCAGCTGAGATTAGACAAAAATTTCTTGATTTCTTTGCTTCACGGCAGCACCAGATCGTGCCGTCGGCACCCCTCGTGGTAAAAGACGACCCCACCCTGATGTTTATCAACTCAGGTATGGCGCCCTTCAAAGATTACTTCCTGGGCAACAAACCGGCTCCGTCTAAGCGCATCGCCGACACCCAGAAATGTCTGCGCGTATCGGGCAAGCACAACGACCTGGAGGAAGTAGGCTATGACACCTACCACCACACCATGTTCGAAATGCTGGGCAACTGGTCTTTTGGCGACTATTTCAAGAAAGAAGCCCTGGCCTGGTCCTGGGAGCTGTTGACAGAGGTATACCAGCTGCCGAAAGACAGGCTGTATGTGTCCGTGTTCCAGGGCGATGCGTCTGAGAACCTGCCGATGGATCAGGAAGCCTTTGACATCTGGAAGTCTATGATTGCGGAAGACCGCATTCTGATGGGCAACAAGAAGGACAACTTCTGGGAGATGGGTGACACCGGCCCTTGTGGTCCGTGCTCGGAAATACACGTGGACTTGCGGACAGACGAAGAGCGTGCGCAGGTGGATGGCAAAACACTCGTGAATGCAGACCACCCACAGGTAGTGGAGATCTGGAACAACGTATTCATGGAGTTCAATCGCTTGGCGGATGGCTCACTGGTAAAACTCCCTGCCCAGCACGTCGATACCGGTATGGGCTTCGAGCGTTTGTGCATGGCCATTCAGGGCAAGCGCTCCAACTACGACACCGATGTGTTTCAGCCGCTGATTCAATTCATCGCCAAAGAAGCGGGGGTTGTGTATGGCGAGAACGAGCAGGTAGACATTGCCATCCGCGTCATGGCCGACCACATCCGCGCCATCGCTTTTGCGATCTCGGACGGACAGCTGCCATCGAACAACAAGGCCGGCTATGTGATTCGTCGTATCCTGCGCCGTGCGGTTAGGTATAGCTTCACCTTCCTGGACTTCAAAAAGCCATTCCTCTACAAGCTAGCCGCCGTGCTGGCCGACCAGATGGAGAACGTATTCCCGGAGCTGAAGCAGCAACTGAGCTTCGTACAGCGCGTGATCGAGGAAGAGGAAAACGCTTTCTTAAGAACGCTCGAAAATGGTCTGAAGCGTCTAGACGCTTTAGAAGCCAAATTCAAAGAGAACAACAATACCATCGACGGCAAAACCGCCTTCGAACTATACGATACCTTCGGCTTCCCGCTGGACCTGACTGCCCTGATTGCCCGTGAAAAAGGCCTGAAGGTAGACGAGGCTGGCTTTGGCGTAGAAATGGAGCAACAGAAGAACCGCTCCCGCAACGCTTCGGCACAGGAGCAGAGCGACTGGGTGACTATTCAGCCAGATGTGGAGACAGAGTTTCTGGGCTACGAGCACGACGTGGCTGATTCGCACATTGTGCGCTACCGCCAGGTAAAGACAAAAGCGAAGACCGAGTACCACATCGTGCTGGATCGCACCCCGTTCTATGCTGAAAGCGGCGGACAGGTAGGCGACACCGGTTACCTGATCTCTGATTCGGAGCAAGTTGAGGTGCTGGACACGAAGAAAGAAAATGATCTGATCCTGCACATCACTTCTAAATTGCCAACAAACATCGAGGCAACTTTCAGAAGCGAAGTGGACTTTGAGCGCCGCAACCTGATCCGTAAGAACCACTCGGCTACGCACTTACTCCATGCCGCTTTAAGGAAAGTTTTAGGCGAACACGTGCAGCAGAAGGGCTCTCTGGTAAACGAGAAAGTGCTTCGTTTCGACTTCTCGCATTTCTCTAAAGTTACAGACGAACAGCTGCGTGAAGTAGAAACCATTGTGAACGAGCGCGTGCGTCAGGCGATTCCTTTGGAAGAGCAGCGCAATGTGCCGATTGCCCAGGCAAAAGAAATGGGTGCCATGGCGCTGTTCGGTGAGAAATACGGTGAGTTTGTGCGCGTGATCGCGTTCGACCGTGACCACTCCGTAGAGCTTTGCGGAGGTACACACGTGTACAACACAGGTGAGATCGGTTATTTCAAAATACTTTCTGAAAGCTCAGTAGCCGCTGGTGTGCGACGTATTGAAGCCACCACGGCAGCGTCGGCTGAAGAGTATATGCAACAGCAGCTCAACGAGCTGAATGCCGTACGCGAGGTGCTGGGCACGCACAGCAACATGTCAGGTGCCGTGCAAAAACTGCAGGAAGACAACAAAGCCCTTCAAAAGCAACTAGAGCAATTTGAGCTGAAGCAGCTGACCAGCCTGAAAGAAAGCCTGGTGCAGAAAGCCCAGTCCATCGACGGTGTCAACTTCGTAGCCGAGAAAGTAGACGTTTCAACGGCTGATTACCTGAAGAAACTGGCTTTCGATATGCGTCAGGCAGTTGACAGTCTGGTGCTGGTGCTGGCTGCTGAAATCGACGGCAAGCCACAAATTGCGGTGATGCTGTCAGACAACCTGGTTGCCGACCGTAAGCTAAATGCCAGCCAGATGGTGCGTGAATTGGCGAAGGAGATCAAAGGCGGCGGCGGCGGACAGCCATTCTATGCCACAGCAGGTGGTAAAGAAGTTGCAGGTTTGCAGGCTGTGCCAGCAAAGGCAGCGGAGTTGGTAAAGAGCCTGTTGTAATTAACCGATAAGAATTGGAAGCTCCTTATTTATATAAAGCAAAGGCACTATACAAAGTAATCTGGTATACCTTAGGTGCTTCTATCCTGATGTCAATGGTAGTAAGGTTACTGGATTTGCGAGGATATTATGTAGCTGACTTGCTGATAGGATTACCCGCTTTGCTAGCTTTTGCTATTTCGCCACTAGGGCTGGTTTATATTTTAAAGAGTTACCTGAAAAAGGAGAATTATAAGAAACAGAAACTTTTATACCTGTTTGGTATGATATTCTTTAATCTTATCGTTGTCGCAATGGTTTTAGTTATCATTTCGGACATAAGTAAAATTTTCGCCTAATTTTAGCGGAAGGAAACACCATTTCAATCTGATTAAGTGTTCTTGCTATAAGAATCATGGATAAAGCAATAAGAGACAAATACCAGGCAATTATCGGTCTGGAGGTACACGCCCAGCTGTTGACAGAAAGCAAAGCCTATTCGTCTGACTCGACGGAGTACGGCGTGCTGCCCAACACCAACCTGAGCGCCATTACACTGGGGCACCCTGGCACTTTGCCGCGTATTAATAAAACTGTGGTGGAAATGGCCGTAAAAATGGGATTGGCTACCAACTGCGACATTACGCGCTACAACATCTACGCCCGTAAAAACTATTTCTACCCGGATCTTCCGAAGGGCTACCAGATCACGCAGGACAAAACACCTGTCTGTACGGCTGGCTACCTGGATGTAAAAGACGCTGCGGGTAATGACAAGCGCATAGGCATCACGCGCATTCACATGGAGGAAGACGCTGGCAAGTCCATGCACCTGGCAGGCGAAACGGAAACTCTGATTGACCTGAACCGTGCCGGCGTCGCGCTGATCGAGATCGTGTCTGAGCCGGATATCCGTGATTCAGAAGAAGCTTACAATTACCTGACCGAAATACGCCGTTTGGTGCGTTACCTCGAAATTTGCGACGGTAACATGGAAGAAGGCTCGCTGCGTTGCGACGCCAACATTTCGGTGATGCTAAAGGATTCACCGCTTTGGGGTACCAAAGTGGAGGTGAAGAACATGAACTCCTTCCGCAACGTGCAGCGTGCCATCGAGCACGAGATCGAGCGCCAGATCATGGTGATTGAAAACGGTGGCACAATTGATTCGGAGACTCGCAACTTCGATGCGAACACCGGCACGACCACAGCCATGCGTTCCAAAGAGACACTCAATGACTACCGTTACTTTCCGGAGCCGGACCTTCCACCGTTGGTAATAGAACAGGAGTGGATGGAGCGTATCAAAGCGACCATGCCAAGTCTGCCGCAGGAGCTGTACAAGCGTTTCACGGAGGAGTTCGGTCTGTCTGACTATGATGCGGGTGTTCTGACGGATGCCAAAGAGATCGCACTCTACTACGAGGAGCTTTGCAAGCATACCAAAAACTACAAAGGAGCCGCTAACTGGGTAACCGGTCCGGTGAAGTCTTACCTGAACGAATTGCAACTGCATATCAAGGATTTCCCGCTGCAACCGCATGCCATTGCTGAGATCATTGCGCTGGTGGACGAAAACAAGGTGAGTCACTCGGTAGCGGCCAAGAAGATCTTCCCTTTCATGCTCGAAAACCCAGGTATACCTGCGCATCAGGTAGCCGAGGAGCAGAACCTGCTACAGGAGTCAGATTCGGACTCACTCAAAGCCATTGTAGCTGAAGTGCTGGCTGCCAATCCGCAAAAAGTGGAGGAATACAAGGCAGGCAAGCAATCGCTGGTGGGCATGTTTATGGGTGAGATCATGAAAAAGACCAAAGGCAAGGCAGACCCGAAGGTGGCAAACAAATTGCTGCAAGAAGGGTTAAAGGCGTAGTTTAATGCTTTACGTATCAGGTCAAATGCGACTCAATTTGTGCTGCCCGATACGATCATCTAAACCAAAAAAGACATGAACCTTAGAAATTATGTAGTACTGGCTTCAGCAGCTGCATTGATGGCCAGTTGCCAGGGCAACAAGACGGCTACCAACGGCAGCGCCTATACAATTGAAGGCAAGCTGCAGAATGCCACCCCAGGACAGATTTTTCTGTTCGAGTTGGGTGAACAACAGTTCATTGCCCGCGATACGGCTGACATTAGCCAGGATGGCACCTTTACTTTTCAGGGTGAGGTAACAGAGCCTACCCTGTATCGCCTCGGCCTCGATCAGCAGAATGCGATGATGATGGTATTGGAGAACAAAGCCATAAAGGTAGAAGCAGATGCCCGCGACCTGAACAATACCGCTAAGTTCGAGAACTCGGAAGACTCAGAGCTGTTCCAGCAGCTCAACAAGATGGTGAATGAAAACCGTCAGAAGGAAATGGCGCTGAGCGAGCAGTTTAACCGGGCCATGTCGGAAGGCAAAACGGAAGAGGCAGAAGGCTATCGTCAGCAGTATTTGAATTTACAGAAAGAGGTAAAGAATTTCATCGCCAAGCATCCTGGGTCCATTGTGTCGGCTTTTGGTACACTGAGCCTGGTAAACCCGCAGCTTGACTTCGCTTTTGCCGACAGCATGCTGACGCTTTATACCCAGCACATACCTGAGTCGAAGTATACAAAAACATTGACCGATCGCCTGGCCGGCATGCGTACAACTGCCGTTGGCTCTGTTGCGCCGGACTTTAAGCTGCCGACACCGGAAGGTGGTGAAATAGCCCTGTCCTCACTCAGGGGCAAATATGTGCTGATCGACTTCTGGGCCAGCTGGTGCGCTCCGTGCCGCAAAGAAAACCCGAACGTGGTGAAGATGTACAACAAATACAAAGACAAGGGCTTTGAGATTTTCGGCGTGTCGCTTGACCAGTCGCGTGAAAAATGGCTGAAGGCGATTGCCGATGATAAACTGACCTGGCCACAGGTTTCGGATCTGAAAGGCTGGGAAAGTTCTGCCGCTCAACTATACCAGGTAGATGCCATCCCACAGACCATCCTGCTCGATAAAGAAGGAAACATAATCGCCAAAGGTTTGAGAGGAGAAGAACTGGAAGCGAAAATTGCCTCGCTTGTACAGTAAGGTATTGCTATACCTTTAAGATCAAAAAAGCCCTTCCGCACAGGAGGGGCTTTTTTTATAAGTTAGGGTAATAGAATTCTGTTAGACTTTCGCAAGATGGGTCAAGGTATAGCGCACCCGATCTATGCTTTCATCAGATCACGAAAAATAAGTTTTCTTATTTCTTTCACTCCCGTCAAACTAAATAAGCCAACTGCGGGGTTCCCGAATAGGCGAAACTTTGAAATTACTTCTTAAAAACGCGTTGCAATGCTCCCCAAAGCAGCTTTTTCTGTTCCTGATCACCATCGAGCACAGCCAAAGACTGGGAAAACACCACCGGCACACTGCCAACCAGCACCGGATTGTAAAGCGTGAACTTATCATGCGGCAGGTCAGTATCCAGGCGACTGGCGAAGCTGAGGATATAGCTGGTCTGCAAAGTGTCGCAGAGCGTTTCAAACCGGGTCGTGGCACCCGATACATTGTTCACAAAAGCAACATCGGCAGGTCCAAAGCCGATCGCAGCTAGTATCTTAATCAGGAAATCGGATTGCGGCAGCGCCTTAAAAGCCGGCTCCGGCAAGGTTACTAAGACAACCAGTCCTTTTCGGTTTTCACCGATCACCTCAAAGGACTTCGGCAGTGCTGTCTTTTCTACTTTCGGTAATTTAGGTATAGCTGCTGCTACCGGAGGGGAAGCCACTGGTGCAGCCTGTTCAGCAGGTATAGCCTCTGGTTTCGCCTTTTCATCAACAACAGGGATAACCACACTTTCAGTCGCTGGTTCAGCTGCAGGGGCACTGACTTTTGCTACCTGCTCTTCGGGGATCAGGTATAGCGTCTCCGGCATGAAATGTCGGAGGAACTCACTGTTTAGTTGTTCTGGCGTCAGTGCTGTCATCGTAGTAGGTATAGCTTACTGCTGGTCTTCCTTCAAGTCAAAAATAGAGCGTAGTTCGTTTGCTTCACTCGGCTTCATACGGCCGGCCAGCACCAGGCGCAATTGGCGACGGCGCAGCGCACCGTCATAAAGCTTAATTTCTTCTTCTGTTTCAGGTATAGCTTCTGGCACATCGATCGCTTTACCGGACTGGTCAACCGCTACAAACGTAAAGAAAGCCTGGTTCGACATTACTTTCCTTCCGGAAGGAATGTCTTCGGCATACACCACGATATGCACCTCCATAGAAGAAGAAAAAGCGCGGGTTACTTTGGCCTCGAGGGTCACTACGTTGCCCAATTTTATGCTTTCAGCAAAAGACACGTTATCTACCGAAGCCGTCACCACAATGCGGTTGGAGTGGCGCTGCGCAGCAATGGCCGACACAATGTCCATCCAATGCATCATTTTGCCACCCATCAGGTTGTGCAGGGTGTTGGTATCGTTGGGCAATACCAGCTCGGTCATGATGACGTATGATTCGCTTACTTTTTTCTGTTTACGCATGTCAGTTTTATAAATTCTGCCGCAAAGATAGGGGACGGAGGGCCAAACAAAAAGCCAGGTATAAATTAAGATAGTTTTACTTGATCCTAAAAAGAAGGCTTGTCCCAGCCGGATTTACCAAGCAATGGCACAAATTTGAAGTCGGTGAAGGCCTCCTGCGCAAATTCATTTTCGCTGGTACGCGTAATGCGCAGCATTTTCTGGCTCGACTCGCCCCCAACAGGAATTACCAGTATGCCACCGATGTTCAGCTGACTCACCAGCGTCTTGGGTATACCGGGTGCACCGGCCGTCACGATGATCTTGTCAAAAGGCGCGTGCGCTGGCAAACCCAGCGAGCCATCGCCATGGAAGGTATGCGGAAAGAGGCCGTAGGTTCTGAAAAACTTCACCGCCTTTTCGTAGAGGGGCTTGTTGTATTCGATAGTGTATACCGTAGGCGTGAGCTGCAACAGCACACAACATTGGTAGCCGGAGCCGGTCCCGATCTCCAATACTTTGTCGGTAGGCTGCAGCCGCAAAAGCTCCGTCTGGAAAGCCACAGTATAGGGCTGCGAGATGGTCTGGCCCTCGCCAATCGGGAAAGCTTTGTCTTGGTAGGCCTGCTCGAGGAAAGCTTTCTCAAAGAAAAAATGCCGGGGTACTGTTTCGATTGCTGCCAACACCCGTTCATCGCGTATACCTTTGTCTCTCAACTGTTTTACCAAGGCGCGGCGCATGCCTTTGTGCTTGTACAAATCTGTCTGCATTTCCCTCTGAATCTGTAAAATGTAAAAAAACAGGCTAAGCAGTTTCAGGTATAGGAATACCGCTATACCTTGTCTGAACTCCGCCTGAAAATAGTGTATGCGAAAATAAGCATACCTGCCCACAGTTACCTAACCGGATCGTAATTTAATCTTGCCTCCAACGGAATAACAGGTTGTAACCGTGCATTTGAGTGAAATCATGGTTAATTTTGTAATCAGACAACAATTCAGAAAACCATGTTCACAGGTATAATAGAAGGCATGGGCCAGGTGCAGGCCATTCGGGAAGAAGGCACCAACAAGCACTTCACCCTGTCATCCCCTTTCACGCACGAGCTGCAGATCGACCAGAGTGTGGCCCATAACGGCATTTGCCTGACGGTGATAAACATCACGGATGCTGGCTATACGGTCACGGCCATCGACGAGACGCTGCAAAAAACCAACCTGAACAGTCTGCAAGTAGGCGACAAAGTGAACTTGGAGCGCTGCATGAGTGCCAACGGCCGCTTCGACGGACACATCGTGCAGGGCCATGTGGACCAGGTGGCGGTGTGCGAGTCCGTGGAAGACCAGAACGGCAGCTGGGTGTTCACTTTCCGCTATGACCCAACACTAGGAAATGTAACGGTGGAGAAAGGGTCTGTGACGGTAAACGGCATCAGCCTGACGGTTGTGAATTCAAAAGATGACCGTTTTTCGGTGGCGATCATTCCTTATACCTACGAGCATACCAACCTGCACCAGGTAAAGCCGGGATCCACTGTTAACCTGGAGTTTGATATTATCGGGAAGTATGTGGCGAGGTTGCTGGGGAAAGCTTAATTGCTTGTGCTAATATAGCTACTGCCGTTGCAGGTATAGAAACCAGTATTGTGTTATAGCCTCGCCTGTGCGGCGGGCACTCACTTTTTTCCTTGATGAAAAAAGTAAGCAAAAAAATCAATACGCTCCAAACTCGCTGAACGCTCAAACAGTGGAGCGCCGAAAAGTGCACCTGGCTAAGGCTATTTGTTTCATTGCTTCCGGGGCAAGTTAGTCCTGCTATACCTGCCAGTGGTCTGTGTGGTCTCTACTACCAGACTTATACCTTGAAATGGCAGTTACAGATTCCCCGCCTTGGACTACTGAGAACGAGAGTTCGAAAGTAGCGAGCGTAGCTCTGAGGGGTTAGGGGTGGTTGGACCCGGAAACAGTGAAAATTCTGTCAATTCTTAAATCCTGATTCAAATTTTACTTCACCACAATCCGATGGTAGGTAACCCCGTAACCGCCCCATACGCCTAGTCCGCCGTTGATATTTGACCGCGTGGTATTGGGTGAGCCAATGGGACTGCCGTTGTTGTTGCGCTCGTTCTCCAGGGTATACCAGAAGCGGTAATGCTCAATATCGATGGCGCCCCAGCGCACCACGATCGTGTCTCCCTTCCCGAAGTAGCTGTAGGTATTCAAGTCCACATCCTGACCACGGGGCTCGCCACGGTCTAGCGGGAAACTTAGGTTCCGCACGCCGTTGATCAATTCGTCATTGAAGACGGAAGCAAAATAGCCCGGATAAAAAGGTTCGCTGTTGCGCCTCGTAAAGTACCGCACGCTGTTTCCCAACGTGTCGGGGTCCTGGTAACGGTAGAAGAGTGTGAACAAACTGTCCTGACTCGGGTCGGGGTGGGGTTGCAGAAACAGCTCCTGCAGCGGGTTCAGGTGGGGGATGGTGGTAGAGGAGGTCAGCACGCGCCCTTCGTGACTAATCCGCAATTGGTAGCTTTTACCGACTTCGCCCAACAATTCTTCGGAGGTATAGACATAAAAGATAAAGTTGCTGCTGCCGGTCAGTTGTGTTTCAGGTATAGCATATTGCTCCGAAACCACCCGCCGCAGTTCGGGCCAAAAGGTGGCGGCAGGCACTTCTGTTAAGGTATAGCTTTTACCGGCTGAGCTCACCACTACCTGCGCTCCGTGCACAAAACTGTCTTCGATATCGGCAGGAGAGAAGCCCGCAAAGACTGGCCTGCTTCGCGTGAGCACCACCACGGGCGGAGCCCCTTGCTCTATATGCCCTTCCACCACCAATTGCTCCTGTCCGGCAGGTATGTCAAGGGTCAGGTTCTCTTCGCAGGAGGCAAGGGATGAAAGCAACAGCAAAAGCAGGATATATTTCAGTCGCATCTTTTCACCATTTAAAGTTCCAGGTAACAGAGGGCAGCGGGAAAGGGATCAGCGACACCTTTTTGGCCTGCACCTTTGTATTTGTGCCGTAAGGTGTTCCTTCGCTGTCGATGTAGTAGAGGAACGGATTGCGGCGGCCATACACGTTGTAGATCGCAAAGGTCCAGCTCGATTGCAGCCTTTGCCGGGCTTTTCCCTCCAGCGTGGCGGACAAGTCCAGCCGGTGAAAGGGCTCCATCCGGAAACTGTTGCGCTCGCCGTATTGGTAGTTTACCGTCCCTTCGATCAGGTAGCGTCGCTCAGGCATGGTAGTCGCCTGCCCCGTTCCGTAGACGAAGCTTCCTCCGAATGTCCAGCGCGGATTGTAGGTATAGGTGGCCACTACCGACAAATCATGCCGACGGTCGAAGCGGGCAGGGAAGGTGCGGCCCCGGTTAATGTCGGGGAAGGTGCGCTCGGTCCGTGACAAGGTATAGCCGAGCCAGCCCTGCAGATCGCCGTAATTCTTACGAAGGAAAAACTCCGCCCCATAAGATTCGCCGCTGCCCCGCACAAACTCGTATTCCAGGTCGCGGTTGCTCGGACCGGCCACAAATCCCTCGCGATACTCCAGCTGGTTTTCCATCGTCTTATAATAGAGTTCCACAGAGCCTTCGTACATGTTCTGGCTGAAGCTCTGAAAGTACCCGATCGCATATTGGGTCGCCCGCTGCGGCTCTACAATCGCTGAGCTCGGCACCCAGACATCCAACGGCAGGGTGGTATAGGCGTTGGAAACCAAATGGAGGTACTGCGCCGATCGGGTATAGCTGGCCTTGACAGACGAAGCAGCACCCAAGGTATAGCGCAATGAAAAACGCGGCTCCAGTGCCTGAAAGACCTTCACCCGCTCTCCTTCGGCATACGCCACAGAATCAATAGCGCGTTGGTTTTGGTCGAATTCATAAAAAGTAAAAGGGCCAATCTGCGCAAAATAACTGCCGCGTATACCTAGGCTCAGCAAGAGCCGATCGGTTACGTTCCAGTCATCGGACAGGTAGAGGGCAGCTTCTTGAGCCGTTTTGGAAAGAACCCGATCTGTAGAGAACACATCGCCCTCGGCTGTTTCAGCGCTGCCCGTGCGGGGGCGCAGGGTATGGTGGGTGTACTGCACGCCGTATTCTAATTGGTGCCGTGCCGAGGGGGAATAGACAAAGTCAGTTTTGACTGTATAATCCCGAATGCCCGTCTCCACGGTCGTGGTGATGTCGGCAAAATCCCAGGAGAAATCAAAAGCATAGTGGGTCAGTATACCTGAAACATCTACAGAGTGCCTGTCCGAAAATTTGTGGTTCCAGCGAGCGGTGGCCGCGGCGTTGCCCCATTGGAAGTCAGCCTCAAAGCGCCCGGAAGAAAGGGTAAGCGTGCCCACATCCTTGCCATAGTATCCGCTCAGGTATAGCTTATCTTTGGGAGACAAGGTATAGGAGACTTTCCCGTTGAAATCGTAGAAGAAATAAGGCACGCCGCCTTGCTCGGTGTCTCGCAGAAAAGGGCCGAACAATACATCCACATAGGTGCGGCGGGCCGAGAATATGAACGCAGCTTTGTCTTTTAACAACGGCCCCTGCACCGTCAGGCGGGAAGCGATCAGCCCGATACCGCCCTCGGCCTGGAGACTGTCAGCACTTCCTTCGCGCAGTTCCACATCCAGCACCGACGAGAGGCGCCCGCCATACCTGGCGGGCATGTTTCCTTTGATCATCGTAACCCTGCCGATGGCATCGCTGTTGAAGACAGAGAAGAAGTTGAGCAAGTGCCCCGGATTGTACACCACCGCCTGATCGAGCAGAATCAGGTTCTGATCGGAACCACCGCCGCGCACATAAAAACCTGTGTTGCCTTCGCCGCCGGATTGTATGCCCGGCATCAGCTGCACCGTCTTCATGATGTCGGTTTCGCCAAACAGCACAGGCAGCGTCTTGACCGATTGCATCGGGATGTCGAGCTCGCCCATGGTGGCGGTTTGGGTAATGGGCTGGAGGCGTGTGCCGATGACTTCCACCTCGCGGGTGCTGTAGGTGGCTGGCGTGAGTTGTAGATCGAGCGTTTCGTTTCTGAAGAGCTGAAGCGGTGTTTCCTGGTTTTCGTAACCGATGTAGCGGATAACCAGGGTATAGTTACCGGGTGGGGCACTCAGGCTATACCTGCCGTCGGGCTCCGAGATGGTACCAATAGAGGGACGTTCCTTCAAGCTAATGGAGGCGCCAGCTAGTGTTTGGGCAGTGTTCGTGTCGAGCACCTGACCACGCAGTACAAAGCTGTCCTGCGCCCGCGCGGGGAGCACGTACAAGAGTAAAAGCGGCACAAACAGGTATAAGAAATGTCGTAGTTGCAAGTCCGGGAATCAGCTGTTCTAACAATACGACAGAAACAGCGGATTATGCCAAAGGTTTGTGCTGAAAGCGGGTATATTTTCGGAGCCAAAACTGGTAGCCCACCACAGCCAGCATGGCCGTGCCGGTGCCTACCAAAGCCCCGCCCAAAATGTCACCCGGATAGTGCACGCCCAGGTAGATGCGGCTATACGAAACCAGCACGGCCCAGAGCACCAGCACGATCTTAAAGATCAGGTAGCGGTCGGAGAGGATCAGGTTAAAAAAGACGGCCAGCGCAAAACCCGTGGAGGCGTGGGAGGAGAGAAAACCAAACTTCCCGCCGCAGCCCTGCACCAGGTTCACCATAGCCGAAAGCTCCGGATCGTGACAGGGACGCAAACGGGCAAAATAAGGTTTAAAGATACCAGAAGCCACATAATCAGCCAGTCCGATACCTGCCACCGCCATCAGCAGCATGGGGATGCTCTGCATTTTATAGCGCCAGATAATGTAGCCGATCAGCAAAAGATAAAAAGGAATCCAGAAGTACTTATTGGAAACCGTAACCATAATAGCGTCCCAGAACGGACTCTGTTGCTCGTTCAGGTATAGGAACAGTTCCTGGTCCAGTTTCTCCAGTTGATCCAGCATGCTTATTGAACGTTGATCCAGTCGATTTCCTTCTTGAGATAGCCCAGCGTTTTTTCTTCTGGTCCGCCCGCTTCCGGCTGTTGGTTGTATACCCAGGAGGCATGCAGCGGCAAACTCATCAGGATGGACTCAATGCGTCCGTTAGTAGCCAATCCGAACTTGGTGCCACGGTCATAAACGAGGTTAAACTCCACGTAGCGACCACGGCGGATCAGTTGCCACTGTTTCTCGCGCTCCCCGAAAGGCAGATTGCGGTTCTGGTTGATGATAGAGGTATAGAATGGTGCAAAAGCATAGGCCACATCGCGCACAAAGGCAAAGCGCTCCGCCATACTGATCTCGTCGGTGGCCATCAAACGATCGAAGAAAATGCCGCCTACGCCACGTGTCTCGTTGCGATGTTCATTAAAAAAATAATCATCGGCCCATTTCTTGAACTCGGGGTAGTAGGATGGGTGGTGCTTGTCGCATACTTCCTTCATGGCCTGGTGGAATTCCCGCGCCTGTTTCACATCCACATAAATAGGCGTCAGATCAATACCGCCCCCGAACCAGGCCGTACCGTCACCCGCTTCGAAATAGCGCACATTCATGTGCGTGATCGGCACCATGGGGCTGTGCGGGTGCATCACCACCGAAACACCCGTCGCAAAGAACTTAGGATCCGGCATCTGCAGCATTTTCAGGAATTGGGGAGAGAGCTCGCCCTGTACAGCAGAGAAGTTGACGCCACCTTTTTCGAGCACGTTGCCGTTTTCGATGATGCGGGAAATACCGCCACCGCCCTGTTCGTGCTGCCATTCGTCTTTCTGGAAAGTAGCACCGCCATCACAGTTTTCAAGGTCACGTACCAGGTCCAGCTGGAACTGGCGCATAAAAGCTTCAACTTCTTCTCTGAACATTTTATAGACGTTAGATGTAAGACACAACACATTAGACTTTAAATATTAATCTAATTAATTAGATAGATTCAGTCTTGAATTATGACACTCACTTAAAATTAAAAGATTGACAGTTACACAATACTGTATAAATACTTTTACAACATTTACACAGTATTGTGTAAATCCCATCACAAAAGTGCCCAAAATTACCAAATAAACCCCGCTCTACCGAACATTCGTAAGGATTTCAGAAAAAGGGCTTTTTTGCTTAACTTCGGGCAATAACTACGCGCAACCTATGTCAAAAGAACTGATGGAGGCATTTAAGATCGATACAGCCATTCTTAAGAAAGCCTACCGACTCATGATAACTGCCAAGACGATGGCAGACACCTACGAAGAAAATAAAACCATTTGCAGCAAGTATGTGCACAGCACCTCGCGCGGACACGAAGCCATACAACTGGCGGCCGCCTTTCAGCTAAAGCCTTACGATTTTGCCGCGCTCTACTACCGCGACGACTCCATGATGCTAGGTATTGGCATGCAGCCCTACGAACTGATGCTGCAACTGATGGCCAAAGCCGATGACCCCTTTTCTGGCGGCCGCACCTATTACGGACACCCATCGCTGCGTCGCGAAGGCTTCCCGACCATACCGCACCAAAGCTCGGCCACCGGTATGCAGGCTATACCTGCCACGGGCATGGCACATGCTATTTCCTATTTCGAGTCGCAGGGGTTAACCAACGGTGAGGAGAAGCCCGTGGTACTCTGCTCGCTCGGCGACGGTTCCGTGACCGAAGGCGAAGTTGCGGAGGCATTCCAGATGGCCGTGCTCAAGAATCTGCCGATCGTATACCTGGTGCAAGACAATGACTGGGGCATTTCGGCCACGGGCAAAGAGATGCGCGCCATGGATGCTTATGAGTATGCGGCCGGCTTTAAGGGGATGGAGCGCCTGCGGGTGAATGGTTCTGACTTTACAGAGTCGTACGAAGGGATGCGGGTCGCCTTTGAGTATGTGCGGGAGGTGCGTAAGCCGATTCTGGTGCATGCCAAGGTGCCTTTGCTAGGCCACCATACTTCCGGCGTGCGCCGGGAGTGGTACCGCGGTAACAACCTGCAGGAACACAGCGTGAACGACCCGATCCCGAAATTGCGCCAGGCGCTTCTGGAAGCGGATGTGACGTCCGAGGAAATACAGTGGCTGGAGCAGGAAGCTCAGAAAGCAGTGACTGAAGATTATCAACGTGCTTTGGATGCTCCTGTGCCTGACCCTATCACATTCGACCAGCACGAATTTGCCCCGACACCCGTAACTGAGGAAAAAGGCGAGCGCAGTCCTTCCGGTGCTGAAAAAACCATTATGGTGGACGCGGCCCTGCATGCCGTGGACGATATTCTGCGAACCTACCCCGAGGCGCTGTTTTATGGCCAGGACGTAGGAGGGGAACTCGGCGGCGTTTTCCGTGAGGCAGCTCTGCTGGCCAAGAAATACGGCGACGCCCGTGTGTTCAACACCCCAATTCAGGAAGCCTATATTGTAGGTTCTACTGCAGGTATGTCCGCCGTGGGAGCTAAAGCCATTGTCGAGATCCAATTTGCCGACTACATCTGGCCGGGTATGAACCAGCTAGTAGAGGAGCTCTCTAAGAGCTGTTACCTGTCCATGGGCAAATTCCCGGTGCAGTCGCTTATACGTGTGCCAATTGGCGCCTATGGCGGCGGCGGCCCCTACCATTCCGGCAGTATCGAATCCACTTTGCTGACCATACGTGGCATCAAGGTGGTTTACCCGAGCAACGCCGCTGATATGAAAGGCTTGATGAAAGCCGCTTTCCTGGACCCGAACCCGGTGATCATGCTCGAGCACAAAGGCCTGTACTGGTCGAAAGTAGCCGGCACCGAAGACGCCAAGACCGTGGAGCCAGACGAAAACTACATACTGCCACTCGGAAAAGCGAATGTCGTGCAGCACGCCAGCGACGAAGAGATCCGCATGGGCAACTCCATGACGGTGATCACCTACGGAATGGGCGTATACTGGGCCAAAACGGCCTCTAAAAAGTTCAAAGGCAGCGTAGAGATACTCGACCTGCGTACATTAAACCCATTGGATTTTGAGGCGGTAGTAGCTTCAGTTCGCCGCCATGGCAAAGCCTTGGTACTGACCGAAGAACCACTGATGAACTCCTTTGCCGAGTCACTGGCCGGTCGCATCTCCAAGGAGTGCTTCCAGCAGTTGGATGCGCCCGTCTATACCTTGGGAGCCGCCAACCTGCCGGCTATACCTTTGAATGTGGAACTGGAGAAGATGATGCTGCCGAACCCGGAGAAAGTGGCTGCAGCCATGGAGGAGTTGCTAAACTACTAATTCAGGTATAGAATAATTAAAAAGCCCCGCCAATACATGGCGGGGCTTTTTTTATGAAGCAGGTCTTAGAAAGGATATCCTATACCTATGTTGAGGTTGGTCCTTCGCTCAGCGGGGTCCGTTTGACGGAAAAAGTCGGAGAAGCGGAAGTCACGGATCACAAACTTGTTGCCGTTGATATCGCCTGCCGGATCATATACCTGTGTGGCAAAGTCAAAGCGCAGGATCACGACTGAAAAGTTGAGTCGCAAGCCAAAACCTGTTCCGACAGCCAGCTCTTTGTAAAAGCGGTTGAACTGGAACTCCGAGCCGGGGCGGCTATCAGGCTTGAGCATCCACACGTTGCCGGCATCAACAAACAGCGCCCCGTTCAGGAACCCAACCATATTGAAGCGATACTCGGCACTGGCCTCCAGCAGTACTTCTCCCGGCTGCTCTGCCACGTATGGACGCTGTACGGTTTCTCCGTCTACTTCATCGGTACGCAATGTACGGTAGGAGCCAGGGCCCAAACGGCGGGCTGTCCAGGCGCGAACGCTCGCAGCACCGCCGGCAAAAAAGTACTTGTCGTAAGGCAGGGCGCTCGAGCCAAAAAGCGGGCCACCCACCCCCGCGTTAACCCTGTAAACAAAGTAACGCTGGCCACCCAAAGGAATGTAGCGGCGATAATCCGGGTTGATCTTGGCATATTGAAATTGACGCAAATTGCCAAATTCCGGCAAAATACCAAGCTTGGAAGAAAGTCCGCCCACCTCGCTGAGCACACGTATGTAGCGCGCGTTGCGCGACTGAATGAAATCGTTGGTGTTATAGATCAGGTTGAATCCGATAAAAGAAACAAAGCCGCTCCGGAAACTTTCAATGAAAGAGCGACTCAGGTCACTCAACTCTCTCAGATCAGCTTCGAAGGTAGGGTCGATGCGACCAACCTGGATCACGTTCACGTTCACGGGTGAAAACACATACTGCACCGTAGGCGTTTGCAGCGGACGCGGGTATTTGTACCAGATATAGTCCAGGGAAGCCTCATAGAGCGTGCGCTGAAACTCCAAGCGGTTTACGTTGGTGTAACCAGCATACAGACGGGTGCGAGGATTGAAGTCCTGCAAAATGTTTTTGCCACCGAAAGGCAGAATGAACAATGGAAATGTCAGGGCGGCGTCACCACCAAACTCCCGTATCATCACCGTCTTTTCCGGGTTGGATATGTTATACTGTCCTTCCAGACCACCCCGGATACCCAGCTCCAGGTTCTCGGCTCCCCCAAACACATTCCTTATTTTTAACCGGACGGTAGAAAAAGGTCCCGGACGACGCTCCGAATAGGTCAGTCCCAACTCGGTCGTTTCCTGAAACTTTTTTGAAGGAACGGCATTGACAAAGGCATTGAGCTGATTACCGGACAGCGAATCTGTCAGGTCTGTGATTTTGCTGTAACTGACGTTGTTAAACTGAAACACGTCCATTTCGGCCAGTCGCCTTTGCGTGAGCGAGGTCCTGAACTGGCTGTATCGCTGGCCAGGGTAGATGGATACCTTTTTGTCTAAAATGTTAGGCGAGAACTTCTGGTCATAGGCCAGGTATTTCACATTGTTGTACTCCAGCGTGTCCCGTACCAGGCCAAAGCGGTCTGCGTCAGTTTTGAAGTATACGTTCCGGATGGTATAGGCTTTATGGGCAGACTGGTCTTCCGGGTTCTGGATGATGGTATTCACCTTAACCGTATTTCCTCCGAAACTGGTATCTACTTCAAACTCTGTATAGGCACGGGCAAAGTCAAAATACCCGTTGTGGCGAATCATTTCGTACAGGCGGTCCCGCTCGGCGCTAATCACCTGCTCGTCATATACATCGCCGACTTTGAGCAAAGACCGGTCTTCATACCGCTTCACGACCTTTAGCAGGGAATCATCGGGTATGGTGTAGCTGAACTCGCTGTAGCGGTAAGGCTCGTTTTCCTCGATGTTGAGCGTAATGTATACCTTCTTGCCCTTTTCCTGCTTCTCATAGCTCAGTTCGTGATTAAAGAAGCCTTTGGTGTTCATGTAGATCTCGATCTGGTCCATGGTGCGCCCCATCAGTAGGGAGTCGTAGATGGCAGGGGGCTCGCCAATCTGCATGAGCAGGTTGCCTTCTTCCTTGCGATCGCGCTGCCGGGCGATGCGGCGGTCAAAGCGGTCTTGTATCCGGCGGGACTTGGTGGAATCACCACCTACCTCGGCTATTTTTTCAGCGCGTTTTGTGCGAAGCTCCTCAATTCGCTCGTCAATGCGCGAGGGACTGTAAAACTTTTTACCGAAATTATAAATGGCCAGGTATGGGGTGGAAGCGAGGAAGGTGCGGTTCGGTTGCTGTTCGTAGAGCGCCTCAATATCAGTCTGGCTAACATGGTTTATCCCTTTGGGCTCTATACCTAGCAGGAGTTGCTCGTTCTCGCCCAGATTTTTGGTGGGCACACAGGCAGCTAAACTAATAATTGTAATTACCAGCCCGAATATGTAACATCGTGTTCTCAAACGATTCTCTGCTCTATGTTGTCGAAAGCAATTGTAAAGTACGTAAACGCCCTGCAAGTAAAAAAATACCGCAACCAACACCAAGCCTTTGTGGTGGAGGGAGCCAAAAGTGTGCTGGAGCTCCTTCACTCAGACTTTGAGCTGCAGCACCTTTTCATTACCGAGGAGTTCCTGCAGGAGCATGGCAACAGCCTGAGCAAAGGTACACGATACGAACTTGTTACGGAACAGGATTTAACAAAGGCAGGTACTTTTTCAAGTAATAATGCCGGATTGGCCGTCGCCCACATGCGCCAGTTCCCCGGTTTTAGTTTCAAATCCGGTGATTTTACGATCGCACTGGACGATATACGCGATCCGGGCAACCTGGGCACCATCATTCGTATTGCAGACTGGTATGGGATTCAAAACATCGTATGCTCCGAAACCTGTGCTGACTTTTACAACCCTAAAACTATATCGGCTACCATGGGTTCTTTTACCCGTGTTAAGGCCTACTACCTTAATCTAGGTGCGTGGTTGCGCGAACTTCCGGACGGCATCGCCATATACGGAGCCTCATTGGAGGGCGAGAACCTGCACCGCATGCAACTGCAGCCGCAAGGCGTTGTGGTGATGGGAAATGAAGCCAATGGTATACGTGCTGAGGTCGCCGGCGAAGTGAACCAGCTTATCAAGATACCTGCTTTCGGCAAAGCCGAGTCGCTGAACGTAGCCACGGCTACTGCCATCATCATCGACAACTTTATGCGCCATGCCGGGACCTGAAACAAATGAAGCCTCCGAACAGAGGCTTCTTTTGCAAACAATATAATTGCCTAACAAACAGTCTATTAATTGAACAGTCTTAAGCCAAAGCTGATCACGTTGGCATCCGGGCCACGGTTATCCTTGAACAGGTCATTCATATTATACTTTACAAACAGGTCCAGGTTGCCGTAGCCTACCACACCGGTCAGGCCGTACTGGAAGTCGCTCAGGTTGTAGCCGCTGCGTATCTTTTCCTTCTGCGTCTTGCCGCCATCTTCGAACTTGAACTTCGAGTGGGCACCTAGGCGATAGCCTGCAAAAGGTCCGGCACCGATCTTAAATCCTTCTTTTCCGTTCTGTCGCTTGAACTTCAGCATCGGCATCAGCGGTACGTTTACAGATGAGTGCGTTAGTTTGGACTTGTCATAATTGATCTCCATTTCGCGTCTGAAGTAAGTCACATCGTTCACATCCTCTTCGATCACAAAGTTGCGGTCGAACATGTAGTTGTTAAAAGCGAACTCCAGGCCTGACATCAGGTAAAAGGGGCTCTTGCGACCACCGATCTGCGAGTTGAGATGCCAGTTGAGGCTCACGTAGCGGGATCCGGTCGGCTTCAGGTCAGGAACCTGCTGGTTGTCGGCGTTCAGAAAAGTGTTCAGGCCCAGATCGAAGTCGAAATTATAACGGGTGGCTTTGTACTTCTTCTCTTCATTGCGGGTGCGGATGCTATCGCGTTCGGCCCGGTTGGGCACATTCACGTCAACTTTGGTGTTACCATCCTCTTCTTCGATTTCCACATCGATCTTGATGTTCTTGTTGATGCGAATCTCGTGTTTTTCTTTCGTCACCTTGCCATCCTGATCCGTTTCCTGTACCGTAATGGTGACTGTTTCAGGATTTTTGTCATCCTTTCCAAACACTACCGTCGTTTCCTGCGACTTCAGCTCCTTGTTAGCGCCGTCCATGCGGTCCACTTGGTCTACATATTTGTTCAGGACGCGCATCAGGGAGTCGAGGCTGTAGTTTTCAAAAGCTTTGAGCTGCTCCATGTTCTGCAGGTATAGCACCATTTTGGCGCCGTTGGCCATTTTCACAACGATCGTGTCCTGCTGGCCGAGTCGCTCGCCTATGGTTTGACCGCCTTTGGCAGACGCACCGGTGGCTGCAGCCATGATGATGGCTGTTACGAGAAGTAGTAACTTTTTCATGGTTTTAAAAGATTAGAGTTGAATGACTTTTGATATTTTCTGTTTTCCAATTTGCGTTTCCAGTGCAATTCTGTCTGCGTTGATGCCGAGTTCCGACAGCTCCACCCGTTCCCCGTTCGACAGGTTACGAACCTGCTTGAAGATGTTCTTGGCCAGTTTCTGCTTCTTTTCGAAGCCGTTTAGCTCTTCATTTGCTTCTACTTCCTGCACCGCGGCGGCGCGCTTTATTATAATTTCGACGGGTTGCGCATTCATATTCACTGTATTGGCAGCTATCGCTACCGGGGCGGTTTCTCCTGTGTTATCAATAGTCGCTTTCTGTAACGTCTCAGGTATAGCGGGTTTCTCTGCCAGCGCTGCCAGCTGTTGAACAGGCACCGAACTTCTTGTACTGGTTTTCGGGCTGGCCTTCTTCACATCCGCTCCTGGTCCTGCTTTAGCGATCACTTGCTTCGTAACCTTTTCAGCCGGCTTGCTTACCGGGGCAGTAGTAGCGGTAGGCGTGGCGGGCTCAACCAATACTTCAGATGATGTGGCAGTAGTGGCCGGCTGCTCAGTTACTTGTGCCAGTTGCTCATCGGTCCTGGTGGGTTCTTTGATAAGGAGCGGCTGCTCGGGTTTCAGTCCGTTAACATCGGCCAGGCCGTCTCTATCAACTGGCACGGTGCCGTTTTGCACGTTGTAGAAGACAACACCTACGGAGAGCAGCAGCGCAATAGCCGCCGCAACGGAGTAGGAGAGCCACATAAAGCCCCGTGGCTTCGATTCTTCTTTGTTGGCGGCAGGCATTCCGGTCTCTATCCGGTCCTGCAGTCTGTTCCAAAGATCAGCAGGGGGTGTGGGCGACGAGGGTCCCAAACGCTCCTTGAATAGTTTGTCTATGTCTTCTGGTTTCATGATTAAACCTCCTTTTTATCAGCTGGCGACTGCTTCCTGGCCGGTTAGTCTTCGCTGCAGCATAGCGCGTGCTTTGCTTAGCTGCGATTTCGAAGTACCTTCCGTTATATTCAGCATATCGGCTATTTCTTTGTGGGAATATCCCTCAATTGCATACAGGTTAAAAACTGCCCTGTAGCCGGCAGGTAAAGTGCGCAACAATTCCAGCAGTTCGCCTTCGGCCAGATCGTGGTCGGCTGCCATGCCTCCCGCCACCTGTACGTGATCGTCTTCGATCGACAGGTATAGCGACTCTTTTTTCCTCAAAAATCCCAGTGCTTCATTCACCATGATGCGTCTTACCCAGCCTTCGAAGCTGCCCTTGCCCTCAAACTTGTCTATGTTCTGGTATACCTTCATAAACCCGTTGAGCAAAGCGTCCTCCGCGTCCATCTGGTTCTTGAGGTAACGCAGGCACACACCGTACATCGGCGAGGCAAAGCGCTCGTAAAGGCATTTCTGCGCTTTACCTTCGGCCTTTTGGCAACCTGCTATTAACTCCTGTTCCGTCACGCTGGGTAAAATTTTATCAAATAATGTCGCTTATCCGGCCTTTTCTGAGCTGTTGTGCTGCTCTTTACCTCTTAGATGTGGATACGGGTCCAGAGGTTGCCTAAGCAGGAATAAATTTCTGATATTTTTTCAAGTATCAGGAATCATCCACTCTAAATATTTGATCATCAGCCAGATTTTATTTCAATTTCTCAAGAACTATTCTGAATTGGCACTAAAAGGGGCTTTTCTAGCGGAATACCTTATATTTGTGAAATATGAAATTCGTGGCAATCCTTTTTTCTCTGTTCCTGTTCTGGACGGCCTGTCTGCCGTGCACGGATAAGATCATGGACAGCCACGAGCATCATCCAAACCTGACGGATGTGGCTGACACGACTGGTGAATCGCCTTTTCACGAAGACACCTGCCCGCTGTTCTGCAGTTGCGGCTGCTGCGCTACGTTTACCGTTGCAGTAGAGCCGGAGCACATCGTGTTTCGTATACCTGTCATTCCACAGACCAAACCACTCATCTACCCCGAGTTAGGCGAAATCAAGATCGCCTCCACCTGGTGGCACCCGCCACGGCTGGTAGCCTGATTCCAGATCCCAGATAAAATGCAGTTTAAACTCAACCGCAAGCCCTGAAAGGCGCTTGCGGATTGGCTGCATACCTATTCCATTGATTAAAAAATCAAGCTTACCATGTTTAATAAGATCATCGATTTTTCGATAAACAATAAACTGGTGATCGGGCTGATGGTGCTGGCATTGATCGTTTGGGGAACTTACTCCCTGACGCAACTGCCCGTAGACGCCGTTCCCGACATCACCAACAACCAGGTGCAGGTGGTCACCTCTTCGCCTACACTTGCTGCGCAGGAAGTAGAGCGTTTTATTACCACACCCATTGAAATGGCACTCGCCAACGTGCCGGATGTCGTTGAAATGCGCTCTGTGTCGCGTTTCGGGCTCTCTGTGATCACGGTCGTTTTCAAAGACGAAGTGGACCAATACCTGGCCAGGCAAATGATAACAGAACGCCTGGGCGATGCTGCCAGACAGATCCCCGAGCAGATGGGGACCCCTGAACTGGCACCCGTTACGACCGGACTGGGCGAGATCTACCAGTACGTGCTGGTGACCGATCCGGAAAGCGACAAAAAATACAGCCCCACCGAACTGCGTACCATCCAGGACTGGATCGTGCGTCGCCAGCTCCTGGGAACACCCGGCGTAGCCGATGTGAGTAGCTATGGCGGCTTTTTGAAAGAATACGAAGTGGCGGTGGATCCGGCAAGCCTCCGCAGCATGAACCTGTCCGTGACGGACGTGATCGGGGCCCTGGAGCAGAACAACGAGAACACCGGAGCAGCCTATATTGAAAAAAATCAGAGCGCCTTCTTTATCCGTGGCCTCGGTCTCGTTAATACGCTGGAGGACATCGAGAAAATCGTCGTATCCAACCGAAATGGCCTGCCTGTGCTGGTGCGTGACGTGGCCAAGGTGCAGTACGGCCATCCGGTGCGTTACGGCGCGCTCACCCGCAATACCGAAGGCGAAGTGGTAGGCGGAATCGTGCTGATGCTAAAAGGTGCCAGCTCATCTGAGGTGATCAAGAATGTACAGGACAAAGTCGCCACCATTCAGTCTTCTTTGCCGGAAGGCGTCGTGATCGAAGCCTACCTGGACCGGAGTGACCTGGTGAGTAAAGCGATCAACACTGTGGCGACTAACTTAATCGAAGGCGGCCTGATCGTGATATTTGTGCTGGTGCTTCTGCTGGGCAACCTACGGGCAGGACTTGTGGTGGCGTCTGTTATACCTCTATCGATGCTTTTTGCATTGGGTATGATGCATGTGTTCGGGGTATCCGGTAACCTGATGAGCCTCGGTGCCATTGACTTCGGTCTGATCGTGGACGGAGCTGTGATTATTGTGGAGGGCGTACTGCACTTTATCGTGGTAAAGAACAAAGATCTACCACTCCGCCGCCTTACCCAGCGCGAAATGGACCTGGAAGTTAAGGAAGCGGCATCGAACATCATGAACTCGGCCGCTTTCGGAATGCTCATCATCCTGATCGTATACCTGCCGATCATGGCCCTGGTAGGTATAGAGGGCAAGATGTTTAAGCCTATGGCACAAACTGTGAGTTTTGCCATTCTGGGTGCTTTCATCCTGTCCCTGACTTATGTGCCGATGGTGTCGACGCTGTTATTAAGCAAAACGACCAAGCACAAACCTAATATTTCTGATAGGCTGATGGGCTTTCTGGAGCGGGTATACCGTCCGGTGATTACGTTCGCCCTGCGTAGCAAGGCGCTCGTGATTGGTGCTGCATTGATCTTGTTTGCCTTCAGTTTATTTGTGTTCAGCCGGATGGGAGGCGAGTTTTTGCCTGATCTGGAGGAAGGTGACTTTGCCATGGACTTACGTCTGGTACCGGGTGCTTCCCTCAGCCAGACGATCGAAACAACTACCAAAGCCAGTGAAATCCTGCTGACCCAATTCCCGGAAGTGACCGAGGTGATCGGCAAGATAGGCACGGCCGAGATTCCTACTGACCCGATGCCGATTGAAGCGGCTGACGTGATGATCCTGCTCAAAGACAAGGACGAATGGACGAGCGCCAGCAACCGTCAGGAACTAGCCGCCAAAATGGACGAGGCCCTGAAAGTGCTCCCAGGCGTGAATTATGGATTTCAGCAACCGATCCAGCTGCGTTTTAACGAACTGATGACGGGTGCGCGACAGGACGTGGCTATCAAGATATTCGGCGAGGACCTGGACCAGCTTTCCGAACTGGCGGGCCAGGTAGATAAGTTGATTGCTCCCGTGGAAGGGGTGCAGGACATCTATGTGGAAGAGGTGACTGGCTTGCCGCAGATTGTGGTGAACTACAACCGGGCCCGCATGTCACAGTATGGGCTGCAGGTAGCCGATGTGAACGCGGTGCTGCGAACGGCCTTTGCCGGGCAAACAGCAGGCGCTATCTACGAAGGTGACCGTCGATTCGATTTAGTCGTGCGTATGGAGGGCGGCTCCCGCAATGATCTGAATGACATTGAAGACCTGTTTGTGTCGCTGCCACAGGGCGGACAAATACCGTTGCAACAAGTGGCTGACATCAGGTTTGAAGAGGGGCCGATGCAAATCTCCCGTGAGGAAGGCCGTCGCCGTATTGTGGTGGGCTTTAACGTGCGCGAGCGCGATGTGGAGTCCATTGTGTCGGAAATTCAGGACAAGCTGGACCGCGAACTGCCTCTTCCGGCTGGCTATTTTATTACGTATGGCGGACAGTTTGAGAACCTGGTGCATGCCAAGGAACGCCTGTCGGTTGCCGTGCCAGCCGCCCTGCTGTTGATCCTGTTGCTCTTATACTTTGCCTTTAAGTCAATCAAGCAAAGTCTGCTCATTTTCACTGCTATACCTTTGTCAGCTATTGGCGGCATCTTTGCGCTCTGGTTGCGTGATATGCCTTTCAGTATCTCGGCTGGCGTTGGCTTTATTGCCCTGTTCGGGGTGGCGGTGCTGAATGGTATTGTACTGATAGGCTATTTCAATCAACTCAAGCGGGAAGGGATGACCGATGTATACGAACGGGTGCTATTGGGAACCAGTGTGCGCCTTCGTCCTGTCCTGATGACAGCTTCTGTAGCAGCCCTGGGTTTCCTGCCGATGGCACTTTCGGGTTCTGCCGGAGCCGAGGTACAGCGTCCGCTGGCCACAGTAGTAATCGGGGGCCTGTTCACCTCTACCTTGCTGACGTTGGTGGTACTGCCTGTGCTTTACTACATTTTCTCCAACAATGAGAAACCTGCCCAGAAGGAGGCACACCGCAAGGCGGTACCGGCTCACATCATCACTCTGCTGCTGATCGCGGGCGGTGTGTTGTACGCCGGACAAGGTATGGCGCAGTCGGTACAGGGCCCATTGAATCTGGAGCAGAGTATCAACTATGCCAGGGAGCACAATCTGGGCTTAAAGAGCGCCGCCTTCAGTGTGGAGCGCGAGCAAGCATTGCGCGGCGCGGCGATTGATCTCCCAAAGACTAACCTTTCCTACAGCCGCGGGCAGATCAGCACCACCAACCAGGACGAGTACATTTCCGCATCACAGCAGTTCGCCTTCCCGACGGTATACCGCGATCAGGCCAAACTGGCAGACGCCACCATCCAACAGGCGGAAGCACAGAAGCTGATTGTGGAGCGGGAACTGATCCGCGATGTGAAGCAAGCCTGGTACCAGCTGCAGTACCAGAATGAGCGGCTGCACCTGCTTCAGCAGCAGGACAGCCTGTATGGTCGTTTCACCAGGGCGGCAACCATTCGCTTCAAAACTGGTGAGACGGGCTATTTAGAACAAGCTACTGCCGAGACACGCAGCCTAGGTATAAAAACTGAGCTTCAACAGGCAATGGCCGATCAGCAAATTGCAGAACGCCGGCTTCACCAACTATTGCAGGCACATGAGCCACTGCAGTTTGCAGAAGAGCGCCTAAGCAAGCGGGAGCTGCTTTTACAAGCCGATAGCACGGCCCTTGCTTCAAACCCATACCTGGCCTTTTTGCAGAGCACCACGCAGGTAGCCGAACGGCAGAAACAATTAGAGCAATCGCGTATTTTACCGGACTTTACAGTAGGGTACTTCAACCAAACCTTTAGGGGGGAGGCACCTCGGGACAATCCCAACCGGGTATATGGCGCAGGCGACCGCTTCACGGGGTATGAAGTAGGTATAGCTCTTCCGCTTTGGTTCGGGGCGCAGCGGTCACGCATCAAGGCAGCCAAAATGAACGAGGAAGCCGTGAAAAGTCAGGCGCGCTATCAGCAGCAACTGCTTTTGACTGAGTTGCAGAACCTGGCGCAGGAACTCCAGAAGCACTCTAACACCCTTGCTTTCTTTGAGCAGGGCGCCTTGCGGCAGGCCGATCAATTGAACAAAGCTGCCGAGCTCAGTTTCCAGACCGGCGACATTGACTACGTGGAGTATGTGCAGGCGCTCGACCAGGCTTACCAGCTGCGCAGTAATTACCTCAACGCGCTCCGCGACTACAACCAAACCATTATCAGTTTAGAATTCACTGCAGGAATCGAATAACATGACAGTAAATAAAATCAAAATCATCACCCTTTGCGGACTTATCAGTCTTTCGGCATGCTCCAAGCAAGCCCCGGCCGAAGAGCCGGATGTCGTAACAACTGAAACTCCCACAAACCCATCTCCCTTTGTTGTTACCTTTTCGGAATCACAGCAAAAAGTGGGCGGTATCGAATTAGGCACAATTGAGAAAAAGCCCTTGTCAGCTCGCATCACAGCTAACGGGCAACTTCAGATACCGCCGCAGAACAAGGCCAGTATCAACCCTTTGATGGGGGGGGTGGTGCGCAGTATACCTGTTAAAGAGGGCGAGTATGTGCAGAAGGGAAAAGTGCTGGCCACCATCCAGAATCCGGACCTGATCAAACTACAGGAAGAGTACCTCACCACCCGCAACCAATTGCGGTTTGCCGAACAGGACTTCGAACGGCAGCGCACACTCAACGAAGAGCAAGTTGGCTCCCGAAAGCGCTTTGAACAAGCCGAGTCAGATGTACAGGTGCAGCGGGCCCGCCTCAAGGCTCTCGCGACGCACCTCTCCGCCATGGGTGTTTCGCCTAAGAACGTGGAAGCCGGGCAAATTACCTCGACCATGGCTATAACAGCGCCCATCAGTGGTTATGTGCGCGTCATCGACGTGAACATGGGCTCTTACGCGCAGCCGGGTCAACAGATGTTTGAGTTAGTAGACAACCATCACCTGCATTTGGAACTCAGCGTGTTCGAGCGTGACTTCAATAAGATGAAAGAAGGGCAGAAGGTGCTGTTTACCTTGCCTAACGTAGCAGGCGAGCCGCTGGAGGCGGAGGTCTTCGCTTTAGGCAGGGCTTTTGAGGGCGATTCCCGCATGGTGACGGTACACGCCGAGCTCAAGAATAACAAAAACACGAACCTGCTGCCGGGCATGTATGTGAACGCACAGATCCTGGCAGGCAAACAGGAGCTGCCAGCGCTACCAGAAGAGTCGGTTGTGCGCTACAAAGGCAAGCACTATGTTTTTCTGAAAGAAGGGCCAACTACATTCCGCATGCAGGAAGTGGAAACAGGTATAGCCGAGAATGGCTTTACGGAAGTGAAACCGTTAAAAGAACTGCCTGAAACCGCACAGGTCATCACCAAAGGCGCCTATTATGTACTGGCCGAGAAGATGAAGTCGGAGGTAGCCGAAGACTAGTCAGGTATAGCACCGATGTAAAAAAATACAGCGCCGGCTCCAATGAAGGGACCGGCGCTGTTATTTTTTGAAAGGATTAATTATTAATTAAACTTTCAACTTTTAGCCATGCTTTTATACGTGACAAAGGTTGAGTTTGGTTACAAATCCTTGAAAATAAATTAATTATTTTTCAAAAAGTGCCTCAGGAGGCTCTATTGGCCACTAATATGGGTTCTAGCACTGTCCATACATTGTCCGCCAGAATGCGCTGCCCCTCTACAGTCGGGTGGATGCCGTCACCCTGATTCAGTGTCCGGTCACCGGCCACACCTTCTAACAGAAAAGGTATAAGCGCCACGTCTTTGTCCTCCGCAAGCCGGTTGTATACCTCCTCAAACTCTTTTGTAAAGCGCTGTCCCATGCTGGGCGGCATCTGCATACCTGCCAGGATGATCTCCGCATCCGGATTCTGCGCGCGTACCTTGTCGATGATGGCGACGAGGTTGTCGTAAGTGGAGGCGGGGTCTATACCTCTCAATCCGTCATTTGCACCCAGTTCCAGTACAAAAACATCGATCGGCTGCTTCAGCAACCAGTCAATGCGGCTTATGCCGCCAGCAGAGGTTTCGCCGCTCAGACCGGCATTGACGGCTTTGTAAGGCAATCCCAGCGAGTCGATGCGCTCCTGTAGAAGGGCTGGAAAAGCCTGGTCGGGCTCCAAACCATACCCGGCTGTGAGGCTGTTCCCGAAAAAAACGATGGTCTTGATGCGCTCGTTTTTCGGGGCTTCAGTTGTAAGGGTTGTGTCGTTTTGTACCTGTTGCTCCGTTGCCACTTGCTCAGTCGTGCCAGCTTGTTCACAGCTTGTAAGAGTGAGGAAGAGGGCTAGAAAAAGGGAGATATAATGGCTCTTATTGTTCATGTAGCTGATTTTTTTCCTAAATTTAGTTTTATCAATCTTAAAACCTATAACGACCGGTATAAGTTATTAGGTTCGGGAATAGCACTGCGCATACCTATACCTGCGGTGCTATACCTGCCGTTTACTGTTCTTTAAAACACAAGCTACGTGTCTACTATACTAGAAATCAACAACCTGAAGAAAACCTACGACAGCGGCGACCGGCACCTGACCGTGCTCGAGGGTATCAACTTTACACTGCAGGCCGGTGACACCTGCGCGATAGTAGGACCCTCCGGAAGCGGCAAAACTACTTTGCTGGGCCTTTGCGCCGGACTCGACCGGGCCAGTAGTGGTTCTGTTATCCTGAACGGTGTGCAGCTCGATAATCTCAGCGAGGATGCCCGAGCGCAGGTACGCAACCAGTACGTGGGATTCATCTTCCAGAACTTTCAGCTTATACCTACGCTCACGGCGCTGGAGAACGTGATGGTACCGCTCGAACTACGGGGCGAAAGAAACGTGCAGCGCCAAGCCATGGATTTGCTGGCCCGCGTGGGCCTGGCTGAACGCCACGACCATTATCCGACGCAGCTGTCAGGAGGGGAGCAGCAGCGGGTTTCACTGGCAAGGGCCTTCTCTAACCGACCCACCATTCTGTTTGCCGACGAACCCACAGGTAACCTGGACGAGGAAACGGGTGATAAAGTAGAAAAGCTCTTATTTGAGCTGAACCGCGAGGCGGGTACCACGCTAGTGCTCGTCACCCACGACCTGGAACTGGCCGAAAAGACGCAGCGCATCATCCGCATCAAAGGTGGGCATGTGGTGTCCGATACGAGAACCTCTGAAAGGGTGCACCAGCCGGAAGACTCCAGCCTTTCTTAGGGCAGCTAAAAGGAGAGCTTTTGACTAAAGGCATTTGAGAAGGAAGCAGACGGAACACCAGGTATTACGCTTTGAAAGCGCTTTACCCATTTCAATTAACCTCTCGTCCTGTTCCCCATAAGTCGCAAGATTACAAAATCTTAAATAATTAAACATCACCTATACCTTGTCTGACAACAAGCCTAATCCGGATAAACCAAAACTGAACATACCCTGGCTTCTTAAAATGGCTTGGCGCGATACCCGTCGCAGCCGGGGTAGGCTGTTGCTGTTCCTGTCGTCCATCGTGCTGGGTATAGCCGCCCTGGTGGCCATCAACTCGTTTCGGGACAGTCTGCAGTTAGCCATCGACGAGAAAGCCCGAACCCTGATCGGAGCTGATCTGGTGGTGGGCATGAATAAAGAACCCGACTCGCTTTCCCTGGCCATCATCGACTCCGTGAGCACACTGGGCAAGCGGTCGGACGAGAACCGCATGATGTCGATGGTGTATTTTGTGAAAAGCAACGACACCCGACTGGTACAGGTGCGCGCGCTGGAAGGTGAGTTCCCTTACTTCGGAGCCATCGAGACGGAGCCGGTAGAGGCAAGCCGCAGTTTCCGGGAAGACAAACGTGCCCTCGTTGATTATAATCTGATGCTGCAGTACGAAGCCCAGATCGGAGACTCGATCCGGGTCGGCGCTATGACATTTGCCATCGAAGGAGCGTTGCACCGTATACCTGGTCAGACAGCCATGACCGCGGCTGTGGCACCTGTGGTGTACATTCCCAGACAATACCTGCCCGAAACCGGTCTGATCCAGCGCGGCAGCCGGGTTTCTTATTATTATTACTATGACCTGAACGAGGCCGTACAGCCCGATACGCTGGGCAATAAACTGGACCCACGCTTAGAAGAGCTTGGGATGTTCTACGACACAGTGGAAACGCGAAAAGCGAGCATGGGCCGCTCTTACGACGAACTGGCTCGCTTTCTGGCGCTCGTGGGCTTTGTGGCGCTGCTACTGGGGTGCGTGGGGGTAGCCAGTGCAGTGCACGTGTACATGCGTGACAAACTGGCGACCATCGGTATTTTGCGCTGTCTGGGTATGAGTGGTAAACAGGCCTTTTTGGTATACCTGTTCCAGGTAATGGGTATGGGATTAATAGGCGGGATCGCCGGCGCGGCACTGGGCAGTGTCGTGCAACTGATACTACCGGAGTTGTTCAAAACCTTCCTGCCTGTCAGTGTGGATGCCTACTTCTCCGTAAGAGCCGCGGCGCAGGGCGTGCTAATGGGTGTGGTGGTGTCGGTGCTCTTTGCGCTTTTGCCATTATTGAGCATCCGGCAGGTGTCGCCGCTGATTACATTGCGAGCTACTATAGAGCACCTGACTAACCAGAAAGATCCGCTCCGCTGGGCGGTATACGGTTTGCTGCTGGGCTTTATTGTCGTCTTCTCACGCTGGCAAATGGGTACCTGGTGGCAGGCGCTCTATTTTACGGGCGGTGTCATCGCGGCCTTCCTGGTGCTGGCTTTGCTCGCCAAAGGCCTGTCGTGGACTGTCAAACGCTTCTTCCCAACTCACTGGGGCTACGTATGGCGCCAGGGACTGGCCAACCTCTACCGCCCAAACAACCAGACCTTGTTGCTGATGGTATCGATCGGATTGGGAACAGCCCTGATCGGCACGCTCTTCATGGTGCAGCGTACCTTACTGAGCGAGGTATCGCTCTCCGGCACCGAGAACCAGCCTAACCTAGTGCTCTTCGACATCCAGAACAGCCAACGGGACCAGATAGCTGATTTAACCAAAGCGGAGGGACTGCCGATCCTGTATTTTGACCCGATTGTGACGGTGAGGCTGGAACAGATCAATAACCTGACGCTGGCAGATGTGCGCAAAGACACGACCCTAGAGATCAGACCGCGGAACTTCACCAGGGAATACCGGGTAACCTACCGTGACCACCTCAGTGACTCTGAGAAAACAGAAGCCGGTGAGTGGAGCGAGGGGCAGTACAAAGCTGGCGGCAGGGTACCTGTGTCATTGGAAGAAGGCTATGCGGAACGCATCAAGGTGAAAGTGGGCGATTCCCTTATTTACAATGTACAGGGCGCGACTATACCTGCACGGGTAGCCCACATACGCCGTGTGGACTGGAACCGGGTACAGACTAATTTCCAGATGCTTTTCCCGAAAGGCGTACTGGAAGAAGCACCGCAGTTCCATGTGCTAATGACGCGCAGCGATAACGAGCAACAGGCCGCGCAATTCCAGCGACGCGTTGTGGAAGCTTTTCCGAACGTATCTGCCATAGGCCTAGACCTGATCCTGCGTACGCTGGAGGAAGTGGTCAGTCAAATCTCGTTTGTAATTCAGTTTATGGCGCTTTTCAGCATTTTCACTGGATTGCTGGTGCTGGTGGGCTCTGTCAATGTCAGCAAATTCCAGCGGGTGCAGGAGAGCGTGCTATTGCGCACCTTAGGCGCTAACAAGAAACAGATACTAGGTATAACGCTGATGGAGTACGCCATGTTGGGCATATTGGCTGCCGCTGTGGGCTGTGTGATCGCCTTTGGCGCTGCCTGGGCCTTGGCGGTTTTCAGTTTCGAAATGGAGTTTGTGCCCGTGCTATGGCCACTGCTGGTTATATTCGTGGTAGTTACTTTGCTGACTGTGGCAGTAGGCCTGCTCAATAGCCGTGGTGTGCTGAACAGGCCGCCGTTGGAAGTTTTGCGAAGGGAGGCATAATATTAAGTCAGTATACTATGTATAGTAAGTAGCACCATTGGACCCATTAGGTAATTTTCACCTGAAGTGCATAGTGCAGGTAAAAAGATTTGATATTGATTTATCTTTTTTTCAGTTGCTAAGCCTTTAACAACTTTGCCAGTACTCCAACTATAAAATAGGGGAACCTTATTCATTCATTTATGCCTATCTGACAGATAGGTAATAGATGATAATTTTAAGATAATTACCATATCTATTCTAGCTATAAAATTATATTCAAAGCTTGTTGTAATTGCTGCATTTTCGAATCCAGATGCCAGCAGTATAGTTACAAAATTTCAATTTAGGCTGTCATACCTTTATTGATTGACTGGAGCCTGATCTGCTAATTTTGGAAATAGAACCAGTACAATCCTCCTAGATTTTCCTTTGATCAGGATATTAGGCCCTTTATAAATCTTTGATAAGTTCAAATTGCTAGCAAAACTAAGGCATCAAAGCAGACTTATTTAACACCTTTAATAACATTCTCTCTGCTATAAAATTGGCAAAAAATTATCTTAAAATATTCTAAATAATAAACAAAAAAACAGACAATAAATTAAACAAAAAACAAATAAAGAAGTACATAGTTATACTATACCATTATTAATTATAATTATTATTCCATATACAAGATATAACAGAGTACCCCTTTGATGTATTGTTCAATACATTCATTAACAATTATTCGAGCTTCTAATTCACTACATAAAATTAATATAATGGATTTAGGCAAACTCAACACTTCGCTATACAATATAAAGAATATCCTATACGATAATATTAAGGCTGTACAGGGAAAGCCTATTAAAGGTCATGGCGAATTATCAAGGAGAATAAAACAGCGGCATCGAACCTTTTGGGGGCAGCCAGATTCAGAAATTGTTAGAAATACTAAAATGAATGCAAGTGATCCTATTGAAAAATGGAAGGATGTAACTAACTGGCAGCGCAAACTCAGTAATAAGTATAATGCGAGAGAGTTTGCTAAAAAGCATGGTTGCCGTGTGCCAGATCTTTATTGGAAAGGAAGAAATATTGAGGCGATAGACTTCTCCAAATTGCCTGAACAATTTGTAATCAGGCCAACTATTGGACACTCCTCAAACAATGTATTTCTAATGAATAAGAATTATAATCAAATGGATAATAAATTTTATTCGGCAGAAGAAATTTCTAAAGTTATGGAGGCTGCCCTTAATAAAGATGCACGCTTAGAATTTCTGATTGAAGAATTTGTAAGGGACGAACAGGGGAATTATGTAATTCCTGTAAACTATAAGATACATACCTTTAATGGGGAAATTGCCGGAATAAATGTTTTAAATAAAGTAGGTCCCAGAAAAGGCACTATGAGAGCTTATGACGAGAATTGGAATATGATAAATAACATAGCATGTGATTTACCTGTCGCTCCTTATCAAAAGCCCCCTAACTGCATAAAGGAGATTGTAACACATGCGAAAATTCTCAGCAAAGCTTACGAGATTTATGTAAGAGTAGACTTTTTCGCTACTGACAAAGGTGCAGTTTTTAATGAATTTACACCTACCCCATCTGTAGGAGATTATTTTACACCAGAGGCTGATAAAAAATTTATCAGCTATTGGGATAAATATTGCAAAGGCCTGATTTGATTATTCTACATTAATATGCACGCTGCCATTCTTATTAATTGATTGAATTGTATCAGTCTAGCTAACAAGAATCCAAGATGTTGTAATCTAATAATGAAGAACCATTAACCGAGTAACTTTTCCGGTATGAATTTATACGAAGGAGAAGACGTATATCAGCTTTTCACGAAAGAAAAGTTTTTAAGTGATTGGGATTCACTTTACAATGCATGTCCATGGGCCACGGCTTTTCAATCAAAAGAGTTCACTACTACGTGGTATAATATTCATCATGAAAAAATAACACCCATTTTAATCTTATCTTATGAAGGAGATAAGCTGGCTGGACTTTTTGCTTTAGTCAGAAAAAGAGGCCGCCAAAAGATTTATGGAGCGGGTATTTATGATACTGAATATCAAACATGGCTTTCAACGACTGAATATTCAGACAAATTCATAGCCAACGCCCTTCAGGTACTGCATAATAGGTTTAAAAAGTTTGAAATTGAACTGAAGTACATTCCTAAAGAATCACCATTGAAATGGACAAACGAAAATCAGGACCTGAAATATCATTGTTCAATACGAGAACGCCTTCGGCCTTTAATACAAATCAATTCTGACATCATCCTTAGAAACCTAAAGAAGAAAAATAGGAAGGAGAAAATAAACAGATTGAAGCGCTTAGGCGAACTGAAATTTGAGAAAATAATCGATTTAGAGAATTTTATTTTAACATTCGATACCATAGCTGTGCATTATGCATTTAGAAAAGCTTCCAAGTATAATCGGAGTTTGGACAAAATTGATAGCATCAGCAAATCGTTTTACGTTGAGCTGTTTAAGTTAAACTTACTACATGTATCAGTTCTAAAACTTAATGATGAAATAATAGCGTCGAATGTGGGGATAGCTGGAAGAGGATGGGTGTATCTAAAAGGAATGAACACTTGGTCTCCCTTCTATGCGAAGTATTCACCAGGTATTATCCATTTGCTAATGCTTTGTCATCAACTAGGATCAGAAGGCTTTGATGCTTTTGATCTTACGCCGGGGGATGATGCATATAAAGAAACTATTGCAACGACATTTGATAAAGTATATGAATTCAGGTACTACAGTCAGAAAAAATCTTATTTGAAAAACCTAATAAGAAGGGAACTATACTTTACGATCCTAAGAAAATTCAATTCAAACCCTTTAGCTTTTGAGCTAGAATTAAACAAAAGAAAGGAGAAACTGGGAACTCTGTTAAAGTCTTTATATACACTTAGACTAGATACATTCAAGTCTATGCTTGACAGAGGTACAAAAGCAGCTATTAGCTCGGAAATGTATCGGCTTGTAATACATAATTATGATACAAATCTGAATACATTTAGAGTCAGCAAGAACAATTTAAAAGATTTATTAGCATATGAACAACAAGAGGGATTGACTAAATATGAGTTTCTTATGGGTGCTGTTAAAAATTATGAAAAAGGCAAACACAGCTACACTATTACTAATGAAAAAAAGCTAGTTTGCTGTGTCTGGAAAGACACTTGGGAGGGAAGCCCCAAGCTACCGGAGGGAGCAATTGTGTTGACAGATATTTACTGTCACCCACAACGTAAGAATAAAGAGGGTGAATTCATTATATCAGCTATTGATAAAATTTCGAAGGAAGAGAAACAGAACGAAGTATACCTTTATACAGCAAAAGAAGGAATAGTAAGTTCGCTCAAATCTAGAAACAACATTGATCTATCACAGTCAATTCCTTGATTATTAGACATTTAAAATAGATATAAAAACAAAAAAGGGATCTCTTAAAAGATCCCTTTTTCTAAAGTTTCCATAGACAACAAATGCCATCTGCAAACTTTGATTATATTGGTTTATACGCCCGGTTTTTCCGGAGGTTACAGCACCCGGATAAAAATTATGGAAAAATTTAATAGGTGCTGGAAGCCAGCATCACCAGCGTACAGTGGTGCATGGTTTCTATACCGGCATCCTCAGCCAGTTGCTCCAGTTCGCGGTTTTCGGTACCCGGATTGAAGATGATGCGCTTCGGTTGCAGGGAGATTATGTAGTCATACCAGGTCGGCTGGTTCTGCGGACCCACATAAAGCGTTACCGTGTCAACGCCTTCAATTTTTTGTTCTTTATCCGTGATAATGGGTTGCCCGCCGACTTCTCCTTTGCGAATGCCCACCGGCACCACCTCGTGTCCGTGCTGTTGCAATCGGTGTATGGCCTTATAGGCAAAACGGGAAGGATTATCAGTAGCACCCAGTACAAGTGTCTTTTTCATGGCTCAGATATTTTGATCTCTCTATTTAACCCCGATTAGGACAGAAACGTTACAGCGCAATCAGGTATAAGCCAGGTGCAATACCATCGGCTATACCTGTCGCAGCACTTTGGCCGCGATCTTCTCGGCGCAACGCTCCCCATCCATGGCAGCAGACACAATACCCCCTGCATAGCCGGCACCCTCTGCGCAAGGGTATAGGTTCTTGATCTGCACATGCTCCAATGTCTCGCGGTCACGCGGTATACGGACAGGGGAGGAGGTGCGGCTTTCCACCCCGATGATCTGAGCGTAGTTACTCAGGTAACCGCGCATTTTATTGCCAAACGCCTTAAAACCTTCCCGCAGGCGGTAGGCCATGGCAGGTGAGAATAGCTCATTCATATCCACAGGCGTCAGGCCGGGCTGATAGGATGTCTCCAGCAAGGTACCGCCTGTCTTCTTTTGTGTAAAGTCGAGGAGGAGTTGAGCAGGGGCTTTTTGCGTGCCGCCGGCCATTTCACAGGCTTTTCGCTCCAGGGCTTCCTGCATGCGCAATCCGGCAAGCGGACCGTACTTATCAAGTTCCATGTCCTCCAACTCAATGGCGACTACTATACCTGAGTTGGCGAACTTAGAGTCTCGGCGGCTTGGCGACATGCCATTCACCACTACTTCGCCGGGAGCCGTAGCCGAGGGCACAATAAAGCCACCCGGGCACATGCAGAACGAGAAAATACCACGCTGTTTGTTGTCGTATACCGTCTGGTGCACCAGCGCATACGAAGAGGCCGGCAGCCAACAACCGCGGTCCTCACACTTGTACTGTATGCTGTCGATCAGTTTCTGCTGGTGCTCCACACGCACGCCCATGGCAAAAGGCTTAGCCTCAATGGTAATGCCTTTGTGGTACAGTAACTCAAATATATCGCGGGCACTATGACCAGTGGCCAGGATCACGGCTTCCCCCATGTATTCTTGTCCGTCCTGCGTCACGACACCTTTCATCTCGTCCTGCTCCAAGATAAAATCTGTGACACGCTTGTCAAACAGTACCTCACCGCCAGCTGCTTCTATACTTTCACGAATAGCAGAGATGATGCGGGGTAATTTGTTAGTGCCAATATGCGGATGGGCATCGAATAGGATGTCGCGGGTGGCGCCGTGCTGCACAAAGATTTCGAGAATACGCTGCAGATCACCACGCTTTTTGGAGCGGGTATAGAGCTTGCCATCGGAGTAAGTACCGGCACCGCCTTCCCCAAAACAATAGTTCGAGTCTGGGTTTACGATATGCTCTTTGTTTATGGCTGCCAGGTCACGTCGGCGGGAACGGACGTCTTTTCCACGCTCCAATACAATCGGCTTCAAGCCCAGCTCAATGCAGCGCAAGGCAGCAAAGAGTCCGGCGGGGCCAGCACCCACTATAATCACTTTCCTGGCGTTGCTGACATCAGGGTAGGTATACCTGGACGAAAGGATATCGGCGGGAGGGGTGTCCAGGTATAAGTCAGCCCGCACACGGAGCAAAACCTGTCGACCGCGTGCATCAATCGAGCGCTTGATGCGGTGGATGTGCTTGACATCTTCTGGCTTGAGACCTGCACTTACTATAAGCTCACGCTCCAACAGTTCGTCGTTGTACGCCACTTCCGGCGACAACACGACTTCAATTTCTTTCTTATTCATTTACAAGCAGTAAGGTAGTTATCCTTAAATTATTCAATTAAATTACTTAGTTGCTAAATGGTTAAATTGTTAAATGGTTGTTTCTTGAATTAAAGGTGTAGCGGTTCAATGTTATCCCGCTTATACATCAGACTGGATATTATCACAACGCATACAAGACAGTATACCTTAAAAGCAACCTATACCTAATTAACAGCAAGGTCCAACAACCTAAAACAACAATTTAACCATCAGCAATTTAACAATTCTAAATATCCCCATTCAGCACTTTCTCTACCCAGCCTTTGCCCCAGTTCTCTAGTTCTTCTTCATTCCAGAGTTCCGGGTAAAAGATACGCCTCTGGAATTTTGGAGGCAGGTACTTCTGCCAGTTGGTGCCGCCGGTAGCTGCGATCACTTCGGGGTCACGCTGCAGGTAGCGTACGGCTGACTTGTAGTGCATCAGCGGCCAGTTCACATTCACGTTGCTGTCGAGTTCGCGCAACTGACGGATCAGGCGTGGGTTTTGCTGTTCCTCCTCAGACAAACGCTTGTAAGCAGACCAAACGTTCATATGCTCGTATTGCCTGGCAAACTGTATCAGCTGCTGGGTGTATTTCTCTTCAAATCTGATCAACGTCAGCGTTTTGGATCCTGACGAAACCTCAGTAGCACCTTCTTTCCAGTAAATGCAGCCCATCATTTCTTCATGGGTGCTCTGCATTCCCAGCGCTTTGCGTTTTTCTTTATCGGTCAGGTTGCGCAGCTCGGTCGAGGCAATCTCGATCATGCGGTACTGCACCGACTGGAATCCGCTGGCTGGCATCAGCGCCATCCTGAACTGCAGAAACTGCTTCGGGTCCATCCCGTCCACCATCACATCAAACGAGTCGATCAGGTTCTCGAAATAGCGGTTGATGCGCTTCAAGCGTTTAAAGAGCACTTCACCTGTAAGCGCCTTGTCTTCACCTATTTGCCTGTATTCTTCCAGGCAAAGCTTAAAGTAAAGCTCCGTGATCTGGTGATACATGATGAAGATCTTTTCGTCAGGTATAGACGTGCGCGGATTCTGCAGGCTCAGCAACGTATCCAGGTGAATGTAGTCCCAGTAGTTGAGGTAGTCGGTGTAGTATAGGCCTTCCAGGTAGGCAGCCAAATCCTGGCCGAGTGGTACGTACTTGGCTTCCAGTCTTCTGAGCTGCTCCAGCACTTCCGGCTTAAAAAGTTGTTGCTCCATGGTATACAGATGGGGGTTGATGAGTCGCCATTAGCCTACAAATAAACTAAAACAATCGCATAGATTCGGGCTACACGCAAATATTTATCCCACACTATCTTTAAAACATAAATCGGTAGAAATAAATCCACAACTTGCAGGCAACCTTCTCTGCGTTACGAACATCCTGTGTACGGATGTCTTAAGAATCAAGCGTATGCGGCTGGAGGTTAATGGCCTTGATGACGATATTGATAGAGTAAATCCGGCTGTTGGTAGAAATCCAAAGAATATAACGGCGAAAAAATGTTATCATTAGCCTTATTTCTTAAATTTGGGTTTTACGATATTTACCCGATCCATCTCCATGGCAGAAAAAAGCAGTGTCTTTGATATGATAGGTCCCATCATGATCGGTCCTTCCAGCTCCCATACCGCCGGTGTGGTGCGCATTGCGCGCGCTGCGATTCGGGTATTAGGAGCTGCTCCCGAAGAAGCCATCATCACGTTCTATAATTCCTTTGCCCAAACTTATGAGGGACACGGCTCCGATCGTGCCATCGTGGCCGGCCTGCTGGATTTTAAAACAGATGACAAGCGCATTAAGGAGGCTTTTGACCATGCCAAAGAGCGTGGCCTGAAATATACCTTCCGTTCTGTTGGAAATGCCTCTACGATGCACCCCAACACCATCAAACTGAACCTGAAGGCGGGAGACCGCCAGGTAGAAGTGATCGGGCAGAGCCGCGGAGGGGGGGTGATCAATATCGTGGAGGTAGACGGTTTTACGGCCAGCTTTTCGGCTAACCTGCACACGCTCATCATCGACGCGGATGACGTGAAGGGCAGTATCGCCTTCATCGCGACTGTGATCGCACACGATGACTGCAACATCGCCACCATGAACGTGTCACGCAAGGGCAGAAACGAAATGGCCCGCCAGTTCATCGAGATGGATTCAGGTATTAAGCCCATCACATTGGAGTACCTGAAGCAGCTGAGTTGGGTGAAGCATGTGATCTACATTCCTAATATCGATCTTTAAGAAGAAATCACACTATGAAAAAAATGTCAAATAAAGTGCTCTTGCTGGCTCTTGGCTTAACAGTAGGCGGTTTTGGCTCGGCCATGGGGCAGCAGCAGCAGGGAGCAGGTGGCGACGGTATTTGGTCGCTGCAGGAAGCGGTTGAATATGCCAAGGCTAACAACCTGAACGTGCGCCAAAATGCCCTGAACCGCGATTTGAGCAAGGCTGATCTTGTCCAATCCAAAAACAACCGCCTGCCCAGTTTAAATGCAAATGGAAGCTATGGCTTCAATACAGGTTCGTTCCAGGATCCCGTAAACTTTACTTTGACCACAGATAATGCATGGTCAGCCAATGCAGGAATAAACGCCAGCCTTCCACTTTTTGCAGGGTTTCAGCAGGTAAATCAAGTAAAGCAAAATGAGCTGAATTTAGAAGCAAGCGAGCAGGAGTATCTTTCAGCACAAAACGATATTACGATTCAGATCGTGACTGCCTACCTGAACATTTTGTTTGCCAACGAGCAGATGAGTGTTTCCGATTTGCAGCGCAACCTGACCAACCAGCAACTAAGCCGCACGCGTGTCCTTTTCAAAGCAGGCAGCCTAGCCGAAAACTCTGTACTGGACCTGGAGTCGCAGCTGGCAACGGATGAACTAAACTATATCACGGCTCAGAATCAGCGCGATATTTCCAGACTGAGGCTGATGCAGCTGCTAAATATACCGACCACAGAGGATTTTCAGGTAGAGATACCTAATATACCGGAGCCAGATGAGAATCCGGTGATCGTGAATGGTAGCCAGGTGTACGACGTAGCCCTGCAAACACTGCCTGCAATAAAGGCAGCAGATTTACGATTGCGCAGCACTGAAAAAGGAGTTGAAGTGGCACAGGGTGGATACTACCCACGCTTAAGCTTATTTGCAGCGGCATCCAGCCGGTACCTGAGCACCAGCAGGTTTTTCACAGGTGTTGAAACTGTCGAGCTTGGCCCCCTTCGTCCGCAAGTTGTGTATTATGACCAACAACGCACACGTTCTGAGACGCTATACTTTCCAAATATAGTAACCCAGCGTCTAGATGAAGATTACCCGCTATTTCGCCAATTCGAAGGCAATTTAGCTACACGGGTGGGTGTGTCATTAGACATTCCTATTCTCAATGGATTCCAGGTACGCACCAACGTACAACGCGCCAAGCTGCAACAGCAAAACGCGCAGTTGAATGCCGACATAGCTAAAAACAACCTGCGCCAGACCATTGAGCAGGCGTATGTGGATGCCCTTGCGGCCCAGCGCCGTTATGCAGCGGCCCGCCAGCAGGTAAACGCTTCGGAAAAGAACTTTCGCAATGCTGAATTAAGACTTCAGGGAGGAGTGATCAACACCGTAGATTTCAATGTGATAGCAAACACCTATCGCTCTGCTCAGTCCAGTTTGGTACAAGCAAAATACGAATATACCTTTAAACTAAAAGTCCTGGACTTCTACCAGGGCAAAGACCTCTCTTTCTAATAAAATTATGGCTGCAAAAAAATCAAATAAGCTTATCTACACCCTGATAGGCGGACTGGTTCTGATTCTTGTACTGGCTCTGGTAGCTAAAAAAGCAGGCTGGATCGGTAAAGAAGAAGGAACGGAGGTCGTGTTAGCAGATGTCAAGCGCACCGAGATCGTTGAGAAAGTAAGCGCCTCAGGTAAAGTACAACCTGAGACAGAAGTAAAAATCAGCCCGGACGTATCGGGTGAGATTATCGAGCTGACCGTGCAGGAAGGCGACTCTGTTGTGAAAGGCCAGTTGCTGGTGCGCATACGCCCTGATAACTACAAGTCGCTGGTAGACATGCAGACGGCCGGCGTAAACCAGGCCCGTGCTAATTTGTCGCAGTCTAAGGCGCGTCTGGCACAATCGCGTGCTAATTTTGCTCAGATAGAGCAGAACTATAAACGTAATAAGAGACTGTTTGACCAGAAAGTAATCTCCGAGGCCGAGTATCAGCAGATCAAAGCGCAGTACGAAGCCGGTAAGCAAGAGATAGAGTCACTGGCGCAGAGTGTTCGTGCTGCCGAGTTTGGTATTCAGAATGCGCAGGCCTCTTTGAATGATGCCCGCGAAAACTTGAACAAAACGACCATCTACGCACCAGTAAGTGGCACCGTGTCAAAACTTAATGTAGAGCGGGGTGAGCGCGTGGTGGGTACTTCCCAAATGGCTGGTACCGAGATCATGCGCATTGCCAACCTCAACAACATGGAAGTACGCGTGAACGTGAACGAGAACGACATCATCCGGGTAGGTATGGGCGACTCCGTTATTGTGGAAGTCGACTCGTACACAAGCCGCGATGAGAAGTTCAAAGGCATCGTAACCTCGATTGCCAACACCGCCAAGGACGCCGCCTCGCTGGAGGCAGTGACCGAGTTTGAGGTGCGCATTCGTTTACTGAACGATTCTTACAGCCACCTGGCAGATAAGAATGCCCGACCGTTCCGTCCGGGTATGACTGCCTCAGTTGACATCATCACAGAGCGTAAAAACAATGTTTTATCTGTACCTTTGTCTGCAGTGACGACTCGTTCGAACACGCCAGCCAAGGCGGAGGGAGAAGATGGCGAAGAAAAAGACGCTGATAAAAATGCGGAAGCAGCTCCTGTTGCACCTGCCGGCCCGGTTGAAGAAGTAGTGTTTGTGCACGATGCTGACAACACGGTTAAATCCGTAAAGGTGAAAACCGGTATCAGCGACTTCGATAACATCGAAATCCTCAGCGGCCTGAAAGAAGGCCAGAAGGTAGTTTCAGGTCCTTTCAGAGCGGTATCGAAAACCCTGAAAGACGGTGCTAAAGTGGCTGTGAAAGACGAGAAGTCACTAAACAAATCAGCTTTGGCTGATGCGAATGGTGAAGAAAAATAAACATCCGGTTTGGAAAAAATTGCAGTAATAGGAGGGGGAAGCTGGGCTTCGGCTCTGGTGAAGATCCTTTCAGAGAATAAATCGCAGGTTCACTGGTGGATGCGCAACGAAAACGACGTGCAGCACCTGATCAATTACCGCCACAACCCGCGCTACCTGAGTGGCGTGACGTACGACCTGAACTACGTAAAGCCTTCAACGGACCTGCGCAGTGTGGTGGCCGTGGCAGACTGGGTTATCCTGGCTGTGCCCGCTGCCTTTATACAAGAGGCTTTGAGTGGTCTGGAGCGGAATGCCTTGAAGGACAAGGTGCTGATATCTGCCATTAAGGGGATGATCCCGAAGCAGAACATCCTGATCACCGACTACCTGGGGCAGCAGTACGGCGTACCGAACAGTCACCAACTGGTTATTGCCGGCCCCTGCCATGCCGAGGAAGTTGCGATGGAGAAGCAGTCATACCTGACCATCGGCTCGTATGATCTACCTACGGCGGAGCGCTTCTGCGAACTGTTGCGTAACCGCTACACCAAAGCCAACCCACTCGAAGACCTGGACGGTGTCGAGTACTGCGCCGTGATCAAGAACATCATCGCCCTGGCCTGCGGTATAGCCCGCGGCCTGAACTACGGTGATAACTTTCAGGCGGTTCTTGTATCGAATGCAATGCAGGAGATCGAGCGTTTTCTGCACGCCGTTATGCCGATCCACCGCGACCTGAACGGGTCGGCCTACCTGGGTGATTTGCTCGTGACTGCTTACTCGCAGTTCAGCCGCAACCGTACCTTTGGTAACATGATCGGCCATGGGTATACCGTAAAATCGGCCCAGATAGAGATGAACATGGTGGCGGAGGGGTACTATGCCGTTCAGAGCATTTACGAGCTGAACAAAAAGCTGAAAGTGGATATGCCGATCACGAAGGCGGTATACCTTATTTTGTACGAGCGCATCGCACCGGCTGTCGAGTTTGAAATATTAAAGGAAAAACTCACTTAAGTTGACCTACCAAACAACGCGAAAGGCATACCCATGGTGTGCCTTTCGCGTTTAAAGCCCTGGCCATCTGGCCGGGCCTTACACATGAAACAGCATTTTCAGCAAATCGACATCCTAAAGGGCCTGGCCATCATTGCCGTGCTTCTGTTGCACTCGCTCTCGCGGGAGCAGCTGGTAGCCAGCTACGCGGTCTTTCACATCTGGCAGGCGGTTCCGATCTTCATGGTACTGATGGGTTTGAATCTGGGGATGTCCTACGGCAGCAAGACCCTGCACTTCGACCAACTCTACACCCCGCATTATTTTCAGAAGAAAGCCCTACGCATCATTTTTCCGCTCTTACTGATCTATCTTATTTCATTGGTCGCGGCTTATGTTTGGGAGCAGGTATACGCACAGGACGTTTATACCTTGGGCTGGAAGAATTTAATTGGTGTATTGCCGGTTTCAGGCAAGGGCAATTACTTTATCACACTTTTGCTGCAGTCCCTGTTAGCGCTTCCACTGATTGGTTATACCTTCAATCGCTGGCCTGTGCGTACCACCCTGGTGCTGGTGCTCTCAGAAATCGTCTTTCAGCTGGTAGCCTATCAGATCAGCTATTTTGAGCAGGACCGCTACCTCTACGATGCGGCTCTGTTCCGTTACTTTTCGGCCATTGCCCTGGGGCTCTGGATCTCCCGTCTCATCACCAGATCTGACTACAGGTATAGCTGGCTCTTGTTCCTGACAGGAATTGCCAGTGGGGTATACCTCTACTTCCACCAGTATCTTGGTCTCAGCCTTCCTTTCATAAGACCCGAGTGGCAGGCGCAGCAGTTCCTAACTTTCCCTTATGCCGCTTTGCTGATTTACCTGGGAATACTGGCTTTCCCTCAGCAATCAGATTTTACAGCGCTCCGGGCTATGGCTACCCTTGGGAAGGCATCATACCACATTTTTCTGGTGCAGGTACTTTACTTTGGCTTGGTGCAGGATGACACGCATATCACACTTAATTTGGTTGTATGTCTCGTGGTAGGTCTGGCCTTCTACTGGACTGAATCATATTTAAGCAAAATAATATCAAAGTAAAAGTATATGTTTTCGCGCCATTTCAGTAACTTAAACTATGATTACAAAAGTAACCTGTGCCTTGATCGAGCAGTTTGGTCGCGTGCTGATAACTCAGCGCAGCGAAACCATGCCGCAAGCCATGCTCTGGGAATTCCCGGGCGGAAAAATAGAAGAAGGAGAGACGGAGGAGGCCTGCCTGGTACGAGAAATACAGGAAGAGCTGAACCTAAGCATTACCCCGGTGAAGCGCCTTAAACCTGTGGTACAGTCCTATGGCGACAAAACCATTGAGCTTATCCCTTACATTTGCCAGTACAACAGAGGAGCGATTAAACTCGATGAACACCGGTCTTACCATTGGGTAGTGCCCCAGGATCTGGCCAATTACGATTGGTGTCCGGCCGACATCCCCATCATGCTGGAATATGTGGCGTTGACAGAAAAGTAATTTTTTGCGTAACAAGTAAAGCCAACCTTTTCACGAAAAGGTCAAATTGCCGTACCTTTGGGGATGGAATTACCACAATCATTTGCGCAACGCATGAAAGGGCAATTGGGTCCTGACTATACCCGCTTCGAGGAGGCCTTACTACAGCCCCCGCCTGTCAGTATCCGGTTGAACAAAAACAAACTGCCAGCGCAACCCAACCTACCGCGTATACCCTGGACGGAGACGGGTTATTATTTACCTGAGCGTCCGCAGTTCACGCTGGACCCGCGGCTGCATGGCGGGGCCTATTATGTGCAGGAGGCCAGTTCCATGTTTTTAGAGCAAGCACTTCGTCAGCATGTGGACCTGAACCAATCGCTCCATGTGCTGGACCTTTGCGGAGCGCCCGGCGGCAAATCAACTCACATCGCCAGCCTGATCTCACCTGACAGTCTGTTAGTAGCCAACGAAGTAATTCGCAGCCGCGCCAGTATTCTGGCTGAGAATGTGACCAAATGGGGGAGCGGCAATGTGGTGGTGACCAACAACGATCCGCGCGACTTTGGCCGTCTGTCGGAGTTTTTTGATGTAATGGTGGTTGACGCCCCCTGCAGTGGCGAAGGCATGTTCCGCAAGGACCCGCAGGCCATGAACGAATGGTCAGACGAAAACGTGAACCTCTGCGCCCAGCGCCAGCAGCGTATCCTGATGGACGTATGGGACGCGCTGCGGCCGGGAGGTATCCTGATCTACAGCACCTGCACCTGGAATCTGGCCGAGAACGAACAGAACATCGCCTGGCTGGCCGATCAGGAAAACGCACAACCGCTCCCGCTGACCCTGGATCCGGCTTGGAGGGTCGAAGCTACTTCGCTCGCTGGTATTTCCGGCTACCGTTTTTATCCGCACCAGGTACAGGGCGAAGGATTGTTTTTGGCAGCGGTTCGCAAAGCCGGGGAGTATGAGGCACCACAGCGATCAACAAAAAAGAAAAAGTATAAGCTGGCACTGGCCGGCAAAAAAGAACGGGCCTTGGTCAATGCCTGGCTGGTGGAGCCGGATCGCTTTGCCTGGGTGCAGCACGGAGAAGTTATCTCAGCTATACCTGAAAATCTATTTGAAGAAGTGGACGAGCTTTACCAGAACCTCTATGTGATCTATGCCGGTACGGAAATAGCCGAATCAAACGGAAAGAAACTGAAACCACTACAGGCATTGGGGCTGTCTCAACACCTGAACAAGAATGCTTTCCGTACCGCAGAACTCGGTTTAGAATCGGCCCTGCGCTACCTCCGCAAGGAAGACATCGGCATCAGCGGCAACAGCAACGACTGGATCTTACTCCTCTATGAAGGACTGCCCCTCGGCTGGGCCAAACAAGTCGGCAACCGTCTCAACAACTACTATCCCAAAGAGTGGCGCATCCGCATGGAATTGCCACAAGTTTTAGAGTTGGAAAGTTTGAGAGGTATAAATTTGAAAAGTTAGAAAGTTAATGTGCATGTACTATAAAGTGAGACAACGTATTGATATGCAGCATTAATGTTCCCTTGTAGGGACAGGTCGCGACTTGTCTTAATCGTGCACAGTCAAACCCCGAGCTATACCTGTCCAGAATGTGCACCGGCAATCATTCTTTAATTTGTAATAAAATACCATGCTACAAAAAGCATTTCGCCTATCTATAGCATGGTATTTTATCGAAGTATCATCGGCTGTTGCGCGGACAGATCGCAAACTGTCCTAAAAGTCTTAACTTACTCCACAAACAACACCAGCCCCTTCAAATACTCGCCTTCGGGATGGAAGATGGAGATGGGATGATCAGCAGGCTGGGAGAGGTGGTGCATGATCTTAATGTTGCGCCCGGCCTCTATGGCAGCTGCCATTACGGTGTTGTTGAACAAGTATTTGTCCACTACCTGGGAGCACGAAAAAGTGAACAGGATACCCCCCGGCTTGATGCGCTTCATGGCCTCGGCGTTCAGGCGCTTGTAGCCCATCACAGCATTGTGGCGCACTTTCTGGCTCTTGGCAAAGGCAGGAGGGTCCAGAATGATCACATCGTAGCGGTCTTCCTTGCCCTTCAGAAACTCAAACGTATCTACTGCAAAAGCTTCGTGGCGCTCGGGTGCCTGGCTCAGTTCGCCGTTTTTGATCGTCAACTCGATCGCTTTCTTAGACACGTCAACAGAATGTACCTCTTTGGCGCCCGCGTTGAGCGCGTATACCGAGAAACCACCGGTATAGCAGAAGGTGTTCAGTACCGACTTGTCTTTCACATAGCGGGCCAGCAACTCCCGGTTTTCGCGCTGGTCGATAAAGAAGCCCGTTTTCTGGCCGCTCTCCCAATCGACGAAAAACTGGTGCTCATTCTCCGTCACCACCACGCCACCGTTGGACTCGCCAAACAGGTAACCGTTCTCCGCCTGCACAGGCGACTTGGCGGGAAGTGACTCCGCGCTCTTGTCATATACTGCCCGCAGATGCGGACCGTAGATCTCCTGCAGGGCTTTGGCAATATGCTCCCGCACCGAATACATGCCCAGAGAGTGCGTTTGGATAACGGCCGTGTCTTTGTACATGTCTACAATCAGTCCGGGCACGCCGTCCCCTTCAGCATACACCAGGCGGTATACATCTGTGTGCGAATTATCGGTTAGGCCAAGGCGACTGCGGTAGTCGTAGGCTTGCTGCACCTTGCTTTTCCAGAAGGTATAGTCCGGCTCGACCTGCTCAAAAGAGAACACGCGCACGGCAATAGAACCCGGCGCCCAATGGCCCATGCCCAGAAACTCCCGCTGGTTGGAGTACACCTCTACGGTGTCGCCTTCTTCGGGCTCCGTTCCTTCAATTCTTTTAATAGCGCCGGAGAAAACCCACGGGTGAAAACGCTTCAATGAATGTTCTTTTCCTTTGGCCAGGTATAATTTGCTATATGGCATCCAATATAAATATGATGATTGTTTATTGAGCAGATGTTGAAATGATGTTCGTGCTAAAGCAATATGGTAGTATGAAAGGCTTGGGACCAGGCAATTTGTTCCGTATAAGACCGGAATTTTAAGTTTGCCATAACTTTGGATTCATAAAAACCTATGGAGCAATAAATTACAATGTAATTACCTGCAAGTCTTTCAGATAGGTATAAAGTTTTTGGACAGGTAGGCCGACTACATTAAAATAGGAACCCTCGATCTTTTCGATCCCGATCTTGCCGATCCATTCCTGTATCCCATAGGCACCCGCTTTATCGAAGGGCTGGTAGTGCTCGATATAGTACTTAATCTCCTCGTCACGCAGCTTTTTAAAGTATACCTTGGTCACATCATGGAAGATGGTCTTGGAATTCTTTGTGAGGATGCAGACACCGGTAATCACTTCATGGTGGGTTCCAGATAAGGCTCGCAGCATAGCAAAAGCCTCTGAAGCATCTGCCGGCTTGTTCAGGATGCGCTCACCCAGGCAAACAATGGTATCGGCCGTGATCAGCACTTCATTTTGCAGATCAGAGGTATAAGCATCAGCTTTGTGAGAAGCCAGGAATTCGGCCACTTGCTCGCGTTGCAGGTGCGCCGGAAAATCCTCGTCCACTTCTTTTACCCGCACCTCAAACTGGATTCCGAGCCCGGCTAAAAGTTCTTTGCGACGCGGGGAGTTAGAGGCAAGCAGTATCGGACGAGATAAATTCATTTTCTTTGATTGAGCTAAATAAGAATCCGCAGATTGTTTTCGGGTAAAAGAAGGTGGATTTCTGCGGCATGATGGCCCCGCTGTAGCATACACGTTTCACCTGTTCCATCGACACTTCGTTGGTGATCAGAGCCAATCGCGATTTGCCGGAGTCCACTTGGCTGACACAGGCCGTGAAATTGCGCACGTAACTCAGACCCGGGTAGTCGCGCTGTGCTTCGCGGCCTATGCCCAGCACTTTCTCGAAAACGAAATAATGCATCACGGTCAGGTCGAGGTCTTTTACTTCCTGTGGCACTTGCCAGTCGATCAAGTGGTGCACTTCCGGCTTGAGGCGCAGCTTGTAGGCATTGCCCGACAGGTATAGCCCGAAGGCCCAGTTCTTGCCCACGATCACCTCGTTGAGTTCGTAAGCATCCTCCTTCGGCGTTACCACAAAGTAGGCGCGCAGTCGCTCCAGAAACTCATCATCCGACAAGTCAATTTTCTCCAGCACTCGGTGCGTTGGCAGGATGCGCAGGTCATCGGCCTCGGAGTTGGTCAGGTACATCAGGTGATAGTTGTAGGCTTCCGTCCCGGTGTGGTTCGGATTAGCGGCCATGCGCTTTTTGCGGTATTCCAGCGAGCCCTCGTACCGGTGATGCCCATCGGCTAACAGTACCTGACGCGACTCCAGCACCTCTAAAAATTGCCTGATCACATCGTGGTCGTGAATCACGGCCAGCACGTCGCGTACGCCCTGGTAGTCTTCTGTCACATAAAGCGGCGATTGGATGCTCTCATCCATGTAGCGCTCCAACACAAAATCCGGATCGGTATAGAGTCCATGGGTGGCGCTGGTGTTCATCAGCGTCTTGTCCAGTAGATCGATGCGGTCATTCACGGCGCTGGGTATCGTGTTTTCGTGGCGCAATAGCACGGCTTCGTTCCAGTCGTAGGCCTTAATGTGGCAAATGAATCCCTTGCGGCAATACTCGCGGTCGTTGCCGGGCAGCCTGAAATACTGGTAATACACATAAATGCCGGGCAGCGGGTCCTGCACAATCGTACCGGTGGCTTTCCATTCCTGCAGCATGTCTGCTGCGGTGTCGGCTGGCTTTTCGCCACGTGGCACCGAGAGGTGAATACTGTTGATCGGATTCTGGTACAGCGCCTCCCGCTGTTTTGCCGACACCACATCGAAAAGGGGAGAGGTCAGTTCTTCGATCGACTGGCTCAGCTCATCTTTGTAACGCCATGCTTTAATGGGTAATATTTCGGCCATTAGGTTTGCTTACAGGTATAGGTATAGCTCTTAAGAGGTATAGGTTTTTCAGGTATAGAAATTACGGAGCAAGGCGTTTACGTGCCCATTGCTGACCGGCTTGCTGGAACAGGATGCGGTCGTGCAGTCGATTCGGGCGCCCTTGCCAGAACTCGATGCGCTCTGGTTTCAGCACATAGCCTCCCCAATGCTGCGGACGTGGCACCACATCCAGGTTAGCGAAGTCATGCTCGTACTTTGCCTCCGCCTGCTCCAGTTCTTCGCGGCTGGTTATCGCGTGGCTTTGAGGTGAGGCCCATGCCCCGATCTGGCTCCCACGTGGTCGGCTGTGAAAATACACATCTGACACGTCCGCTGCCACTTTCTCGATCGAGCCCTCTATCCGCACCTGACGTTCCAGTTCTGCCCAGAAAAAGGTTATCGAAGCGTAGGGGTTCTCAGCCAGTTGCTTGCCTTTGCGGCTATCGTAATTGGTGAAGAACACAAAGCCTTCTGAAGAAACCTCCTTCAATAGCACGACCCGCGCCGCAGGGCGGCAGTCGGCAGACACGGTAGACAGCACCAGTGCCGTTGGCTCCAGCACCTCCGCAAGGATGGCTTCGTTCAACCATACCTTGAACTGGTCGAGCGGGTCATTGGAGACAGATTCTTCTGAAAGCGCCTGCCGGGAGTAGTTCTTCCGGATAGAGGCAATGTCATGTTGGAGCGCCATAGCGAAAACGATGATTTGCCCAAAATTATAAAATAATCGGCTGCAGGTTAAATTTTAATTAATATTGCAATAATTTAAAAATATTTTATAAAATTAGAAGACTTATTTCCAGTGTTGGCAGGCTTTGTGTGGTCAGCGGATGTTTTTAATTGACTTTGGCATTTTACAGGATTTGTACCCTAATGTGTTGTTTCCGTAAGAAGGTATAAACAGCAATTGCCAGGCCTGCCAGGCCAGAAGTTTATGTAAGGTATAGCCACTAAAACCTGGAAACCAATGGAGGAAGAAAGCGAGAATAAGCCACAAAACGGCAGTATACTGATATCGGAGCCATACCTGGGCGACCCAAATTTTGAGCGCACCGTGGTTCTGATCTGCAGCCACGTGGAAGGCGAGGGAACTTTCGGACTGGTACTGAACCGTTTGTCAAACCTTAAGCTGTCTGACGTGGTTGATATATATAATGATACCTTTGAGGCCGAGTTAGGTATAGGGGGGCCGGTGCAATACAACACTTTGCACTACGTACACCAGATAGCAGACCTGCCTCAGGCTGTGCAGCTGAACGACAACCTGTATTGGGGAGGGGACTTTGAGTCGCTCCGTACGCTGATTGGCACCGGCGAAGTGACACCGGCAGATATCAAGTTTTTTCTTGGCTACTCTGGGTGGACGCCCGGCCAGCTGCAGGAGGAGATCGACAAAAATGTTTGGATCGTGAACAACAATGCTGCAAATAAATTATTTAATTTGGAAGCAGATACGCTTTGGCGTAACATACTGCGCCAAATGGGCGGTAAATACAAGGTACTTTCAAACTACCCGGTAGACCCCCGCCTGAACTGACAAAAAGTGGACTAAAAACTGAAGTCATGACAACTGATAAACAGCACACCGACGCAAACGGGGCTGAGGCCAACAAGCCACTGCCGCAAGACGAAGCACAAACCAATGGGCAGCAGGCCTCGTCACCGATGGATATTGTAGAACAGCGTCTCGCTGAGATCAACGCACAGAAAGAGCGCGCACAGGACAACCCATCAGATGCAGGTGTGCCTAAAGAAGATCAGCCTGAAATTAACCCGGAACTGGCTTCTGAGGCAGAAACATCAGAAACAGAAAAAATAACCGAAGCTTTTGCAGAAGCAAACCTTCCTGAGGCCCAAGCTGAAGTACCAGCTATAGAAGCAGCTACTCTAGCAGAATCAGCTGATATTTCCTCCAATGCTACCTCCGTACCTGACACGGCTGCCGCACAGGTACCTGTAGCTACTGCTGCAGAAGAGCACCACGACGAAGAAGAGCTGGATGAGGATGACCACACGGACTATAGCGTGATGCCTCTGGAGGAACTGCGCAATCACCTGACGCAGCTTCTCAAAGTGCCTGACGCAAAGCGCAAGTATAAGAAGATACAGGAAATCCATCGCCAGTATGAAGATAAGTTTCAGGTTGAAAAAGGCCAGGCACTTGATCGATTCCGTCAGGAGGGAGGCACCGAAGAAGATTTTGACTACCATGCACCTGTCGCACACACAGAACTGGAACAGCTCTATGCCGCTTACCGTGAGGCACGTTACCAGGACCGACAACACAGCGAAGAACAGCGTGGCCGTAACCTGGATCGCAAGCGCGAGTTGCTTCAGCAACTGCGTGCCCTTGTGGAATCGGCTGAGACCAAAAACAGCAGCGACGAATTGAAAAAGCTGCAGGGAGAGTGGAAGAGCATCGGACCAGTGCCGCCAGGTGAGGCGCAGGAACTGTGGGATTCGTATCATGCCCTGCTCGACATTTTCTACAACAACCGCAGCATGTTCTTCGAAATGAAGGAGCTGGACAGGCGCCGTAACCTGGATGCGAAAACTCAGCTAATTGAACGTGCCGAGGCCCTTCAGAACGAACCTTCCATCAACAAAGCCCTGCAGGAACTGCGCCATTTGCATGAAGAGTGGAAGAACATAGGACCGGTGCCAAACGAGCAGCGCGACACGATCTGGGAGCGTTTTATTCAGGCTTCTGAAAAAGTACACGAGCAACGCCGCTCGTACATGGAAGAGCGCAAGACAGTGGAGATGGCTAACCTGGAGAAAAAGCGCGGGCTACTGGCTCGTTTGCAGGAGTTCCAGAGCTTCAATACGGACCGCATTAACGAATGGCGTGACAAGACAGACGAGATCCAGAAACTCAAAGAGGAGTGGGACAGCACCGGTCTGGTACCGAAAGAGTTTGCCGAAGAGGTCAACAAGAACTTCTGGGGCAATTATAAGGCTTTCTTCCAGCACAAGAATCAGTTCTTTAAAGGCCTGGATGAGCAGAAAATGCAGAACCTGCGTCTAAAGACGGAATTGTGCGAGCAGGCTGAGAGTCTGAAAGAAAGCACAGACTGGAACACCACCAAAGAGAAAATGATCCAGCTTCAGAAGAAGTGGAAAACGATTGGTCGCGTGCCAGACAAACACTCCGATAAAATCTGGCAGCGCTTCAGAGCGGCTTGCAACGAGTTCTTTGACCGTAAGCAGGTACAGGAGCAGCAAAAGGGCGCTGAAATGGAAAAACTATCTTCTGAAAAGCTGGCCCTCTGCGACCGTCTAACAGAAGAGCTGGCACAGCCAAACACGACCACTTCGCTTGATGACTTCAATGGGATCGTAGCAGAGTGGGATACACTGGATGCCGGCAATAAGCGTGTGAACGCGCGGGTGGAAGAGCGGTTCCTGTCTCTGATGGAGCGCTACCTGGAGCGTGTGCCAGACCTGCATTACGACGACCGTGCTACCATGCTGGCGCAACTACAGGTAGACCGTCTGAAAAACAGTCCGGATGCCTCGCAGAAGCTGTACCAGAAGGAGCAGACGATCCGTCGCGAGATCTCGCAGCTGCAGAACGACATTCAGACACTGCGCACCAACCTCGACTTCTTTGCGCGATCCAAGAATGCCGATAAACTGCGTGAGGAGTATGAAGGCCGTATAGACGACACGCAAAAGCGCATCGATATCCTGCAGCGGCAGCTAGCCGCTTTCAGAAGATAAAAATTTCTGTTTGATACTCAAAAGCTTATCGTAAAAGGGCAAAAAATCCTGCAACGGGTATTTGTATATTAAAATCCTTATTATACCTTTGCAACGCTTTAGAACGATAGGGCACCACAAATAAAGTATCGCCTCCTTAGCTCAGCTGGTAGAGCAACTGACTTGTAATCAGTAGGTCGCTGGTTCGATCCCGGCAGGGGGCTCAACTTTATTTGTAATTTTACCGCCTCCATAGCTCAGCTGGTAGAGCAACTGACTTGTAATCAGTAGGTCGTTGGTTCGATTCCGACTGGGGGCTCTTAAAAGGCTTCAGAGAAATCTGAAGCCTTTTTTGTTTTTATACCTTTCTAGTTTCCCCTCCAGCTGCTCCTTTCAACGTTTTTGGCCCAAAGCGACTGCGCCTATATATGCTTTTTCAAGTTTTATGACTTATTTTGGGGATTCACCCATGCACTGAACACAGCTTATGCAACTGATAGAAGTAAACACCCCGGAATTGGCTGAAGAGTTTATAAAAATGCAGGTCAAGCTTTATCGCAAAGACCCGAACTACATCCGCCCGCTCGACAAAGATGTGCACCAGGTGTTCGACCCCAAGAAAAACAAGCTCCTGCGTGATGGCGAAGTGATCCGCTGGCTGCTGCGGGAAGACGGGGAAACGATTGGCAGGGTTGCCGCATTCATCAACAAAAAAACAGCGAACTCCTTTGAGCAGCCAACGGGCGGCATGGGATTCTTTGATTGCATAAACGACCAGCAGGCGGCTAACACACTTTTCGACGCCTGTCGCAACTGGCTGCAGGAACGCGGTATGGAAGCCATGGATGGCCCTATCAATTTCGGTGAGCGCGACAAGTGGTGGGGGCTGCTGGTTGACGGCTTCCTGGAGCCAACCTATTGCATGAATTACAACCATCCCTACTACCAGAGACTGTTCGAGAACTACGGCTTCCAGCTATACTTCAACCAGTACGTTTACTACCGCACTGTAGAAGACCCGCTTAATCCGGAGTACCATGAAAAAGCGCAGCGTGTGCTGTCGGATCCGGACTATCGCTTTCAGCACATCGACAAGGGTAACCTGGACAAGTACGCCGAGGATTTCAGGGTTGTGTACAACAAAGGCTGGGTAAAGCATGAAGGTGTGAAACCCATGGGGGAAGCACAGGCAAAGTCTATTATGAAGGCTTTAAAGCCAGTGCTGGATGAAAAAATCATCTGGTTTGCCTACTACAAAGGTGAGCCCGCCGGATTCTTTATTGCTATACCTGAGCTGAACCAACTGTTCAAACATGTCAACGGGAAACTGGATACGTGGGGCAAGATCAAATTCATTTACCACCGCTGGAGAGGCTCCTGCAAGACCATGTACGGCATTGTATTCGGCATTACGCCAGAGTGCCAGGGCAAAGGCGTGGAGGCCGCCATGGTGGTGTCTGCAGCCAAACTGGTGCAGGGCAATCCCAACATCCCTTACTATGACATGCAGATGAACTGGATCGGGGATTTTAACCCGAAAATGATGAAGGTAGTGGAGCAGGTGGGCAGTCGCGTCCTCAAAACGTATGTGACCTATCGTTTCCTCTTCGACCGCGAGAAAGAGTTTAAGCGCGCACCGATCATCAAGTAAGCATGGATTCACTGACACAGATCGTACTGGGAGCCGCCGTAGGCGAGGCGGTGGCTGGCCGCAAACTGGGCAACAAGGCACTGCTTTGGGGCGCCATTGCCGGCACTATACCTGATCTGGACGTACTGGCCAATCCGCTCCTGGATATGGTTGGCCAACTGAGCTTTCACCGCTCCATCACACATTCATTCTTTTTTGCGATCCTCGCTTCGCCACTCCTGGGCTGGATGCTTTGGCGGCTCTACAAGAATGAGCATGCCACCTTCCGGGACTGGACCCTGTTGTTTTTCCTGGGCTTCACGACCCATGCCATACTGGATAGCTTCACCACCTGGGGCACCCAGCTCTTCTGGCCTTTCAGCAATTACGGCGTAGCGTTCTACAACATCTTCGTCATCGATCCACTGTACACGGTTCCTTTCCTGATCTGCGTGATTGCGGTGCTGTTCTATGACCGTCGAAACCCAAAAAGACGGCGCTGGAATAATGCCGGACTGATCATCAGCTCGCTCTACCTGGTGTTCTCGTTCGGGGCACAAGCCTATGCTAAAAATGTTTTCAGGAACAGCCTGGATGCGCAAGGTATAAGGTATGATTCAGAGATCGTGAAAGCCACTCCCATGAACACCCTGCTCTGGTCTGTTACAGCAGCAACAGAGGACGGCTATTACAACGGCTTCTACTCCTTACTGGACCAGGACCAAAACATCAGGTATAGCTTTGAGCCACGTGAGGAACAGTTGCTGGATACGTACCGGGGTGATCCGAAAATGGAACGTCTGCTACAGATCACAAAGGGCTACCATGCGGTAGAGGAAGCTCCTGAGGGGATTCATATCAAAGACCTGCGTTTTGGTCAGTTCGACGGCTGGCGGGAGGGTAAGGGCCAGTACGTATTCGTATACCATGTGTGGCGTGAGAAGGATGGATCCCTTCACTTTGAGGAGATCAACAACCGCCCGAAAATAGACGGTGATTATCTGAAAGCTTATTTGAACCGAATACTGGGTAATAAAAATTAATTTAGGCGTATGACATCAGCGAGATGGTTGCTTAGCGGCAAAAAAGCCGTGGTCACAGGTGGCTCCAAAGGTATAGGCGCCGCCGTAGTGGAAGAGTTAATCGGATTGGGCGCTGAGGTGCTGGCAGTGGCACGCAAAGACGCGGACCTGCAGCAGTTGCAGGCGAAGTTTCCGGAGGGATTGGACGTGCTGGTTGCCGATGTAAGTACGGCAGAAGGCCGGCAGGCGCTGCTTGCTAAAGTCAATAACCATTGGGGAGCCCTCGATATACTGGTCAACAACGTAGGTACGAATATCCGTAAACCAGTAACAGATTACACCCCGGAAGAATACGATTTTGTGATGAGCACGAACCTGCGCTCTGCTTTTGAACTGAGTCGTAGCTTTTACCCGCTGCTCAAAGCCTCTGAGCAGGGCAACATCATTCAGGTGACCTCCGTGGCGGGCCTGACACATGTGCGCACCGGTGCCATTTACGGCATGACAAAAGCAGCACTGGTGCAGCTCACCAAAAACCTGGCAGGGGAGTGGGCCGCGGACAGGATCCGCGTGAACGCCGTCGCTCCCTGGTACATCAGCACACCGCTCGCCCAGACCGTGCTGCAGAACGAACAATACCTGCACGAAGTGCTGCTCAGAACCCCGATGCGTGTGATTGGCAAACCCGAGGATGTGGCAGGTGCCGTGGCCTTTCTCTGCATGCCGGCGGCAGCCTATATAACGGGCCAGACCCTGTCAGTTGACGGTGGATTTACAATAAACGGTTTTCACCCGCTCTAAGCTACAAAACAGGTATAAAACGAGCGTTTTAGCTAGCTAAACTATCCCCTGAAACGCTGGTTTATTAATCCAAATTTCACTACTTTTGTATGATAAGGATTCAAGAGCAAAACACCTGTTTTCAGCGCTCTTCTTAACCCGACATGCATGGCAAAAATTAGATTGCTTTTACTCTTTAGCGCTGCTCTGCTGCTTCTGACTGTTTCATCCTGTAAACCATTGTGTCCGATCTCCTCCTGCCAGGTGCGCATGGAGCACTTGCATGGCGAACAGGAATTCCGTGGCCAGCCCATTTACAAAAAGCAAAACCCTAAAATAGGCGAAAAGCTACCAAAGCAAACAGAGGAGGTGCGCAAGCGCACCAACGACAAGAGCCAGCGCAAGAATTAACGAATGTAACAGGCTTTAGCCTGAAATTATATTATCCAACACAAAACTATTATTTAGACCTTGAACATGAACGAAGGCGAACGAATAATACCGATCAACATTGAAGACGAGATGCGCGGTGCATACATCGATTACTCAATGTCTGTTATCATTTCCAGAGCCTTACCTGACGTGAGAGACGGCCTGAAGCCAGTACACCGCCGTGTGCTGTACGGTATGTCCGAACTGGGGGTATCTTATAACAAATCCTATAAGAAGTCAGCCCGTATCGTAGGAGAGGTGCTGGGTAAATACCACCCCCACGGTGACTCCTCGGTATACGAGACCATGGTGCGTATGGCACAGGAGTGGTCGCTGCGCTACCCGCTGGTAGACGGCCAGGGTAACTACGGCTCGATAGACGGTGACTCGCCAGCCGCGATGCGTTACACGGAGGCCCGCCTCAAGCGTATTGCCGACGAGATCCTGGCTGACCTGGAGAAAAACACGGTGGACTTTGTGCCCAACTTCGACGACTCCCTGAAAGAGCCGTCTGTGATGCCGGCCAAGTTCCCCAACCTGCTCGTGAACGGTACATCCGGTATTGCGGTAGGTATGGCCACCAATATGGCGCCGCATAACCTGACCGAGGTGATCAATGGAACGATCGCTTACATCGACAACAGAGACATCACCATAGCTGAACTGATGCACTATGTGACGGCCCCTGACTTCCCGACAGGTGGTATCATCCATGGTTACGACGGTGTGAAGGCTGCTTTCGAGACTGGACGCGGTCGTGTGCTGATGCGCGCGCGCGCCAATTTCGAGACAAATTCCGCTGGTAAGGAGCAGATCATTGTAACGGAAATCCCTTACATGGTAAACAAGGCTTCTCTGATCGAGAAGACTGCTGCCCTGATCAACGACAAGAAAATAGAAGGTATATCCGACTTACGAGATGAGTCGGATCGTGACGGCATGCGCATCGTGTATGACTTGAAGCGTGATGCTATACCTAACGTAGTACTCAACAACTTATACAAGTACACGGCACTGCAATCATCGTTTGGCGTGAATAACGTGGCCCTGGTAAAGGGACGCCCGATGACGCTGAACCTGAAAGAACTAATTCATTACTTCGTAGAGCACAGACACGAGGTGGTGATCCGCAGAACGCAGTTCGAACTGGACGAAGCCAGAAAGCGTGCCCACATTCTGGAAGGCTTGCTGATCGCCCTCGACAACCTGGACGAAGTGATCAACCTGATCCGTTCGTCACGCGACCCGGAGATTGCCCGCAATGGCTTAATGGAGCGCTTTGCGCTGTCAGAGATTCAGGCACGTGCTATACTTGACATGCGTCTGCAGCGCCTGACCGGTCTGGAGCGCGACAAGATTCAGGCAGAGTATACAGAGATCATGAAACTGATCGACTACCTGACGTCTGTTCTGAATGACGAAGGCCTGCGTATGCAGATCATCAAAGACGAGTTAAATGAAATAAAAGAGCGCTACGGTGACGGGCGCCGTACCAGCATCGAGGCTTCCACCGGCGACATCTCTTACGAGGACATGATTCCGGAAGAGAGCATGGTGATCACCATTTCACACGAAGGCTACATCAAGCGCACCTCGCTCAGCGAGTACCGCAGCCAGAGCCGTGGTGGGGTTGGATCAAGAGGGGTGGCCGCATCTAAGGAGAGCGATTTCACAGAGCACCTTTTTGTTGCCAGCACGCACCATCACATGCTGTTCTTCACGGAGTTTGGCCGTGTGTTCTGGATGAAGGTATACGAGATCCCGGAAGGAGGGAAGACCACCAAAGGACGCGCCATTCAGAACCTGATCAACATCGAGAAAGACGACAAGATCCGTGCGGTGATCAATGTGCGTGACCTGAAGAACCAGGACTTCGTACTAAACCACAACCTGGTATTCTGTACAGAAAAAGGCACTATTAAGAAGACTGTGCTGGAGGCTTACTCCAGACCTCGTACCAACGGCATTAACGCGATCACGATCAACGAAGGCGACCGTTTACTGGATGTGCAGCTGACAACCGGCAACAGTGAGATCATCATCGCATTGGGCTCAGGCCGTGCCATTCGCTTCAACGAAACTCAGGTTAGACCAATGGGTCGTAACGCTGCTGGTGTGCGCGCCGTAACACTAGCCGGACCAGACGATAAGGTTGTTGGTATGGTTTGTGTAGAAAACGAGAGCACAGAACTGCTGGTAGTATCTGAAAACGGATACGGAAAGCGTTCCTTGCTGGAAGAGTACCGCATCACAAACCGCGGCGGAAAAGGCGTAAAAACCCTGAACGTAACGGACAAGACCGGTAAACTGGTGGCTATCAAAGGTGTGGTCGATACCGATGACCTGATGATCATCAACCGTTCGGGTATTACGATCCGTCTTCGTGTAGCTGACATCCGTGTTATCGGCCGGGCCACACAGGGCGTAAGGCTGATCAAACTGACCGAAGGCGACCAGATTTCGTCTGTAGCGAAAGTGGAGATGGAGAACGAGGAAGAGGTAGCCGAAGCTCTGATGGAGCAGTCGGAACTGAAGCCGGAAGACTCTCTGCAGCCTGACACTCAGATAGATCCTGAGGTTGCCGAAGATGAAGTTTAATCTATAGATGGAATTATATTTTATTTATTAATCGTTTAACAAACAAACAAAAACCAATCTCTGAAAAGTATGAAAAAAATACTGATGACAGCCATGGCAGCCGTAAGCGTTCAGGTTGCTGTCGCTCAGAACTCGGCCGTAAATAGCGCCGTGCTTAACCACAAGAACGGCACGCTGGACAAAGCGCTGGCTGACATTAACAAAGCGATAGAACACAAAAAGACACAGGATAAAGCAAAGACCTGGTTCTATCACGGTGTGATCAACCAGGACCTGATCGGGAATCCGATCTACGGCAAACTGGCTACGGAGCAAACACCAGAAGTAGTGCTTTCCTCTTTCAACAAAACAATTGAGATTGACGGTGAGAACGGTCAGTTCGGCAAAATGGTGCCTGAGCGTAAGGAGATGCTATACGGTCAAGTTCTGAACCAGGCGGTAGAATTCCATAACAAGCAGGACTGGGACAATGCCATCGCCAAGTATGACATGGCTTCTAAAATAAACCCAACTGATACAACAGCTGTTCTTTATTCTGCCTATGCTGCAACTGCTAAGCAGGATTATGCCTCAGCGGTGAAGTATTATGATAAGTTGATCAGTATTGGTCACACAACGGAAGATGTTTACAAGAACAAAATTCAGTTGCAGCAGGCTATCGAAGCACCAGATGATGTAGTAATGGCATCTATCGCTGCTGGCCTGGAGAAGCACCCGAACAGTGTATACCTGATGCAGGAAGAGCTGCGTTACTACCTGAAAAACGACCGCGCTGACGAGGCGATGGCCAAACTAGACAAGGCAATCGCAGCTGACCCTAAGAATGCCAGCCTGTATGCCGTTCGCGGTAACCTGGAAGAGCGCAAAGGAAACATCGACGCTGCTTATAAGAACTATAAAAAAGCAGTAGAGGCGGACCCTAACAACTTCGACGGATTCTTTAACCTGGGTGTGTTGGAATACAACAAGGGCAGCGAGTTCAACAACAAAGCAGCTAAAATGGACTATGCTACTTACAAGAAGCAAGGTGCAGCACTCGAGAAGCAGGCCGTGAAGCATTACGAAGCTTCTTTGCCATACTTCGAAAGAGCTCTTGAGATTCAGCCAGAAGATCAGGCCACTCTAGCTAACCTGCAGCGTGTTTATACGCGCCTGAAGCGTACGGCTGATGCGGAGAGAATCGGCAAGAAACTGAAGAACTAATCTTATTCTTAAAGAATAAGAGAAAGAAAGGGAGCCCAAAACGGGCTCCCTTTCTTATTGCCACATTTATTACTTAACATAATATAAATTATAAGACTAATTATATACGAGTATAAATACTCTATAATAAGTGTCACTGATAATATACTTTATGTTAAGTAAATGTATTTAATTTGTACACCAAAGTAATTACAATTTCCTTGATTTGATTTTACGCAGCGTCTCCTGCAACCAATCTGTGGGTATGTTGTTCGCTTTGGCTAGCTTGATAGCGTTCTGTATGTTAGACTCAGCTCCTTTATAATCCTCCAGTCTGTAAAGCAACACCGCATAGGTATGAAAGTATGCCACTGTCGGATCCAGTTCAACCGTGCGCTTGCTCCAATTCGCTGCATTATTCAGGGCCAGTTTGTTTGTTGTGCCGGTTTGGTACATGTGGTATGCCGCGTTGTTCAGTTCCATGGTATAGGAACTTGGCGCCGTCTCAAATCGCATCACGGCCATGGTCTCTTTATGCTGACGGACATCTCTCATATTTTCAGCCATTGCTGCACCAGACGCTCTGCGTTCCTGTAATAACTGTTTTTCCCGAGCTACAAGCTTTGCAGCAGAATCCTGGGTTATAGTCATGAAGTAGCGGTTGTAGTAATGAATGGCCCTTGGAATATAACTTGCTGTATCCTTGGTATTTCTATGGAAGCTAAGCATGCTATTCAGGTATACCCGCTGTCCGCGTGCCCGATCATTTGCCCAGGTGTTTCTTACAAAACCAGCGCCATGCTCCGCCATACGTTTATCTTTCAACTCAACTGCGTTCCGCATGGTATTGCCGATGATCTTATTATTGATCTCAACCCGTTTTACATTCGGTAAACTCCTATACAGGCTGTCCACCAGGCGTTGGTCCTGGCGAGCATACCGATAAGCGCGGCTATCTACCACAGGTCCAAACTCATAAATAAAGATCACTTCAGAAAAAGATAATATACCTGCATCTGCCAGGCTACCGGCATAAGCATCGAGCAATCCGGCTTCCGGCTCCACTCCCATTTCTTTGTGCAACTGCAGGTATTGTCTCAAAAAATCAACGTCTCTCCGCCCCTTTTCAAACTCCTCCCGGAAATAACCCAGGTTGTGTGTGCTGTTCTGCTTGTCCTGAAAGACCTTAATGTCGCTTAGATAGCGCTGTGGGGAGGAATAATTTCCGTGGTTGCGGTGTATCAGCATGCCATCTGAATTCAGGTATAGGAAGGTCGGAAATGCGCGAATGTTATACTTATTGGACAACTGATTACCAGCCCTGGATTTGTACGGGGCTTTAAAGTTGACAAACTGACTGTTAAAAGCCGCTGTAACTTCCGGATGGTCTAACCCCGATCCTACCATCTGTTCACGCATTTGCCTAGGTACATCCTTGGAGATCTCAGGCCCGGAAACAAGGATAAAAACTGGTTTATTCAGTTGCTGCGCCTTCACCAAAACCGCATCCAAAGAATCCTGCTCGAAATTGATGCGCTGGTTGTAGGCGCTGTGGCTGATAAAGGCAAAGCAAAATAGAATAATAAAAGTTTTCATACTATTGTTCGGATGGTGTCTTTATACTCTTAAATATAGCAAAAACAAGATACTATAGGGTGCTTTGAATGCATTTAATTATTTAACATAAAAAAAGTAGCCAGATACGTCATCTGGCTACTCCTTCTATACCTGTTATAGGTTTTTAAGCGATCAAAATCGTATTTGCCTGGTTAATTTCTGAATGGGCGAAATACTGCTCGATCTTCGGTTCATGATCGAGTCTGGCGTATTCTTCGTCGCCACCTCTAGCCCAGCCAAGCAGTGCCAGGGCTATGGCTGTTGCAATGGCAATAATAAAGGCCGGCCACCAGCCGTCTACCTTAAAATTACGCACCAGCATATCCACCAGCTTGATCATCAGCGCCGTCACAATAAGGCCGATAATAGCTTCGAGCAGGAAGAAGGACACCAGATTAAGCACCCCACGCAGCAGCCAACCGATCGTCGCATTGAACAGACCGATCAGAAAAGCCACCCACAAAGCTGTAAGAAAGCTCTTGACGTGCACCTGTGGCAGTGCGTAGGACAAAAGCAGGATGACACCGGCGCTTACTAATAAGTTGAGTAAAAAGTCCATAGTTTGTAGTGATTTAGTTTCATTTTTTTTTTGTCCTAATACGGATACAAACTTTAATGGATATTCTCACCTATATTTTTGTGATACACAGGCAGCTATTGCTGTTTCAAATAGCTGTCTTTCAACTTGCTACGGAAAGCATCTTCGAACTTTAAAACCTTAGGCCGGGCAATGGATACGACATAAGGGTCGTCGGGATTGTTGCGGTAATAATCCTGGTGATAATCTTCTGCAATCCAGAATTTGCCAGCTGGTTTAAGTTCTGTTACGATCATGCTACGGAAGGTACCAGCATCTTCAAGAGCGCGCATGTAGTTACTGGCCTGATTTCGTTGCTTGTCGTCGTGATAGTATAAGGCGGATCGGTACTGCTTGCCTACATCAGGTCCCTGGCGATTTAAGGTAGTCGGATCGTGTGTGGCGAAAAACACCTCCAGCAACTCCCGGTAAGAGATTACGTCCGGCCTGTACCAGATGCGTACCGCTTCGGCATGGCCTGTTTTACCACTACTCACCTGCTCGTATGTGGGTCGCTGCTCTCTCCCACCAGTATAGCCGGACTCTACGCGGTCTACGCCTTTAAGCCGTTCAAAATAAGCCTCCGTACACCAGAAACAGCCGCCTGCAAAAGTAGCTTTGCTAAGCCCAACGGTATCCGGACTATCGCCATAACTGTAGGCACTTTGCTGCAAGTAAGTTCGCTGCTCTCCACCGGATTCTGTGCACATCCAAAGCAGCAATAATAAGGGGAAGAAAAGAAAGTTATATTTACGGATCATACGCCACAAGCCTTTCTATTGGCTACGCTAATTTAACCGCACTGGATAGGTTTTTGTTAAAAATTTCATCATTTCACTCCCGCACAGTCTCTCAAACTTTGTCCTGCACCTGGATGGCGTGTTTTTTATCGGCAATCACTTTGTCCAGATCCCACTCTACCCGCTTGTTGAGCGGTGCCCGCCGGACGTTGCAATCTGATTTGGTGCAGATGGGGCAGGATACTTCCACACAGGGGTCGGTGTGTATGAACAGCTCAATATCCGGGTCAATCTGCTCCCGCACCAGCGCCCCTACGGCTTCGACTTCTTCGTGCGCTTCCAATACCGTCAAGTACCAGGGCACAGTCAGGTGGCAGTCTATATGCAGCGTGTTGCCATACTTGATCACACGCAGGTTGTGAATATCAATCCAGTTTTCGCGGCGGTTATCGTTCAGCACGCGCACAATACGCTTGAGTAGTTCATAGTCAGCCTCATCCATGATACCTGCCAGCGAGGCCCGCAAAATACGATAGCCTGTGTAACCGATGAAAGCACCGAACAGAATGGCCACAGCACTGTCCAGCCATACCTGCCCGGTGAGGTATAGCAGCAGCAGCCCGATCAGTATACCTGCTGTGGAATAGGCGTCGGTTTTGAGGTGCTTGCCTCCGGCCACCAATACCATGGAGTTGGCCTTGTTGCCCCGCCGCTCGGTCACATAGCCCACTGCGAAATTGATTATACCCGAAATCGCAATTAGGTATATACCGGCATCGAGTCTGGAAATGACCTGCGGCTCAAACAGGTTATAGAAGGATTTGAGAATGATCGCCCCTCCTGCCACCAGAATGAGGGAACCCTCCAGGGTAGCAGCCACGAACTCAATCTTTCCGTGCCCATAGGGGTGGTTGTGGTCTCTCGGTCGCGCGGAAAGCACCAGGCTATAAAGTGAAAACCCACCGGCCACCACGTTGATAATGGACTCCAAGGCATCTGTGAGTATAGCGTTGGAATTGGTTAGATAATAGGCCAGGAATTTGGCAAGAAGCAGCAAAACGCCCACTACAAGCACAAGTAGTTGCATGCGAACGTTCTCACTTTGCTGCGGCGGCATTTTATTCATTGCTAGAGCTGGGTTTCGGCAGGTGCGTGGCACACCATCCTATACCTCACAAGATACTAGGTACAGTTTCCTGAGGCAAACGAAAAGGAAAATAGTGGATAGAAATAGCGGTCAATATCCTCAGCTCAGCGTATCTGTCAGATCGAGCCAATTAGGGTTCATGGATTCTACAAGGCGCAGATGATTTTCAGGTCCGGCCGATTTGATGCGGTTCTCACGCACACGGGCTACCTCTTCCAGATCATAGTGTTCGTAATACACCAGTTTGGCCTGTCCGGAGTAGCCATCTTTGCCAGCCATCTGCTGGAGCAGGTCTTTCGAAACGCCAATGCTTAGCTCTAGTTGGGACTGATCGCCCACGATGTAAACATAGAAGTGATTTGTGTGTTGGTTTGGCTGCATGGCTTAGGTGAGTTTGTAACAAGGTATACGAAAGTAGCATCACCTTGTTAGAAAACCTGCAGCCACTGACGGGCATCCTCCGGAAGGAAGAAAGTACGCATCGCAATGCCGGTGCTATTGTCCACCGTTTTGTCAATTTCCATCTGTGTGAAGAATTCATAAGAATACACCCAGGCAAAATACTGCACCCCTGCTTCACGCAAACCGGGTATCCAAACCTTGTTCATCCATTTGGTGTCACCCGAATGGCCTGTCACCTTCGAGTTGTCATTCAGAATTTTAGTAATCTTATATTCATTCACATAGTCAAGTATTTTCAAACAGCCCGAATGTCCTTTTGCTGAGTCCAACCACCCTTGCCAATTTGATAGTAACATTTTGTCTCCCGCATTCACCCTGATCTCCAGGTAATCAGTGCTGTGTACCAACTGTTCTTCATTTTCATGTACATATAACATAACAATAGCTCGGATTATCCTTTCCTTGTATTTTTTACCATAGCTCCTGATCTAATGTTACTTATACTAAGTTATTCATTGAACTATCCTACTAATAACTCATTAAATGTAATGCATTTGAACTATAGCACCCCTAACTGTTATTGTACTTATACGGCCTACTTATTTGAGAACACACATGAAGCAATATAGCAACAATTATTGCCAGATCAGCTACAACCCTTCCACCAACCAACTATACCTGAAATGGCTGCTTCCACCAGATGAAGCGGCGCTACTTTGCGGTTACGACAAGGGACTTGACATGGCCATTTCTAACCAGGCGGTGAGTTGGGTAACTGATAACAGCATCGGCTTTCAGGTAGACTTGTCGATGCAGCACGCCTTGACGCAAATGGTAGCCGGCCGCATAAAGCAGACTGCCATAAAGCGGTTCGCACGCGTCACGCCCATCGATGTATTCCAGGAACTGGTCACGCATAAGATAATTAGCCAGATCAACGAGCTGACCGTGAACTGCATCGAATCCGAGGTTTTTCATGACCCGAAGGATGCCAAGGCCTGGGGTACCCTGGTAAGTCTATTATCCGTTAATTGAATTCCGGAACGGAAGCACACCAATACTGAACACATGGCACTAGGACCAAAACTAACCGAGAAACTGGACAAACTGTATGCGCCCGACAGTAAAGTGGACCAGCACTACAATGGCAAGGACCTTACCTTCATTACCAATGAAAATGGAGAACCAGTTACCTTGTTTATCGGCAAGCGACTGGATGATGGGGCGATCTCAGGGGAGCGCTATGTGCGTAAAATTGTGCGCGACAACAAAACAGGCAAGGTGGTACGCAGCCACTGGGACCTAAAGGGAAAAGTCACCAGAAGCACCTGATACTACAGCTCCTGCATGTCAAAATCTTTGCCCCGGCCATACTTGATCAAATCGTTCAGCAAGAACACATCCAGCGTATGCAGGTCTTTTACCAGGTAACTGCCCTCCTCAGGCATATCCAACACCTGAAACTCAAAGCGCTCGCCGTAATTCTCCATCACATACTTCTTCCCTTTTCTCAGGTTGTCAAACGATATGGCCATGCCGTGTATTCTTCTTGTATATTTTCGGCAAGTATAGGCAGCTTTCCGTTCATTTCTTTCCAGATAGGCTATCTTTGCCGAAAATAAATTAAGTTGTTAGAGATCATATACGAGGACGAAAGCTATGTAGCGGTGAACAAACCCAATGGGTTGCTGGTGCACCGTACACGCATAGCTGAAGAGAAAAAGGAGTTTGCCCTCCAAATGCTGCGCGACCAATTGGGCTATCCGGTATACGCGGCACACCGGCTCGATCGCGGCACGTCCGGCGTACTGCTCTTTGCTAAAAACCCGGAAGCCGTTGCGCCACTGGTAAAAGCTTTTGAAGAAAAGCAGGTAGACAAGGTATACTATGCCATCGTGCGTGGCTATACCCCCGAAAAGGATACGATCGACAGCCCTATCCGTCCCGATAAAGACCACCGGCACAAGGCGTCTCAGGACGCGGTGACGCACTACGAACGTTTGGCCACTACAGAGCTGCCTATACCTGTCGGCCGCTACAGCACGGCCCGTTACTCGTTGGTAAAAGTGCAACCCGAGACGGGGCGCATGCACCAGATCCGGAAGCATTTTGCGCACATCAGGCATTACATAATTGGTGACAAGCGGCACGGTGACTGGCGACACAACCAGATGTTCCTTGAGCAATTGGAGTCCCCGATCATGCTGCTGCACTCGGCCTCGCTGGCATTCACTCATCCTTTTCAAGACAGTTTGGTCCGTATACAGGCACCGTTGCCACAGCACTTCGAACGGCTTTGTTTGCAGTTTGGCTGGGAGTCGGCTTTACAAAAAGAAGGGTTTGCATACCTCCCTACTTTGGAATCAGGTATGGCGTAGCATCTGGTTCACCATTTCGAGTTGTAGTTGCGCCACGAAGGCATTGCGGGAATCGGCGTTGAGGGCGGTTAGCAGGTAGGCCATACGTGACAGGCGCCAGTCCTGCACCACTTCTCCGTTTATGGAGCGATACACTACTTTAAAGTTTTCCTGTAGTGGCACGTGCATGCAATTACACACCTCTGTGGCCCGCTTTACCGCTTCACTCAGCTCCTGCAGGTTCTGACTGCCTTGCTGCTCCAACAGATCACTGGCATAGCAGGTCAGGTTGCTATCGGCCAGGCTGTCAACAAAGCTATCGATCGGACTGTGGATAGTGAGGTGGTCGATGGTCATTAACATGGCATTCGGGTTCAAATTCAACTTTACTTTTATACACTGGCTGTCTTACGCTGGTGCAGTTCCTTGAGCCGTTCCATCAGGCCCCGCTCCTCTTCTGTGAGATGAACCGGTAGCTGCACCTCTATCTTTACGTACAAATCTCCGTGCTGGTCTGCTTTGCCGTACACCGGCATCCCCTTTCCGCGCAGGCGCAGGGTTTTGCCATTCTGCGAACCGGCCGGTATTTTAAGCTTCAATTTGCCGGTCAACGTGTTAACATGCTCCTCCCCTCCCAGTATGGCGGTATACATGTCGAGATTCAGCCTCGTGTGCAGATCATCCCCTTGTCGCTCGAAGCCTGGAAGAGGTTGCACCTGCACACGTATGTAGAGGTCTCCGGCCGTGCCACCGCCCATAGCTGGTCCGCCTTTGCCTTTGATCTTGAGCACCTGGCCATCCGCCACGCCGGGCTTCGTCGTGATCCGCAGTTGCTGGCCGTTCACGGTTAGCAGGCGGGACGTGCCGCTGTAGGCTTCCTGCATAGTAATGAGCATCTCCGCTTCGTAGTCCTGGCCTTTGGGCGCCCGCCTGCCGGAGCGGAAACCACCGCCCTGCTGCGAAAAACCTCCTCCGAAGAACTGCTCGAAGAAATCGGAAAAGCCGCTGCCTCCACCGAACATATCGCCCATGTCGCCTTCGTAGTAAGTGCCCCCGCCCCCGACGGGTCTGCCCTGGTACGGACTACCTTGCTGCTGGAAGTGCCGCCAGTTGGAGCCCAGCTCTTCGTACTGCTTGCGCTTTTGCTCTTCTCCCAGCACTTCGTAGGCCTCACTGACATCCTTGAACTTCTCTTCAGCTGCTTTGTCGCCTTTCGTCTTATCCGGGTGATACTTTTTGGCTAATGCCCGGTAGGCCTTTTTGATCTCGGCCTGGGAGGCAGACTTCTCTACACCTAGAATCTTATAATAGTCCTTGTATTCCATACTCTTTAAGGTATAAAGGTCAACTACAGGTATAAAACGCAAACCTGCACAGGGGGTTAAGCAGGTATAAAACAAAAAGCACCACCCCGGAAGGCAGTGCTTTTAATGAGTGGGTAAAGCCTGAACTTTAGATGGTGTCTGTCACAACGAGTAGCGCGTAGATCACACCCGGAATCCAGAAGAGGAGCGTCAGGATAAGGCTGATCCAGAATTGTGTACCTATACCTACGTGCAGGAACACAGCCAAAGGAGGAAGCAATACAGCCAGGATGATCTTAATAATGCTCAGATCACCTCCACCGCGACGATCCTGTTTCAACGCCTCACGTACCTCCTTCTTAAACTCCTTTTTCTCTAACTTGGTCATACTGGCAAGACGCTCTTTCGCCATGGCCATCGCTTCTGCTTCAGTAATGGTTACCTCTTCTGCGGTAGCAGGGGCAATCGGGGCAATTTTAGGAGCCGGAGCTACAGGAGCCGCAGGTATAGCAGCACTTGCCTCCAACACAGGTTCCGCTACCGCTTTCTCCGTTGCTTTCTCTTCAGCTGCAGCCATGGCAACTTCGCTCAGTGATATCTCGGGGGCTACTTCCTGCTTTGCTGCAGGCTTCTTCATGTCATGGTAAGGCGCCTGCTTGTGGCCTGCAAACTCATAGTACTTGGCTGAGCTACAGGCGAACATCAGTTGGGCAGCTATCAGTACAAATACCAGGTTAAGTAAACTTTTGATCTTCATAGTTTTAGAATTTAAGATATTAAATTAAAAAGATTGATCCCGGGTTAAGGGCATATGCTATATGGATGAGTTGGTGCTCTGGTTATATGCAAAACTCTTCATATATATCATACAGTACTGTATTACAACATATTTTGTTCTCTAAATAGTATTCTTCGAAAACATAGCTCCCTTACAGTTTACCACCTCCTGAAGTGTGCGGGCCAACAGCGTCTGTAATTCCTGCCAGCGGGCACCTCCCTGTTGCGGGTATTTCTGGTTTACCTCAAGCTCGATGCCCACATACTCATCCTCCGTGAATTTGCGCCGCAGGTATGTCGGAAAACCATCAGCTATACCCAGGTAGGGATAGTTGAAGCGGACCAGCAGGTTTTTGTCTGCTTTATTCAAAGCGGCCTTCCACTTTCTGCTGAAATCCTGCTCGTGTTTCCGTTTAGGGTCATAGAGCAGGCCAACGTCCGCCTGGCGCTCCTCTCCATCAAGCTCCGGCGTGAAGGTATGCACGGCCACATGCAGCACACACCTGCCCGCCGAAACAAAATCCGAAACCATTTGCTCTACCTGCTCCCGGTAGGGTTTGTAGTGTTTTTCGAGCAAACGCGCCTTTTCAGCCGGTGGCAGCACCTGGGTGTAAGCTGAGAAAAGCCGGGCATGGTGCTGGGAGCGGTTTAATTCAACTAATAGCCGGCTGGTCTCCGAATAAAAACCTACATCCGCCATTGGTTTGAGGCTGTTATACAGATCCAGCGCGCCAATGTCGTAGCCCTGGTGGGTGGTTAGCACTTCCTCATGCCCTTGGAATAGGGGTGCATAGGCAGCGGGAATCAGGTTACCTCCGTGTTCGCATGTCAGTAAAAGTCTCAGCATGGTTTTTCAGGTATAAAAACACTGCCTTGTTGCAGGCAGCGTGCCAGGCTCAGGTATACACGCCGGATGTCCTGCTCGCCTGGGTGTTCGCCCAGCGCTTCCACTATACGCTTGGAAAGACAGCCGCGCGACAAAATTACATTGAGGGCATAGGCTACATGAGGCTGCTCTTCGAGATTTAGCGTTTCAGATACGATGTGCTTCCACAGTTCGCCAACAGTGCAGTTGTCTTTGCAGTCGAAGCCAAAGCAGTCGATGAACTCACGGTCGCTGATCACGACTTCCTGGCCGCTGCGCACCACCTGCAGAAAAAGGTCCGACAGACGGTTTTCGTCCCATTGCTTCAGTTTGTCTATACCAACCCAACGCTCACCTACCAGCGCCTGAATGGCAGCCACAACAGCCTGCAGCACGGCCAGGTCCGCTACCGGACTCTCCTGAATGTCGATGATGCGAATCTCAATGGCGCTGCGGTCAAAGCGGGCGATGGCACCGCGTGAGTTCAGGAATTCTTCCTGCAGTACCCCCTCCGGATCGTGTGGCGCTACCGCCGCATACATCCGGTTGAGGATCTGCTCCTGGTAATCTTTTTGCGTGAACACAGCCTCGGGTACTACCTTGCCTGCAATGGCCGGAATCTTGCTTTGGTTTTGGCGGTATACCTCCAGGCGGGTGTCCAGTAAACCGGAAACCTTGCCGTCCAGCACAGGCGACGAAGCGGCCAGCGCAGGTATAAGGGGCAGCACCATCCGGATGGCCGCGTGCAGTTTTCCGAACTCTTCGTCGTTGCCGAAAGGCAGGTTCAGGTGCGTGCTTTGCAGATTGGCCCAGCCATGTCCGCGGCAGTCAAAAATGCGGTTGTAGGCCTCGTACACGGCATTGTGTTCGTGAGGCCACAGTTTGGTTTCCTGGAAGGGGTCCATCAGCGGGTGCGCTCCCGTCGGTAGCAGCATGGCGTTGTGCTTTTCGAGCAACTGGTTGATCTTCCGGACATGTTCCTGAAAATCACTCTCTAACCCTTCCAGGGTATGGGCGGGTGCCTGTGTTTTCAGTTCCACCACGTGCAAGACCAGTTCGTTGGACCAGGCCATTTTGCCGAACTCCACATCTGACACGTAGGCGCCTACCTCGTCATAGATCAACTGGTCTGTAATGGGCCGTACCTGCAGGATGTCCCTGTCCACGATCATGTATTCCATTTCCACACCATAGCCTTCAAACAGGTGCAGTGTCGCGGGTTTAGTACTCATCTGTTCTAACGTTCTTGTTGTCATCTATGCGTTTCTTTATGGATTTAAGGATGGAGGTATACAGCTCTTTTTTGAGTATCTGGTCTTCGCAACCGGCGTCGATGCTGGGGTTGTCGTTCACTTCTATCACGTAGGCTTTTCCGTCAATCTCTTTAATATCCACTCCATACAGCCCGTTGCCGATCAGGTTCGCCGCCTTAATGGCCGTGTGCAGCACCGCGAAGGGCACGTCTTCAAAGGGTACCGTTTCGTGGTCGCCCTCCGTGTCGTTCTTTTTACCGCTCCAGTTATAGATCTGCCAATGCCCTTTGGCCATGAAGTACTTGCAGGCGTAGAGCGGCTGCTTGTCCATGATGCCGATGCGCCAGTCGAAGTCCGTCGGGGTGAATTCCTGGCCAATGATTAGTTCAGAGTCTACCAGCATCTCGTCCAACTCGCGCTGCAGTCCTTCGCTGTCTTTGGCCTTCACAACGCCCTGCGAAAAAGAACTGTCCGGTTTCTTGAGCACGCAAGGTATACCTAACTCCTGCTCCACCAGATCGCGGTTGTCTTTGTGAATAATCATCGTCTTAGGGATTGGCACTTTGGCTTTGGTGAGCAGCTCGGCCAGGTATACCTTGTTGGTGCAGCGCAGGATCGAGATCGGGTCGTCGATCACCACCAGACCATCGGCATACGCCTTGCGGGCGAACTTGTAGGTATGGTGGTTGACCGAAGTAGTCTCGCGGATAAAGAGCGCATCAAACTCGGGTAGCCGGCGGTAGTCGTCTTTGGTGATCATCTCAACATAAAAGCCCATGCTCTCCCCGGCCTCTACGAAGTGCTGCAGGGCCTTTTTGTTAGACGGGGGTTCACTCTCGTTCGGGTCCACCAATATGGCCAGGTCGTAGATTTTGTTGCGCCCGATCTTGGCGCCCGAAAAGCGATGTCTGGCAAAGTAGGACTTGGCAAAACGCACCAAATAGCGCCAATGGTGCTCCGGCACGTCATTAATAGGTATAGCCGAAATACTTTGCAGCACCCATTCATCTTTGTAGACAAACTGCGCCCGCAAGAGCGGCGCCTGGAACAGGTCGTGCAGTTGCTTGCAAAGCTTCTCGTACTTCTGCGCCACGTTCTGCCCGAAGTAAATACTCAGGGTAAAGGACTTGGATCGCAGACTGCCCAGGGTCTTGTGGATCAGGTCGTTGAGCTCCACGGTAATGGCCCGTACAATGGTCGGGCTTTTGAGGTCCTGCATGGTGGCCACGCTGGGTATAGGTTTGTGTCCCCGCGCCTCGGCCAGCAGAGATACATAGTAACCGGCACTCTGGTATTTGTAAGAACGGCACAGGTTAAAAATGCGGGCATGCTTTATGTCCGTATAGGCGGTGTCTGTCAGGTAGGTTTGCACATCCACCACCTCTACGTCTTCAATCGCCACATCCCAGTCTTTGGGATAATCCACTACAACTATTTTTCGCATGGTTTATTCGTCGATGGGTTCAGAGTCCACTGGTTTGATGGCCAGCAGGTTGGCATCAAAAGTAGCCATGCCCAGCATAATGGAGTTGAGCAGGTGCGATGCTTTCACCTCATAGTAATTGTTTTGAAAAAAAGGATTCTCCTGGTACGGATCCGCCACCACAATCTGCTTCTGGTCATCGGCAAAGCCGCATAGCACCACAAAGTGGCCCATCGGGTAGCCACTCACGTCGTCATAAATGGAGTTGCCGGCTTCATCGCTCGTTTCCCGGGCGCTCTGGTACAGGTACGTGGCACTAAGTCCTGTGAGCAGCGGGATGCCTTTCTCAAAATACTCCCTCAAAAGTACTTTGGTCAGGTCGGTACAGCGCAATTCGCCGCCTCTCTGCAAAAAATCAATGTAAGCTAGGGTGGCCCGTTTGAATTTGGCGCCTTTCTTGAACTGAAGCTGATCCTCCAGTTTCACGATGATTTCCTCATTGCTGAGGAGGAACCAGGTAGGATCAAAAATATGCAGGTTGTAGGTATAGATGCGGGCTTTGTAGCCCCGCTTCAGGGCGTGGCAGGCTAGCAGTACCTCCAACGTACCGCCTTCGTCCAGGTATGGCACTTCTTTGATGACCTCGCTCAGCGAGATGGGATCTTTGAAATAGCGATACACCGCATGCAAACTGGTAGGTCCGCAAGTGGAGTCGTCAGGTTGCGTATGGATCTTGATCGGAATCACAGGCAGCTTTTTTGTGTTGCACTCAATAACAGTGTGCCTGTTATACGCGGACTATGAAAGAAGTTATCTGTATTTTAGAAAGAAGAAGTAACAGTATGCCGCAGTTTCAGTGCTATTTCTGCGCTAAATAACCAGGTATATATTGGGGAATATAGGCCGAAAACGTATCTTGTCTTTAACCTAAATCTTGTTTGGTATGAACTGGGCCTATCGGATTACAAAACGTGATAAAGTGGCATTTGCGCTGGGTTCAGTGTTTGCTATCATTATTCTGGCGAACTGGTTTGCCAGCTACAGCATTGGGCGGGTGAGTAACCAGTTCAGTGAGGTGTACCACGACCGGCTGGTGCCTTCGCTGGTTATTTCGGATGTGATGGAACGCTACTACCAAAACCGCCTGACCCTGGAGGACCATATTCTTTCAGGCTCTGCCTCAGAACATGACAGTCTGCACCAGCTTGTGGTGGCAAATACAGTAGAAATCGACGCGCTGATCGATCAGTTTGAAAAAACTTACCTGATCGAGCGGGAAAGTGCTCGGTTGGCTACTTACAAAAAGGAGTTCGGAAAGCTGGTGGCGGTGCAGGACCGCATCTTAAAACTGAGTAGTGAAGGAGAAAAAGCACAGGCAGGGCACCTATACCGGACAGAAGGGCATCAGGCATTTTTGCATCTGCTGGAGCCACTGCACGAACTGATCAAACTGCAGGGAGAAGTGGGAAAGGAATTGTACCAGTCTGCTGACCGTCAGGTGAAAACGCTGAAAGTGCTCTCATACCTGGTCATCGGTATGGCGGTTTTTATCGGCCTGCTGGTAGCCACGCTCCTGCAGGCTACCCGGAAATTGAACAACATCAAGCCGCAGAACTACCATCTGAACTGAGGGAATTTGAGAGTTTAAGAGTTGAGGAGTTTAAGAAAACAGGGCTTAGTCCATACTAAAAACATCAAAGGCCTGCATAGTAGCAGGCCTTTGATGTTTTCAAGGTATAAGAAATTAAATAAGCAGTGCACTAGCCTTCCAAAAGTTTTTCTAATTCATCATTCCACACCACTCGAACTCCTCAACTCTTAAACTTATTTCACCAATTCGCTCAACGCCTTTTCTGCCCTGTCGAATTGGAAGCCGCTGATGGCCTGGTCCATCAACGCGGCAATTTCCCCGTTGCAAAGATTGCCGATACTACCCTCATGGGTATGGGTGACGGACTCCGGTACGGTGAACGTGCCTGCTTCAATTCGTTCGCCCACCACTTTATAGGCATCCCGGAACGGCATTCCAGCCAGCACCTCTGCATTGACAGCATCTACACTGAATGCATACTTATACTTCTCTTCCTCCATGATCTGATCGCGTACCTGTAGTTGCGGCAACATAAAGGACATCATCTGCAGGCAGTCTTTCAGTTCAGTTATGGCCGGGAAAAGAGATTCTTTGAGCAACTGCAACTCCCGGTGGTAACCGGACGGCAGGTTGACAAGTAGCATCGAGATCTCCGTTGGCAGCGCCTGCATCTTGTTGCACTTGCCGCGCATGATCTCAAACACATCCGGGTTTTTCTTGTGCGGCATGATGCTTGAGCCGGTTGTGAGGTTGTCCGGCAGGCTCACAAAAGCAAAGTTCTGGCTCATGTACAGGCACAGATCCATGGACATACGCGCCAGCGTGGCCGCCACCGAAGCCATGGCAGTGCTCACCACCCGCTCCGTTTTACCGCGGCCCATCTGTGCATACACCACATTGTAATTCAGGGTGCCGAATCCGAGCAAATCTGTCGTTAGCTGGCGGTTGAGCGGGAATGAAGAGCCGTAGCCTGCAGCCGATCCCAGCGGGTTTTTATCTGTAATTTTATAAGCTGCTTGCAGTAACAGCACGTCATCTACCAGACTTTCAGCATAGGCGCCAAACCACAGTCCAAAGGATGAAGGCATGGCCACCTGCAGATGCGTATAGCCAGGCAGCAGTTTGTCTTTGTGACGCACGCTTTGCTCCTGCAGCACATCAAACAGGGCTTTTACTTCCTGCACCAGTTGCTGCAGCTCGTAGCGCAGGTATAGCTTCAGGTCTACCAGCACCTGGTCGTTGCGAGAGCGGCCACTGTGAATTTTCTTGCCGGCCTCTCCCAACTTGCGGGTCAGCTCCAGCTCTACTTGCGAGTGAATGTCTTCCACACCTGGCTCAATCTCAAAATCTCCAGCCACGATGCGATGGTAGATGTTTTTCATCTCCTGCTGCAAAGCATCCAGATCTTCTTTCTCCAGCAAGCCCACCTGCTCCAACATACGCGTGTGCGCCAAAGATCCGAGCACATCGAAAGCAGCCAGCTGCATGTCAAATTCCGGGTCGCGGCCAACGGTAAACTGTTCGATCTCCTTTTTGACGTTGGTGTTCTTTTGCCAGAGTTTCATGTTTTGAGTGATTTGGTGATTGAGTGAATGCGTGATTTTCTTTCTGTCATTTCGAACGCTAGTGAGAAATCTGAATCCAGGTTTTTACATCCAGATTAGTCGCGCTGTTCGAAATGACATTTTGTGCTGGTTCGATTTCCGCTCCTGGTACTACTTAACTACTCTTTCCAGGATATCGATGTACAAATTTATACCTTCTTCTATTTCGTTCAGGTAGATGAATTCATCGGCCATGTGCGAGCGGGCGGAGTCACCGGGGCCGAGTTTGAGGGAAGGTATAGAGAGCAGCGCCTGGTCGGATGTGGTTGGGGAGCCGTACGTCGTGCGGTCCAATGCTATACCTGCCTGCACCAAAGGGTGCACCATCGGTATAGCAGAAGGCTTGAGTCGCATGGAACGCGGCGTCACCTCTGCTTTTACGTTTTGGCGAATCACCTCCAGCACTTCGTCCATCGAGTAAGCATCCGTCAGACGCACATCTACTGTGAACGAACACTGGTCCGGTACTACATTGTGTTGCGTGCCTGACTGCACCATGGTTACCGACATCTTTACAGGGCCCAGGTGCTCCGATACTTCCGGGAAATGGTAGGTCTGGAACCAGGTGATATCCGGCAGCGCCTCGTAAATCGCGTTCAACCCTTCTTCGCGGGCAGCATGACCGGAACGGCCTTTTGCGACACAATCAAGCACCAGCAGACCTTTCTCGGCCACAGCCAGTTGCATGAGCGTGGGTTCTCCAACAATGGCAGCCTCCAATTCTCCCAGTTCAGGCAGAATCAGTTCCAAACCATTTCTACCTGAAATCTCTTCTTCAGCAGTAGCTGCAAAAACCAGGTTATAACGAAGATCAGAGCGCTCATAGAAGTAGAGGAAAGTAGCCAGCAGCGACACCAAGCAACCGCCTGCATCGTTGCTTCCCAATCCATAGAGTTTGCCGTCTTCGATGGTAGCAGCAAACGGATCGCGGGTATAGCCGGTGTTGGGCTTTACCGTATCGTGGTGTGAGTTAAGCAGCAGTGTTGGCAGTGCAGGGTCGTAGTGCTTGTTAAATGCCCATACATTGTTCAGTCTGCGTTGATTTTTTACGCCTTTGCTTTCCAGAAAACCCGCCAACAGGTCGGCCGTCTTAGCCTCTTCTTTGCTGAAAGAAGGTATAGCGATGAGCTGCTGCAGCAGCGCCAGTGACTCCAGGTATAATTCTTTATGCATGACTAAGCGTGATGGTAGTTCCTGAAAAAGTGCCCGAAGCAGCTAACGAAGGAAGCCCTTCAGCTTCCCCGATCAGCACAGCACTCACCCCTTGGCGAAGCGCTGCAAAGGCATTGTCCAGCTTTGGTATCATGCCATCGGTTACAACGCCTTTCTCTTTCAGTTCCTGGTACTTGTATTGGTCTATATGGGCGATCACATCGTCATCATTTTCTGCATCAGCTAATACTCCCTTCTTTTCGAAACAGTAAACCAACTGTACCTGATAATTTGGCGCCAGTGCCGTGGCCAGCACAGAGGCAATGGTATCTGCGTTGGTATTGAGCAGGCTTCCCTGTCCATCATGCGTGAGTGGGGCAAAAACAGGGACAAGTCCGGCGTCTAGCAATGCTCTGATGGCGATGGCGTTGATGGTTTCCGGACCAGCTATGTCCCCGGCAAAACCGTAGTCCACCGTCTTCACAGGGCGTTTGGTAGCAGGTATAGCATTCGCGTCGGCACCCGTCATTCCGATGGCATTGCAGCCCAGCGCCTGCAGTTGCGCCACCACGTTTTTATTGATGAGCCCGGCATATACCATCGTTACCAGCTTGAGTGTTTCGGCGTCGGTCTGGCGGCGGCCTTCTACATATTGCGGCTGTATACCCAGTTGCAGCCCAATGGTAGAAGCAACTTTGCCGCCGCCGTGCACCAGAAGCTTAGGCCCGGGCAGTTGCACGAAATCAATCAAAAAACGCTGCAACCGCTCCGGGTTATCTAAAATGTTACCGCCTATTTTAATGATGTACATCTTTTGTATTGAGTGAATGAGTGATTTAAATTGTGGGCTAAGGAGTGATCGATTGAATTAATTTAAAAGTTGAGCGATGTGGATGATTCTGCAGAGGCGGGTTGCGCCCTAATTCCGTCAAATTTGGCAATTGTCTGTCATTTCGAACACAGTGAGAAATCTGAAGTATTACTACTGCTCTAAATCGTTCCAGATCTCTCCATGCTGTCGAGATGACAAACTAGGAATGCTGCTCCCTAAGTTGACGGCATTAGGTCACAACCAGTTCCTACAAGTATACCTGGAACATCCGCAAATCCACAAATCTCCAAATTTTCAAATCACTCTATCACTCATCCACTCAATCACTAAATCACTTCTTCTCCAACATCCGTTTCAACACGGCCTGTGCCGCATATAAACGATTATTCGCCTGTTCGATCACCAGTGAGTTGGGACCATCCAGTACTTCGTGGCTCAGTTCCAGACCGCGGCGTACCGGGAGGCAGTGCATCACTTTGGCGTTATTGGTCAGGGCCAGCTTTTCGTTGGTGATCATCCAGCCTTCGCCATCAGTCAGTACCTTACCGTATTGCTCGTAGCTCGACCAGTTCTTCACGTACACGAAGTCGGCTCCCTGCAAGGCTTCTTCCTGGTTGTGCAGCACCTGTGCGCCTCTGGTAAACTCTTCAGCCAGATCGTAGCCTTCCGGGTTGGTGATCACCAGCTCCACATCGGCCTGCTGCATCCATTCGGCGAATGAATTGGCCACACAATGCGGGATCGGCTTGATGTGCGGTGCCCAGCTCAGTACTACTTTGGGTCGTTTGCCCGCAGCAGCCTGCTCTTTGATCGTCACCAGGTCGGCCAGACTCTGAAGCGGATGGCGTGTCGCTGATTCCAGGCTTACAACCGGCACTCCTGTCAGCTCAATGAATTTGTTCAGCAAGTCTTCACTGTAATCCTCGTCTCTGTCCTGCAGCTTTGGGAAAGAGCGGATGCCGATGATGTCGCAGTATTGGCCCATCACGGCCGCTGCTTCCCGGATGTGCTCCACCGTGGTGCCATCCATGATCACGCCATCGCGCGTTTCCAACGCCCAGCCTTCTTTGTCGAGGTTCATCACCATCACATTCATGCCCAGGTTCATACCTGCTTTTTGTGTGCTCAAACGTGTACGCAGACTCGGATTCATGAAGATCAAGCCCAATGTTTTGTTCTGTCCGAGCGATTTATGCGCGTATGGGTTTTTTTTTAGTTCAAGTGCTTCGTTTACCAGGGCGGCTACGTCCTGCACATCGTGTACGGAAGTGAATTGCTTCATCAGGCGGTTACTTTTTTGGTAAGGATGGATGAAAATGCTTTCAAAAACTGGTCGATTTCTGCTTTGCTGATCGTCAGAGCAGGCAGTAGACGTAATGTGTTTTTGTTGGAAGAACTGCCCGTGAAGACACCATACTGGTTCAGCAGTTCTTTGCGGATGGCAGCGCAGGGTTCGTGTAGTTCGATCCCGATCATCAGTCCCTGTCCGCGCACTTCTTTTATACCCGGCATCCCTTCGAGCTGCTCTTTCAGGTAGTGCCCCATGATGGTAGCGTTCTCCAGCAGGTTTTCATTTTCCATCACCTCCAGCACCGCCAGCGACGCGGCGCAGGCCAGGTAATTGCCACCAAAGGTAGTGCCCAGCATTCCGTGGCGCGCCTCTATCCCCGGACTGATCAGCACACCGCCCACCGGGAAGCCATTGCCCATTCCTTTGGCCACTGTAATCATATCCGGTTTGATGCCCGCATGCTGGTGTGCAAAGAATTTACCCGAGCGACCATAGCCCGACTGCACCTCATCCAGGATAAGTAAAGCACCTGCTTTCTTACAGCCCGCTTCCAGTGCTTTAAGGAAGTTAACTGACGGGATGTTTACCCCTCCTACACCCTGTATACCCTCTACGATGACAGCGGCCAACTCCTGTCCAAGCTCCTGCAGCGCCTGTTCAAAAGCGGCCACATCGTTAAATGGCAGGAAAATAATGTTGTCTGTCTGGTTGATCGGTGCCACGATGCTCGGGTCGTCGGTAGCGGCCACAGCGGCAGAAGTACGGCCATGAAACGATGCTTTGAAAGAGATGACCTTTTTACGGCCGGTCTGGAAGGAAGCCAGTTTCAGGGCGTTCTCGTTGGCCTCAGCACCGGAGTTGCAAAGGAAAAAGTTGTAGGTCTCGTAGCCACTGAGTTTGCCCAGTTTTTCGGCCAGTTCCTGCTGCATCGGCATTTGCACCGCGTTGGAGTAGAAACCGATGTCGTATAGCTGCCTCGCGATGCGCTTCACATAGTGTGGGTGAGAGTGACCGATCGAAATAACGGCGTGGCCGCCGTAGAGGTCAAGGTATTTTCTGCCTTCCTTGTCCCAAACAGACAGACCGGCTGCTCTTACAGGTTCGATATCGAAGAGCGGGTATACATCAAAGAGGTTCATGGCTATGGAATTAGATGTAAGAGGTTAGAAAATAGATGTAGAACAGTGTTCTTGGGTATGTGAGCATTGTTTGTTTAATTGTTGATTGCTAATTGTTAATTGTTTTATTTACGGCACGAGTGTCCTCGCTCACGTCATAAAACTTTTAAAACGCCGCAGCTTTTAGTTTCAGTCCGGTCGTTTCTTCCAGCCCGAAAACCAGGTTCATGTTTTGCACGGCCTGGCCGGCAGCTCCTTTCAGCAGGTTGTCGATCAGGCTGGTGATGACGAGCATGTTGCCGTGCTTCTGCAGGTATAGCACACATTTATTAGAGTTCACCACCTGCTTGAGGTCCGGGTTCTGGTCACTCACCACCGTAAACGGATGACTTTCATAGAAGCTTTTGTACAGTTCCTGCGCCTCCTCCAGCGACAAGTCAGTTTGCAAGTAGGCCGTAATGAAAATGCCCCGTGCAAAAGGTCCGCGGTAAGGTATAAAATGAATGTCCGGCTGCCCTTCTGGTTGTAAGCTTCGCAAACTGCGCTTGATCTCACGCAGGTGCTGGTGCTCCATTACTTTGTAGGTCGATACATTCTCAGTGCGCCAGCTGAAATGCGAAGTAGCGCTCAGGCTTTGGCCTGCACCGGTCGAGCCGGTAATGCCGCTTAGGTGCACGTCGGCATTCAGCAGGTTTTGCTTGGCAAGAGGTAGCAAAGCGAGTTGTATACCTGTGGCAAAGCAACCGGGGTTGGCGATGTGCTGCGCCTGCTGGATCTGCTCACGCTGCAATTCCGACAAACCATACACGAAGCTTCTACCACCAGCTTCAACTGTAGTAGTTGCTGTACCTTCGTTCCAACGGAAATCCTGGCTCAGGTCGATGATCTTGGTTTCAGCCGACAATTCATTCTCAGCTAAAAACTTAGCCGCTTCCCCATGACCAGCGCACAAGAAGAGCACATCCACGGGTACAGCCGCATCGGCTGAAAAATGCATTTCGGTTTCGCCCAGCAGGTCTGGGTGCGCGGCGTAGACCGGTTTGCCTGCCTGGCTGCGGCTTTGCACAAACAGCAGCTCTACGTTGGGGTGCAGCAAAAGCAGACGCAACAGCTCGCCGCCGGCGTAGCCCGCTCCGCCTACTATACCTGCTTTTATCTTAGCTGTCATTATAGTTCGGTGTTGTTGATCTTGTGGTACATCATGGCCTGGTTGCCGAAAATCTTCGAAAAGCCTTTCACATCCTCACCTGACCAGGCATTGTTCATTTCGCCGTAGCTGCCGAACTTCGACGACATCAGGTCGTGCTCCGACTCAATCCCTTCTACCTGGAAACGGTATGGTGCCAGCAAAACGTGTACTTTACCGGTCACATTCTCCTGCGTATCCTGCAGGAAGGTCTCAATGTTGCGCATGGTCGGGTCAATGAACTGCCCTTCGTGCAGCCAGTTGCCGTACCAGGTTGCCAGTTGGTCTTTCCAGTAAAGCTGCCACTTGGTGAGCACATGCTTCTCCAGGGTATGGTGCGCCTTGATGATCACCATCGGGGCAGCTGCTTCAAAACCAACACGTCCCTTGATGCCAATGATCGTATCGCCCACGTGGATGTCGCGGCCGATGGCAAATGGACCGGCTATACCTTGCAGTGCCTGAATGGCCTGCACCGGGCTCTCGTATACCTGCTCGTTTATACCTGTCAGTTCGCCTTTCACGAAATGTAGTGTCACGCTCTCGGGTTGTTCTTTGGTCAGCTGCGTTGGGTAAGCTGATTCCGGCAATGGCTGGTGCGAAGTCAGGGTTTCTTTGCCACCTACAGAGGTGCCCCAGATGCCTTTGTTGATGGAGTACTGCGCTTTCACGAAATCGTATTCCACGCCGTGCTGCTTCAGGTATTCAATTTCCTCTTCACGCGAAAGTTTCATGTCGCGGATCGGCGTGATGATCTCGATTTCCGGAATCATCACGTGAAAGATCATGTCGAAGCGTACCTGGTCGTTGCCGGCACCCGTGCTGCCGTGGGCCACATAATCGGCACTCAGGGCTTTTGCATGGCGGGCGATGGCCATGGCCTGTGTCACGCGCTCCGCACTCACGGACAGCGGATAAGTGTTGTTCTTCAGCACATTCCCGAAGATCAGGTACTTGATACAGCTCTGGTAGTAGTACTCCGTTTCGTCCAGATTCGTGTGCTGCGTTACACCCAAGTCATAGGCACGCTGCTCCGTCTGCTGCAGTTCCTCTGCTGAGAAACCACCCGTGTTTACCAAAACAGAATGTACTTCGAGTCCTTTTTCTTCTTTCAGGTATTTTACACAGTATGAGGTATCGAGGCCGCCGCTGAAGGCTAAAACAACTTTCTTCTTCATGATATTTTTAGATGCTTGTCGGGTTCGTATTTTGGTTTCCGTGGCTTTGAGCAAAGGTGCCATAGTCAACAGGTATAGACGGTTCTTCCACAGGAGTCAGGATTTGGAGCTGCTCGCGGGCAATCGGCTTTTGCTCACGGGCCGGATCGTAAAGCATGGCGGTGCAGAGGCAGTTGCTACGGTTCTTCATCACCAGTATCTCGTAATTGATGCAGCTTTTACAACCATTCCAGAAAGCGTCGTCGTCGGTCAACTCGGAGTAAGTAACCGGACGATAGCCTAGGTCAGAGTTGATCTTCATCACGGCCAAACCAGTGGTCAGACCAAAGATTTTGGAGTCCGGGTATTTGGTGCGTGACAGCTCAAAAATTTTGTTTTTGATCAGCTTGGCCAGGCCGCTCTTACGGAGATCCGGTGATACAATGAGGCCTGAGTTAGCCACGTACTTGCCATGGCTCCAGGTCTCGATGTAGCAGAAGCCCGCCCAAACGCCATTGACGTCCAGCGCGATCACGGCCTTGCCTTCCAGCATTTTCTGGGCTATGTACTCGGGCGTGCGCTTGGCTATACCTGTCCCTCTGGCCTTCGCCGAAGACTCCATTTCATCGCAGATCTGCTGCGCATAGCTGGTGTGTTGCACAGTGGCAACGGTAATGATAAAAGGAGATGGATTCATTATAGAAATTATATACCGGGGCTATGCCTGTGCATAACCAGCTGATACAGAATTAGAAATAATTGAAACAACGCTCTGGATTGGATATGCAGCTACGCACACCCTCATCAGGCAACAATCACTCACATAAAAATTTGGGAAGAAGGACTACTACGTGAGTAGTCGGGAAGCATGTCGGCCTAGGGCCTGTAACGGACCACGGCATTAATAGCCCTCAAAACTATCCTGGCAGACAGGATAGAAAAAGACGCACCCTTCAGAGAAAGGTGATTTACCATCGCAGATGATAAAGTCGGCTTTTTTTTCATTTCAATTGGTTGGTTCAAATTTTATAAAAACAGGTCTTTGCCTGTTCCACAAAGCAAAGATTTGCAATTAATATCGGCATCTACAACAATTGGTTGTAAATTATACTAATAATTACACCTTACTACAAAATGTTACAACATATAGTTTAAAATCTCTTCGATTCTTAAAAATTAGCATCCAAAAGCCGGGCTGTAAACGAAGCGACTGATCAAAATTTTAGCGGCTTTGCGTATCTTGCAGCGCAATGAAGAATTTATCCCTTAGCGTCATCATCGGCCTCATCTTTTCCGCCATCGGCACCGCCTCCCTGTTCCTGACCCGCGACCCGCTTATGGCGGCCATTTGGATGAGCTTCGGAAATGGCCTTATCCTATCCAACCTGCGTTTCAGCAAGCCCGATGCAGGCGGCAATCTGGTAGCTGCTCCTGTACCTAAAATAAGGTTCTATGTCGGCATAAGCCTGATCGTGATGGCGGTGGTGCTCTTGGGCGTACAGGTATTCACGGATATACAGCAGGCCTAGATCCTGCTCTGCAAAACCATTTCTACGTTTACCAGTTTCGAGTCGCGCTTCAGCTTCAACCGTACCTTGCGGCCCGGCTTGCTCTCGAAGAGTTCCAGCAATTCGTCCAGGGCCAGTTCTGTACAATCGCGGCCATTGATGTTGATGAGCTGATCGCCGGGCAACAGGCCGCTGGCTTTGGCAGGTGAGTCGTCTATCACATGCGACACAATGTAGAAGTTGGCTCCGGGCAGCGGCGTGCTAATCTCAAAACCCGTCATGTTATAGTAAAACGGATCGCTGTACTTGCTGTTGGGCATCAGTATCATGCGCTCATGGGGATAGTCAAAGATCACGGTAAAGCGTTTCAGAATATCGGAGCCTATGTTACCGTTGCGGTTGGCCAGGTTGAGTGCCGCCTTGATCGACTCCTCGTCCGGATAAGAAGCCGGCAGATTCAACAGTTCGTATTTGCCCAGCGAAAAGCTATTGATGCGCCCTATCTTGCCCCTGATGTCTCCATTCAACCCCCGTCCCAGGTAGGCTTCCATCACAACAGGCGGCAACTGCAAACGCTCGTCCGTCGGCAGGTAGAGCGAAATGGAGTGGCTCGCTCCCGTATCGATCACAAGCTTCACTTTAATGGAATCTCCGTTGAATTGCCGAACATCCCCCTCTACATAGGCCTTGGTGTTCTCGATGTGTAGCGGGTATACCTCCCCTTTTTTCGGAACCTTGAGCTTCATGTCCGGCCGGTAGAGCGTGAGGGTTTTGTTGCTGTAATTGATCTTGACAATGAAATTGCGGAAGATGTCGTAGCCGATGATGCCGTGAATGGGCATACCCATGCGCATCGACAGATTGAAGACATCCTCCATCAGCACGTATACCTGGTGGTTTACCCCCACTATACCTGGCATGCGCATGTAGTTTCCTTTGGAGTAGATCGCCTCGAGTTCGTGCCCTGTGCCCAGGCCCTGTAAAGAAATGCGACCGGCTTCGTTCAAACTAAGCGAGTCAGAAAAATTCAGGCGGGTGATCAGGGTGTTTTTCACACCCGAGTCTAGTATGAAGTTGAGGGGTTGCGAGTCGTTGATCTGCACCGGAATGATGATCAGGTTATGGACCAGCTTGAAGGGGAACGTGATGCTTTTGCGTTTGGTGGTAAAGAAGACCGTATCGCCGGCAAAAGCCTGCCCCGCCGCTTCGGAAAATGACAGACAGAAGCAAAGACAAAGCAGAATAAAGGGCGATAACCTTGCCATGGAAAAACCTACATAAGACACAGATAATCAGTCTTATTAGTATACGTATGTTTTCGGACAAGATGGTATGGATACTGAATTATATTGTTTGAGTACAATAAGAAGAAACCTGACAGTATGGCAAGTAAACTACTGTCCAACAGCTGCCACCCGGACGATACAAGCCCATTGCCGTACCGGCCGGGCTTGTATCGTCCGGAGCAATTCAATGCATCCCCTGCTATCCTCAGTTGCTAGGACAAGCATTGCTTAAAATAACGGTTTGGTTTGCCACTAAAATGCTATCTCTGATTAAACTTCAAAAGCGTCGCTATACCTACCCGAAAGCCCATCTCCTGGAAACTGCGATCGTGGAAAGAAGCGGCCGTTTCGATGCGGAATACCCGGAACACGTTGTCGAGGGAATAGCCAACTTCGTAATAATGCGGTGAGTGCTCGGTTTTGAGGTAGTTGAGGAAAACGTTCTCCTTTATACCTGTAAAGCGTACCTCCGGAATCTGGGTGAGCAGGAACTTGCGAAACTGGTAGTGCGTGTGTGCTGAAAAGTAGCTGCCGTTAGTGCTGTACTGGTAATAGTCGAGCAGTCGGAAGGAGCCGGCCGGTTTCAGGCTGCTCAGGATGGTGCGGTTGCCGTCGAAGTGGTTGTAATCCATGAAATACATGCTTTTGCTGTTCAGGAACGTGCCGCCGCGCAGCTCAAACTCCAGCTTGCCCCGCACCCCAAAGGCCAGCGCATGGTTGATGCCCAACTGCACCTGATCGAAGTTCACATCGCTCCCCAGTACACCCGACACACCTTTGCGGTACATCAGCAACAGTTCCGGCGACCGCTCCATGATCGGAATTTTGCGGCCGTTGTACATCCTGTAGCGTTGCACCGGGCGGTAACTCACATTGGCCTGCAGCACCAGTGCCTCATGCTTTGGAAACTCGGTGCTCTCCAGCTCCACGTTTTCGGGCGTGCTGCTGGTAAAGGTTCTGTCTTCATCGGAGTAGAAGAAACTGCGGTCGGTGTTGTTGTAGAGTTGGTTGCGCTGCGACCACTCCAGGTTGCCGCTCAGCTTCAGCCATACCGATGGCTTATATTCAAAACCGGTCTCGACAAAGCTCTTTTCATAGATCTTCATGTAATTGCGGCGGAACAACAGTGTGCTGAGCGTGTTGATATGCGGGTGGATCGGGTTGTCGCTGTTGAACTGCTCCACAAACTTGCCGCCATCCAGGTATAGCAGGTGCGATTTGCCCTTGCTCCTGACCGTGTGCGTCATGCGGGCCTTGGCATAGAAAGTCTCACTCTCGAAGCCATACCGGAAAGTGGGTGCTACTTCAAAACTGCGGCGCAAACTGTCGTATTGGTGGCGCAGCTTGCCGCTCAGGTTCACGTTCCAGCCCTCTACCGTGTTGTAGTACACGTTCGTGAATGTGGGGTCAATGGTCACGCGGGTAAGTGGCGAAAGTCTGTAACCCGCGCCCATCACCAGGTCCTGCGGCTTGAACTTTCTCTTTTTGATGACCTTGGTAGAGTCTTTGCCCGTCAGTTCAGCCGACTTGATTTGTGCCAGAGAGTCGTCGCGCTGGTAGCCCTTGAGCTCTTTGTCACTCAGCGGCACGGGGCGCACCGAATCCCAATAGGCGGAGTCACGTTTAGTGGCCAGTTTGTCTACTGTATAGGTGCGCTCCGACACCACATCCGGGTCTTTGCGTTCCTTCAGCGCTTCCTTCTCCTGCTCTAGGATCAGCTGGCGGAATTGCTTGCGCGTCAGCTTGTCCTGGTTGGCCAGCGCCTCCAGGTTCGGGTTTTTGTTGCTCGACTTGATGGCGGCAATCGCCTCCGGCACTTCTTCTACTTTCTCATCAATGATCTCTTTGGGAGCTACCAGTTTCTTGTTGAGCACCACCTGGTAATCTGAGCTGGAAGCCAGGTAACGGAACTCGCCGCCAAAGCCCATCACCTTGCCCGAGAAATGAAACTGGTGTGTGGTCGGCATCCAGACGGTCGGTGCCACTTCGGCATAATTCTGCTTCACCCGGATTGGGAAACCCATCATGCTGGTTTTAAGGTCGAGGCTGTGAATGGCCCAATAGCCCTCGATGATGTAAATGTAGCCTTCAAACACATTGTCGCCACGAGAGCGCGGCGTTACCTTGATCTTGTTCACGTCGACGTTTCCTTCCTGGAAACTGCCCTCGTACTGGAACTTGTAATAGGCAAAGGCAGACCGCGACAGCGGCGATACCATTTCCACCACCTTATCGTTGTAGAAGCTCGCGCTCACAAAAGACATTGGCGAGATCGTGCCTTTGTTGTCACCGGAAGTGCGGATGGAGATCACTTTTTCCTCAAACTTGTTGGGCTGCGCAAACTTGATCTCACTTACCGATTCCACGGTATAGGCTTCGTTCAGCTTCACGCCTTCCTCCTTGAGCTTGTTCTTCAGGAAAAAAGGTGCGTTGGTCAGTTCGCCGGTGCCTTTCACGTATACCTTCATCTGGTAGCTGTCGTACTGCAGCAGGTGGTATTTCTTTTTGGCGATGGCCTTGCGCATGATGGTATAGGCCGGGTCCTCCCCTTTTCCTTTCACCTGCACTTCTTTGAGGGCAAAAGACTGCTCTCCCAATTTGAAATCGCGCTGCACCCAGCTATCCGTAATCTCGACCTGCACCTGCTGCGCTTCATAGCCGATGTATTTCACCACCACCGTATGCTTTCCGGCCGGGAGCTTTATTTCAAAATCACCGTTGGCGTTGCTCGACGAACCGTTGTTGAGGTTGGTGATGTAAACCGAGGCAAATGGCAGCGCTTCGCCTTTCTGGTTTTTGATGCTGCCGCGTATACCTTGGGCAGAAAGTGAAAGCTGTAGCAGAACCAGCAAAAGGGTAAGCAGGGAGGAAAATAAACGCATAAGTAAGACCGGCAAATTAGTAGATTTGAACTTGGGGTAACAGACAGAAAATTAGCATGTTGAGCGTATACCTGGGTCGGTTCGATCACAAGCAGGGAGGTGTGCCAGGCACAGGATGGAAGCTAAGTCAGTTTTCATAAAATGGGTTTAGATAAAAGCGGCAAGCAATAGTATAATGCCTGCAATATATAGTTAAGATGCAATTTATCCTCAACCGGTTGCATGTATTATGAAAAAAATCGAAGGACGCCTAAATAAAAACAGCTGCTATACCTGAGGCTTCTCTCCAGGTATAGCAGCTGTTATGGACTGCTCAGCAAAACAAGAAGCTATTGTGCCGGCAGGTATAGCGTCAGGGTGCCCGGTTGAAAGGTTGCCTCATCCAGGTGTCCCATTTTAGAGCGGTCCCGCGTGATCAGGTGCAGGTGCATGAAGGTGTCGTGGTGCGTGAATACGGCTTTGTGCTCGGTGGAGAAGAAACCTAAAATATCAACCGCCTCGTCACGCAGCGCATAGTTCACCTGTCCCCGATGGGCTTCGTCAGGCGAACTGACCTTCGAGCCAGCCGGCAGATTGACAATGTGGATGGTAGCCTGCGCTACTTTCCCGCTCACTTTAAAAGGGAATGGCCGTTTGCTGTTTTGCGTCACGCTGTCCAGGTATAGCTCCAGTTGCGGAAGGCTACGGATTGAGTCGGGTAGCGCCTGGGCTGTCCAGTTGGATACGCGGGCGTAAACGAAGAAAGGGGCTTTGGAGGCAAAGGTCTCCTCAACCCGCATGGTAGAGTCATTAATCACCACCGATTTGTGGGAATTGCCATCCAGGATCAGGAGTTCGCCCGCCAGGTACTCCACAGGTCCCAAACCATACAGCTGCTCTTTGCCTGCAATCGTATCCAGATCGATCGTTCCGGCCAGCTCGCCCTTCCACATTACGTTGCGCATGGCACCGACTACCTGCACTTCGCTTTCTGCAGCACTGGCAGTCTGTGTTTCTTCTGTCGTACAGCTGCTCAGCATGGCAGCAGAAAGTAGCGGGAAAGCGGCACGCAATATTAGCTTCATGTGGGATCTTAAGTTTAATGGATTCAGGATTGAGCTTTAGTCTATTGTCTTCGCCTCAGCCTCTACTTTTTTGAGGTAGGCGATGGCTTCGTCAGAGAAAACAAAAGGCTTCGACTTGTCTTTTTTGGCGGCTTTGTTGTAGAGGTGGATGATCTGAAACGGGTTGTCCAGGTTCGACACCAGCTTCTTTTTCAGCCCGTTACGCTCAATCACATCGGTCATGTAAAAGCCGGGCACGTGCCCACTCATCCCGATCACCTGGTTTCTGATCTCTTTGCTCGTATACTGCTTTTCGCCGGAGGCTATTTCCTTGATAGCGGCCTCTACTCTCGGGAGGTTCTGTTTGCCCAGGTCCAGCAGGTAGGTCCCCCACTGCATGTCGCCCGGCATGTTGGGCGCGACCGCATATTTCTTGTCGATCAGATCCGGAACGCCCTCGTTCATCAACATTTGCAGCATCAGCAAAAGGCTCTTGTCTTTTTCAGCCACTTCGTATTGTTTCTGTTTGTTAAGCAAATGGTGCAGCTCGTGTCCACCCACAGCGCCGGGTTTCACCTGGTTGAACTTAAGCTCGGACCACAGGTTCAGCACCATGTTTCCTTTATGAGCAACCGCGTCGTTACTCAGTGCGATCAAATATACACCTGCTTCAGGACTTTTACCCTGCATGCGCTTGGGCAGCATGCTGTAACAGGTTTGGTACATGGTATTCACATAACCTTCTTTATCGGCTTTTAATTGCGCCAGGTATTGCCGAAGCTCCGCTTCATGGGCCTTGTACACGTGAATGCTGTAGGTCAGGTAATTGGCCTGGATGTCTTTTAGCCGAACCTGCAGAAGGCTGTCATGCTCAGGCAGGTAGACCACTTCCATTGTTTTGCGAAAGTTCTTCAGGTAAGACTCTCCGTAACCCTGGTTCTGGATATACTGTTGGTTTCCTTCCATGGACAGAAACTGCTCCCAGGTAGCGTCGTGCAGCCGCTTGCCCGATTTCAGGGTATCCACCAGCTCAAAGTAGCGTTCGGCTGCAGACACATCCACGACCTGCGCCTGTGCCGTGAAGCCGGAAACAGCTAAAAGCAAAAGGGTAAAAAGTTTTTTCATGTAGGTATAAGTTTGTTTGATTGATCCATTTAAACTGCCACTGGCTAGGCCTGAATTCAAGGTATAGCCAATAGCCTGTAGAAACTCAGACCCTCAGGACTCCACGGAAAGCCCTAGCGGCATAATAGGATTGCGCCCCGTTGTGGTATACAAACACATGATCGTAGCGGCGATCGCAAAACAAGGCGCCTCCCAGCTTTCTGATGTCGGCTGGCGTTTTGATCCAGCTCGAGGTTTTCTGGTCGAACTGACCGAGTTTTTGCAGTTCCCGGTACTCATCCTCCGACAAAAGCTCAATACCCATAGCAGCGGCCATATCGAGGGCACTATTTGCGGGCCTGTGCTCTTTTCTGGATTCAAGTCCTTCGCGATCGTAGCAAACGCTCCGCCGACCCTTGGGGCTTTCGGCTGCGCAATCAAAGAAAAGGAATTCACCTGTTTCCGGGTCCTGCCCGACCACATCCGGTTCTCCTTCCGTGCGCTCCATCTCGAGCAGCGACCACAGTTTGGCAGGGCTCGCTTCCAGTCGGGCTTGCACATCGGGCCAGGCTATACCTGCGTGGCGGTGCATGTTTTTCTCGAAGCGGGATTTCAGCGTTTGGAAGAACTCATTTGCTTGAGCCGGAGAAAGTTCGTTTGTATTTCCCATGGTAATCTCTTTTGATTTAAAATTAGCAACTCGACACTAATGCTAAACTTATCCTGCGTGCCATACTTCTCAGGTTTACCTAAAGAGACCATCCACCTGTCGTAGGTTGCCCTGGCCAGCCATTGCACCACATAGTCATCCTTTAGTTCGCTGACAGCAGCTGCTTCGCCAGCCAGCTTCTGCGCTATCTCAAAGAATGCGCTCTTCTTGCTGTGATGGAACACAAAAGCGGCGTAAAACTTATCTTTCGGCAAGCTGATCTGATTATCCTGGTAGAGTTGCCTGACCTGCGCGAGCCTGATACTGTCGCGCTTCGCCATGTTGTTTTCGAACAGGCCAAGGTATGCGCCAATGGTCATGCGGTCGGCCTGGTCCGTTTCATAAGCATAGGCTAACATATCACTCGCCTCACCCGAGTTTATCACAGCAGGATCTAAAGGACGCAACAAGCCTATCAGCACACCCAGAGTGCAGACAGCCGCTATAGTTAAAGGTATTCTCACCCACTTTTGAGGAAGGTTTGAGCGAAAGGCTTTTACCATACCTACCACGAGCAAAGCCGCCACGCAAAAGGCCATGACCGCTAGTAACAGGAAACTTGTCAGGCTGTATAAATAAGACAGCATGGCAACAGGTATAAGAAAAAGAATTGGGGTTAAATTTCTTTTCATTCTTGTTTTGGTTAGCTGCTCCTTACTGGTTTTCAATTATCGTGAAAGTCTAATTAACCCTTCTTCCAAAGAGCTCACGAAATTGACTTGGCTCCCTTTGTTGCTTTCGTACATGAAGTCCTGCATACTTTTGCGGGTATATCTTGAGAAGTCGCCGACGATAGCTAGACGGACGCGGTAATTGGAAAACTTCTGAAGAATTTCGCCTGCCATTCCGTTCTTCAGTTCAAAGAAAGCAGGCGTGATGTTCTTCTCGTGGAGTATGATTCTATCATAGCCCTGATAATAAAGGTTACCTAACAAGTCCAATCCGTCTTCAATGCTGTTTATGATCGTATCTTCCGAAATCACCTCGGCTATTTCAGTATCATGTACAGTATGGGTTTCTATTTTCATTTTGTCGATTGTTTTGCAGGATACAATTCCCGCAAGCGATCTGCTGATAAAAGAACCGGCTCTTACTCGCTGCACTATTTCCAGCTAAACCTCCTTCAAGCTCTCCTCCTTACTATTACACCTTTATATAGTGCCCATCCAATATAAGCATTTCTCCAAATTTTCAATTCCAGGATCCTGATAAATATATGTGATAGTATTCCGATTGAATGCCTACATCCCTGCTCCCGCTTTGCTTTCGTACAGTCCGTTCGAAATATTATTATCCTAACAAAACCTCTCTCTTTGCCCCGTTTTCATTCCCTTGTCTGCCTTTACAGCTATTCGTCAAATTTGCACAAAAATTACACTTTAATTTAGCTGATTCCTGCCTCTGCAACCTCATATCGCAAGAAAAACGGGCTTCCCAGTAAAATTTTGAGTATATTCAAATTTAGCGATACAAATAGCACGATCAGTAATTTACACTATTCTAATACATACCACCAGGCAGAACATGGTAGTTTAGAATATTCATGCTGGACTAGGCTCACGAGCAACTTCGTCGACCAGAGGCGCTGTGATTACGTTAACTATACTAAACCCCAATAAAACTGAAAAATAGAAATGGCAGAAAATATCCCGGTCCAATACGAGATCCATACCCCAGCCAACCATCAGCAACTGAACCGCGACGAGGTGCTTGACTTCCTTTTCCAGCACCTGGACCAGTACGGCGACGCCCGCGCGGACATTGCCAAGTGCATGGACTATGCGCTGTCGGCGGCAGAGGGCAAAGGCGGTTCGGTGATTGTAGCCCGCGAGGCAGGCAAAGTGGTGGGGGCGCTTATCCTGAACAATACAGGTATGAGCGGCTACATACCGGAGAACATACTCGTTTACGTAGCCGTGCATGGCAGCCAGCGCGGCAAGGGCGTAGGCAAAAAACTGGTGCAGCTGGCCACCGAGACAAGCGAAGGCAGCATTGCCCTGCACGTGGAGGCTGACAACCCGGCCCGCCACCTGTACGAGAAAATGGGCTTCACGAATAAATATTTAGAATACAGACTTATCCGATAACAGCATGGCCGTCTTAAAACTGTGCCGCAGTAAACTCAGACACAACTACAACCACCTCGATCAGATATTCCGCCAAAAGGGCATCGACTGGGGCATTGTCACTAAATTGCTTTGCGGCGAGGAGACCTTTTTGAAAGAAGTGCTCGACCTCGGTGTCAAGGAAGTCCACGACTCGCGCGTCTCGAACCTGATCGCCATCAAAAAAATGGCGCCCGATGTACAGACCGTATACATCAAACCTGCCCCGAAGCAAAGCATACCCGACATTATCCGCTATGCCGATGTGAGCTTTGAGACTGAGCTCGACATCATCCGGCTTTTGTCCGAAGAGGCTGTCAGGCAAAACATAACGCATAAGATCATCATCATGATCGAGATGGGCGACCTGCGGGAAGGCGTGATGGGCGATGATTTGGTGGATTTCTATGCCCAGATCTTCAAACTGCCCGGCATCTCTGTGATTGGGCTCGGGGCTAATTTTAACTGCCTGCACGGCGTGATGCCCACGCAGGACAAACTGATCCAGCTCAGCCTGTACAAGCAGATCATCGACGCCAAGTTCAACATCGAAATTCCCTGGGTATCCGGCGGCACTTCAGTTACGATTCCGCTGCTCTTCAACCACCAGATGCCGCGTGGCGTCAATCACTTCCGGATTGGGGAGGCCTTGTTTTTCGGGCTCAACCTCTTTACCGGCGAGACCTTTGAGGGCATGTACGACGATGTGTTTGAGTTTTGCGCCGAAATCATCGAATTGAACCAGAAGCCCATGATCCCGATCGGCATGCTGGCCGAAAACCCCAGTGGCGAGAGCTTCGAGATTGACGTGAGCCTCTATGGCAAAACCTCGCACCGCGCTATCCTGGATGTAGGCCTACTCGACATCAACCCCAAATACCTGCTCCCAAAAGACAAAGGCCTGAGTGTGGTAGGTGCCAGTTCCGACATGCTGGTGGTGGAGTTGGGTGAGAACGAGCAAAACTACAAGGTGGGCGACGTGCTCAGCTTCAACCTCCGGTACATGGGCGCGCTCAGCATCATGAACTCCAGGTATATCGCCAAGCAGGTGGTTAGTTAAATTGTTATATTGTTGATGGTTAAATTGTTGGGTGCGCGATTAATGCACGCCTGCCTCTCCTTTTATCGAGGTCCTCTATCACAGAGGAAATTTTCATGTATGATTTGGGCAGGACTGCCAATACATGATTTAGAAAGGCATAGAGGTGCACGAGTGGGCAGGTCGCGACCTGTATTAGCGCTCTTTCGGACATCTGTGTCTGAAAGTATTTCTGCTAAGGACATCCTTGTCCCCTAGCACTGAAAACAAGAGCGACATGCGGGGATGTGGCCATCCCCAGCAGATGGCTTTCGGATATGGATGTCCGAAAGAACATTTGGAAAAGCGGCCAGAGTCCGCCTTATACCTCACAATCGCGGGACGCTAGCGAGGGTGAAAGGAGGAACGGTGCAAGATTTGGGCAGGTCACGACGTGTCCCTACAGGTGGTCACGTTCTGAAGATGCTCTGCTACATGGCTTTTCGGGATTTATCAATCCCGAAACAAACGGTAGTGGATTTTCTAATCCCCGTGTGTAGGTTTTGCAGGTATACGGTGTCAGGAATGACCCTGGCAGAAATACTTCCAGACATGGAAGAAGCGGACAGCTAACCTATACCTGCTTCTTACCCTAACGCCCTCATACCAAAACATACCTGAGTGAGGGCGTTACTGCTTTCAGCTGTTTTTTAAATGCAGGTAAAGGCCGGCCAAAACTTTTCAGGGCTTGCTACGTCTCTAAGGTGTATCTGAATATGGCTATCTACTTATACCTTGGCTGCTAAACCATCCCTGATCAACCGCATTGTCTACTCCTTCGAGCTATTCGAGCAGGTGCTGGCGCGCGGAGGCACACTTACTATTGTAGTCGCTTTGCTGGCCCTTTCGTGGCTTAACTCTCCCTGGGGAGCCTCCTGGCTATACCTTTGGGATACTCCCCTGACCATCACCTTCGGAACTTACAGTATCGCCAAACCGATCGGCTTCTGGGTGCAGCAGGTTTTGCTGGCGCTATTCTACATGGTATTGGGCCTGGAGTTGAAACGGGTGCTCCGCGTGGGCGAGCTGAAGGAAAGACCCGACATGCTGTTCGCGATAGCTGCTGCTTTTGGTGGAATGGCCATACCTGCTGGGCTATACCTATACCTGGCACCACTAGCTGCTCAGGCAGGTTGGCCTGTGGTGGTCACTGCTGATGCGTCGGCGGTGCTGGCGCTACTGGCACTGGCCAGCAATTCACTGCCTCTGCCCCTGCGCGTGTTTTTGTCCTCCAGCGCTATCATGCAGGGCATTGCAAGTTTGCTTCTGAGCGTGCTCCTCTATACAGCTATCCAAAACCTGCTGGCGCTCTCCATTGCCACCGGCGTGTTTGGTTTGCTAGTGGTGTTGCGGGCGTTGCGTAACCGCACGATGTGGCTATACCTGCTGCTGGGACTGGTGATGCTGGTGAGCTTTCTGCTGGCCGGTGTGCAGGGTGCCGTAGCTGGCGTACTGCTGGCACTCGTCACCCCGATCCATTCAAGGGTAAATGAGGAAGATTTCGTAACGACCACCGATACCGTAATGGGACAGCTCCACGCCCTGCGTATGATGAAGCGCCCCGAGCCTGATGAGGAGATAGAAGAAGATTTCCAAGCCGCCGCCCATACCCTACGCATAAACTGCACAAAGGCGCTGTCACCGCTGCGGCGCCTGCAACAAAGGCTTTTGCCATGGGCAGCGTACCTGGCACTGCCCCTGTTCGCGCTGGCGTTTGTGCCCTTTGCCTACAACAGCTTTGCCTGGCGCGACCTGCTCGGCCCGGTACCGTTGGGAATTTTCATGGCACTGGTGCTCGGCAAACCACTTGGCATGCTGCTGTTTGCCTGGCTGGCCTCGCTGACAGGTATAGCGCGTAAACCTGCCACTGTGCACTGGGGGCAACTAACGGGAGGCACGCTGCTCGTGAGTGCCGGCTTTATGCTGTCGCTCTTTCAGGCGCAGCAGGTTTTTGCTGCCACAGAGCAACTTACCCTGGTGAAGATCAGCATTTACGCCGCTTCGGCTGTTGCAGGTCTGCTTGGCCTGCTGGTGCTGGCAATGGCGGGCAAAACAAAAGACCTGCCACACACGCAGGTATAGCAGGTCTTTTTAATGAATAATGAGTATTCACTAGTCATTATTCATTACACTTTAGTCATTACCCAGCAGGGCGTCCAGGAAACCGATCTCCTCTTTCTCTTTCTTGTACACAATCATCGGGATGTCGTCGTTATAGCGCAGGATCTTCTCGGTCACGCTTCCCAGCACAAACAGGGCGGCGGCTGATTTGCCTTTGGCGCCGATCACCAGCATATCGGCTTTCGCGCGCTTGGCCTCCACCATAATCAATTCGCCCACATCATCATCGTTTTCCTGTTTTACAAGTCGAAGGGTGGCACGCTCTTTCAACGCAGGGAAACGCTCCAGCACCTGCTCAAACTTATTGTGTGCGAAGCCTTGCATGCGTGCATCAAAATCCTGGTAGCTGATGCCCAGTGTAATGTAACCGGTAGGTACCTGGTAAACGTGCAGGCAGGTGATGCGCACTTCGGGTCTTGCGAGCGCTGAGTTCAGCATACGCTCAAGCGCCATCAGGGAGTAATCCGAGAAATCCACGCTGACCATGATGTGGCTCAAAACAGTATCCTCGTTTTCAGGCACGAACAGAACGCTCACGCGGCCATTACGCAGAATTTTCTGGGCCAGCACGCCACTTCCACGCATTTTGAACTTTCGTCCAACCACCACCAGGTCAATCTGGTTCACTTTAGACAGACGAAGAAGTTCTTTCAGCGGCGATCCTTCGACTACCTGCACCTCCACCTGCGCCCGGCTATCGGGGCCGAAATGGCTTTCTACTTTACCGACAAGCGAGGTACGCAGTTTTTCGGCGTCTGGCATCCCGTTCGGTATGCCTTCGATCACCTCGTCCGGTAGGTCCAGGCTCTTGGCGGCGTGGATGAAGTACACACGCTCTATTTCAGAAATGGAGCAGAGAAAGGCGGAATAGCGGATGAGGGTATCGTCCATCTCCGTCAGGTCGAGCCCCACCATAATTCGTTTCAGCGAGTTGGCGCTAGTGTTTTGGTTCATGGGTTAACGTTTGTTGTGCTTGTCTTATACGTCCTCACCCCCTCTATTTCGCCCCTGACGTAACATAAAATGCGCAGATTGGTACTAAATGTTGAATCAGCTACGAATTTAATAAGGATACTTCTACAAACTAAGCATTTTTGATGTTTTTAGCTATACTCGCAGGTTTCCTGTTGGCACTTGCCGCGCCTCTGCTCTACCGCTGGCTCGGCAAGTGGGTGTACGCGCCTATGGCCTTGCTGCCCTTTTCCATCTTCGTATACCTGCTGACGCTTGCACCCGCTGTGCTTGGCGGCGAAAATTTGGGCGAACTCCATACATGGGCTCCTTCTCTCAACATCAACCTGCACTTTTTCCTTGACGGACTCAGCCTGCTCTTCGCCTTGCTGATCACGGGCTTTGGCACCCTTATCATGCTTTACGCTGTCGGCTACCTCAAAGGTCATCCCTTGCTGGGGCGGTTCTACCTATACCTGACCCTGTTTATGACGGCGATGCTCGGGCTTGTGTTGGCAGGCAATATAATTTCCATTTTTGTATTCTGGGAGCTTACCAGCATCAGCTCATACCTGCTCATCGGTTTCAACCAGGACAAGGAAAAATCACGCAGCTCAGCCCTGCAGGCTCTGCTCGTTACCGGGCTCGGCGGCATGGCCCTGATGGGCGGCCTCATTCTGCTGGGGATGGCAGGCGGAAGCTATACTTTGAGCGAGTTGCTGCAGCGGGGTGATGTGGTAACGAACCACGCGCTATACCTGCCCGCACTCGTGTTGCTCCTGCTGGGTGCTTTTACAAAGTCTGCGCAGTTCCCCTTTCACTTCTGGCTCCCCAACGCCATGGAAGCACCCACGCCTGTCAGCGCCTACCTGCACTCGGCCACCATGGTGAAGGCCGGCGTCTACCTGCTGGCCCGGCTTACCCCCGTCATGGGAGGGACCGACGAGTGGCAGTATACCCTGATGCTGGTGGGCGGCATCACCACCGTGCTGGGCGCGTTTTTGGCCACGCAGCACGTCGACCTGAAAGCCATACTGGCCTACACTACCATCAGCGCACTGGGCCTGCTGGTGACCATGACAGGTATAGGAACCGCTCCAGCCATGGAGGCGATGGTGGTTTTCCTGCTGGCACACGCCCTCTACAAAGGCACCTTGTTTCTGGTGGCCGGCAACGTGGATCACGCCACCGGCACCCGCGACCTGACACAACTCACAGGCTTGTCAGGCTCCATGCGCTACACCGCCATTGCGGCTTTGCTGGCCGGTATGTCCATGGCCGGCATCCTGCCTTTTTTTGGGTTCATCGGCAAAGAGCTGCTCTACGAGGCCTCACTCCAGGAAAGTCCGTTCCGGTGGATGCTCTTTGCGGTGAGCTTCTTCTCCGGGATGGTGTTTGTGTCCGTTGCGATCGCGTTGGGCTTTGGCGTCTTCTGGCGTCGCAGCGAGAGCCCCACTGCGCTGCAGCACCCCGACAAACCTCTGCTATACCTGCCACCCGTTATACTGGCTGGTACTGGACTTGTGTTCGGACTGCTGCAGGGCTTTTTTGTGACCCCGTTGTTGCGCCGCGCCGCAGAGTCCATGCTGGGTGTGGAGCAGGTGTTTGAGCTGGCCCTGTGGCACGGTTTTACGCTGGCGCTGGGTCTTAGTGTAATTACTGTTCTGCTGGGCTATGTGTTGTACCGTAAGGCCAACCGACTGCTGAGCTACGCCAGCCGCTTTAACGATCTGTACCTCTTCGGACCAGCCAACCTTTACCAACTCACCCTCAAGGGCTTTCTTGCCGGGGCCACCAAAATTACAGCTACCATACAGAACGGCTATCTTCGCAGTTACATTGCGGCCATCGTCACGGCGCACATATCCCTGATCGTGCTCGCACTCTGGGAAAACGGCCCGCGGCTGGAGCTGACTAACCGCCTGGATCAACTCTCCCAGCTGCGTTTGTATGAAGTGGTGCTGCTGCTGATGCTTGTATCGGCGCTCGTCTTCCTGTTTAAGTCCCAGTCCCGCCTAACCTCCATTGCCATCATGGGCATTGTCGGTTACTCGGCAGCGCTCCTTTACATCCTGTTCGGGGCGCCTGATGTAGCGGCCACGCAGTTGCTCATCGAAACGCTCACGGTCGTGATTTTCGTGTTGATTTTGCACAAACTCCCAACGTTCGGATACCTCTCGCACGCCGCAGAGCGCTACAAATACATACTGCTCTCGCTCGCTTTCGGAGCCGTGATGACATACGTTATCCTGATCGTGAAGCAGTATCCCCTCGATTCGGAGATAAAAGCCTATTACGGCGAAAACAGCTACCTGCTCGGGCAGGGGCGTAACATCGTCAATGTGATTTTGGTGGATTTCAGGGCCTTCGACACGCTTGGCGAGATCGTGGTGCTGGCCGTGGCAGCCATCGGTATCATGGCCATGCTGAAACTACGCATGCAGAAAGGAGACAAACCATGAAAACCATTATACTCGCGACTGCCATTCGCATCCTCATCCCACTCTTCATCATCTTCTCGGTCTATACCTTGTTCCGGGGCCACAACCACCCGGGCGGGGGCTTCATCGGGGGGCTGATCGGGTCCATCGCTTTCGTTTTCCATACCATGACGCATGGCCCGCAGCACACCGTGGACACCTTCCTGAAGCTCAACCTCTACGGCTACCCACGGCAGCCGAACCAAAGCCGCTCGCTCTACCTGATGCGGATGATGCGCGTGAATGTGTGGAGGCGGAGAAAAATGGCCCGGCATCCGGAAATAAGGCACCGCATGATCCGCATCGAGTCTGTTTACATTATCGCCACAGGGCTTTTTCTGGCGGCCACCAGCGGAATGCTCGGCCTGCTTTCCGGCCAACCTTACATGCACGCCTACTGGACTGACTTTTACATACCTGTGCTGGGTAAGCCGGGCACGCCGATCCTGTTTGATGTTGGCGTATACCTGCTCGTGATCGGGGTGGTGCTTAAAATAACCTTTGTGATGTCAGAAGAATAAGACCATGGAATTTATACTGCCTTTTATCATCGGAATACTTTTTTCGGCGAGCCTATACCTGATTCTGCACCGGCATTTCTTCCGGCTGATACTTGGGCTGATCCTGTCGGGGCTGGCCACTAACCTCTTTCTGTTCGTCATCGGCCGGCTGACACGCGGGGGCTCGGCCATTATCGGGCAGGACGAAAGCGTAGCCGTGGAGCCTTTTGCCGACCCGGTGCCGCAGGCGCTGCTGCTCACGGCCATCGTGATCGGCTTCGGCATCCAGTCCTTTACCATTGTGCTCATCAAACGGGTATACCAGTCGTTCGGCACCACTGACCTCGACGACATGAACACCACCGACCAGATCGATGAAAACCACTAAGCACCCTGTATGAACCACCTGCTGATCATGTTGCCTATACTCATTCCGCTGTATGGGGCTATCCTGAGCCTCTTTTTCTGGCGGTCTGTGCGCGTGCAACAGTTTATCGGCATCCTGGCACAGGTCTGTCTGCTGGTCGCTACTTTTCTGCTGCTCTTCGACATCAATGAAAACGGCATCCGGACCACTCAGATCGGTAGCTGGCCCGCACCCTTCGGCATTACGCTCGTGGCGGATTTATTCAGTGCAATGATGGTGATCACCAGCTCCATCACCGGCACGGCCATTTACCTGTTCTCCATCAAGGGGCTCGACAAGGCACGGCAATCGTTTGGCTACTACCCGGTGCTCCTCATCCTGCAGCTGGGCGTGTCGGGTGCCTGCCTGACGGGCGACCTGTTCAACCTCTTTGTCTGGTTCGAAGTGCTGCTGATCTGCTGCTTTGTACTCATTGCGCTGGGCGGCACCAAACCGCAGTTAGAGGGGGCGATCAAGTACGTGACCATCAACTTTCTGGCTACCAATTTTCTGCTGACAGGTATAGGAGTGGTATACGGCACGCTGGGTTCGCTCAACCTGGCTGAACTGGCGGTGCTGGTGCGCATGCCGGTCGCGCACCCGGCCCTCATTACCATGGCGGGCATGTTTTTCCTGATCGCATTCGGCATCAAGGCTGCCATTTTCCCGCTGTTCTTCTGGCTCCCGGCCTCCTACCACACACCGCCTATTGCCATTTCGGCTTTTATAGCAGGCATCATCACCAAGGTGGGTATGTATGCGCTTATTCGTCTTTTCACGCTGATCTTTGTCACCGACCAGGACCTGACCATACCACTCTTCACGGTGCTGGCGGGCTTTACCATGGTGATCGGGGTGCTGGGGGCCGCTTCGCAAAACGATTTTCGCAAGATCCTGTCCTTTCACATCGTGAGCCAGATCGGGTATATGCTGATGGGGCTGGCGCTGTTCACGCCACTGGCCATTGCGGGGAGCATCTACTTCATCATCCACAACATCCTGGTCAAGACCAATCTCTTTCTGATCAGTGGTGTGGTGGCGCGCCGGCACGGTACCTTCGCACTTAAAAAACTTGGCGGCATATACCTGCAGCAGCCCCTCCTGTCGGTGTTGTTTTTCATTTCGGCCTTCTCGCTGGCGGGTATACCACCCCTCTCCGGGTTCTGGGGCAAATTCATGCTGGCCAGGGCCGGTTTCGAAATCGACAGTTTTGCCATCGTACTGGTTTCGCTGGCCGTCAGCCTAATGACCCTTTTCTCGATGACCAAGATCTGGAACGAAGTGTTCTGGAAAAAAAAACCCGACGTGGACCCGTTGTCGGAAGTGATGACGCAGCAGCAGCAGCGCGACCTCCGGCTGCTCCACCTGCCGGTCGTTTTGATGACGGGGTTCATTCTCTTTGTCGGGCTTTATGCTGAGCCGGTGGTGGCAATGGCACAATTGGCGGCCGAGCAACTTCTGAACAGCGAATTATACATTAACGCCGTATTGAAAAGGTAGCATGAAAACATTTATCGTCCATTTCCTGATCGCTTTCGTCGGCAGTTACCTGTATTTCAAATACGGTGATCCCTTCGTGCCTTACAATGCGATCTGGGCGGTGCTGGTGGCATCCTTTATCATGTTTCTGCTCTGGCTGACCTCACCTACTTACCACCGCTCCTACTTTCATAAACTGCCGAGGGCGATCAGTCTGTTTGTTTTTTTCCTGAAAGAGCTGGTTGTGGCCAACTTTCGGGTTGCCTACGACATCCTGACACCCAATTACCATATGAATCCTGCCGTGCTGGCTGTGCCGCTGACTGTTACGACCGACCTGGAAATTACGCTGCTGGCTACCATGATCACCCTGACGCCGGGCTCGCTTATGATCGATGTAAGCGCCGACCGCCGGTTTATCTACATGCACACCCTTTATGTAAAGGACAACGATGTGGAATCAGCAAAACAGGAAGTTAAAGACGGATTTGAAACAAGAATATTGAAACTGACCCGATGAGCCTATTTTCCTTCACTCTCATATTTGCCATGGCCGCCCTCAGCATTTGCCTCGTCCTGATCGGTATACGATTTGCGTTGGGCCCTTCATTGCCTGACCGCATTACGTGCTTTGATTTGTTCGTGGCCAACATCATTGGTATTGTGGCCATCTACACGGAGCTTACAGGCAACAAGGACTTTATAGACGTGGCCATTATTCTGTCCCTGTTCGGTTTCCTTGGCTCCATCTCCTTCGCTTATTACCTCCTGAAATCATCCCGTTAGCCTATGTTCGAAAACATTAATTTTCTGCTCATCCGCGAAATCATCAGTTCGATCCTCATTATCATAGGGGTCATCTTCATGCTGATCGCCGCCATCGGCCTTTTGCGCTTCCCTGACTTCTACATCCGCATGTCAGCCATCACCAAAGGGTCGACGCTGGGGCTTGGTCTAATTCTGACAGGTATGGGAACGTACTTTAACGAGGCCGACATGCTTTTGAAAGTGCTATTGATCATCGGCTTCACGTTCCTGACCACGCCAGTGGCGGCACACGTGATCGGGCGAACCGCTGTGCGCAACAAGATCCCGTTTTGGGGTCCCACTGACCTTGAGGAGTTTAAAGACTACCTGCGCAAAGAGCATAGCACCCACCGCGACCATGAGCGGGACAACAAGCATTTGTAGCAGGTATAGCGGGATCAGTGCGTGGGATGATGTAGAAAAGGCCGTATGGAGTCGGCGTAGGTGTCGAAGGCCTCGACTGTGGTTAAAATGTGATCGGGATAGGTGAGTGCGGTGAGTTTACCCCCAAAAACGCAGCCCGTGTCAATGTTGATGGTGTTGTTCTTCCAGCGCGGCTCCCGAACAGGTGTGTGCCCGTAAACCACTACCGCCACACCGGAGTATTCCGCGGCCCAGTCGAGGCGAACAGGCAGGCCATGGGCATCCACCTCCCCGGTGGTAGGCCCATACAGGCAAAGATCGCGCACCGATTTGCTGTGCCGTCCGTGCAGGCGCTCCTCCAGGCCGGCGTGCGCTACCACCAGGCGACCTTCATCCAGTATGATGTGGTGTGGCAGGTGTCCCAGAAATTCCCGCACCCTGAGTATAAAGGCTTGATCGTAATTTTCGAGCTGGGCCATGGTCAGCTCCAGCCCGTGGCGTACCTGCACGTTGCGCCCCATCAGCTTGCGGTATAGCTTGTCGTCGTGGTTGCCACTGACGCAGAGGGCCACATCCTGCTCTACCATGTCCATGACCAGGCGCAGCACCTCGGGTGAGTTCGGACCGCGGTCCACCAGATCGCCTACAAATACGGCAATGCAACCTGCTGGTGGCGTCACGCGGTACCTGCCAGCTTCCTGGTCGTCTTGTACCTCATAACCCAGCTTTTGAAGCAGTGCCAGTAATTCATCAAAACAGCCGTGCACATCTCCAATGACATGGAAATGGCCGTGCAGGTCTTTCAGTATCAGGTTTCCACTTCTGTCTGGCTCGTGGTGCATATTCTTTTATTGTATCGATTCTGGTCCGGTCTTAACCAATATAATAACTAACAAATGGCCCTACGGGTTAGATTTCCAGTGTTATTTTTTTTTAAGTCTCCAATAATTATACTTTTTCAGACAGTGTTTTCTGGTTCTAAGCTTTAAGGTGGCCCCTGCTGCTTATTCTCATTACCTATTGGGGTCCTGGAGGTTGGCACCGACGCCCTCTATACCTGCAGCCGTTTGAAATCCGCTCACGAGGCAGTCTTTCCAGTAATTAAAGACCGAGCGTCTTTTGGCGCGCACCACCTCAATAGCACCAGCCCGTAGCGCTTCTCCCTCTTTGGGGTTGTGGGATACTATCACAAATTTGTTGGCCACTTTCGAGAGTATTTTCTTGCCAGTTGACTGACGTTCGCCTTCATCTTTGGTTAGCAAATCCACTTTGAAATTTTGATAGCGCACATTCAGGTTGCCGCGGGCCTTGTTGCGGTAGAGTTCTATCTTGAAATCACTTTTCTGCAGACTGCCTTCTTTCACACTAATAAAAGCGGTCGGCTCCAGGATGTCGTTTAAGATGGCCGGATCAGCGGGGCCGGCTGTACCCTCTATGGTATGGTAGCCATCGGGGTCCAGCAGGTTCAGCCTGATGGTGACAGCCAGCGGCGCTTTTCCGTATAGCGCTGCTCTGGCATCAATAACAGCGGGATTCTTAGCGGACATGCGGTTTTTGTCGTTGGTCACATTGCTGATCGTGGCATCAATATTCTCGAAGGTGATCGTGCCCTTTTCTTTGGATTTCTCAGCATGCTCTTCATAATGGATGTGCATACCTTGCACCTCTACTTTTTGAATGGTCAGACCGGTTTTTAACTCCTGGATGAAATCATGCGGGAGCGGTTTGTTTCCTTTCGCATTGAAATTTTTCCGATCCATGTAGGCGCTTAAGGAAGGGTTCTTGATCACCACGTTGCCGGCAACCAGGTTATTGTATTGCGAATGCACCCTATAGTCGACCCCGTTGAGGTTAATTTCAGGAACTTCCAGTTGCATCGTCGAAACAGCTTTGCCTTTCAACCGTGCCAGCGCTGCGTTATCCAGCAGTGGAAACAGTTTCAGGTTGCCGATGTTGAGCGTACCGTCTGCCGTGTTGGCTTTAAGGGCAGTCGCCTGAAGTTTGTAAGTTCCGTCCGGAAACCTGAACTCGGCTTTACCCGATTCTAAGGCAATGCGGCTGGCGTAATAGGCGCGTTCCTTGTCCAGGAAAGAGGTGCTGTCCAGTTGAAAGTCTTTCACCGTGATTGTGAAATCCTCCAGAGCGATCCGGTCTGCTTTAGCATCCTGGCCTTCCCTGATGCGAAGTATAGCGTCCTCTATCTCCATGCTCCCGATCCGCAGGCCTTTCATTATCCCGTCCACCGATTTGTGCAGCGGCTCGTGGCTCTCTGTTGTGTCCTGCCGCATTTCGGTGACCAGCAGGTTGGGCTGACTAATCTGCAGTCTGCTCAGATCTAGTGGTTTGCCACGCAAAACACCAATGAAATTTATACCCGCCAGTACCAGTTTGTTAGTTTTTAGATCGATCAGGGTGCGGGGCGCTTTCACGGCTGCCGTGTCTTGCTGAGTTGTCTCGTGGTGCTGTTTCCATACCTGAAAGTCAGGCAGCAGCTGGATGGAGTCTGCTGTAATGCGCCCGCTTAGTAGTGAAGCCTCAAGGCCGTGCAGTTTTAAGGTATAGAGCCCGTTTGATTCGGTTTTTACACGCGACTCAAGTTCCCGCTTTAGCCAGGGGTTAAAATACAGGGAGGTGAGAATGCCAATGAGGATGAAGAGAAGTGCAAGAATGAGGAGTAGCCATACCCACCATTTCTGGAAGAGCGTTTTTATTTCCACGTTTCGGGTTAGTTTCAGATGAATACGAACACAAGCCTGATGTGTTTATAACACGGCACCCTGACACTTGCTATATTTTCCATTAACCTTCACAGCCCAAATTTTATGGCAATTCCAGAGCGCTCTGCATAATAATCGCTCATCAGGTATACGCTGGCAAAAGGAGCAGCCGTTATAAGGATTGAACAGTCATAAGACTCGTCCCCAAGCCTGAAGCCGCGTCAGCTAGAGCAAAAACAGCTAAAATCTCAACTTTAATTATGAACGAACGTTCAATCATAGTATATTTAAGCTTACGCTCCCTATACTATGCCCCGGTTTCAGGAAAAAAGAGAACTCAGCATCAATAAGTTGGTTGAAGTCGCCTTAAGACTTTTTGCATCGAAGGGCTACGAAGCCACCTCGATCCGGAACATTGCCGGTGAGGCAGGTATGTCGCTCGGGCTCCTTTATAATTATTTCAAAAGCAAAGACGAGTTGCTGGAAGAGATTTTCCGGCGCAGCGTGGAAGACATACATGCCTCCTTTGTGCAATCCCCCGAACAAGGTGGCTCCGGAATAGAACAGCACATCCGGCAAACGGTAAAGCTGCTGAAAGAGAAACAGGATTTCTGGAAATTGCTGCATGGCATCAGGATACAGTCCGAAGTAGTGAGGCAACTGATGACCGAAATGCAGGAACAGACAGCCTACATAGAAGACCGTATCCGACAAAACCTGATTGAGGCGGGCATCCCCTTCCCTGACCTCGAAGCCAAACTCCTGTTCGCCTCCATCGACGGTATGTCAAGCCATTTTCTGCTCTACGACCATTATCCCATCGATGACGTGGCTTCGCTCCTGATCATGAAGTATAAGAAGTGATTGTTGATTGTTATATCAAAATTCTATGAACTCACCTAAATGGCTTGACCGTATTCTATACCCGTTTGCGCACCACACGCTGCAGTTGCAAACCGGTCAAATGCATTTTGTAGATGAAGGCCAGGGCGAACCCATTGTGTTTGTGCACGGTACGCCCACCTGGTCTTTCGTCTGGCGGCAGCAGATCAAGGCCCTCAGCCGCACCCACCGCTGCATAGCGCCCGATCACCTGGGTTTCGGCCTGTCGGAAAAGCCGGTTGACTTTGCCTATACGCCCGAAGCGCATGCACACAACCTGGAGCAACTCATCAATCATCTGCAATTGAAAGACATTACGCTGGTAGTACATGATTTTGGTGGGCCCATTGGTTTGAGTTATGCCCTGAAGCACCCGGAAAATGTGAAGCGGCTCGTTATTTTGAATACCTGGATGTGGTCGCTCGAAAACGAAGCGCAGATGATGAAGGTCAGTGGTTTTCTCAATGGCAGTGTCGGGCAGTTTCTATACCTGAACCTGGGTTTTTCAGCCCGCATGCTCCTGCCGAAGGGTTATCACCAAAAACGCCACCTCAGCAAGGACGTGCACCAGCATTATCTGAAGCCGCTCAACAACAGCCGCAACCGGATAGGCACCTGGCACTTTGCAGTTGCGCTAAAGGAAGCAGGTCCATGGTTTGACAGCCTTTGGGAACAGCGAGAAAAACTGCGCGCTATACCTAAACTGATACTTTGGGGCGAAAAAGACAAGCTGCTCCCCTTACATCTGCTTGACAAATGGCAGCAAGCCTTCCCGGAAGCGCACGTGAAGCGTTTTGAGGCCGGGCATTTCGTGCAGGAAGAAAAAGGAGGAGAAATCGCTGATAGTATTAAACATTTTATATAAAGAATATGTAATATTTATTGCAGATATAGTATTCTTTTTCATACTTTTATAGTCAAATTAAAACTATGAAAAAGATCATACCTTCTACATGGCTTTTAGTCATCGCTTTTCTCACATTTTCATGCGACAAGCAGGATGAAGAAAGCACCACGATCGTGCCGAAAGTGGAGGCTACCATGGAAAGGTCTTTTAATTACCTGGAATCCGAGGAGGAGGAAAAAGCCGTTTACAGCCTTAGCCTGAGGGAAATGCAACTCTTAGCGGATGAAGAAAAGCTGCAGATAGATTTTGCGCCGTCACGTCCGACAGGCAATGACGCAGTGGTTTTTAGCATCAGGCAAGCGGAGCTTTTGAACGGCTACATCGGCAATTATCCAATCCGTTCGCTTTCGAACAACAAAAAGGGGCGCGCCGACATCACCTATTACCACTACTACAACAAGACCAGCAAAAGCGCTCTTTTTAGCAGTGGCAACCGGATGGAGGGCAATATTGAGATAAAGGCATACAATGCCACGACCGGACTGGCAAGCGGCAGTTTTGAAGTGAGGATCAGTGGCGTTTCAGATCCTACGGCTTATGAAAGCAACCCTGCGAAACCCCGCAAATGCGACATTACCTTAAAAGGTAGTTTCAACAACCTGAAACTGGTAAACACTCACTAGGCGCTTCAGCCTATCCATAAGGTATGGACCAGCCGCGTTTGCGGCTGGTCTTTATTTTTTATGCCGCTCCTGCAGCACAGTCACCACATCCGCCAGTTCCAGGCCTGTGGCCGCTAACAGCACCAGTAAGTGGTAAAGCAGGTCGGCGGCCTCTCCCTTCATGGTATCCAGTTTGCCGGCCACCGCATCGATTACGGTTTCAACAGCCTCTTCCCCTACTTTCTGGGCAATCTTGTTCACGCCTTTGTCGAACAGGAAATTGGTATAGGATGCTTCCGTCGGGTTTGCTTTGCGCTGCTGTATCACCTCCTCAAGCCTGGCGATAAATTGAATCGCCGCCATGCGTTTGGCTGTTGCATCTTCCCCAAAACAACTGGTGTCGCCGGTGTGGCAGGTTGGCCCGTTTGGCTTCACCTTGATCAACAGGGAGTCATTGTCACAGTCTTCGGCAATGGTAACCACCTGCAGGGTATGGCCTGAGGTTTCGCCCTTGGTCCAGAGGCGGTTTTTGGAGCGGGAGAAAAATGTCACCAGCCCCTCTTTTTGGGTTTTGTCAAATGCCTCCCGGTTCATGTAGCCCAGCATCAGCACCTGGCTGGTATCAGCATCCTGTATTACAGCAGGTATAAGCCCACCCATTTTATCGAAATCCAACATAGGAACAGTTTAAAAATTGTTAAATTGTTGATGGTTAAATTGTTGTTTGGTACACGATTCGGGTTGGTAACAACCTGTCCCTGCAAAGTTTCATTTAACCATTCACTCAATTACTAATACCTTACGGCTATACCTTCCGCCTTCAGGAACTGCTTCAGGTCAGGTATAGACAGTTCGCGGAAGTGGAAAAGACTGGCGGCAAGGGCGGCGTCGGCATGGGCTATCTGGAAAGCATCGGCAAAATGCTGCATGGTGCCGGCGCCTCCCGAAGCGACCACGGGAACAGCAACAGCTTCTGAAACAGACCTAGTGATATCCAGCGCAAAGCCCGCTTTGGTGCCGTCGTTGTTCATGCTGGTGAGCAGAATCTCGCCTGCTCCTAAGTCTACAACCTGTCTGGTCCAGTCAACAGTGGTATGCTCGGTTTCTACAGTACCAGCCCTGGCGTATACCTTCCAACCGGTGACTTCGGTATACTTGGTGTCGACGGCAACAGTCACGCACTGACTGCCAAAGCGTTTGGCTAAATCCTCTATTAGCTGCGGGTTGCGGATGGCAGCCGAGTTGATGGAAACTTTATCGGCCCCTGCCATTAAGAGCACCTCCACATCGGCCACAGCACTAATGCCACCCCCCACAGTGAAAGGAATATCGATGTGGCGGGCAATGTCGCGCACAAGTTCAGCGAAGGTTTTGCGCTCTTCGTTGGTGGCCGTGATATCCAGAAACACCAGTTCGTCGGCGCCTTGCTCGGCGTACCATTTGGCCAGCTCCACCGGGTCGCCGGCATCGCGGATGTTTTCAAATCGGACCCCTTTTACGGTGCGGCCATTTTTGATATCCAGACAAGGTATAATGCGTTTGGTTAACATAAAAATCGCGCTAAATCCTTTAGTGTAATTGTTCCTTCGTAGATCGCCTTGCCGATGATGGCACCCTTTACGCCGATCTCCTGCAGCTCCTCCAGATCCTGCACGGTCGTTACGCCACCGCTGGCAATCAACTGCGCCTCGGGCAAAGTGAGTTTCAGATGACGGTAGGTATTGATGGAAGGCCCCTGCAGTTTGCCGTCCTTACTCACATCGGTGCAGATGAAAAGTTTGGCCCCGGTTGTAAGGTAGCCTGACATAAAATCCTGAAGCGGATACTTACTCTCCTCGGTCCAGGCACTAATAGCGATGTTCGTACCTTTGAAATCGGCTCCTATAATGATCTTGTCAGCACCGTACTCAAGCAACCAGTTTTTAACTTTCTCCGGCTCCCGCACCGCAATACTACCCGCCGTGATCTGCGCGGCCCCGGCATCAAAAGCCTGTTGCACCGCTTCATCGGACTGCAAGCCACCGCCAAAGTCAATGGTGAGGCTGGTGTTGGCGGCAATACTCTCGAGCACGTTTAGGTTTACCGGTTTGCGGGCACGGGCGCCATCCAGGTCCACCAGGTGCAGTCGCTTGATACCGTTCGCTTCAAAGCGCTTGGCTACTTCCAGGGGATTGCTGTCGTAGGTCGTTTGCTGGGCGAAGTCGCCCTCGGTGAGGCGCACACATTGGCCGTCGATCAAGTCTATGGCCGGTATTATATCCATCATATGGCTAAGAAATTTTCAAGTATCTGGGAACCGGCAGCACCGCTTTTCTCGGGGTGAAACTGCGCTGCGTAAAAGTTTTTGTACTGCAAAGCGGCAGAAAACGGCTCCGGGTAAGAAGTTTGCGCGATGGTGTAGTCGCTCATCGGCACATAAAAGCTGTGCACATAGTAGGCGTACTCCCCTTCGGCTATACCTGTGAACAGGGGTGACTGCAGCTTCTCGAGCTGGTTCCAGCCCATGTGCGGCACCTTCAACTCAGTTTGGAATCGCTTGACGGGTAGCGGGATGATGCCGAGCATCTCCGTATCGCCTTCTTCAGAATGCTCACAAAGCAACTGCATACCCAGGCAAACACCAATAAAGGGCTGTTGGAGCGTTGGCAGAAGCTTATCTAGATTTCGGGCCCGCAGCTGCGCCATGGCCGACGAGGCCTCGCCAACTCCCGGAAAAATCACCTTATCCGCCGCCCTGATCGTCTCGAAATCGGAGCTCAGCGTGGCCTGCACTCCCAATCGCTCCAGTGCGAACAGCACCGACTGTACGTTGCCGGCTTTGTAATCAACTATAACGAGGTTCATTTATTGAGTTTAGAGTTATGAGTTAAAGAGTGAAGTTGGGAATACAGCTTAACTCTGGTAAAGTAACTTTGTTTATCATTTTATTTCGCTGCCCGGAATTAACTGATCCGCAACCACTTTGATGATCTCCTAATCCTCGTCAAGCCAACCAGGAGGCACTGGAAATTTGACTTTCAGACTATAAACCTGAAAAAGCAGGTCCCCCATAAAATCTACTTTCCTTTAAAGTAAAGAATCAGACTACCCCTGATTCAGACAAACAAAAAAAGCCTGACTCTTTTCGGAGTCAGGCTTTTGGAAAATATATCTTAGTTAAACTAAATCATATCCATAGGCAGACGGCTCCGAAACGATTGCTTCGTGCATGATGATGGTGCAGATGTGCCATTGTGCCTTTCATTGCTGCAAAGATATGTTGCACCCAGCTTAATACCATGCGTATACCTGATTCTTTTTCACAAGGTATACGAATGTCTTTTCAGAATGTCGGCTTTTAGGTTATTTTTGGAGCATGAAAAAGATAATGATACTGGCTGGTGTGTTTGCCGTGACAATGGCGCAGGCACAGCAGCGCATGACACCTGAACTGCTCTGGAAGCTGGGTCGGGTTTCTGCCGAGACCATAACACCCGACGGTAAGTCCGTGATCTATGGCGTGAGCTACCCCAATGTGGAGGAAAATAACAGCGAACGCAACCTCTATGCTATACCTGTTACAGGCGGACAAGCAACGCAACTGACCTCTACCAAGGGCGGCGAGAGTGTTGTGCATATTGATAAAGCGACAGGCAACATCGTATACCTGCACAAAGGGCAGCTGTGGCAGTTGGCAGGCGGCAAGGGCGAGCCGAAGCAGCTGACCAACGTGGAAGGTGGCCTCAGCAATGTGCGCCTCTCCCCGGACGGTAAACATATGCTGTTCTCCCGTGAGGTGGAAGTGAAAAAGATGCACAGCACCGACATCTACCCGGAACTCAAGAAATCGGACGCCTACGTATATGATGACCTGAACTACCGCCACTGGGATACCTGGGAAGACGGCAAATTTCAGCACATTTTCTTTGCCAGCTACAACAACGGTCAGCTGGGCACACCGGTAGACCTGATGAAGGGCGAGCCATTTGATGCGCCGCAAATGCCGTTCGGTGGCAAGGAAGACGCAATCTGGAGCCCTGACAGCAAAGCCATCCTGTATGTGAGCAAGAAGAAGTTCGGCAAGGAATACGCCGTGAGCACTAACACCGACATCTACCGCTACGACATCGGCAGCGGCAAAACCTCGAACCTGACCGAGAGCAACCCAGGCTACGACACCCACCCGATCTACAGCGCCGATGGCTCTAAACTGGCCTGGCTTGCGATGGACGAAGATGGCAACGAAGCGGACCAGAACGAGCTGATCGTGCTGGACACGAAATCGGGTAAAAAGCACAACTTAACCAAAGACTGGGACGAGACGATCAATGGGTTTGAGTGGAGCAACGACGGTAGCAAGATCTGGTTTGTAGCTCCAACAAAAGGCACGATCCAGGTATACGAGGTCGCGCTTCCGAAGAACCTCGACAAGTTCACCGCCAAAGGTATACGCCAGGTAACCAAAGGCCAGTTCGACGTGAACGGCATCGTGGGCCAGGCTGGAAACAACCTGATCGTATCGCGCAACGACATGAACCGCGCCCCGGAGCTGTACCGCCTGGACACCAAGTCTGGCCAGCTGACGCAGCTCACGAAAGTGAACGACGAGGTATACGGCAAGCTGGCCAAGAGCAAAGTGGAGCCGCGCATCACCAAAGCAAGCGATGGCAAAGACCTGTTTTCATGGGTAATATACCCGCCGGATTTCGATCCGAACAAGAAATACCCAACGCTCCTCTACTGCCAGGGCGGACCGCAGTCGGCGCTGACGCAGTTCTATTCTTACCGTTGGAACATGCAGCTGATCGCGGCACAGGGCTACATCGTGGTGGCGCCTAACCGCCGCGGCATGCCGGGACATGGCGAGGAGTGGAACCGCCAGATCAGTGGCGACTGGGGCGGACAGCCCATCCGTGATTACCTGTCTGCCATCGATGATGTGGCAAAAGAGTCTTATGTAGACAAAGACCGTCTGGGTGCCATTGGCGCGAGCTACGGTGGCTATTCCGTGTTTATGCTGGCTGGCCTGCACGAAGGGCGCTTCAAAACCTTCATCGCGCACGACGGCCTGTTTGACATGCGCAGCTGGTATGGCACTACCGAAGAAATGTTCTTCGCCAACAACGAGCTGAAAGGTCCTTACTGGGAAACCAAATCACCGCAAAGCTACAAGGAGTTTAACCCGATCGAGCATGCCAACAAATGGGACACGCCCATTCTGATCGTGCAAGGCGGACAGGACTTCCGGGTAGGTATAGAGCAAGGTTTGCAGGCCTTCCAACTGGCCCAACTCAAGGGCCTCAAGAGCCGCCTGCTATACCTGCCAGAAGAAAACCACTGGGTACTGCAACCGCAAAATGCCATCGTTTGGCAGCGTGAGTTCTTCAAGTGGTTAGACGAAACGCTGGATAAAAAAGCAAATTAAGATAGAAAGCCCGGTCTGAATAGAGCCGGGCTTTTTGTTTGAATCAGGATTTGAAGGATTCTCGTGCATGATTGTCATCCCCCTGCACCCAAGGCAGGGCTATTGAGTTCTGCTATAAACTATCCCCTTGAGGGGATTATAGGGGTGTAAATACAGAGCCGAAAGGCCAGTAAATGGCCAACCATCAGTTTTCTCGCAGATGTAAACACCCCTCTGCGCTCCCCTCAAGCGGAGAATGCGTTAGAACTTAAAGGCATACCTACGAAGAGGGACTTTTCGGTAGTTGCTATCTCTCAGGTATAGCCTCGTCGTTACAGCAGTTATTTTGCTAATGCCGGGTCCAACCACCCCTGCCCCTCTCAAGAGTGGAATTAGCCACTGCTATTTTACAGGTAAAGGCGCTGTAGTTACGATTTTGTACCTCTGGCCGGTATAGCAAGAGTAACTTGCCCCGCCAGCTACAATGCAAATAGCCTAAGCCCGGTGCACCAAATGACTACCCACTGTTTGAGCGTTCAGCGAGTTTGGGGAGTCTTGACTTTTTTGCTTACTTTTTGTGTCAAGACAAAAAGTGAGGCCCGCCCGGCCAGGGCAAGCTATAAAACAATACAGTTAGGTATAGGAAGACAGTAGCTTCGCCAGATATAGGCACTGATTCAGGTATAACCAGACCGAGCTGTGCCTGGCCCAGAGGCCCCACCATAACCGTCACGAGCGAGGACACTCTCGCCATCATTTAAAAGCTCTCCCGCAGAGCGTACGCCTGCCGCATCCGTTTAATCAAACGCTCTGACTCCTGAAAATTCACCGTCTGCTGTCCATCCGAGAAAGCCTCCTCCGGTTTCTGGTGCGTTTCGTAGATCACGCCGTCGGCTCCGGCCATCACGGCAGCCAGCGACATCGGTTCTACATGATCACGCAGGCCGATGCCGTGCGATGGATCCACGATCACCGGCAGGTGGGTTTTGGCTTTGAGCACCGGCACGGCGTTCAGGTCGAGCACATTGCGGTAGGCGCTTTCGTATGAGCGGATACCGCGCTCGCAAAGCATGATCTTTTCGTTTCCGTTCGAGAAGATATACTCGGCAGCCTGCAGCAACTCCTCCAGCGTTCCGGAGATGCCACGTTTCAGCAATACGGGTTTCTGCGCCTCTCCCAGCGCATCCAACAAATTAAAGTTCTGGCTGTTGCGGGCTCCCACCTGAAACACGTCCACAAAATCCATCATGTCCTCGATCTGCGATACCTGCATCACCTCCGTGATGATCTTAATGCCGTTCTGGCTACAAAGTTGGTGGAACATGCGCAAACCCTCCAGCCCCATTCCTCTGAAAGCATAAGGCGAACTGCGCGGCTTGAACACGCCACCCCGCATGATCTTCACGTTGTTGGCCTTCAGGTGCTCCACCACCAGCTCGATCTGCCGCTCACTCTCTATGGAGCACGGACCGGCCATAATGCTGAAGTTGCCCTCACCGATCACCACACCGTCACCCAGATCAATCAGTGTCGGATTAACGCGCCACTTGCGGGAAATCAGCTTGTACTCGTCTGAAACGCGGTGAATGTCGGCCACACCCGGCAGCTGACCCAGCGTGCGGATGTCAAAATCTTTCTTGCCGATGCCGACGATGTAATGTGCGTCCTGTGTTTTTACTTCGTTGGCCTTGAAGCCTATACCTTTGACTTCCTGCAGGATAACTTCCAGTAATTCGGCCGGTATACCTTGTTGCAATTGTATGATCATGCGATTTCGTTCTGTCTGATGCTTTGGATAAATGTGCTGATGTTCTCTTCGAGGCTGCCCGCTTTCGTTAAGGCCTTGATAAAGGCACTGCCGATGATGGCGCCGCTGGCATGGTTGCAGGCCTGTGTGAACGTGTCGTGGTTATGGATGCCAAATCCGATGATGCCCGGATTGCGCAAGCCTAGTCCGCTTACCCGCTCAAAGTAGGCCGTGTTGGTCACCGACTGACCTGTAGTAGTGCCCGTCACCGAAGCTGAAGACACCATGTAGATGAAGCCATTGGTGTGGGTGTCGATCTCGCGGATGCGCTGCTCCGGCGTCTGCGGCGTGATCAGGAAAATGTTGCTGAGGCCGTTTTGCTCGAACAGTGCTTTGTACTCCCGCACATAATCTGATAAAGGTAGATCCGGCAGAATCAAGCCGTCTATACCTAATTCACTGGCTTTGCAGAGAAAGCGCTCCACACCATACTGCATCACCGGGTTCAGGTAGCCCATCAGCACCAACGGAATCTGGGTATGCTGGCGGATGTCCTGCAGCTGCTCAAACAGCTTCGGGATGGACAACCCGTTGCGGATCGCTACTTCGCTGCTTTGTTGTATGGTCGGGCCGTCAGCCAGGGGGTCTGAGAAAGGCATGCCAATCTCGATTAGGTCTACGCCGTTTTTCTCCAGTTCCATTATGATCGGCACCGTATCCTCTAAATTCGGAAAGCCCGCCGTAAAGTATACCGAGAGCAGGCCCTCTGGCTTTTGGGCAAAGAGTTGCTGAATTCTATTTTCCATCGAAGTTGAATCTATCTAAGTAAGTTGCCAAATCTTTATCACCGCGTCCGGAAAGGTTGATCACCACCACGTCATTCGGCTTCGCGCCCAACCTGCCGATTGCAGCCAGGGCATGAGCTGTTTCCAGCGCAGGTATAATGCCCTCGAGTCGTGTCAACTCCAGCACTGCCTGCAAAGCCTCCTCGTCAGTAATACTCTCAAATATGGCACGACCAGACTGGTGCAGGTGTGCATGCAGCGGACCAACGCCCGGATAATCCAACCCGGCAGATATGGAGTATGGCTCTGTTACCTGTCCGTCTTCTGTCTGCATCAGCAAGGTGCGGCTACCGTGTATGATGCCTTCTTTGCCTAGCACGGAGGTGGCGGCGGATTCCCCGGAATCTATACCCAAGCCGGCAGCCTCCACAGCTACCAGCTTCACTTCCGGTGTATCCAGATAATGGTAAAAGGCACCCGCCGCATTGCTGCCACCGCCCACGCAAGCAACGACATAGTCCGGGTTCTCGCTGCCGGTCTTCTCAAGCAGCTGCGCTTTCATCTCTTCTGAGATCACCGCCTGAAAACGGGCCACCATGTCGGGGTATGGATGGGGACCTACTACCGAACCGATAATGTAATAAGTGTCTTCCGGATTGTTGATCCAGTCGCGGATGGCTTCGTTGGTCGCGTCTTTTAGGGTGCGGCTGCCGCTTGTGGCAGGAACTACAGTAGCACCCAACATCTTCATTCGGGCCACATTAGGTGCCTGCCGTTGAATGTCTACTTCACCCATGTACACGATACACTCCAGGTTCATCAGCGCACAAACAGTCGCCGTGGCCACCCCATGCTGCCCCGCCCCTGTCTCTGCAATGATGCGGGTCTTGCCCAGTCGCCTGGCCAGCAAGATTTGCCCGATGGTGTTGTTGATCTTGTGCGCCCCGGTATGGTTCAGGTCCTCACGCTTGAGGTAGATATTGGTGTTGTACTTCTCAGACAGGCGCCTGGCAAAGTAAAGGGGCGTCGGCCGTCCTACATAATCCCGGAGCAAACTCTGCATTTCCTCCTGAAAATCCGGCTCTGCCATGATCTTCAAATAGTTCTGACGCAGTTCCTCCACATTGGGGTATAGCATTTCCGGCACGTAAGCCCCGCCGAACCTGCCATAAAATCCATTTTCGTCAACTGAGTATTTCATATTTTTATCTTTTTGTCATTTCGACCTGAGGAATCAATCTGAATCCTTTCAAATCAATATCTCTCCTATCGTCGAGATGACAGTTAGTTCAGTTATTCTCTTTTATTAAGCTAAACAGCTTCTTCAGCTTCTCCATATCCTTCAGCCCCGGCTCCAGTTCAAAGCCACTGTTCACATCTATGGCGAAAGGTTTGGGACGTAGCTTTTCGAACTCCTTGCTCTGCAGATTTTCCAGATTGAGGCCGCCGCTCAAAAAATAAGGTATAGGTGAGAAGTAGCCCTTCATCATTTCCCAATCGAAGACAGTGCCATTGCCACCGTAGTTGTTGCCGCGGGTGTCGAAGAGGAAGTAATCGCAGTAGCGTTCGTAGAGCAAGGTGTTCTCAAAGGAAAAGCGATCGTCTACCGAAAAGGCTTTGATCAGGCGTATACTAGCCTCCTGCAAGTCCCGGCACTGGCCGGGCGTTTCACGACCGTGGAGTTGCACCAGATCCAGACCATATTTCTGGACTATATCTCGAATAACTTCAGTCGTTTCATTTACAAACACCCCAACTTTCTCTATACCTGCCGGCAATTCAGTTAAAAGCTCCGGAGTTATGGAACCTTCGCAGTAGCGTTTGGAGCCTTCATAAAAAATAAAGCCCATGTAGTCGGGTTGCAACGCGGCTACCTGCCGGATGTTATCCGGGTCGCGCATGCCGCAAACTTTTATTTTCAGGTCTTTCATTATGGATGTGGTACGAGCCTATTGCTGTGCCTGCTCAAGCGAAACGTTCTGTTGCAGCTGACGCAGCTGGCGGATAAACTCAGCGGCGGCACGTTCCGGTCTGCCGTCTGCCATAAAGGTCTCCCCGATCAGGAAACCATTGTACCCCGCCTCCTGCAGCTCAATTAACGTTTCCGGCGACTTCAATCCGCTTTCAGATACTTTGGTCATACCTGCCGGAATGTATTGCGCTAACTCCAGAGACAAAGCCACGTCCGTCTGGAAAGTCTGGAGATTGCGGTTGTTGACGCCCACAATGGTCACCTCTTCACACAGAGAAGCCTCCAGCTCCTGCCGGGAATGTACCTCTAACAAGACTTCCAGCCCGAAAGAGCGTGCGAAGGCGGCCAGTTGCTTTAGCCTGGTTGGCTCCAGTGCCGCCGCGATCAGCAAAATGGCATCGGCGCCGATAGACTTGGCTTCCACGATCTGATACTCGTCAACTGTAAAGTCTTTTCTTAGGATCGGGCAGTAATTATACTTACGGGCGATCATCAAATCTTCATTCTTACCTCCAAAAAAGTGGGTGTCCGTCAGGATAGAAAGTGCCGAAGCGCCCGCCTGCATGTAGCCGATGGAGGTGCGCTCCACTGACACGTAAGGATTAATATCGCCTTTGGAAGGGGATTTGCGCTTGATCTCGGCAATGATGCCGCTCTTATCCGGTCGCAACAGGTAGCGCTCCAGCGACAGACAAGGTGTTTCGAAGTAGAGGCTTTTTTCCAGCAATTTCACCGGGTAAAGCGCCTTGCGTTCCTCAACTTCTTTATATTTATGGGCGATTATCTGGTCGAGTATGTTCATGTTTTTCAGATTTACAGATTTGGGTATTTATTGAAGTTAAAACGATCAGGCCGTCACCAACTTTTGGTCGTTTATCAGCTTGCTAAATAAGGTATAGGCCCTGCCTGATTGCAGTGTTTCTTTAGCCAGCGCTACGGCATCAGGTATAGCTGTTTCCGGACGCGCACAGTTGATGGCCATACCTGCGTTAGCGGCTACCACATCGGTTTGGGCAGCTGTGCCCTCGCCTTTCAGCACCTTTAGGAAGATCTCAGCGGACTCTGCTATACCTGCTCCCCCTTTGATCTGGCTGTGCTCCAGACGGCCAAGTCCCAGATCGCTGGCATCAAGCAATTGCTCTTTGCTGTCTGCGATCACTTTGAAGGGACTTGTGAGGGAGATTTCGTCATAACCGTCCAGGGTATGGAGGATGCTATACCTGATGTCGGGCTGTTGCTGGTAGAGGTAGCCAAACATGCGGGCCAGCTCCAGACTGAACACGCCCACCAGCTGTTTCTTTGGGAAAGCAGGATTCACCATCGGACCAAGCATATTGAAGAACGTCTTCACGCCGAGGTCCTTGCGGATCGGGCCGACACTCTTCATGGCCGGATGGAAAAGGGGTGCATGCAAAAAGCAAATGTTATACTCGGCAATGCTGCGCTCCAGTTTATCGGTGTCGGTGGTGAACTGTATACCCAAGGCCTCCAGCACGTTGGATGAGCCGCAGGAAGAAGAGACACCATAGTTGCCGTGCTTGGCCACCGCAACACCATTGGCCGCTGCCACAAAGGAAGATAGCGTAGAAATGTTAAAGGTATCCTTGCCATCGCCACCCGTACCGCACAGGTCAATCGGGTCGTAGGCGTCCAGCTCCACCCGATGGCAGAGGTCCAGCAAGGCATTGCGGAAACCCTCCAATTCCTCCACTGTAATGCTGCGCATCATGTAGACTGTCAGGAAACTCGATATCTGGCTTTGGTTATACCTGCCCGCGGCAATGTTCTTCAGCACCTCCCGCGCCTGCTCCCGGCTCAGCGTTTTATGTTCAAATAAGTGGTTTAGTATTTCTTTCATTTTTCTTTGCCTATCAAGTAGCTCGACTTTCAACTCTTAACTTTTAACTATTCAACCAGTTCTCAATCATCTCCCGCCCGTATTCTGTGAGTACTGATTCCGGGTGAAACTGCACGCCACGCACATCAAAGTCGCGGTGGCGTAGCGCCATGATGTTGCCGGCTTCATCCACAGCCGTTGGCACCAGACAGTCGGGCAGGTTTTGCGCAACCAGCCAGGAATGATAGCGACCCGTGTTAAATTGTTGAGGGAGGTTTTGGAAGAGCGCCTCTTCCTTGCAAACTACTTCAACAGGCGTAGCGATGCCGTGCCATACCTGGTTGCTGTTAAGTAATTTGCCGCCGTACACCTCACCTATTGCCTGATGCCCGAGACATACTCCGAACAGGCTTTTGTTTGGGCCAAACTCCCGGATGATCTCCTTCAGTAAACCGGCCTCGTCCGGTATACCGGGGCCCGGTGAGAGCATGATCTTCTCGAATTGAGCCACTTCCTCCAGGCTAATCCTGTCGTTTCGTCGCACGGTCACCTCAGCGCCAAGTTCCTGCAAAAGGTGCACGAGGTTGTAGGTGAAGGAGTCGTAGTTGTCGATTACCAGAACATTCATATTAGTTGATCTCCTGTGCTAAGGTGAGGGCTTTTCGCAAAGCCATTAGTTTGTTGTCCACTTCCTGCAATTCGCTGTTTTCGTCTGATGCCGCCACAATACCGGCTCCGGCCTGGTAAAAGAGTTTGTAGTCCTTGCTGAGGAAGGACCGGATCATGATGGCGCTGTTGAAATTGCCGTTGAAGTCCATGAAACCGATGCAGCCTCCGTAAAAAGAGCGGTTGGTGGTTTCGTACTGATCGATCAGTTGCATGGCCTTGTACTTGGGGGCACCCGAAAGCGTACCTGCCGGGAAAGTGCTGGCTACCATCCGGAGCGAATCTTCCTGTTTGTGCAGCTGCCCGGACACCTTTGACACCAGGTGAATGACGTGCGAGTAAAATTGTATCTCCCGGAAAGTTTCTACCTCTACCTGATGGCCGTTTCGGCTCAGGTCGTTGCGGGCCAGGTCCACCAGCATCACGTGCTCGGCATTCTCTTTCGGGTCGGCTAAAAGCTCTTCAGCCAGGGCAGCATCGGCAGTATCGTCACCGGTCCGGCGAAAAGTGCCCGCTATCGGGAAAATACTGGCCTTGCCGTCTTTGATCACCAGCTGCGCCTCTGGCGAGGAGCCGAATATCTTGAAGCTGCCGTAGTCAAAATAAAACAGGTAAGGCGAGGGATTAACAGAGCGGAGCGCCCGGTAGACGTTAAAGTCATCGCCCTGAAAGGCCTGCTCAAAGCGGCGGGAAAGCACCAGTTGGAAAACATCGCCTCGGAAACAATGCGACTTTGCCCGCTTGATGTTCTGCAAAAAACCTTCCCGACTGATGTTACAAGCCTCCTCGCCTATCGACCTAAAGGTATAGCTCGGAATGTTGCGGCTGTTGAGCAATGCCTCCAACTGTGCGATGCCATGCTCTTCTTCCGTCCCATAGGTATGCGAGAAGATGAAGGCCTCGTTGGTAAAATGGTTGATGGCAATAATGTAGCGGTAAACGGCATAGTACAGGTCGGGCATCTGCTGACGGTCGGCTCTCAAATCAAGGTTGATGTCTTCGAAATAGCGCACGGCATCATAGTTCATGTAGCCAAACAAGCCATTGCTGATAAAGTTGAAGCTATTTTGGCCGGTCTCAAATCTACAGGCAAAATCCGATAGCCTGGCAGGTATGTTTACATCCTTGTCGATTGGCGTGGAGGTGAGCTGGCCATCAGGAAATGCTTCCGTCAGGACTTCATTCTCCGCCTTAATGCTCGCCATTGGACTGCAGCAGATGTAAGAGAAGCTGTTCTCCGCCCCGTGGTAGTCTGAACTCTCCAGCAGAATGCTATTCGGGAAACGGTCGCGCAGCTTCAGGTATACACTCACCGGTGTGAGCGTGTCGGCCAAAAGGCGTTTATGCGTCGTTGTGATCTTATACTTTGTCATCTTTCAGATAGAATTAAAAACAAAAAAGCCTGCTGTTCAGGCGAACAGCAGGCTTTTATACCTTTGGCTATAGACTATACTATTTCTTCATAATATACATAGCAGGGCTGTTCACGGAACTTTGCGTAACGTGCCACCACCATGCAGTATGAAGAAAATTTTGGATCATGTGCTTTTTTGAAAGCAGGGACAAAAACCCTGTGTTGCAAAGGTAAAGGCTAAAGCGAGGAATACAAATTCTTTCGGCAATATTTTTCTGATCGTATGGTCCAGGATACCCCTCCAGAGTCTCTGAACAAGCACTGTAGGTTGCCAGACCAAGTGCACGGAGTCGGGCATTGGGAGAAAGTATTCCATATTTGGGAATCAAGGCAATCCTCACCGGAGGCATCCTCTGCAATTAACCTTTGTTTGCCAGTTATTTGGAGCATCTTACCAAGCTGACGTTGATTGGGTCTGGTTTTTGAGAAGTATCAATTCCACTTGTATGTATTTGTCCCTGGTCAATGGTTTAGTATGGCACCTGGATGGAGCAAACAGGGATAGAGCGGAATGTATCTGAGAGAGTTTATGAAATTGATTAGAAACGAAATTTTACATCGACAAAGTAATATTCTCATTGAATTCAACCATATAGAGGGTTGGCTGTATGTTAATTGGCGCGGCTACCAAAATTATGACACCGTGGTGGCTGGCTGTGAAAGAATTCTGGAAATTCTGATGGAATTGAACTGCACCAAAGTACTAAACGACAATACGAACGTGGAAGGGATCTGGTCAGGGGCATCCCGGTGGGTGGGCCAGGACTGGCTCCCGAGGATGCAGGCTGCCGGGCTGGAGTGCTTTGCCTGGGTATACTCTCCCAGCGCATTTAGCCGACTTTCTGCTGACAAAACACTCAATTGCACAGAAGACCAAAGCTTTATCAGAACTTTTGATGACATAGAGGCAGCCAGCGACTGGTTGCGCGCCTGCTGAATAGCAACCAACCGCTTACAACCAGATAAAAGGCTGACTGTTAACTTACAGTCAGCCTTTTTATTTACAGTGCATTTACAAAGTCCCCTTGGTGCTAGGTATAGAGTTGTCATCCGGATTGCGCTTCACAGCTACCTGTATCGCTTTGGCGAACGCCTTGAAGATCGCCTCGATCTTGTGGTGTTCATTCTGCCCCTCGGCTTTCACGTTGAGGTTACACTTGGCCGCGTCGCTGAACGACTTGAAAAAGTGAAAGAACATCTCTGTCGGCATGTCCCCTACCTTCTCGCGCCTGAAATCAGCCTCCCAAACTATCCAGGGCCTTCCGCTAAAATCAATGGCCACCTGGGCCAGCACATCATCCATCGGCAGCAGGAACCCATAGCGGCTAATCCCTTTTTTATCACCCAGGGCTACCAGGAAGGCTTCTCCCAGGGCTAGGCCGGTGTCTTCGATGGTATGATGCTCATCGATGTGCAGGTCGCCTTTCACCTGTATGCTCAGGTCCAGTTTGCCGTGCTTGGCAAGCTGCTCCAGCATGTGGTCAAAGAAACCAAGGCCGGTGTGAATGTCCATTTTGCCCGTTCCATCCAGGTTCAGCTCAATGGCAATATCCGTCTCATTTGTCTGGCGCCTGATCATGGCACGTCGCGCCGGTAGTTTCAGGAAAGTATAGATCTCGTCCCAGTCGCTGGTGCTCAGGGCAGCTTCTTCTACCGTGTTCTCACCTATAAATATAGCCCTAGCTCCCAAGTTTTTAGCCAGCCGCACATCCGTCAGCCTGTCTCCTATCACGTAAGAGTTTGCCAGATCATACTCCCCCGACAGGTATTTTTTCATCATACCTATACCTGGCTTTCTGGTCTCCAAACCTTCATGCTCAAAGCTCCGGTCAATCAGGATGTCCGCGAATGCTATACCTTCTCCTTTCAGTATATCGAGCATCTTGTTTTGATATGGCCAGAAAGTGTGCTCCGGGTAGGAATCGGTGCCGAGTCCATCCTGGTTGGTTACCATGACCAACTCGTAATCAAGTTCCGTGTAGATCCTGTGGAGGTTGCGGATCACTTTTGGCAAGAACTCGAATTTCTCAAAAGAGTCAACCTGGAAATCCGTTTTCGGCTCTACCAGTATGGTGCCGTCCCGGTCTATGAATAATGCTTTTTTCATATTTTTTCGTATCACGTTTCGCGACACATGTATCTCGATATCATCAGAATTAACTGCACTTTAGACTACCCGACAAATGATCATTTACAAACGAGGCATCAGATTGCAAATCCGAACAAACAGTCTGGCAGCAACTCAAAAGCCTTAATTCCCTTGTCTTAAGTCCTTTATCTGGTCATCACTGAAGGCATCCTGTTACTTGATACGTGTGTCTTGCTATTAAATTTTAAAACTTGCTATAGCCTGAAACAGCTGTTGATTCTCTTCTGTGGTGCCAATGGATATCCGCAGGCAGCCCTCACAACCGGGCAAACTGGAACGGTTGCGCACCACAATACCCTGCTCCAGCAAATAGGTATAGAGTCGGTTGGCCTCTTTTACCTTCACCAGCAGGAAGTTGGCGTCTGATGGGTATACCTTTTCCACGGCGTCGAGAGTCGGAAGCGCCTGCACGAGCATTTCCCTCTCCTGCACGATCTCCTCGATCATGTAGGCCAGTTGCTCCGTTTGTTCCAATGCCTTTAATGCCAGCTCCTGGGTGGCTTCGTTTATATTATAGGGTGGTTTGATCTTGTCGAGCAGCGCGACGATCTCTTCCGAGGCAAAGGCCATACCCAGTCGCAGGCCAGCCATACCCCAGGCTTTGGAGAAAGTTTGCAGCACGACAAGGTTCGGGTAGTCTGCTAATCGGGTAGTCCAACTCGGCGCATCAGCAAAGTCGATGTAGGCTTCGTCTACTACCACCAGTCCGTCGAAATTATCCAGCAGGGTTTCGATACTTTCCGCTTCGATCAGGTTACCTGTCGGGTTGTTAGGTGAGCAGACGAAGATCAGCTTGGTCGTAGCCTTTACCTGACGCAGCACTTCCAGCACCGGAATTTGAAAGTTTGGCGTCAGCTGCACCGCGTCCAGCTGCACTTCGTTCAGATTGGCCGACACTTCATACATACCGTAAGTTGGCGGCAGGTGCAGCATGCTGTCCTGTCCCGGTCGGCATACCATCCGGAATAGCAAATCGATGGCTTCGTCAGATCCATTGCCCAGGAAAATCTGGGATGGCTTTATACCTTTTATACCTGCAATTTTCTCCTTTAGCTTTTTCTGGTGCGGGTCAGGGTAGCGGTTGTATCCTTCTCCGGCCAAACTTCCCAGGTTATTCTCGTTGGCATCCACAAAGACGCTGGCAGCCCCCTTAAACTCGTCCCGAGCTGAAGAATAGGCTTTCATTTTGAGTACGTTCGGACGTACGATTCTCTCCAGGTTAAACATTTTGCACCTCCTTCAATCTGATACTTACGGCATTTTTGTGGGCTTCCAAACCCTCCGCGGTAGCCATTACCTCAATCGTTTTACCGATGTTTCGCAAGCCTGCCGGGGTGATGTGTTGAAACGTGATTTTCTTCACAAAGCTGTCGAGCGACACGCCACTGTAAGCCCGGGCATAGCCGTTAGTGGGTAAGGTGTGGTTCGTGCCTGAAGCATAGTCGCCCGCCGATTCCGGACTGTAGTTGCCCAGGAAAACCGAACCTGCATTGGTGATCTCGTCCAGCACCTCTTCAAAATTGCTGATAGACAGGATCAGGTGCTCCGGAGCGTATAGGTTTGAAAAGCGCAGCATCTCATCTACGCTGCCAAGCAGTATGCCCAAGCTGTTTTGTAAGGCTTTGGCGGCAAACTCTTTACGGGGCAAAACGTCCAGTTGTGCCTGAAGCTCCTGCGCTACGCTGTTTAGCAGCTGAGCAGAAGTGGTCAAGAGCACCACCTGCGAGTCAGCGCCATGTTCTGCCTGCGAAAGCAGATCAGCCGCCACGAAAGCTGGATTAGCTGAATCATCCGCCATTACCAGCACCTCCGATGGTCCGGCCGGCAGATCAATGGCAACGCCCGTCTTGCTGAGCATCTGCTTAGCCACGGTCACATACTGGTTTCCCGGTCCGAAAATCTTGTTCACGGCAGGTATAGACTCCGTGCCAAAGGCCATGGCGGCAATGGCCTGCGCACCGCCTACCTTGGCGATCTGATCTATACCTAGCAGTGAGGCCGTATAGCGTATGGCCGGATGGATGGATCCGTCCTTTGCCGGTGGCGTACACAAAATGACTTCCGGGCAACCAGCCAGTTTGGCGGGTACACCCAGCATCAGCAAAGTAGAGAACAGAGGCGCTGTGCCGCCAGGTATGTATAAGCCCACCCGATCGATCGGCACGCTCTTACGCCAGCAAGTCACGCCCGGCATGGTTTCCACTTGTTTAGGCTGCTCGGCCTGCTGCGCATGAAAAAGCTGTATGTTGCTATAGGCCTGCAGAATGGCTTCTTTCAGCTCAGCGGACAGTTCCGCTTCTGCCGTCGCGATCTCTTCCTGAGTATCAAAGAGGCTGGTCAGTTTCACACCGTCATACTTTTGCGTTAGCTCCTTCAGAGCAGCATCGCCTTGCTCCTGCACCAATTGGAAAGTCCGGGCTATACCTGCTTCCAGATCATCATAATTTTGAGTGGGCCGCTTCACCAACTCCTGCCAGTCTGCCTGGGCCGGATATTCTATTTTGCGCATCATATGATCATCTTTTCAATAGGTACAACTAAAATGCCCTGAGCACCTGCCTCTTTCAGCTTCTCAATGATCTCCCAAAAATCGTCTTCATTCACAACCGAATGTAACGAGCTCCAGCCCTCTTCGGCCAGCGGTAAGATGGAAGGCGATTTAGCGCCCGGCAGCAGCAGGCTAATTTCAGCAATCTTCTCGTTCGGTGCGTTCAGCAAAATGTACTTGGCTTTTTGAGCGCGCTGTACGGCGTGGATGCGGAACAAAAGTTTATTCAGAATCTCTTGCTTCTCAGCATTCAGATGGCCATTCGCGATCAGCACTGCCTGCGACTTGAACACGCGCTCCACCTCCCGTAAACCATTACTGATCAGTGTACTGCCCGAACTCACGATGTCGCATATGGCGTCCGCCAGTCCGATGCTGGGGGCGATCTCCACGGAACCACTGATGGTATGGATGTTGGCCTGCACGCCTTTTTCGTCGAGGTATGCCTGTAACAATTTGGGATAGGAGGTCGCAATGTTTTTGCCCTGCAGGTCGCTGATGTCTTCGTATGGGTCGCCCTTTGGTACAGCCAGCGACAAACGGCATTTGGAAAAACCGAGCTGCTCGACTGCCAGGCGCTGCATTCCCTCCTCAACCAGCACATTCTCCCCGACTATACCTATGTCGGCCACGCCATCGGCCACATAGCCTGGTATATCGTCATCGCGCAGGTATAGAATTTCGAGCGGGAAGTTGGTTGATTCGGTTTTGAGTTTCAGCGAACTGGTGATAAACGAGATGCCGCACTCACGGATCAGTTTGAGCGAGTCTTCACTCAGCCTGCCGGATTTCTGTATTGCTAAACGTAGCATATATGTTGAATGTATTAAATGGGTACAAATACAAATGACCTTGCCGGAGGCAAAGTATAAAAAGGGTGCAAAGACCCTACCGGGGGCTATATGATTGTATGATTCCTCTTACGAGGAATGATGGAAATGATGGTGATGCGCAGCAGAACCACAGGCAACAGGCGCTGCCGTAGAAATGAAGGAAATGATATGTAGCGTGGTTTTGCTCATCTGCTGTTGCAAAGGTACAGTTGATTTTGGTTTATACAAACAAGCGCCAATATTGTTTTGTATGAGGCATAATTTGGCCCTTACCTAAAAAGGCACCCATCAGTTACGACAGGTGCCTTTTTAGGTAAGGGCCAAAAGACCCTGCAAGCGTCAGCTTACTTTTTGAGAATCATCTTGATGGTTTGTGCTTTAGAACCGGTGATCAGACGGGCAAGGTACACGCCTTCTGCCAGGTGACGGGCATCCAGTTCGTACTCGTATACCTGTCCTGCATCGGCCTTGCCAGTCGCCACCTTTCTGATTAGCGAGCCTCTCACATCGTATACCTCCAGCGCAAAGCTCTGCTCCGTATCGAAGGCGAAACGAATCGTCGTTCTGTCAGAGAATGCGTTCGGATAGTTGTCGAAGCGGGCTATTGATAAACCTTCCAATTGATCAGCTACTTCAAGCTTCTTGCCGGTACTCGCAGTAAGTGCTTTGTTCTCGTGGATTACGATGGAGCCGCCGCCTATAGCTGTGGAAGCATCTGCGTTATCAGCTGCACCTAATTGGTTGTCATAAACAATAGCACCATCTTTTCTATCCCAAATCTTGATCCTGAATCTGTCAGCTTCTGCTTTACCTTTCAAATCACCATCTACAACAGAAACCATAAAGGCATAATCACCTCTATTGTTGATGGTTCCAATACCTTTATAGATCGCTTTATGCCCAGCTACAACTAAAGACATTGCATCATGTGCTGAACTCTTGAAGTCCAGATCACCAGCTTTGAAATGGAACTCAGTGTTACCATCTACCAGGTTAGAACCCTTTTTATATTTGGCGTTGAATCCAAAATTGGCTTTACCTACAATCAAAGGATTAGCTACATAGGCGCCTGGAGGTGAATCAATCCAGCCACCACCTGTCACGAAGCCACCATTTGGATCGAAAATAACAACATAGTTGTAATGGGTAGATGTTTTCTCTCCACAATGATCTTCAATTGTCACCACAACAGAGTATACTCCAGGTTCAGAATATTTGTGAGTGGCTGTTATTGAAGTGCCACTAATAGGTGTTGTCGTTGATTCTCCATCTCCCCAATTCCAAACTGCTGAACGTATGTTGTCATCGTCAAACGTTGCAGTCAGCGTAACTTCAGCTCCTTGCTGAACAGGGGAAGCCGGGCCAGAAACAACTAAGTTAGATGGCTTAGCATTTTCAACGGTTACTGTGAAGCTAGCTTCTGTCTTGTTGCCCGCTTCGTCAGTAGCTGTGTAGGTCACGGTGGTTGTACCCACTGGGAACACAGCGCCAGAAGCAAGACCAACTTTCATTTCTGGAGATACATTTGAGCAGTTGTCAGATGCGGATACATTATAATTTACAACAGCTCCGCATTTATCAGTAGCTGTTCGAACTACTATATTACCAGGAACTGTAACAACTGGAGCTTCACTGTCTTTCACAGATACCTTCATCTGATCTTTCGCTGTGTTACCAGCAGCGTCTGTTGCGGTATAGGAAATGGTGGTTTCACCCTGATTGAAAGTATATGTTCCAACCTGACCATCTCCACTTCCCGTAGTTGCACCTGTCATTACCCAAATTAATTGGCTTCCTGAACAGTTGTCATCGAAAGTAGCATCAGAAACTGGAAGGCTAGCAGTACATGACCCTTTATCGGTACCTAAGCTCTGGTCGTTGGCTGCCGTGATCGTTGGATTAGTCTCGTCAACGACCGTCACGGTCTGAGTCGCGGTCGCGGTCAGACCAGCACCGTCAGT
>NZ_JAUOTN010000007.1 GCF_030546575.1 Pontibacter coccineus
ATTCTGTAGCTCAGCTGGTAGAGCAATACACTTTTAATGTATGGGTCCTGGGTTCGAATCCCAGCGGGATCACAAATAAAAAGCTCCATCTTAACAGATGGGGCTTTTTTTATGCCCAGCGGAATTACAAGCGTTTTCTCAAACTTCATCAAAGCCGTCTAATCCCAGTGGCATTTTTTTCTACCTGAAGTAAGGTATGGCGGCAGGGCCGTTTCATTCTACCTCTTTTGTCATCCTGTAAGGATCTTGGTAGCGAGAAGCGTTGGCTTAATCTCTGGGGGGAGGGGCCCTCTATTTCAACCAAGTTTTTTAACCTGTTCTCTTAGAATGCAACGAACCTAGGTATAGCGGGGGAAAGACTTATTTCTCATCTATGCCCAGGCGTTTTACGAACCCGCTTCTCCTTTTCCTGCTTAATCCCCAAACGCGAAGACCAACAGCAGCACAAAGCCACCCACCGCCAGCAGTCCGTGGCCAACGGCCAAGGCTTTAGGTATAGGGCGACCTGTCAGGTCCCGGGATATCATGTACAGACCTCCCAGCGCGGCCAGCACAAATAGCACCAGACTCTCCCAGGGGTTAGGGCCTCCTCTGGCAATGTATATAATCAGCAGCACCAGGCCGACAACCGCCATGGGGCCATGGGAGAAAACAATGGCCTTGGGGGTCTCTTTGCCCCGGAGTACAAAGGTGAGGAGGTACATGCCCAGCAACGCGGCCAGCGCGAAGAAACCAATGGAAGTATAAATCAGATTCATGGCTGACAGGGTTTAAGTGATGGGATTATTGATTTCGCGCTCACCTGAGGTCTTGCCACCTGACTCAAGTAAGTGACCGGATGTGGGGTCAATTGCTTTCCGCTCCAGGTTGAGAATGGCAGGGCCTTCGATCACGCTCCCATCAATCATAAAGCGGCTTCCGTGGCAGGGACAGTCCCAGGTCTTCTCGGCGTTGTTCCAGTTCACGATGCACTTCATGTGGGTGCAGACCGCAGAGCAGACGTGCAATTGGCTGTGCTCATCACGGTACACGGCCAGCTTCTCTGAGTCCACCTCTATGGTTTTGCCCTCGCCCGGCCCTATATCAGAGAAATGACTGGCCTGTCCGGCGGGTATGTCCTTGAGGTATTGCGCCGCAACGTTGGCATTTTCCTTGATAAACTCTCCGGCAGTGGACAAGTTGGTGCCCCTGGTCGCGTCAAAAGCCTCCAGCCAGGGGCTTCCCTCTCCGGCTATCGTGTCAGCCAACTGAATGCCGGCCACAGTGCCGTAGGTGAGCCCATCGGCGTAGAAGCCAGTGGCTATGTAGGTCCGCTTCGCACTTTTGTGCGTGAGCCCGATATAAGGCACCCCGTCTCCTGAGCGGTAATGCTGGGCCGACCACCTGAACTCCACCGAGGCAATGTCAAAGTGCTGTCGGGCATAGGCCTCCAGTTCGTTGAAATAGTGCTGGTACTCCTGGTGCGAGGCCTGCCCGGTTTTGTGGTGGTTGCCGGCTATCATCAGCATGTCCAGCTCCATGGAGTCGGTACTGTGGGTGGTAATGGCGTGGTGGGTCTTGTCGTTGTGCCAGTAATAGGCATCCGGGTAAGCACCCGATTTCAAGCGCATGGCCACTACATAGCTTCGATAGGGAGCGGCCACTGTTTGCACAGAATGGATACCGATGGGAATGTGCGTGGCAATGATCATCTGGTTGCAGGTCACCGTGCCGTGTGTTGTTTTCAGCAGGCAATGGTCCTCTTCCTCCTTCAAGTCCAACACAGTGGTGTGTTCATAGATCTGGCCGCCCATTTGGGTGACAGCCTTGGCCAATCCCAACACGTACCGCAAGGGGTGGAAACGCGCCTGTCCATCCATCCTTACAGCCCGCTGCACACTGTCGAACCTGAGCCCGGGTACCTGCGTCACAAATTCTGTAGCCATGCCCGCCTGTTGCAGCGCCTCTGCCTCCTTTTCAATGTTAGAGACCATGTCCTCTTCTTGCGTGAAGAAATACCAGGGCCGCCGCGCGAAATGGCAGTCGATGCTATACTGTTGGGCGTGCTGCTCAATAAAATTCAGGGCCGTGAACCTTGCCTGTGCCACGGTGCTGGCCACTTCCTGGCTTCTGGTTTTGGCGATGTGGTGGAAATAGGGCCCCACGGGTACATACAGGTTACCAGTGGACCAGCCGGTGGTGCCGCCTCCCACTCTGCGGGCCTCCAATACCGCTACGCGCTTGCCTGCCTTAGCAAGTTGGTGCGCCGCGGTAATACCGGTTATACCGCCGCCAATAATGGCGACGTCTACCCGAAGGCCCCCGTCCAGGGTAGGGTAATCAGGACGTTGGGGAGTAGTAGCCTCCCAAAAAGATTGTGTCTCCATGCATGCGTGGTATAAGTATAAGGATCAATTTCAGTATCAAAACGACTGCTCATCTTGCAGTTTATTCCCCATCCGTCCGAGCCTGTTGGGCGGGCATTGCCTTCAGATCCGCTGGAAAACATTCTCCACTATCTGGTCGCAGTAGATGAGGTTGAACTCATACACGGCCGCCTTCGGATACCAACTCTCCAGCTTCTTGCGCAGCATGCTCTTCGCCCTGTTCAGCCGCACTTTTACATTTGCCTCTGTTATGTCCATCACTTCCGCCGTCTCATGTACATTCAGGCCCTCCAGTTCACGCAATACAAACACAGTGCGGTACTCCGGGGCAAGCTGTTCTATGCACCCCTCCAGCACCCGACCAAGCTCACGGTTCAGCACTTCTCTGTGCCCGTCAGAGGACAGGTTCTTCTCAGTGAAATCTACCTTTCCGGTATGGCTGACATCCGAGAAGGCGGATTTGGTTTTATGCGCTTTTTCCATGGTCCAGTGATAGCACTTGTTGAGCATTATTCTGATCAGCCAGGTTTTATAGGCGGCGCGGGACTCGAACTTTCCCAGATTCAGGTAGGCCGCAATGTGAGCCTCTTGCATCAAATCCTGCACATCGTCATGCACGAAACCGAAAGAACGACCCACTTTGTAAAGCGCTCCGTTGTGCCGCCTGATCAGGATCTCAAACATATCTTTCTCACCGGCTTTTATCTTCGAGACAATCTCGCTGTCCGGTGTATAGCTGCCCGCAACTTCGGTTTTATGCATGTTTTTAAGGTTGTCAGTGAGTGTAAATTATTAAATATCAGGATTATACCTGAATACCACCCCCACTTATAATTAGTTGTCTTTTAGAACCTTCGCTTTTTTTTATTTAGAGTAAGAAGGGTGTGGATTGGTTACAAAATCACAGCAAAGTACTGCAAGAGGCTAAAACAGGTGCCAGTAAGTGAGGGGAGCTTTTAAATGAGATGGCCGGATCGCGTCTCGAATTTCTTTCCTTTGGGCAGCACGTGCATGATCATATTTTCCAGGCAGAGGGGCTCGTTGGGTGCCAATTGCCCGTAATTGTTCTCCTTTAAGTGCCTGCCGTCAAACAGAACCACCAGGCCAGAGCCTATGGTCTCCATGCAGCTCCCATCCGTGATGAGCACAGCAGTGTCCTCACCGAGCCCCACCCCAATCAGGTTAGGGTAGGCGGCCAGACTTTCAATCATTCTGGGAATGCGTCGGCGGTTTACGAAGTGGGTATCGATCATCACATTCTTCAGGAACCCCAGTCCGTCTCCCAGCTCGACATCTCCTTTCACCAGCACGTTTTTTTCTGCCGCGCCCAGAATCATGATTTCGGCCATGGCCATAGCGCCTGCGCTGGTCCCCGAGATCAGAAATTTCTCCTCCTTCCAATACCTTTCCTGCAAGATCTCTAATGCCGGCGAACCCGCAAAAACCTCCGTGATCCTGCTTTGGTTACCTCCGGTGAACATGACGGCATCTGTTTTTCGCAACCGCTCCAGGTTTTCAGGTCTGGCGACGTCTTCTTTTGTTTGCAGGTGCAGGGCACCCACATTGTCGCAGCCTAACAGCAGGAAACCATCATAATAAGCCTGGGCCATCTCTTCAGGTATGTGAGAGGCCGTCGTGATCACTTCGATGCGGGTGCCGATTCCGTGCAGCTCGTCATGAATACGCTTCAGGATGCCGGTCTCGAAAAAACGGATTTGGTCGTGCAGGTGCTCGTCTGTAGGCTCGGGCATGGTGCCTTTGTCCTCGTTTCCGCCTATCGCCACAATTTTGCCTTTTGGTAGTCGCATGGGTTCATTTTTAAACTATTAGAGTGCCCACCGCAGGTATAGGTTACAACACGGGCCTTTTCCTGCACCGTCACAAAAAACGACGATCTCTTTTGTAACTTATTACGAGCCAGCTACTCCAATATCTATCTAATCACTTTAAAATCAGAAAATATGAAACGTTTTGAGAAGATCACCATGAAGGCAACGGCTCTATTGCTTAGCGTATTCGCCTTCGGGACCACGGTGCTTGCGCAGGGAAACCCGACTTTATCGGATGCGGAGGTCGCCTCGGCAGCTGTGACAGCCAATCAGATTGACATTGATTTTGCTGCCATTGCGAAGGAAAAATCCAAGAATACCCAAGTGCTGGAATTTGCCCGGACCATGGCCAATGACCATCAAGCCGTAATCGATCAGGCGGTCGCCCTGACAGAAAAGCTATCTGTGACTCCCAAGGACAACGCAGTCAGTCAGCAGTTGAAGGCCGATGCGGAGAAAACCAAAGAGCAACTGCGTGCTAAGTCAGGAAAGGCTTTTGACAGGGCTTATATAGACAATGAAGTGTCCTACCATACGGCCGTTATCGCTGCGGTGAAAGATATCCTGATTCCGGAGACCGAGAACGCAGAGCTGAAGGATTTACTGACGTCTGTGGTGCCCGCCCTGGAGGCACACCTGGAGCATGCGAAAATGATCCAGCACAAGATGTCCGGAAAATGATGCTCCCGATGTTGACGGCAACGCTCAAGGCCCTGCTTCCCTGTGCTCTGATTCTGCTGACGGGATTTCCTTTTCTAAAAGAGAGGCCGGCAGCCAAGTTGCACCGCGTGGAGATTGTGCAAATGAAGTTCAGCCCTTCCAGTCTGAGCGTGCAGCCCGGGGATACGGTGGTTTTTGTAAACCTGGACGTGGTTACCCATGACGTGACAGAAGCATCAGGCAAGTCCTGGAGGTCGCCGCCCCTGGCAGCCAAAGACTCCTGGAAAAAAGTTGTCAGGACCAGCGCCAACTACTATTGCAGTTTCCACCCTGTCATGAAAGGTACGATCACGGTCCAGTGAGGCCGGGGGAGGAGCGACGCTGTTTGTGGGTGCTTGATGGCTGAAGCGCTGCGCAGGTATATTATTTGGTTTTAAGGAATTAATCTTAACTTTAAGTCTCGCGTATGAGGTGCCCTATTCGAGATCGCGTTAGCATAATTAGATTTAAATCGTTGATTTATAAAGCGTAATGGGTTTTTAACGATCCCATTGGCATCACTTCTAAAGAGCCTCAAACCTGTGTTTGGGGCTCTTTTTATTTCTACGGTTTGCAACCACCTCAAACCCTTTGGGCATTTATGAGTTTAAATGCCTTTGTATACCTAAAGTCTATACATGGAAAACTTTGTCAGGATTCAGGTGCCGGTTACTATTTCTTACCCTGCTTTGGAGAGTGTGCTCAGAAAGCAGCTGGTTGGCGAATACATACCCAAGCCCTCAGAAGATACGAATGAAAGTCCATACGCGCAGATTCTGGATGTCGGGCTGGCCGGTAGCAGTTCCGGTACAGGCGACATTATCCTGCGGGTCAGGATCCGGATTTTAAGGACCATCCTCAAACGCGACAACGTGGAGCTGTATGTGCAGGCAGCGCCAGGCTATGACAACGCCACGCAGCAGGTATACATCCGTAGGTTCAACATGCAGGCCCAGACCTCCAGTCGCTTCTATAATTCCTCACTCGAGGTACTGGTCAACAAGGTGGCCTACAACCAGATCATCCAGAAGGCAAGGGTCAACCTGACCGAAATAATTGCGGGGGAACTGACTAAGGCAAACGGTATGCTGGAGACAGGTATAGAGCTAAAAGGCCTTAAGCTTAATGGAGTAGTGGAGGAGGTGCGGGTGCAGGACATCACGCCAAAGGCCAACCGGATGTTCCTGAACCTGGAGCTACTGGCAAAGATGGAAGTGGATGTGGTTGACCTGACTGAATTGCTGCCTGCCTAGTCGTGGCTTTAAACCTGGAAATATGGCTGGCTGAGTTTTTATGCTATTTTATTTTCGAGGAAAGATAAATTTTACCCGTTGGTTAACGCTTTGATGCTTAGGTAGATTAAACCAAAACCTCGCCGGAGCGTTGTATACTGATAACGAATAAAGGCGGTGGGGTTTGCGAATTAAAGAAAAAGGTCTACTTTTGCACTCCCAACACGGGAAACAAATAGTGCTGATTCTGTAGCTCAGCTGGTAGAGCAATACACTTTTAATGTATGGGTCCTGGGTTCGAATCCCAGCGGGATCACTAAAACAAGAAAGGCTTCTTACGAAATGTAGGAAGCCTTTCTTGTTTTATTTGTGCAGGGTTTTTAAATATCGGCACTGGTCATGTTCAGATTGGTCTGCTGGGTGGTTATTTCCTTACTTCCCAACTTGCCCTGCTCCACCTTTTCCAGATACTGCACCAATTCCAGTGTACGGTTGATAACTTCCATATCGGGGCGGTATACCTGTTCATCGGGTGCAAACTGCCCCTGTGGCGCAATCTTGTTGTGCAGCACTTTGAGGTAGGTGATGTAGCTGTCTACCTGGCTACCGATGTAAGTGAAGAAATCCGGGTTTTCGGTGGCTTGATCCAGAAAGCCGGCCTTCTGATTTTCAGCATCACGAATCTCTGTGTAAACTACTTGAGCAGCCTCTTCTTTGGAAAGCTCCTTCGCCTGCAGCCCGGCTAAAAATTTGTCATAATCGAATTCCATCTGATAAAGTTTGCCCGTGGGGTGTGTCAGGCTACTGCAATGACAATACTTCCATGTACTTAGTTCGCTGTGCGGATTTATTCGGTTTTGTAGAGCGTTTCAAACAGCTTGTACTTGTATTGCTTGTACTCCTGCAGCACCGCTACCATGGCAAACAGGGTCAGGGCGATCACGACAGGGTATACCATGTACAACATCGGGTGCAGCAGCGGCAAAAACAGCAAACCCAGCAGCAGGATAGAGATGAAACTGTACAGGTATGAGGTTTTGGCACTGAAGCTCAGGATACCGCCTTTCACCATTTTAGGGCTTGTGAACGAAGCAATAATGCCAATCGGGGTCAGCACCAGCACAGCGGCAGCGTACATCAGCAAAATAAAAGTTGCCTGCTCGTGGTTAAAGAAAGCCACATATAGCACCACAATGGCCGCGTCTATCAGAATAGGCATACGTAGCGGCAGCAGACTAGCCTTCAGAAATTCTTTGTAGCTTCCGGTGGCGCGTTCAGTTGTCAGCCACAGGTTTTTGTAAAAGCCCCACACATTGTTGAACACATAGGTATAGATCACGAGCGGACCCACAAACAGCCAGAGCGATATGTTCTTGTCGAGCATGTGGATGCCCTTGGCCGAGTATACCGTCGCGTCGATGCCGAGCATGAGTACCTTAAAGCCCAGCCCGAACAGGAGCAGTTGCTTCGCCATTTTGTGGTTTTTAAATAGGCGCCAGCCCAGACTGCGGCGGGCATCGTTGCTGTAGTTCACGGTGCGGCGCTTTGGCTCATAGGCCGCTTGCTCCAGCAGGTAGTTCGCGAGCAGGAAACAGGCCAGCGAAGCCAGATGCACCACCAGCATCATCACCGAACTGACAGGCTCAAACATGGGCGCGCGGGCCTCTAGGGCTATAAAGGCGCCTACCATAACCACGGCTCCCCAAAAAGCACTGCCACGCCAGTTGATGCGCCGCTCAATAAACACCTGCAGCGACCGCCTTGTAATGTGCGCCGTCAGAAATACCAGGAAACTCTGCGCCAGGTGCAACAAGGTATAGTCAGGCGACATCATGCAGAGCAATAGCAGGAAGTTGAGCAGCACAAAGTAAAAGGGCGACACCAACTCCACGATCAACTCAGTCCAGAAGCGCTTGAGCGGCTTAATGGGGTAAATGCGGTTAATGAAATCTGCCTTTGGGATATAGGCCGGGAAAAAACCGCGCAGTATGGTGAACGACAGCAGCAGCAGGTTGGTATAGCCCAGCATCTGGCTGACATCCATATTCAGCCCGCCTTCACTGGCCTGTTGCAGCAGGTACGTAATCAGCCAGGCATAAAAAGCAGACAGCACAATGCCCAGCGCAAGCAGGAGCACCCGTTGCATTTTTTTTTGCCGGAAATAGCTGTTCAGTCTCGCCTTGCAGGAATATAAAATCAGATCCATTACTTAAGTTGATAAGTTAAAAAGTCGGAAAGTTAAAAGGTCAAAGAGCCAGAAATATATCTTTCTAACTGTCTAACTTTTTGATTTTCTAACTTAGTTCAACATCCAGTCGATGTCGGCGTCGGCGGCGGTGTGGTGCGGGAGCAGGAGCTGGAACAGAGCCTGGTCTATGAGTGCCTCGCCGTTCATGGTGAACTCCTGCACCGACCCGTTGTACATCAGCTGTCCGTCGTTAAGCACGCCAATGTGCGTCGCCACGCGCTCCACGTAGTTGAGGTCATGGGATGAGATAAGCACCACGCGGCTCGGTGTGCTGTAGTTGCGGATCAGTTTCACCAGCAATTGGGCGGCGATCGGATCAAGACCCGTGAAGGGCTCGTCCAGGATCAGCACGCGCGGCTTGTGCAGGATGGCGGCCACAATACCTACTTTCTTTTTCATACCGGTGGAGTAGCCCGCAATATTTTTGTGCAGCGACTCACGTTCTGTGAAAAAGTAATTGGTCAGGCTGTTGATGCGCTGCTGCGCCTCGTCTTCAGGCAATTTGTAGAGCTTCGCCACAAAGTTGAGGTACTCCAAACCCGTAAATTCTTCAATCAGGGGATTGTCTTCGCAAAGGGCGCCCAGGTCCTGCTTCACCTCCAGCGGATTGGTCAGGTAGTCTTTGCCGTAGAGCGAAATAGTGCCATTATCAGGCTTTATGAGATCGAGAATGCTGTTAAGGAAAGTACTTTTGCCAACGCCGTTTTTGCCGAGCAGGCAGTAGCACTGGCCCTGTTCTATGGTGATGTCAAGCGATTGCAGTACATGTTTGTTGCCATACGCTTTGGATAATCCTTTTATCTCGATGCTCATACACTTCCCTGGCTAAATATTGTAATATAACTATTCTTAATGGAGGTATAAATTTAGGTATACCCATGAAATAGTCCAAACTTTAAATACGAAACTTAAGCTTTGGCCCACCGACGTCTTCAAAACTTTATGCGCTTTTGTGCTAAACCAACATTGTTACCTATGCATAAGGTTTCGGTACTTCTTAAATGTTTTCCGTTTTTTCAAACTCCCTCACACAAGCATTTCAGTACCAAAAGCTTGCAACGGTACTGCAAGGTGAACAGCGAAAATAAATTTATGTTTTTAGGCTTATCTAAAATTAAGTATAAGTAAATCTAAACTTTTATTTAAGTTTGTCTCGTATTAGCAAAGGTAAGCTTAGCATAGAAAATGAAGTACCTATACCTGATTTGTATTTTGTTCATCGTCCCCGCTCTGGCGAGTGCCCAAACCGGAAGAATTAAGGGACACGCAATGACAGGAGAAGCGCCTGCAGCCTTTGCCAGCATTGGTCTGGTGGGGAGCAATATTGGGGCTACCGCTGATGAGAACGGGCGGTTTGAGTTGGAACAGGTTCCGGCAGGAGTGCATAAGATCAGCGTTTCCGCGATCGGGTATAGGCCGCAGGAATTATCTGTGACCGTAAAACCGGGCGAGATAGCAACTGTGAAAGTATTTCTGCAGCCTCAGGACGCGCGTTTGCGGGAGGTCGTTGTCTCAGGCACCATGCGCGAAACCTACCTATTGGAATCGCCTGTGCCGGTGGAGGTCTATACCTCGAAGTACTTTCAGAAGAACCCTACCCCGGCCATTTTCGAAGCGCTCGAAATCGTGAACGGGGTGCAGCCCCAGATCAACTGCAGCGTGTGCGGCACAGGTGACATCCACATCAACGGGATGGAAGGCGCCTATACGATGGTGCTCATCGACGGTATGCCGATCGTAAGTGCCTTGTCTACCGTGTATGGTTTGAGTGGTATACCGAACAGTTTGATTGAGCGGGTGGAGATAGTAAAGGGGCCGGCCTCCACGCTCTACGGCTCTGAGGCAGTGGCGGGGCTGATCAACATCATCACCAAAAGCCCCTTGACGGCACCGCGCCTTTCTGCCGACCTGTTCTATACCTCGCACCAGGAACTGAATGCCGACATAGGGTATAGCAAGCGTTGGCAACGCGCGTCCACTATGCTCAGCACGAACTACTTCCGGTTTGCCGACAGGCGGGATGTGAACGGCGATAACTTTACGGATATCCCGCTGCAGCATCGCTTTTCGATCTTCAACAAATGGAGTCTGAACCGTCCGCAAAATCGTGTGGCCAACCTGGCAGCCCGCTACTACTATGAAGACCGCTTTGGCGGGGAGATGCAGTGGCAGCCCAGGCATAGAGGCGAGGAACAGGTATACGGCGAGTCGGTCTATACCAGTCGCTACGAGGTGCTGGGTGGTTACCAGTTGCCTGTACCTGAGAAACTGCTGTTCAGTTTTTCTTACAACGATCACCAGCAGAATGCCGCATACGGCGAGACAGTTTACAAAGGGCTTCAGCGGGTAGGCTTTGGGCAGCTGGTATGGGACCGGGATCTGGGAGCCAGGCAGAAGCTACTACTGGGCGCCACCTACCGCTATACCTGGTATGATGACAACACAACCGCCACCGAGCGGGAAGCGGGTGCCGGCAACCGTCCGGATCGCACTTCGCTGCCGGGGGCCTTTGCGCAACATGAGTACAAAGCCTCCGACAAATTCACGCTGCTTTCCGGCTTGCGCTACGACTACCACTCGGCGCACGGCGGTATTTTTTCTCCTCGCCTGAGCATGCGTTGGGCTCCAGACGGTGACAACATCTTTCGCCTAAGCATGGGCAATGGCTACCGCGTGGTCAACCTGTTCACCGAAGACCACGCCGCCCTGACAGGTGCCCGCGAAGTGGTCATCCGGAATGAGCTGAAGCCGGAGCAGTCGTACAACATCAATCTGAATTACCAGCGTTATATTCCGCTTGGCAGTGGTTTTCTCAACCTGGAGGCTTCGGCTTTCTATACCTACTTTACCAACAAGATCATTGCTGATTTTCTGACCAACAACACGCAGATCTTCTACGACAACCTGAGCGGGCACGCCATTTCCAAAGGGGTAGCCCTGAACACGGAACTGGCCTTTACTTTCCCACTGCGCATTCACACTGGTGTTACCTTGATGGATGTGTATCAGGTGCAGCATACCCCTGAGCAAGGCAAGGAGCGGATTCCGCAACTGCACGCACCGCGTTTTTCGGGCACCTTCACAGCCTCCTACCAGTTCAGGCAGCTCGGCCTCACGCTGGACTACACAGGAAGCGTAAAATGCCCTATGTACCTGCCAGTGCAGGAAAACGATTTCAGGCCTGAGCAGTCGCCCTGGTTTAGTCTGCAAAACCTGCAAGCCACCAAAGCTATGGGAGAGGGGCTGGAACTGTACGGCGGGGTGAAAAACCTGCTGAACTTCATGCCCAAACACCCGCTTATGCGCCCCTTCGATCCGTTTGACAAACAAGTGGAGGTGGACAACCCATACGGCTACAGCTTCGATACAGAGTACAACTATGCTCCCATGCAGGGGCGTCGTTTTTTCCTGGGTATCCGCTATACCTTGCCGCAGTAGCTATCGGCCTGACTGCTTGAGGTATAGAATAGCGACAACAGAGTGGGAACTTAGCCTGTGTTAAAAAAATGCCTTTGACGGTGTTTGGTTGTTGCAATTCTCAATTCTGCAGTATACTTTTGCAAACCCATTTACCTGCGCACGTGGTGAAACTGGTAGACACGCCATCTTGAGGGGGTGGTGCCTTCGGGTGTGGGAGTTCGAATCTCCCCGCGCGCACATCAAAAGCTCTGTTCTTAACTGAATGGGGCTTTTTTTATGTCTTTCGCAGGTATAGCACTTATGGCGCGAGCGTCTTCGCTCGTGTCTACTATGGCAGGGCCTCTGGCCCAGGTATAGGTATAGCCTGCTTTGCACTGTGGCTAATGCTTTTTGCAGGTATAGCAACTAGTATTGTTTTATAGCTTGCCCTGCCAGACGGGCCTTACTTTTTTCCTTGATGAAAAAAGTAAGCAAAAAAATCAAGACGATTTTGAACTCGCTGACCGCTCAAACAAAAAATCGTCGTTCGCGCACATGGCTAAGGTTATCTGTTCCATCGCTCCGGTGCAAGTTAGTCTTGCTATACCTGCCAGTGGTAGTTTGCAACAGTGCTTATACCTTGGAATTAGCAATCGCAGAGAGTCCCCCTTCGAAGGGGGCAGGGGGATGTCAATTGTCCACGAAAACTGAAGCTATGACGTCTATACCTGTGTGACGGCGATAATAGATTCCCCGCCTGGGGATAGGGGCCCTCTTCAGGATAAGGAGGGGCAGGGGTGGTTGGACCCGGTATAGCAAAACAGAATCAACAGCGCTTATTCCTTGAAGATGGTAGCAACGGGATTCCCCTCTTGGGAGGGGTGGAGGTGGGTTCAAAGCGGTAGCAATCTAAACTGCCAAAGCCATTCAGCTATACCTGTGAATTGGTAACGGCCAAAAATCCCCCCTTCGGAAGGGCAGGGGGATGATAATCATGCACGATAATCCTGCAAATCCTTGGGGGTAGGGGCCCTCTTAAATCTCGCAAATTCTGATTCAGACAATCCCGATCCCGATCTATACCTTTCGCTCAAACGGATTCTCGGGCTTCACCAGCATCACCTGTTCTCGCTCTACCACTACGGCACCAGCTGGGGCGCCTTTGGGTTTGCGGACCCATTTCTTGGGCGTATAGAGCACCGGGCAGAGGGAGTCGCTTTTGCGCTTGCTGTAGTAGGCGGCCAGTTGGGCGGCTTTCTCGAGCACGGTGCTGGGTATGGTTTTACCGGCCTGGTGCTTGATCACCACATGCGAACCCGATACATCTTTAGCGTGCAGCCAGATGTCTTCTTTGTAGGTATGGCGCTGTGTAAGCAGGTCGTTGTTCTGGGCGCTTTTGCCAACTAGTATCTTAAAACCTTCTGTTTCGAAAAGGCGGAAAGGCGCTTCCTGCTGGGCTTGCTGCTTGGTGGTGAGCAGGTGGGCGTACTCTTTCAGGTATAGCTTGAGCGTTTTGTACGTTTTGGCCTCTTCCAACCCCTGCAGCGCGTCTTCCAGTACAATGGCTTCTTCGAGCTTGCGCTCCTGCCGCTCCTCCAGCTGACTGATCTCTACGTGCTGCTTCTTGGCTTTGCGGTACAGGCGTTCGGCCTGCTTCTGGGGCGTTTCGGTGGCCTTGAGCTTAAACTTCCGCTGTCGGTCGGTATAGAAGTCGTAAAGTTCTACCTCGGTAGCACGGGGCGGGATATTGGTCAGGTTGGCCATGATGATGTCGGCGATCTGGGAGTAGGAGCGTCCGTGACGCAGTTCGTGCAGACGGGCTTCCGTTTGCTCCAGTATAGCCTGGGTGGCACGCTGCTTCTTGAGGAGTTGCTGCTGCGTCTGTTCAAATAATCGCTCAAAGCCTGTCTCGCTCAGGTAACTGCGCGTAAAGCCATTCAGCGCCTCCATCGGGTTGTCGTATACCTGCACCACTTCACCCAATTGGAGCAGCGAGAGCCGCAACTTGCCATTCAGTCTGATCAGGTAGTATGCCTGCGGGGCCTCGAGTTGCTCGAGCATGGCCTGCACCAGTTCCCATTTCTCTTCGAGTGAGGCCGCGCTATACCCTCGCTGCTCCAGGTAGAGGGCAGGCAGGTCGCCGAAGGTCGGGTATACCTGGCGGAGGTTGCCCTCGGCAGCGGCAAAGGCCTCGAAGTTCTGGCGGATGGGCCTGTCCATCTGCAATGGGTTGAGCTCCAGGTCGGTGCCGAATTTCTTGTGAAAAAGCTTGAGCGGTTCTTCGCCCTGAAACAGTACGATGTTAGAGCGGTTGCCAAAAAGCTTGAACAGCAAGGTATAGCCTTTGTTCAGCTTCAGGTAAAAGCTGCGTTCGTTCAGGTGTTGCACCACATCCCGCACGGTCCTCCCGAGCAGTTCCCCAAAAAGGTTGATCGTGTTGGCCTTGGCACGCGTAAACTCAGTCGGAAAAGAAAGCGAAGAGAAGTGCGCCGTGAGCGAGGCACGGATGTACAATTCCCGCTCGCCCGCAGCCAAGCCAATGACCAGTTCATCCTTGTTCTGACTGAAGCAGGAAATCACCTCCATACCTGCCAGCTCATGCTGCAGTTGCTCAGTTAGTTTCCTTAAGAAATAATAGTTCTGGTGCATGTTTTTGGTTGCGTATCAAGTAGCACGACTTCGGGGAGACGGACAAAAGGTATTTTGACAAAAGACGGAATAGGTATAGGGAAAATGTATCCCGAAAAATCCTTTGTTGATTAATCCGCTGTCAAGCACTTTTTGAAGGCGTATAACGCAGCATGAGATTATACCTCAATCTGCAGGCCGTCGTAGCCTAGTCGGATAAAGTCGGGGAGGGTGAGTTCTACTTCGCGGTGCAAGCCCAGCAGGTGACTGATGTGGGTGAGGTAGGCACGTTCCGGTTGAAGGTCTTCAAGCAGCTCAACAGCTTCCTGTAGCGAGAAGTGCGAAATGTGCGGCTCCAGTCGCAGAGCATTCAGCACGATCACTTTTGAGCCCCTCACTTTTTCCTTCTCCGCCTCCGAAATGTAGTTGGCGTCGGTAATATAAGTGAAATCACCCACCCGGTAGCCCAGCACCGGCAGCTTGTAGTGCTTTACCCGGATCGGTGTAAAATGGACGCCCTCTACCTCGAAAGGTTCCTCCGTAATCGGGCGGAGCTCCACACGCGGAATGCCGGGGTACTGTATACCTGAAAAGATGTAGGCGAACTCCCGCTTGAGCTGTTCCAGCACGCGCTCCTCGCCGTAGAGGGGCATATCTTTGTGCTGCGAGAAGTTGTAGGCGCGGATGTCGTCGAGGCCGGCGGTGTGGTCTTTGTGTTCGTGGGTAAACACCAGGGCATCGAGCGTGCGGATGCGCTCGCGCAGCACCTGCTGGCGGAAATCGGGACCGGAGTCGATGATGATGCTCTTGCCGTTTACCTGCAGGTGCACCGATACCCGAAGCCGTTTGTCCCTGTAATCAACAGAACGGCACACTTCGCAGGAGCAACCGATAACCGGAACGCCCTGCGAAGTGCCCGTGCCTAAAAGCGTTACTTTCAATTGGTTCTTTCCTGGTTGCGAATGTCCTTGTAAAGCTGTCGGTTCTTTTCGCTCAGCAGGTTTTCATCCACTGTAATGGTTCTCAGAATGTCGTACAGGCAGTTGATCTTCCCCTCCAGACTGAAGTACTTGTTCACGACAGCTACCTTCATGTCTTTGAGCACACAGTAGCCCGCTTTAAAATTCCCCTTCTCGTAGCGCAGCACAAAATCCGACTCCGCAAAAATATCCTCCAGCTTATTTAAAAATGGCCGCGTGTACTTCAGCTCCATCTACAACTCTCCGGTGTGCTTCTTTACAGTCTGTACCAGCATGTCGAAATCAAGCGGCTTTGGCAGGTACTCATTGATGCCCACTTCCTTGAAGTCTTCCATGGTGTAGTTGTTGGCGTTGCCTGTTACCGCAATGATCGGAATGTTAGAGATCTGCTCGTCTTTGTGCGCGCGGATTTCCTTGGAGCATTCCATGCCGTTCTTGATCGGAATGTTAAGGTCCATCAGAATAGCGTCTATCTTGTTGTTTTCTACCTGCTTGATCACCTCGCTGCCATTCTTGGCGGTCAGGATCTTGTAGTTTTGAAGCTCAAGGATTTTCTTCGTCAGGTTCAGGATCACGGAGCTGTCCTCTGCGATCAGGATGGTCTTGTTTTCTGCCATGGGATTAATAAACTATATAATGATCTCTTTATAAGTTTTGCAGTAGTTTTCGTATTGGGCCAGCAGCTTTGCGAAGTTATTCTCTACGTTATCGTACTGGTCATGTTTGATATCATGCTCCAGGACTTTGGCTAGCTCGGCCACCTGGTTGATGCCAAGTGTAAAGCCGGTCCCCTTTAGCTGATGCAATGTACTTAAAATACTTTTGTATTGTTGTACGTCCAGCTCTTTTTTGGCCTCTTCGAGCAATTCGCCGGCTTCCTGCTCAAATTCCACATACAGTTGGAGGGCAAACTCCGACCCACCGATCTCTTTGAGCTGCTCTGTTATGGCCAGGTCAATCACAGGTATAGTACCGGCTTCTGACGCATCGTCTACTGCCGCCGTCAGCTCGCTGGTCTTGTTGCGCTTGTAATTCTGCTCATGCCAGCGCATGATCACTTTATAAAGATCAGAGCTCTTAACCGGCTTGGAAATGTAGTCGTCCATGCCCTGGCTCATGAACTTCTCGGCGTCTTCGCGCATCGAGTAGGCGGTCATGGCCACCACGGGTGGACAGTCGCTTCCGAGCTTCTCCTTGAGGATGGTAGTGGCTGTCACGCCGTCCATCTCCGGCATCTGGATGTCCATGAACACCATGTCGTAGTCGTTGTTGAGGACTCTGTCGATGGCCTCGTAGCCGTTGGACGCCACATCGGAGCGACAACCCAGGCGCTCCAGCAGCTTGAAGGCCACTTTCTGGTTGATCTGGTTGTCGTCTACCAGCAGCACATAGGGCGAGAAGTCCAGCACCTCGGCTTCGGCATTTTGCAATTGCATACGCTGCAACTGTGCCTCCACTTCCTCGCTGTTGGCTTTCTTCACTTTTATCGTGAACCAGAAGGTACTGCCATCGTTCGGCTTGGACTCTACCCCAATGCTGCCACCGAGCAGGTGCGTGAGCTGCTTCGAAATAGCCAGGCCGAGGCCTGTACCGCCAAAGGTCTTGGTGGAAGAATTGTCGAGCTGCGTGAAATCGGTGAAAAGCAGTCGCTGGTCGTCCTCGGTTATACCTATACCGGAGTCTTTCACCCGCACGTGCAGCTTGTATTCCTGGCCGTTTTTCAATGGCTCGGCATCTACGTGTATGCTCACTTCGCCCTCGTTGGTGAACTTGATGGCGTTGGAGGTGAGGTTCGATAGTACCTGCAGGAAGCGCGTCTCGTCGGTGAGCACGTAGCGTGGTGTTCTTGCGGTAACGGTATAGGTAAAGTTCAGGTCTTTCTGCTGGGCACGGTTCGCAAAGAGCGAGTGTATCTTGTTGAGCGTATCGTGCACATCCACACCGCTTTCGTGCAGCACCAGCTTGCCTGCCTGCATTTTTGACAGGTCCAGGATGTCGTTCAGTATTGCAAGCAACGCGTCCGAGGACTTGCGCAGCGTGTCGATGTACTCTTTCTGCTCCTCATCGCTGACGATCTGGCTCAGCAGGTCGATCATACCGATGATGCCGTTCATAGGCGTGCGCAGCTCGTGGCTCATGTTGGCCAGGAACTGGGTTTTTACCTTGAGCAGGTTTTCCGCTTCTTCTTTGGCTTTTAGCAGGGCCACCTGCGTGCGCTTCAGTTCTGATACGTCGCGTAGCACACCCTCCATACCTGCCGGGTTCCCCTCATGGTCGTAGGTCAGGCGGGCATCGAGCAATACGGTTTTAGTGGAGCCATCCTTGCAGATCATTTCTATCTCATAGTCCCGGATGCTCTCCTGCTCCAGCACCCGCTCTTTCACCAGCGCCCGGTCGGCTGCATTGGCATACAGTTGTTCAGATGAAATACGCTGTACCTCCTGTTCATTATACCCCAGCAGGTTGTAGACAGAAGGGCTGACCAGTTCAAAGGCGCCGCCCATGGTGGTGCGGTAGTACACGTCCTGGAAGGACTCAAATATACTTCGGAACTTCACCTCACTCTGGGCCAGTGCCAGCTGCGAGCGCTTCTTATCCGTGATATCGAGGGCTATACCTGATATCTCCTCAAAGCTTCCGTCCTCCAGGTAGATCGGGTTGAGGTATACCTCGCGCCAGCTTTCCGGATTGTGCAGGTGTATCTCAAAGTGCTGCGGCTGCCCCTGAAAGGCCTGCACATACTTGTCTTTCCAGAACTCAAACGAGCTTTCGTGGAAGTTGAGCACCTCGTCGTCATTCAGCTTGCTGTAAAGCTCCAGTTCATGGCCGCTTCGGTTGAAGAAGGCGGTGGCAAAGTTCTTGTTGAAGGAAGTAAGCTCAAATTCGCGGTTGAGGGACCACATGTGATGTGTCCCGGATTCAAAAATGGCGTTGAGGCGTGCGTTCTGGTTGTTGATCTGCTCCTCATTGCGCTTGCGCTCAATGGCAAGAGCCACCTGGTTCGAAATAAAGTGCAGGATCTCAATGTCGGTGTGCACGTAGGCGTTCGGATCCTGATAGTCCTGTAGCGTGATCACCCCGATGATGCGGTCGCCGATCGCCAGCGGGGAGCAAAGGATCACCTCAGGTATAGCACCTTGTATGGTGATGTCCTGCTCTCTGGCCAGCTCCAGCAGCTCTGCCTTTTGCATGTAGAGCGGCTTGCCCGTCTCGATGATGTACTCTGACAAACCGTGCGAAAACTGCCGACGCATCTGCGTTTTAGATGATTTGTCCACAAACTGGTCGACCAGGTAGGCAAAGTGCAGGTGGCGGAGGTTATCGTCGCAAAGAGCAATGTAAATGTTGCGTGTCTCGATGATCTTGCTCAGCTCACGGTGTATGGCCGAGTAGAGCGAGTTCAGGTCCTTGCTGCTGATGGCCAGGTTGGCGATGCTGTAGTATACCTTCTGCAGGCGCTCTGCCTTGATGCGGTCGGTGATGTCGTGCAGGATGGCGCGCGTGGCCACCGGACGCCCGTCCTGCCAGCTGCAGGTGATGGAGCCGATCAGGTGTACGGGCTTGCCGGCCTTGGTCAGGAACACGGTCTCCATCTTGTTCACGTTCTCGCCCTTGTACAAATTGCGCAGCTGGTAAATCAGCTTGGCCTTGTAGTAGGGGTGCACAATGTCGTTGAGCGTGAGCGACTCAATATCGTAATCGGTATAGCCCAGGCGGTCTTTCCAGGCTTTGTTCACGAAGATGAACTTGTTGTCCACCGATATGTTCTGGATCAGGTCATGGGCATTGTCGAATAGGTCCTGCAGACGGATCTTGTTGTCTTTCAGGGCTTCCATGGCGATGCGCTTGTCCGTCATGTCCTTGCCTACACTGGTCAGGCCGATCAGCTCGCCTTCCGGTCCGTACTCGAACATGCAGTTCCATCGCACGGTCTTCACCTGCCCGGACTTAGTGATCAGGTCGCGCTCGTAGTATGAGTTCAGCTGCCTGGTCTCCATCGAGCGCCTGAAGTCGGCAAAGCGTGCCTCCCGGTCGGCATCGGGCACCAGCAGTTCATAGAAATTCTGCCCGATGAGCTCCTCGCGGCTATACTCCACATAGGTCAGGAAGTAGTCGTTGGCGTAGGCGATGTTACCGTTTTTGTCGAGGCTGTAGTAGATCAGGTTTACCTTTTCCAGGAAGCTGCGGAAGTGGGCCATGGACTCGCGGGCGATCTCTTCGCGGCGCTTCGAGTTCTGCACCTGCTTGCGCTGCGTGATGTCGCGCTTGAACACCAGTATGTGGTACACACCGTCGATCATGATCCGGTTCAGGTTGAGCTCGGTGTCCATGTTGGTGCCGTCCTTGCGAATGTTTTTCCACTCCACCGTTACTGGCTTCCCGGTTGCCATCAGCTGGTCGATCAGCATGGCGGTCTTCTCCGCCGAGCGCATGCCGTCCGGCTGATACTCGGGCGAGTAGTCTTTAGGCGACTTGCCTACCAGATCCTCGCGCTTGCAGCGGAAATACTCCAGCGCCTTCTCGTTGCAGTCTACCACAATGTCACCCCGGAAAAGCAGAATAGCGTCGTAAGTAGACTCAAACATGATCTTATACTTATCCTCGGTGTAGGTGAGCTTGAGCTGCAGGTCGTGTTTGGCAATGTAGTTACCGATGGCGCCCCCGATAAAGTCGAGCAGCGACATAAACGACTGCGTGATTTTAGCGTCGTGGCCCGGCCACACCAGCAGCAGTGCCGACAGTCCCGCCTCCGAGCCGACAGGGAGCACCGTCAGGTGCTGGCCCAGCAAATCCTCCATTTGCTGTATGATATCGTGCAGGGCTTCGCGGCGTTCTGGCTGGATAAGCTGCTTCGCCTGTGTTTGCGGCATTGGGATAGAAGTCGGAAGGCTGCCCGAAAGTGTCTCGCCTGTGCTGAAAGAAAGAAAGACTCTGCCAGCCTCGGCATCGTAGGTATAGACGGCGCCACCAATAATATCGGTCTTGTCCAGCAGCTCTTTCAGGGTAGAGCGCAGCACATCTTCGCGACTCTCAGCGCCCGACAGGTTGGTGATCAGCTGGTTGACGAACTCAAGCTGATGATTACGGAAGCGTACGTTGCGCTCTGCGCCCACCGCTTCGTACAGGTTTTTGGCAGAACCGAAGATGACCGTCTGGCCATTGAAGTTCCCTTTTTTCAGGCAAATCTCCACCGGCATCAGTTGCTGGTCTGTCTCACGGAGCCACCATTCGAAGCGTTGCGGCTCTCCCTTTAGGGTTGTCTGCAATTGATTGCGCAAGGCAACCCGCTCAAACAGGTTAAGCTCAAACTGCTTAAAGAGAGACTTGCCGATGATCTCCTCTTTTTTCAGCCCGGCCAGGTTGGAGGCGCTCTGGTTGATATCGATAAAAACCCCATCGCGGTCGAGAATGAAGAGGGGCTCCGCGCTGTCGTCGAACAGGTTGTGGTAGCTGGAGTCACTGGCTTCTGTGGCCATGCTCTCCGGAATATCGAAGTATAGGAACGGCTGCCCCTGAAACTGCAGCTGCTGGCAATGGAAAGTGCACGGGTTGCCCTGGCGGTCCTTTATTTGGCCTGTCACTTTATCCTGCCGGGCCAGCGATACCTTAAAGGCAGCGAAATCATCATCAGACAGGCCAATGAGCGGACGAATGGCTGTACCCTGCTCCACGGGGAGTATCGTTTCAGCTTTGGGGTTGGCGGCCAGCAGTTCCCCTGTGGCAGAGGCCACAAGCAAGGCATGGTCAGCAGGGTATAGCTGACTGAGCACCTGCAATAGGTTTTCGGCCATTGTCGTCAGGTTATCAGTAGTTTGTCGGCTAGGTATCAGTGGCATCTGGTGTAGATCAGTTCTCGTTTAAACCCATAAATTAGTAAAAAAACAAAAGCAAAGGCACTTTTGCTTCCTGAATAAAAAGAAAGGGAGTTAATTTGTGGCATATTCACGAAGTAAAATTCCCGTCCCGTCCATGTCTGCAGCGCAAGCCCCCCGTTTTCTTTTAGTGGTAGTTGGCCCTACCGCCGTGGGCAAAACCGACCTGTGCGTGCGCCTCGCGCAGCATTTTGGTACCGAAATCATTTCTGCCGACTCCCGCCAGTTTTACCAGGAGATGTCGATCGGTACGGCCAAGCCGACCCCAGCGGAGCAGCAAGGTATACGGCACCATTTTGTGGACTCGCACCCGATCACGGAGACCTACAATGCGGGCGCCTACGAGCAGGATGTGCTGGCATTGCTTGGGCAACTGTTTCAGCAGCACGAGTCGGTAGTAATGACAGGCGGCTCGGGGCTTTATGTGCGGGCGGTGACCGATGGCATGGACGAAATGCCCGAAACAGACCCCGCCGTGCGCGACAACCTGACCGCCCGCTACCAGCAGGAGGGACTACAGCCGCTGTTGGCGCAGCTGCAGCAACTCGACCCCGCCTATTACGGGCAGGTGGACAAGGCCAATCCGCAGCGTGTCATCCGTGCGCTGGAGGTATACCTTTCAAGCGGTCAGCCTTACTCTGAATTCCGGAAGGCGGGTGCCCGGGAGCGCCCTTTTCATATCATCAAGATCGGCCTCAGCCGTGACCGGCAGGAGCTGTACGAGCGCATTGACCGCCGCATGGACCTGATGCTGGAGCAGGGGTTGCTGGAGGAAGCCAAAGCGCTATACCCTTACCGCGATCACAACGCGCTGCAAACAGTTGGCTACAAAGAGATTTTCGATTACCTGGAAGGCCAATATGATTGGGAGGAAGCGGTGCGCTTATTGAAGCGTAACAGCCGGCGCTATGCCAAGCGGCAGCTTACCTGGTTCCACAAAAATGGCGACTATACCTGGTTCCATCCGGGGCAGTGGGATGAGATATTGACGTTTATCGGACAGCAGATGCAGCTTGCCAGATAGGTATAGGTATAGGTATAGGTATAGGTATAGGTATAGGTATAGGTATAGCCGTGTGAGGTTGCATAATAACAGCAAAGCCGGCACTGCGAAGTGCCGGCTTTGCTGTTATTCAGGTATAGCGGACTTAAACCGACAGGATATCCACCATTTTGGTGAAGTTCGGGTTGATCAGTTTCTGTTTCGTGATAGTTTCGATGAAAGGGGTATAAACCAGCTCCCTGTTGATGATGCCGGCCATTTCGTTGGTGCGGCCCTCTATAAGCCCCTCCACGCAGGCAATGCCTAGCTGGCTGGCCAGCATACGGTCGGCTGCGGAGGGGGCACCGCCACGCTGCACGTGGCCCAGTATGGTCACGCGCGCATCCATGTCCGGAATCTGCTTCGACACCTTAGCCGCGATCTCTGTCGCGCTGCCCTCTTCGTCGCCTTCGGCCACAATCACGATAAATGATGTTTTGGAACGGCTCCAGCCTGCTTTCAACTGGTCTATCACGTAGTCGATGGATGTGTCCGTTTCCGGGATCATCACGATCTCAGCGCCTCCGCCAATGGCGCAGGGTATGGCAATGTAGCCTGAGTCGCGTCCCATCACCTCCACAAAAAACACGCGCTCATGGCTGTCAGCCGTGTCGCGGATCTTGTCAATGGCATCGAGGGCCGTGTTCACGGCTGTGTCGTAGCCTATGGTATAGTCGGTGCCGTAAAGGTCGTTGTCAATTGTGCCTGGGGCGCCGATGGTCGGGATGCCGTACTCCTCGTAGAAGATGTTGGCTCCGGTAAAGGTACCGTCACCGCCAATGGCCACCAGTCCCTCAATGCCGTGCGCTTTCAGTTGCTCGTAAGCAGCCTGGCGTCCTTCCTTGGTTGCAAATTCCTTGCTGCGGGCCGATTTCAGGATCGTGCCGCCCTTCTGTATGATGTTGCTCACTGTCAATGACTCCATTTTAAAAATGTCGCCTTTGATCATGCCGTTGTAGCCTCTTCTGATACCGTAAACCTCCAACCCGTTGTACACGGCCGTCCGTACGATCGCCCGGATGCAGGCATTCATGCCCGGTGCGTCGCCTCCTGATGTAAATACTCCAATCCTCTTCATAAAGAGTTGCTGTTTAATTTGTTCCCTGTAGAGGCCGGAATCCGGCCTCATTCGTTTGATCACCGCGGTATTCGTTGCGGTTTTAATGAATCCGCAAGGTAGCCATTTGTTAATTTAAGTGGAAATAAAAAAAGAATACAAAATCATAACTAATAAGATAGCGAAAACCGTATGCAAAAGCACTACCATCTGCAGACTTAAAGCCGGAAAGATTCGTTTCTACTGTAGCTGCTGCAAAATTAGCTGCCTGGGTATAGCAATACTTAGGGCAGTTATTATTAATTTGTTATGAAATTGTACACTAGTCAAAAGGGAGCCATATGTTTAGTTTTTTTGAAAGCGAGGCAGAGAAAAAATTAAAGAGCCACATCACCAACCTGGGTGCCCTCGCCAAGGCGGACGGCCACGTGGATCCCACTGAAATGGAGTTTATCATTTCCATTGGCAAGCGCCACGGCATGAAATCGAGTGAGGTGCGCAACCTGCTCTCGAATGTGCAATCCATAAAACCGCAGATGCCGTCCAATGATACGGAGCGCTTTGACCAGATCTACGACCTGGTGGAGATGATGCTGGCCGATGGGATTGTAGACGAAAATGAAATGGAGTTCTGCGTCAACATGGCGGTGAGGCTCGGTTTCAGGAAGTCCATTGTAGGGGTGCTGGTGCGCAGAATATCCATTGGCGTGAAAGACGGGCTGACCCGCGAGCAGATACGGGAGGATGCACAGGCCTTCTTGAATTACTAATACCCATTGCATGAAAAACCTGCGTGTGTGGAACGGGGTCATACTGGGATCGTATGCCCTGGCGCTGTTACTGCTGGCTTATTTCTTCTTTGCCCACGAGCTGCACCTCATCTCCTACGAGGCTACCTTACTCTCCGAAGACTTCATCCTGCGCTTTTTTGCCTTCTGGTTCATCAGCTTTCTGCTGACGGTGATGGTATACCTGCTCAACCTGAGCCTGAATTACGTCTGGCTGCCCCGCTCCGAGAAAACGGTGGCCATGCAGGCGGGCAAGCTGATTCTGGCGGTGGGGCTTTCCGCCGCTTTCTTCGCCGTCGTGATTGTCACGCTCAGCCGCCTGCCCTAATCCTCTACAGAGGCCAGAAAACGGGCACCATTACCATAATCACAACGATAAGCAAAACAGTGAGTGGCGTGCCGATCCGAATAAAATCCAGGAAACGGTACTTGCCCGGGCTGTATACCAGGATACAGGCCGGCTCAAAAGGAGTCACCAGCGACACAGAGGCCCCCAGCATAATGGCGATGGCAAAGGCGCGTGGGTCAGCCCCAAGTTCCATGGCAGCGCGCAGCGCCACAGGTATAATCACCAGGGCAGCGGCAGCATTCGACATGGGTTGGGTCAGGAGCACGGTCAGGATCACAAAACCTGCCAGTATACCTATTGTGCCACCAATGGGCTCCATCACCTGCACGATGCCCTGCGCCAGAAACTCGGCTGCGCCGGAGTTTTCCATAGCCGCACCAAAAGCCGTCATACCTCCTATAAGTATAAGCAGGCGCCAGTCGATGGCGTTGTAGGCTTTCTCCGCACTGATGGCCCGCAGCAGGATGCTCGCAACGGCCGCCGACAGGAAAGCGATGGAGAGCGGTAGCAACTGCAGCGTACCAGCCAGTATGGCCAGCGCAAAACAGGCGATCACGATCAGGCCCTTTTTCTTTTTGAAGAACACCGGCTCAAACTCATCGAGCACCGCAATGTGATTCGAGTTCCGGACCTGCTCAAAGCGCTCAGGGGCACCCTGCACCAGCAGCACATCGCCCATGTGCAGTTCTATGCTACCTATTTTGCTTCGCAGCGTTTCGCCGTGCCGCGACACCGCCAGCACCACCAGGCCAAAGCGCCGCAGAAACTCCGACTCCTTGACCGTGCGGTTAATCAGGTTCGACTGCCTTGTGATCATGATCTCGGCCAGCCGAATATTTTCTGTTTCCAGGTCTTCGGAGATAAGCGCGTCCGCCATGATTTGTATACCCTTCGTCTCCTTTACCTTCATCAGCGTGTCCACGTCGCCCTCCACCAGCAGAATGTCATTGGGGCGGATGCGGGTACGGAAGTCGGGCAGGAAGTTTTCTTTGGCGCGGATCACGTTGAGCATGCGTAGGTTCAGCGTGGTCAGTTCGGAGGTGAAAACCAGCTGCCCTACGAGCGGCGAGTCAGGCAGCACCACCACTTCGGTTACATACTTCTGCAGCTTGTACTCTTCGGCCAGCTCCTGGTCGGCGTGGTTAGGTAACATGCGCTGCCCGATGGTCATCATGTAGATGATGCCTACCACGAAGATGATGAAGCCTATACCTGATATCTCGAACAGCCCGATCGGCTCCAGACCCGCCTTGGCAATGTAGCCGCTCACTGCCACGTTAGTAGACGTGCCGATCAGCGTGCAGGTGCCTCCCAGAATAGCGGCGTAAGCCAGTGGCATGAGCAGCTTGGACGCACTCATGTTAATGCGCTTGGAGAGACCCACCAGCGGCGTAATGAACATGGCCGTTACAGTGGTGTTGTTCATAAAAGCCGAGACCATGCCCGTGATCAGCATGATGGTGAGCAGCATGAGGTTATTGCTTTTCTCGGCCAGCCGTGCGAGCCGGACCACGGCAAAATCGAGTATGCCGGTTTCCTGGAGGGCAGCGCTGAGGATGAAGATGGAGGCGATGATGATGATGAAGTCGCTGCTGAAGCCGGCGAAGGCCTCTTCGGGACTGATGATGCGCAAACCTGCCAGTATGATCAGCATAACCAGGGTGACCAGTTCAACGGACACCTTCTCGGTTGCGAACAACACAACCGCTATCAACAGCAAGGTCAGTACAATGGCTATTTCCATAGGGGTAGATCAGGAAGTACACCACAGATTCGGAGGTGTGGCAACGGCTTTTACGTGACAAAGCCGCTCCCGATTGCTTCTCGCAGGAAAATATTTCCGGTGCGTAGCCTTTATACCTGATCAGGACAGCCTGCCAGCGTACCTGCCAGGTATGGGAAACTAAGCCATTGCCTCGTTAATAGAGGTCAGGATGATCTGGCAGGCTTCGCGGATCTGCTCTTCCGTAATAGTGAGCGGCGGGGCGATGCGCATGGAATTGTCGCAGAACAGGAACCAGTCAGTCAGCACACCGTTCAGGATGGCCTGGTCAATCACGGCCTTCAGCACCTCAAATGACTCAAACTCTGCCGCCATCATCAGCCCCTTGTTGCGGATGCCTTTGATGCGCGGGTGTACGAGCAACTGCTTAATCAGCTCGGCTTTTTCTTCCACGCCTTCCAGCAGGTTTTCTTCCTGGATGACCTGCAGCGTTGCAAGGGAGGCAGCGCAGCTTACCGGGTGCCCGCCAAAGGTAGAGCAGTGCCCCAAAATCGGGTCGGTTTTGAAAGCAGCCATGATTTCCTGCGGCGCGATGAAAGCACCTATCGGCATGCCGCCGCCCATCCCTTTGGCGCAGACCAGTATGTCCGGCTCTATACCGAACTGCTCAAAGGCCCAGAAGGTGCCTGTTCTGCCGAAGCCACACTGTATCTCGTCCAGAATCAGCAGCGTGCCGGTCTGGTTGCAGCGCTCCCGCAGTTGCTTCAGGTAATCCTTTTCCGGCACACGTACGCCAGCCTCTCCCTGCACCGTCTCTATCAAAACCGCGGCTGTCCGCTCTGTTATATGCTCCAGGTCCTCGACGCTGTTGTAATGGATGTGGCGCACATCGGGCAGCAGGGGGCGGAAGGCATTCTTAAAGCTTTCGCTGCCGTTCATCGAAAGAGCGCCCTGCGTAGAGCCGTGGTACGCGTTGTAGCAGGAGATCAGCTCGGTACGCCCTGTATAGCGTTTTGCCAATTTCAGCGCACCCTCCACCGCCTCCGCCCCGGAGTTGAGCAGGTAAGTGTTGTTGAGCCGATCAGGTAAGGTGCCGCTGAGGGCATGGGACAACTGTACCTGGGGCGCCTGCACAAATTCGCCATACACCATCAGGTGCATGTAGCGGTCAAGCTGGTCGTGGATGGCCCGCAGCACTTTGGGGTGCCGGTGGCCCACATTGCTCACGCCTATACCTGAAATGAGGTCGATGTAACGGTGGCCGTCGCTGCCGTACATGTAAATCCCCTCTGCCTTCTCCACTTCGATCATCAGCGGAAAGTCACTTGTCTGTGCCTGGTGCTGCAAAAACAGCTGTCTCATTGATACCATACTGCAAAGTTAGGTATTTTGACGCTTTGCCAGTGCCCTTTCTGCTTGCCGCTTATTCATAATTGGCTGACCTGCGTACAATATGAGGGGCTGGTGAAAGAGGCTGGCCTGAGATGTTGAACTTTAAAAAAGGAGGATCAAATGCCACAAGGAGATAAATCGTCTTACACAGATAAACAGAAGCGCAAGGCAGAGCACATCGAAGAAGGTTACGAAAAGAAAGGCGTGAGCCAGGAAGAAGCCGAGAAGCGCGCCTGGGCAACAGTGAATAAGCAGGACGGAGGCGGCAAGAAAAGCGGCTCCGGAAGAGGCAAGTAAGGTATAGAAAATCAAATCAAGGTGTAAAAGAAAGGCCGGAAGCGTTTGCTCCCGGCCTTTTTTTTTATGGGTAGTGGTTGGTGTGGGCGATCGGGTCGTCTTCGTCCAGCGTGGCAGGCACCGTGGGCGGTATACCCTGCATCGGCCTGTTGTGCGAGAAGGGGCGCTCCCGCATGGCTCGCTCGTGCTGTTTGCGGTTGTTGTCCCTGTTTCGTCGGGAGTAAGCCACCAGCGCCACGCCAGCCAGTGCTACCAGACCTGTCGCGGCCATGACCTTCGGTATGGTGTTGTCCGTCGCGGGAGGTACGGAAAGCACGCCCTGCTCATCGGTAATGGCGGGCTCGTGCACGTAGCGGCCATGGCTTGGCACCGCCACCGACCAGAAATCCTTTACCAGTTCTTCCAGCTGACGCATAAGCTGCACTCCTTCCATCGGCATGCCATGCCCGGTTGCTGCCACACTTGGGTTGAGCTCCATAAGCCTTTCCACGGAGTGATGTGCGGCTCCCCAGTCGGAGGTATAGTATTTAGGTGGGCCATGTACCTCCCGCTTCTGGCTCATCACAGCGAGTAAGGACTCCCCGTGGCGCGTTACAAATGCATCGCCAGCCAGCAGCACCCGGTCGCTGTCCCGGAAAAAGGAAACGTGCCCGGCCGTATGACCCGGTGTGTGAATCCAGTGCCAGTCTGGCAGACCGGGAACTGACCCGTCAGCTGGCAGGAACTCCAGGTACTCGTGGATGTCAATCGGCTTTTTGGGGTACAGAAAAGACATGTAGGCGACACCACCGCCCCCCACACTCGGGTCTGGCGGCGGGTATGAGGACTTACCGTTCAGGTATGGCATCTCCAGCTGGTGGGCGTACACGGGCACGTCCCATTCCCGTGCCAGCTCCTTCACAGCGCCGATGTGGTCAAAGTGGCCGTGCGTGAGCAGGATAGCTTTGGGGGGCTTCCCTCCATAAAGCTCATCCACCACCTTCCTGATTTTATCAGCAGCACCATACAAGCCGGTGTCCACCAGTACCCAGGAGCCGTCGGGGGCAGTTACAAAATAGAGGTTAACAAGAATGGTCTTGAGTCCCCATACTCCCGGCGCAACTGCAAAAGCTTCCTTGCTATCGTGGGTCGGGGTACGATAATTAGTTTCCATAGGCATTCACTATGTTTGGTTTTTAAATGATAACGGGCGGAATATATACTACGGCTGCGGGGGCAATTGGCTGCAGAAAGCCGGCACATTCAGCACTGACTTGGCTGATTGTCAATTATTAACTGTAAAGGGGCTGATTTTGCAGCCATAGGGCTGGTGTCAGATGACCCAGGGGCATGGTACTTAAACAGAGAAACAAAGGCATAGTTTTTGTGTTAATATCTGTAAGAGCATCCACTAAAATTAATGTGGTCAATGTTTCCTGATTGGCAGGAATTATTTATCTTTCTGAAAACGTTACATACACATGGTAAATTTATTTGTTCCCCCAAGCTATATGTCCGTCTACGCGAAGTGTGTGGATGCGTCGATGCCCGCTTTCGAACCGGAAGAGTGGATAGAGGAAGGGAGAGTGTATCCTGTGAAGCACTTTACTGAGCCCCTCAACCAGGGTGACGGCTTTGCCGTGACGATCATGGATGAGGACGGTGTTGAGATCCATCCTTCTTCTTCGCACTGGAGTTTTGCCTCCACCAGATTTGAATTGTATACCCTTCATTTGAATTAATATCTAAACCTCCGATATTTTCGTTAACCAAAAGGCTGCCCCGGCAGCCTTTTTCTTTGCACAAGGTATGGAGTAGATCTTTATGTTGACGATTACTGAGTTTAATTCGCTCTCGCCCCGGGAGCAGGCCGCCATGGTGTTGGAGCAGGGGCGCTATCTGCATCACATTATCCGTGGGTGGTGCAAAATTGATCTGTACTGGTTTCATAACTATTATGTAGAGGTCTGGTTCCTGTACGATCTGAAAACCATTGGGCTGGTTCGCGCCCTCACCAACAAGGCCTCTCTGGATCCCTACCTGGAAACGATCAAGCTCAGGGTCAAAACCTGAAGGTATAGCCACACTGTCATTTAAAAAGTGCTTCGCACAATTTGATCCGGCGCAGGTATAGCGGCTGTTTGCAGAATGCTATGGGCGGGGTTCGCCGGAATTTGATACTTTTGCAGGTATACGCGACCCGTATCATTCAAAATCGAAACAAATGAGAAAAGCCCTACCAAAGAAGCATATCCTTTTAGTGAGTACCTCCTCGACCCACGGAACGGGCTACCTGGAGCATTGCCAGAGCGAGATCAAAGAACTGCTCGGCGACCGCCAGAGCATCCTGTTTATACCTTATGCCCGTCCGGGCGGCATCTCGCACACCGACTATACGGCCAAAGCGCGTGAGGCCTTTGAAGCAATGGGCATACAACTGAGCGGTGTGCACGAGGCGGAGAGCGCAGTTGCGGCCGTGGAGCAGGCCGAGGCGGTTTTTATTGGCGGGGGCAACACGTTTCTGCTGCTGCGTCAGCTCTATGCCAACAAACTGATTGAGCCGCTGCAGAAGCGGGTGGAGCAGGGAATGCCGTACATGGGCACCAGCGCCGGCACCAACGTGGCCGGCAAGACCATCGGTACCACCAACGACATGCCCATCGTGTTCCCTAAATCCTTCGACGCGCTGCAATTGGTGCCTTTCAACATCAATCCACACTACCTTGATCCGCTGCCAGATTCCACGCACATGGGCGAAACGCGCGAAACCCGCATACAGGAGTTTCATGTGCATAACCGCCAGCCGGTAGTGGGTTTGCGAGAGGGCAGCATGCTGCGCATTACGGGAGAGAGGATCAACCTGTTGGGACCGCATCCGGTACGCATCTTTTTGCAGGGACAGCCCGCCATGGAGTTTAAGCCGGCAGACGATATAAACTTCCTGCTCGAGGCTTACTAAACAGAGGCCTAGTAAAAACAAAAGCCCCGCTAGGGTATAGCAGGGGCTTTTGTTTGTCCGAAAAAGCAAGGCAAAATGCCAGGTCCTTTCGCTGTTCTCACTATAATTATCTATTCAAAAAAACTACTGTACTTTGTTGTTGGCCTCCAGCTTTTTCAGGAGGAGCTTGGTGAATTCCCGCTCACTGCGGTAAAGTTTGATGATCTGGTTTGAGGAGATGACGCGCTGATAACGGGCCACGTATTCTTTCTCCAGTTCCAGTTCTCTTTCGCGGGTATTGAACATGCCGTCCAGGCGGGCTTTTGCCTCCTGGTCACTCAATTGGTCCACGTCTTCGCGGTAACCGCTGCGGTAGGAGCGCACCAGTTCGCGGCGCTTGGTCTCGTACTCGTTGTAGAGTGGCCAGAACTTCTGCGACTGCTCAGCAGTCAGTCCCATCTTGTCGGTCAGGAAGGCCACTTTGGCGGCTTCCACGTTTTCTCTTCTGTCCTGCGAACGACCATTTTGGGCCATGGCCACAGTGCCACCCAGGGCGAAGGCGCAGAAGAGAAATAAAATCAGTATTCGTTTCATCAGTGCTTTAATATTCAATCGTATCCAGTTGGTAGTACTCCAGCTCTTCCTCGGCGGCTTTAGGACTCACGTTCAGAAACTCAGAGGTCATCTCCTTCTCTGAAACAGTACTCAGATCTGCAAAGTCAGCGCTTTCGAGCACTGCGTAGGTGCTCAGGTAGTCTACTATTTCCTTGTCGTGAATGCTGGCCAGGTTTGCTATTTGCTGTTCCTCCTTGTTATTCAGGTTTACTAAGTAAAGCACACCCAGCACCAATACCAGCATCAAAGGGGCCAGCGCCAAACGCAGCGGCTTCCAGGCGGCGGCATACCAGGGGGCAGGGCTATACCCGGCTCCGGCGGTGCGCTCCATGATCTGCGCAGGCAGTCTGTCGAAGTACTTGTCCGGTACCTCGTAGATGTTGCGCTTGGGCAGGTCGCTTAGTTTAAAATCGTTTTTCATGGTTAATGTACTTATGGGTTAGATGGCCTTAGCGCGCTAAAGTTTAATCCCGCTTAATAAATTCTTCAATTTTTTTTACCGCGTGGTGGTAAGACGCCTTTAAAGCACCCACCGATGTGCCCAGAATCTCAGACATTTCCTCGTATTTGAGCTCGTCGTAGTACTTCATGTTAAAGACGAGTCTTTGCTTGTCAGGCAGCCTCAGCAAGGCTTTTTGCAACTTGAGCTGTATCTCGTCTCCGTCAATATTTGGTGAGGAATCGATCTTCTCGGTGAGCTCGGCAGCCACGTCGTTTATAGGCAGAAAAAATTTTTTGCGCTTACTCGAAAGAAAGGTAAGACACTCGTTGGTGGCGATACGGTAAAGCCAGGTATAAAGCTGCGCGTCCTGCCGGAAATTCTCCAGGTTCTTCCATACCTTGATGAAAACCTCCTGTGTGAGATCATCCGCGTCGTCGTGGTCGATCACCATTTTCCGGATGTGCCAGTAGATCTTCTGCTGGTACTTCCGGACAAGCTGATTGAAGGCCAGGTTACGGCTATCGGGGTTGGCGAATTTTTCTAGAATCTCTTTGTCTTCCACGCGTCAGGTAGCAGGGGCAGGGCGGTTATACCTGTCTGAATATGCAATATAGCCCATAAAAATAAAAGGGACTGCACTTTACCAGTGCAGCCCCTTCTGTTTTTGTAAAAAAGCTAAAGTATAGCCTTATGTATTATTTGCGGCTAATGGCACGCTCAGCGGCAGCCACAATGTTCTCGGTGCTCAGGCCATACTTTTCCATCAACTGGTCTGGCGTGCCAGACTCACCAAATGAATCATTCACGCCCACCATCTCCAGCGGAGCAGGCAGCTGACGACCCAAGAGTTGCGCTACCGAATCACCCAGGCCACCGTTCAACTGGTGCTCTTCGGCGGTTACCACGCACTTGGTTTTGCCAACCGATTTCAGGATGGCCTCGTCGTCAAGCGGCTTGATGGTGTGGATGTTGATGACCTCGGCGTTGATGCCTTTCTCAGCCAGTTTGTGACCCGCTTCGATGGCTTTCCATACCAGGTGACCTGTAGCCAGAATCGTTACGTCGGTGCCTTCGTTCAGCATCACGGCCTTACCAATCTCGAACTTCTGATCGGCAGGAGTGAAGTTAGGAACAGCCGGACGACCGAAACGCAGGTATACCGGACCTTCATACTCGGCAATCGCGATCGTAGCTGCTTTGGTCTGGTTGAAGTCGCATGGGTTGATCACAGTCATGTGCGGCAGCATTTTCATCATACCCACATCTTCCAGTATCTGGTGCGTGGCACCGTCTTCACCCAGCGTCAATCCGGCGTGCGAAGCGCATATCTTCACGTTCTTGCCTGAGTAGGCGATTGACTGACGGATCTGGTCGTACACGCGGCCCGTCGAGAAGTTCGCAAACGTACCTGTGAAAGGAATCTTGCCACCGATTGTCATACCGGCTGCCAGGCCCATCATGTTGGCCTCGGCTATACCTACCTGGTAGAAACGCTCCGGGAACTCCTTTTTGAAGGCATCCATTTTAAGCGAACCGATCAGGTCAGCGCAAAGGGCTACTACGTTCGGGTTGGTGCGGCCAAGCTCCAGCAAGCCTACGCCAAAACCAGAACGGGTGTCTTTTTTCTCTGTATATGTATACTCTTTCATTTCTGTTTTTTCCTTAGTAATCTGAAGCTTGCTGTACTGCCAATTGCTGAAGTGCGATCTCCAACTGCTCGTCGTTTGGCGCTACGCCATGCCACTTGTGCGATCCCATCATGAAGTCCACGCCAAAGCCCATCTCCGTGTTCATCAGGATCATGACTGGCTTTCCGTTGCCGGTAGCTTTCTTCGCGTCTTCCAGTGCAGGCAGCAGCGTTTCGAAGTTGTTACCGTCAGCCTCCAGTACATGCCAGCCGAATGCTTCGAACTTATGACGCAGGTCGCCCAGCGCCAGTACTTCTTCCGTTCCGCCGTCGATCTGCTGGTAGTTGCGGTCCACGGTCGCGATCAGGTTGTCCACTTTGTTGTGAGCAGCATACATGGCCGCTTCCCATACCTGACCTTCGCCCAGTTCGCCGTCGCCCATCAGCACGTACACCAGGTTATTGTCTTTGTTCAGCTTCTTGGTCTGCGCGGCACCAACTGCCACAGACAGTCCCTGACCCAGCGAGCCAGAGGCTACGCGTATACCTGGCAGGCCTTCTTCGGTAGCCGGGTGGCCTTGCAGCCTCGAGTTGATCTTGCGGAAAGTAGCCAGTTCTGCCACTTCAAAGAAGCCGGCGCGAGCCAACACACTGTACCATACCGGCGAGATGTGTCCATTGGACAGGAAGAAAAGGTCTTCGCCTTCGCCGTCCATGTTGAATGGTTGTGGCTTGTAGTTCATCACGCTGAAGTACAGCGACACGAAATAATCCGTACAGCCGAGCGAGCCGCCCGGGTGGCCGGAGTTTACCGCATGCACCATGCGCACGATGTCACGGCGAACCTGTGCCGCAATTTGCTTCAGCTCGTCGATGCTTTTGTTGTGTGGGTTCACGATATATAAATTGTTAAATTGTTGATTCTTATATTGTTAAATTGCTTATGGCTAAATTGTTACATTGTTGACTCGAAGCAACAACTGACAATTTCTATCGACAAGGCACTGAATACTTAAACCTGCATGTTCCTGAAAGGTATAGTGTGATGTCCGTCACACTCCAGGAATCTATATATTCAATGACTGCCGCTGGCATCTAATAAAAGGCCTTGCGACCTTTTAAAACTCAAATATACGAAAAACGCAGCTGCCCGTGAGGACAGCTGCGTTCTGCATTACTTTTTCAGGATCTGGGCGGCGTGGTCGGCCGTTTTCACTTTCGTGATGATGTCCTCGATGGTGCCCTCCTCGTCGATGACGAAGGTGAATCGCATGGTACCCATGTACTTGCGGCCATACATCGATTTCTCCTGCCACACGCCGTATTGCTCTACCAACTGTTTGTCGGTGTCGGCCAGCAGCGTGAAGGGCAGTTCGTACTTGCTGATGAACTTTTGATGCGACTGCTCGCCGTCGATGCTCACGCCGAGCACTTCATAGCCTTCCTTTTTCAAGTCACTATAGTTGTCGCGCAGGTTGCAGCTCTGGGCGGTGCAGCCGGAAGTGTCGTCTTTCGGGTAGAAATACAGAATCACTTTCTTGCCCCGGTAATCACTCAGTTTTACCGTGTTGCCGTTTTGGTCCTTTGCCTCAAACTCCGGCGCTTTATCTCCGATTTTCAGTTCCATGGGTTTCTGTTTAGTTGCTGGCTTCAGAGGTATAAGCTATACCTTCAATCACCAGCCATTTCAGTTTCATCCAACAGGTAATGTCCTTACAGGTTGTCTTTCCAGGAAAAACCGTTGCACGAGGCGAACCGATTTTAAATGGTGGTAGTAAACTCCGCTTCGTTCCCGGCGTTGTCTTTCACCTTCAAAACTACCTTTCCTGACAAAGGTAGGCTTTTATCTAATTTTTCGGAGTATATGGTGGCAGTTTTATGCTCGTATTTCATGAGCAGCCACTTGCCGTTCACCTCGCAGCGGAAAGAGTTGACGCCCGACAGGTTGTCGCCAATCCTGAACCTGATCTGCGTAGGACTTTTGCTGAGCAGCTTGATCGTGGGCGCTTTCACGTCTTCCAGTACCTGAAACTTGCCCATGCTGCGGGCGGAGAAGGTGATGCTATTGCCATCCCAAACGCCCCCCATCATGCCCCTACCTTTGCCTAAACCGAGATAGTACACAGCTGCTTTGCTTCTGTCAGTTACCGGCTTGCTAGGTGTAATGGTCACTTTGATGGCTTTGTGCAGTGGGGTGAAGTAGTCGCCGATCGTGTATACGTCGCCTTCTTTTTTGGCCTGCAGGTATAGCGTGTCGTATAGGCTCTCTTTGTCAAAGCGGATGGTCATGTCGCGGTTGCTGAAGCTGTGCTCCTGGCCTGCAGGTATAGCGGCCTGCAAGTCGAGTAGGGTAGAGGTGCCGCAGTACTCCAGTGACTCGGGCAGACCGCCGCGCAGGTCGTAGAGGCTCACCGAGGCAGCACCTTTGGTATAGCTCGGTACCAGCATCAGGCGTTGGTTGTTCACCACCATCTCCACGTTGCGCGGTGTGGCCGATGTGTCGGAAGCATTCACTTTCAGGATATTGCCGATGATCTCGTAGCTCAGTTGCGGTTTAGTCACTTTCCCGTTAGCCGCCTGGGTGAAAGTCGGTTTCTGCCCTTTCACCACAAAGGTCAGGGTAGAGGCGTTGTTGTAGGTGTCTTTCGCGACGAGCCGGATGTGGTAGATGGAGTCGGCGTGCACGTTCAGCCTGCCCCGGTTTTGCGGCGCGGTATAAAGTGGCAGGTCGTTACCATAGTCCACGTAAGCTTTCTGGAAAGTGCGGCCTGTACGGCGGTATACGTTGTAGTTCACGTGCTGCGATACCTGCTTCGAAAGCTCAAACGGCACGCGGTCGATGTGGTGGTTGTATACCTGTCGGTCGTTCACAAACACAGTCACGTCCTGCGTACCATTGCGGTTCTGCGTGTCGTCGTAGCGGTCGATGGTCTGCAGTTCAAAGCCGATCAGGCCATGGGCGTATACCGTGTCAGCCAGGGTATGCGTACCGTTGGCTTTCTTGGGCGTGAACTCCCGGCGGGCGAACTCGCCGTTGATGCGAGCATAGATGTTCAGCGGCTGTATACCCAAGCCCAGCAAGTCAGGCGGTGTGGTGTCGATGACCTCCTTAAAGCCCCAGCGCAGGGGGTTATACAGACGGTCTTCCGCATCACGGATCTCAAAGTGCAGGTGCGGGCCACCTGAGCCACCCGTGTTACCAGACAAAGCGATGATCTGCCCCTTCTTCACGGGAAACAGATTCTTTTCCGGGAAAAGCTCCAGCTCAAAAGTCTCCTTCTCATACTGCTTCTTCAGCACATAGTCCGCCAAGGGATCGTAGAAGGCCAACAGGTGCGAGTAGGTGGTGGTGAGGCCGTTCGGGTGCGTCACGTAAATGATGTTGCCATACCCGTAGGTCGACATCTTCACACGGGAGATATACCCGTCTGCGGCAGCATATACCGACAAGCCTTCGCGCTGGTCAGTCTTGATGTCCAGGCCGCCGTGAAAGTGGGTGGCGCGTATCTCGCCCATGGAGCCGGACAGGTAGTTGCGCACCCCCGGCTTGATGGGGAACATAAAGTAGCCCTTTTCCGGTGCCGGTTGGGCGGCCAGTCCGAGGGTAGTGAATACGTAAGCGAAAAGGAGCGACAGGCGCTTATTTAATTTCAAAGTCGAGTAATTTTTTATCTTCAACATAGCCTTCCAATCTGTCGCCGATCTGCACCGGGCCCACTCCCTCAGGCGTACCTGTAAAGATAATATCGCCTTTCTTCAGGGTAATGAAGCGGGAGATATACGCGATAATGTCGTCGAAGGTGTTCAGCATCATCTTTGAGTTGCCTTGCTGACGGGTGGCGCCGTTCACTTCCAGCTTGAAGTTGATGTCGTGCAGATTCTCAAACTGGTCGAGCGGTAGAAATTCCGATACCGGGGCAGAGCCGTTGAAGCCTTTGGCCAGCGTCCAGGGCAGTCCTTTGGCTTTGGCCTTGGCCTGCAGGTCGCGGGCCGTGAAATCTATACCTAAACCTATGGCGTCGTAATACTTGTGGGCAAACTTCTTATCGATGTTCTTGCCTTCGCGGCCGATGCGCAGAATCAACTCTACTTCGTGGTGAATGTCCTGGCTGTATTCCGGGTAGTAAAAGGGCTCGTTGTTGCGGAGAATGGCAGTGTCGGGCTTAAAAAATATCACCGGTTCGTCCGGCACTTCGTTTTTCAGTTCGGCTATATGATCGGCATAATTGCGGCCGATGGCTACTATTTTCATAAAATGCTAAGGGAGTTTTCTTTATCGATTCTCAAAAATAGGCTATATCCGGTTTTCATGCAGCATGTTTCCGCAAAAAGAATCTGTTTCAGGACAATTTTTTCTGCTTGTGCCCAGCCTGAATTGTTGTAAGCCTTTTTTATACTTTAACAAGAGAAGTTCCGCTTTATTGTGCACATGGAGCGTACAACATTTTATAATACAGCGTTCGTATACCTCCATAATGCCGGACAAGGTGGCAGACCGGGGTTTTGTGTCAGTTTGCACTTTGTTTTATCGGTCAAAGTATAGTAATTTTATCATATTAAACGATCCACTCTATCCTGACTCTTAAAAATTGGTTCAAAATTTGAAAAGCCTTTTTGAAAGAGTCATTTAAATTTTAAAACTATGTACAAGAAGTTAATTGCCTTTTCAATAGCGGTAGTGATGATGGTCGCCTGTACGACGGTGCCGATCACAGGCCGCAGACAGCTGAGTCTCGTGTCAGACGCGCAGATGATGCAAATGAGTTACGACGCCTACGACCAGTTCCTGAAAGAGAACAAACTGTCGCGCGATGCACAGGCCACGGCCATGGTGAAGCGCACCGGGCAGCGCATCCAGCGTGCGGTGGAGCAGTACATGGCTGCCAACAACATGTCAGACCAGCTGCAGGGCTTTGCGTGGGAGCATAACCTGATCGAGGATGACCAGGTGAACGCCTGGGCCATGGCCGGCGGTAAGACTGTGACTTACACAGGTATACTGCCGATTGCCCAAAACGAAACAGGCCTTGCCGTAGTAATGGGACACGAGATCGCTCATGCGATTGCCAAGCACAGCAATGAACGCATGAGCCAGCAGTTGGCGCAGCAGTTCGGCGGACAGACACTTTCTGCCCTGGCCGGTTCACAGCCGGGTGTAGCTCAGCAATTGATTATGACAGCTTATAGTGCCGGTTCCTCATTAGGTATGCTGAAGTATGGACGTAACCAGGAGAGCGAAGCCGACCGTTTGGGACTGATCTTTATGGCCATGGCCGGTTACAACCCGCAGGAGGCGATCCCTTTCTGGGAGCGTATGGAAGCCAAGTCTGGCGGACAGGCACCACCAGAGTTCCTGAGCACGCACCCGAGCGCTGGTACACGTCGCGCTAACCTGCAGAGCTATATGCCGGAAGCGATGAAATACTACAAGAAATAATCACTAACCCGATAGACCTACATGACTCCATCACACTTAGCCAATGGCCGGCAGCTACTGCAGGCCTGCCTGCGCTGGTCGCTGGCCTTGTCCCTGATCCTGCTGGTAGCGGCTAGCTGTACGCGCCGCGAAGCTTTCCCGGAGGAAAGTGAAGAGGAGCCACTCGACGAAGAGGCCGGACCTAAGTATGACGGGCAACTGTTGGCACAGGTGGTGTTGGACGAGATCGATTTTGTCGTACCGCAGCAGGAGTTGGTGCAGCCTTTTATAAAGGAGTTTGGCAACGGCACCGTGGTGAACAAAGTGACAATCCATAAGGTGCAGGACAACAAGAACCTTCCTGCAACTTATTACCTGGTAGGTTTGGGCATGTACAACGGCTCTTTCCGCTCAATGGCACTGGAACTGGATATTGCTTCAGACAACAGCTTATACCTGAGCAGCAAGTCGGTGAAGCACATTTGCGAAGCCACTGCCGGCTGCGATTTCTGTTACTTCAACTTCGAGGATAACAGGATCACCGGCTGCCAGTGCTCGATCCGCGCCGCTGGTTACGACTGCCGCCATAAGGTGCAGGAAGGTAACACCATGCTGCAAGGTGTGCGGCTTAAAAATTCGAGACAGGAGTAGTTGCAGGTATAGCCACAAAAAAAAGCGGGCTGCCAGATATCTGGCAGCCCGCTTTTTTTTATTTGTGGTGATTTAAATAATTGTATCCCACATTGCTTCAAATTCTTCTTTAGTAATCACCTCCATATCTTCCAAATTGAAACTTACTGGAGAGTCACCAAATAAACCTCTTGGACAGTTTTTATCAGGCAAGGCAAAAACAACCCTGTTGTTTTTATCTAAACCAATCTCTCTTTTTATTTCTTGAGAATCTACCTCGAAGAGCCAAACTTGTGTTTGCGCAAGGGGCGTGAAATCTGATTTGAAATATTTTATTTCCAATGGAGGAAAGTATTGAAGTAAGAGCTTCAATCATTAACAATAAAGCAGAATTATTAAGAAACACTACTCTGCATGTTTCTTAATCTGATGCGCGTGAGGATCTTTTTGGTATACAGCGGGAAATCGCCCTTCATCATCCAGTCGTAGTAGCTTGGCTCTTTGCTTAGTACTTCCTCCACTGGAACATTGCGGTGCTTTCCGAAATTAAAGACTTCCTGCCCTGCATTGTTGTACACAATGCGGCCAGCCAGGTCAGCTGACTTCTCGAACGTGAACTTATGAAGCTGTCCCATGTCATTTTGGATAGGAGTTTCTTCTATACCTTCTGCTACTTCCACTACCGTGTTCTCGTAACGTTCCAGCTGTGCTTTCAGGATGTGGTAAGTCGCTACGGTATCAGCCTCGGCGCTGTGGGCGTTCTCCAGTGTTTTATTGCAGTAGTATTTGTAAGCCGCCGATAACGTACGCTTCTCCATCATGTGGAAAATACGGCAGGCATCCACCACATGGCGGTTGTCGATGTCGAAGTCTATACCTACCCGCAGAAATTCCTCGGCCAGCAACGGTATGTCGAAGCGCACTAGGTTGTAGCCACCCAGATCGCAGCCCTCCATAAACTGGTACAGGTTGCGGGCCACCTGCTGGAACGTAGGAGCGTCCTTTACATCCTCGTCGTAAATCTTGTGGATTAAACTCGACTCGAGCGGGATCGGCACGGTCGGGTTGATGCGACGGGTTTTGAGGATCTCTTCGCCGTTGGGCATCACTTTCAACACGCTGATCTCGACGATGCGGTCTTTGCAGATGTCGGTGCCGGTGGTTTCAAGATCGAAGAATACGATGGGGCGCTTCAGGTTCAATTGCATGGTTGGGTGGTTTAAAGAACCGCTTTTTTGAGCGCCTCCAGGTCAAGGTTTTGATAAGTGCCAGAGCTCATGAGCAGCAGGTTGGCGTTTTGCCAGTCCATGCCTTTCAGGTGCTCGAGCAGGGCGGTTGAGTCGGTGAACACCTGCAGCTTTGGATTGCCGAAAGCATGGCGCAGGTCTTCTTCTGAGAGCATTTCCATGCGCTTGTGCTCCACGGTTTTCGGGCTGAAGAACACGATCGGCACATCTGCTCTATCGAGTGAGCGCACATACTGTGGCAGGAAGTTCTTATTGAGGCTGCTGAAGGTATGCAACTCCACACAGGCCACCAGCTTGCGCTGCGGGTACTGTGCTTTCACGGCTTCGGTGGTCGCTTTCACTTTGGAAGGCGCGTGTGCAAAATCACGTAAAAGTACTGAGCTGCTGCTTTCGCCTAGTCTCTCCAGTCGTTTGGCCGCACCCTTAAAGGTTTTGAGCGCCTCGTAAAAGTCAGGTGCCTTGATACCAATCTTCTTACAGACTTCCTTCGCTGCACTGATGTTGCGGAGGTTGTGCTCCCCGAAAAGCGGGATCTCTATATCGCCCTCCTTTTTGGTATGCAGAATGGTTTTGCCGTTGATGATGCTATGCGGATGTACGGTATAGCCAATGTAGTTGATGTCGGCAGGGTTGCGTGGTACAGCCACCAACTGTACCTGCTCGTCGTCCTGGTTGTAGATGAGGGTACCGGCCTTTGGCGTCATCTCCGCGAAAATGCGGAACTGGTCGCGGTATACCTCCGGCGTCGGGAACACGTTGATGTGGTCCCAGCTGATACCGCTGATGACCGCGATGTGGTGGTGGTACAGGTGAAACTTCGGTACGCGCTTGATCGGGTCGGACAGGTACTCGTCTCCTTCGATGATGATGATCGGAGCGTCATCCGTGAGTCGTACCATGCGGTCGAAGCCCTCGAGTTGCGCGCCCACGGCATAGTCGAATAGGCGGTTGCAATGCTGGAGCACGTGCATGATGATGGAGGTGATGGACGTTTTGCCATGGCTACCACCGATCACGATGCGCTGTTTGTGCTTGCTCAGTTCATAAATGAAATCCGGGAAGGAGTAGACCGGTATACCCAGTTCCTGGGCACGAAGCAACTCCGGGTTATCGGCGCGGGCGTGCATCCCCAGGATCACGGCATCCGGGCGGTTGTCTAATTTTGCTGGAAACCAGCCTTCCTCGGCTGGCAGTATACCTGCAGCAGCCAGCCGGCTTTTGGCAGGCTCGTAGATCTCGTCGTCCGAGCCAGTCACTTTTATACCTTGATCGTGCAACGCCAGCGCAAGGTTGTGCATGATGCTACCCCCTGTGGCAATCAGGTGAATGTATTTAAAATCCGTTCTCTCCATAATCCGTGCTATGCATTTAGCGAACCGACAAAATTATAATTACTCAGCTAAATAAAAATAGCTATACGCTAATATGTGGATATCTTCCGTAATTTGTGGATTACTTGGGCGGCTTACTTTTTAAATTTGTGGTATGGAGGAGATGAAAATGAACGTGCGGCCAACTGGCAACCGCGGCACCTGGAGCAAAAAAGCCCCTGCCGTGGCAGAGTTGGGAAAAAAACCGCCGCAGGCACTAGATTTGGAGGAGGCCGTGTTAGGCGCTCTGATGTTGGAGAAGGATGCGCTGACCACGGTGATTGACATTCTGCGCCCCAACTCTTTTTACAAAGAAGCGCACCAACGCATATTTAAAGCGATCCTGGCCCTGTTCGACAAGTCAGAGCCGATCGATATCCTGACCGTAACACACGAACTGCGCGAGAACGGTGAGCTGGAACTGGCCGGTGGCGCTTACTACGTTACGCAGCTGACAACCCGCGTGAACTCGGCGGCCAACATTGAGTACCACGCCCGTATCATCACGGAAAATTCCATTAAGCGCGACCTGATCTCGATTTCCTCCGAAGTGCTTTCGAGCGCTTTTGAAGATACTACCGACGTATTCGAACTGCTTGACCGAACAGAGGCCAAGCTTTACGAAGTGTCCGAATCCAACATCCGAAAAAACTTCGACGACATGCGCTCTTTGATGCATGCCGCCATCAAGGAACTGGAAGAGAAACGCAAGCAAACCGACGGTCTGACCGGCGTACCAAGCGGTATGACGGCCCTGGACCGCGTGACTTCCGGCTGGCAGAAATCGGATTTGATCATCCTGGCGGCTCGTCCCGCGATGGGTAAGACGGCCTTCGTGCTTTCCTGCCTGCGCAATGCCGCCGTGGATTTTAAGAAGGGTGTAGCGATCTTCTCGCTCGAGATGTCCTCGCTGCAGCTGGTGAATCGTTTGATTTCCTCAGAGGCCGAACTCGATTCGGAGAAGATCAAGAAAGGCAGCCTGGAGGATTACGAATGGGCACAGCTGAACCATAAGATTTCCAAACTGACCGAAGCGCCGATCTTCATTGACGATACGCCAGGTCTTTCTATTCGTGAGCTCCGTACCAAATGCCGTCGACTCAAAGCGCAGTACGACATCCAGATGGTGATCATTGACTACCTGCAACTGATGAGCGGCAACGCTGACGGCAAGAGTGGGGGTAACCGTGAACAGGAGATTGCCTCCATTTCGCGGGCTATGAAAATGCTGGCCAAGGAGCTCAACGTGCCGGTAATTGCCCTCTCTCAGCTGAGCCGTGCCGTGGAAACCCGCGGCGGCGACAAGCGACCGCAGCTGTCTGACTTACGTGAATCCGGTTCCATTGAGCAGGATGCGGACATGGTGCTCTTCCTATACCGTCCGGAATACTACGGCATCACCGAAGACGAAATGGGCAACCCCACGGCTGGCGTAGGAGAGGTGATTATTGCCAAGCACCGTAACGGCTCCCTGGAGAACGTGCAGCTGAAGTTTATCGGTAAGTACACCAAGTTCACGAACCTGGACTCTGATTTTGGTGGAGACGGCGGCTTTAATGCCTTGCCTAACAGCAGCTTCGATGCTGAGACGCCAGGTGCCATCCGGTTGGGAAGCCGCATGAACGACGGCACTAAAGGTGGGGGAGGATTCCCAGCCTCTGGGTTTGATGACGAGCCCCCGTTCTAGGTTTTAAACAAAGATAAGTCTGACATAAGACCAAGGACGCTAAAAACAATTAACTATCGCTGGATAGGGTGCCTGCTTTAGCGTAGTGCTCACAGAGGTCCCTTGTGTCAGTAGAGATCCTAAAAAAGCCGCTGCGCCCCAGAGCCAGCGGCTTTTACATTTTACATCCATTCTACCTTTTCCTCGAGCGGCACTGTACGTTTGCCTTCTCCGGCAGATTCATCCGCATAGCCCAGGTATAGAATACCCAGCACGACATCCTCATCGCGCAGGTGGAGCATATCTTTCATAGGTGGTTGATAAGCCATGCCGCCGGAGCCCCAATAGCTAGCTATACCTAAGGCAGTAGCGCCCAGCAACAAGTTTTGGATGGCGCATGAAGTTGCAGCAATCTCCTCTAAAGCAGGAATTTTAGGCAAGTTGCCGCGTTGCATGTACGCCACGATCACATGCGAGGCCTGGTCGCCCATGTGCAGCAGTTTGTCATACTTTTGCTGCAGGAATTTCTCTTCTTCAGTATGCTTCTTGTACAGCTCAGCATGTGCTAGGCAGAAGTCCTGCACCTTGTCGCCGGCGTATACCTTGAAGCGCCAGGGCTCCGTGTGGCCGTGCGTAGGTGCCCAGTCGGCCAGCTCAAGCAGTTGTTTTATCTGATCGTCAGGTATATGCTGTCCGTTCATTTTGCCGGGCTTGGTCGTCCTGCGGTTCTTAATATTATTGCTTATCTCTGAGAATGATACGTTCATCGTGATTGATCTTTTATTTCCACAAAGGTACGGACATTGATCGCCCCTTCCCAATTTGCCTGTTTGCGGGGGTGGCTGATGCCGCCAACTTATATAAGAGCTTTTCGGAATTTATCAATATAGTACACGGATTTGGAAGTCCGCAGCGGCTTTGGGGTATAAGCATTGTAAGAGGCCAACCCCATCCTAACCTTTCCCTTTATCGAGGGACCCTGCCCCAAAGCAGGGGAAGGAGTTGTGCACGATTGTCATCCCCCTGCCTCCTTCGAAGGGGGACTCTACATTACTGTCGGTTTTTAGGAATAGCTTCTCAGGGACTGTCTTTAATTACTCCCACAGATTATACCCACCCCGCCCCTGCCGAGAAGGGAATTTCTGCCGCTGCTTCTTCATCGATATAAGCTTCGTGGTTTTTTTTACAGTACCGGTTCCAACCACCCCTCACCCCTCCTTATCCAAGGCGGGGAATCAGTTGCTGCCATTTCGAGGTATAACCCTTGTAGCTAATCACCCCTGGCAGGTATAGCAAGGCTAACTTGCCCCGAAGACTATGAAACGAATAGCTGTGCACGGTGCACCAACGACGATTTTGTGTTTGAGCGGTCAGCGAGTTTAAAAGCGTCTTGACTTTTTTGCTTACTTTTTGTGTCAAGACAGAAAGTGAGTGCCCGCCGCACAGGCGAAGCTACAAAGCAATAAAGGTTGCTATACCTGCAACTTGCAGTTGCAATAATGCCATGTAGGTATAGGTATAGCGAACCCTTCTGGAAGAAAGAACCGGGAGCATAAAAAATGGCTAGACTGCCGGCAGGAATACCCACCAACAATTTAGCCATTCAACAATTTAACAATTAAGCTTACCTCAATTTCAAATCCACTAAAATCTGCTCAATCTTCTGATTCAGCTGCTGGTCAACAGCATCAAAATCCTCCATAGAAGCCAGAGGCTCGTTTACGCTGATGTAGAATTTGATCTTCGGTTCGGTACCAGATGGACGGGCGGAGATCTTACTGCCGTCCTCGGTGAGGTACTGCAGCACGTTGGAGCTCTCCAGGCCCAGCTTCGATTCTTCTCCTGTAATCAGGTTTTTGCGGGTGCTGTGCTTGTAGTCACTTACCTCAAGCACTCTGGAGCCTGCGATGATCTGCGGTGGATTGGCGCGCATGTCGGCCATCATCTGCTGAATTTCCTCGGCACCACGCTGGCCTTTTTTGGTGAAAGACACCAACTCTTCTTTATAGAAACCATGTTGGGTATACATCTCCACCATCATCTCAAACAGACTCTGGCCTCTGTCTTTGGCTACTGCCGCCATTTCAGCGATCAGGGCGCAGGCCGAAATCGCGTCTTTGTCGCGCACGAAGTCACCGATCATGTAGCCATAGCTTTCCTCGCCGCCACCAATGTACAGTTCCTTGCCTTCCAGTTCGCGGATCTTCTCGGCAATGTATTTGAAGCCGGTCAGCGTCTCGTACATTTTCACGTTGTAGCTGTCAGCAATGTCCTTGATCAGGTCGGTGGTCACGATGGTCTTCACGATGAACTCCTTGCCCGTCAGTTTGCCTGCATTTTGCCAGGCTAGCAGGAGGTAGTTCATCAACAGAGCACCAGTTTGGTTGCCATTCAGCAACTCAAACTCTCTCTTCAGGTTTCGCACGGCTATACCTACGCGGTCCGAGTCCGGGTCGGTGGCCATTACCAAGTCGGCGTCTATTTCCACAGCCTTTTTCAGCGCCAGGGTCATCGCCTCTTTCTCTTCCGGGTTGGGGTAAACCACCGTCGGGAAGTTGCCATCTGGCGTGGCCTGCTCTTCTACAATGTGCACATTGGTGAAGCCAAAGCGCTTGAGCACTTCGGGTACCAGCGTTATACCTGTGCCGTGTATGGAAGAGAACACGATTTTGAGGTCGTGCTGGTTGCGGATAGCCTCCTGCGAAATGGACAGGCTCTGCACTTTGGCCATATAGGCCTCGTCCATCTCCTGGCCAAGCATATGGATATTGCCAGATTTTGCTTCCCACTTTACTTCATCGATGGAAGTGATTTTGTTAACCTCGGCGATGATGTTCTTGTCATGCGGCGTAGTTACCTGCGCGCCGTCATTCCAGTATACCTTGTAGCCGTTGTACTCTTTTGGGTTGTGCGAAGCGGTAACCACCACACCGCTGTGGCAGCCAAGGTGACGAATGGCAAAGGAAAGTTGCGGGGTAGGGCGGAGGGCCTCAAACAGGTATACCTCGATGTCGTTGGCTGAGAAGATATCGGCGGCGATGCGGGCAAACACGTCGGAGTTGTTGCGACAGTCGTGGGCGATGGCCACTTTTACGCGCTCACCTGGAAAGTTCTGCTTCAGGTAGTTGCAAAGTCCTTGCGTGGCCATACCCAGGGTATAGCGGTTCATGCGGTTGCTGCCAGCCCCCATGATGCCGCGCAGACCACCTGTGCCAAACTCCAGGTCTTTGTAAAAAGCGTCGGCCAGCCCCTCGTGCTCGTTGCGCTCCAGTAAGCCGTTTATCTCTGATTTGGTTGCCTCGTCGTAGTTGCCGCTCAGCCAAGCGTCTATTTTGTGCTGTATAGCTGGTTCAATCATAGTTTTCGTAATGTATGTATTGATGATAATGTCGATTGTAATTGATGTATTATGGTAATTTGTACTATGGCGCGAGCGTCCTCGCTCGTGTCTGGTATAGTGAGGCCTTTGGCCTCGTTGTCAGGTAAAGCTGCCGATATGATTATGCCTAAACCTATACCTGACGTAGCTTCCGTATTGCTATACCTAACTTGCCTTGCTTTGTAGCTTGGCCTGTCCGGCCGGGACCTACTTTTTTTCTTGATAAAAAAAGTAGGCAAAAAAATCAAGATTCCCCAAACTCGCTGAACGCTCAAACAGTGGGTAATCATTTTTGTGCACCTGGCACCGCTGTCTGCTGCATAGTGCAAGGGGCAAGTGAGTCTTTCTATACCTGCCAGGGGTACGTTGAACTATAAGGCCTATACCTCTGGATTAGCAGCTGCTACCATTCCCCTCTTGAGAGGGATAGGGGTGTGTCAATTATTTGCGAAAATCCTGAAAATCCTGATTCTAACAACCACCAAATCACTCACTCGCTAATTCATTCACTAACTCTTCCACCTCCCTACGCCACAAAAAATCACACCAGTCCCTCGCTTACCGCATAGCGGTTTTAAGAACTGGTGTGCTATAGTTATATCAAAACAGAGGTATCTAACACGGGTTACACCGTGCTATACTTTGCTTGCCGACTAAAGGTTACCACGCAACGCCTGCTCACGCTCGATGGCTTCGAACAAGGCCTTGAAGTTGCCTTTACCGAACGATTTGGCGCCTTTGCGCTGGATGATTTCGTAAAAAACGGTCGGTCTGTCTTCTACTGGTTTAGTAAAGATCTGTAACAGATAGCCTTCATCGTCACGGTCAACCAGGATGTTGAGTTTGCGCAGGTCGGCCATGTCTTCGTCGATGTGGCCGATGCGCTCCATCAGGTCTTCGTAGTAGGTTTCCGGTACACGCAGGAACTCCACGCCACGGCGGCGCAGCTCGGCAACGGTATGCAGAATGTCGTTGGTGGCAACGGCGATATGCTGCACACCAGCACCACGGTAGAATTCCAGGTACTCGTCAATCTGTGACTTTTTCTTGCCCTCAGCCGGCTCGTTGATCGGGAATTTGATGTAGCCGTTGCCGTTTGATACTACTTTAGACATCAGGGCGGTATACTCCGTGCTGATATCGTTGTCGTCGAAAGTGAGCAGCAGCTTGAAGCCCATCACATCTTCGTAGAACTTCACCCACTCGTTCATACGGCCCAGCTCTACGTTACCTACGCAGTGGTCCACATACCTGAGGCCTACCGGCTCAATGTCGAGCTCGCTCTGGCGCGGCACATAACCCGGCATGAACACGCCGCTGTAATTTTTGCGCTCCACAAAGGTATGGATGGTATCGCCGTAGGTATGGATGGAGGCTACTTTCACTTCGCCATGCTCGTCGGTCAATGTTTTTGGCTCCAGGGCCGGTTTTGCGCCACGACCTACCGTCTCACGGAAAGAGGCTTCGGCATCGTCTACCCACAGGGCCAGCACTTTCACGCCGTCGCCGTGCAGGTGCACATGCTGGGCAATGTCTGAGTTGGGATCCAGCGAAGTAGTCAGCACCAGGCGGACTTTCTCTTGCTGCACCACATAAGAGGCGCGATCCCGCACACCGGTTTCTGGACCGGCGTAGGCTACCAGCTTAAAGCCGAAAGCCGTCTGATAGAAGTGAGCGGCCTGCTTGGCGTTACCCACATAAAACTCAATATGGTCGGTGCCGTTCAGGGGCAGAATATCTGTTGCCATAGGTATAGGTATGGTTTATTTCATGTATTCTGTAAAAATACAGCTTTTATACGTTTATCAAAACCCAGTAAGGGCCGCAGCAAATTATCATTGTTTATTCTTGCAATTACTACGGCATGTTTCCAACTTTGTAAAAAACAGAACGACGCTATGAACGCAAATGCACTGAACAGTTCGCTGGTGGCTATCATCAGCAAGAAAGAAGAACTGAATGCGCTGGACTACAACGACGAGCGCTACGACGATATGGAAGAGGAACTCCACGATATGGAAGACGATTTCAACGAGGAGTACGGCGACTACCTGGAAGATGCTTTGGAAGAAGTACACGGCAAGCTGCGCTCTGATGCTGACATCCTGCTGCCTACTGCCTACCTGGCCAATACGCTGGAAGGTGGCATCCTGAATGCCAATGGCGAGAAAGAAGGTGTTTGGGTAGAGTCAGATGAGTTTCCGGGTACAGAGATGCGCCTGGTCCTAACGGCCAACCCTGCCCGCTTCGTGGTGCTGATCGGCGACCAGGAGCGTGAGCTTTGGAAAGCTGAGTAAGGTATAGCTTGAGAAGAAAGTAGCAGGCTGCAGTCTGCTTTGTGATAGAACCACACGTGCTCTTAGCAATGAAGGGCGCGTGTGGTTTTTTCGTTTCCAGCTGTAGGTATAACGTTGCTCCTAATACGTGATATAAATTCAGGAACTATAGTCTATACCTGTGTTTGCATTAACAGAGGTGATAACATAGTTGCTTAGCTTGTAGAACCATAGAATAAAAACTATATTGGTATTGCGCTATGGAAGTAGTGGGAATTGAAGGCTGCCAAGGGAATAAAAGCTATAAAAATTAGTAACGATACTCCATTCATAGTGCAGATAGTAGGAGTAGGTATTCCTGCTATACAATAGTTGGCGGTAACATTAATTAAAGAAATGAAGCATTTTGTTTTACTACTGATTGTTTTGCTTTGTCTTTCATCCTGCAGTAAAACAGAAAAATATCAAATTAATGGGGTGGAGTATGCTATGACTCCTGTTGACAGTTCACCTAATTACCTTGTTGAAAGCCCAAGCTTCTCTGGTGTAGTATTCGATAAGCAGAAAAGACCATACACAGATGTTTTTACATTGAGAATGCTTGTGAGACCTACACAAGAAGAAAAAGTAACTGCTTTCACACCGTCACTCGAAGAAATTATCGAAGCTGAGAAAATCCTAAAGAGATGTGTGGAAATAGATAAAATAGGTGTTGACAGTATGGAGATATGGGATGGTGCTATTAGAGAGCTGCCACTTTACAGGAGGCAGTACTTTGGAGCCATCAATGGGAAAGGGCAGAAGCTGATATGGATAAACTGTTTCTCTAAAGAATCAGACTTCATAAAGTTTGATTGGAGAACTGAAGCGGTATCTGTAGACGATGGAGGTGACTGGTTCTTTAACATAGTCACTAACATTGATACACATGAATGCTATGGGTTCTTCAGAAACTCTATAGGCGGGTAGAAAAATAGCTTCCGCCAACAAAGTGCAGCTTTAACCCTCGCTATGCTTCGGGCTTCTGCTGCACGAGCACGTTAGATGGTCATTATTGAACGACATTCAACACAATAAATCAAAAACATAAAATCTATGCTGATTGACAACTTTAATAAAACCATTGATATATGGCTTGACGAATTACAACATTACAGCATAGACAAATTACTTGCAAAACCTGATACTACAAGTTGGTCAATGGGACAACTATATGTGCACTTAATTGAAGAAACAAACTGGTATTTTGAACAAGTTGAATTGTGCTTTGGTAATAAAGAGAACACTGCTCAAACAATGAAAGAAAGTGCAAAATCAATGTTTCAAAACAACTCGTTCCCTAATGAAAAAATCAAAGTCGACCACTCCATTTCAGACGATGAGAAACAACCTGCTGACTGGCAGACATTACACGTAGATTTTAAAAAATTAAAAAAAGATGGAAATGAAATTTGGTTGAAAATTGAAAAGGTGGCAACTCCCGGTAAATCAGAGCATCCTGGCCTTGGGTTTTTTGGCCCATTAGAGTGGTTTCAGTATGCAGAGATGCATATGCGACATCACTTAATACAGAGAGGACGAATTGACAACTTTCTAAAAACAATGATAGTCACCTAAGAATAGAGCCGTTACCGGTACCACGACAAATAACCTCCTCAAACCAAAATGAAAGTACATACCACCAATTACTTTGACACTTTTATCGAAGTGGCGGAGGACACTAAAGCGGCTTGTGGCATAAAACCACCGTCTAAAGGCGAAAAAAAGACGATTGCCGAAATGCAGTATGATAGGATCGCCAAGCATCCGTACAGGTACACTTCTGACGAGGTATTATTCCAGGTTTTTGCAGACAGAAACGATCTGGCCGAAGCCGAATACGATCAGGCCAGAGCACAGTTTTTCTCAAAGGGACAAGCCTGCTTCAGGGCATCGCCTTTGACCAAAACGTACGGTTTTGGTGTTCATTGCGATAGTGATGGGAAAATGGCGATCTACGGAGTAGAAACGGCAGAATACGGGGAATTTGTGGCCGACAAAAACCTAAAGAAAGTAAAGGCCATGAAATCGAGCAGAAAATGAAATCAATTTTTGACAAGCCGGCCCGGGACGGAATTATTGAAAGAATCGCTTCAATAAACGCGGACTGCAGCCCTCAATGGGGTAAAATGAATGTTTACCAAATGGTCGGGCACAACACCTAATGGAACGGGTGGATCTTGGGGAAAGACAGCTTGGGAAAGGACAGCCATATCTACAAGCAGGCTTTTGTGGGTAAAGTTTTTGGGAAAATAGCCTTGCGGAAAATGATAAAGGATGCAAAGCCTTTTGATCAGAACATACCAACTTCCTCCCAATTCAAAGCCAAGGAGGAGAGTGGAGACCTGGAAGCTGAAAAACTGAAATGGATTTCGTTAACGCAGGCTTATGAAAACTATCACAATCCAGCCTTCATACATGATTTCTTTGGAAAGATGACGAAGGAACAGATTGGTATTTTAGTTTACAAACATTCTGATCATCATTTGAGGCAATTTGGTGTATAAGCAAACAAGGCCCGTCTATCGTCAATAATGTAAATACAGGTATCATCTCTATTAATTTATCCACTATGTCCTCACTTATCACAGCACAAGAACTATCTGAGCTACTGTCTAAAAGCAATCTGGTATTGATCGATGCCCGCTCCGGCCCCAATGGCAGGGCAAAATACGAACAGGAACACCTGGCCGGGGCACTGCACGTCGACCTGGACAAAGACCTGGCGGACATTAAGCCAGACGCAGCCCAAGGTGGACGACACCCACTGCCGGACCCGGAAAAATTTGCGGAGTTGCTGGGGCGCCTGGGTATAGCGCATGGCAGCCATGTGGTGGTTTACGATGACATGAGCGGTGCCAACGCCGCTTCCCGATTCTGGTGGATGCTGCGGGCTGCCGGACACACACAAGTGCAGGTGCTCAATGGCGGCTTTCAGGCAGCTTTGGCGGCCAGTATACCTGTGAGCAGCGAAGAAGAACAAGTAACATCAGCAGAGCCTTATCCTTTCAAGGCATGGGAACTACCATCTATCCAGATGGAGGAGGTTGCCAAGGCCGTGAAGGACCCGAACTACCTGGTAGTGGATGTGCGGGATGCAGCCCGCTATCGTGGCGAGACCGAACCAATTGACCTGGTAGCCGGACATATTCCGGGGGCTGTCAACATTCCATTTCAGCAAAACCTTGCTGCTGATGGTACCTACTTATCGCCTGAAGTGCTGCGGGAGAAATACGAAGCCGTATTGGACGGTCGCGATATGGAACACGTGGTGGTACATTGCGGGTCTGGCGTCACAGCCTGCCACACGGCACTGGCCATGGATTATGCCGGTCTGGGTATACCGACGCTCTATGTGGGCTCATGGAGTGAATGGTCGCGCAACGACCGCCCGATCGGAACAAGGGCCTAAGGTATAGGCATAAATGAAGAGCGGCTGCTGAAACTAATTCAGCAGCCGCTCTTCATTTAGCAGGTATAGCGCTTAGTAGCCCAGCTTCTGGCGCACGCGCTCCAACACCGGCATAGCGATGGCTTTGGCCTTTTCAGCGCCTTCCAGTAGTTTCTTATCTATTTCGGGCAGGTTGTTCATGTAGTAGTTGAACAGCTCACGCTCTTTGGCAAATTTACGCACGATCAGCTCATAGAGCGCCTGCTTGGCATGACCGTAGCCGTAGCCACCGTTCTGGTAGTTGTGGCGCATCTGCAGGATCTCCTCCGGCGATGCCAGCAAACTGTAAAGCTTAAACGTGGTGTCCTCGTCCGGATCTTTCGGGTCCTCCAGCGGGGTGCTGTCTGTTACGATGCTCATGATCGTTTTGCGCAATGGCTTATCGGCCTCAAATATGTCGATGATGTTGCCGTACGACTTGCTCATCTTCTCCCCGTTTATGCCCGGCACGGTCATCACCGTTTCGTCCGTCTTCGCCTCCGGCAGCACAAAGGTATCGCCGTAGATGTGGTTGAACGAACTGGCAATGTCGCGGGTGATTTCGAGGTGCTGCACCTGGTCTTTACCCACGGGTACGATGTTGGCGTCATACATGAGGATGTCAGCCGCCATCAGCACCGGGTAGGTGAACAAACCAGCGTTTACATCAGCCAATCCTCTGCGGCTCGACTTGTCCTTGAACGAGTGCGCGTTGGCCAGCATCGGGAAAGGAGCGTAGCAGTTGAGGTACCAGGTTAGCTCGGTTACCATCGGCACGTCCGACTGGCGGTACAAGATGTGTTTATCAGTGTCGAAGCCACAGGCCAGCCAGGCGGCGGCTACCGAGTAGGTGTTGTGGCGTAGCACCTGTGGGTCGCGGATAGTAGTAAGGGAGTGCAGGTCGGCTATAAAGTAAAGCGCCTGCTCCTGCGATGCCTTCGAAAGTTCGATGGCGGGGAGGATAGCACCCAGCAGGTTGCCCAAATGCGGACGGCCTGTGCTCTGTATGCCCGTAAGGTATCGTGCCATAGTCGGGGAAATGGTTTACAATTGCAAAAATAACGCAAATTGCTGAAAACACGCCTAGCCCGACTACGACAATTCTATACCTGGTGCTTTAAAGTTTCTTGAGGGAGTGGTTTTTTGAGCTCTCCACCTCGTCCTGCGTTTTGGTAAGCAGCTTCACTTCCGTGTCGCTCACCTGCAGGAAATACATCGGGTCGATGTCTCCGGCGGTGGGGATAAGCTGCAGCACCACGGCGTCGGGGTTTTGCTTGTTGCCTTTGGCCAGGAACCACTTGCCGCTGCTGTTCACCACACTCTTGTCTGCCGGCTTGCCCATGAAGATTTGCTTCATCGTGAACGAGCCTTTGGAGTCGCCATTCAGGGTAAGTTCCGTCTTAATGCCTTGGCAGTCCTTGCAGGCCAGGGTGCCCCGAAAAGTACCGCTGGGTGATGCTAATACGGGAGCCTCCTCCGGAGCGGGTTCTGCGGCGGCTGTGGCCTCGGCTTTTGTAGGTTTGGCTTTGCTTTTAGCAGGGGCCTTTGCTGTCGTTTTCTTGCCACCGGCACGGTTTTCTTCGAGCCACTCCTGGTAGCTTTTACCAGACTGTGCCTGTACTTGCTGCAAACCCAGGGAGAGGGAGAATAGGACGAAAAGGGTGATTATTGCTTTCATGTCGTTTCGTGTTTGTCGTTCGGGGTGATCTTAACAGAAAATATACCAGTTTTTCAGAAGCACGTTTCTAACCAGCCTATTTCTGATTTAACTGTTGAAAATATAATTTATTGTGTGCTGTAGCAACGGCATTGCAGGAGCGGTTGCCACCTGCCTTGTGCCCGGATGTGAAATACGAAAGCAGTGCTGCGGGGTTGGGGACAAACCAGAGGAAGAGTACGAATTGCACCAATTTGTCGCCATGTGTTACCCATTCCCCTGAAAAAGGAAATGACCAGGCGCTTCACTTAAGAGCGGGTACCCAGCCATTCAAAAAAAATCAAATCAAATCTTATAGTTCAAAGTCAATTACATCATAGGCTTGCTCAGGGTTAAGTAAAAAAATCAATCAATCTTGTATCTTCTAGGCTGTTGCCAGCTTTTTATTTTTCTGCGACCGGTATAACCTGTTCAGGTTGCTCACCACAATGGCTACAAGGATCAGCGCCACGCCCAGCCACTGCACCGTCCATACCTCTTCCTGAAGCACCAGGTACGACATGGCTACCGCCACCGGCAGCTCCGCCGAACTCAGGATGGCACTTAACGCCAGGCCGGTTTTAGGTATACCGTAGGCAAAGAACAGCGGCGGAATAACGGTGCCAAACACACCCAGGAGCAGGCCCCACTTGAGCAGCCCGTCTCCTAACGCGCCATTAAACAGGAACATCGGCGGAAAAATGCTCAGCACCAGTATGGTTGAGCCTGTCAGCAGGAGCGCGCTTTTGGTGGTCGGGTGCAGGTGGTTACCAGCCGCACCATTGATCATCAGGAATACAGAATAACAAACGGCCGCCAGCAGTCCAAAGCCGATGCCTGCCAGGTCGAAGTCAGGTAGAGTGCCTGAGAAAAGTCTGCCTGCCATGGCCGTACCCACCAGCACCAGCAGCACCATGATGACTTGCGAGGGCTGTGGCATTTTGCGCTTGATCACCGCTTCCAGCAGCAGGCTGATCCAGGTAAACTGCATCAGCAGCAGAATAGCGATAGAAGCCGGCACTGCCTGCACACACTTGTAGTAGAAGATGCTCACCATGCCCGTGCTAGTGCCCATGGCCACCAGCTTCAGTTTGTCCATGGTTGAAACGCCGAGGGTGCGGTGACCCATTAAGTGACGTACCAATACGATGCCCCAAAGAATAACGAAGCCGAAGAAGACCTGCGTGCCGGTCACGTCACCCAAGGTAAAGCCTTCCTGATAAGCCAGTTTTACGAATGTAGATAGTATGCCGAAGCTACACGCTCCGAGAAATACCAAAAGGATTCCTCTGAACATAGATGTCCCTTTAGAAAATGAAATAAATAAACAAGGTATAGGAGCGGGCTACACAGGCCCAATTTCAGGAATGGCAGCTGTTAGAGGTCGTGCAGGACGTACCCCGTAATGAAAATCTGTGTATGTGCTAAGTGTGCAGCCATTTTGTATTGCAAGACCGCAAAGATAGGGCTGTATTCGATTTAAATCAAATTTATTGTAACACAGGCTATTCTTCGCTCTCTTCGGCAGCTGTCTCTATCAGTGCTTCGGCGGTGCGGTGGCCCAGGTAACCGTCTATCAGATAGTGCGCTAGGTATAGGAGCGGCGTGAGGGCGATGGCAATGAAAAATTTATAAATGTAATTGATCGCCGCCACCGACATCACCAGCGAAATCGGCCAGTTTCCGAAAACGTAGAAGGCCACAAAAAGCACCACGACACTGTCAATCAGCTGCGACACCAGCGTAGAGCCTGTCGCCCGCAGCCAGATCATGCGGCTGCCCGTGAAGCCCCGCAGCCAGTGAAACACGGTAGCATCCAAAAACTGTGAGATCAGAAAAGCCACCAGCGAACCGATGATGATGCCCAGGCCCTGCCGATAAACAGAGTTGAAAGCATAATCGATGTTGAAGGGATTGCCGGCTGCATCCTGATTATTGAGCTCCAGCCAGAACGGGGCCGGTGGCAAACCTGTCACGACCGTGATCACCAGGAAAGCATACAGAATCAGCACCACCGTCAGGATACTGATTTTTTTGACACCCTCCTTGCCAAAGTATTCGTTGATGATGTCGGTCGTCACGAACACGACCGGCCAGATGATGACGCCCGCTGTGAGGTTAAAGTCGAACTTTTCGCCCATGAGGCCGATCTGGGCACCGGGCATACCAAAGAGGGCCTCCGCCGAAAAGATCTTTACACCGATCAGCTCAGCCAGCAGGGCGTTGGCCAGAAAGATGCCGCTCAGGACAAGGAACAGGTTCGTGCGTTTTTTCCCGGGGGAAGGAGTTGCCGCCATAGGTATAGAAATGGTGCAGCAAGATAGCGATTTTGCAATTAAGAATTCTGCAGCTGAAGGAAGTACCCTGGCTTATTCCTGCACGCAGAAAATACTGCCTTCCACGGCCAGATCTGTTTTCGGGAACACTTCCTTTGCCTCTTCCAGCAGCGGTGTCAGGTCTTTGTAGCGCACCGAAAAGTGACCGAGCAGCAGGTGGCGTACCTGCGCGGCGGCAGCCATTTCGGCGGCTTGTCGGGCGGTGCTGTGGAAGGTATAGTGGGCCCGCTCACGCAGCTCGTCCGTAAAGGTGGCTTCGTGGTAGAGCAGGTCGACACCCCGCAGGTAGGGGAGGATGTCGGGCTTATACCTGCTGTCGGCGCAGTAGGCATAGCTGCGGCTGCGCTTGGGCTCCAGTGTTACCACGGAGTTGCGCACCAGCACCTGGCCCTGTTCGTCGTGCACGTCCTCACCCCACTTCAGGCGCACAAGCTGCGGCGGCGTCAGGAAGCCGGGCAGGTTCTCTTTGATCAGCGGACGCGGCTTGGGCTTTTCGCGGAACAGAAAACCACAGCAGGGGACGCGGTGCTCCATGGGGATGGTATGCACCGTAATCTTCTTGTCTTCGTAAATTTTGCGGTAAAGGCCAGTGTCCAGCTCATGAAAAGTAAGCTTGTAGCACAGGTTAGTGCCGGAGTATTTGAGCTGTAGGCTAAGGATTTCGGAGAGGCCAGGAGGGCCGAAGAGGTGCAGGGGCTGCTGGCGGCCCTGCAGGTGCATGGTAGAAAGCAGACCTGCCAGACCAAAGTAATGGTCGCCGTGCAGGTGGCTGATGTAGATGTTAGAAATGCGCTGATGCTTTATTTTGTAAAGCATCAGCTGCATTTGGGTTCCTTCTCCGCAATCAATCAGATGAAGCTGATTGTCGATGGTCAGCAATTGGGCGGTATGGTGCCGGTTTGCCGAGGGTGTGGCCGACGAACTGCCGAGTATCCTGAGTTCGAAATCCACAAAGTAGGTTTAGCTAGTCTTCCTTGTTGGTCAGGTCCTGCTCGATCTCGTGCAGAAACACGCGGTCGATCGCCTCTTCCACCGTAGGAAGGATGTTAAGCACAGACTCCAGTTTGGAGATCGTGATCAGTTTCATCACATGGTCCTGCAGGCTGGTCAGAATCAGCAATCCGTTTGAAGAGTTGCAAAGTCTGTTGGCGATCAGGATAGAGCTCAGGCCTGAAGAGTCAGTATATTTTACGTTATTGAGGTCAAGAATCAGGTTGGTGATCCCTTCGGCATTCAATTTCACGAACTCAGATTTTAAATCCGGAGCGATTGAAGTATCTAGTTTCTTCTCGTCTATCGTGATAATCGTGTAGTTTTCTTTCTTATCAATCGTGTACTTCATAGATCTACCAGTAAAGGATTTAAACGCGAATGTACCAAAATCCACGTTAATAATTCTAATTTTTCTCGTTAAAAATGTTTTCTACGATGTGACTCTCAATGCGTGAGAGCACATTGTCGTAACTTTCCTTGTGAAACGGCTCCCCCGTGAAAACCTCGTAAAGCTCAATGTAGCGGTCCGAAATACTGTGCACCACTTCATCGGTCATGTCAGGCACGGTCTGCCCTTCTTTACCCTGAAAGTTGTTCTCGATCAGCCACTGTCGCACAAACTCTTTTGAAAGCTGCTTCTGCGATTCGCCGCTCTGCTGACGCGCCTCGTATCCTTCCAGATAAAAGTAGCGCGAAGAATCCGGCGTGTGGATCTCGTCAATCAGGTATACCTCGCCGTTGTAATTGCCGAACTCGTACTTGGTGTCCACCAGTATCAGTCCGCGCTGTGCGGCCAGATCCGTGCCTCTCGCAAAGAGGGCCCGGGTATAAGCTTCTAATTTAATATATTCTTGCTCAGATACAATGCCTTTTGCTATAATTTCTTCGCGCGAGATATCTTCGTCATGCCCTTCGTCTGCCTTGGTGGTCGGGGTGATGATCGGCTCCGGCAGTCTGTCGTTTTCGCGCAGGCCTTCCGGCAGGGCGACACCGCACACACTGCGTTTGCCTTCTTTGTATTCGCGCCAGGCATGCCCGGCCAGGTAGCCCCTGATCACCATCTCCACCTTGTAAGGCTCGCAACGGTAACCGATGGTTACGTTCGGGTCAGGCGTCGACAGCACCCAGTTTGGCACCAGGTCCGAGGTAGCTTTCAGGTTGATGCTCGCAATCTGGTTCAGTACTTGCCCCTTATAAGGAATGGCCCTTGGCAACACCACATCAAAAGCTGAAATCCGGTCGGTCGCTAAAACTGCCAGTCGGTTTTCAAAATAATAAACGTCGCGTACCTTGCCTCTATAAAAACCGGTCTGCCCGGCGAAGGAGAAATTCGTTTCTTTAATGGCCTCCATTAGGTCTGTTAGGTTTGAGAAGGGCAAAGTTAAAATATTTTTGTGGGTGAGCGTGATAAGGTATAGGTATAAATGTAAAATGCCTTCGCAGACCGGGTAACTATCTGAGTTTTGACACTGCTATATACTCTGAAGTATAGTGAAAGTTTTATATTATGAAATCTATTGTTTGTACATTATCCAGAATGTTGTGCCGGGGGTAAAATTTTATCCGTCATCGGTTCCCGGTAATGAATGATGTTGTGCGCCATTCCTTTAAAAATGACAAAATGAAAGGGCAGCATGGCATACCAGTATAACCTACCCGCCAGGCCATCTGGACGGAAAGCAGCCAGTTGCTCCAGGTAGTTTCCTTCGGCATCGCGGCATATTTTGAACTGCAGCCAGGCCTCGCCGGGCAGCTTCATTTCGGCGTAAAGCAACAGGCGCCCGACTTTATGATCGACAGCCAACACACGCCAGAAATCGATCGAATCGCCGGCCTTTACATCGATTGGGTGTCTTCGGCCGCGCTGCAGCCCAACGCCACCCACCATTTTATCGAGCAGGCCGCGCAGCTCCCACAGGAAGTCTGTCTTGTACCAGCCCCGCGTGCCGCCGATACGCAGGATGTTATCCAATACCTCTTCAGGCGCCCGGTCGAAGCGCATGCGCTGTCGGTCGGTGAGTACGCCGTGTTCTGGTATTTGTACAAAATCCATGAAGTCTAGTTGGATCGTCCCGCTCACCAGTGCATCCTTCCAACTGGAGACCACCATGTTCTGCTCCATCTTGGTAAAAGCCAGATTCAGAGCGCTCTCGTAACTCAGACACTTGTGCGGGATCAGCTGCTCTATACTGCTGTCTTTCACCACGGCATCGTTGCGCAGGCTCTCCACCAGGCTCCTGGCCAGCGCATAGTTGGTGCTCGTGACAAAGTACAACCAGTAGGAGGAAAGTTTGGGGGTGAGCACCGGTAAGGTATAGATACGCCGCTTCAGGTTTCGGACCTTGGCCAGTTGCAGCAGCATTTGCTTGTAGGTGAGCACATCGGGCCCGCCAATTTCGAAGCGCCTGTCATAACAGTCCGTGCGGCCGAGCACAGCAGTGAGGTAAAACATGACATCGCGAATGGCAATGGGTTGGCAGCGGGAGTTGAGCCAGCGGGGTGTTACCATCACCGGCAGCTTCTCCACCAGGTCGCGGATGATCTCGAAAGAAGCGCTGCCCGACCCGATGATAATGGCGGCCCGGAGCACGGTGAGCGATGCTTTGCCCTGGGCGAGCACATCCTCCACCTGCCGGCGCGACGTCAGGTGCTTTGACAGGTGCGCGTCGTTGGCAATGCCGCTGAGGTATACAACCTGCTTTGCGCCAGTCGTATCCAGGTAGTTGACGAAGTTTGTGGCCGACGCTTTTTCAGCCTCATCGAAGTCTGCAGAGCCGGAGCCCATGGAGTGTACCAAATAATAGGCAGCTTCGATATCGCGAGGCAGATTTTGTAAGCTTTCTGGCTTGAGCAGATCGCCTTTTACTACCTGAATCTTACCCTGCAGACTGTCAGGCACCTCGAAGCGGCGTGGGTCGCGGACAAGGCAAACCACCTCGTGTTGCGCCTCGACCAGCACAGGCAGGAGTCGTTTGCCGATGTAGCCGTTTGCGCCGGTCAGGAGTATTTTCATCAGAGTCTCTCAGGTAGTTTATACCTGCACAACAGGTATAGCTTTGAATTGTTGCAAGTAGGCAATTATACTTATTCGAAGATAGTAAACCAATAGGTATAGCAAGTGGCTGCTATAATGTGTATAAGTTGCTGATAGGTAAGTGTATAAAATTGATTTTTTAGATGAAATTGAAATTATTTGAAATAATTATTTGGATTATTTAAAATGCTGATCTAGCTTTGCATCATCAAGTCTGATATCCCTTGTGGGTATCGATTTATAAAGAAGCGTGGAGAGACAGGCTCTGTGAAACGCTAGCAACCAGCCTCGGGCAAGGTGCTAATTCCTGATTCCGGAAGTCCGGATGTATATAAATTGATAACGTTATGGAAAAGGGAACCAAGCCAACACAACATCTTTTATTTTTTACGCCGGCAGCTCAACTGCCCGTTATTTCGCATGCTTATACTTTCGCTGCTACCTGCTGTAGCCGAATGTGCATGTGTTGCTGCTGTTGCTAGCGCGACCAATCCCCCGTTTTTTTGCTACAATTCCGTCGAGCCTCAGGTATAGCCTGTGAGCGTCCGTCTGTAGCCAATTCTATCCTCTTGTCTTAAAGCAAGCTAATCTATTCTATATTTTTCAAAATTTAAAAGCACGACTATGTCTAATACACTTCATTTCGAAACGCTTCAATTACACGCCGGCCAGGAAATCGACCCTACCACACGCTCCCGCGCCGTGCCCATTTACCAGACTTCTTCCTATGTTTTCAAAGACGCCGAGCACGGTGCCAACCTGTTTGCCCTGAAGGAGTTCGGTAACATTTATACCCGCATCATGAATCCCACCACCGATGTGTTCGAGAAGCGCATTGCCGCTCTGGAAGGTGGTGTAGCAGCAGTGGCCGTAGCCTCCGGACAGGCGGCGCAGTTCATCGCGCTTACTAATATACTGGAGGCCGGTGATAATTTTGTGTCCTCCAGCTTCCTCTACGGCGGCACTTATAACCAATTCAAAGTATCCTTTAAGCGACTGGGTATAGAGGTGCGCTTTGCTGAAAACGACGAGCCGGAAAGCTTTTCGCAGCTGATCAACGAAAACACAAAAGCGATCTACGTGGAAACGATCGGTAACCCGCGCTTCAACATTCCTGATTTCGAGGCGATCGCCGCAGTGGCCAAGGCGCATGATATTCCGCTGGTGGTAGACAACACGTTCGGAGCGGGGGGGTACCTGTTCAGGCCACTGGAACATGGCGCCAACGTGGTGGTGGAGTCGGCTACCAAATGGATTGGCGGGCACGGGACCAGCATTGGCGGCGTGATCGTGGACGGCGGTAACTTCAACTGGGGCAACGGCAAGTTTCCGCAATTCTCGGAGCCATCCGAAGGCTACCACGGGCTCAACTTCTGGGAGGTATTCGGCGCAAACGGGCCTTTTGGAAACATCGCCTTTGCCACCAGAGCGCGGGTGGAGGGCTTGCGTGACTTCGGTCCGGCGCTCAGTCCGTTCAACTCCTTTTTGCTGCTACAAGGTTTAGAGACACTCTCGCTGCGGGTGGACCGCACCGTGCAGAATGCCCAGGCGCTGGCCGAATGGCTGGAGCAGCACGAGCAGGTGGAAAGCGTGAACTACCCGGGCCTTGAGTCCAGCAAATACCACGGCCTGGCCAAGAAGTACCTGAAAAGAGGGTATGGCGGCGTGCTGTCCTTTAACCTGAAAGGAGACAAAAAACAGACGGAAGTGTTTGTGAACAGCCTGGAGCTGATCAGTCACCTGGCCAACCTGGGCGACGCCAAAACCCTGATCATACACCCGGCCTCTACCACCCACCAGCAGCTGTCGGAGCAGGAGCAGCAAAGTGCGGGCGTGACGCCTACCTTACTGCGCCTGTCGGCAGGTATAGAGCACCTTGATGATATAATCGCTGACCTGGAACAGGCATTCGCCAAAGTCAGGGAGCAGGACAAACAAGCCGTTTTGAATTAAGCACAATGCCCGAACAATTGATTTTTCATTCTCAGAAACAATTCCAGCTGGAGTCAGGAGCCTCGCTTCCTGGCTTCCAGTTGGCCTATACAACCTATGGACAACTCAACCAAGACCAAAGCAATGTGGTGTGGGTATGCCACGCCCTCACGGGCAGCTCGGACTTCACCGACTGGTGGGGCGAATTATTCGGCGAGGGAAAACTTTACGATCCGGCGGACTGGTTCGTGGTTTGTGCGAACACCCTGGGTGGCTGCTATGGATCCACGGGACCACTTGCAGTTAATCCGGAAACGCTGCAACCCTACTACCACAGCTTCCCGCAACTGACCAATCGCGACATCGTGCGGGCCTTTGATCTGCTGCGGCAGGACTTAGGTATAGCGCAGGTGCATACCTTGCTCGGAGGCTCGCTGGGCGGGCAGCAGGCACTGGAGTGGGCCATTTTACAACCGGAGGTTTTCGGGAATCTGATCCAGGTGGCCTCCAATGCCCGGCATTCGGCCTGGGGAATTGCCTTTAACGAGAGCCAGCGCATGGCCATCCGGCAGGACCCGACCTGGGAGACCGATACCAAAGACGCAGGTATAGCAGGCCTCAAAACAGCCCGTGCCATCGCCATGCTTTCTTACAGACACTATACCTGCTACGAGGAGAGTCAGCACGAGCCCGGCAACAGCATCACCGATGATTTTCGGGCGGCCTCCTACCAGGTATACCAGGGCGAAAAACTGGCCAGCCGCTTCAATGCCTATACCTACTGGCTGCTCTCCAAAGCCATGGACTCGCATAACGTTGGCCGCGACAGGGGAGGAGTAGAGAAGGCTCTGGAGCGGCTCAGGGCCAAAGCGCTATTTGTCGGGGTGGACACCGACCTGCTTTTTCCGGTTGAGGAGCAAGCGCAACTGCACCGGCTGGCACCGGGTTCCCGTTTCGCGCTCCTCCACTCCGGCTACGGGCACGATGGCTTTTTGGTGGAAACGGCACAGCTCACGCAAGCCATCCGGGAATTTTATGAATCAGAAACAGTAAAGCACATTCACTATGAAAATACAGAAGTTTAAGAAACGAATCGGGCTGATCGGTTTTGGCTGCGTAGGGCAGGGACTCTACGATGTGGTGGACGCCAACCGGCACCTGGGCTGGGAGATCGGAAGCATCTGCGTGAAAGACAAAGATAAATCCCGCTCCCTGCCAGCCTCCGCCTTCACCTACGATGTACAGGAAGTGCTGCAAGACCAAAGTATCGATATCATCGCCGAGCTGATCAGCGATCCCAAAGAAGCGCTTGGAATACTCCGGCAAGCTTTGCAGCAGGGCAAAACCGTGGTGTCGGCCAATAAAAAAGTCGTCGCCGAGAACCTGCCGGAACTGATCCAACTGCAGCAGCGGCACGGAGGAGTCTTATTGTATGAGGCCTCTGTGTGTGGCAGTATACCTGTGCTGCGCACGCTCGAAGCCTACTACGGTTCGGAGCCACTGGTGGAAGTACGCGGGATCCTGAACGGCTCCTCTAATTATATATTGAGCAAGCTGCACGCAGAGCGCGGTAGTTTCCAGTCCGCTTTGGCGCAGGCGCAGGAGCTGGGTTTTGCGGAGGCCGATCCGTCGCTGGACGTGGAGGGAACGGATGCGCTGCACAAGCTTTGCATCATGGCGGCGCATGCCTATGGTTTGCTGGTGCATCCGGATGAGGTGCTCCATTTTGGAATCCAGCATGTCGCCACCGAAGCTGTAGAGCTGGCCACTGCGCTGAACTGCCGCATCAAGCTGGTGGGTTCTTTAAAGGCCACCGCTACCGGGCAAGTGGCGCTGCAGGTATTGCCAACACTTATACCTGAAGGTGATGCCCTGTACGATGTGGAAGCGGAATTCAACGGGCTGGAGATAGAGGGCCAGTTTGCCGGAAAGCAATTCCTGAAAGGGCGCGGTGCGGGCAGCCACCCCACCGGATCAGCTGTGTGGGCTGACGTGGCAGCGGCTGTGCGCGGCTACCGCTATACCTACCCTAAGCTATGCACCAGCCAGGCGACTGCCACATCCGGAGATGAGCAGCTGACTATACTGCTTCAGGGGGAGGCAAAACGTCTTGCACAGGTCCTGGAACAGCTGCAGCCTGCCATCCAGCACCAGACTCCGGATCAAAGCCAGGTCATCCTGTCACTGACGCCGCAGGAACTCAGGCTACACCAAGGCTTGCTAAAGCAGCATGGCATTTTCGTGGCCGCTATACCTGCAAGAGTGGCGCTTGATATAGTACCAGAAGTTCTCGATCGTGCTGAAGCTATACCTATAGGAAGCTTGTAAGTTTTGCTTTTGCTCAATTAAGGATAAGGAACCAAAAGGCTGATGTACAGCTTGCTAGTCATATAAAAATAATTCAATTCTGAATTTTATATAATTGTAATTTTAAATTGTATATTAATTGTATAGATATGTTATAATAAAGAGGATTAAAGTCTTCAACCTTGTATTTTAAAATATTCGAATAAATAAAGCTGTCATTTTCATCTGTTTGTGGTTTCACTATCGTACAAAGAATATTTATGGACGATTCATAATACACGACAGCAATGAAAATCTATATACCCTGGCTCAGCTCGCTACTTCTGATAATTATATTTTCGTCGTGTAGAAACGACAATGTTTCACCAATTCGGAACGTGCGTTTTGACCCGGGTTTGCTGAATCCGGTGCAGGCGGCAGGCGGCGTCCCCTGCACTGCGCATACCTATTATTATAATGGTGCGGAAAAGTCGCTGGGCACGGTTTACAGTGGTATGGTGCTGCTGTCGTTTAGCGGTGAGCTCAATAATGAGCAGGCTATCGCTGCTGCGGGGCGCCATGGTTTTATAGAAGCGCTTGGGCAACCTGTTCAGACGAACTCTGCCCGCCTATATCCTGCCAAACTGGCGCCTGGACTTAGCTGCCGGCAGGTAGAGGTGGCGCTTTCCGAGCTAGTGCAAGATCCGGCTGTGGACTACGCAGCCCCTTATTTTGAAGCGGCTGGCGGACAGCTGTTAGGAGTGTCAAACGAATTTATAGTGGTGGTAGAAGCGGGCAAGCTACCGGCAGCGCAGGTGCTGAAGCGCCTGAGTGGGGCCACTGGAACCGAGGTTGTAAGTGCCCTGAGCGAAGATACCTTTGTGCTGCGCGCCAACAAAAATTCACAGGGCAATGCCCTCGAAATGGCCAACTTCTTTTATAAGCATCCGCTCATAAAGCATGCTGAACCAGATTTTGTGGTTTCGCTGGCCATGTAAAATACTCAAGTGATAGTTTTGGGTTAAGAGTGAGAAAGCCCCGCTTCCGGAAACTGGAAGCGGGGCTTTCGTCTTTTAAAGGTATCGTACTGGTAAATTAGCCAAGGTATACAACAGCGGCTTTTTCGCGCAGGTTGTACGATGAGGCCATTACCTCACCATAGGCACCTGCCGTGCGGATCGCGATCAGGTCACCCCGGTTCGTTTCAGGCAGTACGACCGCTTTCCCGAAGCAATCGGATGACTCGCAGATCGGACCCACCACATCATAGCGCTCGTCTGCGCCCTTGCTGCTTATGTTCTCGATCTTGTGGTAAGACTGGTACAGTGCCGGGCGGATCAGCTCGGTCATGCCGGCATCCAGGATGGCAAAGTTGGTCGATACGCCTTTTTTGATGTAAAGCACCTTGGAGATTAGCGTCCCGCTCTGGGCTACCAGGGCACGCCCCAATTCAAAATGAACCTGCTGGTTTGGGCGCACTTCCAGAAACTGATTGAATAGCGAGAAGTAAGCCTCGAAATCAGGTATAGGCTGTTCGTCCGGGCTGTAGTAGTCCACCCCCAGGCCGCCGCCTACGTTGATGTGCTCCAGCTGTACCTGCTGTGATTCAAACCACTCCTGAAACTCGTTCACGCGGGTGCACAGGTTGCGGAAAGCCGACAGATCCGTGATCTGCGAGCCGATGTGGAAATGCAGGCCGATCAGCGACAGGTTGGGCAGTGTTTTGAGCAGCGCCAGCACGTCGGGCAATTCCCAGGCGTTGATGCCGAACTTGTTTTCCTCGAGGCCGGTGGTGATGTACTTGTGTGTATTGGCATTCACGTTCGGGTTGATGCGCAGCGCGATGCGGGCCGTCTTGCCTTTGGCTTCCGCCAGTTCGTTCAGCACGATCAGCTCGTGGCTGGACTCGCAGTTGAAGCAGAAAATGTCCTGATCCAGTGCGAAGTTGATCTCCGCGTCTGCTTTGCCCACGCCTGCAAATACCACATGGTGTGCGGGGAAGCCGTTTTCAATGGCGCACTTCACCTCGTTTCCGCTCACGCAGTCCGCTCCAAAGCCCACGGCACGCATCTCTTGCAAGATGGGGCTGTTCGTGTTAGCCTTCAGGGCGTAGTGTACCTGAAAGTTATACCTGGCGGCCTCCTGGCTGGCCTGTTGCAGGGTTTGGCGCAACAGGTTGAGGTCATACACATAAAAGGGAGTGGCGTGCTGCTGCAACTCCTGCACAGAAAGATTAAGCATTGCTGTTGTTCCTTTCAAAGATGCCCTCATTTAACAGGATCAGGGATCTTTCTTTATCGGTTGTGTTAATCAATAAGCTGATGTTGTTTTTGCTTCCGCCATACGAGATCATGCGGAGCGGAATATCTTTGAGCGCCTCAAATATCTTCAGCCCCGAGCCACTGCGCTCCGCTATAAAGTCACCCACCACACAAATGATAGACTGGTTCTGGTCAACTTCCACCTGCCCGTACTCCTGCAGTTCGCGGGTGATCTCGGTCAGAAACTTCGGGCTGTCGATGGTCAGTGAAACGGCTACTTCGGAAGTCGTGATCATGTCGATCGGGGTCTTATACCTTTCGAACACTTCGAACACGCTGCGCAAAAAACCATAGGCCAGCAGCATGCGCCCTGACTTGATCTTGATCGCCGTGATGCCATCTTTTGCCGCTACCGCCTTGATGCCGCCTTTACTAGCCTGGGCCGAAATGGTGGTGCCGGGGGCATCGGGCTGCATGGTGTTAAGCAGGCGCACCGGAATGTTCTTCTGCTTGGCCGGCTGTACGCTGGAGGGGTGCAAAATTTTCGCTCCGAAATAGGCAAGCTCCGCCGCCTCGTCAAAAGAAAGCTCAGCGATCGGGAAAGTATTCTTTACAACACGCGGATCGTTGTTGTGCATGCCGTCAATATCAGTCCAGATCTGAATTTCGCTGGCATCGGCCGCGGCACCGATCAGGGAGGCAGAGTAGTCTGAACCGCCACGCTTCAGGTTATCCACTTCGCCAAAGGCGTTGCGGCAAATATAGCCCTGTGTGATGAAAAGGTTGGTGCCCGGGTACTTTTCCAGCTCCAGCTTCAGATTTTTGCTGATATAGGCGTTGTCCGGCTCTTCGTTCTCATCTATCTTCATGAAGTTAAGGGCTGGCAGCAATACCGAAGCTATACCTTGCTCTTCGAGGAAGAACTGGAATAGAGCCGTTGACAACAGCTCACCCTGCGCCAGCACGGCACGCTCCTCGTAAATGGTGAAGAGGTCCAGCGTGAAAGAGCGGATGTGATCAAAATGAATGGATATCAGCTCGAGGGCCTGTTTTTTCTTTTCGTCAGTGAGGTAGAGGGCTTCTACTACCTGTTTATATTTAACGTGTAGCGCATCAATGAGCGCATTGGCTTCCTGGTTGGCATTCTGGTAGAGCGTCTCCGCAATCTGTACCAGCTGGTTCGTAGTACCCGACATCGCCGAGAGCACCACGATCTTAGGCGACCCATCGTTGATGAGGTCTGCTACTGCTTTCATTCTTTCAGCCGACCCTACAGAGGTGCCGCCGAACTTTAAAACTTTCATCTAATCAGTTTGAAATAAAGGGTATAGCCAGAAGATGGTCAGGTCTAGCCTTTTGCAAGGTATAAGATGAGCAAAATCCGGCTGTAAATTTAGCAAATTCGGGGCAGATGTGTGATAAGCAGTTAAAAAAGAAAAGGCAGCCTGTTAGGGCTGCCTTTTCTGCAGGTATTATACCTGAATATTAGTTCTTCATAATTCTGGTGGTGGACTCCATACCTTCACCCACCACTTTGAGGATGTACATACCCGTCTGCAACTGTCCAAGCTGAAGCTCCAGTACGTTCACCCCGGCATCCAGGTCCATGTCTTTGGCCATGACACGGCGACCATTGATGTCGTAGATGGTCATGGCGGCAACTTGTGCCTCCGGCACGGTGAGCGTTACCTTGATTACATCCTGGAATGGATTCGGGTAGGCCTGCGTGGCCAGCTCGCGCGCCAGGCCTTTGGCGTTCACTGCAATCACGTTGCTGTAGGCAAACTGCCCGTCAACATCCACCTGTCTGAGTCGATAGTACACGGTGCCCTGCACTGGGGTGCGGTCAGTGAACTGGTATTTGGTCTCCAGACTGGTCGTGCCTTTGCCTTTCACGGTGCCCACTTTCTCAAAGCTTCTTGCGTCGAGGCTACGCTCAATCTCAAAGCGGTCGTTGTCCAGTTCCGAAGCCGTGAGCCACTCTAGGTGCGCCTGGTTATTGCGGACCGTGGCCGTGAAGTATACCAGCTCGACTGGGAGCGGGATGATGATGGGCTCGTTGCCCAGCAGGCGGATGACAATGCTGAGTTCGATTGATCCTCCGAACTGATCGGTCACTGCTATTGTCAGCGGGAAAGCGCCTTCACCTAGAGCAGCCGGATTTGTAACGGAAATGGTGCCATTAGCTGCTAGCGCCAAACCTTCGGGTAAGGTGCCAAAAACAGGTTCTGCATTGACAATATTACCATCTGGGTCTGTTGCGAATGCCAGTATATCACCAACAGAGTACTCGTTGTTATACCTTGGCGGATTGATGGTATAGAAAGCATCGCAATTGACAGTGATCGTCACCTCATCAGATGTGGTTGCGCCACCTGCACCGCAAACTGGGGTAGATGTCCAACGGAAAACATAGGTGCCCGGAGCCAGGTTAGAGGCTGTAGCATTGTTAGAGCTTGCCGGAGTGAACACAGCATCTGATGGACCGCTAACCTGAGACCATAAGCCGGCATCCTGCCCCACATCGTTAGCGCTGAGTACTACGCTGTTTCCGCACACTGTTCTGTCTTCGCCCGCATTAGCTTGTAAGGCTGAATTGGTTACTTGTACTGTGACCGTATTCGCTAACACAATTTCTCCGCATTCAGGAGTTGTGACAGTAACATAAAAGAACTGATTTCCTTCGGGAAGATTAGGGGTATCTCTGCTTACTACCCCACCCGTTCCCGCGAACGCGGATCCGATGCGTTGGTCGGCGCCAAAATTTATTTCTGTCCCCACCCTGCGGTAAATCTGATAGGTATAGGGTGAATTTACATTAGATTCTGTCTGCACGCCAATGGTTGTTCCGTTTCCAACGCATACCTTGTTGTTTTCTGCAAACACGAAGTTATTAACAGACGGGCCTGAAATGAACACAGTCGCCTGGTCAGGTATGGTAACGCCGCAGGCTCCTGCTCCCGGGAACGAAACAAGAAGGCCAATGGTGGTATTAGCCGAAATTGGGCCGGTTGTCAACGTAATGTTACCGGTGGCACCTGCTACTGGTTCACCAATTGGAAGCCCGGTTGACTGGTTGACCAGTTGGTACACATAAGCTGGGTTGGAGCCAGCGAGTTGATAAAGTACATTACGACTGCCGCATACGGGTTGCGGGGTAATAGGTGTTAAGGTAAGTCCGGTGGTATCAGGCTGCGGTCTTACCGTTACGGTCACTGAGTTAGTTGAGATGGCGTCGCAGGCAATGCCAGTTAGGCTTCTGGCCCGGAAAGTAACTGTCTGATCCACATTGGCAGCCGACAGGTTTGTGAATGGCCCTGAAATTAGGGTGATCGGACCGCCAGTACCTAGCACAGAACTACCAGACTCCTGCCCGTTTACCAACAGACGATAAATGATGGCATACTCTGAACTGGACAACTCAAAGCTGGTAGTGTTGCCACCGCAAACCGTAGCCGTGGTAGGGCTAAGTGTAAAGGCAGTTGATGGAGGGCTACAAGCTACCACAATTGGCGCTGACTGTCTGCTTTCACAACCATTTGGTGGCGTGAAAGTGGCTGTTACAGTTGCCCCGGCAAACAAATCTTGTGCTGATATACCTTCAACACCCCAGGTTGTTCCTGAGATAAACACAGGAGTAGGGTATGGCGAGCCTTCAATGTACAAAGTGATTTGTCCACCGGCAGCAGAGGCTGGGGCTGTACCGGTAACTGTGGTAGCACCTGCAGTGATCGGGTTAACCGTTAAGACGCCTTCCGGGCCTGGTGTAGCTGTAACTACGTTGGAATTTACGCTGCTTACATTGTTTGGAGATACGGCTCTGGCTGTAATAGCCGTGCCCGCAGCAATGCCTCCTGCCGTGGTCGATGTAAAATTTGCTACCCATGCACCAGTGCTTGTAACAGTTGCTGTTACCGGAGTCGTGCCATCGCTTTGCGTAACGAGCGTACCGGTTCTGGTGCCAGCCGTGCCTCCTGTGTAAAATTGAATTGTCGTACCAATTGGGTTTGTGGAAGTGCCGGACAAGGTAGTGACAAAACCGCAGCTTGGCGCATTGATTACTGGAGCTGTTAATGTAGGACGAACAGTTACAAAGTTGGACGGAGCAGATGTAGAAGGGCAATTACCTGAAAGCACAGATCGAACAGATAAAATATCACCTAGAGCCAAGGCGGGAGAAACATTAGTTATAGGCAATGTGTAAGTTCCAGGGCCAGGGATTGACAGTGTTGTGCCTGCAGCAGCGCCATTTCTGTAAATACCTATATTCCCAGCCCCAGTTCCGCTTACTGTAACAGTAAGCGAGGTTAAATTAGCAGGAACATTTGTTGGTGTAGTTGTAAATGTAGCACCGTCATATGTGGCTCCTGTAATGGTTAATACTTGAGAGTTAACTGTGAAATTATTTCCTGCTTGATAGCAAAGCAGGTTTGATCTAGTTGATTCACAACCAGTAGGGGTTCCACTAGCATCCGTCGGAGTTGTTGTGACTACATAGTTTTGGTTATTAGTAGGTAACTGCAGAGCAGTAGGAGCTCCAGCAGAACTTGCAGGGAAATTTGTGCCTACCGTTAAGTTCAATACCCCCGTTTGAGCAGGTGCCGCTCCGGTCGTAATATTGTATACACGAATTATTTGATTTCCTGTGAAGCTAGGAGCAATTACAATCGCTCTCGTTCCAGTAGTGCCTGTTATACCTACAATTCTAGGTGCGGGAGTGTCTGTACATACCCCAGTCGTAACCGTTACTGTATTCGAAAGTGGTGATATAGTTTTACCGGGAGCTGTCACTCTGGCTGTAACAGTGCTCCCCGGTGTCAGTAAATTACTTGGTATACCGCTCAACGTCCAGGTGCCGTTCGCACTCACCGTTGGGCAAGCCAATTGTCCTGTGCCACCACAAATGGTATTACCGTTTAGGAGTACATTTACAACAGTGCCCGGAATCTCTGTGCTAGTACCCGAAATGGATGTGCTGTTGGCATTGATCGGACTATTTACTACAGGTGCTGCAGAAGGTGCAGGCGTTATACCTGAGTTTCGGATCTGAGTGAGCGTAGTGGGTGGGAATATGCCTAGTAAGGCGCGCCAGGCATCTGGTGCATTATAGCCATAGGCCTGAAAGTTCACACCGCCTACATCTGAAATGGTGCCTGTAAAACCGCTTTGCGCGCTCGTAATCGTGATGCCGCTCATACGCAGCGGAGTAGTAGGCGTTAATGCATCTCCGAATACACTCAGTGGTACATAGAAATCATAAAAGTAGTCCGGGTCGCCTCCGTTTGTAGAGCCAGCCACTGCTCGTTGGGAAAACTGGTCAACTGCTCCTGTAAAAATAGTGCCGCTTGTTGCCCCCTTGTGGTCTAACACTTGTACAGACGAATTCGATGCTAGCAGAACTTCGAATTCGAATCCTGGATTAGCCCCTGTGCCCTCAAATAAATTATCTGAGTCGATTAGAACGCTATAACCTTTGGAGGCTTCAGAGTTACCACCAAGGCGTATCCGAAACATGAGATTTGTGCCATCGAAATACACAGCAATGGGTGAGCCCGTAGAGGGAGAGGTGATCGGCGAGATAGGTCCTGCCAAGTCAGTGTGCCCTCCAGCAGTACCAGTATTGAGGTCCCCAGTAGGTTCTGAAGTTAGCGCCGGGAACTGTCTATAGGGAATCTCACTGTTACCTGCCCCTTCATCCCTGCCATTTGTGAATCCTGTTCTGTTGATGGAGACATACCCATCTTTGTTAGGATCCAGTATTTGTTGTCCTGTTCCGAATGATGGTCTGATGATAAGGCCGGGAGTGGTTTGCGCTAACGCGCTTGCGATCGTGACTACGAGCAAAATAGCAACCCACAGGCTGCTCCGCAGTAACGAGACTTGTATAAATTTTTTCATAGTCTGGGTAAAAGTTTGTTATAGCAAGTATTTGGTTAAAGGGTATTTAATACAATAAAAACTTGTGTGAATCAGGCAGGACGTGCCCCATTCTCACTTTTAGATTGTATTGAGTTATACGTGCCTGTGCTACAAAACTTTAGTGTGCAATTGGACTGGAGTTGGAAAGCAATGCGGGTGTAAATTGTATTAATAAGTCTCTATATTGTTATATCTCAATCTAGGTGCAAGCATAATTCGGCCTGTTTCCTGTGTTATGTTCGATTTCACAGAGGGGGATAAGAGAAGAGAAAACTATATAAAAAGCAGAGGCCAGATAGTAATGCTGAAACTGTGCAATTTTAGAAAAGGAACCAAAGGGAAGGTGTAATGGAAATGTACAATATTTACACTATATAGAAGATGTCTATGAATTGGATTAAGATAGGCGTGTAAATTGTAATTTAAAAATATATTTCTAAACTATGCAAAGGGTGATGCTGGCAGCATTTCCGCCGAAACCTGCCGCGTTTATCATAAGGCGTTGCATGCCTGCAAGGGGCGAAGGTGGGAGCAATAAGGGATAGTCTGGCAAGGTAATTTTCTGTTGATCAAGCAGATGCAGGGCATACTGTAAACTAAGAGCACCAGAGGCGCCAAGTGTATGACCTAGCAGGTGCTTATTCGTGGTGATAGCAGGGGGATTACTTTTGAAGATTGCCTCAATTGCACTTAATTCAGCCTTGTCGCCCGCTTTGGTGCCAGGTGAATGGGTAATGATGGCATCAATCTTATTAGCCGGGGACTCCAATTGTGACAAGGCATGCCGCATGGATTGCTGAAAATTAAGTCCATCGGCAGATATACCTGTCTTACTCTGGATTTGCTCAAAACCGAAGCCCACAGCCTCTATGATGACGTCCCCTTTGCGAAGCTGGGAAGCAGTTACTTTCTCAAGTGCCAGCACGGCTGCGCCTTCGCCCAGTACAAAGGTATTCTCACCAGAAATACCATAGGGTTGGCAGGGGAAAGGTTGGTCGTGCATCGAAGAATAAATTCCGATCGCTTTCATCTGAGCAATCGTGAAATCGGTGAGGGGAGCTTCTGTGCCGCCAGCCAGAAAGCGGCTGGCCATACCTGCCCGCAGCCAGGCAATTCCGTTGGCGACAGCCATGAGCGCTGTGCTGCAGGTAATGGAGTGACTGATCTGCGCCCCGCCCGCATTGACGGCGTGGCCTACCCAACTCGACAAATTACCCAATGTAGTGGTAGGAGAGGCGGAAGCTGAGAGCCGTTGCTGCTGAAAAGCCTCATAATGTTGCTCAAATAAGCCGGTGGCTCCTCTGGAAGAACCGATATTCACGGCCAGGTCTTGCTGTGGTTCAGAGGGAGCGTTCAACCAGCCTGCCTGTTCTGCAGCCTGACGGGCAGCATATATGGCCATCAGTACGGAGCGGTCCAACTGGCGATAGGTGGGGGTTTCTGCCTGGAGTTTTTGCAACGCCTCTTCGCCTGCTTCAGAGAGAGCGGCCACTGGAGTTGCCTGTCCCTGGTGCTGCACAATAGAAAAACCAGGCCGGCCGGAAAAATACGCCTGCGCTGTGGACTGCTCATCTATACCCAGAGGAGAGATAGCACCACAGCCCCTGATCACGATATGTTCTTTCGCGCTTTCCATTGTGGGGCAAAGGTAAAAACAAAGATCGGGGCAACAAACGTGTGTCACCCCGATCTTTGTTCAATGAACGATGCTAATTAATGCGATTTGATAAGTTTGGTGGTGATATTGACGCCACTGCCAGTTACCCGAAGGAAATACACACCTGTCGCCAGCTGCTGAGTTGAAAGTTCAAGCGTGCTGTACCTGCTTCCAGACACAATGGCCTGCTCGATCACCACACGGCCTTGGGCATCTGCCACAGTCACCTGGATCGGACCAGCAGTTTCAGCTGCTATGCTTACCTGCACACTGTGAGAGAATGGATTCGGGTAGGCTTTAACAGAGGCGCTTGTTTCCTTCATGTGCACTGCCACTGTTTTGCTGTAATCAAACGTGCCATCATAATCCACTTGGCGCAGGCGGTAGTAATTTACTCCTGTGCCCGGGTTTTTGTCTGTAAAACTGTAAGAGTTGGTGAGGCTGCTGGTTCCTTTGCCCTTTACCTGTCCAACCAGGGTGAACTTGCGCCCGTCTTGGCTACGCTCCACCTCGAAGCGATCGTTATCGCGCTCAGAGGCGGTTGACCATTGTAGTAGTACCTGGTTTTGCCGGGCTACGGCTTTAAATGAAACCAGTTCAACCGGAAGCGGCGTGATGCTCTGCAGTTCGATCTTTTGCTCGAGCTCAACAGGGCAGCCAGAGTTGATGTTGCGGGCTGCAACTGTATAGGTTTTTTTCTCAGAGCTTACCACATCAGAAACAAGCACCGCATCGCCACCATTGCCTGCTACTGGAGTCCTAAAATCTGTGCCGTTCATACGGAGTTGGTAAAGCACATTCACTTCCGAATTCCGGACGATCAGGTTCATGGTGCCATCAGCATTTAAAGCGCCTTCTATGAACTCAAGCGTCCTAGATGGCAGGGCATTCACGGTGATGGTCACCTCGTTGCTCATTTGAGTGCCGCAGTAGGTCGGCGCTATACCTGAAGTAGCCTGTATATAGAAGTTGAAGCTACCTGTTGTATTCTGGACAGGGGTTTCAAGGGTGATCTGTCCACCCGTGCCAGCTACCGGAGTACCGACAGCGCTGTTGTCTGCTTTAAGCCTGATCTGATAATTTACATTTGGCTGAGAGCTTGAAACGGTCAGGATGGCTTTAGCACCGATACATACCTGCGTGTTCTGAGCCTTCACCGTAAAAGCGGCCGGGTTTGGATTTACCGTGATGTTGGCCGTATTATTCAGCTCAGCCGCACCGCAGCCAGGGCTCTCGCCGCGCATAGCGGCCACTTTGATCTTCTGGCTGGTGCTCAGCGGGTAAGAGGTAAGCACAATGTCACCGCCATTACCAAGCACGGATGAACTCAGATCGGCTGTGTTGGCTTCGTTCCGGAGTATGTAACTGATGCCTGGTTCAGAGTTGCTGATTCTGATCACGGCACTGCTGTTCTGGCAGATGGCGGAGGCCTGGGCAGTCACCGCTTTGGTTCTGTCAGGTATAGCGGTAGAGCATTGCACGGTTACTCCGGTTGAAGGCCTGCTCTCGTTGGTGCCGATCGTGCCGGAGGTGGCTGTGAGCACACCACCGGCGTACAGCAGCTTTTCAATGTTACTACCACTCAGGCTGCCTATGGTCCAGTTTCCTGCTGCTGAAGAGGTAACAGAGCCCAGGAAATAGCCGTCAATGTAAAGATTGATCGTGGTATTGGCAGGACCGGTGCCTGATACAGCAGTCGCTCCCTCCACATAAGAACCTGTGATGGCAGGTATGGCTGGTGCTATTGTAGCAGCCTGAACAGTAACCGAATTAGATATAGCGCTGGCGCCTTTGCCTGGAGCGGTGGCCGTCGCGGTAATAATGTTACCACTTGTCAGGGTAGAAGATGTAAGGCCACTGAGGGTCCAGTTGCCATAGGCATCTACCACCGGACAGTTAGTAGAGCAAATGGCCTGTCCGTTTCGGTAAACAGTAATTATGGTGCCCGCAGGCTCTGTAGATGTGCCTGACACAGCGGTAGCACCAGCCCGGATAGGGCCATTTACGACCGGAGCAGTAGAAGCTTCTGCCATGACAGTGGCCGAGGTCTCGTTCGATACGCAGATGTTCGGAGACAGCGCACGAGCCGAAACCACCTGGCCCGCCTTCAGCACCATACCTGACATTGTCCAAGCGCCTGCGCTGGTCGCCGTAGTGTTGCCAAATAACTTTCCATTGATCAACACGATAACGGAAGCGTTGGCTACAGCGGTACCCGAGATAGCCGTGGTGCTTTGCAGGATCGGACTTGTTGTGATGGTCGGAGTGGCTGTGGTGGCCAGGTTGCCCTTGCCCACGCATACCTCGTTTGATCGGGCAGAAGCGCATTTGCCGTTTCCTTCCTCCAGTATGGCATAGTAGCTGCCGTTACCCAAAGTAACCGTTCCAGCCACGCACCCTTGCCCCGGGCTACAGTCGGTTGCATTCACACCGTCGCGGCACGTCCAGCCCCAGGTGCCATTGGCCCTCACCGGGATATCAGGTATACCTAACACAGGTCTGTCGGGCTCTCCGAATTTATAGATCCTGATGATGCTGCCCGCAGCAACCCCGGCTGGTACCGTCCCGGTGAACCCTTTGTCTGAGGCGCACAGGATGGTAGGAGTCGCACTGGCCGTACAGACGAAGGCTGGCGATATCACAACAACCTCGTTCGATAGGTGGGAGACAGACTTTCCGGTAGCGGTGGCTGTTGCCGTAAGTTTATCGCTTGCGGCCAGCGCTGTGTTGGCAGGCAAGGTATAGGTCCAGGTGCCACCTGTGCCTACCGTGGTAGTGCCCAGGACTGCACCGTTTAGGTATACCGTAATCACTGTGCCAGCAGCTTCCGCGGAGGTACCGTTTACCCGAAGTGGATTTGAAGCAGTAGACGTACCTGCCGTGTAAGTTCCGGTTATAACCGGAGCGGTACTTCGCAGCGGCGGGAAATCAGACGTGGGCGTTACATTCAGAGCAGTCGGGATGATGCTTTGGATGATATTGGTGAAGGCTGCTGAATAGTTTCCGGCGTATACCTTATCATCTATACCTCCCACATCAGAAATAGGCCCGGCCAAGGCGCTGTGCTGGGCGCTCATGACTGTGTTGGCCACCATGCGTACCGGTGTGCTGGCCGTGAACGACGGAAAGTGTTTGGTTATTTCGGAGAAAGGAATGTAGAAATCGTAAAAATAGTCCGGGCTGCCGCCGTTGGTGGTATAGGCAATCGCTTTCTGGGCATACTGGTCATAAGGCAGGTTTACCAGTTGGCTGCCTACTGCAGGTATGACAGTGTTTACGTTATACAGACGGACTCCAAAGCCCGTCGCCAGCACAATTTCTACCTCGAAGCCAGGGTTGGCCGGGGTATAATCCGGATCGGCATTCGGGCCTGTGTTGCCGAACTTGTTATCCGTGTCGATCAGGATGCTGTAGCCCTTCGAGTTAGGAGCTATACCTCCCAGACGGAAACGGAACATGAGGTTGCCTCCGGACAGGTAGGTATACACTGGGTCTACGTTACCGAACAGGTATGAGAAATCAGAGAAACCATCGGAAGGGCCACGAAGCAAGTCGCCCAGCACCTCGCCTACCGGAAGCGGCAAGCTTCTATACGGAATCTCGCTTTCCTGCACATCATTAAATCGAAAGCCAGCAGGCGTGGCGGGGCTCGAAACATAGCCATCGCCATTGGGGTCAAGCACACTTCTGCCCGCTCCGGTGGCAGGCTTCACGATCATGCCTTTGGTTTGCGCTCGCAAGGCAGGTGTGAGTAGTAATACAAGCAACAGGCTCAATAGAACAGCCTTGAAAAAGGGTAAAATTTGATCCATATAGGTTAAGTAAATAATGGTGTGAAACTTAACCTTCTGATAGATAATATAGAGATGGTGAATCCTACTTAGCTAAGCCTAGCTGGTTAATAGTAGATTCGAAAGAAAAACAAATGCCATTTTAATCAGCACTGTTAGTTTGAGAATAAATAGTGCAAAAAGAGTCATAAATACTTGACAATCAGGTATAGATATTTCTATATCTAATGAGAATTTATTGAATTTTGGATAAAGCCAGTACAAATAGGCTGTTGCAACTTTCCAAAAGATGGAAATGTTATCCTAATTGTGGATTTTTTTGAATGATTTGGACTTCAAACGGAAGTATACAGCTAAGCTTGGAATGAGAAATATTAAGCGTAAGCTATTGAGTCGAACTAGAAGTACTCTGAATTTAGAAAGATAAGTATCTGTTTAAAAGGAGTTTATAGGGTAAGTGATTGATGCAGCTTCACAGCATCAGCAGCTTTATAGGTAAGAGTTCACTGTTGTTTTTTGGACTATTTACTGCATTTTTCCCAAAATGAATCTGTCGTGTGTTAATTAATCGTGCAGCGTAGTTTGGGTAGGAGGCTCGAAGTAGCGCTCGCCCGTGATCAGTTTTTGCATACCTGTAATGGTCTGGTATACCTGATCAAGTTGCGCATCGGTGATGCAGTAGGGGGGAATGACGTAAATAATGTTGCCGAGCGGACGCAAAATCACGCCTTGCTCGAGGGCAAAGCTATACAGGGTGTCGCCCATTTTGTTGAAGTAGGAAGTGCCCTCAGCCTCGAACTCCACCGCCAGAATGGTGCCCTGTAGGCGTACTTCTGCTACCTTGGCCATCGATTTGAACTGTTCGGCAAAAGCGATATGGCGCTGGCCGATGCGGGTGATGTGTTGTTGTGTCTCTTCCTGCAGCAGTAAATCCAGGCTGGCCAAACCGGTGGCGCAGGCGACAGGGTTGCCGGTATAGCTGTGCCCGTGAAAAAGGGTCTTGCGCTTGTCGTCGCTGAGGAAGGCTTCGTAAATCTTTTCGTTGCAGGAAGTGGCGCCCAATGCCATTGTGCCACCTGTAAGCCCCTTCGATAATGTGACCATGTCGGGTTGATGTTGCAGATAGTCACTGGCGAAAGTGCGTCCGGTGCGGCCGAAACCGGTCATCACTTCATCGGCAATGGTTAGGATGTCGTGTTGCTGGCAGATAGAAAGCAACTGGTCGAGCACCTTGGGACTATACATCACCATGCCCGCCGTACCCAGAACCAGCGGCTCGAAAATGAAAGCGGCTATGTCACCATCGTGGGCATAAGCCTCGAGTTGTTTTATGGTTTCTTCTTCCTGCCCAGGTCTGGGCACGTCAATAAAACAAACCTCAAACAGGTAAGACCAGAAAGGAGCCGTAAAGGCGCTGCGGGCGCTCACGGCCATCGCCCCGAAGGTGTCGCCGTGGTAACTGTCCCGGAAGGCGACGATCCTGCGCTTTGGTATACCTGTGTTCTGCCAGTACTGAATGGCCATCTTCAAGGCAACTTCCACGGCAGTAGAGCCATTGTCGGAGTAGAAGATGCGGCTTTGGCCTTTGGGTAATATTTGAATCAAACGCTCGGCAAAAGTGACGGCGGCGGGGTGCGTGAAGCCGGCAAAAATGACGTGCTCCAGCGTCTGCAGTTGTTCGTGCACTTTTTGCGCGATGTAGGGGTGGGCATGTCCGTGCAGGTTCACCCACCAAGAAGCCACGGCATCGATATAGGTCTTTCCATCCTCAGCAAACAACAATGCGCCCTCGCCCCGCACAATAGGTATAGGGAGGACGGCAGTCTTCATCTGTGTGTAAGGGTGCCAGATTACATTGTGATCGCGTTCGGCCAGGTTGCCGGAAGATGAAGTGGACATGCGTTACAAATGATTTCTACAAAAATAGGGAGGGCAGGGCAGGATGCCTAAGACTTTCCCTTCGAAATCCTTTGCAGGATCTTTTTGCCCCGGCTCTGCATGGCCGGAGAACCCTCTTTCAGCAGGTACTCGACCTGTGCTTTTAGCTCATCATTCACCCACGGGAATTCAGCTTGAAGGTATAGCAGCACATCCAGGCAATTGACCTGAACAGCAACCGGCGTGTGCGGATGGATGAGCCAGTCAAAGACAGTCTCCACCACCGGTGCCCGATCAGGTATAGCCTGCCAGGCGGCGCTATACCTGAGGTCAGCTTTTGGGGCAATGCAAAACATCAGGATCTTGGTGAAGTGACGCTGGCAACTCAGATTCTGCTGTTCGGGCAAGCGCTTTACAAACTCTGGCAGGTATGGCGCAAAGCGGTCCGGATTGCGATGAGCTACCTCTTCCAGAACCCAGGATGACCGAAACGCCACAGAAGGGTGCTCCTTTAGAAAACAGAGCGAGAGCAGATCGTGTACGGGTAGCCGGCCTGCTCCTGTCAGGGTGGCAAGCTCCTGTACCTGCACCTTTTTCAGGGGGCCGGATAGGGCTTTGAGCAATTCAGCTGTTTGCATGTGCCCAAGTTAAAACTTAATTCCTTCAGGTATAGTGTAGTAGAGTTTAATCGATAGGCAAGGTATAGGTGTATCCTTTGTTATAAATTACAGATAAGGCACGAAATCTTTAGCATACGCTGCTACGGCCTCCTGGCAAAAATCAGCTTCCTGCCGGATAGACGGCAGACGACGCAGCCCGGTATACTTGATGATGAAATCCTCGGAAGTCTGGTTTTCCTCGCCGTTGAAGATGATGCCTGCCACCGGCACTTTGCGGTAGCGCAACACTTCTGCCGTGAGCAGGGTGTGGTTGATCGAGCCCAGGTAGTTTCTCGAAACCAGGATCACCTCCAGCCCCAGTTGCTGCACCAGGTCCAGCACCAGGTAGCGCTTGTTGAGGGGCACCATCAGTCCTCCGGCTCCCTCCACGATCAGGTTGTTCTCCGTCTCCGGCAGCTTCAGTCCGTGCACGTCGATCTCAATGCCTTCGGCCGCCGCCGCTTTGTGCGGAGAAGACGCCATTTTGAGCCGGTAAGCCTCCGGGTGAAACACGGATCGTTCATTCGAAACCAGACTTTTGACCATGTCTGTGTCGGTGAAGTCCAGGCCGCCTGCTTGCACAGGTTTCCAGTAATCGGCTTGCAGGGCTTCGGTGAGAATGGCTGCGGCAACTGTTTTGCCCACGTCCGTTCCGATGCCTGTTACAAAATATCTTTTCATGTACCTTTCGCTATGGCCTGCACGAGGCCGTCAATTTCTTCTTCACTATTATAGGCATGCACGATCACGCGGAGCCGCTCTGTACCGGCGGGCACAGTAGGGGACAGCACGGGGCGTACATCAAATCCAGTTTGTTGCAACGCAGCCGCCAGCGCTTTTAGTTGCCGGGACTGTTGCGGGAAAACAGATAGGATAACACTGTCTTCCGGGGTGCAGCGTATGCCGCTCAGTTTGTTCAGTTTTTGGTACAGTCGGGTCGCGAGTTGCTGCACGCGCTCACGCTCGGGCTTGAGTTCGGGCAGCAGGGTATAAGCACACTTCAGGGCCACCAGCGCATGTGTCGGGAGGCCTGTGGTGTAAATGAATGCTCTACTATAGTTTATCAAAAAGTCGCGCAGCACCTGTGGCCCGACCACGGCAGCTCCATGGCAACCCATCGCTTTGCCGTAGGTGATCACCTGCGCAAAGACCTGATCCTCTAATCCTAAGGCAACTGTTAATCCTTCGCCATTCGGGCCATACAAGCCCACAGCATGGGCCTCGTCTACAATCAAAGCGGCTCCCAGTTCGTTGCATACCTGGGCAAGCTCTTTTAAAGGCGCCTTGTCGCCATCCATGGAGTACACTGACTCCACCACCACGTATACCTGACCGGTCGCGTGCTTGAACTTCTGCCGCAGGTCCTCCACGCTGTTGTGGCGGAAGGCGTAGGTTTTGGCAAAGCTCAGCCGCAGCCCGTCCTTCATGGAGCCATGGCTGGCCTCGTCGTAAAACACGGTATCTCCGCGCTGCGGCAAGGCAGACAATAGGCCCACGTTGGCCATATACCCCGAGTTGAAAAGCAGCGCCGCCTCCCCCTTGTGGTAGGACGCAATGGTACCCTCCAGCTCTCCAAAAAGGCCGTGGTTGCCGGAAAGCAGTCGGGAGCCCGTCGCTCCCAAAGGTAAATGTCTATAGTGCTCCTCTTCCTTGTGGATAAGCGCCCGCAATTTCTCACTGCGAGCAAGGCCGAGGTAGTCGTTGGAGCAGAAGTCAATGAGCCCGGCGGTGGTTTTGAGCGACCGCAAGGTATCCTGCGCCGCCCGCTCCGCCAGCTTCTGCTGTAATTTATCTTTCAAGACATCAGACATGGATAAGAATTCAGTTTTCTGATTTCAATGTAAGTTTAATGTCTTGATGCCTCTAAAGTTCAGAGATCAAAATGATGTCATCTCCTGAAGTATGACATCGTTATAATCACGGCAGTGCTTTTACACCAGGATTCCCCTCTTGAGAGAGGCAGAGGTGTGTTATAGCTATTGCCCTAATCCTTCGACCTAGATCCTTTCAGGATGACAGAGGGGAGAGGCTTTCCGGCAAACTTTTATTACCAAACCCCTAGCAAACGTGCTGAGATTCTTCTTTAAAGGATTTTCTAGGAGTAAGACCCAATAGATCAAACATGGCTTTGTCCGCGTCGAAGTCCGGGTTCGGAGTCGTCAGAAGCTTTTCGCCTGTGAAGATGGAGTTGGCGCCGGCCAGGAAGCAAAGCGCCTGATCCGTTACGCTCATGCGCTCACGCCCGGCTGACAGACGCACCATGGTCTTTGGCATCAGGATACGGGCTGTGGCGATCATGCGCACCATTTCCCACACGGTCACCAGCGGCTGGTTCTCGAGCGGCGTACCTTTTACCGGCACCAGCGCATTCACCGGAACAGATTCCGGGTGCTGCACGAGTGTAGACAAGGTATGGAGCATGCCGATGCGGTCTTCGTCCGTCTCACCCAAACCAATGATGCCGCCCGAGCAAACCGATATACCTGCCTTGCGCACGTTCTCGATCGTGTCGAGGCGGTCGTCGTAGGTACGGGTCGTGATGATGTTGGAGTAATTCTCCTCAGATGTGTCGAGGTTATGGTTATAGGCGTACAGACCGGCTTCTTTCAATTTCTCGGCCTGGTACTCGTTCACCATACCCAAAGTACAGCAAACTTCCAGTCCCATCTCGTTTACGCCCTTCACCATGTCGAGCACCTTGTCGAAGTCGCGGTTATCGCGCACTTCGCGCCAGGCTGCGCCCATGCAGAAGCGGGTAGAACCACCGTCTTTGGCACGTTGCGCCGCCGTGAGCACCTGCTCCTGGCTTAACAGTTTGTGCACATCCACGCCTGTGTGGAAGCGTGCCGCTTGCGGACAATAAGAGCAGTCTTCCGGGCATCCGCCGGTTTTAACAGACAGTAAGGTACATACCTGTACTTCTCCGGTGGCCTGGTGCTGCTTGTGCACGTTGGCTGCCTCTACAATCAGTTCCAGCACTGGCTTGTAGTAGATCGCTTTGATTTCGTCTATGGTCCAGTCGTTTCGAATAGCTGCGTTTTGTCCGTCTTGCATCATGGTGGCTCGGGTTTGGATGACGAAGGTAAATTGAAGATTTAGGAATAAAAAATCAAGTCTGGGGGTATGTTTGGTGGATAACTTGTTAACTATTTAAGCTACAGTGTTATTTCTGTGGATAAAATGGTTTGTTAATTTGTTGGGAAGCTGAATTTAATGGGTCGGGGTTGGAACACAGGTATGGGCGGAAAGAGTAGCGGAGTTTAACTGCTTTTGAAGATGGCAGGTCTGCTACGAGCATGGCAACGGAATGCGTGGTTTTGAGGTATACCTGAATCTGTAAATTGTACCGTTCTCTCCAGACTTGTTGATATATGCATTTGACTTCTACTTCCCTGGTTACCACGTCTTTGCTGCTTACGCCTGAAAAGGTGCTCCGGAGCCTCGCGATAATTATTTTCGTACTGCTTCTCGCTGATATCGCCGGGATTATACTGGATGGTGTATTGCGCCATGAATCCAGATTGACGCGGATATTGATGTATTACTTCACTTTCAATGGTGAGAGTAACATACCTGCTTTCTTCTCTTCTGTGATGCTGTTGGCAGCTAGCGGGCTCCTCTTTTTGCTGCACCGTCAACAGAAAATCACGCCACAGGAAAGCTATACCCGCCATTGGTTTGTGCTGGGGTGCATCTTCCTGTTCATGGCCATTGACGAGAACACGCAGATACATGAGCGTGTGGCTGACTTTGTACGACCGCGTCTGGCAACCGATTTGTCAGGTATGCTGCACTGGGCCTGGGTGGTGCCTTACAGCGTGCTCACGCTTGCTGTAGTCGCTTACTTCATAGGGTTCGTGCTCCGGCTGCCCAACCATACCCGCAATCTAATCCTGCTCTCAGGAGCGCTGTTCGTGGCGGGCGCTCTGGGACTGGAGTTTTTTGAGGGCTATCTGTACAAGCGCTACGGTATTGACCATCTGTACAATCGCATCCTGTATTGCCTGGAAGAGCTGATGGAAATGTCCGGGGTGGCGCTGTTCATTTACGCCTTACTTGATTACCTGGCAAGGTATGGCACCCAGATCATGATAGCTCCCAAAGACAGCGAAGCATAATATTCGTACCTTTGCGGGTATGTGGGCGTTTGCCCAGGACTTCATACCCGGATTTATGTCATTCTCGTCACTAGGCCTTTCGGCGCCACTTCTTCGTTCCATCCAGGCCCAAGGCTATACCGCGCCCTATCCTATACAGACGCAGGCTATACCTGCCATACTGAAAGGGAAAGACCTGCTAGGTATAGCGCAAACAGGCTCGGGCAAGACGGCCAGTTTTGCTCTACCTATTCTGGAGCTATACCAGCAGAAGCCATCCGGCCGCAACCGTTACGTGCGCACGCTGGTGCTCGTGCCGACGCGGGAGCTAGCAGTGCAGATCGAAGAGGTGTTCCGGGCTTTCGGCAGAGAACTGGACAGACCAGTGAAGACGCTGGCGGTGTATGGCGGTATTTCGATCAATCCGCAGATGATGAAACTGAGCGGTACGGATGTGCTCGTGGCCACGCCCGGCCGTCTGCTTGACCTGATCGAGCACAAAGCGGTACACCTCTCGGAGGTAGAAACCCTGGTACTGGACGAGGCCGATAAAATGCTGAACCTGGGTTTTCAGGAAGAGGTGAACAAGCTGCTCGCCATGCTGCCTGCCCAGCGTCAGAATCTGTTGTTCTCGGCCACACTGAGCCAGGATGTGGAAGACCTGATCGCGAAGCTCTTGGCTGACCCCGTGCGGGTAACAGTGCAGGAAGAAGCGACCGTGCCGGAGCTGATCAAGCAAGTGGCCTATCAGGTAGATGCTGAGAAGAAGGGGCCTTTGCTGCGCTACCTCATCCGGCAGAATGACATGCAACAGGTGCTGGTGTTTGCTTCGTCTATCCGGACGGCCGACAATGTGGTGGGCAAACTGAAGAAACATGGGATAGAGGCCGCTGCTTTTCACGGCGATAGGAGCCAGGGCGGCAGGACGGAGGCGCTCCGCCAGTTCAAAGCCGGCAAACTCCGCGTGTTAGTGGCCACTGACCTCGCCTCACGAGGTATAGACATCAAGTTTTTGCCCTACGTCATCAACTACGAGCTGCCCCGCTCCCCAAAAGACTACGTGCACCGCATTGGCCGCACGGGCCGTGCTGAAGCCTCCGGTGAAGCCATTTCACTGATCACGACAGAAGACGCGCACCATTTCAAGATCATCCAGAAGAAGATGGGCGTGCGAGTGGAAATTCTGCCTACCGACGAGATCGATCTGCAAGGGCAGTAAGGTATAGGAAGGTATAGCGTTTGGCGCAGGCATACGCTATACCTTCCTATACCTAAGCAATATTTTATCCCTTTTTCAGCAAATGACTCAGGTCGCCGGCCCGGAGCCAGCGGTAGCCATAGGCATCCATCTTAATGTTGTGCCTGCCTTTGGCATCAGCCTCACTTTCGTAGTTCACCATCAGGTCGATTAGCTTTTGCTCTTTCTCCTGCTTGTCCTGCCCCGTTTGTTTCAGGTCGAGCACGACTTCATGCGTTTTCTCGTCGAAATTGTGCAGAATGATCAGCGAACTTCCCTGCCAGCTGTAGTGGAGGCAGAGTACCTTCGGCTTGTTGGTTTTCAGGATCTGCCAGTCCCCGAATCCAATCTCCGTGCACTCCTGTCGTAGGCGAATCAGGGCGGTCATCCAATTGAGGAGCGAGTCAGGATCGCGGCGCTGGTTCTCGACGTTGATGTGGTGGTAAGAATAGGGGCCTTTGTCGATAACGGGGTGCACAAGTTTGTCGGCGGTAGAGAAACCAGCCTGGTAGTCATCTGTCCATTGCATAGGGGTGCGCACCGCATCGCGCTCGTTCAGGCTGAGGTCATCGCCCATTCCTATTTCGTCGCCGTAGCGGATAACCGGCGTGCCTGGCAGCGAGAACATCAGGCTGTAGGCCAGTTCGCTATGCTGCCTGTTGCCCAGCATGGCGGAGAGGCGGCGGCGAATACCCCGATCGTAGAGCTGCATATTGTCATCCGGTGCAAAACGGGCAAACACTTCTTCGCGCTGTTCATCCGTCAGGCGACCAAGGTCTAGCTCGTCGTGGTTGCGCAGAAAGTGTGCCCACTGCACCGTCGGGAAGTCAGTTCGGGTTGCCACCAGCGCGTCAATCAGCGGATCAATATTGGAAGTGGCCAGTGCGTAGAACATGTACTGGTTCACATAGAAATTAAACATCATGTGGATGCCATTTCCTTCTTCGCCAAAGTATTTTTTGTTCTCCTCGGGCATCACGTTGGCCTCACCCAGTAAGATCGCTTCGCCCCGCCGCCACTGCACAAAGCGCCGCATCTCGCGCAGGTAGTCGAAATTGAGTTCGTGCTTGCTTGTGTTCGGTTCCGGCGACTCGATCATGAAAGGCACGGCATCTACCCGGAAACCCGCTATACCCAATTCCAGCCAAAAACCGATGATGCGTTTGATCTCGGCACGCACTTCCGGGTTGTCCCAGTTGAGGTCGGGCTGAAAATGATGGAAACGATGGAAGTACCAGGCTTTGGCTTTCTTGTCGTAGCTCCAGGTGGAGTCCTGCACGCCCGGAAACACCATGCCCTTGTTCCAGTCCGACGGCTTCTCTTTGTTCCAGACATACCAGTCGCGATGCCTGGCGGTTTCGCTGCTTCGGGCATCCTGAAACCAGGGGTGCTGGTCGGAGGTATGGTTCACCACCAGGTCGATGATGACCTTGATGCCACGCTTATTGGCCTGGTGCATAAACTCCACGAAGTTTCCGCTGGAGCCGTGCCTCGGATCCACACCGTAATAGTCAGCGATGTCGTAGCCATTGTCCTTGTTGGGAGTGGGTTGGAATGGAGCGAGCCAGATGCAATCGATGCCCATCGCATTCAGGTAATCCAGGCGGCGGGCAAGCCCTTCGAAGTCGCCCACCCCGTCACCATTCAGGTCCATGAAGGTTTCGAGGTCGAGACTGTAGATGATGGAATTTTTGTACCAGAGCTCATCAAGCATAGTGAATCAGTTTTGGTTGGTTAAAACATGATTCGTCTATACGGGAGAAGGCCGGCAATAGTCGGAGGGAGGTATGAAAGGAAGGGAGGCGCTTATAGCATATTTCGAGCGATCCAGTCGCTGTAGCGCATCTCAAATTTAATTTCGGAGCGGCCGTGTATACCTGTCTCGTGCCAGCCCTGGCGGCGGTAAAATTGCTCTGCCCTGGTGCCGGGGTCGGTGCCTAGCCAGATGGTTATTGTCGTTTGCTCGAAGTACCAGTCCAGCATGAGGTGGTGCAGTTGCCTGCCTATACCTTGGCCCTCAAACTCGGGCAGCAGGAACAAGGCCCAAACGTTGTGCTCCTGCAAGTCAACAATGGAAAAGCCCACTACTTGTCCCGCCACCTCACAAACCCAGCCTTTGCCACGCTCCGTCAGGTATAGCGCACAGAGTTCGTCCGTTACCAGCGCCGGGTCGGAGAGGATGTTTTCCTTTACCGAATGCCGGATGATCTGGAGTTGGGGAATGTCGGCGGGGGTGGCTTCGCGGAAGAGCATGGTCGTATCAGGTATAAGTTTCAATTTTAGAGCCTCAAAATAAACAAAAAATCCCCCACTCTCTCAAGCGGGGGATTTTGCTATACCTCAGGTTCTCTTATTTCTTCTTCTCTTCCACCACTTCACCGTTACGGAAGAGTGTGGTCTTGTATACCTTGCCTTCGGCGTTGTGGTACTTCCAGGTGCCCGTGGCTTTGTTGTTGCGGTGCTGACCGATAACTTCTACTTTACCGTCCTCGAAATACTGCTTGAAAGGCCCAAAGCGAAGCCCATCCTTGTAACTGGTCTCAGATTTTAGCTTGCCACTTTCATAGAATTCCTGGCTGCTCACGATTTTGCCATCGCCTTTGCCGTAGGTATACTTGGCTTTGGCCTGGCCATTTTCATAGTAGACAACACGCTCACCGGTCAGCTTATCGGCATTGTAGTTTTCGGATACTTCCACTTTTTTGCCGGGAGCATCATAGTAGGTTTTCCAGTTGCCGGTGCGCAGCTTATTTTTGTATTGCTCCTCGGCTTTCAGGTTGCCGGAAGGGTAGTAGGACATGATCTTGCGGTCATCGCCGTTGTTGCTGTACTGGCCTTCTTCCTTCAGCTTGCCGTCTTCGAAGTAGATCTGCGAAAGCCCCTGTATCTGCCCGTTGCGGTAGTTGATCATGCTGCGCAGGTTGCCGTTCTCGAAGTATGCTTTGGATGGGCCGTGCATTTTGCCTGAAACGAAGCTGCCCTCAGTACTGAGTTTGCCGCTGCGGTAATAGCTCTTGAACGTGCCGTTGCGCTGACCGGCTACGTTTACCACTTCTGTCTCAAGTTGCCCGTTGTCGAAGTAGGTTTTGTAAGAGCCCTCCAGCATGCCGTTGCGGTAAGTGGCGTCGGTTTCCAGGTTGCCGTTTTCGAAGTAGGTTTTGGCAGGACCGTTCTGCTGGCTGTTCTTGTAGGTGATCTCTGACTTGAGCTTGCCGTTCGGGTAAAACTCCCGCACCAGCCCCTCCGGGAAACCGTTCACAAAATTTGTTTCCTTGCGCACTTTGCCGTCCGCGTAGAAGGTCTTGAACACATTGCTTTGCTGGTCCTTTTCGTAGCTGCCTTCCTGCAGCAGTCGGCCGTCCGGATGGTAGGCCCTGAAAGGCCCCTGCTTCTGATCCCGCACATAAGTTACCTGCATGCGGGGCTGTCCGTTCTGGTAATACTCGGTGAACACGCTGTCTTTCTTCCCCTCCACAAATTTGGCAAAGGCCTCCCGCTCACCGGTTGGGTAATAGCGGTTGTAGTAGCCCACAATGGCCGAGTCGGGCGTCATGTAGTATACCTCCTTCACGCTCGTCATGGACTCGTCGTGGTAGGTCACCACTTTGCGTGTGGACTGCCCGGAAGCCGAAGCACTGATTAGTAGAACAGCAGGTAGGATGAATAGCAATTTCGACATGGATACTATGATTTGTCTGTCATGAAGGTATAGGGCTATACCTGTTTTTTGATGATTTCTTTTGCCACTAATTTCAAAAACGGGTCAGCATCCCGCACATACTGCTGCGCCAGTTCCACCGCCTTGGCACGGTTCACTTTGTTCAGGCTCAGCAAAGCGCGTCGCTTCACGTATTTGTCGTCTTCGCTGTTGATCAGTTGCAGGAGCATTTTCTCCCGGCCCTCCACGTCAACATGACCAAGCAATTCAGCCATTTGCCACCTGGCCTGCGACTGGTCAGAGAAAACAGCTTTCCGCACAAACCGCAGCGGGTTCTCCAGCTTCTCCTCTGCGCTTTTCAGCACCACACCGGCTTCATTGTCGATGGCCAGCGCGTACACCAGCAACTGCGCCAGATCATGGTTAAACTCCCGATTGAGCTGTTCCAGCGCTTCAATGGCTGCCTTGTGCAAAGCATCCCACTCCGGGTACTCGACTTCCCACTCACCTAAACCTCTTTGTTCGTTATAAGTGTCGGGCGTCATTTTGGCCCATTCCCAGAATTTGGCCAGTTCGATTTCTAATGACATAAGCGCTTCAAATTGAATAAACACCAAAAGTGTGGCGAACAGTTTAATCTGCAGGCCAAGGTATAAAAAAGAAGCCTTACGAAATAACGTAAGGCTTCCTGCAAATAATATACCGCAAAGCGGGGATTACATTTTCTCGATCACAAGTGCAGAGGCACCGCCACCGCCATTGCAGATACCGGTCACGCCGATCTTGCCGCCTTTTTTGTCGAGCACGTTGCATAGCGTCGTCACGATGCGGGCACCGGAAGCGCCTAGTGGGTGACCCAGCGATACGGCACCACCGAACACGTTCACGTTGCCGCCTTCCAGACCAAGTTTCTGGTTGTTGGCGATCGATACCACCGAGAAGGCCTCGTTGATCTCGTAGAAATCAACTTCCTCAGGCGATACACCCGCATTTTTCAACGCTTTCGGTATAGCCAGTGATGGTGTTGTGGTGAACCAGATCGGGTCCTGCTCGGCGTCCGCAAAGCCACGGATCTTCGCGATCGGCTTCAAACCAAGCTCCTCTGCTTTCTCTTTGCTCATCAGCAACAGCGCCGCAGCACCGTCGTTCAGGGTGGAGGCGTTTGCAGCCGTTACCGTGCCTGCCTTGTCAAACACAGGGCGCAGACCGGCGATCTTGTCGAAACTTACTTTCTTGTATTCTTCATCTTCTGACACCACGATCGGGTCTTTGCCACGCTGTGGAATTTCAACCGGCACGATCTCGTCTTTCATCATACCTGCCTCGGCGGCAGCGGCCGATTTCTTGTAAGAACTGATGGCGTACTCATCCTGCATTTCGCGGGTGATCTTCATCTCGCGGGCGGTGTTCTCCGCGGCATTGCCCATGTGGAAGTCATTATACACATCCCACAAGCCGTCTTTCAACAGGCCATCCGTCATCTGGCCGTGACCCAGCTTTGCTCCGAAACGTGCTTTGTCGAGGTAAAACGGTACGTTCGACATGCTCTCCATGCCACCTGCCACAATAATATCTTTGTGGCCCAGCATGATGGCCTGCGCCGCAAACATGATCGCCTTCGTGCCCGATGCGCATACCTTATTCACAGTCGTACACTCTACTTCATAGCCCAGCCCCGCCTTGATGGCAGCCTGACGCGCAGGGGCCTGCCCCACGTTGGCCGACAGCACGTTGCCCATGATCACCTCCTGTACTAAGCTTTTGTCAACGCCGGCTTTCTCGAGCGCACCTTTGATAGCGGCTGCACCCAGTTCCGTGGCAGAAAGGCTGGCCAAAGCGCCGCCAAAGCTTCCGATCGGGGTACGCACAGCCGAAATAATATATACTTCCTTCGTTTGCATAAGATTGTGTCTAATAGTTTTATAGTGTGAAATTATCAGGATTCAAGCGGAAAACCAAACAATCGTTAGGTAAATGGCTGGTTTAGGGTTTTAGGGCTTAATTGTTAAATTGTTATGTCTGAAAAGGGGACTTTAGCAGCACATAAAAATTGCTGCGAAACCATCTGCCTTTAAACCTTTCTTATAGAGTTGCCTCTAAAGGTATAACGCGCGCAGCCGCAAAATAATTTGTACATTTAGAGACCAATCAAATCCGCTAACCGATAGCCAAACCTTTTACAATGAAGAAATTCCTATTGTTGATGGCACTGTTTGGGGCCGGCCTCAGTCAGGCACAGGCACAGCAGCAAGCCAGCAAAAAACCACTCACCCACGACGTATACGACAGTTGGAAAGGCGTAGCCGGCGACAAGCTCTCCAATAACGGCCAGTACGTGCTTTTCAATGTCGATCCGCAGGAAGGCGATGGCGCCCTCTACATCCGAAACTACGCCAGCAAGGCCATGCGGGAGTTCTCGCGTGGCACCAAAGCGGAGTTCACCAACGACAGTCGCTACGCCATTTTCCAGATCAAGCCGGAGTATAACAAGGTGCGTGCGCTCAAGCTGAAAAAGAAGAAAGGCGATGACCTGCCGAAAGACTCGCTGGCCATTGTGGCGCTGGAGAACATGAACGTGGTGAAAGTGCCGCGCGTGAAATCCTACAAGTTGCCGAAAGAGGGAAACAATTGGGTAGCTTACCAACTCGAGAAACCGGTTCCGGCGAAAAAGGAGACAGCCAAGAAAGGGGATACGAAAACAGAACCCGCTATACCTGAGACTCCGAAGACTGAGCCTGCCAAGACAGCTGCCGCGAAATCTGCCGCCAAACCAAAGCAGAAGAAATCGGAAGGCACAGAGCTGGTGCTTCGTAACCTTCAGGACGGGCAGGAGCACCGCTTCAACCGTGTGGTGGATTACATGTTCTCCGAGAAAGGCAACATGCTGTACTTCGTGAAGGATGAGTTGGACTCGCTGCACACTGCCGGGGTTTACGCCTTCAATATCGCCGACCTCAAGGTCATGCCGATCGATACGGGTAAGGTGACGTACACGGGCATCAGCACGGACAAGGCGGGCGAGCAGTTGGCTTATGTGGCGACCACCGACACTGTGGGAGCGGAGCTACGCTATTTCAACCTCTACCACTGGAACAAGAAGGATAATAAAGCCATTACGCTGGCTGATACCATTACCAAAGGAATGCCAAAGGCCTGGATGGTGAGTGAGCACGGCAACCTGCGCTTCTCAGAAGACGGCCGTCGTTTGTTCTTCGGCACTTTCCCGCGCCCGACGCGCTTCGAAAAGGACACGACCAAACTCGAGGAGGAAAAGGTGAACCTCGACATCTGGGGTTACAAAGATCCCCTGATCCAGCCAATGCAGCTCAAGCAACTGAGCCGTGACCAGAAGCGCTCTTTCCTGGCCATGTACGACCTGCGCGGCAAGAAAATGCAGCAGCTGGCTACCCTCGAAATGCCCGACGTATACCTGGATGCCTACGGCCAGGCAGACGTGGCGCTCGGTGTGAGCGACGAGAAGTACAAAGTGACTATCGGCTACGATACCCCGACCCGCAAAGACGCCTATTTGATCGATCTGAAAAAGGGAACGGCAAAGCAGATTCTGAACGAAACGAGAGGTATGCCGCGCCTGTCGCCGCAGGGTGCTTATGTGTACTGGTACGAGCCAACCGACAGCAGCTGGCATGCCATGACCACCAAAGGCGGTGCCAACATCAACCTGACCAAGCGCATCGGCTTGCCTTTTTATGAAGAGGACAACGACGTGCCGGCCTTACCAGGCTCTTACGGCGCGGCTGGCTGGGTAGAAAAAGACAACGCCTTGCTGGTGTACGACCGCTTCGACATCTGGAAACTGGACCCCAGCGGCAAAAAAGCCCCTGAGAACCTGACTGACAAGTATGGCCGCAATAACAAACTGCGCCTGCGCTACGAGCAACTCGACAGCGAAGAGAAGTTTATTCCCGAGAACGCGACGCTATACCTGAGCGCCTTCAACCTGACCGACAAGTCAAGTGGTTTCTTCCGCGATTATGTGAACAAAACAGCGCAGCCGGAAAAACTGGTGATGACGCCGCATGGCTATACCTCATTCAAGAAAGCCAAAAACAGCGACCGCACCACGTTCCGCCGCGGTTCCTTCCGCGAGTACAACGACCTCTATACCGCTGATTTGAGCTTTGCCAACGTGGAGAAACTGAGCGACGCCAATCCGCAGATGAAGGACTACCTGTGGGGCAATGTGGAACTGGTAAGCTGGAAATCGACCGATGGTATACCTTTGGAGGGTTTGCTTTACAAGCCGGAGAACTTCGATCCCAAAAAGAAATACCCGATGATGGTGTACTTCTACGAGCGCTCCTCTGACGGTATACACAACCACCGTATACCTGCACCAAGTGCCTCTACCATCAACATCCCCTACTTTGTGAGCAACGACTACCTCGTGTTCGTGCCGGACATTGTGTACACCGAGGGCTACCCGGGCGAGAGCGCCATGGACTGCATCATTCCGGGTGTGCAGAGCATCGTAGCACAGGGTTTCGTGGATGACAAGAACATGGCCTTGCAGGGGCAAAGCTGGGGCGGTTACCAGATCGCTTACATGGTGACGCGTACCAACATGTTCAAGGCTGCCATGGCTGGTGCGCCGGTATCGAACATGACGAGTGCGTACGGCGGCATCCGCTGGGGCACGGGCCTGAGCCGTCAGTTCCAGTACGAGCGCACGCAGAGCCGTATTGGCGGCACGCTGTGGGAGAAGCCGATGCAGTTCATCGAGAACTCACCGCTCTTCTTCGCTGACCGTGTGAAGACGCCGCTGCTGATTATGCACAACGACCAGGACGGTGCTGTGCCGTGGTACCAGGGCATCGAGTTCTTCATGGCACTGCGCCGTTTGGAGAAGCCGGTATGGATGCTGGTGTACAATGGTGAGGACCACAACCTGGTGCAGCGCAAAAACCGCAAAGACCTTTCGGTGCGTATGTCGCAGTTCTTCGACCACTACCTCAAAGGCGCTCCGGCTCCGAAGTGGATGGACCAGGGCGTACCTACCTTGCTCAAAGGCAAAGACTACGGTTTTGAACTGACCGAGCCGCAGGTTTCTTCGGCACCGAAGGAATAGAATCATAAATCATTTAAACAAAGGGGGTGTAGCCAGCTGGTTATACCCCCTTTGTCGTTTAAATTCACTTATACTGCAAGTAAGTTTAGCTCTCTTCTGTTTTCTAATGCCATACATTCACCAGCTCGGGCGATGTATTTACGGGGTATTTATGGCATTATATCGATCTGTTTTTGATTTTATTTAAGTTTACTTTCGATTTAATAAAATGCTGAGGATCGTATGGAAAACACCGTCATTGTAGATTCTAGTCTTATTCTTCTGGCAATCATAGGAGGTTGGATGCTGGGTAATATCATGTATCGTAACCGTCAGACTCCTGTAAGTTGGTTTACCTTATTTCTAGTCAACTTTGCTGCCTTATGGTGCATGTTTAACTGGATAGCGCACGTCATAGCCGTCTTGGCCGTCAACGTGCAACGGATTATGGCCGGGTCATTTGTATATACCTTTCCGTTCTATGCTATGCTGCTTATGGGTATTACCTTTATTGCTTTGAGTGTTTTACAACTCAGTCGTATCCGCCAGCTCAGCCAGGGGAAACACTATTTGCGCAAGCAGCTAACCCTCGTAAGCTGGAGTATTGTCGCGCTTAGCCTCCCAATCGTTCCGCTGAACCCCATCGGTCTGCTGCCAGTGATCTCTTCCGTGATTATTTTGGCTACTGTGTCTCTAACCAAGAGCCAATGGAAACCTGCTGCTTTTCAGGAGCATTCCAACACGATCGTATCAGCCTGAGTGCTACCTTATTCTGCGGGGCAGCAGCAAACGCACATGCTGTATAGCACCTTAATACCAAAAGCAACAGGCCGCTCCAACTCGGAGCGGCCTGTTGCTTTTGCAAAAAGAATGTAGAGAGATTTTGTGAATGAAGGGTAATTATTTGGCTTTACCGTTGTTCATCACCTTGATCTGACCACAAGCCACAGGTATGGTTGCGTCATATACGCCATCTACATACATGCCGTGCAGCACGATTACATTGTTCTGCAGCGATCTGACCACTCTTGAAATACCATAGTCATTCATGAAGTTTACCATGCCAGCTGCATCAGCTGTTGGGTATGGGGTTAGTGGTACCAGTACGGGTCCGTAAAATGGCACGCCTTCCACCAGGCTGATCAAGCCATCGCCGTCTGTATCAGCCGACATGGGCGGGCAAACCGCATTTTTATTGGTGTCCGTAAAGCCGTGTATGTGCTGCATGTGCTCCATGTCAGGTGTCAAGCCCGAAGCATCTAACTGCACATCGATCATATCTCCTTTCAGATCTATTGTTGCCATACCACTAACGCCTGAGTTATTCAGTTCCATCAGGTGCACCGTGTATGTTTTATTCAGGTTCATAGAGTTTGCCTGATGTGCCTCCTCTACGCCTTGCGCCGCCAAGCCTGCGTCGGGTGCCACGTCCGCCTGCTCACAGGCATTGAAAGAAAAAAGAATGGCAGCAACTGCTGCATAGGCGGATGTTTTCTGGATAGATTTTTTCATAATTTTATTGAATTTTTTATAAGTGAGATATATACGGTATACAATCGATGAACTAAAGAATTGTTTAGGAATGCGGTGGGAAAGCATTGATTCTTAGTGTGAATGGCTATAAATAACTAGTGAACGGAAAATCCAGTCCATAGAAATAGCCTGCAATGAGAGACCACTCCTATATTGCAAAAGGTATATCCTAAAATTTAGGAGTAACTAAATTGGGGAGGTGGATCGGGCTCGAGTATCGTACGGGCACGGAGTGTATAGGTCACCAGTCATACTCGGCCGCCGCTCGGAGTCTGTGACTTTACATGCAGCAAGCTGTCAGATGCCGCGAAAACAGATTCGGGAAGTTTTTAGTACGCCTTTTCGCTATGAAAAATGAGCATTGCTCCGGTCAATCCGAGCGGTTTTTTGTTCTTCAACTTCTAACTCGAAATTTCTGAATCGTAATTCTCAAGGCTAACCCAGGGTTGGGCAGTGCGCATAAACTGGCCGGTTCCAAAAGCGACCTCTTTCCCTTTTTCATTGTATAAAGTCGCCTCTGCTATAAACAGGTTTTTGCCACTAGAACGCACCGTGCCCACGGCTCTCAAGGTGCCGGAGTTTACCGGGCGCAACAAATTGATCTGAAATGAAGATGTTACGATGAAAACGTCTGTCACCAGCGAGGCTACGGCAAAGTAGGCGGCATCGTCCAGCAGCTTGAAGTAGGTGGCTCCGTGAATGGCCTGTGCGCCATGGAAGTACTTTGGGTCGACCGGAAGCTTTATCTCGGCCTTGCCATGCGCCACCTCGATGCTGCTGCCACTAAACAACTGTTGCACGTTGGCGCTCAGGTATAGCTTTTCCAATTTCCGGTAATGTGCTTTGGGCTCAGTAGACATGCGCTGATTTTTTGTGCAAGTATACGCAATGCTAATCAGGCGATTGCCCTTTTAGGGAGGAAACAAAAGGCAAGGAGTGGAGGATTGTTTGTATATTCGCTTAATGTGAGGTATAGCTGAATAAATGCGTCGCGAAAAAACGATGAAACGGGATTGGCATTCTTTTATCAACTGTACCAGAGCAAAACAATACTAACAATACGATTATGTCAGAAGAATTAAAACAGTGCCCGAAATGTAACTCTCCTTATGGCTACGCGATGGGCGAAGAACTTTACGCTTGTCCGGAGTGTGGCAACGAGTGGAATCCGGGAGAAGTAGAAGAAGAAGTGGGATTGAAAGTAGTGGATGCAAACGGCAACCAACTACAGGATGGCGACACCGTCGTGGTGATAAAAGACTTACCTGTGAAGGGTGCTCCAAAGCCTGTTAAAGCGGGAACAAAAGTGAAGAACATTCGCCTGACCGACGGCGATCATAACATCGACTGCAAGATCGATGGTTTTGGTTCGATGGGGCTCAAATCTGAGTTTGTCAGAAAGGCATAGATAAAGCAGTACTCTTTCACACTTTTACCTTTTTTATGGTTGATATCTTCACCGAAAGAACCATCTACAGACCGCTGACAGAAGTCTCGGCCTATGCCGCTGATCCGGATCATGCGCCTGTGTGGTATGATAACATAAAGTCGGTAGAGTGGAAGACACCAAAGCCTTTGGTAATTGGTTCGCAGGTAGCATTCGTCGCTCACTTCCTGGGCAGGAAACTTGCCTACACTTACGAGATCGTGGAGTACACCCCTGGACAGAAACTGGTGATGCGAACAGCCGAAGGTCCCTTTCCGATGGAAACAACCTATACCTGGAATGCGATCGATGCTGGTAGCACACAGATGACCTTGCGCAATGCCGGGCAGCCTTCAGGCTTCTCAAAAGTATTCGCTCCCTTTATGGCCAGCATGATGCGAAAAGCCAATAACAAGGATCTGAAAAAGCTGAAAGATATACTGGAAAACAACTGACCAATCATCTTTTGAAAAGCAGCTAAGAGAATGGATTACCCTTGCGGTCCCGGCATCAACCACATCGAATTTTGGGTGAAAAACCTGGAGGAATCGGTGAGATTCTATAGCGAATTATTTCCTTTGATTGGCTGGCATGCACTCAACCAAACCTCTTTTAGTTGCGGTCAGCACGAAATCTATTTCAAAGAAATGCCAATCTCTTTTCATGAAAATCTGGGTGTGCGGCATGTCTGTTACCATGCTACTAGCCGGGAGGTGGTAGATGCGGTGGGAGAGTGGTTGCGCCGGCAAAATGCTGACATCATTCGGGGTCCGCTGGAGATGTCGCACTATAGCGCAGGTTACTATACCGTTGATTTTCGCGCCCCGAATGGCTTCGTGTTGGAGGTAGCGTTTACGCCAAATGCCAGGCTTTAAAGCAGCTTCATCAGCAAGCTAAAAAAACAAAGGCAGCTATTACTAGCTGCCCGTTTTCATAGTTATATTTTGTGCTATGAATTCCATATACTCCTAATCCAAAACTATGTTGTGGCAAGATCATAAATTATTGTTGAGGCGCCTTTCTGCTTAGCTATCATACCTTGTTTTAGGGCAGTACCACAGACGCCATTCGCAGTTCTTTCACGCGGTCTTCGAAGTACTCCGCAGGTTTTCCCTCTCCAAGTATAGCCACACTGCTGAACAGGTTTGTGAGCTCCTCACTGTGTTCCGCTTTCTGCCCTTTTCGGATGTCGATGTAAGCAAAACGTGTCCAGATCACGGAGATAATCGCGCCTGTTTTGGGATCGACCATCTGACCTTCCATCATTAAATCAGAACCGCTGTACCAGCGCAGGCAGGTCCTGATCGTCACCGTTTCCATGAACTTCACTTCACGCAGGTAGGCGATTTGGTTAGAGGCCACTACCCAAGCCTTGCCCGTCGTTTTCCCCAGCGCATAAATGTCCAGGTCGTAGTTGTCGCGCAGCTGATCTTCCCGCGCGTTCAGGTAGTAGTTGATGTAGCGGCCGTTGTTCAGGTGACCGAATGGGTCGCAGTCCTCGAAGCGGACCAGCGCCTTGCTCTCCAGTATTTTGCTATACTCTTTTTCCATAGGTAACAAAGTTTAAAAAAGACCGATTGGTTTATTTTAGATTAAAAAAAATCAGGTTTGCAGTTCAGACCCGAGCATATGCTCCAGTTGAGAAATAACGGTGCTGAGGTACTTGTTGTCGCCGTAGGCCTTGGAAAGCATCACGCCCCCTTCAATCATGCTCACAAACAGGATAGAAAATCTGTGGGCATCAGTTTCGCGCTTGAATTCACCCCTCTCTATACCTAGCAGCACAATATTGGCGACCGCCTTATGGAGGCGGTTAAGCACTTTGACCACGCTGGCCCGAAGCAACGGATTGGTATCATCGGCTTCAACTGCTGTGTTCAGAACAGGGCAACCACCCTGCACAGGGGGCGAAAAAAGGTAGGTTTTGTAAAATTGCAGAATGGCTTTCAGTTTATCCGAGGCGCTTTCCTTATTTGCTATCCGCTCACCGATCATGCGTGTGATGATGCCGGCTGCATGTTCAAATGCGGCCAGGGCGATTTCTTCCTTGCTCTCAAAATGCCCGTAAATTCCTCCTTTCGTCAAGCCCGAAGCTGCCATAATATCCTGCATGGACGTGCCGGCATAGCCCTTCTGGTTGAAGAGAGGAGCCGATCGCTCGATGATCAGCTGACGTGTGCGCTCTGCTTTAGATAAAGTTACTTCCATGATACTGATGAATACGCAAAATAAACCAATCGGTTTTTAATTTGCAAATCAGCAATTACCAATCCGGTTTGGTAGGATCGGGCTTGCGGGTCGCTTTTTTAGGAAGCTGCTGGATGTACTGCTGTTCGGCGCTACGCATGGCCTCCAGCATCAGGCGGGCCTTTTCGGGATTGATTCTATGCTGCTGCAGCCGGTTGTTTCTGGTCTGCGCCCGCTGCTCGGCGTCAGAAAGCGGCTCTGCACTGCGGCTGCGCTCCGGTCGTTTCGGATCAAAGTTGCTTTCCGGGTTCATGCCCTGGGTGTCGCCTGGCGCCTGCCCGCTGATTTCTGATTTCTCAGACGGCTTGCCGTTTTCTTTTCCATTCTCCTCCTGTCCTGTACCTCCCTGCTCTTGCTGCTGCCCTTGGTCATCTTGCTCAGGCTTGTCTACTTCCGCCTCCTGATCCCCTTCGGTGTCCGGGTTTTTGCGCGGCTGTTCCACCTGCTCTTCTTCGTTCGGAGTTTGCTGTTGCTGTGGCTTCGGCTGGTCCTGAGATGCGTGCTGGTCGGCAAGTAAATCCTCGTGTTCTTCATCCACCCGGGCCAACTCAGGGCGATCTTCCAGCAGTTTTTGAATCAGCTCGTAGTTATACCTGGCTGCTTGATTGCCCGGCTCTACGATCAGCGTTTGGCGGAAGTAGGAGAGGGCCTGCTTGTATTTCCTGTTTTGTGAGGAGATGGCACCAAGTTGGAGAAGCGAAATAGCCTTGATGTGGCGGGAGGCATGATTGGCCAGCAACGTATATTGCTGCTGCGCCTTCTGCAGTTCACCCAACCGGAAATAAGCATGTCCCAGGTTAAGCCGTACCTGGTCATCCTGTACTTCCAGATCTTCAATGAGATACTCGTACGAGGCCACAGCCTCTATGTAATCACCCCTCTTATAAGCCGCCGCGGCCAGTTCTGCGTGCTCGTTCATAAGCGAGATGGAGCGCAACCCACCCGACAGAAACCCGATAAACAGTATGGCCGCTACCAATGCTTTCATATCCTGATCAGTTTAACGGTGATGAGTATATCAAGCAGTATCAGTAGCAGGGCAAGGGCCAGCGGATAGACGTATTTGTTGGCGGTTACATCAATAGTCTTGCTTTCGCGCAGTTCTCCTTCTATGTTGTTGATGGCATTTATGAGCCGGCTGACCTCGCTAATGCGGCCGTTTACCTCAAAGTACTCGCCTTCGGTTGCTTCTGCAAGTTGCTCAAGTCCCTCAGGGCGCAGACGTGTGACGACGGGGTTTCCCTGCTGATCCTTCTTGAAAGAGGTGCCAGCCGGGATCTGCGTGCCATCCGTGGTGCCGATGCCAAGAGCGAACACCCGTATGTTCTGCTCACGCAGCCTGTCGGCCCAGTCAGAAGTGCGGCCCCCAAAATCTTCCCCGTCACTTATAAGCACCAGGATGCGGGCCTTTTGCTCACTCGCCTCCGGCGAAGCGGCCTGCCCGAATTTCTGGGAGATGAGTTCCAGCACAGGTATAAAGCTGGTGCCGCCGTGCGGCAGCAGACCCGTGCGCAGGGTTTGAGTATAGAGCGTCAGAGCCTGTTGGTCGTAGGTGAGCGGGCTTTGCATATAGGCCTCTGAATCAAACACGATCAGCCCGATGCGGTCCGAGTTGAAGCGACTGATCAGTCGGATGATGTCGCGCTTGGCCCGTTCCAGGCGGGAGGGCTGCACGTCGTTGGCGTCCATGGAAGCCGAAAGGTCCACGGCGATGTAAATGTCCTTGCCAATGGTTTTGATCTCCTTTTTCATGGCCCCGAAAGAGGGACCGAGGATGGCGATGATGAGCAGCACCACATACGCATGGCGCAGTATAAACTTCACCCAGACACCGTGCGGGCGCTGACCAAAAAATGCAGACACCTTCTGCACCCGCCACAGGTACCCGATGTACAGCCCCAGGAAGAGGATGCCGAAGAGGATTTCAAGCAGCGTTAGCGTTTGGTACCAGGTCATGTTGTGCAGGCTTGGGCAATGGCCCGATGACAAATATAAGAAAGGAAAGCCAATGTACGGGGCTTTTGGGTGGAGCTAAAAGCAGATACAGGTATGGGTAATGGAGTAGATGCGATGAAGCGTTCCGAAAAGGTGAAGTTTGGTTAATTTATTTTCGGGAAATATCCCCGCGGAAAGCTAAATAGAATCAGGTAGTTAGTTTTAGAAAAAGGAGTTTAGGGGTATGCCAGGCGGGTTTGTTTGCTAAAATTTTGGTGGGTGCTATTGTGTGGGCAAATTTAATGTAGTATGTTTGCAATCTCTTCAGCAGGGAGAGACCCGGAGGGGTGGGTGAGTGGCTTAAACCAGCAGTTTGCTAAACTGCCGTACTGGAAACGGTACCGGGGGTTCGAATCCCCCCTCCTCCGCAAGCGGGAAAAATAAATTGAAAATGTTTTGACAATTTAAATTCTTCGCTTACTTTTGCACCGCGTTCAACATTAAAAGCGACATCAAAATCGCTAACCGGAGTTGAAAGCATAGTTCGGGGTGTAGCGTAGCCCGGTATCGCGCCACATTTGGGATGTGGAGGTCGTAGGTTCGAATCCTGCCACCCCGACTTAAAAAATTTCGGAAGCAATTCCGAAATTTTTTGTTTAAGGGTAGAGCTAACGCTCTCCTAAGGACGCTGGTCTCGTAGCTCAGCTGGATAGAGCAACTGCCTTCTAAGCAGTAGGTCTTTGGTTCGAATCCAAACGGGATCACTTCAGTATCAAGCACTTATAAGGTAAAACTTGTAAGTGCTTTTTTTATGTCCATACAATTCGCACATAGTCGGTGTAGGCTATTTCCTTTTCCTCCTGTAATGCTCTCTTAGCATATGACGGGAATTCCCCTCAAGGCCGTCAACTTAGGGTATGATCATCCCAATGGTACACGAAATGATAGTCTACGGGGACAGGCGTAGCTCAGGTAGCTGCATTTTCTCACCGTATTGACAACATATCAGATTTCTCCCGTAATAATTGCTCCTGCTCCTAAGTCGAAAGGACACTGGAATGTTTAAAGTAATGGCACTAGCTCTGCCATCACAGTAACAAAGACTCAACCCCTCTCTTGCTGCCTACAGAAATTTCACGCTAATGTAGGTGTCCGTATTTCTTCCCTGATCATCAGTACAAGAAATCTTATACCTACCGGCCCTCTGTGGCTCAAAAAACACCTTCTCGTTGGCAGCAGTGGCGCGTAGGAATTTGTCATTGATGTGCCAGTATACCTGCTTCACCTCGTTGTAGGCGTTGCAATGCAGCATCAGCTGCTGGCGCTCTTCCTGCTCAAGTAGATACTCCATACCGGCAGCCGGAGAAGTGATAATTGGAGCAAACTCTTTGAAAATGCGGCTACAGTTGGGGTTATGCGCCGGGATCTGCTGGTAAGGTATTTTTTCGGAATCGTAAAAGGTAAGCAGCTCCGGGGCGTGATTTGGGTAAAGTTGCTGCACGAAGCCTGTAGCGGGTAGGCAACTGGTGCAATAGCTATACTTGTGATCCGCAGAAACAGCAATACTTTTCAGGTGGCTGCACTTTTGCGTGGAGGAGATGCCGGGTATAAAGGTATCCAGCACCTGGTTTTTGCAGAAGCTGTTGGCCGGGCTGCCACTCTCAGCACATACGGCTCTCAAACCGATGCCTTTGGGTTGCTGAAACCATCCGTCTGAGGAGTTGTAATCGATGCTGTTAAAGATGTCGAAGAGCAGGGGCGTGGCCGAGTCGGTGCCATTGAGTTCAGGCACACCCTCGCCGGAGAAATTGCCAACCCACACGCCGACTGTGTATTTCGTGTTGTAGCCGATGCTCCAGGCGTCTTTGCGGCCATAAGAGGTACCGGTTTTCCAGGCGATCTTGGGCAAGTTTGGACTGTTATGGGCATTGTTCGGCAGGTCGGGGCGCGTGAGCTGCGTCAGGATCTGGCTCACCATATAAGCCGATGCGGGCGAAAGCAGCTGCATTTCTTCTTGAGTGGTGTCCTGTTGTAGCCAGCGTATGGAGCTATGCCTTCCCTGGTTGGCAAAAGCAGCGTACAGCAAAGTCAGCTCTTCCAGCTTCACGTCACATCCTCCCAAGATCAACGAAAGGCCGAGCTGGTTGCCAATGCGCTCCATCTGCGAAAACTCCGCCTGCTTCAGCTTCTGCACAAAGGTATGAACACCCAGTTGGTCGAGCACCTTCACGGCTGGCACGTTCAGCGAAGTAGCCAGCGCATGTTCTATGGTGACGTTGCCGTTGTAGTTGCCAAAGTAGTTTTGCGGCCGGTACCCGGCATAGTCTACAGGGACATCGGTAATGACTGTTTTAGGCGTGAGCAGGCCTTTATCAAAAGCGGTGGCGTAGAGGAATGGCTTCAGGGTGCTGCCCGGCGAGCGAACGGCCCGTATGCCGTCTACCTGCCCGTGGTGCGCAACATCATTAAAATCGGCTGAGCCCAGGTAGGCCTCCACGGCCCTGGTTTGGTTGTTGATGACCAGCACTGCCGCGTTGTGGATGTTTTGGTAGCGCAGCCGCTGCATGTAATTGTATGCCAGTTGTTCTACTTTTTCCTGCACCTGCCGGTTCAGGGTAGTTTTAATGATTGGCTGGTTTTTATACCTGCGGTACATGCGGTAGGCGAAGTGCGGTGCTACTCTGGGGGCCTCCTGCCGACGTGCCTCCAGCGGTTCCAGCAAAGCATCCTCAATCTCTGAGGCTGGGAACGCCCGCTGCTCCTGGTAGTACTGCAGCCACTTGTTCCGGAAGGCCACGATCCGCTCGTTCTGCTCACCGATGCGCAGTGAGGAGGGCTTGTTTGGTATAACCGTCAGCGTGACTGCCTGCGCCAGACTCAGCTGCCCTGGTGATTGCTGAAAGTATAAAACAGAAGCCGCCTTGACTCCTTCTATGTTTCCACCAAAAGGCACCAGGTTCAGGTATAGCTGCAGGATCTCGTCTTTGCTGTAATGCCATTCCAACTGCAGTGCCCGGAACATTTCCATCAGCTTGTTAGCGTAGGTGCGCTGTTGTGGGTATAGCAACCGGGCCACCTGCATGGTAATGGTCGAGGCGCCGGAAGTTTTCTTATTTTGAAAGATGTTGTTAACGAAGGCTCGTGAAATGGCAAATGGGTTGATGCCCGGGTGGTAATAAAAGTATTTATCTTCTTTCAGCAGCACCGCCTGTTTTAGCACAGGGCTTATTTCGTCCGGTTCCAGCTGCATCCGCCACTTATCATCCCGGCTCAAAAAGGCATTGATCACGCTGCCATCCGAAGCGGTTATAACGGGGGAGTAGGAGATGTTTACCTTGAGCGGGTAGAGGGAGTTGAGCAACACAAAGGCAAGGCAAAGGATCAACGCAAAGTATAAGGTATAGCCTAGCAGGGACTTGCTATACCTGAGCAGCCGTTGGATTGGGTTGTACTTTGGATTCTGTGTTGGCATGTTGGTTTGTGAATTTATTCATGCAACTTTTTGTCGTTTGAAAACAAGTTACGGCTGATGGTATCTCACAATTACTTTGTTTACATTTTAACTAATCCGAAGAAAACTACATTATACATCGGCATGACTAATGATATTGCCCGTCGACTAGAAGAGCATTCTGAAAATGCAGGCAATCTTTCAACATTCGCCGGGAAATACTTTTGCCATCTCCTGATGTATTACGAACGTTTCAGCTCCGTTGAACACGCCATAGCGCGCGAAAAGGAGCTGAAGAAGTGGAGCAGAGATAAGAAAGTGGCTTTGATCAAAACCATCAATCCACATTGGCTACCACTTAATACAGAAGTTTAGGAGTATTAACCTCCAATTTTGTCATTTCGAACGCAGTGAGAAATCTGAAATATTTTGAGGTCATGAAATGCTCCAGATTTCTCACTGCGTTCGAAATGACAGGGTTGCTTAAACTCCTAAACTCTACCTCACTCTCACAGTTCCTCCCCCCGAATAACTATGATATTCCGCATTGTACATGGCATCTGCCCCGATCGGACCTAACTGGAAAGTACCCTTCGAGACCGCTCTTACCTGGTAGAAGAAATATTGCTCTTTCAGTTTTGCGGTGGCGTAAAGGTTGATCCTGTCGTCGCGGATGTCAATGTAATCCGGGGTGGCGGGTTTCTGGGCTTCTATCCAGCTGAACTCGCGGGCTGTCATCAGACGCGGGTTCTCTATCTCGAAGCCGGCTGGCAGCATGTCGGTGATGGCGACGTTGGGTATGCTTCTGCCGTCCAGCGACTGCAGCTCCACGCGCACGATGACCAAATCATTTTGTTTAAAAGTGCTATTCGTGATCTCTTTGCCATTCCGGTCGAAGAAGGTTTTACGCACTTGCAGGTAGTTGTCTTCACGCTTGACATCGCCGCTTTGGCTGATGCCTTCCAGCTCCCAGAAATAGTATAAGGAGCCCGTTTCCTTTCCACGTAGGCTGATCGGTCCGCTGCCTATGTTGTTGGTTAGCGTCAGGTCCTTGCCAGTGAAAGTCCCGATCACTTTGCCGTTCTGGTATACCTGCGCCGTTTGGTTGCCCTGGTTCCGGCTCGAAAGTTTACCCAGTGCCATCAAGGCAAAGGCGCGTTCCTGGGTGTTGTACCAGCGCTTGGAGCGCAGTTCATCCGATAAGTGCCGTGCCAGTGTGCCTACTTGCAGGTTCTCCGGATCGACTTCTATCAAACCATTCAGCGAGATCGCCATATCCCGGATCGGGGAGTAGAAACTGCCGCCGAGGGCACGCACCGAGGTTTCGCCGGTGAAGGAGCGGGGCAGGAGCTGGTTAAAGCTTTCGCGGCTGCCGTTCAGGGCATAGGTGCTGGCCAGCAGGTACCGCGCATCAATTGAGAGCAATTCCGGCTTGGCTTTGTAGTAGTTCATGGTAGACCAATCCACATGGCCAGCAATGCTGAGCACATAGAGCGAGTAAGTCGTTTCGCGGGCGGCTATGTACTTGCTCTGTACCTGGCAGCTGGTATTGTAGTAACGGTACTCTTCCATAGCCTTGCCTTTTACCTTTTGCTGCAGGTAGCGCAGGGCCTTGTCCAGCACCTCCTGCGTGACCGTGAAGCCGGCTTTCTTCGCCTCCAGCAAAAAGTGCGTGGCATAAGTGCTGCTCCACCAGTCGGTGTCAGTAGCGCCCGGCCAGTAGGTAAAGCCACCGTCGTACTGCTGCATCAGCTCGATTTTGGTGATAGCCTCCTGCACCAGGTAGTTCGGGTTAAAGGTGCGGCTCTTTTGGTCCTGGTTCAGGGAACGGGCCAGGTCGGTATAGTATAACAGCGGAAAAGCTGTAGACGTGGTTTGCTCCAGGCAGCCGTGCGGGTAGCGCAGCAGGAAGGTAATATCGTCGGTAAACTGCGCCAGCGGCGAGCGGCTCAGCACCAGCTTCGCCGACACCGACGAAGGTATAAAGTCGCTGGCCAGTTTGATGTCGGCGGTGGCACCGTCTTTTACACTTCCGGCCTCGGTTACTTTGGTAAGTGGGGCAATGGGTCGAACGGTGATGTCGGTGTTGCTCACAAAAGCCTCGTTCAGGGCATTGACTGCCACCTTCACTGTTGCCTGCCCTATAGCAGGCGTAGCCACCAGTTTGTAAGTCACCTGTGCCTCGGCGTTCGGATTTATACCTGTTGATTTTCTGGTTTCACCTACCACACGCAAAGGACCTGTGACCGAGATGGTACTGGTAGCCGTGCCTTTCGTGACGGTGGTGTTGCTGAGCGTGACCGGCACCAAGATCGTGTCGCGTGGGCTTACAAAACGGGGAAGCGCCGTACTGATCACGACCGGATCGGAAACCCGCATTACCTTTTCAGAGGAACCAAAGGCATTGTCCTTATAAGCCACGGCCATAATACGGACCGCTCCCGAGAACTCAGGTATACGCACCCGCACGGTTGCCTCGCCATTGCCGTTAGCCTTTAACTGCCCGCTCCACAGCGACACCAGCTTTACCCGTTTGTTGGTGAGCGGATTGATGCGTTTGGCCAGGTCGTAGCCGTCGCCGCCAACGCTGGAGCGTGCGCCTAGTTCCGGGAACAGGTAGGGGTACAGGTCGTAGCCATCCACTTCGAGCGCTCGCTTTTGGTAAAAGAATGCGTGCGGGTCAGGAGTCTGGTAATCCTTGATCTGCAGTATACCTTCGTCTACCACAGCCAGCGTCACTTCTGCATTGGGCGCCGTTTTCACCTTCACCTGCTGCACCCTGTTAGACCGAGAAGCCTCCGGGGCGAGAATGGCGATATCCAGCTGCGTACTTTTTTTGGTAACGGTCAGTGGCTTAAATCCACGGGCAATAGTCAGCGGCATCTGGTTGTCTTTTACCTGGCGCAGGGCAATGGCAGTGATATAGGCCGTTGGCAGGTGCTCGTCTTTGATCGGCAAGGTAAGCGAGGCTGCTTTTTTGTCTGTTTTGAGGTAATAGTAGCTCAGCACTTTATTCTGCTCCACGGTTACCAGGATCTTGCCAGCAAAAGGAGACTTAAACAACACTTTAGCCTGGTCACCAACTTCATACTTCTCCTTGTCCAGCGAAATGTCTACTTCGCCTTCGGTGTTCACGGCAAAGGAGGTGCTTTCGGTGTCGCCCCAACCGTAGGCGTAGAACTCCTGCGCGACATAGTTGTAGGCACCGGGCCGCATCACGCGTATTTCATACTGGCCGGAGGAAACAGGCGTGAAGTTGAACACCGCGCCAAATTCCGGTATGTTCATGTCTTTGCTGATGAGTACCTGCTCTCTGCGCTGCGATTTGTAGTTGTACTCGTCGCTGTAACGCTCGATCACCGACTCGTAGGTATAGCGCACGAGCTGTACTCTGGCTGTGGTGTTGACAGGACTTCCGTTGCGATCCAGGGCCACCAACGGAATGTTCATCGCGCGGCGGGTACTCACGTAATCATCAAAATTTTTGATGCCAAAGAAAGCCTGCTGCGTGCTCACGTCAAACTTGTTGAGGCGGTTGACAGGGCGGCCTGTCTCATCGAAAACCGTGGTATAAAGCGAGCCATCCAGCAAACCGATATCCCGGAAATTCTCCAGCTCAAACAATTCCCGTCCTTTGCCTTGTGCATCGGTCTGGCCCTGGCGGGTGCTGGTCTGGATGTCAATGGAGCCGGAGGTATGGATATCGAAGGTATAGTCCGGGTAGCGCTTGGCTTCGAAAGCCTTCTTTTTCAGGCTGAGCTGGGCTTCGTAGTTGCGGTTGGCAGCTGGTGGGCCAAAAAGATTCTGGGCCGTAAGGTTAAGGATAAGCCTCTCGCCGGTGTTGTAAGTGCTCTTGTCCAGCACAGCCGTCACCTTCATCCGGTCGGGCATAAACTCCTCTACGCCGATCTTCTTGGAATTGAGCAGTACGTCATTGCCAGAGTATACCTCTAAGGTATAGGTACCCGTAACTGAAGCCCCGTTCAGTATAAAACTGGTTTCGCTGGCGCCCTGGTTGTTGAGTTTGCCTTTGGTGCTGCGGTACTCTTTGCCGTTGGGCAACAGCAGCTTTACTTTGATGGGCAATCCGGCCACCGTTTTCCAATCCGGGGTGCGCACCACCGTGTTTACATAGATAGTATCGCCGGGGCGGTAGAGGTCGCGGTCGCCGTAAATGAAGGCATCGTAGTTGAGTTCGTTCAGGCGCTTGCCGCCCACATCAAAACGGGAGGTGTTGACCTGCGTCTGGCTGTAAGGCATGTAATTGAAGTCATCGCCTTTGCGGGCCGTGATCATGCCCACCTTAAAGTCCGGGGCTGATTGGCTGCTTTGGCTGAATCGGGCGACGCCGTCTTTGTCGGTGGTGGCTTTGTGAACTACCTGGTTGTTGGTGCTGATAAAGCGGATCTCAACGCCCTCCAGGGTAGTCGCCTCGCGGATGGAGTTGGCAAATACCACCACTTCGTCTTTGCCCTGTTTGGCGATCAGACCGATATCCGAAACCGACACAATCTTAGAGTCCTTCAGCCAGTTTTTGTCAGTGCTGGCTACGGTGATCACATACAGGCCCTTAAACTGGCTGTCGAAGTCGAGATCGTTCAGGTTGAGGTTGAGCAGGTAAGAGCTGCCTTGCTTGCGCAGGCTTTCGGTAGCGTACTCGCGCTCCAAAAGGGTGTTGCCGTTGTTTTCGTCTACTTTGTAGTATTCACTGGAGTAATATTCCTCTGTTTCCTCGTCGTAGTAGCCGTCATACATTTTACCTTCCCGCAGGTAGTGCAGGATGTTGTTTTCGTATACCTTGCTGATGCTCACTTTGATGCGCGGCACCTGGTTCAGGTTCAGAGCGATATTGCGGACACCCTGGCTGCTCAGGTAAATGCTTTTGCCACTGGCAAAGCTGATGCCTGGCTCTGTATTGGCAAAGGTCACGCTGTGCCGGTAGGGCTGGCCCATCGGTTTTCCTTCCATACCTGCCAGATCGCCGGTGAGGGTGATCGTATACGTGCTGCTCTGGTTGAAATTTCCTTTCAGTACTAAACCATTTTGCAAGCGCTCCACGGTAAACTCCCGTCGTGGGCTGATGCTGATCAGGCCACTCAAAGTGCTGTTGGTAATAGGTTGTGTGGTCAGGATATAAATGCGCTCCTGGCCTTCCTCAAAAGCAGTGGTCACTTCTGACACCATCATGCGCTGGCGGCTAGGCAATAATACATCCCGCTCGATGGTATGGTCGGTTTGTTTGGTGCTTCCGGCTACGCTCAGGCCTTGGGAAATGTGCAACCGCAACGGAACCTCCTTCTCCGATTGTCCCTCCACGTTCTTTACCCGGATGGTGATGTTGTCGCGGTTGCCGCTAGTAAGCTCTACTGGCAATTCTTTGGTGCCGGCATATACCTTTAAGTGCTCCCGCAGCTCCTGGAAAAGCACTGGGTAGTTAAAATCGAGCTGCAGGCTGGCCTCCAGTTGATTCGGGTTGTTCTCGTTTGCCACCCAGTAGCTTTTCACTTGTTGCAGCCTTAAGTAGGGCGTATGGAAAGTAAAGCCCTGCCCGGCGGGTAGCTTGTACTTTTTGGTCGAGTGCTGCAGTAAGTTTTCGGTTAGCTCCGCTTTGTAGTCGGTCGTGGGGGCAAAAGGCTTATCCGGCGAAAAAACCAGTTCGTTCGGAGCGGTCCACTTATACTTTCCGGCCACCTTCGGCGTGATAGTCAGGTATGGAATCGTGTCCCACTGGCCGAGCAGCGAGTCGCCTACCAAGTCTTTGTCGAAGGTGAACATCAGGTTCTGCTCCCGGGCAATTTCCTGGTCAAAGTTTTTGCTTTTGAGCCGCAGTTCGTCGCTGTTGCTGCGGCAGCTAAAAAAGCAAAGCATGCACAGCAACAGACTAAATCTGAGTAGTTGTTGGAGAGGCGCGGGGTGAACTTTTGTTATACTCATAGTAGGGGTAGGGGAAAGCGATTAAGTAGCTTGTTGCAGGACACTATGTTGCGTGCCAAGGTTTTATTTGTGTCTGACCTTCAAGCAGGTATAAGCATGCCTGTTTCACTCTGACAATATAGTAATTTCCTGTTTCACTTATACATGAAAAACTTCCTGTAAATTGAGCTATACCTCACAGCATAATGTCTTTGCTCCTGTATATTAAATAATAGAATAAGTCCTGTGAATTCTTGCAGTATTATGGTATATTAGCTGAGCTAAATATATAGAGATGAAAGCGGTGGAGGATGGTATAAGAGGTGCTTTAAAAGTGCTAGTAACAGTCTCTTGTACCTTCGTACATAGTGCCAAAAACCGTATGTTCACGCTTTTGAGGTAGTTGTGGTGCATTTGAATTATGGAAGAAAGGCAAATCAAACAAGTAGATTTCTCGAAGCTTAGGCACGCTTACATCACTGTTAAGAGCTTTTTGGAATCAGAATCCTGGGAAAAGGTAAGATCTCTTTACACGAAAGTGGCTGAAGATCTTGGGCTTTATGGGGATGATAACTATGATTTGCTAGTGAAGTTTATAAAGAAATTTGAGCTTGACCACAACAACTTTGAATATGACAAGCACTTCTATTCTGAGGGTGAACTGTTTGGATCTGGTGCCGCTCTAGTCGATTTACTGAATCTGTCGGTTTGGCTACCATTGAAGACGATTGAACTACTTACATTCAACAAAATCAAAATAGCTAAACCAGCCTTATTTCCAGAAAAAAGAGAAGTCACAGATATAACCTTCAGAGACTTGCTGATCTGGTATATTGAAGGCGATTATGTCGCAGAGGATAAGGTCAGATACCAAATAAAAACGAAACCACAACCACACCCATAAGCCAGCTGCGCCACCATTTAGCCCAGACGTTGAGTAATATTAATAACAATGAAAATAAAACAATCTATTATTATCCTGTTTCTATTGGCTGGTTGCCAGCCCTCAGTTGATAATGCTTATGATACATCAGTTAAAGAGCAGCAGCCAGACTATGCAGCACTAAAAAGGGAGTTGGAAGAAGTGTACGATATAGACCAAAGTGTACGCAACATTGACTGGGATACTATAAGCAGCCCTGAATCGAGTATGACTCATTCTAAGAAAATGATGGCTGTTGACTCAGTAAACCAGACAAGAGTTGTACCTATCATTGAGCAATACGGATGGCTGCCAAAAAGTAAAATTGGAGAAAAAGCTGCCAGCGCCATATTTTATGTGGTACAGCACTCTAACACAGAAACGATAGAAAAATACCTTCCCCAAATGGAAGAGTTGGCCAAGAAAGGCGAAGCAAGTGCTACTGATGCGGCAAAGATGCGCGACAGATTACTGATGTTTCAGGGAAAGAAGCAGCTTTACGGCACGCAGGCAGCGAGTTGGGTACGACCAGAAGGGAATCAGGTTATCTGGCCCATTGAAGACGTGGAGAATGTGAACAAGCGCAGAAAAGAAGTGGGTTTCACGGCCACAGTTGAGGAAAACGCTGAACGGCTTCGTGCAGAATTTGACCCAAATGAAGAGTTGCCAAACTAGAACAACAATACTCAACAATAGCTTCACGGTAGCTGTGCCACCGCAAAGACCAGCCCGTTGTGTACAAGCTGTAATAACGAAGAAACAATAAAAAACAATAAAATTGTCTTAACTAAACGACCAGTGAAAAGAAACCTTCTATTCTTAGCCATCTTCATAGCAATGATTTCCTGTAACAACCAAAACAAACCAACCATGGACACAAAAAATGTGGATTTAGTAAATCAGTATTTTGAGCACTTCAACAACCACGAGTGGCATAAGATGGCAGAGATGTATACAGAAACGGCAGAGTTCAAAGACCCATCACTCGGACAAGGGATTTTAACACAGACACGTGAACAAATTGTCCAAAAGTACAGTGAGTTAAATGAAGTATTTCCCGACATAAACGACAAGGTCATTCAGATATACCCTTCAGGAGAGAAGCACGTCATCGTGGAATTTATATCGAGCGGAACAGCACCAGACGGCTCTGAATTTGAACTTCCAATCTGCACCATCTTCACAATTGAGAATGGTAAAATCATCAAAGACTTTACCTATTACGACAATTTTGAAGAATAAAGAAAGCCAGCACACAACACAGTTCATAGTTTAGGCTGCGGCTTCGCCTCGTCCACCTTATGTACAAGCCGTTGTACACGCAGCCCACTGCCCCATGACAAAAGAATGAAAACAAATAAAATTCATTACCTATCAGGCCTGGCAATAGCAACTTTTGTCGGCATTCATTTATTTAATCATCTATTGAGCATTGGGGGTGCTGCCAGGCATATTGACATGATGAATGCTTTGCGGCTCTTTTATCGGAACATTTTTATTGAGGCAATTTTATTGTTTGCCGTTTTTGTGCAAATCATTTCCGGTCTGAAACTCTTCAAAGAAAACAGAAAAACAGCAGCTTCTCTTTTTGATAAACTACAAATTTGGACAGGCCTTTATTTGGCGATTTTTTTCATAATCCATTTAAGCGCCGTTTTAAGCGGACGACTTTTTCTGCACCTGGATACCAACTTTTATTTTGGAGTAGCAGGATTGAACTCGTTTCCTTTCAACTTGTTTTTTATACCCTACTACGGACTTGCCATAGTTTCATTTTTCGGCCACATAGCGTCGATTCATAGTAAAAAAATGAAACGGCCTATTTTTGGTTTGTCACCAAACAGACAATCAAGCGCAATCATAGCTTTCGGAATTACCCTGACGATTGTAATATTTTACGGACTCACGAATCATTTTAACGGAGTAACAATACCAAAAGAATACGAAGTATTAATTGGGAAATGAAAAGCGAACCGCTAACAAGGCATTACTCAAAACGGGGTGACGTGCTGGTTTAACAGTTTTGTGCTTAACCAAACATTGGTTTTTCAAACGAACGACAGTCTGAAAAGCTCCGCTTTAAGCAATCCTTAACCATCAACGGTCCTTGAAAACGACCTGGCTCAACAAACAGAATGACTATGAAAAGCAATGGTACCTCTTGCAGCATTCCTGATAGATCGGTATTGAAGAAAGACAGCAAATTGTTTGATTACAGTGACAGTTACCAGCGTTCATTTTCTGACATCGAAGGGACCATTGACTCCACAAAAATCGGGTTATTGTTTTTTTCGGGCAAGTCTAAAGTGACGGATATTCTATTCGCAATAAGAAACAAAGTTGTTGGGTTGTTTGGGCTAAAAACATCAGGGCAGATGAGCGACAGCCAGAAGCTGCCAGACCATTTTAAATGCGAACCAGGTGAGCAGCGTGGACTTTTCAGAGTGTTTGACAAGACAGAGAACGAGGTTGTGTTAGGCGAGGACGACAAACATTTGAATTTCAGGGTTTCCTTATTTCTGGACAGAATTCCTGACGACACAGGCAAAAAAAGCCTGACGATAACAACTACTGTGAAATTCAATAACCTCCTCGGTCGGGTTTATTTTATGATTGTGAGACCTTTTCATAAACTGATCGTTCCGGCTATGTTAAAAGGTATGATCAAACGAATAGAAAACGAAAAATCAACGAAGCGTTAACTGGGGTTGAAGATATGCCCGGGTACAAGCACCCGGTTCTTTCTACTTTATAAGTATTTCATGCTGGGCGAGAAGTGAAGTGCTATCAATCGGTACAACTCAAGCCTGCAACTGTTACGCCCCCATATAAACCAAAAACATCATTTTTAGGATGAACAAACGATGCGTCTTTTTCCTGGCCATAGTATTCTCCTGCTATCATACCTCCTACGGTCAAAATAGTATCAACACGATCGATCAGGCAAGAGTTAATAAAAATGCCATACAGGTGACTGGCGGTTTCGCGGGATTGATGGGAGCCTACAATATGAACTATGAAAGAAAGCTTGTTGGGTTTGAAAAGGGTACCTTGATGGGTCTATGGTCAAAGGTTGGTTTTGGAGGATGGGGAGTCTGGTCGACGGGAGGTCCCTACCAGTCTGCGACATTAGGGATTCTGACTGGGGCAAAGAAACATCACTTTGAACTGACTGTAGGCGGAGCCAGAATGTTCGATAAAATCAGTTATGAGCATGCCCAGCACATTAGTGCCCATTTTTCTGAGCCTCAACCTTTGAAATCCGATTATGTTGATGTTCGTGGCGTAGGTACGGCTGGCTACAGGTATCAGAAACCGGATGGCAACTTTCTGTTTCGTTGTGGCATAGGATACCCGGAGACAGTTTTTGTCGGCTTAGGTATAGCTTTTTGATATAAGCGCTTCAAGTCATCTCAAAAGCAGAAAAAGACAGGACATAATATAACCGATAAAGTAGCTACGCCGCCTATAACTTTACTAAAACCTCTACAATCCAATAAACCTTGAACCCATCTCAATTAGCCAAAAGCTACGACAAAATTGCTGCACAGTGGAATGCTCAGATGATCGGGTCAGATTACGGCATCTCCATGATCGATCGGGCCATTCAGTACTGCGCTGAAAAGAGAACCGTGTTGGATGTAGGTTGCGGGAGCGGTGGGCGAATTATAAACAGGCTTCTGGAAAACGGATTCGAGCTGACCGCGATCGATGTTTCAGAAGGAATGCTGCAGCTGGCTAAGGAAAATCATCCGCAAGTGAGATTTGAGAAGTCGGATATCGTCGAATGGGAAACAGATGACAGGTTTGATCTGATCGTTGCGTGGGACAGTATTTTTCATCTGCCGCTGGCGTCTCAGAAGTCCGTCGTGGAGAAGCTCTGTCGTTTCTTAAATCCGCAGGGCATCCTGGTCTATACCTTTGGCGATGCAGAAGGAGCGCATGAAGATACCTGGCTTGGCGAGCAGTTCGGCTACAGCTCCATTGGGATAGACGCGAATCTGAGCATATTGGCCGAAAGCGGGTGCCAATGCAGGCACCTGGAACTGGACCAGTACCCGCTCAATCACGTATCGGTTATAGCAATAAAAAAAAGTTGAGCACAGACAAGGCAAGGACAATGGAACCGAACAGCAGCGAGGCCAAACCAGAAGAGGCCACCAACGATCTGAATTCACAGCCATTCTATCATGGCACCAAAGCCGACTTAAAGCAGGGCGACCTGATTGCGGCTGGCTATAGTTCAAATTACGGTACGCGAAAGAAGGCCTCCTACGTCTACCTGACTGCCACGCTGGATGCTGCTGTCTGGGGTGCTGAACTGGCTGTGGGCGAAGGAGCCGGTAGAATTTACATCGTGGAGCCGACCGGCCCGATAGAAGACGATCCCAATCTGACGAACAAGAAATTCCCCGGAAATCCAACCAAATCCTACCGCTCCAGGCATCCGCTTCACGTTAGGGGTGAGGTGACCGAGTGGCAGGGACATGCGCCAGAGCAGCTTCAGGCCATGAAAGACCACCTGGCGCGACTAAAGGAGCAAGGCATTGAAGCAATCGAGGATTAAGCTCTCTTGCTATACCTCTGCGGCCTTATTTAAGTCATATTATCTGCCTTCAGGTCTTGCTTTTTTAGAATTACCTTTAATCAGAAATTTCCTTTCTTCTATTTCTCCTTTATTAGCTATCTTGAACGTTTGCCAGGGTATAGCTGCAGTAAACCCGCTCCGGATCGACTCTCACGGGACAAGGTATAGGGTTCTGCAGCAGAGCAGAACATTGATAGTGCTATACTTTCTAAAGTGTATGGATCATGAAAGAGCATAGCTTTAAAGCGGGCTTACTATACCTGGCGTCCATTTAAAATACAGATTAACAGAAGATTTGACCATGAAGGGCGAGTCCTTACCTATACCGGAAGACCTGCTGCTGAAGCTGAAGGAAATCATGCCGGCTGCCTTTACCGAAGGCAAGCTGAACGTGGCGCATTTACGGGAGCTGCTGGGCGATCAGGTACACCCTGATCCGGAACCATACCAACTATCCTGGACAGGAAAGACAGCCGCCTACAGACAGGCCCAGGCACCCGCAACCGACACGCTTATACCTGTTCGGGAAGCGTCTGTTAACTGGGAGGATACGCAACACGTGTTCATAGAAGGGGATAACCTGCAGGTGCTGAAAGTACTGCAGAAAGCCTATAAGGGCAAGGTGAAGGGTATTTACATCGACCCTCCTTACAACACCGGTTCCGACAGCTTCATCTACGCCGACAACTTTGCAAAAAAAACCGGCCGCTCCCAAAGTGACCGGAGGCAGCATGGCCATTCCAACTGGCTCAACATGATGCTGCCAAGGTTGTTGCTCGCCCGCCACCTGCTCCGGGAAGACGGTGTTATTTTCGTGAGCATCGATGACAACGAGCTGGCTAACCTAAAACTGGTCATGGACGAGGTGTTCGGGGAAGAGAATTTTGTCGACTACTTCTCCTGGGCAAAGTCCGAGACACCGGCCAACCTTTCCCGGAAAAGCAAAAAAGTGGTGGAGTATGTGCTCTGCTACCAGAAAAAAAAGAACAGCGAAAAATTTAAGGGAATCCAAAAAAACAGCACCAGTTCAAACGGCCTGCTGAATCAAACGAACAAACCAGGTACCCTGACATTCCCGGCCGATGTGGTGACCACGCGTCTGGAGGACGGTCCGCTGCGGAAAGGCAGCTACGGGACCGACAGTTATACCATCGAGCTGCTGGCGGACACTGAGGTGAAAAGCGGCCTGTTCATAAAACCCGTTGTCCTGAAAGCCAAATTCAAGTGGTCGCAGCCAAAGTTGGATGAGGAGATTCGCAAGGGGACGCGGATCAGTATACCTACCATCAAGCTAAGCCCGTCGTACGAAAAACTGGTTTACGACAAAGAAGTGCCGCCGAACCTGATCAACGCCAAAGTGGGCGTGGGCACAAACGAGAACGCCAGCGCCCAGCTCGAAGTCCTGTTTGGGGCCAAGGTATTTGACTTTCCGAAGCCACCCAGCCTGATCAAGTATCTGCTGGGCTTCTCCGACGATCCGGAGGGCATTTTCCTGGACTTTTTCGCCGGTTCGGGGGCTACTGCTCAGGCCGTGCTTGAAATGAACCAGCAGGATGGCGGCAACCGAAAGTATATCTGCGTGCAGCTCGACGAGCAGATCGCCCCCACGACTAAGGCGTATCAGCAGGGTTTCCGGACCATTTCCGAAATCACCAGAAAGCGCCTTCTCCTGTTGCATGACAAACTACAATCACAGCAGGAAGGTACTACGGCCATCGATACGGGTTTCAGGTATTTCAAACTCGCGCCCTCTAATTTCAGCGTTTGGCGCGGGGACGGCACGCGAGATGAAAAGGAGCAGGCCAAGCAGCTCACGCTCTTTACGCGGGCTAAAATCAATCATGCCAACCGGGAGTATAGGTTATGGGAGCTGCTACTCAGGTCAGGTATACCTTTGAATGCCGCTATAAACGAGATGCCGGTCGGTGATACGGTGCTCTATGAAGTCGCGCAGGAAGGACTGCTGTACGGACTGGATACGATTACTGAGGAGGTTCTAAAAAAAGCGATCGATCTCAAACCCAGGGCTTTCATCTGCCCGGACTACCTGTTTCAGCTGAACGAAATCGATAAGAACAATTTACAACTTACTTTGCAGGACATCGGTATTGACTTTAAATCAATCTGATGAACAGCAATGCTCGTGCAGAACTTCGATTTTGACGCTAACCTTGCGATAGCCCGACAGTGTGCGGCAGACATGGTCCGCAACGGCCTGTACTCCCGATTCGGGCTTACGGAGAAAGAACGACTCGAGAAAGCCGTGCTGGGGTGCATGGGCGAATATGCCTTCGAACACTGGCTCAAGTCCATCGGCTATACCTACCAGGTCGATCGTGCGGGCTTCGAAAACAGGAATTCCGATGCCTATGATTTTCTGATAGCCGGCTGCAAAATAGATGTCAAAGTCGCGAAGAAATCTACCGACAGGCCACCAAATGATAACTGGACCTACGGCTATCCGCAAGAGCAAAAACCGGCTTCTAAAGACTATGTGATTGTGGGCTGGGTGGATTTCGCGCAAAAGCAGGTCGGGTTTTACGGCTGGATTGCGGGCCGGGAGATCAGCAAACTTCCGGTGGTAACGAAAAACACCTTTGCCGGCTACAGCTACCGGACGCCCAACCACGAGTTTAAATGGGGAGCCCTGAACAAGAACTTTGAGCGTTTCTTTCAGGGCATTTTAGCGGGTAAGGAAGTTTAACAGGAACTGCCAATTCAGGTATATGTTGCCGCATTTGAGGAAGGACTGTTTCATTCTCTGATGCTATACCCTGGTCCACAAGGGGAGAGTTTCATAGAATGAGCCGACCCTATCACCTTCAAGGTGAGAATCTGCTCGCATGAAAAGGCCCTAACCTCAGCACAACCTTGGTATCTGGAGAATTTTATTAAATTTGCCCAACGCCTCAACAGGCTAATCGCCTTTTCCGTTAGCGTATACCTGCAAGTAGTACGCTTTCACCCTTAACCCTGAATAGAACATGACAACCGACACAACTGATAAAGCAGCCCTTTTCTCAGAAGTAGAAGAGCAACTAAAGCAACAGCATTTTAACATCAGCAACCAGGACCAGACCCGTCCCTGGGGCGGATTTTTTGTGATCGACGAAACGCAGGCGCAGGACTTTGCCAATGCTTATTTCGACAGCATGCCGGTCGATCAGCTAAAGATATCAGGTAAGTTGAGCCCGAAGATATTGCTGGTGGCACCAAACAAGCGACTCAGCTGGCAGTACCACCACCGCCGCGCCGAGATCTGGAAAGTAGTGAAAGGAACCGTAGGTGTCGTAACAAGCGACACAGACGAGGAAGGCGAGCTCAAAGTGCTGCATCCCGGCGACCTGATCACGCTGCGCCAGGGAGAGCGCCATCGCCTGGTGGGCCTCGATAACTGGGGCGTGCTGGCCGAGATCTGGCAGCACACCGATGCCGCTAACCCATCGAATGAAGACGATATTGTGCGCGTACAGGACGATTTTGGAAGATAAATCCAAAACCTCCAGGTATAGAAAAAGGCGCTGTAGTAAATCTACAGCGCCTTTTTTATGACTTCAACAGGTAGCTTAATGCTCCAGCAGGTGGCGACATTTAAACAGCTGCTTTTCTACTTCCTGTATAGAGAAGCGAGGATTGTTGTTGCCGAAGTTGGTTTGCACGTAGTTGAGGATGTTGGTGATCTGACCAGGCTTGAGGTGCTCAAAACCTGGCATGCCCTGGTTGTAGTTCTTGCCATTCACGACAATGTTGCCCGTCTGCCCGTGCTGAATGATGCAGGCCAGCTCGTCGCGGTGGTTTTCCAGGTAATCGGCGCCAGCCAGGGGCGGAATCAGGTTGCGGAGGCCGCTACCGTCGTCCATGTGGCAGTTGGCGCAGTTCTGGGTATAGAGCTGCTCCCCTTCGTTTTGCTTGTCTGAGTAAAAGCATCGGGTCAGGGTGAGCAAGGCGGCTATACCTGCCACATACAGCAGCAGTTTAGTTTTTATCAGCATCCTTCTTTTTCTTTACAGGCAGGAGGGAAGGTATATCGCGAATCAGCTTATCGACCTGGGCAGGGTCGGTGCCGTCGTAAATGCCGCGCACATGTCGGTTCTGGTCCACGAGCACGAAGGCGCCGCTGTGCACAAATCCGCCAGGCTCCTCTTCGTCTTCCATCGCCGATACCATGTACTGCAGCGCAATGCTGTAGATGCTGTCTTTCTCGCCAGTTACAAATTGCCACTTATCACTGTTCACCTGCAGGCGGTCGGCGTAGTCGCGCAGCACAGCCACTGTGTCGTGTTTCGGGTCGATGGTGTGGGAGAGGAGCATCACCCGCGGGTCATCTTCAAAGGCCTCGTAGATACGCAGCATCTGACTCTTCATTTTAGGGCAGATGGTGGGGCAGGTGGTAAAGAAAAAGTCGGTGACGTATACCTTGTCCTGCACGGTGAGGCTGGTCACCACTTGGCTGTCCTGGTTGATAAAAGCGAAGTCAGGTATGCGGTGGTATACCGTGTCGGTTACCTGCTGCCCATCGACTTCACGCTGCACCAGCTGGCGCTCACCCAGATAGGGAAGTGTACCTGCATCAGAGGACTGTTCCTGCGAACAGGCCTGCCAGCCAAGCGCCGAAAGGCCAAGCAGCAGCGCTGAAAAAAAGGTGCTTAGTTTATTTCTTTTCATAAGTTGCATAGGTTTCTTGCGCGTTTGTAATGGTGCTGTCCATCAGTGATTTAACGCGTTCCATTTTCTGGTGCTCTGCGTTCAGGTATAGCATGGCCTGCTGGTGAGCGAGCGTGTCGGGTGCCTTGTACTGGCGCATCCATTCCATCATCGCTTCGTCGGCGACCTCCAGTTCCTGTATACGCCGGGTGAGCAGGTTGATCGTGGCCGTGTCAGCGGACTGCGCCTGCAGCGTGTCGCGGAGGCTGGTGAGGTTGCGGCGCAGCCGGTAGATCTTGCCCATGTCAGCCATCGCATCGTCGTGCAGGTTCATCACCTCTGTCTCCAGGGTCTGCTGGCGTTCTGCTTCACCGGCACCGCCCTGGCAGGCGAGTAGGGTGAGGGGCAGACTCAGGTATAGCAACCACTTTTTCATGATAGGTATAGGTTTCTTTAATTCGGTACGACGCTACATTATTCTACGCAACGCTGTTTTTGCAAAGATACAGGTATAGCGGCAAAGGTATACCTTCTAGTCCAATTGTAAACAGAAGTACATTTCAGTTAAGTCGTACTGGTCGAGTTCTGATGCGATAGCCGGCTTATACCGTGCTGGGTCTACAGACCAGTCATATGATTCAGGCATCACGAGGGCAAGCCGGTCTATCAACCCATAGATAAAACCCAGTGTCACCTGCTGTTCGGGGTTTAGGCCGTCGAATAGTTGCAGGTATGCCGTGTTGCCGCCTGGCAGCATCAGGCAGTCGCCCCACACAGGGCAGTACACCTGACCGTTTTCCCTGAAGTAAACCGACAAGGCACCGACTGTTTTGCCATGCTCCGTGAAGGCGTTGATAGCAGCTCGCACATCGCCCGATTTCCAGCAGATTTCGTCCGGCCGCATGGGATCGAAAAAAGCCCTTTTCAGCAAGTCAGGATCAAAAAAGCTATACCTCATCATTAGCTCATACTGCTGAAAAAAATCAATTAACCATCAACAATTTAACTACCACTTCTTAAACACAAAGAACACGGCCAGCAGGATGAAGACGAAACCGACGATGTAATTCCACTTGACTTCTTCTTTCAGGTATAGCACCGAGAAAGCCACAAACACGACGAGCGTGATCACCTCCTGTATCGTCTTGAGTTGAAAGGCCGTGAACTGTCCGTGGCCGATCCGGTTGGCGGGCACCTGGAACATGTACTCAAAGAAGGCGATGAACCAGCTGACCAGGATGACCTTCCAGAGCACGGTGTCTTTGAACTTCAGGTGCCCGTACCAGGCGAAGGTCATGAAGATGTTGGAGATAAGGAGGAGGAGGATCGTTTTCATGCCCGAAATTTAACACAAGGTGCCTAAACGACAGCGGAAATTTTCAGCAACCTTCACAATGCCGGGGCAGTATGTACGTTTAGAACACGATGCAATGCCTGACCTAGCTATGAAAAAACCGGGCCGGCCTGCGTGCCGCTCCTAAGGGCAAAGTAGAACAGCAGCGAGTGGAAACACCTGCACTATTTTGCCAATATAATTTGCATTCGACTAAAGCAAAAAGACTGCCTCCGCAAGAGGTAGTCTTTTTGTGTTTTTAAGGTATAAGTATTTGTAAAACAGGCACTAATGGCGCTATTATTTTGTTTAAAATAAGGCACGTCCGGCTCGGGTCACACACTACCCGGGGGATGTGCGGCAATCGGTACAAATACTGCCCCGAAAGCATAGATAAAACGAAATAAATTGGTAATTTTACCTATTCAATCTACCCAATGACACACATGAGTGAAGTAGAAGAAAAACAATTGCATAACAATTATTCAGCAGATAGTATTCAGGTACTGGAAGGACTCGAGGCTGTGCGCAAGCGTCCTGCCATGTACATCGGCGACATTGGTATCAAAGGCCTGCACCACCTGGTGTGGGAGGTTGTGGACAACTCCATTGACGAGGCCCTGGCCGGTCATTGCGATACGATCAATGTGACCATCAATACAGACAACTCCGTTACGGTTTCTGACAACGGCCGTGGTATACCAACCGACTTCCACCAGAAAGAAGGCCGCTCGGCGCTGGAGGTGGTAATGACGGTGCTGCACGCCGGTGGTAAGTTCGACAAAGACACCTACAAAGTATCCGGTGGTCTGCACGGCGTGGGTGTATCCTGCGTGAACGCACTCTCCACCGACATGCACGTAACCGTGCACCGCAACGGCAAGATATTCGAGCAACACTACAACATCGGCGCGCCTGCCTACCCGGTGCGTGAGATCGGCACGACTGACAAAACAGGTACCACTGTGCAGTTTAAGCCGGATGACTCGATCTTTACGACCACAGAGTATAAGTACGATACGATTGCCAGCCGACTGCGCGAACTCTCTTTCCTGAACAAGGGCATCCGCATTAACCTGACGGATCTGCGTGAGATTGGCGAAGACGGAAAGCCGCTATCTGACTCCTTCTACTCAGAAGGTGGTTTGAGGGAGTTTGTAGCTTACCTGGACGAGACGCGTGAGAACCTGATCCCGGAGCCGATCTATATCGAAAGCGAGAAGAACGGTGTGCCAGTTGAGATTGCGCTGCAGTACAACACGTCGTATTCCGAGAACATTTTCTCGTATGTGAACAACATCAACACCATAGAGGGTGGTACGCACGTAGGTGGTTTCCGCCGTGCCCTTACCCGCACCTTGAAAGCCTATGCCGACAAGTCAGGTATGCTGGACAAGGTGAAGATAGAGATTGCCGGTGATGACTTCCGCGAGGGTCTGACCGCCGTTATTTCGGTGAAAGTGCAGGAGCCGCAGTTTGAGGGACAGACCAAAACCAAATTGGGTAACTCCGACGTGGGTGGCGCTGTGGATGTGGCCGTAGGCGAAATGCTGAACCAGTTCCTGGAAGAAAATCCGAAGGAAGCCCGCATCATCGTGCAGAAAGTGATTCTGGCTGCGCAGGCCCGTAACGCAGCCCGCAAGGCCCGCGAAATGGTGCAGCGTAAGAACGTGCTTTCCAGCACCAGCTTACCTGGTAAACTGGCTGACTGCTCTGACAATAACCCGGAAAACTGCGAGATATACCTGGTGGAAGGTGACTCGGCGGGCGGATCTGCCAAGCAGGGCCGTAACCGTATGTTCCAGGCTATTCTGCCACTACGTGGTAAGATCCTGAACGTGGAGAAAGCACAGGAACACCGCATTTACGAGAGCGAAGAGATCAAGAACATGATCACGGCGCTGGGCGTGAGCTTCGGAACATCAGAAGGCGAAAAAGCGCTGAACATGGACAAGCTTCGTTACCACCGCATCATCATCATGACGGATGCTGACGTGGACGGTTCGCACATCCGTACGCTGATCCTGACCTTCTTCTTCCGCTACATGCGCGAGTTGATCGAGAGAGGATTCATTTACATTGCATTGCCGCCGCTATACCTGGTGAAAAAGGGTAAAGAAGAGCGTTACTGCTGGAGTGAGCAGGACCGCATGGAAGCCATCGCCGATCTGGGCAAAGGCAAGGACGACAGCGTAGGTGTGCAGCGTTACAAAGGTCTTGGTGAGATGAACCCGGAGCAACTCTGGAACACGACCATGGACCCGGAAACACGCAGCCTGAAGCGCGTTACGATCGAGTCAGCCGCAGAGGCCGACCACCTGTTCTCGATGCTGATGGGCGACGAGGTAGGTCCTCGCCGCGACTTCATCGAGCGCAACGCCAAGTATGCCCGTGTAGACGTGTAATCTAATCAGAACATATTATTTTGAAAGCGGCTGTTCTCGAAAGAGGGCAGCCGCTTTTTCATTTATATTTTACAGATAATATATATGAATTGTGCATATTACAGGAGTTTAAATTTGTGTGGATATGGGCCATTGGTTATACGGCAGTACTCCACACATAATGCAGCTAGTAGGAGTAGGTACTCCTGCTAGTTGGTAGTCAGCGTCAATTTATTAAAGATGAAAACAATCTCATTTAGATTATTCCTTGGCAACATAGTTTTATTAGTCATAGCATACTTTTTTGCATCCTTCAGAACAGAGAATAACTTTCAAGTTTTGTCTCTGGTCATGGGTATTTCTGTTTTAATAAGTGCAGCAGGAGTGATTGTAGGAGCATTAAAGTTTAGAAAGTTAAAGGGGATTAATGCATGGTCAGGTATTCTTGCAAATAGCCTTATCCTTATCATGTTTGTCTACCTTGTTATCGGAGGAAAAGAGCAAGTTCAACAAAGAGCGTTGCAAGGCTATAATCCTTCATCTATCATCAGGGGCGTAAACGTTAACCACGACACCCTCAATAGCGGCGAGACTTATGAAGTTACCATCTTATCTGATACCAGCTATTTCAACCGCTTTGGAGAATATCCCCAATTAAGAGTAAATGATAACCCTTACTCCTCCATTTCAGCATCATCTCACTCACTTTTGTTCCACTCAGTATCGGAAAGTGTGGAGGGTGCAGCTATCAAGAGAAGACTTAGTCTTAAGATAAGATTAAAGCAGACATTCGATAGGGATACTGTGTTGCATTACGACAAAACATACTTTATAACAAATCTTGAATCAAGCCCCCGAAGTGAGGGAAAATTAGTAAATGGTCATAAAGAAGGTCAGTGGCGCTTTTGGTATGACAATGACAGGAAGCATCTTAAGGAACAAACAGAATGGCATAACGGGCAAATGCATGGAAGGAGAACCCTTTACTGGAAGAGTGGCAAACCTATGCGAATCTACACCTACAATGAAGACGTGCTTAACGGCATGTCCTATTGGATCTCATCGGCAGGAGCTTTGCATGACTCTCTCTTGTATAAGGATAATAAAGAAGTAAGAATAACAAAACGCTAACAAGACCTATAGTGCATAAACGCACCATAGCAGAGCCATTATGGGGCATTTAATTTAAAGAATGAAAAGAATTGTACTCTATCTTTTATGTCTGAGTCTACTTGGGTGTAGCAGTAGCGATTCAAGTGAAGCAATAGCTGAAGATCTGATAGAAAATCCTATATCTGAAGATACTTCGCCGAGTCGAAGCCAACTATTTAGGTTGTTCCTGAAGAAGTTTAAAATTTTAAGTCTTCCACTCGAAATAAGATCAGATGACTATGCCAGTATAGAAGTCACCGGATTAGAAAGGCTAAACGAACAAAGCTACGATACATTGTTTGCTAAGGCTGATTACTTCAATGAAAGCTTTTGCTATGGAATGCTACCTGACACTACTTTGTTTTATACTTTAATTTTCTATCATCCAGCGGCAGAATATTATCCAGTTTTAGCGACTTATTCTAAGTCAGGTTTTCTTATTAATCAAGAAAACCTTTTCCATGGTGCTTGCGGCTCAGATTGTGGCTTGACTTCATGTTCAATGACAGGAATCATTAGCAAAGACTTGTCTGTACTTAGTGTAGACAGCATATACTATGAATATGAATGCGATAGCACATATGCTCCCTTACCTAATACTGGTGAAATAATTGTGATTTCAAAAAAAGGGAAGATAGACAAAAAGGGGGCTATTAGCATGTCTGAAAAAAAGGAGCAGAGAATAAAAACAAACCCATAACCACGCCTAAACTTTATCTACGCCACAGTTTAGACCAGTACGCTGTGTTTAATTTAAATTTAAGATGATAAAACTTCTAAGCTTAACTATTTTTTTCTGCATTCTATCTATAGGATTGAAAGCACAAACGGAAGATGAACAGCTCGCTTGGGTAATAGACGAATTGAAGCTTGATAAAGACAGCGTTCTTCTAAATTTGGCCGCAGTCAAAAGATATCCAGCAAGTGTAGATCTAACAATAGTTTGTATACCTTCCATAGTGGAGTACGTTGGCGAAGATTTATGGACAGCGGATGTTTTTGTAGCTTTACTAAATAAAAAAAGTAAAAAAATCATCTACCAAAATTTTAAAAGAGGTTTGGTTGCTGATGCCATTTATCCATCTAGGATATGGATTGATACTGCACCTTACAATGTTTCACCAAAAGAAAGGGCTTTTGCCATAAGGATTGAAGCGAAAAACAATTCGAGAGCTGCCTCATTCTCCGGAGAGGAATTCTGGTTAATGCTAGCAAAGGCTGAAAAAGTTGAGCGTCTGCTTCAGCTGGATTCTGAAATCTTTATATCATATGGTGGAGGTGATTGTGAAAGCACTGAAATTCATAAACAAAAAAGCACCTTTGTGCTATCTGATAAATTAAACGACAAAGGATATTTTGACCTTATTGAGAAGATAAACTATCAGCATTTTTTTATGACTGAGGAGTGTGAAGATGGAAAAAAAGAAATTAAAAATTTCAAGAACACATTTAAGTATAAAGGAGGTCAGTATTTAGCCGAAGGAAAGAGAGAAAAAGGCTTCTAAAAAAACTAATCACAACAACACCTAAACACTATCTGCGCCACTGCTTAGCACAGTACGTTGTTCGACATGCTTAAACAGCAGCGGCTGCCTTCGGAAGGCAGCCGCTGCTGTTTTAATGCCCCATTATCTGCTATCAAAATATCAGACGCCAGCACTATACATAACTTCGCGAGGCTTCCTGTAGGACTGCCACAAGATTAATAACAGTAACAAAAAGCCCCAGCAGCCTGCCAGTATCCAGGTGCTGGCGTCGCTCGAAGTGGAAGAAGTGGTGCTGAATAATGTTCTGGTTGATTCGTGGGCGATGTTGGCGCCCCAGTGTATGCCAAAGGCAAGCCAGAGCGACTTGGTGATAATGACGGCATAGCCCAGTACCAGTCCGAGTAACAAAAGGTAGGAGAGGACTGCCGCGCCATCACCCAATCGCCAGATGTGATTGAGCACATAGACCAAAGCAGAAAGCAATACCCAATAAGCGGGCTTCATGTACTTATCCAGGTGAGCGTAAAGGTAGCCCCGCGTTAATATGTCTTCCGCAATAGAAGGAATCGCGGTCATGAGTAGGAGCATGGGCAGCTGTCCGGCAAAAGATACGATGGAGGTGCTGGAAACAACGCTTTCATACCCAAGGAAAATCGAAAGGTAAAATGACAGTACGAAGAATGCCAGTCCCAGCAATAGTCCTGCCATCAGCTGCCCCAGCCAGTTAGATCTCAGCCCCAAACCATAGCCCCCGAGTCCTCGCCACCCCTGGGCTTTGGCCAGGAGAAAAGCAGCCACTAGAAAGCCGATTTTGAATATAGCCATGATCCAAAAAGCGGAGAAAAACTCAGGGAAGTGGTAGATGGCGAAAAGGAGAAGAAACCCTGCTACGAATGAGATTAGGCTGCGTTTAAGCATCGCTTGTGATAAGAGCCGTTAGGAGCCCTCAAGCCGCAATAATAATTTAAATTATAAATACTTGCAATGAATCGGGAAGGGTAAATTTTAGGTGTCGGGGTATACGCTTTACAACCCTGGCATAGAACATAATTTATTGACAGGTAGCGCAAACTCAGAGGAGGTATATTATTCCCGCACCACCTCAGCCAGTCTCTCGAATACCTTTCCCATTTTATCGAGCACGGCCTGCTGATTGCCTAACTTAAAGTCCTGTTGCAGGTCTTTTGGGTGGCGGTAACTCAGGTATACCTGGCCCTGCTCGTCTTCCCAAACCAGCAGGCGCAAAGGCAGGTCCAGGCCGGTACGCTGGTCGGCTTGCATGAGGTTGGTGCCCACCAGCGGATTTCCGAAAATAAGCACATGCGTAGGCCGGAGCACCAGGTCCTTGTCGGCAGCGGCTTTGGCGTGGTCCACTTCTGCTATCAGGTTGATGCCCATCTCCTGTATGGCCGTTCGAAGCTTGTTCAGCGTTTCTTCCATGCCGTAGGCGCTCGGTTTTGTGAGCAGTCGGTCCGACTGGGAAGGTTGCGCTATACCTGCACAAGCGGTGCAGAACATGAGGAGAATGGCGAGTGCAAAGTATTTCATCTTTTAAAATTTAAACCCGACACGGGCATCTAAAAAACCCGCTGCATGGAGCTGGGCCTTCAACTTAATGCCATAGAATAGGCCTGTATCAGTATGTACTCGATGCCCCAGCGTTGTTGGGTAGAATCACGAGTCTTGTACGAAGCGTATACGTATACCTCGTGCTGCTGATTGAACCGGTGTCGACCTGTCCTCACCTAATACTCTACCAACAGAGCGCCGCGCTGAAAATTAGGCCCGCCTTCTTCGTACTGCAAGTGCTTCTGTAAGGTATAGAATTCGATCTACTCGACCCCGCAAACTAAAGCGCTAAACTGACCAATGGGCTGGCTTACATAGGTGTGGCTATACCTGGCAGCGGCAATTATTGAAAAAACACGTCGTGGCGGTCTTTGCCGGTGCTCATCACGGCCGTCATAAAAATACGTTCCTGCTGCTCTGCTATACCTGATGATGACTTCCTTTAAGGTAAAGTGGCAGGTCGCAGGGGATAGTTGAGAACCATTGTAGGCGACGGAAAATTAATGTCTCTGTTCACCTGTTGCAGGCAGATTGTTTCAAGATTTTGATGATGAACAAGGTATAGCCGGGTATTTTTGGTGCCGGACGAGGCTTTTAAAAAACATTTGTGCAAGCTTTCGGAAAAAGGCATGACAAATTCACTTACAAAATTTATATTAGCAGTTGGGCGTTCTTTTTGCAAAGCCCGTATACCTGCGTCTGTCCGGCAGTCCTTGTTCTCCGGGTACAAACGAGGCTTCCCTAACATCCGAAAACATGCTGATCAATAAGGTTTCTGACCAGATAAAACGAAGTAAATACATTAGCCGCGACCTAAGCTGGCTGCGCTTTAACTACCGTGTGCTCGACCAGGCCCGCGACACCAGCCGCAGTATTTTCGACCGGCTCAAGTTTATGGCCATCACGGCTTCCAACCTCGACGAGTTCTTCATGATCCGGGTGGGTAGCTTGTACAACTACATCGATTACGGCAAGGAGCGACTGGACTATTCCGGCCTGCGCGAAATGCCCTTCCGCAAAAAGTTGCTCGACTATGCTCACCGCTTCGTCAACGATCAGTACCTCACGTTCAATAACGAACTGGCCGAGCTGTTCGAGAAGAATGGCTTTGACATCCTCAAAGTAGGCGACCTGACCGAGATCGAGCAGAAGAAAGTAGACAGCTACTTCAAGAATACGATCTACCCGCTGCTCACGCCCATGGTGTTCGATAATTACCATGGCTTCCCGCTGCTCATGAACCAGCTGCTCACCTTTGGCGTGGTAACCCGCACCACCGAGGAGCAAAAGGCGCAGGACCGCGTCACGTTTGTGCAGATACCGCAGAACCTGGCCCGTTTCTACGAGATTAACCGCAAGGACAAACTCATCTTTGTACCGATCGAGGAGATCATCCGCTGGAAGATCAAAAAGCTGTTCCGCAACGTGGAGATCGTGTCGGTCAACCTCTTCCGCATTACCCGCAACGGGGATTTTACGCTGGAGGAGTCAGACGACATCGAAGCAGACTTTGTGCAGGAAATCAAATCGAAGCTGAAGACGCGCAAGAAGGGCCGCGTGGTGCGCCTGGAGATCGAGCGCAATCCCTCTGCTTTTATGATGAAAGTACTGAAGGAACGCTGGACCATCGACAATGCCAATGTGTTCACCATCACTACCATGATCGATTTGCGTGGCTTGTGGCAGATCATCAACCACCGACAGTTCAAAGACAAGGGTTTCAAGCAGCCAGCGCCAGTAATTCCGCTCAGTTTGCCAGCCGAATCGGTGGATATGTTTGAGTATTTGAAAGCACACGACGTACTGTTGCACCACCCTTATAACAACATGGATCCTGTTGTGCAGCTGTTGGAGCGTGCCGCCGAAGACCCCTATGTGCTGGGCATCAAGCAAACGATTTACCGCCTGGCAGACCAGTCGCGGGTAACAGCTGCCCTCTTGAAAGCGGCCGAAAATGGCAAACACGTATCGGTATTATTTGAGGTGAAGGCACGTTTTGACGAGGAGAAAAATCTACGGGAAGGCGAACGTCTGGAAAAAGCTGGTTGCTTTGTGATCTACGGCATCAGCAAGTACAAGACGCACACCAAAATGCTCATGATCATCCGCAAGGAAGGGGAGAAGGTAACGCGCTACGTGCATATCGGAAGCGGCAACTACAATGAGCAGACAGCCCGCCTCTATACGGACATCAGTTTGCTGACCACGAATGAGGTATATGCGCACGACGTGTCGGAGTTTTTCAATGTCATCACCGGTCACTCCAGGCCGAATGAGTATAAGTACCTGCTTACTTCACCAAAGGCGATGCGCTCGCAGCTAATCGAGCTGATCCGGAATGAGGCGCGCAATGCCAAGAAAGGTTTGAAAAGCGGCATCGTGATCAAGATCAACTCGCTGGAAGACAAAGAAGTTATCGACGAGTTTTACAAAGCCTCCAAGGCAGGCGTGCCGATCAAGCTGATCGTGCGCGGCATCTGCTGTCTGCGACCCGGTCGTGAAGACCTGAGTGAGAATGTTTCGGTGAAGTCGATTGTGGGGGAGTACCTGGAGCATAGCCGCATTTTCTACTTCCACAACAACGGTGACTCCAAGGTATACGGCGGCAGTGCTGACATTATGGTGCGCAGCTTCGACAGGCGCGTCGAGGCACTTTTCCTGATCGTGAATGAGGAGCTGAAGAAAGAGGCGATCAACATCCTCTACTTCAACCTGCTTGACAACCAGAACTCCTACATCATGCGCGAGGATGGCACCTATACCCGCAAAAAGCCAGCCGTCAACGAAGAGATCGTGGATGTGCACAAGCTGTTCTACAAGAAGGTTTTTGAGGATGCTGCGCAGGAAGTGGAGCTGGTGTAACTTACTGATGTAAACTATCACTAAAAGCCCTTTCTGAAAACAGGAAGGGCTTTTTTGTCTGAATCAGGATTTACAGGATTTAGAGATTAGCAGGATTCCGGTGCATGATCGACACACCCCTGCCCCTCTCGAGAGGGGAATTGCTAAGGACGTCAGTATCTAGGGATAAACTTCGTAACTGCAGCCTCATGTGCATGATTGTCATCCCCTGCCCCCTTCTTTGTCGAGGGCCCCTACCCCCAAGGGGGACTTTTCTGTAGCTGCCAACTTGCAGGTATAAGCTTTGTAGTTTCTGTTTTGCTAGACCTGATCCAACCACCCCTTACCCCTCCTTTTCTAAGGTGGGGGATCTGTTGTTGTTAATTCATAAGTATAAGACTTGTAGCTACTCACCATGAAAACCACCGGCAGGTATAGCAAGACTAACTTCCTCCGGAAGCTATGCAACAGATCACCTGAGCCAGGTGCAAAAAATGATTACCCACTGTTTGAGCGTTCAGCGAGTTTGGGGAATCTTGATTTTTTTGCTTACTTTTTTCATCAAGGAAAAAAGTAAGGCCCGCCCGGCCAGGGCAAGCTATAAAACAAGTTAGCTTAAAACATAGAAAGGCTAAAGCTACACCAGGTATAGGTATAGGTATAACTGCCGGTATACCTATACCTGGGCCAGAAGCCCCACCATAGCCGTCACGAGCGAGGACGCTCGCGCCATTAGGCAGTTACGCCATCAAGCTATACCAGCATAGCCCCGCCGGCAAGGCGAAAACTACCGACTAATCTGGCTAATCACAAAACGCTCCTGATGATGCTGTTCATACAGCGCATGAATCATCCCGTCTTTGAGACCGACGGCGGGCACCAACATGCTCTCCAGCTTTGCCCACTTCATGGCGGACAGGTATATTTCAGCGGCAGGGAGGATGACGTCGGCGCGGTCGGGGTTGAGGAGGAGCTCGGTGATGCGCTGCTCCATGGTCATGGCCGCTATACCCTGGGTAATCTCCTCGATCTGCTTGCGGAAAATGGGTTTGCCTACCGCCTTGCCCGACATATCGAAAATCTTGTTGATGTTGCCACCGGTGCCGATGGCGCGGGTGAGGTGGTATTTCCGGGCATTCTCTTCGATCCAGGTCCGCATGGTGTTCCAAAGCTCATGCGAGTCTACCCCGTGCATGTGGCGGATGGAACCCTGCTCAAAAGAATGGGAAGCCATCTTCTCCCTGTTCACATAGATGTTGAACTCCGTGCTGCCTCCACCCACGTCGATGTGCAGGTAGTTGCGCTCGTCCAGGAAGTTCACGATGACTTTGTTGATCAGGTCAGCCTCCGCTTCCCCGTCTATCACCTGGATGTCCATGCCTATCGCCTGGTGCACGCGGTCCAGAATTTCGGGGGCATTCTCGGAGGTACGCATGGCCGAGGTGGCGCAAACCATGTAATGGTCCACGTCGTGCACGTCGAGCAGCAGTTGAAAAGCGTGAAGGAGCTTAATGAATTTCTGAATTTTGTACTCGCTGATAAAGCCGTTGCTGAAAACATCCTCTCCAAACCGGATGGCGTAGCGGATGTATTCTATTCGTTTAAAAATAACGTTTCCATTCTGATTCAGAACGCTGGAGATCTGGCATCTCACGGCATTCGAACCGATATCAATAGCAGCTAACTTCAAATATGGTCTGTTTTAGAGCGTAAAACATGCTTTCTTAAGCCAAATATAGGTATAAATGCTGTACGCAGAAATTCTCAGAACCACTAAAATAAGGCGATTGACGAAGAATTTTAATCAGCAGACTGCACCCATCCGAGTCTCCCGTCCGGCTGGCGAACCAGGTCAAACTGCCCGTTAACGGCCACTACAGGTATAGCGGATCCTGCTGGCAGGCTATCTATTTGCCCTGCTTCCGGGTGCGCATCATCAAGCAACGGACGCTCCTGTTTTAGTTTTTTTACGGCAATCGGTTTGGCTATCCCTTCCACAAGCGAACTGATGATGTAGGCTTCTGACTGGTCAGGCAGGCGAACACGGTACCAGTTATTGGCAGCGCCCGTCACCTGCAGCGGCGTGTTTTTGGGGAGCGAGGTATGCAGGGCGGATTTGGCCGAGGGCTCTGTCCGGACATTCGCTATTTTAGACGATACCCTGACCCAGTTGCCAATGAGAGTGGTATCGACCTTTACAGCAGGTATAGCAGCAGACGATTGATGCACATAAGGGTAGGGGTTGGTTGCGCCGTGGCCGTAGCGGTAAATACCGAAGTGCAGGTGCGGGCCGGTTCCCCTGGCATTGCCCGTGTTGCCTACCAGCCCCAGGGTGTCGCCCTTGCTGACACGCTGCCCGGCTGAAACCAGCTGCTGGTCAAGGTGCGCATAATAGAGGTTCTGCCCGCGATCCCTATCCGAAAGCCAAATCACCCTTCCACCGCGGGGCGTCTCGTCTACCCGCGATACCATACCGTTTGCCGAGGCAATGACGGGCGTGCCGCGCGGTGCGAAAATATCGATGCCTTCGTGGTTACGGGCTCCTGCGTCGCGCGGATCGCCCCAGATGCTGGCAATGTGGCGGCTCGATTTGCCAGGTATGGGAAAAGCCAGCGTAGGCTGTGCCTGAATCGTAATAGTGTATGTGCCGCCTCGCAGCAGTTCGGGTTGAATCCGCAGCAAGTGGGCCCTGTCTTCATCTACCACATAGGTCAGGGTAGTGGCGGCTGTATCAGCAGAGGCTACCTGTTTTGGAACTGCTGTAGGGTCAGTGCCAGCTTCAAGCAGATCCATAAACACCTGCATGCTTTGGCGGGCTTTCATCTCCAGACTCACTACCAGTTGCTCACCCCGTTTGGCCTCTACTTTATAACCAAGTGCTCGCGGTTTGTCGGCCGGGAAGTAGCCGGTTTCCTTGAAAGGAAGCGTGACAGGTGTGGGTGCCTGCAAAGCCGTTTGCCCAGCCGCCATCCAGTCCTGCCCCACGGCGGTCTCGTCGAGTTTGGCGGTTTTGAGCGAAGAGGTATAGGCCTCGTAAGGTGTCTCCTTTTTGAAGACCCCACGCAGGGTTTCCCGGCTTCCGCAACTGGAAAGGAGGAGAATGACCAGTGTAAGGTGTACGAAAGGAGAGTAGCTGATCGGCTTTGTGTTCATGCTTGTTTTCGTTTCCAGAGTACAGAAGTGTGTCCCTTTCAATACAAATATGATACCCTGTTTGATTCCTTTCGCCTGATATAGAATGATTTGTAAGCAATGTTGGACCTTTAAGACAAATCCGAACAGTGTATGAGCAGGTACGTAGAAAACAGATGTACCAATGGGATTGGATTGTGAGAACGAACGTCAGAAAGAAAAGCATCAAAGAACGGTGGCGCAACCGCAGGAGAAAAATGGGCAAGCGTCTCTTGCCTCTCTTTGCCCCACTTATCCTATCGCCGTCGGCTTCCATAGGAGCCGGTAAATATGTCTCTGTAGAGAAAGTAAAAGCAAACGTAACCGCGCTTTCCGTCATCCGTTTTGAGCAGGTCTCCTTCGACCTCTATACCCAGATGAACCTGAGTGCTGCGGGCCTGAGCTATGATGCGTTTAACAACGCGTTGATGGGTTATTACGGCATGTACAACGAGGGGCGCCTGTCAGACAAAGGCATCCTGACCGTGGTGGATTTCACGAAGCCATCTAACGAGAAAAGGCTCTGGGTGCTCGACCTTAACAGCCGGGAGGTACTGCACAATACGTATGTGGCGCACGGGCGCAACTCCGGCGAAGTAACAGCGCAGTCCTTCTCCAATGAGCCCAAGTCGTTTATGAGCAGTGTGGGTTTTTATGTGACGGATAACATTTACCAGGGCAAACACGGCAAGTCGCTCCGGCTCGACGGCCTGGACGAAGGGTATAATACCAACGCCCGCGAGCGCGCTGTGGTGATGCACGGAGCTGAATATGCTACCGAAGATTTTATGAACAAATACGGCAGACTGGGCCGCAGCCTGGGTTGTCCGGCGGTGCCACTTGGCGAGCACGAAAGCATTATCGACGCTATTACTGGAAAGACTGCCCTGTACATCCACTCAGGAGACGAGCAGTATACGTCGCATTACCTGAACAATGCCAGTGCCGTGGCGGGCTATATGGCCAGCACGCAGCCTAATCCACTGCCTCCAGCGGAGTTTTCCATTTAATGCCACAACCTATACCTGGCTTCTGGTCGGCAGCAACCGGCTGACCGGTCAGCAGGGTATCCAATGCCTGTCGCAGGTCATGTCCTGTTACAGGCATGTTGCTTTTCGGCCGTGCGTCATCAAACTGCCCATGATAAGCGAGACGCATGTTCCGGTCAAACACGTAGAACTCGGGAGTACAAACGGCCTGGTAGTTGCGGGCTACCTGCTGGGTCTGGTCATACAGGTATGGGAACGGAAAGCCATGTTCCTTAGCCAGTTCGCGCATCTGCTGTAGTCCGTCCTGCGGGGAACTGGTAGCATCGTTTGCACTGATACCCACGAAACGCATACCTTTTTGCTGATACTCGTTGGCCACCTGCACCAGTTCATCCAGAATGTGCCGCACATAGGGACAGTGGTTGCAGAGGAACATGATCACTGTGGCTCTGTTGGAAGTAACATCCTGCAGCGATACAATCTGATCGGAAACCGTGTCGAGCAAGGCGAAGTTGGGTGCTACAGTGCCCAGTGGTAATGCTGTGGAAGCTAATGGCATAATGCTGTAGATTGAGTTGAGAGAATCTCCCAGGCTATACCTGAAAGCTGAATCAATGTAAGATTTTTGTGGGAATAAAAAAAGAAAATCAACAGGTGTCCGAAACCTGTTGATTTTCTTTTTTATCGATCCCTTGAGCTTCTGGTGATGGCAAAGTAGATGACATAGAACCAGCTGAAGATCCCGTGCAGTATGGCCCAGAGGATAGACTGATTGCGCGACCAGGAAGCTACCACGGCAATAACAGAACCCAACCCTACGCCTTTTTCAATGACGGTTGTTTGCGTTACTTGTGTCGCATCGCCTATCTGCGCCAGCAAGGGCGTGGCGCATACCAATAGAAATACGAGGCTGAGGGAAAGTTTTTTGTGCATCTCCTGTGATTAGGTTAGTATCCGCAATATTGCGCTAACAATATACACAGGAAAATGAACAGTTAACTACCGCCCATACAACTCTACTTCCTGTCTCAGTCTGTGTGCAACCGTCTTGGTAAACAGACCCGGTTGCAGTCGCCATTGCCAGTTGCCGTTGGCGGTGGAGGGTTTGTTCATGATCGCTTCCTTGCCCAGGCCCAGCACATCTTGTATAGGCAACACCACCAGTTGCGCCACCGACATATAAGCCAGTCGGGCCATCACGCCGCTCACATTTTCCTTCGATAGGCGCTGGGCGCTATAATCACTCAGGCGTTTCTTGTCGTCGCGACTGGCGTCGTGCTCATACCAGGCCCGCACGGTACTGTTGTCGTGCGTGCCGGTATACACGATGGAGTGTAGCACATGGTGGTGCGGGGCATACATGCTTTGCGGGAGATCCTCACCAAAAGCAAAAAGCAGCACGCGCATACCGGGCAGGTCAAACTGGGTCATCAGGTCGCGCACGGGCTGGTCGATCTCACCCAAATCCTCGGCGATGATGGGCATGGCCGGAAATTTCTTTTTAACAGCTGTCAGCAACTCGGTTCCGGGCGTTTTCACCCACTTGCCTTTGATAGCGGTTTCTTCCCCGGCCGGCACTTCCCAATAGGCCGAGAAAGCCCGGAAATGGTCGAGGCGCAGCAAACCAAACAATTCCAGGTTATGGGCGATGCGTTGCAGCCACCAGTCGAAGTTCTGCTTCTCCAGTTCCTGCCAGTCAAAAACCGGCGTACCCCACAACTGCCCGGTTTCGCTGAAGTAATCGGGCGGCACACCCGATACGGCAGTGGGCATACCGGCTCGATCCAGTTTGAAAAGATGCGGATGTGACCACACGTCAGCGCTGTCGTGGCTCACGTAAAAAGGCATATCGCCGATGAAGGTAACCTCTTTGGAGGTGCAGTAGGTTTGGAGGGCTTCCCACTGGCGGTAGAAGAGGAATTGCAGAAACGCTTCGCGCTCTATCTCTTCTGCCAGCTCTGCCGATAGCGCCTCCATGGCATGCTGTTGCCTGGTCTTTACCTTCTCGGGCCACTCAGTCCAGGGTTTGCGGTTGTAGTACTGCTTGAAAGCGACAAAATAAGTGAAGTCCGTTAACCACGCTTTATGGGCTTCCTGAAAACGGATGAACTCGCCTTGCAGCTTACTGGCCTGGCCGTCTTTGTAGTTGTCGTAGGCCTGTCGCAGGAGCTTTACTTTATAGTCCGCTACCCTCGGATAATTTACTTTGGCCTTGTCGAAGCCACCGCCCGCCCGCAGGTCTTTCTTATCGAGCAGCCCTTCCTCCACCAGTTTTTCTGGACTGATAAGTAGTGGGTTGCCGGCAAAGGCAGAGTGACTGCTGTAGGGCGAGTTGCCAGAGCCAATTTCAGTAGGGTTGAGGGGCAGGATCTGCCAGTACCGCTGTCCGGCCTCGGCCAGCAAATCTGCAAATTTATAAGCCTCAGGCCCCAGGTCGCCAATGCCGTAAGCCGATGGGAGGGAGGTGATGTGGAACAGAATGCCGCTACTTCGTTTGGGTATGATCATAGCTTTGTGGAGGTTAAGAGTGCAACCGGGAAAGACTTGAATATTTCAGCCAGAGGTATGGCCTGCTTGGCCTGTACTTGCTGGCCGCCAAACAACTGCTGCCATACCTGTGGCGCGTCGGCTGGGAGTTTCACCGATGTGTCGTCCCATACCTGCTCGCCCAGCGGCAGGTCGTTTTCAGAGATGATGTCTGTGAGCAGGCGCGGCACCACGACTATGCACCAGTTGTTTTCGTAACGTCGCGCAAAGGCCATGGCCTGTTTGCTGTGCTTGCCTTTCAGCTGCAGCGGGATATAGTCGCCCTGGTCGAAGAGTGACTTTTGCTCTTTCCGCAGATGAAGTACCTGATGCAACAGGTATAGCTTCACGCGGGCATCAGTTGGCGATGAAAGCAGTTGCTCCAATAAATCTTCCGACTGTTCGTTTGCCTTCATCTCCTGCAAGAACTGTCGCCGCTGCTCGTAGTCCACAGGGCGGCGGTTGTCGGGGTCCACCAGGCTGAAGTCCCAGAGTTCGCAGCCCTGGTAGACATCGGGCACGCCCGGGCAGGTAGTTTTGAGCAGCGTCTGGCAAAGGGAGTAGAGCCAGCCAAAGTGCGCCGCTTTCCGGAAAAACGGACGGAAGGAAGCCATGAATGCCTCGTCTTCCTGGAGCAGCTTTTTCACCAGGTCCTTCGTTGCTGTTTCATAGGCCTCGTTCGGCTCCGACCAATTCGTGTTGGCCTTCGCTTCCCGGAAAGCTTTTACCAGATACTCCTGCACCCGCTCCACTAAGGTGTCGTCCACCCTGCCGTCGATCGGCATCACGCCCACCAGAGTTTGCAGGATAAAGTAGAGGTCGTTTGCTGTCGGGCCATTTTCCTTGCTGTGCTGCCGCGCTAGTTGCATCCAGTCCTTTGCATTTTTCTCCCACTCTTCCGGCAACTCGCTCAGCACCTGCAGGCGCATGCGCGAACCCTCGCCCCGTTTGGTGTCGTGTGTGGCCGTCGCGTTGATGGAGTTCGGATAAGTCTGCATGCGGTATTGCATGCGCTCGTGAAAATCGCGGCGGTCGAGGTTGAACACATCCGGACTGTTGCCTACTTCGTTGAGCGCCAGCAGGCGGTTGTAGTTGTAGAAAGTCGTGTCTTCCACGCCCTTGGCGGCCAATGGCCCGGTGAACTGCTGACTGCGCATCACAAAGTATAGTTTGTCGCGTCTTCGAGCTTCACTGTCCTGATCACCGGACTCAAACAAGGTGCGCAGGTGCTCCAGCTCAGCTTTTACATCAGTAGCTTTTTCATGGGCAATGGCAAAGGCCTTCTCCACCACTTCCATGGCTTCTGACTGCAGTGGAAAGGCATGGCCGTAAATGCGGTATACCGGGAAAGAAGCCAGTAAAGTCGCCAGGGCATGATGCCAGTTCTTATCTTCTGACGAGGCAGGCAGCAGCTCACTGTCACGTAGCAGTCGTAACAAGTTTTGCAGCTCTCCCTGCATGTAGTTTTCGAGTATCAGCAGCTTCTTCTCGTACACCAGTCCCTCGTAGTCGAGCGGCGCTTCGGGCACGAGGCGTCGGTATACCTGCGTGAGTTTGCGTTCGCCCTCGGCGTCAGTATAAAGGTTGCTCACCCAGGCCAGAAAATCGTAGCCACTGTTGCCCTGTATCGGCCAGTAGTCGGGCATGTTTTCTTCGCCTTCCAGTATCTTTTCCACCACCAGGTATACCTGTTCGCCAGCCAGTTCCCGCAGTTGCGTCAGGTATTTGTCAGGGTCGAATAATCCGTCGACGTGGTCCACCCGCAGACCCTGCACCAGTTGCCGCATGCAGAGTTCTTTGATGAACTGATGGTAATGGGTAAATACCTCCTCCCGCTCCATGGCGGTGCAGATCAGGTCGTTGACCGTGAAGAAACGACGGTAGTTGATTTGCTTTTCCGTTTCCTGCCAGTGTGTGAGAATGTAGTACTGCTGCCCCAGCAATTCCTGCATCGCGGTGCTGTCGTCGTTTATACCTTGCAGCACGGCGGCTATACCTTGCTGTAGCTCCTTTCGCTCTTGCACAGTTTGGTGGAGTGCCTGTTTTGCCTGTTTCCAATCATTTGGCTCCAGTGTGTCTTGCGCCATCAGTTGCTCCAGCTTTTGCACCTGTTCAGCCAGTTGCGTTTTGCCATCACTTGAAGTAAGCCTTTCAGCAAGATGCTCCAGCAGGAAGGTATAGCTGTCGATGCTGATCGGGTATACATTGTCGAAGTAGTTTAGCCGGAAGCCAAGTTCATCGAAGGTAATGTTAAGCTGCCCTTGCTTGACTACTTCCTCCAAAGGCTCTCCCAGAAAAGGCACCATCAGCTGACCCTTAAAATCCGTGTGGCTGAAGTTGACGTCGAAGAAGGTATAGTAGCGGGACTTTTGTCCTTTTTCCAGCACATCCATCAGCCAGGCGTTGTTCGGGTGGAAGGCCATGTGATTTGGCACAATGTCCTGCAGCCAGCCCATGCCATGCGCTTTCAGTTCTTCGGCGATTTCCTGCAGCTCCTCCATGGTGCCTACCTCGGGGTTGATCTGGTGTGGGTCCGTAACATCGTAGCCGTGTTCGCTACCAGGCCTTGCCGTGAAAAAAGGAGCGGCATAGATCGTGCTGATGCCCAGATCCCGCAGGTAGGGGAGAATGTTTTTCAGGTCCCGCAGCGTGAACTGTGGCGAAAGCTGCACTCTGTAGGTGGAGGAAGGTATGTAAACCATGTTGTTTTCTGAGTTAGGGGTATAGGCAAAGGTTGTCAGGCAAAGGACAATTGAGTTTCAAGCTCTGTCCGTTAAATGCGACAGGTATAGCGTTATACCTGATTAAGTAATTTTCGGTGTTGCTTCCATTTGTGTTTCACGCGCATGGCTCCTGCCATTTGAGTAAAGGGATAGTTACCGTGGAGGAAAGGCTGGGATAAGCGTGGCGTCTTACTTTATCAGACTTTCGTTTCATCCACCTTTCTTTCTCAGCAAAACTCGCCTGGTACAAAGGCAGGTTCTATAGCTTCAGATTCAGGCTCTCATACAGTTCTTTGAAATACCTGCACCAGGACGCGACCTTTTCGTTTTCTTCCTCCTGCTTTTTGCAATGGTCCTCATACACGGTCTGCCGCAATCTGAAAGCGATGTTCTGAGACTGCCAGTACTCCGGTTTCAGCTTGGAGCCGTTGAACACGGTGAGCAACTCCGTCAGGTATAGCATGTGCGCCGTATCATCGGGATGTTCCTCCAGGTAGTGCATGGCTTCTTCTACGTGAATGGTAGCCGCATAATTCACAGCGGCTTCACCCAGTTTCACGCCCATACGCTCCTCCTCTTTCAGCAGTTTGAGTACCGTGTCCACATCCACCCGTTCGGCCTTCAGGGCATCGAGCAATCGACCCGTCACGATGTATTCCACTGTGATTTGCAGCGGACGCGGCAGCTTCATGTCCACGTTTTTGATGGCGGCCATGAGCGGGTAGTTGTTGTCGTATACCTGCTGAAAGTCGTGCTCCAGCGCCCGCATGGTTTGCTCCAGTACCTGGTCCAGAATCCTCTTCTGGTCGTCGCGGAACAGGTGCCAGAACGAGTAGTTGTGCGACTCAAAGTGCTTGTCAAGCAGCATGATCACCTCTGTGATGTTGCCTTTGTCGAAGGCGGTGGTGAGCTCGTGGTGCAGGGTAGCGAAAGCATCGGCGCTCACGTATTTGCGCACGCCCCCGAACAGCTGGTGATCGCCGATGTGCAGTACGCCAAACGACACGTCCACTTCCTCCCAGGTGATGGTCGAACGGATGAAGGCCTTGCCGATGGCCAGTCGCTGACGACCTGCTTCCAGCATTTCGTAATATTCCGAGGTCGCCTTGTAACTGTAAAGCGGCAGCTCATCCGGTGTGTCGGTAAAGAGCGAGGACACGGCATAATGGGCTCCGACACGCAGCAGATCCAGCTGGGTAGGCTGCACGATTTTATAGTAAGCCTTGGAAGCGTCGCCATATTCTTTGTTGTTGCTCTTGGCCCGTTTCAGAAATTCTACAAACGTCGTTTCATAGTCTTCGCCGCTCAGGTCTTTCGCTAGCTGCAGGGCCCGGGTCGCATACAGGATGTCCTGCATGGTTTCAATGCCCGACACCTCGTCAAAGAACCAACCGCAACTGGTGTACATCAGCATGGCATGGTACTGCATTTCAAGCAGTTTCAGAAATTTGGTCTCTTCCTGCCTGTTCAGGCCACGCCCGCAATGTACACGCATAAACTCCCGTACATGGGCTTCCTCCCGGTTCATGATCACCTCGATGTAATCGTTGCGCGTCTGCCAGGGGTCGGCGCCTAGCTGCCGCATTTCCTGTTCGTAGAGCGGCTCCAACTGGTCACGCACCCAGTCAAAGGCCTCCCGCACCGGTTCGCGCCAGGCCTGGTTCCAGTCATCGTGACCGCCGGTATGGCAACCGCAGTCGCTGCGCCAACGCTCCACGCCGTGCATACAGCTCCATGAGGTGTTTTCGATGATCTCGGCTTCGTACCTGGGCGGGTAGAGCTCCAGGTATTCTCCGTAAATTGTGATCCTGGCCAGTTGCTCATGTTCGATGTGGTGCAGGGCGTAGGAGAGGGCCATCTCGCCGAAGCGGTGGTGGTGGCCGTAGGTTTCGCCGTCGGTGGCGATGTGCATCAGCTGCGGGTCTTTGCTTTGCTCATCAAAGGTGGTGGTGAGACGGTGCGCGAATTTCTCGCCGCTCTCTAGCAAACCCTCAAAGGCGATGGCCTGCGATACGGGCGCATCATAAAAGAACAAAGCAATCGTGCGGCCCGAAGGTAGCGTGCAGCGATAAGGCCGCTTGGGGTTAATCTTGGCACCGGTCGCATCGTGCCATTCCTTTTCGTCGAGCTTGCGGTAGCGTTTGGCCTGATATGGTGATAGAATTGTGAACTTAACGCCATGTTCGGCCAGCACTTCCAGCGTTTCCGTATTTACAGCCGTTTCGCCCAGCCACATGCCTTCCGGGTCACGGCCGAAACGCTTCCGGAAATCATAAATGCCCCAGATCACCTGCGTATGCTGGTCGCGCTCGTTGGCCAGCGGCATGATCATGTGGTTGTATACCTGCGCCAGCGCGGCTCCGTGCCCTGAAAAGCGCTTCTGGCTCTCTTTGTCGGCATCAAGTATGGACTGGTAAATGTCGGGCGCCTTTTTCTCCATCCACTCCAGCAAGGTCGGGCCGAAGTTGAAACTCATCCGGGCGTAATTGTTCATAATGTCCACGATCTGGCCTTTGCCATTCTGGATGCGGGAGGCGGAATTGCGGGCGTAACATTCTGCCGTAATGCGCTCGTTCCAGTCGTGGTAAGGGTGCGCCGACTCCTGCAGCTCCACCTCGTTAAGCCAGGGGTTTTCGCGGGGCGGCTGGTAAAAGTGACCGTGAATACAGATGTACTTGTTCATATTTTAATGGGACAAAGGGTCGTTCGACAAAGGACAAGGGACTGGCAGGTATAGACTCCTTGGGCTTACCTCCAGGAAAGTGCTATACCTGATGGCGCTCTTGTCGCTTTTTATAAAATGATGTTGCTTTGGTATACGGTAACCGATGCGGCCGGCAGTTCTATTTCCTGACCTGCGCTCATCTCCTGCGGTAGTGCTATACCTGTCCCGCCATACCTGTTCTCATCCGAACCCAGCACCAGCTTCCACGAAGCACCCACCTCTTTCACTACTTTAGCCTTTTGTGGTTGATTACTTATGTTAAACAAGGTATAGAGGTACGGACTCTCGCCGGAGTGGATCAGGTGCAAAACCTGGGTATGGCTGTCGGCAGAAACATGCAGGCGGGCCTTATCAGGGCGGAGCAAAGCAGGGGCCGACTTGCGAAGCCGGATCAGCGCTTTATAGAAGTCACGCAGCTGGCGGTGTGGTTCGCTGTGCTGGTAGCTGCGCTGCAGTTTCGATTGGTTGAACGTGTCCTCAGACTGTGGGTCCGGTGCCTCGCCCTGCCAGGTAAACGACGAGAATTCTTCTTTACGGCCTTTGCGCACGGCCTCCACTAAGTCTTTGTCAGAGTGGCTCACAAAGTATAGGAAGGGATTTTCCTCACCATACTCCTCGCCCATGAACAGCATGGGCGTTAAAGGGGAGAGCAACACCAGCCCGGCCGCCACTTTAAGCATGTCGTAGGAAACGAGTTTGGTCAGACGCTCGCCGAGCATGCGGTTACCTACCTGGTCATGGTTCTGGGAGCAGACCACAAACTGCCGCGCAGGATTAGCAGTCGCATCGCTGCCAAAAGTGCGTTTGCGGTGCTCGGAGTAAAGGCCGTCGTACACAAAACCGTGCTGCAGTGCTTTTTGCAGCTGCTCCAGTTTGCCAAAGTCGCTGTAGTAGCCGGAGTCTTCGCCGGTAAGCAGTGCGTGCACGGCGTGGTGAAAATCGTCGCTCCATTGCGCCGCCAATCCAAAGCCGCCTTTCTCTGTCGGGTTGATGATGCGCACGTCGTTCAGGTCACTTTCAGCAATCAGAATGAAGGGACGACCCAACTGTTGTTCCAGGTGCTCCACCTGCTCCTGTAGCTCCTGCAAAAAGTGCTTGGCACCGGTATCGAGGATGGCGTGCACAGCATCAAGGCGCAGGGCATCGATGTGGTAGTCGCGCAGCCACAGCAGGGCGTTCTGGATGAAAAAGTTACGTACATGGTCGCTGTGGGCATCGTCAAAGTTGAGCGCTTTGCCCCAGGGCGTATTATACTTGTCAGTGAAGTAAGGGCCAAAGTCGTTGAGGTAGTTGCCTTCCGGGCCCAGGTGATTGTACACGACATCCAGCACTACGGCTATACCTGCGGCATGGCAGGCATCCACCAGTTTCTTCAGTCCCTGCGGACCGCCGTAGCTTTCCTGTACCGCCGAAGGGTATACGCCGTCATAGCCCCAGTTGCGACTGCCCGCAAAAGCTGCCACCGGCATCAGTTCGATGGCCGTTATACCTAAGTCAACCAGTTCGGGGAGCTTGTCGATGACACCCTGAAAAGTACCTGCCTCGGAAAAGGTGCCCACGTGCAGCTCGTAAATAATGTACTGCTCCAGCGGCAGGGGTTTCCAGTTGATATCAGTCCACTCAAAGGAGGTGTGATCTACCACAACTGAGGGCTCATGCACGCCGTCGGGCTGGAAATGAGAGGCAGGATCGGGACGTTCCATGTCTTCATCAAGCCGCAAAGTATAGCGGGCTCCCGGACCTGTTTCTTCGCTCAACGCAGTCCAGTAACTGAAGGCTTCGCGCTGCAGCGGTATTATCTTATCGTTATCTTTTAATACCACATCCACCTGCCCGGCAGTAGGCGCCCAAACGGTGAACAGGGTGCCTTTTCCTGGGGTATATTGTGCTCCTATCTCTCGTGTTATGCTCATTTTCAATGTTTTTACGCCTGATTCTTAACTCGCTTATACGCGAATAGGTTGTTCTTTTTTAGGCAATCCAATTTTTTCCGTTTCCAATCTGTCCAATAACCCGCTTAACATAAGTTGTAGGTATAGCAGCATTACCCAGCTTCGAAACCTATTGCGCGCGCATGCAGTACCTATTAGCTATTCTTCATCAAATCAGGAAAAAAAGCATACATGGAAGCACTGGAAGGAACCAAAAGGGTTGTCATCGAGAACGTGAAGCCGCAGGTAAACTGTGGGCAGTATCCAATCAAACGCGTTGTGGGAGAGGAAGTCGAAGTGACGGCAGATGTGTTTGGAGATGGCCATGATGAAGTAAAAGCCGTGCTGCTCTACCGCCATTCCAAAAAGAAAAAGTGGAGCGAGGTGCCGATGCAATTCCTGGGCAACGACCACTGGCGCGTAACCTTCACACCCGATAGCATGGGTACCTTTGAGTACACCCTGCAGGGCTGGATCGACCACTTCTATACCTGGCAAAAGGGACTGAAGAAAAAATTCGAGGCAAACCAGGATATCACAGTCGAACTGCAGATAGGAGCGCAGCTGCTCGAAGAGTCTGCCGCCACGGCCAAGCCCGGTCAGCAGAAGCGCCTGCGCAAATGGGCCGAGCAATTGAACAAACCCGGCTCCATTGCCGACGCCGTAGCACTGGCCACCAGTCCGGATGTATCGGACCTGATGCACGCCTGCTGCGAGCGCCAGAATGTGACGAATTACCACAAAATACTGACCGTAGAAGTAGAGCGGCAGAAAGCGCTGTTCAGTACCTGGTACGAGTTCTTTCCGCGCTCTGCTGCACAGGAGGACGGCCGCCACGGCACTTTCCAGGATTGCGAGCGGCTCCTGCCACGCATCGCCGAAATGGGCTTCGATACGATCTACCTGCCGCCTATCCATCCGATTGGTTTTGCTTTCCGGAAAGGCAAAAACAACTCAGTCACTTCGCAGCCCGGAGAGCCGGGTTCACCCTGGGCTATCGGCGCCGAAAGCGGAGGACATAAAAGCATTCTGCCGGAGCTGGGCAGCCTTGACGAATTCCGGCATTTTGTGCAGTCCGCCCGCGAGCACGGCATTGAGGTAGCCCTGGATTTCGCTATCCAGTGCTCGCCCGACCACCCGTATGTAAAGGAGCACTCACAATGGTTTAAGTGGCGGCCCGATGGCACGGTGCAGTACGCCGAAAACCCACCCAAGAAATACCAGGACGTGCTGCCCGTCAACTTCGAAACGGAAGACTGGCAAAACCTGTGGCGCGAGCTCAAAAGCATCGTTATCCACTGGATCGAGCAGGGCGTTTACATCTTCCGGGTTGACAACCCGCATACCAAGCCTTTCGCTTTTTGGGAATGGATGATCCGGGAGGTGCGCCAGCAATACCCACAGGTCATTTTCCTGGCAGAAGCCTTCACCCGTCCGCGTGTAATGGAGCGTTTGGGAAAGATCGGTTTCACGCAGTCCTATACCTACTTCACGTGGCGCAACACGGCCGCGGAGATCAAAGAATACATGCGCGAGCTCACTCAGACCGAGATGCGCGACTTTTACCGCCCGAACTTCTGGCCAAACACCCCCGACATTCTGCCGCACGAATTGCAGTCTGGCGGTGAGCCGGCGCACATTACCCGTGTGGTGCTGGCGGCTACGCTCTCGTCCAACTATGGTATGTACGGGCCTGTATATGAGTTCGGCATCAACACGCCGGTACAAGGCAAGGAAGAATACTGGGATTCGGAAAAGTACGAGGTCATGCATTGGGACTGGGGCCGCCTGACCAAAATCCGGGAGGTCATCACCAAAATAAACAAGATACGGCAGGTCAACCCGGCGCTGCAAACCACCTGGAACATAGCCTTTGGCGACACCGACAATCCGCAGTTGCTGTGCTACACCAAGTGGGACAGCGAACGGCGAAACAAGATGCTGATGGTCGTGAACCTGGACCCGCACAACACGCAGGCCGGTTGGGTACAGGTGCCGCTGCATGCCCTGAACATGGACAGCACCCAGCAGTACATGGTGCACGACCTGATGACCGAACACAAATATACCTGGAACAGCGAATGGAATTACGTGGAGCTTCGGCCACACGAAATGCCGGTTCATGTGTTCCGCATCGAAACCGCAAACCCTGGCATGGGCCACGACAGTCTGGACGACAACTGGCTGCCCGATGACCACGGCAAACACGAATAAAACAGAAAAAACTATATGGCAGAGGACAACACCCTTCTCGACGACAACATTCACTGGTACAAAGACGCCATCATTTACGAGTTGCACATCAAGGCCTTTATGGATGGCAACGGCGACGGCATCGGCGACTTCAAAGGCCTGATGCAAAAGCTTGACTATCTGGAAGAACTGGGCGTAACGGCTATCTGGCTCTTGCCTTTCTACCCGTCGCCGCTCAAAGACGACGGCTACGACATTGCCGACTACTACAGCATCAATCCGAGCTACGGTACCATGCAGGATTTCAAGCTGTTTGTGAAAGAGGCGCACCGCCGTGGGCTGAAGGTGATCACCGAGTTGGTCATCAACCACTCTTCCGACCAGCACCCCTGGTTTCAGCGGGCACGTCGCGCCAAGAAAGGCTCCAAGTACCGCAACTACTACGTCTGGACCGACGATCCGAAGCAGTACAAGGACGTGCGCATTATTTTCACGGATTACGAGCCTAGTAACTGGACATGGGACCCGGTGGCCGGTCAATACTATTGGCACCGCTTCTTCCACCACCAGCCCGACCTGAACTTCGACAACCCGGACGTGCAGCAGGAGGTGTTCAAGATGCTCGATTACTGGTTCGACATGGGCGTGGACGGCTTCCGTCTGGATGCCGTGCCTTACCTGTTCGAGCGAGACGGCACCAACTGCGAGAACCTGCCCGAAACCCACGACTTCCTCAAAAAGCTGCGCGCCCACGTGGACAGCAAGTATGAGGGCAAACTGCTGTTGGCGGAAGCGAACATGTGGCCGGAGGATTCGGCTTCGTACTTCGGCAACGGAGATGAGTGCCACATGAACTACCACTTCCCGATCATGCCGCGCCTGTTCATGTCGGTGAAGATGGAGGACCGCTACCCGATCATCGACATATTTGACCAGACACCGGCTATACCGGAGACCTGCCAGTGGGCGATGTTCCTGCGCAACCACGACGAACTCACACTCGAAATGGTGACCGACGAGGAGCGCGACTACATGTACAAGGTATACACACGGGACCCGCTAGCCAAGATCAACCTGGGTATACGCCATCGCCTGGCCCCACTCTTAGGCAACGACCGCGCGAAGATCGAGTTGATGAACGTGCTCCTTTTCTCAATGCGCGGCACACCGGTGGTGTACTACGGCGACGAGATCGGGATGGGCGACAACTACTACCTCGGTGACCGCGACGGGGTGCGCACGCCCATGCAGTGGAACGATAACCGCAACGCGGGCTTCTCCACGGCCAATCCGCAGAAGCTATACCTGCCCGTGATCATTGACCCGGAGTACAAATACGAGTCGGTGAACGTGGACACACAGCAACACAACGCCAACTCGCTGCTGTGGTGGATGCGCCGCGTCATCAACATGCGCAAGCGCTACAAGGCCTTCGGTCGCGGCGAGATCCGCTTCCTGAATCCTGCTAATGCGAAGGTGCTGGCTTTTGTGCGCTCTTACCAGGACGAAAACATCCTGGTGATCGCCAACCTGTCGCGCTTCCCGGAGGCAGTGGAGCTGGACTTGCCGGAGTTCAGAGGCTATGTGCCGGTGGAGGTGTTCAGCAAAAACAAATTCCCACAGATAAAAGACGAAAACTACGTGCTCACGATGGGGGCGCACGGCTACTTCTGGTTCGAGCTGCAACCGCAGGAAGTAAGCGGCCGCGAAGGGCTCGACATGAAAAAGCCAGCCATGCAGTTGCCGCCACTTAGTCAGCCTATACCTTCCCGAGCACTCAAAACGCTCGAGAGTAAGGTGCTGCCGCCTTACATCATGAACCGTCGTTGGTTCGGGGGCAAGGCCCGCACCATACAGCGCATGCAGGTGGTAAATAACATGCCGATGGTGGCCGGGCGCTTTGCCGCTTCGCTGTTGTTTATTGAGGTGAGCTACAACGAAGGGCTGTCTGAGCTGTACCAGTTGCCGATCGCCTTTGCCAGCGGCGAACAGGAGGAGGAACTGATTGCCACGCAACCCAACAGCGTGATTGGCCGCGTGACCATGGATGGGAAAGAAGGCATCCTGTACGATGCTGTCTACTCTGAGGATTACCGCCAGATGCTGCTCAACCTGATGGCCAAACGCAAAAGCATCAAAGTGGATGGCGCTGAACTGGTGGGTACCGGAAGCCGCAGCATTGCCAATAAAATAAAAGAGATAGGGCAGCCGCTCACTTCTAAAATACTGGGGGCGGAGCAGAGCAATACCTCCGTCCTGTACGACAACCAATTCTTCCTGAAGGTATACCGCAAGCTCGACCGCACGCTGAATCCGGATGTGGAGATCGTGCAAGCCCTGACTGACAAGGAATTCCCGCATGTGCCAATGTTCCTGGGCTCGGTGGAGCACGAGGAGGAAGGCAAGCCGCCGATGGTGCTCGTGATGCTGCAGGAGCTCGTGCCGAACCAGGGCGATGCCTGGGTATACATGGAGGATTCGCTCAAGCGCTTTTTCGAGCGTCTGCAAACCCATAAAGACCACGAACCATTGTCTGACACAACGGGCACACTGGCGCGGCCTGTACCGTTTGCCGACGCGCCGGAGCACATGCAGTTGCAACTCGGAGGCGCTTCGGTAGAGCGCATCGAACTGTTGGGGCAACGCACCGCCGAAATGCACCTGGCCCTGGCCGATATGGTTGAATCCAGGGACTTTGCACCGGAGGAGTTCTCGCTCCATTACCAGCGTTCGCTCTACTCGTCGCTCACCTCACTGGTGCGCAGCAATTTTGACAGCCTGCGCAAGCACCTGCCTAATTTGCCGGATAGCGTGCGGGCGGAGGCCGAGGAGGTGCTGCAGATGCGGCAGCAAGTGCTGGAACGTCTCAAGATGATCTTCCGTCGCAAGATCGACACGATGAAGATCCGTACCCACGGGGATTACCACCTGGGGCAGGTGCTGTTCACGGGACGAGATTTCATCATCATTGACTTTGAAGGAGAACCGGCCCGCTCGTTCAGCGAGCGCCGACTCAAACGCTCCCCGTTGCGCGACGTGGCCGGTATGATTCGTTCGTTCCACTACGCCGCTTACAATGCGCTGTTCCAGCAGGACAGTTTCCGCAAAGAAGACGGCGACTATTTAGACCAATGGGCCGAGCAATGGTACCACTACGCCAGCGGGTTCTTTATGCATACCTACCTGGGTATAGCCAAGGGAACGGGCGTGGTGCCGGAGAACGAAGAAGACATACAGGTGCTGATGGAAACCTACCTGTTGGAGAAGGCGATCTACGAGCTGGGCTATGAACTGAATAACCGTCCGGATTGGGTTCTCATCCCGATCAGGGGCATAAAGTACATCATGAGGAAATATCAGAATGGCTAAGAAAAAGGAACAGGATAACACACAGCAGAACCCACTGACAGGTATGGAAACCGGTGCCGGCGCAGCCATGAACGAGGGCACGGAGCCGAACAAAACGGGGGGCAGAAAGAAAATCAAAAAAGATGAAGATATAGCTCCTGTAGGAGTGCAGTCTGGTATGGCTGCAGCCCAACCCAAAAGGGGCAGGCCGCGCAAAACAGACGACACTGAAATAGGAGGTGCAGCCCGGGAAGTGATGGTGAAGTCAAAGCGGGGGCGTCAAGATCAAGCCACTTCTGCCGAATCAACTACTGCGCAGGGTGAAACCAAACCAAAGCGAAGCAGGTCTGCTAAGTCAGCAACGCTGCAACAGGAGGCGCAGGAGGTAGGCCTGTCGACTACGCCTGCTCCGGTGGTGGAGCAGCCGCGGCAGGAGCAAACCGGACCGGTCTACTACGATATCAGCCGGTTGTCTGAGTTCGATGTATACCTGTTCCGCGAAGGCCGCCACTTTAACCTCTATGAAAAACTTGGCTCGCACCTGATGGAGCGGCAAGGTACGCAAGGCGCTTACTTTGCGGTATGGGCTCCGAATGCTGAGCAGGTTTCGGTGATGGGTGATTTTAATTCCTGGAACCGCGAAAGCCACCAACTGCAGGCGCGTGCTGATAACTCTGGTATATGGGAAGGCTTTATACCGGATGTGCAGGCAGGTATGCTGTACAAGTACCACATCAGGTCGCGCTACCACATGTACCATGTCGAGAAGAGCGACCCTTTTGCGCTGCGCCGCGAAAAACCGCCTCAGACAGCTTCGGTCGTACACGAGTTCCGCCATACCTGGCAGGACCAGAACTGGCTGGCACAACGCAAGTCGCGCCACGGACAGCCGCAGCCTTACGCTGTGTATGAAATGCATGTGGGCTCCTGGCGCCGAAAGCCCGAAGACAACAACCGTCCGCTAACTTACCGCGAACTGGCGGAGGAGTTGCCTGCCTACGTCAAGGATCTGGGCTTTACGCATGTGGAGTTTATGCCGGTGATGTACCATCCCTTCAGTGGCTCCTGGGGCTACCAGATCACAGGTTATTTTGCAGCAGCCAGTCTCTATGGTTCGCCGGAGGATCTGATGTACCTGATCGATGCCCTGCACCGCGAAGGCATTGGGGTGATCATGGACTGGGTGCCCTCGCACTTCCCGTCAGACGAGCACGGCCTGGCCTATTTTGACGGCACGCACCTGTTCGAGCACGCCGATCCGCGCAAAGGCTACCACCCGGACTGGAACAGCTACATCTTCAACTACGGTCGCAACGAGGTACGCTCTTTCCTGATCAGCAACGCTTTGTTCTGGCTCGATAAATACCACGTGGATGGCCTTCGGGTAGATGCCGTTGCCTCCATGTTATACCTGGACTACAGCCGCAAGCACGACGAATGGATCCCGAATGAGTTTGGCGGGCGGGAAAACCTGGAAGCCATCTCTTTACTGAAAGATTTCAACGAAGCCGTGCATACGCAGTTCCCGGAAACGCTCACGATCGCAGAAGAATCCACAGCCTGGCCGCAGGTAACAGGAAAAGTAGCAGACGGTGGTCTGGGCTTCGACATGAAGTGGATGATGGGCTGGATGCACGACACGCTCACTTATTTCTCAAAAGACCCCATCTACCGCCGGCACCACCAGGGCGATATCACCTTTAGCATCATCTACGCGTTCAGCGAGCGCTTCATGCTACCGCTCTCGCACGACGAAGTGGTGCATGGCAAAGGCTCCCTGATCCGGAAGATGCCGGGTGATGAGTGGCAGGCTTTTGCCAACCTGCGGGCGCTCTATACCTATATGTATGCGCACCCGGGTGCCAAGCTCCTGTTCATGGGCGGCGAACTGGCGCAAAGCGCTGAGTGGAACCACGACAGCAGCCTGGATTGGCACTTGCTGCAATATGGCAACCATGCAGGTATACAGCAGCTCATACGTGCACTCAACCATATCTACCAGCAGGAACCGGCCCTTTACGGCAAGGCCTTTGATCCGGCAGGCTTCGAGTGGATCGACTATAACGACGCCCACAACAGCGTGATCAGTTTCCTGCGCAAAGGGGAGCGGCCGGAAGAGCAGTTGCTGGTGGTGTGCAACTTCACGCCGGGTGTGCACGACAATTACCGCCTGGGCGTGCCAACGGGTGGTAACTGGTTAGAGGTGTTCAACAGTGATGATAGCCTTTTTGGTGGCAGCAATTTCCATAACCACGGAACGCTGCAGGCTATACCTGACTCCTTCCACGGGCATGATTACTCTATTGTGCTGAAGCTGCCGCCTATGGCGGTGGTGTATTTTAAGTATCAGCCACAGCAGGGTTAAGTTTGATTATTTGATAAGGGTATTACCTTGGTAAATGAGCGTCTGGTCAGGTATGAGCAGACGCTCATTTTTATGAGATATAGCGCGGCTAGCTATGGCACGAGCGTCGACGCTCGTGTCTGCTATAGTGGGGCCTCTGGCCCCATTGTCAGAAATAGCTAGCAGTATGCCTATACCTATACATATCGTAGGGTCGGTCTAGCTATACCTTAAGCTGATTTGTTCTATAGTTTCGCCTGTGCGGCGGGCACCTTCTTTTTGTCTTGACACAAAAAGAAGGCAAAAAAGTCAAGACCCTCCAAACTCGCTGAACGCTCGAACAGTGGAGTGTCGAAAAGCGCACCTAGCACCGCTACTTGTTTCATTGCTCAAGTGCAAGTTAGTCTTGCTATGCCTGCCAGTGGTTTGAGACACTCACGACAAAACTTATATCTAGCACTGGTAATGGCAGAAAGTCCCCCTTCGAAGGGGGCAGGGGGATGTTAATCGTGCACAGATAATACACAATAGCATCAAGTTCTCTGAACTGGCAGTAGCGAGCTCCCCGCCTTAGACAAGGAGGGGTTAGGGGCGGTAGAGCCCGGTATAGAAAAAGGACTTCTATAACTACAATGCTTATACCTGTAAAGTAGTAGCGGCGGCAATTCCCCTCTCGGGAGGGGCAGGGGTGGGTATAATCCGTGGGAGTAATTAAAGTCAGTCGCTAAGAAGCTATACCAAAAAACCGGCAGTAACGGCAAGTACCCCCTTTGAAGGGGGCAGGGGGATGACAATCGTGCACAGCTCCTTCCCCTGTTCTTAGGGGAAGGCAGGGATGGGGTTAATTCCCTGCAGCGTTTAGATCTAAAGAATTATTATGACTGCCAATACCGCTTCTCAGGGTAGGGGTCACTAAAACAGGAGGGACAGGTATAATCGTGCAATAAAGATCTACGAATCCTGAAAATCCTGACTCACCCACCTATCACTTCCCCTTCCTCAATGGCAGAAACTTGGTGAAACTTCGCTTGCGTTCACCCTCCTCGCTGGGGAGGTCTGTGTCCGATACCGAGCGCACGTCTTCGATAGAGTAGAAGGCGTTGGGGTTGTAGTCGCGGATAATGTCGATGACCTCCGTCATTTTCTTGCGCTTCACGATCATGAACAGCAGGTTGACATTGCCACGCGAGCCTTTGGCGTCCAAAGCGGTGAGGCGGTAGCCCCTGTTGGTCAGCCGACTGATGAGCTCGTCTCCAGAATCTACCGTAATAACCCGTACCACGACCTGGCCAAGCGCCAGTATCTGCTCGATGCGCAGACCCAGGAAATTGCCTGCGGCAAAACCGGCCGCCCAGGCAAAGTAGGAGGCAACGTTATTCAGGTTCTGCATCACCTGCGTAATGGCCACGAGCCAGATCAGTACCTCAACAAAGCCCAGCAGCGGGGCAATGGTCTTGTCTCCTTTCGAGATGAAAACGATGCGGAGGGTGCCCAGCGTCACGTCCATAATGCGGGCAAGAAAAATAAGGGCAGGTATAATGACCCAATTGACAATTTCAGGGTCAACTCCTTTAAAGTAATCCATGGGGTATTTTGTTCTTTGGCTAATGTGTAAGCTGTTACTGAGAACGACCAGAAATAGTTTTCTAATCTACAGTGCCCCGGGCCTTATCCAAGGCCTCCGGGCGAGGCTCACCTATAAAGATACTAAGTATTTCGCGGATATGATAGCACAACTCCAGGTATACCCTGTATGCGGAAGCAGGCCTCGCCGTGAGGTATATACTTCAGTGTCAGGCAGGGAATTTATTTCATATTAAATTTACTATATAGCCAGAACGCACGCTCAATTATATCCGTATGTTATAGAGATTGTCTCTGTCATAACCTGACGGAGCATATTTTTAATATCCGGACCCTGAATGCGGCTGGCTCACACCCTGGGTTGGCTGCTGCAGATGCCAGACATAAGGTGTAATCACATGGCGAAATTGATTATTGTATCAAACCGACTCCCTGTAAAACTACAGGAAAGTGAGGGACGGCTTGATTTTAAACCCAGCGAGGGCGGCCTCGCAACGGGACTAGGCTCTATCTACAAGAAAAAGAACAACCTTTGGATTGGCTGGCCGGGCATGGTAGTCGAAGATGAAACGCAGCAACAGCAAGTCATCGACAACCTCAATGGGCAAAACATGCACCCGGTTTTCCTGACCGAAAGAGAAATAAAAGAGTTTTATGAGGGCTTCAGCAACGAAACGCTGTGGCCTACTTTCCACTATTTCAGTCAGTACGCTATTTACGAGCAGCAGCTCTGGGAGACGTACGTAGAGGTTAACCAGAAGTACTGCGACGAGTTGGTGAAAGTGGCAGAACCCGATGATACGATCTGGGTGCACGATTACCAGTTGCTGCTACTGCCCTCCATGCTGCGCGAGAAACTGCCGGAAAGCACCATCGGTTTCTTTCAGCATATTCCGTTTCCATCTTACGAAGTGTTCCGGTTACTGCCCTGGCGCAAGGAGCTGCTGGAAGGTATGCTGGGTTCCGACCTGATCGGTTTCCATACCTACGACGACATGCGCCACTTCCTCAGTTCGGTAAACCGCCTAGTGGGACACGGCAGCACGCATGGCTGGATCAACACCGGCAACCGCTCGCTGCTCGTCGATTCTTTCCCGATGGGGATAGACTATGATAAGTATGAGCAGACAGCTGACAGCGAGGAGGTGAAGAAGCGGGAGAAGATTTACCGTAACAACCTGCACTCTAAAAAGATTGTGCTTTCCATCGACCGCCTGGACTACTCCAAAGGTATACCGCAACGGTTGCAGGCCTTTGAGCTCTTTCTGGAGCGCTACCCGGAGTTTCACGAGAAGGTGACGCTGGTGATGCTGGTGGTGCCGTCGCGGGATGCGGTGGAAAAATACAAGGAGCTGAAAGAGGCGGTGGACGAACTGGTGGGGCGCATCAACGGCAAATACAGCCACATGAACTGGAACCCGATCCAGTACTTTTACCGCTCGTATCCGTTGGAAACGCTCTCCGCCTTTTACCGAATGGCCGATGTGGCGCTGGTAACCCCGATGCGGGATGGCATGAACCTGGTCTGTAAAGAGTACGTAGCCAGCAAGCTTGACCAGACCGGCGTGCTGATCCTGAGCGAAATGGCGGGCGCTTCCAAAGAGCTTTCGGAGGCACTGTTGATCAACCCGAATGACATCAATCAAATGGTGGAGACGCTGCACACGGCCCTCACCATGCCCGAAGATATCCAGAAACAGCACATGCAGCACATGCAGGAATCGCTGCGCAGGTATAACATCCACCACTGGGTGAGTATGTTCATGGACCGCCTCTCTTATGTAAAGATCAAGCAGCTGTCCATGGCCACCACGTACCTCGACGAAGCTACCTACCAGGAACTCAGCAACTCGTATGCAGAGGCCAGTTCCCGCCTGTTCTTCCTGGAGTATGACGGCGCCCTGGTCGACTACCACAACCGTCCGCTCATGGCTGCCCCTGACGAAGATCTGCTGGAGCTTTTGCAGATGCTGAACAGCAATCCCAAAAACCGGGTAGTGGTGATCAGCAGCCGCGAGAAAGACAACATGCAGCGCTGGTTGGGCCACCTCAACATCGACCTGATAGCCGAACACGGCGTCTGGATAAAGCAGCGCGGCACCGGTTGGCAGACCATGACCAGCCTGATCGACGACTGGAAGAGCGACATTCGTCTGATTCTGGACCTGTACGTGGACCGCACGCCGGGCTCCTTTATAGAAGAGAAAGAGTACTCGCTGGTATGGCACTACCGCCGCGTGGAAACCGGCTTGGGTGAGCTGCGCGCTCGTGAGCTTGTAAGCCACCTCAACTTCCTGGCCACCAACAGCAACCTACAGGTGCTCGACGGGCAGATGGCTGTGGAGATCAAGGCGCAGGAGGTGAGCAAGGGCAAAGCGACCGGTTACTGGCTCAACATGTACCCGCACGACTTCGTACTGGCCGTCGGCGACGACTGGGGCGACGAGGACATTTTCAAGGCCATGCCGCGTGAGGCCTATACCATCAAGATCGGAAACTCCCACTCGGTGGCCAAGTACCACCTGGACAGCTGTGAAGAAGCCCGAAAGCTACTCTCCAGGCTGGTGGGGCTTAAACAAAAGAAGCTCCCGAAGGAATTGTTGTAAACTGAGGTATAGTGAAACCGAAAAAGCCCTGGCTGCTACTTAGCAGTCCGGGGCTTTTCGTTTAAGTGGTGTTGGCTGATCTCAGCGCCCGTCTTCCGTTCTTTTGCTATACCTGCGGTAGCTGAATATGAGCGAAAAAAGCACCAACGTATTGGCTACTAATTTCATGTATACCTGCTGGTTCGGCACAGAAGTTAGCGGGTCGGAAAAATAAAGGTTGGTTAGGTTATAAATGATCAAAACGATCAGCAGCACAATCAGGATGAGGGCAAATTTTTTCATGGAATGTCCGGCTCTACCTATTGAAACAAAGTGCCACTGCCCGCACCACCTTTCTCAGGCTTAGAGGCCGGCTCTTCGCAGTTCTCCTCGTTGAATACCTGGTTGATGGCGTTCTCGGCATGGCGCAGCTTGTCTTTGCAGAATTTGATCAGCAGGGAAGAGCGCTGCACTTTCTGTGTGAGTTCATCCACATCCACGGAGTCGCTTTCGATGGCCCGCAGGATTTCCTCGAGTTCCTGGGTGGCCTCGCGGTAGGTCATTTTACTTATGTCTTTGTTATTCATCTTTGTCTGTATTTACAACTAAACTGTGCACCCTGCCGTCCTGAAGGCGTGTTTCGATCACATCTCCCTCTTTCACCTGCCCCATGTACTTGATGATCTTGCCGTTGATCAATGTCAAGGTATAGCCGCGCAGCAGGAGCTTTTCCGGGTCGTTGGCCTGGATACGCATTTCGAGCAGCTCGAGCCGGTGGCTGTCGGCGCTCAGTTTTTTCTGGGCACTGTATTGCAGGCGGTCGCTGCATTTCACAAAGCTCAGCTGACTCCACTTGTGCTTGTCCTTGGCCTCTGTCTCGATGCAGTGCACGAGCTTGTTCAGATCCTGCTCTTTCATGTGCAGCCAGCGCTGGCCTATACCTTCCACACAAACGGTCAGTTCACTTAGTTCCTTAGAGCGCAGGTGCAACAAGTCTTTCGTATTTGCCTGCAGCAGCCTTTCCGAGGTCAGGAGTTGGTGCTTCTGGTTTTCGAGGAAGCTTTTGGGCTTGAGTAGCAGGCTCTTGGAAAAATGCTCCAGCTGCTCCCGGTTCTCCTGCAGGAAACTATTCGTAAGATTCGCGATTTTCAGGCTCTGCCTCTCCAGCTTGTCGGCCGTAAGGCGAAGCTGTTGGCTGGCGAACATGTGAATGCTGTCGAACAACCCCTCTACTGCCGTTTCGAAAGCAAGCGCTTTATCCAATAGGTAGTTCGCTACAGCTGTCGGGGTTTTCTGGCGGGTATGGGCTACGAGGTCGGCAATGCTTTCATCGCGCTCGTGGCCTATACCTGTTATCACGGGTAGGGGAGCGTTACCGATGGCTGCCGCTACTTTGTAATCGTCAAAGCAGCCCAGGTCCGTCTGCGAGCCACCCCCACGAATGATCACGATGGCGTCGAACAGGTGGCTATACCTGGCGATCAGATCCATGGCTTTGACGATAGAGGCGGGTGCCTCGTTGCCCTGCACCGTAGCCGGAAAAAGGCGCGTATCGAAGGTAAAGCCGTAGCTGTTGTTTTCGAGCTGGTGGATGAAATCCTGGTAGCCCGCCGCCGTCGCCGACGACACAATGGCCAGTCGCTGTGGCACCAGCGGCATTTCCAGTTCTTTGTTGGCCGTGAGCAATCCCTCAGCCTCCAGCCGCTTCAGGGTTTCCTGCCGCTGCCGGGCCAGGTCGCCAATGGTATAGTTTGCGTCGATGTTGACGATGTCGAGGCTCAGGCCATAGAGCTCGTGAAAACGCACCTGCGCCTGGAACAGGATCTTGAGCCCGGCCTTGAGCGGTTGCCCGGTCTTTTCCTCAAAGTAGCGCCCCAGCATCTGAAAGCGGCTGCTCCAGATCGTGGCCCTCGCCTGCGCCTGTATGGCACCACGCGGGATATCGCCTTTATCGACCAGGTTGAGGTAACAGTGCCCTTTGCGCCGGTCCGGCGTTACCTGCGATATCTCCGCCACCACCCAGTAACTCTCCGGAAACGCCAGTTCGAGCTCTTCCCGGATCTGCTGGTGCAGTTCGAAGAGCGAAAGCGGAGCATGAAACTCCTGGGTTACGGTAGTCTGGCTGAAATTAAACTGGGCCATGGGTAGGGTGAAGAATCTAATCCCGAAGATAGGGTTTTTGGAGGAATTATCTTTAAAGTCGAAAAGGGTTTTTGAGTTTTGCAGCTGTCAGGCTTTACTAAGAGACTACTTATGCAGGTACTGTAACAATGGTGTGAGCGTCCTCACTCGTGACGGCTATGGTGGGGCCTCTGGCCCAGGTATAGGTATAGCATACTTTGCTTTGTAGCTATGGCTGGTGCAGGTATAGCAACCAGTGTGGTTTCATTGCTTGCCCTGGCCGGGCGGGCCTTACTTTTTTCCTTGATGAAAAAAGTAAGCAAAAAAATCAAGATTCCCCAAACCCGCTGAACGCTCAAACAGTGGGTAATCAAAAAGCGCACTTGGCACCGCTGTTTGTTCCATAGCTTCGGGGGCAAGTTAGTCTTACTATACCTGCCAGTTTTTTGTCGGTCTGGACTACGAGGTTATACCTTTAGATTGGTAACTACAGGCTCCCCGCCTGGGGGTAGGGGCCCTCTTAAAGGACAAGGAGGGGTTAGGGGTGGTTGGACCCGGTATTATTTAGAAAGTCACAACGAAGCTTACACCTGCGAAGTAGTAGCGGTAGCAATTCCCCTCTCGGGAGGGGCGGGGGTGGGTATATTCCGTGTGAGTAATTAAAGACATTCGAAGAGAACCTATACCTAAAAACCGGTATTGCCGAGCAGTCCCCCTTGGGGGTATTGGCCCTCGACGAAGAAGGGGGCAGGGGGATGACAAGCGTGCACATGAAAACGTAGCTGCAAAGTCTCTACCTGTGAATTGGCAGCTGCAGGAAACGCCCCTCTTGGGAGGGGCAGGCTAATTGTACATGAGATTTCTCTCCAACATACAAATCCCAACCTTACCCCTTCAACTTGTCCAGCGTCTGCATTACCTTTTCCTGCCACAGCTGCTTTTCCAGAATCACGGGTGGGGCGGCGCGTTCGAGGCAGTCGAGGGCGGGGCAGCGTTCACAGGTTTCGTTGACGTAACGGTGCACAATGGCCGGGTCGTCTAGGAAGCGGACTTTGCGGCGCAGGTTCTCGTTGAGCAGCATACCGATGCTGATCGTCCCGTTCAGGCTTTCAGTAGGCTGGGCCAGGGCGAGTACCAGGTACTCGTTAGTAGAGTTGATGTAAGAGGAACGCTGTATACCAACCAGCGGCTGCTCAAGCTGCCCCGCCAGTTTCTGCCTGTCCATTTCCCCGAAGAGCGTGAGTGAGATCCAGCGGCGGCAATAGTGCTCGTTCAGGAAAGAGGCGTGTGGGTTATGCAACCCCGAGAGGTGCAGTTCTTTTGTAAGTGAATAGTGGTCTGAGGCTACATCGTGGTGGAAGCGCAGGAAAAAGAGTTGCTTGATGTTGAAAAAGCGGGGCAGGAGTGAAGTCAGGCGGTGCAGCAGGGTTTCTGGGGAGGTGCTGTAATTTTCCATGAGCTGCAGCAGCATGTTTGGCTGCCAGGTAGGCTGCGCGAAAAACGTTTGCATGTCCTGTACCAGGCGGTCGCGGTTGAGCAGCAAAGCTCCTGCGAAATAAGAGGCCTTGAAGTTGTTGAACACCTCTTCAAACGAGCCCACTTTCACCCAGGTGGAGGTATGGGGACGTGGTTTCAACTGCAGTACCTCAAAGCCGATCTCGCGGGCCACCGCAAATGCCCGTTGCTGCTCTGTTAGGTTGGGGTTGAGCAGGAGTAAAGGCGTAACACCGGGTCTGTGGATAGAACGAAGCGGAGCCAGCTCTGGGTACTGATCAAATGTCTCTGTTGCTATTTTTATGTTAAATGAATTTTCCAGTATACCTGCTAGCTGCACGTAGGAGGGTGTTTGTTCCGGACTGATTCCATGCGCCTCCATAAAGCGCTCCACCTCCAGTTCCAGGTCCTCGAAGTAATTGTCGTGCAGCTCTTGGTAAGAGCGCAGGGCGGAGAAATAGAACTGCTCTACCCGCAGGTCAAAGGCACGCGATATTTCCAGCAGGGTGTTCACAAAGGCGCTCAGCTTGGCCGGGGCAGTGGCGAAGAGGTCCAACAGGCGGCTGATGTCGAGCCCGAAATGTTCCAGGGGTAGCTCCGACAGAATATTCGACTGCAAAAGCTCCCCCACCGGCTGCAGGCGCTTGCTCAACTGCAGCGATACCAGGTAATCGTAGGTCACACCCAGTTCATCGGCGATCACGGCGATCTTACTCGGTTTCGGGTGCTTTTTTCCTTTCTCTATTTCATTGAGGTACGACACTGATATGCCGGTGCTTATGGCCAGGTCGGTTAGCGAGATGTTTTTTTCTGATCTTAACTGCTTGATTTTCAATCCGAGTATAAGCCGGATCGCATCTTCCTGTAGCCTCATTCAAATTTTTTTCTGGGTCTTTATGCTAATAAACGGGCTTTTGCGATTATTTCCTATAAATGTAAATAATTTTATTAGCGAAAATTCGCCAAATATAAAATGTTCGCGTATAGATTATAAAATTACAATTCATCACCTCAAATTTATAGTTATGTTAGTAGAAAGCACAGCCCAGGTAAAAGGTTCGCCTGTGAAAGGTATAGAGCAGGTATTAACGACTCAAGCCCTTGAATTTTTGGAAATGCTGCATGAGCGTTTCGAAACCAGAAGAATGGAGCTGTTAAAAGCAAGAGCGGAGCGACAACAACGAATCGATGCCGGCGAGCGTCCCGATTTTCTGAAGGAGACCAAAGCAGTTCGGGAGGGGGAATGGAAAGTGGGTGCTATACCTGCCGACCTGCAACTGCGCCGTGTGGAGATCACCGGACCGGTGGATCGCAAAATGGTGATCAATGCGCTGAACTCCGGGGCTGATGTGTTCATGGCTGACTTCGAGGACGCCAACTCGCCTACCTGGGAGAACGTGGTGCAGGGCCAACATAACCTATTCGATGTTGTGCGCCGCACCATTACCTACCAAAACGGCAAGGTATACCAGTTGAAAGAGACGGTGGCTTTGCTAAAAGTGCGTCCAAGAGGCTGGCACCTGACTGAAAAGCATTTGGTAATCGGCGACAAACCGATCTCAGCCGCCTTATTCGACTTCGGACTTTTCTTCTTCCACAATGCCCAAGAGCTGATCGCCCGTGGTACAGGACCTTATTTCTACCTGCCCAAACTGGAGAGTCATCTGGAGGCCCGCTTGTGGAACGAAGTGTTTGTGGCGGCACAGGAGGCCTTGGTGATACCTGTCGGCACGATCAAAGTAACCGTGCTGATCGAAACCATCCTGGCCGCTTTCGAGATGGACGAAATCCTGTATGAACTTCGCGAGCACATCGTCGGTCTGAATGCCGGCCGTTGGGACTACATCTTCAGTGCCATCAAGAAATTCCGCAACCAGCCGGATGTGATTTTTCCGGATCGCACGGCCATTACAATGCAGGTGCCTTTTATGAAAGCGTATACCGATCTGCTCGTGCAGACCTGCCACAAGCGTGGTGCGCATGCCATGGGCGGTATGGCGGCCTTCATCCCGAATCGGCACGATCCTGCCGTAAACAAAACGGCTTTTGAGAAAGTCAAAGCAGACAAGGATTTTGAGGCCAGGAACGGCTTTGACGGTACCTGGGTCGCCCATCCGGACCTTATACCTATGGCACGTGAAGCATTTGACAAAGTGCTCGGTGATAAACCGCACCAGAAAGAAGTGCTGCGCGAAGAAGTGAATGTGAAACCGGAAGACCTCCTCAACTTCAAGATAGAAGGGGGCAGGATAACAGAGGCCGGCCTCCGACTCAACATCAACGTGGGCATCCTGTACATCGGCAACTGGCTTTGCGGCACCGGCGCAGCGGCCATTCACAACCTGATGGAGGACGCCGCCACCGCTGAAATCTCGCGGGCGCAGGTATGGCAGTGGCTGCATCATGAGGGCACCCGTACCGCCGAAGGCGAACCCATTACCGAGGCCCGTGTGCTGCAGCTGATCAAAGAAGAAACCGAGCACATCAAAGAGGAAGTAGGCCTGGCTATGTTCAAAAACTGCCATTTCGAACGTGCCTCCCACCTTTTCTCCGAGCTTGTGCTCTCCACCTGCTTCGTCGACTTTCTGACGCTCCCGGCTTATAAGTACATTGACTAATAATGGGTAATGAGTAATGACGAATGAATAGTGAGGAATGGATTGATAATGAAAATTCCTTCATCATCAATCCATTCCTCACTATTCATTCGTCCTTATTCTCCACTCATTATTGATTCGACTTTAGGCATTCCCTGCCTACCACTCAGTAGTCATTACTCATCATTCATTACTCATTATACTATCATGAACAAGACCGAAAGAATTCAGGCTATCCAGCAAGACTGGATCGTGAACCCACGTTGGGCAGGTATAAAAAGACCGTATACCGCCGACGAAGTTGTGAAACTGCAGGGCTCCGTTAAAATTGAGTATTCCCTGGCCCGCAATGGGGCGGAGAAACTCTGGCATAAGCTGCACACAGAAGATTATGTGGCCGGACTGGGCGCCATGACGGGCAACCAGGCAGTGCAAGAAGTGCAGGCCGGTCTCAACGCCATTTACCTGAGCGGCTGGCAGGTCGCCGCCGATGCCAACCTGGCCGGCCACATGTACCCCGACCAGAGCCTGTACCCGGCCGACAGCGTGCCGAATGTGATCAAGAAGATCAACAACGCGTTGCTGCGGGCAGACCAGATCCAGAGCGTGACCGGCGAAGGGGAGATTGATTGGCTAGTGCCGATCGTGGCTGATGCGGAGGCGGGCTTTGGTGGTAACCTGAATGCTTTCGAATTGATGAAGATGATGATCGAGGCCGGAGCCGCCGGGGTGCATTTCGAGGACCAGTTATCGAGTGCCAAGAAGTGCGGCCACCTGGGTGGTAAGGTGCTGGTGCCGACGCAGGAAGCCATCAATAAACTGGTGGCAGCTAGACTAGCAGCCGATGTGATGGGTGTGCCAACCCTGCTGGTAGCCCGCACCGATGCTGACGCCGCCAACCTGATCACGAGCGACATCGATCCGCGTGACCATGAATTTATTATACCTGGCGAGCGCACCAGCGAAGGCTTTTACCGCGTGAATTGTGGTCTGGTGCAAGGTATAGCCCGCGGCCTGGCCTATGCCCCATACGCCGACCTGATCTGGATGGAAACGTCTACACCAGACTTAAAGCAGGCGCTCCGGTTTGCAGAAGCCATCCATTCCGAGTTCCCGGGCAAACTGCTGGCCTATAACTGTTCTCCATCCTTTAACTGGGCAGCCAAACTGCGCGTGGAGGAGATGGAAACGTTCCGGGAGGAGTTGGCTAGAATGGGCTACAAATTCCAGTTCATCACACTGGCCGGCTTCCATGCGCTCAACACCAGCATGTTCGAACTGGCCAGGGCCTACAAAGCACGGGGCATGGCAGGCTACTCGGAGTTGCAGGAGCGTGAATTTGGTCTGGCGAAGGAAGGCTTCAAAGCCGTGAAGCACCAGTCTTTTGTCGGCACCGCCTACTTCGATGCCATCCAGAACACGGTTACCTCAGGCACTGCTTCTACTGCTGCGCTGGCGGGCTCTACGGAAGAAGAACAGTTTCATTAAGCACAGACTGCCTGCCTAAAAAGCGAGCTCCCCGCTATCTGATGGATGGCGGGGAGCTCGCTTTTTGTAGGATATGAAAGGTATAGGATAGCCGTTTACTCTGTCTTGAACCCGATGCCCTTGGCGCGTTTTGCCCAATTCTCACGAGCCCATTTCTGCATATCCTCCACGTTGTCCATCTCGTCCATGATCTCCATACCTAACAGCGTTTCGATGATATCCTCCATGGTCACGATGCCGGCTGTGCCGCCGTACTCGTCCACGACCAGCGCAATGTGGTTTTGCTCTTTGATCAGTCGGCTGAACAGCTCAGGTATAGGCATGTATTCGGTCACTACTTCTATGCTGCGCTTGATGCTTTTCAGGGGTAAGTTGCCCTGGTTGTCGATTAGTTTGGAGAGCACTTCATCCTTCAGCACATAGCCATCCGAATCATCCAGACTGTTTTGGTAAACCGGAATGCGGGAGAAGCGCAAGGTCTTTGCCTGCTTGAAAAAGTCAACAATCAGCATGTCCTCCTGCGCACCGTAAACGACGGTTCGCGGCGTCATCACATGGCGCACCAGCACCTGGTTAAAGCGCAAAATGTTGCGCAGGATCTGGGACTCGCCTCGCTTAAAAATGCCTTCTTTTATACCTATTTCCGCCATAGCCGAAAAGTCGGCGCGGCTCAGCACACTCTTGTCCTTGTCACGTTTCAGGCGTTTGGTTATGAACTGCGAAAGCATGATGAGCGGATACAAAGGCGAGTAGATCATGATGCGTAGCGTGGTCACCGTAAAGGGGGTCAGTTGCCTCCAATAGTTGACACCGAGCGTTTTAGGTATGATCTCAGAAAAGATGAGGATGATGATGGTGACGATGGCGGACACCAGCGACAGGTACTTGTCTCCCCACAAGACCTGCGCCTGTGCGCCTACCCCGGCCGCGCCAATGGTATGCGCAAACGTGTTGAGGGTGAGGATAGCGGCCAGTGGCCGGTCCACGTTGTCTTTGAACTCTTGCAGGTGCTTGCCAAGCGCCGGATTTTTTTGTTTGGTGATGCCCACATGCGAGGGGGTGATGCTAAGCAGGGACGCCTCAAGCAAAGAGCACATGAAAGATAGAACGAGCGATATGAGAAGGTAAAATAATAGTAAACCCATGTAGGTGGTTACGGTTTTGGTTCGTCCAGGACAGTCCTACTCCAGGGACGTCAAAGATTAAAGCATCAAAGATACCGAAATTAGTGCACTACGCGTAGCACCGGCTCCTCCAGCGGCGTGCGGGTTTCCGGATCCACCGTAAAATAGCCGACCATGCTCGGCCCATAGCCCAGGTTCAGCTCCACAAACTTGTCTCGCTCAGGCAGCATACCGATCACCTCCTGCTGCAGGGCCTTATACTTGCCGAGCAGATCTTTCAGCTTCTGCTCTTTATCATTCAGCGAGTTTTGCGGTTGCTTATCTGTCAGATGCTGTTCCATCGTCTGCTCCGGGTCAAAGTCGGGCCGCATGCTCTGTAGCGACAACAGCTCCACCTCCAGCAGTCGGATGTCACGCTCTACATGCAGGTACTCTTTTACTTTTTCCTCCAGCGGAACTAGTGATTCGTTCAGGTATTCTATCAGGTTTTCCATAGTGTTCTCAGGTATGTAAGGGTGTACAGCTCCTATACGGCAACTACCCCTATTTATTTTCATACGAGAAGCGCTATGGCACGGCTACATGGGTACGTGAGGTATACCTATACCTTGACCTATAGCCATTTGAATATCTTCCTGATAAAAGCCAATCGGTTGCCGTAGGGCGGGTAGCGCAGCGGCAGGTCAATCCAGGTGCCGCGGTGCACAACGCTTTTCTGGTTAGAGAACAGCTCAAAGCTGGCCTGCCCGTGATAGCTGCCCACGCCACTTTCGCCTACTCCGCCGAAAGGCAGTTTGGGGTTGATGAGGTGCGAGATGGTATCGTTGATGCAGCCGCCTCCAAAGTGCGCCTGCTCCAGCACTTGCTGCTGCTGCCATTTGTCCGATGAGAAAAAGTAAAGCGCAAGAGGCTTTTCCCGGGCATTCACTTGCCGGATGGCTTCATTCAGGTGGGTATAGGTGAGCACAGGCAGGATAGGCCCGAATATTTCTTCCTGCATAACCGGGTGTTGCCAGCTCACCTGGTCCAGCACAGTCGGGGCGATGAAGCGACTCTCTGCATCGTGCTGCCCACCGATCCGAACCACGCTGTCCTGCAGGTAACTTCTCAGGCGCTGGTAGTGCCGGTCGTTGATGATGCGGGCAAAATCCGGGCTGTGTCGGGGCGAGTCGCCATAAAACTCCTGAATGGCAATGCGCAGGCGCTCCATCAACTCGTCTTTTACCTGTTCCTGCACCAGCACATAATCCGGGGCAACGCAGGTCTGACCGGCGTTCATGAATTTGCCCCAGGCAATACGCCTTGCTGCCAGCCCCAGGTCAGCGTCTTCGGCCACGATCACCGGACTTTTACCACCGAGTTCCAACGTAACGGGGGTCAGGTGTTCGGCAGCAGCCTTCATCACGACGCGGCCCACCTGCGTGCTGCCCGTAAAAAAGATGTAGTCGAAGCGCTGCGCCAGCAGGTGCTGCGTGGTAGCCACACCACCTTCCACCACGGCGACCAGGCGGGGATCAAATATGTTGGAGATGAGCCGGGAAATAACAGCCGAAGTGGCGGGAGTGAGTTCAGATGGCTTGACGATAGCACAATTGCCGGCTGCCAAAGCACCAATCAGCGGGTTGAGCACCAGTTGCAAAGGGTAGTTCCAGGGACCGATGATGAGGGCCACCCCGTACGGCTGGGAGTAAATGTAGCTGCGGGCCGGGAAGTTGAGCAGCGTTTCACCCACGGCCTGTGGCTTGGCCCAGCGCGCTATGTTTTTGAGCACGAGCTGCAGTTCTTTTTCGATGAAGCCGATCTCGGTGGTATACGTCTCAAAGGCCGGTTTACGGAAGTCGGCGTACATGGCATCGATAAGTTCCTGCTCGTGGCTGCGCACAGCCTCCAGCAGTCTTCGGAGCTGCTCTTTCCGGAAACGGATGTCCAGGGTATGGCCTGTGGCAAAAAAGGAGCGTTGCTGTTGCAGCAGGCCCAACACGACCTGCGGGTCTGCTTCCCTGGCGGGGCTAACTTTGGTTACAAAAGTGTTCGTTGAATTCATAGCGGGTGAGGAGTTGGGGTATGGTTGCGGATTCAGTGGCTATTTTTGATAGTAGTGGGTATTTTACCACCATAATATAGGGGAATAAGGTCAAATACAAAAACATTTATACCCTTATCTGCAGCAGGATAGGTAGAGGCTGTAGTCGAAGCCCTGCTATACCTGTCAGGCCACCAGATTGACTGCTGCAGCGTTTTGCCAACAAGTCGGCCGCATCCTGCCATTTCAAATTCTCACATTAATTCCCAACTCCGGCATACGCTTCTTTGTATCTTTGAGGAAACGACCAAAACTGCTTTGCTATGACAACCGATACCATCAAAATAATTGAGTGCCCGCGCGATGCCATGCAGGGCCTGCATGATTTTATACCTACCCAGACCAAGATCGACTACATCAACAAGCTGCTGCAGGTAGGCTTCGACACGATCGATTTCGGTAGTTTCGTGTCGCCCAAAGCCATACCGCAACTGGCTGACACCGCCGACGTGCTGGCCGGTCTGGATCTGAGTAGCACCCGCTCTAAACTACTGGCCATCATCGCCAATGTGCGGGGCGCGGAAGAGGCGGCCTCACACCAAGCGATCGACTACCTCGGCTTTCCACTCTCGGTTTCGGAGACGTTTCAGCAGCGCAACACCAACAAGAGCATCGCCGAGGCCATGACCCAACTGGCCCAGATACAGAACATCTGTCAGCAACAAGGCAAAACGCTTGTTACTTATATCAGCATGGGATTCGGCAATCCGTACAACGACCCCTGGGATGCGGCGACAGTGATCCGTTTTGTAGAGGAACTGGACAAGCTAGGCGTAACCACCATTTCGCTTTCGGACACTATCGGCGTTTCCAATCCGGAGAACATCACCTACCTGTTCAGTGAACTGGTGCCCGCTTTCCCGCACATCGAGTTTGGCGCGCACCTGCACACCACACCGACTACCTGGCACGAGAAAGTGGAGGCCGCTTACCAGGCGGGCTGCCGCCGGTTTGACGGGGCCATGCGCGGGTATGGTGGTTGCCCGATGGCCAAAGACGAACTGGTGGGCAACATGGCGACTGAAAATTTGGTCAGCTACTTCGAAAATAATGCCTTAAATTTGGAGCTCGACAAAGAGGCTTTCGCTGCTGCGCTGGCAGCCTCAGGCTCTGTTTTCTCCTGATTATGGCTAGAAGAACAATTGTAGATATTTTCATACCCTGCTTCGTGGATCAGCTGCATCCCGAGACAGGTATGAGCATGGTGAAAGTGCTCGAGGGCCTGGGCTGCGAGGTAAACTACAACCCCAACCAGACCTGCTGCGGACAGCCCGCTTTCAATGCCGGGTTCTTTGACGAAGCCCGCGAAGTGGCCAACAAGTTTCTCGACGATTTCTCGAACGAAACTTCCCATTACATTGTGGCGCCATCGGCAAGTTGCGTGGGTATGGTGCGCAATGCCTACCAGGACATCTTCGTGAAGTCGTCCAAACTGGTGAAGTACCGCGCCATGCAGAAAAAAGTGTTCGAGCTGACCGAGTTTCTGACCGATGTGCTCAAGGTATCGCAAGTGCCGGGCGCCCGCCTCGACGGCAAAGCCACCTACCACGACTCCTGCAGCGCCCTGCGCGAATGCCACATCAAGGAAGGGCCACGTGCGCTGCTGCAAGGCGTGCACGGGCTGGAAATGATCGAGATGGAAGACACCGAAACCTGCTGCGGCTTTGGCGGTACCTTTGCCGTGAAGTTCGAAGCCATTTCGGTGGCAATGGCCGAGCAGAAGGTGGAAAATGCGCTGGCAACCGGTGCCGATTACATCATCTCGACCGACAGCAGCTGCCTGATGCACCTCAACGGCTACATCCAGAAAAACAAAAAACCGATCAAGACCATGCACATTGCCGACGTGCTGGCCAGTGGTTGGTAAGGTATAAACCACAGGTATAGGTATAAAGCAGCGGCCTCACTCCGGAATGGGTGAGGCCGCTGCTTATTTACGGGTATAAAGAATCTACTGACCTATAAAATAGGAAAGCCCGAAGTTCAGGTGCATGCTCGAGAAGTCAAAACGCAGCTCATTTCTTTTGTAGGTATCTTCCCAACGTTGCAGCTCATAAGGCGGGTCATTATAAAGCGTGTATTCTCTAAAGGAATCGGTAACAGAGTGGTTGAAAGTGAGCGCGCCCAGTCCCGCCTGAATCCCCAGCTTTTTGGAGGCAAAAAACGTGATACCCGGCGAGAGAGAGCCACTAACCAGAATGGCATCATGTTCATCTATGCTTGTGTATGGATATTGCCCAACCGTATTACTTGCATAAGAAGTGACCTGGTTGCTGATTCCTGCCGAAAGAGTGCCGTGTAGGGCCAGTTTCTCAGTCAGGTACTTGTATTGCCTGGCATACACGCTCACACCTTTGTTGTTTTCCCTCCGTTCCCAGGTACTTTTGTTACTTTCGAAATAGTTTGCATCCTCGTGATGTAACTTATACCTGTACACTGCCACCCCAATTTCCAGCTTGTCTTTGATCAGAAATCCTATAGAGGGAGAAACAGTATAGTTGTATTGTTCGAACTCAGAACGAGGGGTGTTTCTATCCCTGTCATGCTTGGATTTAGACTGTGAATAGCCCAGTTTTCCCGTCAGCACCAGCGTGCCTTTTGTGGTTTGTGCCTGGGCGCTGAATGCCAGCAAACCCGCAATCGCTAATAAAGTCAGTTTTTTCATCATCGTCGGGTTAGCGTGAAATGAAATAACTTAAACCCAGGCTGATGCTGTTTGGAGAAAGATCGGCCCTGAAATAGTTGCTTTTTCTGCTCCAGTCGGAGGCCTGCCCTTCTTTCGCCTTCTCGCTGCTGTTTTCATAGGAGAGCGAGCCAAATGTGGCCGTGACCCCAAGACGTGGCGTGGCAAAATAGGTGAGTCCGGGGTATGCACCTATACCTATATTATGATGAGTGCTCACAACCTCCGATGATGAACTGTGGCTATTTTTAGCATTAGTATTTCCGATCCCAAACGATGCGTAGGCTGTGCCATGCAGATGAAGTTGCTCAAAAAGCGGGATATACTTCCTCACATAGGGGGTGAGGCTGAGCGTCTTCGTTCTGCTGGTAGTCTTAAGTTCCTCTGTTTTACTTATACTGGTCTGATGCCTCAAACCTATACCTGTACCTATTTCGAGGCCATCTTGAATAAAGTAACCTACTGAGGGATACAGATTGATGGAGCGGTAGGTGTTTTTACTTGCAGGTTCATAGCTCGTATTTTCGGAGTTTTCGTTGCTAAAATTCACCGATCCTGATACAACAATGGACCCTTTTGTTGTTTGTGGAATAGTTTGAGCATAAGCCCCGGCACCCAGTAATGCCAGCATGGCAGTGGTAAAGATTTTCTTCATGTTTGTTTTTTTAAGGTTCGCACACATGAAGGGCAATTAATGTGCCAGTATTGTAATATCGGGATATTCTAATGTTATAAATTCGTGATGGCTGGCCAGTCTACAGGTATGGCCGTTATTGTCTGCGTAAAAACACGTACCCTTAAAGTTGGTAATACTGAAAATGCCTGAATAACAACTCATTAGTAGTCTTGCAGGCTACTTCACCAAGCCATTAGCGTATAAGAATACAAAACACGAAAGGCAGTTTGGAGCTTTGGTTTTTGGTTGGTTAAACCATTTGTTCTTACTCCTAATGAGTTTACTGCTGAAACAAACGCTGTTTTTAACATGATCATGGACTTGCCGCTATCTGGGGTGCGTTTAGCGGTTTGTACATGTTTATAGAGGGAGCCGGTATCTGTTATTTAAAATGCAGGCGGTTGGAACCGGCTCCCTTTTTTTCTCCTCTCTCTTATAACTCCCTGATTCAGTATTTAACCCATTCTCCGGCAGGATAAGCCAGGAGTATAGCTGTTTGTGCTGGCCTGCTCAAGGTGCTTGAGTAGATTTTCGGCCTGTGTCAGCCACTTGCGGTAATATACGGCCCTACTACGTGCAAAACGGTATTTGTGCTAGCCTCAGCCTACTCAAGGCATACTTCAGCGTATAAAGCGCAACAAACGCACGGACACGCTCAAGGCTATGAAATTAACAAAAACGTTAGTGCCGGGACTGCTGATTTTGCTGATTAGCGCACTCATGACCTCGGTACAAGCGCAGGGAGAACAAGAAGAGCTGAATACTGACAGACCTGATCAATCCCAGGGGCCCAGTGTTGTTTCCCGTGGGTATGTGCAGCTGGAGGCGGGTTACAACTATCAGAAGCTAAACGCGACTACCAGAACGCATGCCTACCCCACGGCGCTCCTGCGCTTCGGCTTACTGGAGAATGTCGAGCTGCGTCTGCAGGGTGCCGTGAAAGATTCTGTCATCGAGAACGGGACAGAGCGGCACATCAAAGGATGGGGACCATTGGGCATCGGAACGAAGGTGCGGCTTTGGGAAGAAAGCGGCTGGCGCCCGGAGGCTGGTATAAGTGCTATGCTCACGCTGCCCCTGGCAAGTGAGGTATTCAAACCAGATAATGTGGAGCCCCAGTTCGGTCTGGCCTTTAGCAAAGAACTCTCCCAGAAAATGGATGCGACCGGCAACCTGGGCTATGGCTGGACAGGGGGGCACGCCGTGCGCTCTTACGGTGCCAACATTACCCGACAGTTTATCGATAAGCTGACGCTATACCTGGAGGTCTTCGGCAGCAAAGAAAAAAGCGAGCCTGCCGAGCATCAGGCAGATTTCGGGTTGCTATACCTGTTGCTCCCGAACCTGCAGGTCGATGTAGCGGCGGGAAGACGGCTGAACAAGGCGGCACCCCATCATTTTATCACAACAGGTCTGGCATTTCGGTTGCCCCAATAAAATTCAACAGGTATGGCAAACAAGAAGATAAGGCCGGTCCGTAAATCGCTGCAGGAGTATGCCCGGGGTATAGCGGGAGGGCTCCTGTTCAGTTTCCCTTTGCTGTATACCATGGAGGTATGGTGGGCGGGCTTTATTGCCTCACCCGCTCAGTTGCTGATCATGGTCGTTGTCACCTACCTGTTACTGCTGGGCTATAACCGCTACGCCGGTATGCGGCCGGGGGTCTCGTGGCGCAGCGTCTTCATCGACTCGGTAGAGGAGATGGGACTGGGCATTGTGCTGGCCTTCGGCGTGCTGTTTGTGCTCAACCGCATCCAGTTCGGCGGGATGTCCATCGATGAGATCATGGGGAAGATCATTGTGGAGGCCATGGCCGTGTCAATCGGTGTTTCCATTGGAACGGCGCAGCTGGGCACCTCGGATGATGAGTCGGAAGAAGAGAACCAGGTGCAGGCAGAAGCAAAGGAATCGGGCTGGCGTACCGGGCTGCGGAGCAAGGGCAGCCTGGTAGTGCTGGCGCTTTGCGGTAGCATCATAGTGGGCGGCAACGTGGCCCCTACAGAGGAAGTTGTTGTGTTGGCAATTGGGGCCAGGCCTGTGCATATTTTATTAATGGCTGTGCTTTCGCTGGCCATGAGTATGGTGGTGGTCTATTTCAGCGATTTTAAAGGCACGGGGCATCACCAACAAAAGAACCTGGCCTTCGCCATTACACTCGACACCTGCCTGAGTTACCTCACGGCGCTGGTGGCTTCGGCCTTTCTGCTCTGGTTTTTCGGGCGCTTCGAAGGAGTGAATTTTGAGGTAGCCTTCGCGCAATGTATTGTGCTGGGGGTACTGGCCAGTCTTGGCGCTTCGGCAGGTCGACTGCTTATTAAGTAACCGGAAACATGAGAGAACAAAACGATATAAAAAAGGAACAACAGTCGGACAGGGCAGGAGATGATGATGATAAGAATGGACTGGAGTGGACGGTGTTTGGCGTCAGCCTGGTGCTGGTGCTGGCTATACTGGTATACCTGAGTTACGTGGCTATTACCCACAAACCCTCCACGCCCGACCTGGTGGTCACGCATTTTCATGACCCTTCTGCCAACGCGCCGCACCGTTACCGGGTGGTGGTAGAGAACAAGGGCGGTGAAACTGCAGAGGAAGTACAGGTGGAGCTCACCCTAGAAAGTGGAGGAAAGGAAGTGGAGAGCGCCGAGCTAAGCATCGCCTTCTCACCGAAGGAATCGAAGCGGGAAGGCTGGGTGAATTTTAAAGAAGACCCGGCCAGCGCCGATACCCTGGTGGCCCGTGTGGTGAGTTACAAAAGACCTTAACGAGTAATTGCTTTAAGAAAAGGAGAAATATAATGGCGAAGAAAAAAGTATCGGACCGATACAAGCATCACAAAGAGTCTCCTATACCCAGGGGCTGTTTACTGGCCATAGGGGGCCGTGAGGACAAAGGGGAGAAAGAGCTGTCGGAAGAGCAGCACAAAAACACGGACTTCGAAAGCGAGGAGATTCTCAAATACTTTGTAAGCTCGCTCAAAGGCAAAGAACCGATGGTGGCCGTGGTGCCGACAGCCTCAAACGAACCCGATGAAATCTCGAAAGATTACATCGAGGAGTTTCACAAGCTGGGCGTGAAGAACGTGGAAATCCTGGATATACGGAACCGCATGGATGCGTGCAAGCCTGAATTCATGGATATGGTCGAGCGGGCGTCCGGCATCATGATAACGGGGGGCGACCAACTCCGGCTCACCTCCATACTGGGCGGTTCGCCGGTGCTGCAGCTCATAAAGGAACGCTATACCTACGACGAGGGCTTTATCATAGCCGGCACCAGTGCCGGAGCCGCCGCCATGTCCACGCCGATGATCTATGAAGGCGAAACCCAGGGTGGTTACATCAAAGGCGATGTGCGCATCACTACCGGGCTGGAGTTTCTTAAAAACGTAGCCATCGACACACACTTTATACAGCGTGGGCGTATTATCCGGGTGTCGCAGTGCATTGCCACCAACCCAGGCTGTATTGGCATCGGACTGGAGGAAGACACGGCAATTTGTGTCACCAAAGGCTTTGAGGTGAAAGTGCTGGGCTCCGGTCTGGTAACGATCGTAGATGGCATGGGCATCACGGAAACCAACATATACGATATTCAATCGGGCCAGCCCTTTTCGGTGCGGGATATGAAAGTGCATCTGTTGGCGGCAGGCGAGACCTATACCTTGCCCACCTACGACCAGTTGCATATTTAAGAGGTAAATACGTGTAAGTGTTTGGACAGACTTTCGCTCATATCAAAAATACAAGGCGCCTACTGGGCGATTACGGGTATATGGCCGCTCGTGCACATGCCCAGCTTCCTGTGGGTAACTGGTCCAAAGGAGGAACTGTGGCTGGTGCGCACGGTCAGTATTCTGATCACGGTGATCGGTCTGGCACTGTTGGCGGCAGGTATAAAGAAACGGGTGACGCCCGAAATAAAGTGGTTAGGTATAGGCGGAGCCGCCGGGCTTGGGTTTATCGATGTGTACTACAGCCTGAACGATGTGATCCGAAACGTATACCTGCTCGATGCTGTGGGGGAGCTGGTACTGATCCTGCTCTGGATCTGGGCCGGGCAGCGCGGGCTGGTAACCACTTCAGGCAAGGCCCATAGCCAACACGGGTAAATCCAGGCGCCCTGTCTGGTATTCAGAAAGCATAGACTTCTACTCCTTAAAATACACCGCATACGTCTGCAAGGTATCCTGCGTCAGGGCCTGCGCTTTTACACGATCTGCTTCCGCCTCTTTCTCCTGCCCAAGCTTATACCTGGCGGCACCACGGCCGTAAAGCGCGTCGTAATAAAAACTTTTGCCATCGGCAGCAGGTATAATCGCATTGTAATCCTGGAGCGCCTCCTCATACTTGCCTAGCTCCAATCGCATTTCGGCGCGGTGATACAGAAAGCCGGGGTCATCGGGATAAACCTCCAGTGCCTCGTCCAGGGTTTCTTCGGCCAGGGTGAAGTTCTTGTCGTAGCGGTAGCTCCAGTAGAGCAGGTCGTAGGTTTGGCGGTCGCCGTGGCCCTGGTCGATCAGGGAACTGAAGAAATAACTGGCTTCCTTGAACGCGTTTGGGTTGCCCATGATACCTTCCTCCAGCTTCGACTCCGCGTTCTTCCGCATTTTTTTTGTATTCGCGAAAAAGTAAGGGTCGGAGAGGATCAGAACCACAAACACGATAGCGCCGATGGTCAGGACGATTGTGATGATGCGGGGTATGTTCATAAGGGGCCGTTTGGTCTATGCGAATATAACAAAAAGCAGGGCAAGTTGAGTTGCAGCCAGGGTGCCTATAATACCAGTTCCCGGTGCAGCTTATTCAGGGTCTCGGCAGGGTCAAGGCACAGGCCGGGGTGCACGGCCGAAGTCTGCACAATGGTGCTGCGGTTGGCCGTAAGCCAGCGGAAACGGGAGGCCGTGCCCAACTGGCCGATCGGGCCGCCCTCGCGGCGACCGGCGCATACCTTCTCAAAAGCCTGCAGGCGCGCCCGCAGCTCTTCCATGTCCAGCTCACCGAACACAGCCTGCAGGCGTGCCTCGTTCAAGGTATAGCGGATCTGTAGAAAACCCTGGGAACTACAAAGCAGAATAACGCCGACATTCAGAAACTCCTCGCGCTCCACCCGTGGCACCACCCGAATCACGGCGTACTCAAATAAGTGTCTTTCTTGCATCTTGGGCGGCTTTCACAAATATGTCTGATTGGGCTAATCTGATCTCGAAGAAGCGGGCGTAGGCCTGGCGGTGTTCCCCGGCTGTCTCGAACGGCGATTCCACACCGGTCAGCCACTCGTCCGGTATGAGGGCCAGGATTTCGTGGATACGGGCAGGGGTAAGGGTTTCCCGGCCGGCCCTGTCAGCTGCTTCCAGTTCGCTGGCCCGTGGCAGGAGCACATGGTCCTTGATCATGGCAAACGGGCGGTTGGCCTGCTCTTCCCAGTTGTCCCAGGAGTGATGGAAGAAGAGGGAAGCGCCGTGGTCGATCAGCCAGAGCTCTTTCTTCCACATGAGCATGTTGGTGTTGCGGGCAGTACGGTCCACATTGGTCACCAGCGCGTCGAGCCACACGATTCGCGAAGCCAGGCCAGCGTCGATGGTCGTGACCACGGGATCGAAGGTAATGGCGCCTGACAGGTAGTGCGAGCCCAAGTTGAGGCCTTCGCTGGCGCGGAGCAGGTCCTGAATCTCCTCGTCTGGTTCGGTGCGGCCAAAAGCCTCGTCGAGGTGCATGAACACGATCTCTGGGATCTGGAAGCCCAGTGCCCGGGCGATTTCCCCCACGATCAGTTCGGCTATCAGTACTTTAATGCCCTGGCCCGCGCCCCTGAATTTAAGGACGTACAGAAAATCGTCATCTGCCTCCACAATGGCGGGCAGCGAGCCCCCCTCGCGCAAGGGTGTGACGTAACGGACAACGTTGACGGTCCGGATCTCTGGTGATCTGTGATTCATAGGTGCAACTTACGAAATTTCTAAAGCCCCGGCCAGATATAGCGGCGGCAGATGCTTATGCGTTATCGAACTCGGGCTAAAATTAACCGACGAGAAAGCCAGTACGCTATATAAGCCATCGGGAGGTAGGCCACCGTCAGATCCAGCACCGTGAACCAGACAGGGGAGGGGAGCATCAGCACACTGGCTATACCTCCGGCCAGGAAAAAGAGCCCGATGGCCATGGCAAACTTAAACCTGTGCGTAGCCGCAATCGTGGCGGCCAGAAAAGCGCCTGCCAGCGTACCCAGTGCATGGGCCAGAAAGGGAAACAAAAAGTGCTTCGGCTCAAACAAATGCATGGTCGCTTGCAGGCCTTCTGTGGTGGTGACATCAGCCCCGTTTGGCGGCGGAACAATAGAGCCACTCACCGAGATCAGGGTCATGTTGACCATACTGCCAACTATGATGCCTGCCACGACAGCCAGGATATTGCGAAGGATGGGGTGCATAGGGGGTGTGCTTATTTGAGGTATAGAAAAGGGACCAGGTCATTAAATTTTTGAAGGGCGACGTACAGCAGGGGCATTAACGTAGGTATACGGCATGGAACACGGCCAGCGGCGCCCGACGCCCCACGTTCAGCATCAGCGTGTCGCCGTGCAGGGTATAGTTGTCGGCTAGCTCCAACACCTTCAGAAACTCCCCTTCCTTTTCCACACCCGCACAGTACATCATGGTCGTCGCCATCCTCGAAAATCGGATCCGGTTGCCTTCAGAGAGGGCGTAAGTACCGTTCAGAACATTGCACCCACCGTTTCCAGTTACCTTATTGCCCTCGGTATGGAGCACGAAATGTGCCTCGGTTTGCTGCCCTTCGGTCATGGTAACGGGATGGCCCTCCAGCTCAACCAGTTTCCAGCGTTTTTCGGTAATGGTCTGCTCCTGCTGTTCCATACCCGTAGTTTGGGCAGCGCTGCTGTTGGTAGTGTGGTCAGCCTTTTTGGCTGTGCTGCATCCGCTCAGGGTCAGAGCAAAAATAGAGGCAATAACAAGGTATTTCTTCATAGTGTAAATTGTTGTAATGTATTTTTAATAAGATGACTGTCTGCAGAAACGGACGGCTATACCTGTCTGTACCGGCCCAGGATTTTACGCAGTGAGATGTCGCCGGCATAAAAGGTGACCCCAATGCCGGACAAAAGGATCATGCCGCCGGCTATCATCCGCAGTGTAATTTGCTCGTCCAGGAACAGCCAGGCTAGAAACGAAGCCAGCAGTGCCTGGCTGAGCAGGCTCAGGGAGACGCGTGTGGCGCGCATGTGCTGCGTGGCGTAGCTCAGGAGTAGCCAGGCCACCAGCTGGCACAAGATACCCTGCACCAACAGCACCAGCCAGCCCACTTTCGAAAATCCGCTGAAAGGCTCGTTCAGTAGGTAGGACACCACACCCAGAAAAACAGAGGAGGAGAGCAGGTTGATCGTCATAAAGGAAAGGACCGACATGCGCTCCAACACATGTTTGCTCAGCAGGATATACACCGCATAGAAAATGCCTGACAGCACACCGAGCATAAAGGCCAGGTCGAAGCGCAGCTCCAGGAAAAACTCGAGACCCACCAGAACCACCATACCCATCAGGGCAATCACCGTCCCGATCCAGAAGTTGCGCGCTGGCTTGTTTTCCAGAAACAGATAGGAGCCCACACCCACCCACACCGGGGCCAGGTTGGTAAGCAGCGAGGCCTGCGTCGCGGTGGACTTTTGGATGGCGATGTTCCAAACGGCCACATCCGATGCGAAAAAGATACCCGACAGCACGGCCAGCAACAGGATCGGAGTAGGCGGCATTTGGAGGCGCCTGGTCAGCAGCACATAGGGCAGGAGTAGCGCTGCCGCAATAGCCATCCGGTAGAAGGCCGATATCAACCCGGGTGTGAAGTTTAGTTTTACCAACACCGGGAAAATGGAGATGCATATAATGCCGATGAGCAGGGCGAGGCGCGGTTTTGTCATGTATTTAGGCGTTGGACTTCCTGCAAAAGTATACAATTGCGTGCAGCCTCAGCTAGTCAACGCCTCTTTCTTGCTAAGGTCACAAAGTTTCCAAGGCAAGTATAAGGTATGGATTTCACATGTGTCCTGTTAGCAGCTTAAATCTTTATCATAGAAGCGATATTTCCACTTGTTTCTTCCCGTTTCATTTAAGGATTTCAATTTCCCTTCTGCTGTCAGCCACCCAATATTCTATCGCCTTGATGAGAATAAAACAAAAAGAGCCCCTAAGCTTTTCGCCTAGGGGCTCTTTTCAGGTATACTATCCTCAAATCTCTCCCTGAAACATCTTCTCATGTGCATAACATACAGGGCGGACTAGACTATTGCGGCATTTTCCTTTGGTATGAGCGCATGCGTTGTTATACTAAACGCCATGCCCAGCACAGTTTCCAGCGAGAAGCCGCCGCCCATGCCGGGAGCCGCATCTAACAGCAGTTGGGAGTACACGTAGTATTGGTTCTGTTCCTCGGATAGGTAGAATTCACATCCTTCCACCTCGCCGATCAGCACGTCGCGGGAGCCCGTTTTATATTCACATTTCTCGTAGCACATAGGCTGGGAGCCTTCACAGCAGCCGCCGCTCATGTAAAACATCAGCTCGCCGTAGCGCCCCTTCAGCTGGCTGATCACTTCTTTTGCTTTTTCAGTTACTAGTATCTTTTCCATGTTTCTTGAATTTAAAAGGATAAAAAAATCACCTGAGGAAGCCCCAGGTGATTTCAGGTTTATGACAAAATTTGATTAAAAGAAACCTTGCTTCTTCTTGTCGTAGGATATCAGCATGTTCTTGGTCTGGCGATAATGGTCGAGCATCATCTTGTGGTTCTCTCGACCATAACCCGACTGCTTGTAGCCTCCAAACGGCGCGTGCGCCGGATAGGTATGGTACTGGTTCACCCAGACACGGCCAGCCTGTATGGCTCTCGGCACCTGGTACATCTCGTGTGCATCACGGGTCCAGACGCCTGCGCCCAGCCCGTAAATGGTGTCGTTCGCGATCTCAATGGCTTCTTCAGTCGTTTTAAAAGTCGTTAGACCCACCACCGGACCAAAGATCTCTTCCTGGAACACGCGCATCTTGTTGTGCCCTTTCAGAATGGTTGGCTGGATGTAATAACCATCCGCTAATTCACCTTCAAGCTTCTGCGCCTCACCGCCTACCAGCACTTCGGCTCCTTCTTCTTTACCAATCTTGATGTAGTTCAGGATCTTGTCGTATTGCGGCTTCGAAACCTGCGCCCCGATCATCGTCTCGCCATCCAATGGGTTACCGGCTTTAATGGCTTTCACACGTTCGATCACGCGGGCCGTAAAGGCGTCGGCTATACTCTCGTGCACCAGAATTCGGGTTGGTGCGGAACAAATCTCCCCTTGGTTCAGGGCAAAGAAGGCGGCTCCTTCCAGCGCTTTGTCAAAGAACTCGTCGTCGGCTTCCATCACGGAAGGGAAGAAGATGTTCGGCGATTTGCCGCCCAGTTCCATCGTAGAAGGAATGATGTTTTCGGAGGCGTACTGCATGATCAGCTTACCTGTTGCCGTGGATCCGGTAAAGGCAAGCTTGCTGATCCTTGGGGAAGTACCCAGCGCTTTACCAACCTCTGCTCCAAAACCGTTCACCACGTTCAGCACGCCGGCTGGTAATACGTCAGTGAGCAGCTCTACCAGGGCCAATATACTCGTCGGGGTCTGCTCGGCCGGTTTCAGGACGATCGTGTTACCGGCAGCCAGGGCCGGGGCAATTTTCCAGGCGGCCATCAGCAGCGGGAAGTTCCAGGGAATGATCTGCCCTACCACCCCGATCGGTTCGTGCAGTACGATACTGACCGTGTCTTTGTCGTGCTCCGAAATGCCACCTTCCTCAGCGCGGATCACGCCGGCAAAGTAGCGGAAGTGGTCGACTACAAGCGGAAGGTCTGCTGCGCGCGTCTCACGGATCGGCTTACCGTTGTCTATGGTGTCGACTGTAGCCAGGTACTCCAGGTTATCTTCAATGGTCTGGGCTACCCGAAGCAATGTGTTACTACGGTCTTTGGCGGATGTCTTGCTCCATGTTGTAAAAGCCTCGTGTGCCGCATCCAGCGCCAGCTCCACGTCTTCTTTGGTAGAACGGGCTGCCTGCGCAAAAACTTTACCGTTGATGGGTGAAATGTTATCGAAGTATTCCCCCTTCACTGGTGGGACAAATTGCCCACCGATAAAGTTGTCGCGTGGTAGCTCTTTGCCTTTGAGTTGTGGGAATTTATATAATTTCTTCTCGGCTTTCCCGTTTTCTATTCTGGGTTCTAATACTGTAGTGCTCATAATTTTATATCTTTAAATGTGTTTGAATGTATATATTTAAGTGCGGCATGCCACTGTCTCTGCATCTGTTACAAATTTACAACAATACCAGGCGCAGGGGGTAGTACAGACTACCCATAAGGTAGGACAAAAGGGAAATAGTCAAGAAATAGCAAGGTATAGCTTAGGAGCAGGCGCGAGAGTAAGGCCGGGCTAACAATAAAATTTTATGTAACAACTGATAGCCTATGAACCCGGAAAAGGACCTGTTTTTTATAAGCCCGCTAGATGCCCCGCTACAGGTATATTTCGAAAACCCTGAAAGGGAAGATTACTTTGAAATTGCCTGGCTGAAGGATGAGGAGCCCATTCATTTTATAAAAGAGGGTGCCCCCCGTATCAAAGGGGACTGGCTATACCTAATTCCGGCTAACCGCACTCCCCGTCCCCGGAAAACCGGCAAAAAAGGGATGCTGGTTGCCTTTCATAAATCGGTGCTGGACTATGAGGTCAAAGAATTTACGCTGGACGTGATCAGGCTTTTTCTGGGCAAAGGAACTGGTAGTTTCTCTACCATCTTGCTGGAAGAGGACATGGTCGTTACGCTGGAGAGCCTCCTCTGGATCATAAAAGACGAGTACGAGCAGCAGCAAAAGAATTTCCTGGTGCTCAAAACCCTGCTGAAGGCATTTCTATTGAAGCTGATGCAGTATAAAACGCAGACCTTGACAAGACAGGGGCTGCATGAGAAGCGGGTCTACCATTTCCTGCTGCTGCTGGAGCATCACTTCAGGGAAGAGAAATCGGTAACATTTTACGCTGATAAACTCAGCATCACACCCAAACGCCTCAACCAGATACTGAAGCAGAAAACCGGGAAAACAATTACGCAGCTGCTGCAGGAACGCCTGGTGGTGGAGGCCAAGCAGGAACTCGTCCTAAGCGCAAAGAACATACAGGAAATTGGCTACAGCCTTGGTTTTGATGACAGGTCGTATTTCAGCAGGTTCTTCAAAAAAATGACAGGACAGACGCCGGAGCAATTCCAGAAACAGGCAAAAGAGCGGATTTTTCCTGTTTAACGGCTTATATCTAAGGAGGGCAAGGCGTAGCCGGAGTATAGCCTAGGTGCCTGGCTATGGGTAGAAATTCTTTATTTTTTCAACCCACTCTATATTCCCATGGGCGTATCTGATTGAGTTTGCCAGCCAGGCCCGGGCCGCTTTATTCAAATCCGGAAGTACTCTCCGTAAATCATCTGAATCTTTTGGCCTGTTATCCTTAGATTTATAAAGCAGAACAATCTCAGGGGAGAGGATTGGGATTCCGCGACTGGATTTTATAATGGTAGCCTCAAGCGGGTAAGTTACGTGGAGGTCTCTTCTGTATTTCCATAGTCCATCTACAGCCTCATTCAGAAGAATTTCAATCTGGTGTCCAGCACCATCCATGCCATAGACCTCATGCACGGGTAGTTCCAGGTATTCGCCCTTGTCCCAGTTGACTAACTGGCCCAAGCTACTGATGTAGCTGAAACTCCAGTTGCGCAGGTAATGCTTGAATGATAGTTGCTCCCGCCGAAGGATAGCAATCTCAACATCTTGATGTTCTCTTGTTTCCCTGTCCAAAAACAAATCAATAGCCCAGCCCCCGGCAATTCCCCATTATCCGGTATAGTTTTTTAAAATCTCATTTACCTTTTTGGGCGCTTCAAATTCCATTGAACTAACGTCTATTGCCTATAACGTTTGTGTGTCTGCAGTGGTGGGCTCCCGAAGCCGTTTCCTGTCCCATGAAACCAACGTAGAAAGAAGATAAAAAAAATATAGCTTAACTTCACCGCACCATGACGGGGAGATTTTGTTAGCAACATGTGCCCTTCTTTTCGCAACTTGTAGTCAGTCGTCATGGTGTCGCGGAATAGAGTTGATTATCACGCCATCGACATAACCTGCCAATGCATGTTTCACCTTTTTTACTCTGCTTTTAAAACATTTACAGGTTCTATTTGCGTTGCTCGAATGGTTTGGGACAGCACAGTCAGCAGCCCAACTAGGGCAACCAAACCAAAGCCTATACTTACATTTATAAAACTTAGATCAACCAGATTGCTGCCTATATCTTGTCTAATTAAATCACCGCCAAATAAGCCAGCCGGAACACCGATAAGTCCGGCAATCAGGATAAGAATGCCGAAATTTTTGGTAACTATCCACACCAATTCTTTATTGCTTGCTCCCAACACTTTTCTTATACCCAGTTCCTTAACGCGTGTTTCTACGGAGTAACTGGCTATTCCTAAAATGCCCAGACCAGCTATTATCATAACCATAAGGGCTAAGCCTCCAAAAATCTCCATTTCTCCACTGATTTTCTCTGGATACCGGTACTCTTTTAAGTTATAAAGATTTGCTGTTTTTTCAGGAAAATGGTTTTTCCATAAGGATTGAATGGCTTCGGTCACTTCCAGTTCTGTATTTGGCTTTATTTTTATGGTCAATGAGGCTATTTCACTAGGCAAATACCGATATATTAGAGGACGTTGTTCGCCAATTATTTCATTAGGCATGATGCCAATAACCTGTACATTGGCAAAGTCCAGCAATAGCGTTTGGCCCACTAAAGTCTCCGATTCAGACCTTATTAATTTTGCGGCAGCTTCATTCACCAACACATATTGCTCCATATTCTGCGGCATAATAGTAGGGAAATTTTGGCCCGATTTTAAGCTGATACCTTCTGTTTCAATTATTTTGGGGTCAATGCTTACGTTATACATTTCCAGAGTTTTATCTTTTAATGTTACAGAAGATTTGCCCAATTTCATCGGTTCATAAAACCAGTTAGTTGCCAAAGTCGTTTCTACCTGGCTTAACTGGCTTATTTCGTTTTGCAGGTTTTTATAATTTTCACCCTTTAAATCAAGTGTCAGCACATGGGGTGACACGGTTGAGTTAATGATGGCGTTGTTTTTTCTATCGTAATCAGCTACTATGACAACCAATATCATCAGCATGATGGTCACTGAAAACTGTACGACAATCAAAGCTTTGTAAACAGCAATACTCTGGAACAGCTTAATATTCTTCATTTTACGCAAAACCTGTATAGGCTGAAACGCTGACAACAGCCAGGACGGGAGTGCCCCTGCGACTATGCCTGTGATAACTGCGTAGGTCAACAGGCCTAAAATTAAGGTTGTGTCATAGGAAAACGCCGTATCCATTTCGGGTATGTAGTGCGTTAAAATTTCAACACATGGCATTGTAAACAACAAAGCTAATAGCGAAACAAGGGTTGACTCCATTAAAAACTGACCGATAATTTGCCTTCTTGTGGCACCTAGCGTTTTGCGAATTCCTACTTCCCGCGCTCGGGAGAAGGCGCGCGCCAATGTCAAGCTGATGTAGTTGAAAGCAGATAAAAGAGTTAAGGCTAGAATTAAAAACAGCTGTATTTTTATGCCCGTCCAATCGGTGCCTGCATCGCGGTCATTTTTAATGTCGTTGTTTCGGGGGGTAATAGCCTCTATGGGCTGTGCCGAAAACTGAAGATTGCTCTTATCCAATTTCTGATTATAGTTTTGGAGGGTTGTATTGAGCTGCGTCAAATCATCTTCTGATTTCAAACGTGCATAAATCGCTGTACTCTTAAAGTCTCCCCAATTTTGTGAACTATTAAGGATTGCTCCTTTTTTTTCCAGCATTTCGGCAGCATTCATAGAAAGCATTGCCTCAATAGGTAGATGTGTTTTTAAAGGTGGGTCCTGGATAATTCCCGCAACGGTATATGGACCTAACTTTTCAAACTGAACAGTTTGTCCTAAAGCATTGGCGTCGCCAAATATCTTTTCTGCAGTGCTTTCAGTTAAAAAAAGGGAAGTGGGACTATTGGTAAGGCTTTGTGCATTGCCTGACAACAATTTAAAGCCAAAAACATCAAAAAAAGAAGGCTCTGAAAATTTAATGTCAATAGGCACATCGCCTCCGTCGGTTTGCAAATTATGTTTTCCTGCCAGACGTACTTTTACCATTTTTTCAACAAAGGAGATATTTTCTATTTGAGGCGCCAACGGCAATGGAGCTGTTGCCCATTTGGTTTGTTCCACCTCATTTGTTTCCTGCGTGAGTATCCGCACTATTTGATCTAATTTCGGATGAAAATGATCTGTATCGTGACTGGCTTTTAGGCCTGTAAAGAGAACAACACCAACCGCCATACTCAGTGACAAGCTCAGTATATTGACTAATGAAAAAAGTTTGTTTTTCCAGAGTATCCGGATGGCGATTTTCAGATTGTTCTTTAACATGACATATAGTGCTGATTCTTAATGAAAAAGGGGCAGTTACTGAGTGAGATTCGTATCAGTTCTATTGGCAAAATTGGTTCCAGAATACAAGAGTTTAATTATCAATATTTTAGATAATTACTAATGAAACACTGTTCGATTTCGGACATTTGACTGTTCGATTTGATACAGTCAAGCACAAAATATTTTACACCCAAATGAGACTGCGGCAGGGAGATTACTATCAGTGGGTATTTGCCGTGGAGAAGCTTATTTGTAGGATCGTCAAACGCTTCTTTGTTGTCTGGGAGCATTTGTCGGGTTATACGGAAGGGTATTGTTGCTAACGGTCTTGGCTTTGCCATGGCATAGCTATGGTAAAGCTTGTGTTGTACTAAGTTTTACTTAACTAACATAAAGGCAACTAATACAGGAACTACCAGTGCCAAAAACCAAAACAGGAAATTAAATACACCAGGTATCATCAGTCTAATGTTCATTGACCAAAAGGTATCAACCGGTTTCTCTTTAAAAGCTGATAGGTAAGACCAAAATAGTAATCTGTAAATTATATAGGCCATCAATGGGACCATTAAGAGAGGTAAAGTTTTTATCTCTGAACCATATATGTTGCCCAAGGTATGCCCAATTATGAACAAGATTGCTGTTCCTAACCACAACCAGATTTCAAATTTTTTGTCTGTCAATATTTCTCTCTTGTACAGGAAAATGAGTTGTATAAAAAGTCCTAAAAGTGCAAGAAGAAATTCAAACATAATTTTAAATTAAGTGTAACGGACTTGGCTTTGCACTGTGAGGGAAATCGAAGCACCAATGTTCAGCCTAGAACTGCTGCTAATTTAACGAAAGAGGGCTGAAGTGCAAACTTCAGCCCTCATAATGCAAAGCCCTTGTTAGCGGCTGTGGTTTTTGGGTGTTCCGTTACTAATGCAATTGTATCATACTTTTGAGAAGATGTTTTATAACAAAATTCTTTGGCCTTCAGGTACGTTTGCAATATGTCCCATTTTGCCTTGTCTATATTCTTGGTAAAGTCTTGCTAAATCATCTGCGTTGTCCCCAATGAAAGGACCTCTCGCAGCAATAGTATCTCCAGTTGGTTGACCAGCATACAATATGAACCGTATTCCATCTTTACCAGCCATCATTTTCAACTCACTTGAGCCTTCTTCACCTGATATGTTTAGCCAGCCAACCTGATCTTGTGACAAGAGTTGTTCATCTTCGCCAACTTTCGCATTTCCATAAAGAACATATAGGAATGCGTTGTAATCTACTGGTATATCGAGTACAGTCGTAGCACTTGGCTCGAGTGCAATATCTGCTACAATTAACGGAACAAAATTTTGAATAGGTGATGTAAGACCTGCCAAAGTACCACTGTAAAGCGTGATGCTTACCCCGTTTTCGGATAACTTAGGTGTATTGGCCAATGATAAGTCTTGCACTCTTGGGGTGGTCCAACGGTCTTTTTTTGGAAGATTAAGCCACAACTGCAACAAACGCATTCTTGCAATGCGGTCTATCGTTTCTGTGTGAACAATACCACTTCCAGCGGTCATAATCTGGAAATCCCCGCCTTTCATTTTGTGTTTAGTATCGCCCATTTGTCCTTCCAGTAACAGCGAAACAGTTTCAAATCCTGCATGCGGATGCTCGCCACCAACAGGCTCCTCATCTTTTTTGTCAAGCATATCATCCATCAGCAGGATAAATGGGTCAGTCTGTTTAAAATCCCCTCTTACTATATGACGGGCTTTATGGTCAGGTCCTAAAAATCCAGGTTCATCGTTTGGTGTATAGACTCTTACCAATTTTCTGTTTGTTGCCATAATTCTTACTTTTTAGTTCATGATTTTACTAATCGGCACATTACTGCTTTTCTGCCTCCAATTTTTACATGATTATGTAAATTAATACTGCAAATTTACTTACTTTTGCTTACAAAATGTTAGCACTATACAAAAGGTTAGTAGTTACCTTTTAGTTAGTTGATAAAAGTAATGGCATGGCTAAATTGAAAATTAACAATCAGCAACCTTCGGAGGCGGTGTGCAAAGCAAGACTAAACCATATAGCGGATGCCTTGTATGTTATTGGTGGAAAATGGAAGCTAAGAATAATAGTTGCGCTAACCGATGGCAATAAAAGGTTTAACGAGCTACAACGTTTGGTAGATGGTATTTCCGCTAAGGTGCTCTCATCCGAGCTGAAGGAATTGGAGATGAACGGGTTTGTTAAGCGCAATGTATATACCAACACGCCAGTGGTTGTGGAATACGAACTTACGGTATATGCCGAAACGCTCAATGGCGTCTTGCAGGCACTAAGCGATTGGGGCGAAGTGCATCGAGAAAAAATCAGAGAAAGCATGCGGTAGGTCACAAGGCAAAAGAGGAATGGTAAACTTTCCTTCCTCGCTGAACTTTGCTTATTTTCTGTACCTGTTTATGGTTGGGTCTGTTACCATTACCGCTTACGGTTTTGCTATGGTGCGTTTATGCACCATAGGTCTTGTTGGCAGAGGTCATTTTTATTTTATCTGAATCAAGGTTGAGTCAGCTGGTTCTTCTTTATAGTACACTACTGCTTGACTACCGTAAATTCTTAAATCCGCTATCTCGTTTGAAGTGCGCTCTGCCCTAAACTCTCCAATCTTCTTTTCAAACAAGGGAAATTTAGTTTCATACAGGTTGTACGAGCAACAACCACTTAAAAATCCTGTGTATTGACTTCTGATTTGATATTTATCATTCTGCACAATGGTGTCTGGTGGAGCCAAGAGAGCAAAGAAGATAGAGCCTAATAAAGCACCTAAGATTCCGTCAGCTAACCATGAGAAGAAGACTATAATTGGCGAAAGTAAATACAAAGAGGAATAGTAAGTTATGGCGCTTCTGTTTTTGATGGTAACAAAGAACAGTAATACTCCTGTTGCATATATAAGCACCCTAACAAGGAACATCAGTCTATTATCGAACCCCAAGTCAAGCACTACTGAAAGCAACAGATTCAGAAGCAAGAATAAAAACATGCCAATGTGTACTTTCTTAATCATACTGCTGTTTTTCATAATTGTGATACCTGCCAACGGTTAGTGTAAACGACGGGCGAGGCCGCCGGCCGAAGGCTGTCGTTTATGCCTTGTTGCCAGATGTTCTTTTACTTTTCCCACTCTGATTTTAACACAGCCATCACTATTTTATCATGGAATTCACCATCCCTATAACACGCCTGCCTTAAACGTCCTTCAATTTTAAATCCAGCGTTCACATATGCTTTTATGCCCCCAATGTTGGGTTCAGAAACGGTTAACATGATTCTATTGAATCCAAAATCGCTAAATCCTAGTTTGAGGATTTGACGGGTAACTTCTGTTCCAATCCCTTGCCCCCAACATCGCTTCTCCCCTATAAAGATAAAAAATTCACCAGACCTGTTTAATTTTGAAATACCTGATATCCCCGCGTAGCCTATTAACTGATTAGTCTGATTGAGATAGATACCAAGATTAATACTTCTGGTATCCTCCAGCGTTTTCTCAAACCATCTGTCTACCTCTTGGTTTGTATTGATTTCTTTGAAAGAAGATAGGGAGTACTTTATAACTTCTTCATCATTGATCCAGCTATAAAAGGGAGTAACATTTGTCTTTACTAGTGGTGATAGTTTAATCATAGTGTTTATTTTGTTGATTCTAACAAGCTTCAGCTTAGTGATAATAATTCCTATTGATAAATACTATAACCAACATTAGCTTTTGCACTAATCGGTTTTCTTTATCAAGGAAATTACTGGCAACTATAGTATTTACGGCAACATACGCTTATCTGCACTATGAACGCAGTTGCTGAAATGCGCCTTCGCACTCATTTGTTTACTGGATCCAATACTTGTGGCTGAAGTAAGCATAAGTTTATATAGTTAAGCTAATATAGTTGATAACTATAGATTATCCAACGGACTGACAATTTTATCCAGCGCATGGGTGGTGATGTGGGTGTAGATCTCGGTGGTCTTGCTGCTCCGATGTCCTAGCAGCACCTGGATATACCTTAAATCTGTTCCTTGCTCCAGCAGGTGCGTGGCAAACGAATGGCGCAGGGTGTGTGGCGTGGCGGGTGCTTTCACGCCCGCCTTCTCCTTGCTGGCCCTGAACACGCTGCGAATACTCTCCACCGTGTATTGCCCGCCCGTCTGCCCCTCAAAGAGCCACATCTTGGGCTTGTACTGTTTGTAATAAGCCCTCAAACTTTCAAGTAGCTTTTGGGAGAGCAGCGTGGTGCGGTCTTTCTTGCCTTTGCCGCCACGGATCAGCAGCAGGTTGCGCTCTGACTGCACGTCCGTCAGCTTCAGGTTGATCACTTCGCCAATACGCAGGCCTCCCGCATACAAAAGCTGCAGCATGCAGCGGTGCTTCAGGTTCTCGGTCACGGACAGGATTTTCAGCACGTCCTGCTTACTGAGCACCTGCGGCAGTCGCTCGGGCTTTTCGGGCCGCTCCACCTGGCCCAGCTGCACCTCGTGCCGCAATAGCACGCGCTGGTAGTAGAACTTCACTGCATTGATCGACTGGTTCACAAACGATACGGAATAGGTGCCGGCCTGCACCATCTGGCGGTGGTAGTGGTTGATGGCCTCTTCTGAAAAAGCATGTATGCCCTCCAGCCTGCTGTCCCTGTGCGCATTCAGAAAGCGCAGGAGTAGGCCATGATAGGTGCGGATGGTACTGAGGCTGTAGTTCAGCAGGAACAGCTTCTCCACGTAGTGAAGCGGACAGGCAATATAGCCGTCGCCCTTCTGATAACATTGTTCCCAGAGCCGGGCCTGCAGGGCCATGTCCTTTACCTGCATGGTCTGCGCCAGCCATACCTGGGCTACCGCCTCCAGCTCCGTTAGAAGCTTGTGGAAACTATTGCTTTCGGGGTTGATGACAAAGCACTGCATGTCTTGCAGCCACGTGGCCACATTGCTTTGCTTCAGGCAGGTATAGGTTTCCTTGTTGTATTGGTAGCTGAGTTGCACATACTGCCTGCCCTGGTGTTCCAGAGGCTGCAGGCGCACGACGGGACGTACAGGCACCTTTCCCAATGGTTCTGCCACCCGCCTGTCCTGTTGCAGGACAACGGCTCCTTCCGCCGGGCGCAGGCGCCTGGGCCGGTACAGGTACTTTGTGTCCACCTTGGCCAGTCCCTGGAAGTGCTGATGCGTCATCTCAATAGCCTGGCTGCTACGGTGCATCACAAAGCACTTATAGGTTTTGCTGTACTTAATCCAACCAGCCTCCTTCAGTCGTTTGGAGAGGAAGGGATTGGGCTTGTGCCAGATACGAATAAAAACACTACCTGCGTGCTCTAGCGGGTTCAGGTACAAAATAGGTTGTCGATCGGGATAAGCCATGGCAAATGAGACAGTTACTGAAGGCAAAGATAAAACCTTTCTAAACCGTAGCCGTGTTATTACGCGAGTATACACGGATATACGCGGGTATAAACGCGGGTAAGTTATGAGCCAAGCCAGAACATGCATCCAGTGCGGAACAGCCATTGTAGGCAGGAGCGATAAGCGCTACTGCTCTGACCCCTGCAGACACCTGGCCAACAATACGGTCAAGGTACAGAACCAACAGGAACGCAGGATTCTCCAAATCAATGCTGCATTAAGAAAAAACCGCAGCATTCTCAAACAGCTCAGTCCACAGGGCAAGACCACCTTGCCCCGCCAGTACCTGGAGCTGGCAGGCTTTGATTTCCGCTACCTGACCCAAGTCTACCGCACCCAGAAGGGAAACACCTACCATCTCTGCTATGACTATGGGTATATGCTCCTGCCCGACGAAAAGGTGCTGATCGTGAACTGGCAGCCTTACATGGAGCAAAGCAAGGTATAGGAAATCCTTTGCTCAGGTATAGCCAAACAGAAAAGCCATACCCTTTGCAGGTATGGCTTTCCGGTATTTCAGGTATAAGGTATAGCGCTTAAGCTTCCGGCATCAGGCGCACCACCAGTCCGTCCAGGTCGGGGTTGACACGCAGCTGGCACGAGAGGCGACTGGTTGCGGTTGCGTGTGGCAGTGTTTCGAGCATGTAGGCTTCGTCGTCGCCGGGCTCAGGCAGTTCGCCGCTCTGCAGCACCTCCACGTGGCAGGTGGCGCAGATGGCCATACCGCCGCAAATAGCGGGCACATCCAGTTCGTTGGCTTTCATCACTTCCATCACCGAAAGTCCCATGTCAGTCGGGGCTTCCAGCGTCACGCGGCTGCCGTCCGGCAACTCCACGTGAATGTTGATCAGGTCCTCCATTAGTTCAGCTCCTGTATGCCGTTTACGGTGGTATACTTCAGCACAAACTTCTTATCCGGGTAGATAACGTTGTAAGCGCTCTGCGCCATCAAAGCCGACTCATGGAAGCCGCACAAAATGAGCTTGAGCTTGCCCGGATAGGTGTTGATGTCGCCGATGGCGAATACGCCCGGGATGTTGGTGGAGTAGTCCACGGTGTTCACCACAATGGCGCCCTTCTCCAGTTCCAGTCCCCAGTTCTCGAGCGGTCCCAGTTTCGGCACCAGTCCGAAAAGCGGAATGAAGTAATCGGTCTCGATCTGGTACTCGGTCTGGTTATCGATGAGTACTGTTACGCCGTCGAGTTTGCCATTGCCCTGCACCTGCGTCACGTTCGACTTCAGCAGCAGCTTGATCTGTCCTTCCTCGGCCAGGGTCAGCACTTTTTCTGCTGACTCCGGTGCTCCCCTGAAAGTAGAACCTCGGTGTACGAGTGTAAGCTCTTCGGCTACACCGGCCAGGTAGATGGCCCAGTCCAGGGCAGAGTCGCCGCCGCCGGCCAGCACTACTTTTTTGCTGCGGAAAAGCTCCGGGTCGCGCACCATGTAGGTCACGCCTTTGCCTTCAAAGGTTTCGAGGCTTTCGATAGCGGGTTTGCGGGGCTCAAAAGAACCCAGACCGCCGGCAATAGCCACTACCTTGCAGGCAATTTGGGTGCCCTCGGAAGTGCGCACAATGAACGAGCCGTCTTCCTGCTTATCGAGTTCTTCCACGCGCTCTCCCAACGTGAAAGTGGGGTGGAAAGGCTCGATCTGTTTCATCAGGTTGTCTACCAGCTCACCGGCCAGAATGGAAGGGAAGCCAGGTATATCGTAGATTGGTTTTTTAGGGTAGATCTCGGCCAGCTGGCCACCCACCACGGGCAGGGCATCTACTACGTGGCAGCGCATTTTGAGTAGCCCTGCCTCAAACACTGCGAACAGTCCCACAGGTCCTGCGCCCACAATGCATATATCGGTTGTTATTCTGTCCATTTAAAATTGTCTTTTGATCAATCAATTTTCTACCGTAAAGATACGGCCATGTGTTAAGCATCCATAGCAAATTCTATTATAAAATGGGGCGGCTCACAGCATCTGCCGCAAACCGCCCCATTTCTATTGTGCCGGATGTCGTTAAATAAGCGCTTTGTCGAGCATATCGCCTAGGTCGCTCACGCCTAAGGTGAACATGAACAACACGATGGCCAGCGCGATTTTGACGACCATAGGTATAGCGAAACCCAGGTGTCGCTTCAGGTAGGCATTTGCCGGAGGAAGATAGACAAGGGATAGAAGTAAGTAGGCTATACCTGGCACAGGATGCACCAACACCAGGTTCAGTACACCCACTGTTGCGACTACCAGGCCAAAAAACCAGCCGAGTAGGGGATAAGTTAAGGTTTGGGCTTTCATGACGCTACTGCTTAACTTCCTGCAAACGGGGTTCCGAAGATGCCGACAGCCAGCTCCGCCCAAATGAGGAAGAGGACCAGCAAAATAAGGCCAATGATGACGAGCCGGGATTCGGTGTTTTTAACTTTCCGGATCACGAGCTCCGCCATGAGCCCCGTGCCAAGCAGCAGGATGCCCATGATCACAAAATCGCCTAGATCCCAGTCTACCTCGCTCGTAAACTGCATGGCGATGAGGGGAATAAGCAGCAGGCCAACTACTGTGAGTACAATGCCGAAAAGTCTTTTGTTTTGCGTTATCATATCTGTTTTTAGTTTAGAATGTATGTGATTTGTTTTTTTTGATTCCTGAAATGTTAAAAGTCCAGCAGCATCAGGTCGATCTTGTCAAACAACTCGGCCACACCCAGCGCTGACCAGATGATGAAGAGGCCCAAAATGGTCTTGGCTGCCAGTGGAATAGAGAAGCCCGTCACCTCCTGTAGTATAGCCGTCATGGGAGGGAAGTAGGCGAACGATAGCAGGATAATGAACAGGCCATAGCCGGCGTCGTTGCCCCAAAACGTGTTGATGAATCCGATCGCCAGAAAGAGGAAGCCAAACAGCCAGCTGACCAAACTCCCGAGTTGCAATGTTTTTTCCATAAGGTATTTCAGGTATTATGATGAAGAGAAATTGACTTATTTAAATCCGAAAATAAGGGGAAAGAGGAACACGACCACAATCGTCCAGACAAAGTAGACCGGAATGTAGAGCACAATGGACCGCCCGACTTCGGTGATGGCGGCCTTACGGGCGGCCGCTTTGTAGAGCATGACCGTGACAATGAGCAGATGCACCAGCATGAGCACATTTCCGCCCATGACAGCCACCCTGTTGGGCGTGATGCCCCACTCCGAAATGCGGAACGAAATAGCCGACAACGCAATGCCATTCACGATTACCGTCACGACCGAGAGCATGAGCAACACCCACACGCCCGAAGCAGCGCCTGACCGGTTGGAGCTCTCGGCCACCGAGAAAAAGATCAACGCCATCACCCCGATCAGGAGCACATTGAAGAGCAGCAGAAACTCACGGTCGTTGTAAGGGTCTTTGCCGGAATAGATAATGGCTCCCAGGTAGATCACCAGCATCACCAGCACCAGCGGACTGAAGATTTTGGCGATAACGGGCGACACTTTGTTGACCAGCTGCGGATTGTTCTGGGTCAGGTAGGCAGCCACGACCGGAACCGCCGGCAGACCGAAGGCCACAATGTATTCAAAGTAAAACTCCTCGATCCGGAACCCGATCAGCGCGAACAAGCCAATCGTTATACCTGTCATCATGCCACCAGCGATCACGAGCAGCGCCGACATCACCGCCAGATCGCCGTTGAAGCGCAGGAAGCCAAGGCGCTTATCAGCCAGGTGGAGTTCATTTCCGGCATACGATACACCCAGCAGCACCCAGAGCAGCAGCGGCAAGTGAATACAGGCCAGCATCAATGTGTCGCTCTGGTTGTCGGGCAGTAAGTTGATGTAGACGAGGCAGACTGCTGTGATGCCACCGATAAAAGCGATCCGGTTAGCCGGTAGGTTGTTTCTCCAGGCGAAGTAGGCCATCAGGGGCGGGAGCACAAAAAAGCTGAGGTTGCGCGGGTAGTAGAAGTCTTCGCTGATCGGGAAAATGGCGGGCAATTTAACCAGTATACCTGCCACCAGCGCGGCGATCACCACAAACAAAAATTCCCGGTTGAAGCGCCAGAAAACATCCTCCGCCTCGTAGTTCAGTCGCTCGTGCCAGAAGCCAGCCAGCGCATGGTCCCGCACCTGCGGGAAAATGCCGGTGAACTCCTGTTTAAAGCCCGCCTTGTTGGACCGGTACAGCTTCTCCAGTTGTCCGGGGTCGTTCAGGTGCGATAGTATTTGCTCTTTCATGGGGCTATACCTTGGTTTATTTATCAAAGCCATCTGTAGTGTTGTGGTCGCCTAATCCCAGAGTGTGCCTACTAAACCCAACACAGAGCCAAGCCACAGGCCTACCAGGTAAATCAGCACACTGAGTACCACCGCGATGCCCTTGTGAATACCGAGCCTGCGATGATAGTGGAGCAGCATGTAGTTAATGAAACCGCCGAGCGCGCCGGCCATGGTAACGACAAGGAGCGGCCTGATCATCCACAGCTTGCCCCAGGCTGGATCAGGATGCTGTACACCAGCAAGGAATAAAGCGATCAGGGCTAGTCCGAAGGCGGCACCGGTCAGGGCGCGTCTGCCTGCCGCAGCGGCCTGCACAGGTTGGTTTTGATACTCGTTTTGCTGTACCATCTTATTTTTGAGTTAAAGTCTATAAATAGTTTTTGAAAGTCCGTAAAGTACTTTGAACTTCAAAGTATAGCGACAAAAAAAATTAATCGCCTTGCCTGTTGTTTAAAATCAACTGCTCCAAGGCATCCAGGTGACTCTTGAAGGCCTCACGGCCGGCATCCGTTGCCTGGTAGGTAGTGTTGGGCTTGCGTCCGACAAACTGTTTCTCCACTTGCAGGTACCCGGCTTCTTCCAGCGCCCGCAGGTGACTGGCCAGGTTGCCATCGGTCAGTTGCAGGGTTTCTTTCAGCGTGTTGAAGTCCACTCTGTCATCCACCAGCAGCACCGACATAATGCCCAGTCGCGCCTTGCTTTCGAAGGCCTTGTTTATATTTTCCAGGTATTCTTTCACCGGTTTGCTAGCGTTCGTATTTAAAGTACACCAGCGCGCCATACACAATGTGCAACATGCCAAAACCCACCGTCCACAGCATCAGGCCATAGCCGACAAACACGCTGGCAACCAGGCCGAGGATAATTTCGATGATGCCCAGGTAACGAATATCACCCAGGGTATACTTGCTGCCGTTGAGCAGGGCCAGACCATAGAAAATCAGCATGGCAGGTGCTACCAGGTATAGAATGTTGTGGTATAGCAAGATGGCACAAAACACACCACCAGCAGCCAAAGGTATTGCCAGGTTCACCAGTAGCCGCTTCGATTGGTTGTCCCAGGTGCGTTGGTTCTTTTTGCGGGCATTGCGCGCTGTGAAATAGGTGGCCGTGCCAAAGGCCAGCACCATTACCCCAACCGCCACCGCCAATACAAAAAGAACGTCCTCACGACGGAAGTTGCTGGCCAGGTCGTTGTAATAATTGATGTTGTGCTGGCTGAAGTACCACTTGACCACTGCCGCACCCAAAAGTGCTGACAAGCCTGCAAATACACCGGACAACCCGCTCAGGGAGATAAAGCGGGATGAGCGATCCATGATGTTGCGGATCTCTTGCAGGGCTTCTAGCTGGTCTTGCTGCTGGTTCATGTTAAAGTACTTTGAGTTTCAAAGTTAATACAGGTTTACGTAAAGTCAAGCCTTGGGGCTAAATTATTTTGGAAATTTATGAGGTGATGGCATATCCGGATTTATAGAATGTTTAGAGCAGAGGCCATGATATTTCGCTATTTCCCCCTGGCAAGGTATAGCATATGGCAACAAAGTCACTATGGCAGGTATAGCCGAATCAGCTATACCTTCAGAATCAATCACACCTACTCTAATCAACTATACCTGTCTCTGTCAACTATACTTGGAAACTAAAAGGCATTGGCCATATACCCAGGTATACAGCCAATGCCTTGCAGGTATAGCGAGTGCTTTGTCTCAGACTATTTCTCCATCTCCTTTTGCTTGACAGGTTTCTTCAGCTTCTCAGACTCCCACAGGGCCACAAAAGGCTCCTCATCAGCGGCCCAGTAGCCTCGTTTCATAAATCCGGTATTGAACCCGAAAGCCGCCCTGCCCGCAGCGTCCATCGACAGGATGCCCCGGTCGCCCTGCAGCTTGTCAGCGTGCAACTCAATAGCCTTGTCGGTGGCCGCCTGCAGGGAGTTGCCGGCATACTTCATCATGGCGTATACCTCGTGGGCAAGCGCACCCCGCATAATCGACTCGCCTTCGCCGGTGCAGCTTACGGCGCATACCTCATTGGTTGCAAAAGTGCCCCCGCCAATGATAGGCGTATCCCCCACACGGCCTTTCATCTGGTCCGTCAGGCCGCCGGTGGAGGTGGCCGCTGCCAGGTTGCCGTTTATGTCCAAGGCCACAGCGCCTACTGTATCAGTCATGGAGCCCGGCATTCTTTTCTTCTCAGCTCTTTCGAGCTGCTTGTCTAACCAGGCCTCTTTTTTCTCGGTTGTCACAAAATATTCGGGGCCCTTCAGGGGTAGGTTGTTGGCGAGGGCAAATTCCTCAGCTCCAGTCCCCACCAGCAGGCAGTGTTTGCATTTCTGCAGGATCACTTTCGCCAGACTAATGGGGTGCTGTACATAGCGCACACTGCCCACAGCCCCGACCCGGAGGGTATTGCCGTCCATTATGGCGGCATCAAACTCCGTTTCTCCGCGCTGTGTCAGGCTGGCACCTCGCCCGGCATTGAACGCCGGGTTACGCTCCATGCTATTGACGGCCGCTTCTACTGCATCCAGGGCGCTGCCCCCTTTTTCCAGCACGTCATAGCCTTCTTTCAGGGCGTCGGCCAGGCCTTGTCTGTATGCTTCTTCTTTTTTCTTGTCAAGCTCGCTGGGCTTCACTGTCTCAGCCCCGCCGTGAATCGCAATCGCAAATTTTTTCATAGTTGTTCTTATTCATTTAATGGAACCTCTGGTGCAGCGAGGCGTTTTATTCTGTGTCTTGCAGGCCGCACTCCAACGCATCAGCGGCTGCCATCTGGTTTCAGAGGCAGCCGCTGTAGGGGAGAACCTGATTTAAAATGAATCCTGCTCGAGCGAGGAAATGTGCCGGTGCTGGATGATGCGGAAACTCTCCACCATTTTTACGGACTCCGGAATGTCTTCCGAGAACAGGGCGATGAAAGAGCCCTCCGGAGCATACTCCATGGCATGGGCCAGGGCGCGGCTCTCCTGGTTTATCTCCGTCACTTTCATGCCAGGCTTCACCGACATAATGCCCTGCTTGAGCAGGCCGTTGATCTCTTCTCCGGTTCTGCCGCGCAGGTCCTTGTCCTGCCGGATGATGATCTCGTCGAAGGTTTCGGCTGCAATACGTCCGATCTCGATCGTGTCTTCTTCCAGACGGTCGCCCACGCCCGCTATGATGCCAATCTTGTAGGAAGCGTGCACATTGTCGATGAAATCCGCGATGGCCTCCATGCTGGCAATGTTGTGGGCATAGTCGATGAGCACTTCGTAGCGCGGCAGCTTGAAGAGGTTCATGCGGCCAGGTGTAGTTTCGGCGGACGGGATAAACGTGCGCAGGGCAGTCCTGATCTCGGGTATTTCGAAGTGGTTGATATACCCGGCCAAGGTAGCTGCCAGCACGTTCTGGATGTTAAAGCGGGCACGGCCCCCAAAGGTCAGCGGGATGTCGGCCACGCGGTCCACTCTGATCTTGTAGGTGTTCTTGAAGATGGAGATATACCCGTTTTCGAGCACGGCGGCCAGTCCGCCTTTGCTGATGTGCTGCAGGATGCGCGGGTTGTTTTCGTCTAAACTAAAGAAAGCCACTTTGCAGGAAAGCCCGGTCGCCATATCGTAAACCAGGTTATCGTCGGCATTGAGCACAGCATAGCCGTTCTGGCACACCGTACGAGGGATCACCGCCTTCACATCAGCCATTTCCTCCACAGTGTTGATGTCTCCCAGACCCAGGTGGTCTGCCGACACGTTGGTCACGATGCCGATGTCACACTGCCGGAAGGCCAGGCCGGAGCGTAGCATACCTCCACGGGCACACTCCAATACGGCATAGTTCACCGTAGGATCTTTGAGCACAAACTCACTGCTGTAAGACCCGGTGGTATCGCCTTTGATGATCTTCTTATCCTGTATGTAAATACCGTCTGTCGTGGTATAGCCTACCTGAAAGCCCTTGAACTTGAGCATATGCGCCACCAGCCGGGTAGTGGTGGTCTTGCCGTTGGTGCCCGTGATGGCCACAATAGGTATACGGGTCGGGGTGCTGTGTGGGAAGAGCATGTTGATGATCGGCTCGGCCACGTTGCGGGGCAACCCCTCAGTCGGGGAAATGTGCATACGCAGCCCGGGAGCAGCATTCACTTCGATCACCGAGCCCCTTGTTTCGGGCAGCGGGATAGCAATGTCGCTTGTCATCACATCGATGCCGCAGACGTCCAGTCCGATGATACCGGCGATACGCTCGGCCATCAGCACATTGTAAGGGTGCACCAGGTCCGTTACGTCGGTGGCAGTGCCGCCTGTGCTGAGGTTAGCCGTACTTTTCAGGTATAGCACTTCGCCCGCAGGCAACACCGATTGCAGCGTCAGGCCTTTGTCTTTGAGCAGGCTGCGGGTATGCCTGTCTATTTTGATGTGCGTGAGCGCCTTTTCGTGGCCTATACCTCGCCGTGGGTCTTTGTTCACCTCCTTTACCAGCTGCTGTATGGTCGAGATGCCATTGCCGGTGACCATGGCGGGTGTGCGTCTGGCAGCGGCGGTGAACTTGCCATTGATGACCAGCAGGCGGTAATCGTCGCCGGTGATGAACTGCTCCACCATTACCTTCTTCGAGAATCGCTGTGCCTCAGTCAGGGCGCGCATAGCCTCTTTCCAGGTGTTGATGTTGATGGTGGCGCCCTTTCCCTGGTTGCCGTCCAAGGGCTTAACTACTACAGGGTAGCCAAGTTCCTCTACTGCGGTTTCCAGTTCGTCTGCATCGATCACAATGCTGCCACGCGGCACCGGTATACCTGCCTCGTCCAGGATGAGCTTGGTGGCGTTTTTGTTACCGGCATTCTCAACAGCAAAAAAGGAGGTGCGGGACGTCATGGCAGCCTGTATGTGCTTTTGGTGGATGCCGTACCCCAGCTGGATAAGCCCGCTGCGAAGGTTGTTGATATAGGGTATACCTCTGTTCACGGCCTCCCTTACAATGGCCTCCGTGGTCGGGCCAAAATACTCATCCTCCCGGATCTGGTGCAGTTTAACGATGTCCTGCACAATACTCGGCTTCTTGCCTTTGGCCATCAGTTCGGCAATGCGCACCGCGGCGTGGGCCGCATACTCACCGGCGCGTTCCTGCTGGTAGGAAAACAGCACATAGTCCACACCCGGTGCAGGGCCGGCGTAGCGCCTTCCGTAGCCACTGTTCATGCCGGCCAGCGTTTGCAGCTCGAGCGCGATGTGCTGTACTACTTTGCTAAACGTGGTGCCTTCGCGCACGAGCTTGAAAAAACCACCAGGTGTACCTTTGGAAGAGCGATGCTCATACATACCCGGGAAAAGCTTTTCCAGTCGCTCCGGAAATTGCGGTACTTCATTCGTGAGGACGTCCTGCAGGTTTTCCAGATCGAGCTTCAGGACAATAATTTTAGGATGCTTGATGGACCAGTAGTTTGGTCCACGCATGATCCTCATTTCAAGTATTCTCATTGCTTTCAAGCTTCAGGTTTGAGCCTGTACAAAACAGGTCGCGTGCCGCAAGGGCCGTGCATAAGATTTGTACGGATAAGGCGCCGAATGGGAGAACGTTGGCGTCGCAAATAGGTCTTCAAATTCTCAAAAATGAGTAGTTCGGCCAGGAATGAGTAGTTAGCCAAAATAAAAGGCGGTTAGTACAGGGGCAACTTCCGTATTAGTACGCCTTTTACTAAAATGGCTGCCTTAAGATCATCTATTAAAAACCCCCGCTTACTTCGATCGTTTAATAAGTGTGTGTTTTGTCTAAAAACATATTTAATAAGTTATATAAGGATATTTAATACAACGCTATGGCACGAGATTATCAGGATGACTATGGTAGTGGCGATTACCGCTCCCACCAGGAGAACCAGGGGTTTTTTGACCGAATAGGCGATAAAATCAGCAATGCATGGGAGCGTATAAGAGGCGATGAGGACGAGCGGCGTCAAAGTCGCAGTGCGCATTACCCTTATTCAGGAGAAAGTGATCGCGGAGGCTACCGCTCGTCGGCTTACGGTTCGGGGGATTCAGCAGGCCATGAGCAGGACACCCGTTACGGGCAGTCACAGATGGGCAGGTATAGCCCGCAGCGCTCCGAAGGCAGCAGGTATGGAGACACCTCCCGATCCGGGCAAGGCTGGAGCAGCAGCGGTTACAGCGGACGTATGTCTGATTACGGAAGTTCCTCGCAGCAGCACGGCCAGTCGCAGGGCGGAGGCGGTTATGGCAGTTCGCAGGGTTATGGCCACACTTCGTCTCAGGGTAGCGGCTATGGACAAAGCGGTTCTCCTTACGGAGCAGGCGCCAGCGGCGGTGAGTACGGCGCTTCCGATCCGGCAAACTATGGCAGCACCCAGCGCGACTACGGCAGCTCTTCTGGCTACGGGCGTAGTTCTATGGGCTTCCCGCGCGGTTCTGATTATGGCAGTGGCGGATCCGGCTCTATGGGTGGCGGCTATTTCGGGAGTGGGGCAGGACCCTGGAGCGGCGGACCTTACGGCGAAACCGGCACCGCGGGCTACAGAGCGGACAGCGGTTCGCAGCGAGGCATTGGCGGCAACTCCGGCCTGAGCCAACAGGGAAGGAGCGGACACATGGGCAGCGCAGGCGGCTACAGTAGCTCTGACTATGATTATTCCCGCCGGGAGCAGTGGCGCCGGGGCCATCCGGACCAAAGCTACGGCAGTGACCGGGACCGATAACGCACTTAGTATAGGAAATAAAAAAGGGATCGCTTGCAGCGGTCCCTTTTTTATTTGGCAATCATCTGTCTGGCATCTTCTACCGTTTCTGCCGACTTGATCAGGCGGTCGAGCCCCAGGATCTCAAACACGTTCCGGATCTTAGGCTGCATGTTCACCATCACCAGGTCCATCTCCTTCAGTTTACATGCCTGGAAGGCAGCCAACAACACGCCCAACCCGGCCGAAGAAATATAGGTCAATTCACCGCATTCGATCAGCACAAAGCCCGATGAGGCAGCAATCGCCTCTTCAAGTGCATTGTCGGCGTACACAGACGAACTGGCGTCGAGCTCTCCCTTGAACCGAAGCAATGCACCCTTGCCAATTGTATCTGTCGTCACGCTAAAAGTTTTCATTTATCGTCGTTTTCTTCTTGTATTCAATCACCAGGCTCCCGGGCAGTTCAGCTACCGAAAAAAAGTGATTGGTTTGTGTTATTGCCTCTCATACGCAAAAATGTAACTCAGGCTGTCCTGCCTCCGGGGCACATGCCTTTCAAAGGTATAAGAAAAATTTTCCTTTCAACGCCATGCCTGCCAGTCTACGCCTGGTTGGTGATTAATTCCGCTTATAATCGTAGTAAATACGTATACGATTCTGTAGTAAATACTGAATTTTTACTAATGCATCAGTTTTAAGTGTCATGTAGGGCGGGTGCAATTGTACATTCAGTTATTTATGATGAAAATTGTTGGCAGATGGGCGTCTGGTTCAATCCATGTTAGACCAATTGACGTCCATTTTTGACCTTCTGTGCAGCATACCCGGCTCTTTTCTACTTTTCCTGCCCTTGAGATTGCCAGACAGAGAGGTCAGTTGTGACCTTTGATACGAACTTAGAACATGATAAAACTTATAATCACCGATGACCATAAAATAGTACGTGATGGCTTGAAAGCGCTGCTGAAAGACCATGGTGCTGTGCATGTGGTTGGTGAGGCTGCCAGCGGCAGCGAATTGCTTGATTTATTGCCTGAAGTTGACGCGAATATTGTACTGATGGACCTCAGTATGCCGGGAATGGATGGTTTTGATACAGTAGCTCATATCCTGGAGCATTATCCTGCGCTTAAGGTGGTAGTGCTCTCGATGCTGAGCCATGAAAAGTATGTGAGCCGCATGATGGAACTTGGCGCTTCGGGCTACATCCTCAAAAATGCGGGCAAAGAAGAACTCTGCTGTGCCCTGCAGATCATCGCGCAGGGGTGCTGCTACATCAGCCCGGAAGTGACGCTGGAACTGCTGCGGAAAGTAAAGCAGCTGCCAGGCGAAATGCTGTCTTCAAACGGAAGTGCGGAGGAACACCGCGAACTTTCTAAGCGTGAACTGGAGGTGCTCTCCCTGATCGGGGAGGGCTATACCAATGCCGAAATAGCTGAGAAGCTGTTTACAAGCAAGCGCACCGTCGAAACCCACCGGCAGAACCTGCTCGACAAAACGAAAGCCCGGAACACGGCGGCGCTTATCAAATACGCCCTGCAACGCGGCCTGATTTCCTGATTCGCTAAAAAGAAAAGCATAGGCAAGCGCGTCTGCCCGCAGAAGAGCCATCTCAAAGTTGATTTCAGGTATAGCAGCGCTCCGTGCCTGCGGTATTTTCGTATCTTGAGATGAAATCAAAGCCACACAGTGCCATGCCTCAGAACCGTACCGTTGCGCGACTCCTTTTTGCTGAAGAAACAGACATGGGTGGCCTGCCGCTGCGGCAGCCACTGCCCACCAGTCAGGTAGAACAGCACGATCCGTTTCTGTTGTTGCATCATCTTACCACCACTGTCCAGCAGTCGGATTACCCATACAAGCTAGGGGTAGATCCGCATCCGCACCGTGGCTTTTCGCCGGTCACGTTCGTGTACCAGGGAGGTGTGCACCACCGCGACTCCCGCGGTAACGACAGTGTGGTGTGGGCGGGCGGCACGCAGTGGATGAACGCAGCCCGGGGCATCGTACACAGCGAGCGCCCGCCCCGTGAAATGCAGGAGCAGGGGGGCGTGCAGGAGATCGTACAGTTGTGGGTGAACACCCCGAAGTCGCTTAAAATGGAACAGCCTGCTTATTTTGCCCTGCAAGCAGAAGATACTCCTGTGATCTCTGAAGACGAGGGGGGCGTGCAAATAGCTGTGGTGGCGGGAGAATACAAAAGCACAAGAGGACCTGTCAACTCCCCAAGCACTGCGATGGTGCTCCGGCTCACGCTGCAGCCGGGTGGGCGGTGCACCCTTCCTATACCTGCCGATCACAACGCCATGCTATACCTGCTCGATGGCCAGGTGATGCTGGAAGGCTACGGACTGGTGGATGGCCAGCACTTGGCGCTCCTGAACAGAGAGGGCGAGTCTTGCACGATCACTGCCCGCCAGGACACGCGCCTGCTTTTACTGTCAGGGAAGCCGCTGGATGAACCGCTGGCCATGCACGGGCCTTTCGTGATGAACACGCAAACCGAAGTGATGCAGGCCATGCGCGACTACCAGATGGGCAAAATGGGGATGCTGTTCGAGTAAGTGGATCAAGTGGTTCTTACTGGTGCAGGACCTGCCAGTCTCACTGCGTTGCGGCATCACCGGCTGGGTTATTGTTTCCCAGGCCTTTCAATACTAATTTATATAATGAGGATTTCCCGCTTCACCATCTGGTAGAAAGCGGATCCTTTACCATTTCTTTTCAAAAGAATCATGTAGGCGTATCCTGACCGGGTGTTGTGCGACAGGTATAGGACCAGATTCCACTATTATCTATTCATTTAACATAGAGGTACTGTTCCATGCGCCCGATCTTGCATGCCCGATCAGGTATAGCAGCATCAGCAAGGTATAGCAACTAAGATATTACCTTGCCCTTAAGTGCAGATAAAGCGAACCGACACATCTTTGTAGTTGCCCTGCACCAGACTTTTTTAATCCATCCCATGGGAAGACACTTCGCTGTGGGGTGCTAGTCATTACAGCATGAGAGATGTAAGTAACGTTTACATACCGATGCTGTAACACCATTCATGATATCATTATTCAAAGGTATAACATTGGTCGAACTAGCGTGATTTTAATGATTTTTTCTGCTTTATGTGCTATACCTTGTTTTTTTAATTTAATTATTCTGTGATAGTGCTTCGTATTATACTCTTTATAACGACGCCTTCATTAACCCATTTTTTTCTCCGCCCTACTGCCTTCCTTTTGGGTCAGGCAGTTTTTTTACCTTAAAACACCTTATGTAACACGTTTAACTAATCCTTATTTTATGAGAAAACTCTTCGCAGTAGTTGCAGTCAGCCTCCTGACATTCAGCAACGTTTTTGCACAGGCCTACATGGACAGCAAGCTCCGGGCTGCCATTAAAGACAAAACCAGCCTCGTACAGGTGGTAGTAACTTTCAAAGGTGAAAGTGCCCCTTCGCTGCTTGACCTATCCGCACTCACGCAGGCTGGTATCACCAAAGGCCTCACGCTTAAATCGCTGCCTATCGCCGGTGTGCTGGCTACAGGCTTGCAGGTAGAACTCCTCTCCAAAAGCCCCCGTGTGCTCTCGCTATACCTGAACGAATCGCTTCGATACGAAAGTAACGCAGCCACCGCCCTGACCGGGGTAGACAAGCTGCGCACCGAGCCGATTTTCATGAGCCGTAACGGTGGACTGCCGCTCACCGGCAAGGGGGTAGGCGTTGTGGTGAATGACAGTGGTGTGGACGGAACGCACCCTGACCTGCAGTTCGGTCGCAACCTGAAGCAAAACGTCACAGCGGCTACCAACCTCAATGCCGTGTCCTCGCTGCTGCCCTACCTGATTCTGGAGAATGTGCCGAACACGGATGCCACTGGCGGCCATGGTACGCATGTGGCAGGTATAGTAGGCGGCACCGGACAGGCTTCGCAAGGCTTGTATGAAGGAGTGGCTCCGGGTGCTGACCTGATCGGTTACGGCTCCGGTGCGGCCCTGCTGCTGCTCGATGTGCTCTCCGGCTTTGACTACGCCATCACCAACCAGGCTCGCTACAACATCCGCGTGATCACCAACTCATTCGGCACCACCAGCGACACCGGCACTGACGTGAACCCGGCCGACCCGATTACGCTGGCCACCAAGCGCTGCGTGGACCGCAACATTGTGGTTGTGTTTTCGGCAGGCAACTCAGGCCCGGGATCCGGCACCATGACGGGACAGTACAAAAAAGCGCCGTGGGTAATTGCCGTGGCGGCTGGCGACAAGTCAGGTCGTCTGGCGGACTTCTCTTCACGAGGAATCAAGAACAAGGGCGGTTCTTTCACGCTGGATGGCAAGACCTATACCTGGGAAGACCGTCCGACCGTGACCTCTCCGGGTGTGGACATCATCGCGGCCCGTGTGATAGCACCGGTATCATCGCTTTCCATTGACAAGGATGCTACGGAACTGGATCCTGCGCACGTGCCTTACTACACTCACATGAGCGGCACCTCCATGGCGGCCCCGCATGTGGCAGGTATAGTGGCCCTGCTATTAGAGGCCAATCCGACCCTGACGCCTTACCAGGTAAAGGAAATACTGCAGCAGACTGCTACCAACATACCGAACCGTGAGAAGTGGGAGGCAGGAGCAGGCTATGTGAATGCTTACGCTGCCGTAGACAGAGTTTATCGTTCGTCGGCTCCTTACGGATCTACCCTGAACATGAACCGCACTTTCCGCAGCAGCGTGAACACGAACAACGTGGTGGAGAACTTCACGATAGACTACAACCCTGCCACTGCCGCCACCAACGACTATACCTTCCAGGTGGCAGAGGGCACCACGGCGATCGAAGCGAAGATCAAAACAACAGGACTGCTGGGTGAAACAGGCAACCCTGTAAACCTGGCGCTTATCTCCCCATCCGGAGCCGAAACCCGCTCGGGCATACCGGTACTTTTTGCGCTGAGCTATGACCGTGGTGTGGCAGTGGCCTCACCGGAGCCGGGTACCTGGACGGTGCGCATCTCCGGTTTGAACGGAGCCGCTTTCCCGGAGCAGATCAACGGTGCCGTGAACATGATGACGGCAGCCGGCACCTCCGGGCTAAATGATATAGCTGGTCACCCGGCCGAAGCCTCGATCATGCTGGCTGTGAGTGCCCGCCTGGCCGACGGTCTGAGTGGCGGCAGCTTCAAGCCGGATGAGTTGCTCAAGCGTATTGACATGGCTGACTACCTGATGATGGGTGAAGGCATACGCCAAAACCTGCCAGCAAATGGCGCCTATACCCTGACCGATGTGAAAGAGCGCAATCTGATCGCAGAGTCGGTAACAGCTATGGGTGCTGCCCTGCGTGATCAACTGCATAAGCAAAACGGCATTATGCTGGCGGCGGCCCCGGGCAAATTCAACCCGAATGGCAAAGTGAACCGCGCTGAAGTAGCTTACTCGCTCGTACAAGCCCTTGGCTTACAGGCCTATGCGCTGGAGCGCAACGGCAAAACGCCTACCGTGGAGTACAATGGCAAGAGCTACCCGATAACAGATGCCGCCACTATACCTGCCGGTCTGGAAGGTTATGTGAGCGTGGCGCTGGAGCTGAACATGATCAATGCCTTCTTCACAGCGACCCAAGGCCCGTATGATCTGAAGCCAGTGCTGCATGCCAGTTTCAAACCTTTGCAGGATGTGACACGCGCTGACTTTGCCGTGATCGTAACCCGCACGCACGGGCTGTGGAACAGCGGAGAGCAGCCACTTGCCGCAGAAGGCACCTCCAACCTGGCTATTTCAGCAGAAGGTAAACTGGTAAGCTATCCGAATCCATTCACAGAGGTGACCACCATCCGTTACGCTGTGGAGCAGGAAGGCCCTGTAACTGTAGAAGTGTTTGACATACTGGGCAAGAAAGTGCGCACGCTGGTGTCAGAAAACAAGACGGCCGGAGAGCATCAGGTCGACTTCCGAGCCGGCACTCTGCCTGCCGGTACCTACATCTACAAAGTGGAAGCAGGCCAGCGGGTATACTCCAACAAGATGCTGCTGGCTAAATAACGCCCCGCACATCTGCTAACAAAAGAGGCTCTCCTGATTGGGAGAGCCTCTTTTGTTAGGGTGGAGTCAGTTGCCCGGAAATTAACTGTATCACTTTGGCTGTGTTATAAGTATATTGTACTTAAGCTTTTTCGGGCGTACAGCCACTTGTGGCTTTCTTGGTGATTTTACATCATGGTGCCAGCCGCTCGAAAACAGCACACAAGCAGTAGAACGGGCGATACTTCCAATTTGGTTGTATTTCGCTGTTCACTGCTTTTATTTTAAATCATAGCAGAGCATTGGGCAGTTTTACAACAAGACTCTGAAGAAATATAAAACAAGTAACATTTAAATATGAAAGCATACAGCAAGTGGTATCATCCGTACGAGATCAATGAGAAGTATCAGAAGCGCGTGGCCTATTTTAGCATGGAGTTCGGTATACACCAGGCGCTCAAGACCTACTCAGGGGGCCTGGGTTTCCTGGCCGGTTCGCACATGCGCAGCGCGCACGACCTGCGGCAGAACATGATCGGCATCGGGATACTTTGGAAGTACGGCTACTACGACCAGACCCGCAACGATGACCAGACCATGCGGGTGCAGTTTCAGAAGAAGTACTATACCTACCTGGAAGATTCCGGCATTATGGTAACCGTAAACGTGAACGGCCACCCGGTAAAGGTGAAAGCCCTAGTGCTGCGCCCTGAAGTGTTTGGCACGGTGCCTATGTATTTCCTGACCACCAATATTCCGGAGAATGATCACCTGGCACGCACCATCACCTTCCATTTGTATGACAGGGAACCGTCAACCCGTATCGCCCAGAGCATTGTGCTGGGTATAGCCGGTGCCAAAGTAGTAGAGGAACTGGGCGGAGCCGACATTTACCACATGAACGAAGGGCACGCCCTGCCACTGGCCTTTTACCTGCAAGAGAAATTCGGGAACGCGGAGGAGGTACGAAAGCGTGTAGTGTTTACGACCCATACCCCCGAAAAAGCCGGTAATGAAGTGCACGACATCCATCTGCTCAACAAAATGTCTTTCTTCAACAAAAGCTCACTGGAAGAGGCCCGCCACATGACCGGCATGCATGGTAACTTCTTTGACTATACCCTGTCTGCCTTACGGATCGCCCGGATAGCCAACGGCGTATCGCAACTGCATGGCCAGGTGGCGCGCGACATGTGGTACGAGAACGAAAACGTGTGCGAGATCAAGGCCATCACCAATGCGCAGAACGCCCGCTTCTGGATGGACAGCACCATGCGGCAGGCATTGGAGCGCGACGACACCCAGGCCCTGGTACAGCGTAAGGCTGACATGAAACAGGACCTATTCGAATTGGTGGCTGACCAGACCGGTAAACTTTTCCGGAAGGATGTGCTCACTGTGGTTTGGGCCCGCCGCTTTGCCGCCTACAAGCGAGCTGACTTGCTGGTGCATGATATCGAACGCTTTTTTGAAATGATTTCCAATAAGTCGCAGCCTGTGCAGGTAATCTGGGCCGGTAAGCCTTACCCTTTTGACGAGGGAGCTGTAAGTGTGTTCAACAGCCTGGTGAACCTCTCGTATCAACGCAAAAATTTCGCGGTACTGACTGGCTATGAAATTGGCTTGTCCCGGAAGCTGAAACAGGGGTCTGACATTTGGCTGAACACACCACGTCGTCCGCGCGAAGCCTCAGGAACCAGCGGTATGACCGCCGCCATGAATGGAGCCGTGAACCTTTCGGTGCTGGACGGCTGGCTGCCGGAGTTTGCCCGACACGGTGAGAACAGTTTTGTGCTGCCGGTGGTAGACACCAGCCTGCCTGATTCGATGCAGGACGAGATCGATCACAAAAACCTGATGAGCATCCTGGAGAATGATGTGATACCGACCTACTACAAGGACAGGGGCAAATGGATGAATATCGTGAAGCAGAGCATGCGGGATGTGATGCCGTTCTTCGACTCAGACCGGATGGCGCATCAGTATTACGAGCAGATGTATTAACGCTGCGCTTAATGAGTAATGATGAATGAATAAAAGGCGAAGCGAAATGGATAATCAATATCCATTTCGCTTCGCCTTTTATTAACTATTACTTTTTACTCATTATTCATTACTCCTTCTCTCTTCCAAAGCGACTTCCAAAGAAATCACCTGGCTTCCAGCTGGGGCGCTCGGTTGCATTCGCTATCTGGAAGCTGATCAGGAAATTCAGCTGCACGTACTTTTTGCCGGCATCGAAATCGAAGGTACTGGTAACCTCGTCCTGCGGCAGGTGGTAGTGCACCTTGCGCCATTGCTCCACTTGCTTGTTCAGGTTGTTTTGTCCGTCTTTGGTCTTGTTGCCATACTTGATGTGCAGGGCAGGTATACCCTGCATCACAAAGCTGTACTGGTCGCTTCGGATAAAGCGCATCTGCTCCGGCTCCGGGTCTTCCTCCACCGTCATACCCAAATGATGCGCGGCAGCAGCCACTTCGTTCTCCAAAGTAGAGTGGTTTGCGCCCAGCCCCACCACCGATAAAAGCGGTGCGATAATGGTCGGCATATCGGTGTTGATGTTAGCTACGATCTGCTCTACAGGCACAGTCGGGTAGCGGGCGAAGTAGGCGGAGCCCAACAGTCCCATTTCCTCGGCAGTCACCATCACCAGGAGAATAGAACGCTTCGGTTTTTCTTGCAGTCTGGAGTAGATCTTCCCGATCTCGAGCACACTGGCCACGCCGGAGGCATTGTCGTGAGCACCGTTGTAGATGGAGTCGCCGTTTACGGCACGACCTATGCCTACGTGGTCGAGGTGGGCGCTGTGCACTACGTATTCATTTTTCAGCTGCGGATCAGCACCGGTGATCTTGCCGATCACGTTGTGGCTCTCAAAATCGTTGTAGTGGGAGGTATAGCGGGCGCGCAGGGTATGGGCGAGTGGGGCAGAGGCGGGCTTGCCTTGCTTCAGTTGGTCTCCCAATTTGGCCATTTCTATACCTGTTCCTTTCAGCAGCTGTTCAAAAGTAGCGGCGTTGACGTTGGCCAGCACGCGGATTTTATCCGATACATAGTTGCGTGACACGGCTACCTTTCCGTTCGGACCCATTACACTGTACGTGCCGCGCTCCAGGTTGGCAACACCGGCTTTTGGATTGTCCGTTGCCACAATGACGCCCAAGGCACCTTTTTCGGCCGCGATTTTCAGTACCGTCATCATATCGCGGCTGTAGGCCGACACGGTGGAAGGGAAGCTGGCAGGGGCACCGCGCATCACCACCACAATTTTGCCGGTCACGTCTATACCTGCGTAATCATCATAACCCAAATCAGGGGCGCTGATGCCGTAGCCGGCAAACACAAGCGGAGCTTCTACGCTCACCTCCGGCTCTTCGGCGTGCGGGTATACCGAGAAGTCTTTGTTATAAGTCAGTTGTAGCTCTGAGCCCATCGAATCGGCAAGGGTCATACTGGCCTCTTTGCCGGGGAATGATTGGCGCAGGCGCACCAGCTGCAAATAGGTGCCGTCCTCGCCACCGGGTTCTATACCTGCTTTTTTGTAATGCTCCACCACATAGTCCACGGCCATCTGGTAGCCCTCTGTGCCAGGCTTACGGCCCAGCAGACGGTCATCAGCTAGGTAGTTGATGTGGGCTTTTATATCGTTTGGCTTTACTTTTTTAAGCGATTTTTCAACCGGTTTGTCAAGTGTCAGCTTTTGGGCGGAGGCACTCCCTTGCAGCAAAAGACCGCAGGAAAGGGCTAGGAAGAGGAAGCGTTTCATTCAGATCAGTTTGGTTTAGTCACCAAATATAAGGGAAATGTAGGTATAGCGCCTCGCCTATACCTGAACAACAGGTATAGGTCAGGGCTTTGGGGATCGTTATTTGCGAGATTTCTTTCGCTCTGCCCACCTCAGGTATAAGGTCAGCATGGTTAACAAGGTCAGGAAGAGCAGTAGGCTTAGGATCTTCATACCGCAGGATTTACTGTTTCAGGTATACGTATACCCTATTTTATTCGACTTTCGCTTCTTTCTGATGCACCAGGTAGCTGGTGAGTTTGTCCCACTGCAGTCCCTGAAATCCGGCCCAGCCACCTTCTGCTATCAGTGTATTCAGCATGGAGCGGGCACCGGACTCCTCCCCCTTGTTGTTGATGTATTCGTCCCTGCCAATCTCGGAGGCAATCAGTGTGGTGCCTTGCAGCTCCACCCGGAAAGTACTGCTGGCTTCTTTGGTGAAAAAGTGCTTTGTCACCGCCTCCTCATCAGCCGGCGGATTGGGCTTTTCGCTGGGGTGTACCGTAAACTCAGCCAGCTTGTCTTCAATGCGGATGCCGGATACATTTACCCAGTTTTCTACATTGGAGGCCGGCAGCGTGATCTTTACGAAGTAGCCGATATCAGGCATTTCCGCCGTAGTTTTCTGTCCCCGCGCATCGTGCAGCTCGAAAGTGGAGTTAATGCCCTCCAGCTGCGACCAGAGGTTCACGTTGAAAAGCTTTTTCTTTGATTCCTCGAAGGCCGCCTGTGCGCTGGCCACATCCGGGTAGTCCTGTTCGTTCCGGTAGCGCTTGTCTTTTGACTCTTCGCCCCTCAGTACCTTTACTTCTTCTTTTACTTTATTTACGATCTTCTTAATGCCCATATTGTCTCGTTTTGGTTAGATATCTGAATTAAAGGTATACGTTATACCGGTGGGACGGTGGGGGACGTCTATTTCATTCTGTCAAATTTTCCCCTTGAGGACAGGCCGGGTTCATTCTCCTTTTTTGTCATCCCGGAGGGATCTTGAGGGTCAGTGGCGAGGGCTTACCCTTTCTTCCAGGATCGTAGACTGAATGACCGCAGGGTGTAGGTCTGTTTTCTAAGATTGAAAATCCCTGATCCCGATTGGGCAAGCATCTTAACTTCATAATTTACACCCCTATTGACCAGGGGTCACAAGTTCCGAATTCGCGTTCTCACTTGCCCTCAAGGGGATGGTTTGCGATAGAACTTAACGGCACTGCGGTGTAGCGGTGGGCATGTCTTTCAACGGATGCTTAACCAGTTAGGATAGTAGCTGAGAATGAAGCAGCCCTCGAAACAGAGGAGAGCATCCGCGCGGTTGATCGCACGAATACCTTTAAAAAAAGAACAGCACCGTCCGCATAGCGGGCAGTGCTGTTCGATAGTTACGATTCTACCGGGAATCAGTGCCTGGAGAGTTTTACCTTGTAAGACGTGCCTTGCCGGTCGGTGCAGTACAGCATGTAAATGCCCGAGTTCAGTTTTAGTGCGGTAAGGTCGAGCTCCAGTTTACGATCAGCAACGGTCACTGCGGAAGCCGACCGGTATACCTGCCTGCCTGCCATGTCATAGATGCTCAGTTGCTGAACTTCCGCCATACCTGGCGGCAACAGAAGTGTGAGTTCATCCCTGAAGGGGTTGGGGTAGGCACTGATCTCCTGCCGGAGCTGCCTGTCTGCTAAGCCGGCTACAGCCTGCGTCGAAGTGGCATTTATACCTGATGAGGTATAGGGCGAGAGCCTGCTGCCCGGTATAGGCCGTTCCAGCGTCCCGTTCGGCAGTTGCCAGCCCACGGCCAGGTGGTCGCCGCCACCGCCCTCCAGGTGCAACGCTTCTATGTAATACCGCTTGCCAGCCTCCAAGGTAATTTTAACCGACTGCTGACTTGATGCCTTTGTCCATTCGCGCTCGTAGGTCCAGCCGGGCACGGAGGCGATGCGCACTTTCTGAGCGGGATTTTCCGAAGTGCTCAGGTATAGCTCGGCCACATCGTCACCGGCGATCCAGAAGGTATACTGACCAGAGGCAGGAGCTGTCACGTAGCCCCTGATGCGGGAGCCGTAATTGGTGCCAACGTTGACAGGAGCTTCAAATATGCCAAGCTCTGTGACAGAAGTTGGGGTACTGTTGACAGGAACAGCGCTCACAGTGGAGCCGTACACATTTGCCCAGAAGTCGCGGGTGATCTTGCCGGACGCAGTAGGTGGCGTGCTGCCAAAAGGCGAGAGCCTGCTACCCGGTATAGGCCGCTCCAAGCTGCCGTTCGGCAGTTGCCAGCCCACGGCCAGGTGGTCGCCGCCGCCGCCCTCCAGGTGCAGGGCTTCGATGTAGTAGCGCCTGCCCGCCTCGAGCGTGATCTTAACGGATTGCTGGCTCGGATACTTGCTCCACTCCCGTTCGTTCGTCCAGCCGGGCACCGAAGCGATGCGCACTTTCTGAGTCGGATTATCGGTCGTGCTCAGCCACAGCTCCGCAAAGTCATCGGCCGCGATCCAGAAGGTATACTGTCCTGACGCCGGCGCTGTGATGTAACCGCGCACCCGCTGACCGTAGTTGGTGCCTACATGGGAAGGTGCCTCAAAACTGGTGAGCTCACTAACGCTGGTAGGTGTGCTGCTGACAGGTATAGCCGCTACACTGTTACCGTGCACATCCGCCCAAAACTCCCTGGTGATCTTACCGGATCCTGGCGTCGTGGTGCCGCCCGTGACGTTGACCGTGATTGGATTGGAGATGGACGTGTGTCCGCCACTGTCGGTGGCTCTGGCTGTAATGCTGTAGCTGCCAGTCGTGGTCGGCACCCAGGTATAGGTGAAAGGCTGGGTGCTCGAGCTGCCGATGACGGTGGTGCCGGCCAGGTATTCTACTTTCGTCCAGGTGCGGGCCAGGTCGGTGAAGGTGACTTTCAACTCCACATTGCTGCCGGCGGCGAAAGAGGAATTGTTGGCAGGCGAGGAAATAGCAACCGGTTTAGTAGTGGCAGTGCCGCAGTCTGGGTAGAGGTCCACGAAAGTCGAAGCTGACAAGCCCGCTGGGTCTGTCACTTTCAGATTGATGCGGTAGAAGTAGGTTTCGCCGTCACAACCCACCGGCGTGATGGTGGCCGAAGTGGCCGGGTTGGTGTCGATAGCTCCGGGGTGGGTGTGCGTGTTGTGATGCAGAACCGTCTGCCATTCGTATTTGAGCTGCGTTGCTGCGTGCTCCTTATCTGTTACATTGGCAGCCAGCTTGTACACGGTGTTCTGCGTCATCGGGTATTTTGTGCCGGCGGCCGGGCTGGTGATCTGCACCGTCGGAGGCGTGTTGTTCACCGAAATGGTTAGGTTGGCAGTCGTGCTTAGGCCTCCTGCATCGGTTACCTTCAGCACGACCTGATAAGAGGCAAGGCCGGTCGCGTTGAAGGTATGGCTCGGATTCGCCTCGGTGGATACGGCCGTGCCGTCGCCGAAATTCCACTCGTATTTGAGTGCCTGTCCCTCCGGATCGGAAGAGCCGCTGCTACTGAACCGGATGGTGAGTGGGCTGGGGCCAAAAAGCTTATCGGCCGAAGCAGTAGCTTTTGGAGGCTGGTTGGTGCCGGCGCCGTAGCTGATCTTACGGAGCTGAGCGGCATAGTTGATGTAGTAAAGGCCTCCTGAAACAGGGTTGGTGGCAATGGCTACGACTGCAGCGCCGTTATCGACGAAGTTGCTGATCGATTTAGGGTTATCAGACGCATCGAACGTGGAGGTTTTGATCCAGCCACCCACATAATCGCCAAAGAAATACGTGTTCTTGTACTGCGCCGGAAAGTCGTTGCCAGTATACCACACGCCGCCCGTCACGGAGCCGCCCCCGAATTGCGGACCAGAAACCGGAGAACCAGCAGCGCCGATGTTCACCACAGTAGCATCCTCTCCGTTGAAAGTGCCGGTACGGGATCCGCCTCCTTTCTGCACATGCAGCCAGTCGAAGGCAGGGCGGGCGTGCACAAACAGCCTGAAGGTAGAGGCAGGTATAGCCACGTTCCAATTGCAGGGGTTACCAAAATAAGGCTGCGTCGTGCGTCTCGTCTGCAGGATGAGTTCGCGGTACAGGAAATACTGCTGCGTGCAGCCGCCCTGTCCGTAGAGCGGATTTTGTGCTGTCTGGGTGTTGTAAACCAGCCGGTGGAAGTGCCATTCCTGTTGCTCCAGCCCCTCGTAGATGGGCCAGCCAAAGTTCATACCCGGCTTGGGCGCCACGTTTATTTCCTCATAGTTATACCAACCCACATCGCCAATGTAGAGCGTGCCGGGGTTGCCGGCGCCCCCAGATCCCGGTTTTATGGTAAACCGGAAAGGGTTACGGAATCCCAGCGCCCATACCCTGGAGGCAGGGGCCCGCGGATCGGCGGAATTGTAGAAGGGGTTAGAGGATAGTCCGTTGCCGGTGGCCGGATCCACACGCAGAATTTTACCGTTGAGCGAGTTGACCTGCTGCGCCCGGTAGGCACCGATGTTGTCTTTTTCTGTGATGATGCCGTCCCGGATCGCCTGCGGTACATAGGTATCGTTCGGGTTGGCCGGGTCGTAGCCCGTGTCCACGTATCCGGCTGAACCCGCATCGCCTGTGGAGATCAGCAAGGAGCCGTCCTCCCCGAAGATCAGGGAGCCCACTCCATGGCCCATGTAGAGGATGGGTATACCTTTGGAGATCGATTCCCCGATCAGGATTTTGCGGGTGCTCAGGTCTGTGGTTTTGCGGTTATCAGTTGAGCGGGCGGTATAGCGGGTCAGGCGGCCGATGGTGGCGCTGTTATAGTCATTGGCAGCTGCACTGTAGCTGCCGGTGCCGTAGTAGAGCAGGTGGTGCCGGTCCACTACATATAGCAGGTAGAAGTAGCCATTGGATTCGAAATTGGGGTCCAGGGCAAAGCCGAGCAGGCCATGGTCCACCCAGTTGCCTACTTCTTCGCTGATGTCGATCAGCGGCACAGGAAGTTTCTGCCCGTTCTCCACGATCCATACCTTGCCGCCTTTTTCCCAGACGTAAATCCGGTTCCCGTCTTTCGAGAAGGTGAGGCCTACCGCAGCATCCCAGTTGCCGCCGATCTGCACATTGGTAAACCCGGAAGGTTGCGCGTAAAGTCCTGTAGAGGCGGTTGTAAGGAGGATCAGGTATAAAAAGATGTTAAGAAACCAGGAATTGCGACGTTTGTTGGTGTAAGTATTGCGCATACACACCGGAGCACAGCTTCTGCGAAAGCTGCTGAGTTTGTACTTTTCAAGCATAGGGAAGAGTTTAAGCTAATGTAAGAGGAGGGCAGACATGAGCAAACGCTGTTCGTGCGGCCAGGCAGAACAGAATCGCCTTACTATACCTGACTTCAGTGTCAGGAGTGGAGTTTGATAGCTAAGAAACTACTTTGTAGAGTTCCGAATCACCATTTTGGAGTCATTCCTAATTTTAGCTATTTGTTCTAATAGTTTAAGTTACTATTTAAATAACACCAATATTTACGATGTTATAGGGCGATAGTTTCGGCGGTAGCTGCTTCTCCGGCAGTTAATTTAAGCTGGTCTGGCTGACAGAGAAGCACGGTGAATGGAGTGCGTTGATTACGAGGGATATAGCAAAAAAGCAAGCCCTTCGCCAAAGGCAGAAGGGCTTGCTGGGAAAGGGTTTAGGTATAATGTTCGGGTGCTCGGGGCGCTCTTCTTAGGTATAGCTTAAGCACGCGTTTGTTTTGCCGGAGCTTCTTCTTCAATTAATGGTGACACGTCCTCGTCCTCTTCCAAAGACCAGCCGGTTTTGAGGCCGATGATGAACCAGGCCAGGGCCAGCACACCACCCGCGAAGATCGTGTCACCGATCACACGCAGCCAGCGCAGGACGTTCATCGTGTCCGTCTGCATGAACTCCATAGAGCGAGCATACCACAGGCCGTACTCCACACTCGCCCAGGTCTGCATCAGACCGATTGGCAGCACGCTGATGAGCACCATCAGGATCAGGCCGATGTTGATGGACCAGAAGGCAAAGCTGATCACCCCGTCTTTCCAGCGGCGGCGGGCAGACAGGCCTTTGAGCACGAACAGCATCAGGCCGATACCCAGCATGCCGTATACCCCGAACAGGGCGGTGTGGGCGTGCACCGGTGTGGTGTTCAGACCCTGCATGTAGTAGAGGGCGATCGGCGGGTTGATTACGAAACCGAATACACCGGCACCTATCAGGTTCCAGAAAGCCACCGCTACGAAGGAGTAGATCGGCCACTTGTAAGCTTTGATCCAGAGCGTTAGCTTGCTGATCTGCAGGTTGTGGTAGGCTTCGAAACCGATGAGCACCAGAGGCACCACTTCGAGCGCACTGAAGGTTGCACCCAGGGCCATGACAGCAGTCGGCGTACCACTGAAGTAGAGGTGGTGGAAGGTGCCAATGATACCGCCGAAAAGGAAGATAATCGTCGAGAACAGTACTGTTGCTGTCGCCATTTTGGTATCGAGCAAGCCCATGCGTACGAACAGGAAAGCGATCACCACCGTAGCAAACACTTCAAAGAAGCCTTCTACCCACAGGTGCACCACCCACCAGCGCCAGTACTCGGCAATGGCCAGGTTGGTATGCTGTCCCCACATCAGGCCGGAAGCGTAGAAAATGGCGATGGCAGCCGAGGAGATCAAGAACATGCCCAGCAGGTGACGTCCTTCCACATCATTTTTGAAGGCAGGCAAGATGGCACGTACCATCAGACCCAGCCACAGGAACAAGCCCACCAGCAGGAAGATCTGCCAGAAGCGGCCCAGGTCCACGTATTCATAGCCCTGGTGACCGAACCAGAAGTTCTCAGTATAGCCCAGCTTCTGCATGATGCCGTACCACTGACCAGCCAGCGAGCCGGCCACGATGATGAGCAGGCAGACGAATAGGAAGTTCACACCCAGTTTCTGGAATTTCGGCTCGTGGCCCGACACGGCTGGTGCTATATACAGACCCGTCGCCAGCCAGGAAGTAGCGATCCAGAAAATGGCCAGCTGCACGTGCCAGGTACGGGTGATGGAGTAGGGGAGGTACTCGGCCAGCGGGAAGCCGTACAATGCTTGCCCTTCCACACCGTAGTGTGCCGAAACAACCCCGAGTGTCACCTGCACCAGAATCAGGGCGGTCACGATCCAGAAGTACTTCAAAGTCGCCTTCATAGAAGGCGTGGCTGTAAGACCTAACAGAGGATCTTGCTTCGGTAGTTTGGAGTGGTCGATCTCCTCCTCACGGTTAGAGGCATAATAGTAAGCCAGCATACCTACACCCGCAATCAGGATGATCACCGAGAAACCGGTCCAGATGATGAGGTCGGAGCTTGGCTCGTTGGCTACCAGTTTCTCGGCAGGCCAGTTGTTGGTATAGGTGATCTTTTTGCCCGGACGCTCGGTTACGCAGGCCCAGGAGGTCCAGAAGAAGAACGTATTCAGTTTCTCCATGCGCACCGGGTCTTCCACGGTATTGTCCTTCATGGCGTAGGCGTCGCGGTGTTTGGCGAGCGCCGGGTCGTTCATGAACAGGCCGGTGTAGTGCTTGCCCACTTCTGCAATCGCCTCGGCACGCAGGTCCGACACAGTCAGTATACCTGTCTCAGGGTCATAGGTGTTAGCACGAATCTGCTTCTGCAGACGAGCCTCCAGCATGGCCTTTGTCTCTTCGTCCAGTTCTTCATACAGCACGCCTTTTTCCTGCTGTGCCCAGTAGTCCAGGAAGTACATGGCCTCCTTGTGCAGCCAGTCGGCACTCCAGTCAGGTGCTATGTAGGCGCCGTGTCCCCAAACTGAGCCCAACTGCTGTCCGCCCGTGGACTGCCATACGTTCTGCCCGTCCTTGATATCATCTCCTGTGAACAGGACTTTTCCGGATGTGGTGACCACCTGGACAGGTATAGGTGGTGCCTCTCTGTAAATCTCGATACCGTAGTATCCGAGAACGGCGAAGGAGCCGACTATCACGGCAATGAACCCCAGCCATAGGTTTCTGTATTTCATAAAGGGTAAAAATTTGAGTGGTTTATATTGAATTAGATTTGAGATTTAAAGCCGGGATTCCTGCCAAGGTCTTCTAGAACATGTAGGTAAGGTTTACCATGCTGCGTCGGTTGCCTTCGGTGTGGTGGTGCGCCTCGGTGCTGCTGACAGGCAACTGCAGCGTGCCGCCCACCGCAATGTTTTTCACATACACGCTCAGGCCCAGGTTGGTGAAGAAAGAGTCGCCACCTTTCTGTAGGTTGGGAGCACCTTCAATCTGGTCACCATCGGCATGCTCGTAGTACACGCCTGCGCTCGGTAGCAGGGAGATGCCCTTCACATTTTGCCAGTAAAACAGGTTAGAGGCAGCGCTGACGCGGTTTCCGAAACGATAGCCGCTGCTGTTCTCGGTATTGAAGCGGTAGGTAGCGTCGTTACTCAGGCCCAGTTGTTTGTAGCGGATGGTGTACATGCCATTCACCAGGTAATCAGTGGTACCGGTACCGGGCTGCAAGTTGGGGGTCAACTGCTCGCCGTGCTCCTGGTTGCGGTAGGCACCTGTGGCGAGTTTCACACCACCACCCACCTGCAGCGTGTGCTTCAGGTTGCGGTCGATTCTGTCGCCGGTGTTGATCAGCGAGTAGTTGGCCATCAGGGTCACATCCCCAAAACCTCTACTGGTAATAGTGTGGTGTCCGCCTGTCTGCTCATTGAGCATGTAAGGCACAAAGGCAAAAACCTGCACATTTTTGGCCGGCACGAAGCGGCCCCACAGCTCGGCGGTGGCAAAGTGCTCCTTTGTCACCTGCACGTGGGCACCGTGCGTGGCGGTAGTGGTATAGGAGCGCGTGGTATAGCGCAGACCCACAAAGTTTTTATGGAATTGGGGCAGAATGCCCATGTAGCTGCCGCCCATGGTGCAGCCTTTGTCGCAGGCCTGGCTGCTGACGTTGATCGATAAAAGGGCAATGACAAGTAAGAATATCTTTTTCATGACTTAGTTCTCTTGAAATTTTAAATAGAAAGGGTGACACCGAAGAGGCACCGGGGTGAGGAACTAAGCGAGGAAGCTTGGGGGATGAAAGATGGAGAAATCCGGTGAGGCATAAACCCTGGCCAGGTATAGGCAGCGTTCATTGTCCTCTTCCAGCGGTATAGCTGGTGCCAATGGAAGCAGTGTTGTACCGAAGGCGATCATATCGATCGTGCGCTGCTGCTGGCGTGGCGCCTCCTTTTTACGCTCCGAGTCTTTTTGGAGCTCCTTGCGGAGGTGGCATTTGCCCTGGCAGTCAGAACCAGGTAAGAACCTGTTCTCGCACAGTTCGCTGGCGATGTATGCTTTGTTAAGTTGATATACCATCAGGATACCCTGCTTGCTCAAGGGCTGCACCAGCACACACAGCACACACATTATGACAGCAAGCCGTTTCATGGCATCTTCTATTGGGTTGTTTTTGAACTGCTGCAAAGGTCATACAGGGACGTAAGGAGAAAAATGACCTATGTCATTAATAAAAGAGACAAAGGTCTTCTATAGAATTCCAAGCCCGCGATACCTTTGTGCAGGGTTAAGGCTACTGAAAGCGGCTATACCTGAACCACTCTTATATAATATGGAGATATGAAAGAAGCAGGCGAGGCATCTCAATCCGGTAGCTCCCAGGAGATAGCTTTACTCACTACGAATCTTACCACCCTGGCCCTTGAACTAAAGGGCGAGGAGAACTGGCAAAAAATAGGGCGGGGGTCCAGGACGATCCTCAAGTCCGAAGCGTTGCGCATCCTGCTGAACGTGATGCAGGCAGGTTCCGAAATAAAGCCGCACCAGGCTCCGGGTCCCATCAGTGTACAGGTAATCGAAGGCCGCATCAGATTCAGCACCGATGAGGAGTCGGTGGAGCTTGCCAAAGGGCAGATGCTGACGCTGCAGCCACATGTAAAGCATCGTGTGGAGGCACTGGAAGAGGCAACCTTCCTGCTGACCGTTTCGCCGCATCCTTCCAAAGCTGAAGCAACATGATCTTCGGCCTAAAAGGATTCAAAGCCCCACATGCATTTTTTAAATACTAAAACGCAAAAGATGACAAAGGTCACTATTAAAAGAGATAAAGGTCTTTTATTAAAGAGCACACCAGGAATACCTTTGTATTGTAAATGAAAGCCAAACAGTACCCAGTAAAGAGGAGTTCAGCACTTGAAAAAAGCACCAAAAACAGGATCTGGCCCTCACAGTGCAAAACAGTAAAAACCATGAAATCCAAAAAACAAAAAACAACCATCATGAGATCAATCAAATCCGCTGCTTTACTTTTCCTTGCTGCTCTGGTATTCTACAGCTGCTCTTCTGACAACACCGCCACTACTGAAACAACACAGGAGTCAGGTCTGGCCCATCAGGCACCAGCCGCCCCAGTAGAGGATGACGGAAAAGGTATAGGACCCATCACAACAGTTGAAGTAGGCGCAGAAGTAGACGAGGCACTGGCCGCTGAGGGTAAATCCATTTTCGAGGGCAAGTGTTCTGCCTGCCACCAGCTGTCTGACCAGAAGATTGTAGGCCCTGGCTTGCTGGGAGTTACAGAAAAACGCAAGCCGGAGTGGGTGATGAACATGATCATCAACCCCGAGGAGATGACCAAGAAAGACCCTACCGCCAAGAAACTGCTGGCTGAGCACTTAACCCAAATGACCAACCAGAACATTAACGAGACAGATGCCAGAGCACTTCTGGAGTTCCTGCGTCAGAACGACAAAAATTCATAATTAAAAAAACAGCATAAACCATAACCACGATGAAATCATTATTCACCACCATCAAAAAAGCGGCTCCTGCTGCGGTGTTTACGCTGGCACTGGCCGGCGGAGCGGTCCTGCAGGGTTGCAGCAGCGGACCCGGCGAAGGTAGTGCCACGGCGGCTGGTGTTGCGTCGGATGCTGCGCAGGCAGTGTACGTAGCACCTGGCAAGCACGACGAGTACTATGCTTTCCTGTCAGGCGGTTTCAACGGACAGATGTCTGTATACGGTCTGCCTTCCGGCCGATTGCTGAAGATCATGCCAGTGTTTACGCAGCACGGCGAGAACGGCTACGGCTATAACGAAGAGTCCAAAGCCATGCTCAACACCTCGCACGGTTTTGTGCCTTGGGATGACCTGCACCACCCGAAACTGTCACGCACCAACGGTATGACCGACGGTCGCTGGCTGTTCGCCAACGGTAACAACACCCCGCGTGTGGCCCGTGTCGACCTGAGCACCTTCGAGACAGTAGAGATCATGGAGATCCCGAACTCTGCCGGTAACCACTGCTCGCCATACCCAACCGACAACAACGAGTACGTGATCGCAGGTACACGCTTCTCTGTGCCACTCGATATGAAAGGCGGAACGGCTGACGTGAGCATGGACGAGTACAAAGACAAGTTCCGCGGTTCTATCTCCTTCATTAAAGTAGACCAGGAGAAAGGCGACATGGAGCTCGACTTCCAGATTCTGGTACCAGGCTTCGACTACGACCTGGCAAACGGTGGCAAAGGCCCGTCTTCTGACTGGGTGTTCTTCACCACCTATAACACAGAACGTTCAGGTTCTTTGAAAGAGCTTGGTGCCTCGCAGAACGACCGCGACTACCTGGCTGCTGTGAACTGGAAACTGGCTGCCAAGTATGCCGCAGAAGGCAAGGCGAAGGAAATGCCAGCGTACTACTACCACAACAAAATGGACAAGGACACACACATCGCCAAGTCTACCATCAAGAAGACGGTTCGTTACCTGCTTCCGGAAGACTGCCCGGGCATGATGTACCTGATCCCGGCGCCTAAGTCACCACACGGCATCGACGTGGACCCAAGCGGTGAGCACATGGTAGTAAGCGGTAAACTGGCTGCCACCATTCCAGTGTTCTCTTTCTCTAAAATGCAGGATGCCATCAAGAACAAGTCTTTCGACGGCGAGATCAACGGTATCCCAGTGTTCAAGTACGAGTCTGTGCTGAAAGCAGAAGTGCCAGAGCCGGGTCTTGGACCATTGCACACCGAGTTTGACGGAAAAGGCAACGCCTATACCTCTATGTTCGTGTCTTCTGAGATCGTGAAATGGAAATTGAGCGACTTCACAGTGGTAGACAGAATGCCGGTATACTACTCAGTTGGTCACTTGATGATCCCGGGTGGTGATACCCACACACCGGACGGCAAGTACCTGGTAGCCATGAACAAGATCACCAAAGACCGCTACCTGCCAACAGGTCCTGAACTGGCACACTCCGCTCAGTTGATCGACATCAGCGGCGAGAAAATGCGCATGCTGCTTGACTTCCCGACCGTAGCTGAACCGCACTACGCACAGGCTATTAAAGCGGAGAAAGTAGCACCGAACAGTGTGAAATTCTACGACCTGGCCAAGAACAAGCACCCACATGCGGTGAAGAAAGAGGCTGACGCCAGCGTGACCCGCGAAGGCAACGTGGTGAGAGTGAAAATGACGGCCATCCGAAGCCACATGACCCCGGACAACATCGAGGGTGTGCAGGTAGGCGACACCGTACTCTTCCACGTGACCAACCTGGAGCAGGACTGGGACGTACCGCACGGATTCGCGGTGATGGGCGCCAACACAGCCGAAACCCTAATCATGCCAGGCGCTACGCAAACACTGCGCTGGGTACCGAAAAAAGCCGGTGTGTTCCCATTTTACTGCACCGACTTCTGTTCTGCACTCCACCAGGAAATGCAAGGCTACATCAGAGTATCTCCTAAAGGCTCTCCTGTACCGATTTCCTTCTCAACAGGCAAAAAGAAGCCTGCCGCTTAACCAACTGGGATAAGCCGGGCAATACAAAAGCGGAGGTTGCCCAAAGCAGCCTCCGCTTAATTTTTAAATTTCACCTTAAACCAAACAAGGATGAAAGCTTACCACAAAGTGCTGATGATGATAGCCTCGCTGTCTCTCGGTTTGTTATTCCTCTTCCCGATGTGGAAGATCTACCTCAAAGCGCCACAGTACCCAGAGGGACTGGAGATGCACATCTGGGTGAACCAGATTTCAGGTGACACAGATGGAGCAATCCAGAACTTCAATATTCTCAACCACTACATCGGCATGGAGCCGATCCACGCCGACTCTTTCGCCGAACTCAAGATCATGCCTTATATCGTCATCTTCTTTATGGTGGCAGGTATACTGGTGGCCCTACTGGGCAATAGAAAACTGGTGCTTTCCTGGGTTGTGCTGCTGATGATAGGCGGTGCGGTAGGTATAGCCGACTTCTACATGTGGCTCAACAAGTTCGGTACCAACCTCGACCCGACCGCTCCGATCAAAGTGCCTGGTATGACCTACGTGCCGCCACTGCTGGGAAACAAAACGCTCCTGAACTTCGAAGCCTTGTCGCTGCCTGCATTGGGTAGCCTTGGAATAGGGCTGGCAGTACTGTTAGCAGGCCTGGTATATTACTTCAGCCGCAATACGGTGCAGGTGAAAACAGCTAAAAAAGTAATGGTATGAAATCGCTTCGCCTATACATGAGCTGCCTGGTGCTACTGGTCATACTACTGCTGGCAGGTTGCCGGGTAGAGCCAAAGCCCATTGCCTATGGTGAAGTGAACTGCACCCACTGCCAGATGACCGTGTCAGACAACCGGTATGGCGCAGAGATGGTCAACGACAAGGGCAAACCGTTCTTCTTCGATTCAGCCGAGTGCCTGGCCCTATACCTGCACCAAAACCCGGATCAGGTGGAGAATGCCGCCTATGTGCTGGTGACCGACTTCACAAAACCGAATGAATTGATTGACGCCCGTAGCGCCAATTTTATACAGAGCAAAGAACTTCCAAGTCCAATGGGCATGTTCCTGACCGCTGTGTCGGACCAGGCCACGGCCACTAAAATGCTACAGGAAGTAGGCGGTCGCCTGCTGAACTGGGAAGAGGCTCTGACAGCCGTACAGAATCATGAAAAACCTGAGTAAATACCTAGTAGTTTGGACAGCATGCACTTTGGTGTGGTTGCTAAGTAGCCCTTCGGCACTCGGCGACACGCTAAAGGTGTGTACCACCTGCGAGTACCACTCCGTTAAAGAGGCCGTGCGCCAGGCGAAAGCCGGTGACATCGTGCTCGTGGACGGGGGTGTGTACAAAGAGTCAGGTATAGAGATCACTCAGCCCATCAGTTTAATCGGGCGCAACAATCCAGTTATTGACGGCCAGAACAGCGGCCAGATCATCACCATCAAATCTTCCAATGTGAAGTTGGAAGGCTTCACGGTACAGAACGTAGCCGTGAGCTACATGCGCGACGATGCCGCCATTCGGGTGGCAGACCACGAGAACATTCAGATCCTCAACAACACAGTGCTTAACACCTACTTCGGGATATACCTTCAGAACGCTGACAACAGCGTGGTGAAAGGCAACGTGGTGAAAGGGGAGAGCACCGGCAAGATTGAATCGTCGCTGGGCAACGCCATACACGTGTGGCGCACCGACGGAGCCGAAATAAGCAACAACAAAGTAGAGGGTCACCGCGACGGCATCTATTTCGAGTACGTGACCAACAGCCGGGTTCACCAGAACATCAGCGAGCGCAACAACAGGTATGGCCTGCATTTTATGTTCTCGGACGGCAACGTGTACACCCACAATATTTTCAGCAAGAACGGGGCCGGTGTGGCGGTGATGTATACCCGCAACGTGCGCATGGAGCACAACACCTTCGAGGACAACTGGGGGGCAGCTGCCTACGGACTACTCCTGAAGGATATCTCGCAAAGTGTGATCCTTAACAACACGTTCCGCCGAAACACCACCGGCATCTACATGGAGAGTTCCAGCCGGCTCGATATCTCCAGCAACGATTTTGACCGCAACGGTTGGGCCATACGGCTGCTGTCGAGCTGCATTCAGGATACCTTCCGGCTCAACAACTTTACCGGCAACTCCTTTGATGTGAGCACCAACGGAAGCCCGACCATGAACCTGTTCGAGCACAACTACTGGGACAAATACGGTGGCTACGACCTTGACAAAGACAAAACAGGCGATGTGCCTTACCGGCCGGTGAGTCTGTACTCCATGCTGGTAGAGCGGGTGCCGCCTTCGGTGATGTTTATGCGCAGTTTTATGGTAGACCTGATGGACAGCATCGAGAAAGTTCTGCCGAGTTTTATACCTGAGAGCCTGGTTGATGACCGACCTCAAATGAAGAAGATAAATCATGATAGCGATAGAAAACTTGTCCAAAACCTACGGTAAGCTAACCGTACTAAAAGACCTGACAGTAAATTTTGACGGTGGCCGTGTAGTATCCATCATCGGCCCGAACGGCGCAGGCAAGACCACCATGAGCAAGTGCATCCTGGGCATGGTGCTGCCCGACAGCGGCGAGATCAAATTCAACGGCGAAAGCGTGCTCAAAAAGCACGCCTACCGCAGCCAGATCGGCTATATGCCCCAGATCGGCAAGTACCCGGAAAATATGAAAATCCGGCAGGTGATCGAGATGGTGCGCGACATCCGTAAAGACGCCACCGTGATTGACGAAGAACTGATAGGCCTCTATGGCCTCCAAAATATGTATGACAAAAGAATGGGCTCCCTGTCGGGCGGCACGAAGCAGAAAGTGAGTGCGGCACTTGCCTTCATGTTCGACCCGCAGGTGCTTATTCTCGATGAACCGACCGCCGGCCTCGACCCGATCTCGGCGGAGATACTCAAGTGTAAGATCCTGAAGGAAAAGAAAAAGGGCAAGCTTATCCTAATCACGTCGCACATCATGAGCGAAGTGGAGGAGGTGGCCGACGAAGTAATGTGCCTGATGGACGGCGCGGTGAAATTCCACGACACGATTTCCGGTATCAAGCAAAACACCAACGAGGAGCGCCTGAGCCGTGCCATTGCCAAAATTATGAATGAGGAGGACTAGACCATGAACAAGATCATCAAATACGTACTTTATGATATCGTGCGCAGCAAGATCGTTGTCGCTTATACCTTGTTTCTGCTCTTGCTCTCGATCGGGTTGTTCAACCTGGGGGGCAGCGCCGACAAGGGTCTGCTGAGCCTGCTGAACCTGGTGCTTTTGACGGTGCCGCTCATCAGCATCGTCTTTGCCACCACCCACTTCTACAACTCCTATGAGTTCATGGAGCTGCTGGTCTCCCAACCCATCCGGCGCAGCAAGATCTTCCTGAGCGAGTACCTGGGCGTGTCCCTCTCGCTGTCTGCCGCCTTTCTGATCGGGGTGGGTATACCTGTGCTGCTGTTCGCTCCCGGGGCCACAGGTTTGTATTTGGTGCTCACGGGCCTGTTCATCACCTTCATCTTCGTAGCCCTGGCCTTTCTGGCCTCGGTCATCACCAGAGATAAGGCCAAAGGTATAGGTATAGCCCTGATGCTGTGGTTCTACTTTGCCCTGATCTATGATGGCATCGTGCTCTTTATCCTCTACTCCTTCGGCGACTACCCGCTCGAGTACGCCACCCTGGCGCTCACGGCCCTCAACCCGGTGGACCTGGGTAGGGTGATGGTGCTCCTAAACCTGGACGTCTCGGCCATGATGGGCTACACGGGGGCTCTCTACAAGAGCATCTTCGGCAGCGGCTGGGGCGTGGGCATCGCCTTTGTCGTGCTCGTGCTCTGGGTGCTCGTGCCGCTGCTCACCTCCCGTAGGGTCTTCCAGAAACGGGATTTGTAGGGCAGAAAATGCCGCAGTTGCTGCAAAAAATAAATTGATATTGTTTGCGCGCAGAAGAGCGCAGGTCGAAAGGCCTGCGCTCTTCTGCTTTACAGGATCTAGGCTTTTTGCAACTGTTACAGGAGATGCTCTACTTCCTTGCCTAATGCTTCAGGTAGAAGGTATAGTGCTGAAAATTAAGCTATAAGAATGTGCTGGTTGACGTCAGCAATAACCTCCAAATCAAACCGAAGGACCTATGGTGCGTACACAATCGCAGTATTGTTTAACAGTAATCCAACTTAACCACCAAAACTATGACAAATCAGTCTTATTCATTAAACAACTTTCTGCGGAATATTTTGCTTGGATCTATGAGGTATGGCGTAGCGGCCCTTTTCTGTGGCACGATGCTTTTTAGCTGTTCATCAGGCGACAATGAAAAAAATGCTACTGAGGCACAGGAGCAGACCGGGCTGGCACACCAGCAGGAACAGGCTCCCGTAGAGGATGATGGCAAAGGTATAGGACCCGTTTCTTCCATTGAAGTAAGTGAGAACATAGATGATGCCCTGGCGGCTGAGGGGAAGACCATATTTGAAGGGAAATGTTCTGCCTGCCACCAGCTCACCGATCAGAAAATTGTTGGCCCGGGCCTGCTGGGTGTAACAGAAAAACGCAAGCCGGAGTGGATCATGAACATGGTGATCAACCCGGAGGAAATGACCAAGAAAGACCCCACCGCCAAAAAGCTTCTGGCTGAGCACCTGACGCAAATGACGAACCAGAACATCAACGAGCAGGACGCACGCGCTATACTGGAGTTCTTACGACTGAATGATCTCCAGGCACAAGGAAAATAACTAAACCCCAAAAATCATGGAAGTACTTGACCCTATTTCAAGACTGATAGCACCCAGGCTAGGCTTCATGCTTATGCTCATAGTGGGTGTGGTACTACAGGGATGTGGAGGTGGAGATGAGAGTAAGAAATCCGATGTGGTAGACTCTGAGGCCTCGGCCGCAGTTTATGTTCCACCAGGACAGCATGATGAATACTATTCCTTCCTTTCCGGAGGTTTCAACGGGCAGGTATCGGTCTACGGCCTTCCTTCCGGCCGACTGCTTAAGGTGATTCCTGTTTTCTCACAGTTCGCCGAGAACGGCTATGGCTACAACGAGGAATCAAAGCCAATGCTGATGACCTCCCATGGTTTTGTGCCTTGGGATGACCTGCACCACCCGAAGCTGTCGCGCACCGATGGTTTAGCGGATGGCAAGTTCCTGTATGTGAATGGCAATAACACGCCACGTGTGGCAAAAGTTGATCTGGCAACCTTCGAGACAGTAGAGATCATGGAGATCCCGAACTCTGCCGGTAACCACTGCTCGCCATACCCGACCAACAACAACGAATACATTCTGGCAGGCACCCGCTTCTCGGTTCCACTCGATCTGGAAAAAGGGGGGATGGGAGATGCCAGCCTGGAAGAATACAAAGATAAGTTCCGGGGATCTATCTCTTTCATCAAAACAAACGAAGAGGATGGCCACATGGAGCTGGACTTCCAGGTGCTGGTGCCAGGCTTTGACTATGACCTGGCCAACGGTGGTAAAGGTCCTTCTGAAGACTGGGTGTTCTTTACTACTTACAACACGGAGAAATCCCGCACTTTGAAGGAGCTTGGGGCATCGCAAAACGACCGCGACTACCTGGCGGCCATCAACTGGAAGCTGGCAGCCAAGTATGCCGCCGAAGGCAAGGCGCATGAGATGCCAGCCAACTATTACCACAATATAAAAGACCATGGTTCGCACCAAGCTAAGTCTAATGTTATAAAGAAAGTCCGTTACCTGCTGCCGGAAGAGTGCCCGGGCATGATGTACCTGATCCCGGCGCCCAAGTCGCCACACGGCATCGACGTGGACCCAACAGGGGAGTACATGGTGGTGAATGGTAAGCTGGCGTCGTCATTGCCGGTGTTCTCTTTCTCTAAAATGCAGAAAGCCATTGAAAACAAAGATTTTGACGGCGAGGTGAACGGTATCCCGGTATTCAAATACGAGTCTGTACTGTATGGCGAAGTAAAAGAGCCGGGTCTGGGACCATTGCACACCGAGTTCGACGACAAAGGCAACGGTTACTCGACCATGTTCGTGTCGTCGGAAGTGGTGAAGTGGAACGTGAAAGACCTGCAGGTATTGGATAGAATTCCGGTCTACTACTCGCCGGGCCACCTGATGATTCCGGGCGGCGATACCAAAGAGCCGAACGGCAAGTACCTGGTGGTGATGAACAAGATTACCAAAGACCGCTACCTGCCAACCGGACCCGAACTGGTGCACGCTGCCCAACTGATCGACATCAGCGGGGATAAAATGAGGCTGCTCCTTGACTTCCCGACCCTGGCAGAGCCACATTACGCGCAGGCTATTGCAGCGGATAAGGTGGCTCCGAACAGTGTCAAGTTCTACAAATTGGGAGATAACACCCACCCGGATGCTGTGAAAAAAGAGTCTGACGCCAGTGTGACGCGGCAGGGTAGGACAGTAAAAATTAAAATGACCTCGATCCGAAGCCACTTTACTCCAGACAACATCGAAGGTGTGCAGGTGGGCGATACCGTCATATTCCATGTGACTAACCTAGAGCAGGACTGGGACGTACCGCATGGCTTCGCTGTGATGGGCGCCAACAACTCTGAGACCCTGATCATGCCGGGCGCCACGCAGTCGCTGCGCTGGGTGCCGAAGCAGCCGGGCGTATATCCGTTCTACTGTACGGACTTCTGCTCGGCCCTTCACCAGGAAATGCAAGGCTACGTGCGGGTGTCACCGAGGGGATCTAATGTCCCTATAAAATTCTCGACTGGCGAAAAGCGACCGGTACCTCCGGCCCAGGCAAGTGTAAATTAAGATTAGCTGATTGTGAAAGACAGCGGAGTTTGTTAAAACCAGGCTTCGCTGTCTTTTTATACCTCCTCACTAAAGGTAAAAGATGCGCATATACCTGAGAATACTGATGGTAGTGGCAGCTTTGTCACTCGGTACACTGTTTTTCCTTCCGATGTGGAAGATATACCTGGAGGCGCCACAATACCCCGAGGGGTTAGAGCTACACATCTGGATAGACAAACTGGGCGGTAGTTCGGAGAGCGTACTGCAGAATTTCAACATCTTGAATCACTACATCGGGATGAAGCCGATTCATGCTGAATCATTTGCCGAGCTGAAGTATATGCCCTATATTGTCATTTTCTTTATGGTGACAGGCGTGATCGTGGGGCTACTCGGTAAACGAAAGCTGGTGCTGCTCTGGGTTGTTCTGCTGGCCATAGGTGGCGCTGCCGGCATCGCCGATTTCTACCTCTGGCTACACAGGTTCGGCACCAACCTCGACCCGACTGCCCCCATCAAAGTACCAGGCATGACGTACATCCCGCCCTTGCTGGGACACAAAGCACTACTCAATTTCAATGCGCTCTCGCTGCCCGCCTGGGGTAGCATTGGCATCTTCCTGGCTCTCGTCATAGGCGGACTCGTATACCTACTGAGCAAGCGTAAAATCAATTCCACTTAACCCGAAAATCTACGACATGTTACACAAACACACCCTTTACACACTGAGCCTCCTACTCTTACTAATTGGAGCGGCGGGCTGCTCAGTGGAACCTAAACCTGTGCCCTATGGGGAGGCTAATTGTACCCACTGCCAGATGACCGTGTCGGACAACAGGTATGGCGCTGAACTGGTGAACGACAAAGGCAAGGCTTTTTACTTCGACGCGGCCGAGTGCCTGGCGTCCTATACCCTGGAGCATAAAGAAATAAGTGACAAAGCAGCTTATCTGCTGGTAACAGACTTTGCCAACCCGAATACACTCATCGAGGTGGACAAGGCGCATTTCCTGCAAAGCACCGAGCTGCCCAGCCCCATGGGCATGTTCCTGACGGCTGTGGCGGATGAAGCCACGGCTACTAATATGCAACAAGAGTATGGAGGCCGCCTGCTGAACTGGGAGGAGGTTAAACAAGCTGTAAGAAATAATGAGAAACCCGAGTAAACATATCATCATCTGGACGGCATGCGCCTTTGTACTGCTGCTGACGAGCCTGCAGGCTGTTGGCGGCACACTAAAGGTGTGCTCTACCTGCGAGTACCGCTCCGTGAAAGCGGCCGTCAGCAAGGCCAAAGCCGGCGATGTGGTGCTCGTGGACGGGGGCACGTACAAAGAGTCTGGTATAGAGATCACTCAACCCATTCGCCTGATCGGGCAAAACAACCCGGTGATTGACGGCCAGAACAGCGGGCAGCTCATCACGGTGGCTTCTGACAATGTCACCATCCAGGGCTTCACGCTGCAAAACGTGGCCACCAGCTATACCCGCGACGACGCCGCTATCCGGGTCAGGCAGCAGAACAACATCCGGATACTGAACAACACCATCCTGAAAACCTACTACGGGATATACCTGCAGTACGCAGACAGCATCGTCATTAAAGACAACGTGATAAAGGGGGAGAACCTGGGCAAGACGGAGTCTTCGCTTGGCAACGCCATCCACCTGTACTACACAGATGACGTGCAGATCATCGGGAATGATGTGCAGGGCCACCGGGACGGCATCTACCTGGAGACGGTGAAGAACAGCAAGGTGCAGCGTAACACCAGTCACCAGAACATGCGCTACGGCCTGCACTTCATGTTCTCGGATAACAACGTATATACCCATAATACTTTCCAGAAGAACGGTGCCGGCGTGGCGGTGATGTATACCACCAACGTCCACATGGAGTATAACACCTTCGAGGACAACTGGGGCGCTGCCTCCTACGGACTGCTCCTGAAAGAAATAAACAACAGTTTTATTCACAACAACATTTTCCGGCGCAACACCACCGGTATACACATGGAAAGCTCCAGCCGCCTGGATTTCAAAAACAATGATTTCGAGCGCAACGGCTGGGCAATCAAATTGATGACCACGTGTATAGACGATACCTTCCGGCTGAACAACTTCACAGGAAACTCTTTTGACATCAGTACCAACGGGAATGCACAGCACAACTACTTTGAGCACAACTACTGGGACAAGTACACGGGCTACGACCTGGATAAAGACGGCATAGGCGATGTGCCGTACCGGCCGGTGAGTCTGTACTCCATGCTGGTAGAGCAGGTGCCACCTTCCATCATGTTCATGCGCAGCTTTATGGTGGATCTGCTGGACAACATGGAAAAAGTAATGCCGAGTATCATTCCCCAAACCCTGGTTGACGAACAGCCGCTAATGAAGAAGATAGATCATGATAACAATAGAGAATTTGTACAAGTCCTACGGCAAACTGCAAGTGCTCCGTGGCGTGAGCGTTGAGCTCGAAAAAGGTAAAGTAATATCCATCATCGGACCGAACGGTGCAGGCAAAACCACCATGAGCAAGTGCATCCTGGGCATGGTGCTGCCCGACAGCGGCGACATTAAAATGAATGGCGAGAGCGTGCTCAAAAAACACGCCTACCGCAGCCAGATCGGCTACATGCCCCAGATCGGCAAGTACCCCGAGAACATGAAAATCCGGCAGGTGATCGAGATGGTGCGCGACATCCGTAAAGAAGATGCTGTGGACGAAGAACTGATCGGTTTGTACCGGCTGGAAGAAATGTATGACAAGAGAATGGGCTCCCTGTCGGGCGGCACGAAGCAGAAAGTGAGTGCCGCGATTGCCTTTCTTTTCGACCCGGAGGTTCTGATTCTCGATGAACCCACCGCCGGCCTCGACCCGATCTCGGCGGAGATACTGAAAGGCAAAATCCTGAAAGAGAAAAAGAAAGGCAAGCTGGTGCTCATCACCTCGCACGTGATGAGCGAGATTGAGGAAGTGGCCGATGAGATACTCTGCCTGGTAGACGGCAATGTGATGTTTTATGAAACTATTTCTGACCTGAAGGCGCAAACGCAGGAAACACGCCTGAGCCGCGCGGTTGCTAAAATCATGAAAGAAGGGAGAGTGCTATAAGCCATGAACAAGATCATCAAATACGTTTTGTATGATATCGTGCGCAGCAAGATCGTTGTCGCTTATACCTTGTTTCTGCTCTTGCTCTCGATCGGGTTGTTCAACCTGGGCGGCAGCGCCGACAAGGGCCTGCTGAGCCTTTTGAACCTGGTGCTGCTGACCGTGCCGCTGATCAGCATCGTCTTTGCCACCACCCACTTCTACAACTCCTATGAGTTCATGGAGCTGCTGGTCTCCCAACCCATCCGGCGCAGCAAGATCTTCCTGAGTGAGTACCTGGGCGTGTCCCTCTCGCTGTCTGCCGCCTTTCTGATCGGGGTGGGTATACCTGTGCTGCTGTTCGCTCCCGGGGCCACGGGGCTGTACCTGGTGCTGACGGGGGTGTTCATCACCTTCATCTTCGTAGCCCTGGCCTTTCTGGCCTCGGTCATCACCAGAGATAAGGCCAAAGGTATAGGTATAGCCCTGATGCTGTGGTTTTACTTTGCCCTGATCTACGACGGCATCGTGCTCTTTATCCTCTACTCCTTCGGCGACTACCCGCTCGAGTACGCCACCCTGGCGCTCACGGCCCTCAACCCGGTGGACCTGGGCAGGGTGATGGTGCTCTTAAACCTGGACGTTTCGGCCATGATGGGCTACACGGGCGCTCTCTACAAGAGCATCTTCGGCAGCGGCTGGGGCGTGGGTATTGCCTTTCTAATACTCGTGCTCTGGGTGCTCGTGCCGCTGCTGATCTCCAGAAGGGCCTTCATCAAAAGAGACTTGTAGGGCAGGTAGACAAGTTACTTATCTAAGATACACCCCACAAAAAGTCCCCGCCTTGCGAAAGGCGGGGACTTTTTGTGATTATTGTGTTACTGTTGATTGGTACCGGTTGTGTTCGATATAGTGTCTACTTCGAAGGCCGCGGTGTCGTCCTCCATGTCAAGCTGCGGGCTTACCTCCTCACCAGCTCCTATCTCTACGCTTTCATCTATCGTTTCGGCGTCGCGAGTATTGGCGTCATCGGCGGTGTCGCGTGTGGTATTGTCAGAACTGCAGGAGAAGAAGAAAATCCCAACAAAAATTATAAGTGTCTTTTTCATAGTCGTACGAAATGGTTTGAACTCTCTAAAACGATTTTAGAACCGCTTCGTTTCAAAGGATCTTGCTGAAAACCAGTTACAACCTGCTTGGGAAGACACAAGAAAACCACCCTGATCATGGCATTAGCCAGGCGAACAGGGCGGTTTTGAAGGAAAGGATTCTCAGCTACACATTATCCGCAGCATACCACTCCGCAAACGACTTCTCCGTTTCCCAGAGCTTGAGGCTGTGCAACGCCACGTACTCCGGCAGCAAGTGCCTGATGCGCTGTTTGAAATCGATCAGCATGTTCTCGCAAGTTGGCTGAAACGGGGTGAGCACCAGTTTATGCTCCAGGTGGCGCAGTGCCTCCACCAACTCCAGCGACGCGTCCTGACGGAGCAGCAAGGCATGGTCGATCGGGTCGATGAGGGTTTCCTGCACTATCTTTTTGAGGTCCTTGAAATCCATCACCATGCCGTCATTCGGGTGCGTTTCGCTCACGATGGGAGTGCCGATAATGGTTACCTCCAGCCGGTAAGAATGCCCGTGAATGTTGCGGCAACCACCCTTGTAATTCTGGAGGGCGTGCGCGGCTTCAAACGTGAACAGGCGTGTTAATCGTATTCTACTCATAATGCTCTATACCTTCTGATTGGCCACTTGCAACTGATCTTCGGCCTCCAATAATTCATCCAGTAGCAGCATGCGCTTCTCCAACTGGTCTTTGAAAAGGGTCGGCACTAGTTCCTTGTAATAAGCGATGCCATGCTGCAGGTTCTGCCAGAAATTCTGCAGGTATTTTTCCTGCTTATCGGTCATGGTTTCCTGCAGTTCGGCCTTCTTGTTTTTCCAGTATTGCACGTACATAGTAAGCTCGTTGATGAACACATGCGGACGATAGGTGTTGTTCAACACATTCACACGGCCGTAGATATGGTCGACCATCTCCTGCAGCTTGAAAATGTTGGAGAAGTAAGCCAGGTTCGGACCCGGGCAAATGGCAACCGGACGTGAAGCAACGGCCTTGCGGCTGATGCCAAACTTTAACAGGGCGGTGTTGGCCAGGCCTTCGCAGAGGCATTCTTTTTCCAGCACTTTGGCTTCTGCCGCTTTGTATTCGGCTTCCGGCATGCCCATACCTTGCAGCTCTACCAGTTTGTTGCGCTGGTACTTGCGGGAGGCCGTGCAGATGGGCTCTTTGGTGAACTCAGTGTTGGACACCAGGTGCTTCTTTTCGCAGGGACTGCCTGGTTTGCCTTTTTCGATACGCGCCAGCGTAAGCGCCTCGGAACTGGTGCCGCGCATGGAATTAAAAGGCACACCAAGTGGGGAGATCGGGCTCAGGTATAGGTCTTCTTTTTTGGCACGCGCCAGCTTTTCCATGGTTTCCGCGTCGACGGTTGTGGCTTCAGGAACGAGCAAAAACGGAGTGCCCCAACCTGCGGCGTCCATGCCGTAGTGCTCCAGCAAAAAGTTATGCTCATCTGATGTGCCGATGCCGCCCTGCACGGTGATGTGCATAGTGGGCGCAGTTTCAGGTATAGTGTATCCTTTGGCCGCAAGGTTTGCGCTGAACAAGGTATAGAGCTCGTCCTGCATGGTCTGTCGGTTTTGTTTGAATTCTTCCAGGATCGGTCCGAGCAAATAGCCGTCTGTAGCAAAGGCGTGGCCGCCACAGTTCAAACCAGATTCAATGCGGAATTCCGATACCCAGATGCCTTTTTTAGCCAGGATCTTGCCCTGCACGAAAGCCGAGCGGTAGTCGCTCACTTTGATCACCACCTGTTTTTGCAGAAAGCCATTTTTGTCGGGGAAGAAGCAAGGGAACTGCTCGAGGTAGCTGTAGAGACGCATGTTCATACCGGCCGAGAAAATCACCGAAGCATGTACCGTGCTTTTGGCAAAACCACGCAGTGCGGCCAGCGCGTCGGAGTACTCGGATGGCAGCGGGTTGCCGTCTTTGTCGTAATTGGTTTTGTCGAGCTTGGTCATGATGTTCACATCGATGCTGCCCGGCACCACGGCATGGCGCAACTCGTCCTGCATGATCTTTTTCAGCTCCGGGTTACTGGTCTGCAGCATTTTTCTGTACATCGCCTTCAACGGGGCATTGTCTGGCAGCAGCAAAAAATACTTGGTCAGGCGCGACTCCGAATCAAAGGGCTCTTGTTTCAGCGCCTGTACCTGGAGTTTCACGATGCGGTCGGCCAGGTTGAGGTAGGCCGTAATGCGACGGGCGCGGTAGTCTTCTTCTTTCTGCGAGATCGGCGTGAACGGCTCCTGGTATACCTGGCTGTAATACTCACGCATCTGCTCGATCAGCGTATCGTCGCTGAGCGAGACAACCGAAGAGATGCCATACTGCGCCACTTTCATAGGCGAGTCGATGGAAAAGGCCAGGCCCATTACCGGGATGTGGAAGGTGTGCGGTGTGTTTTTGATCATGAATGAAAAATGCTGTATCGATTTGATTTTGTTTTTACTTTTTAACCTTTCTGTCATTTCGACCTGAGGGAGGAATCTGGAGTTTTACCTCCTCCAACCTTCCCTTTTGCCCTCGCTCGCGTCCCGCGAGTGTGAGTTATTATGCGGACTCCGGCCGCTTGTGTCTGTGCCTATCGGCACAAGTGGCGGGACGCCACTAAAAAATCTTACACTCGCGGGACGCGAGCGAGGGTATTAAACCTTTTTCGGGAAGGGGTCACAATCCCCGCCGCTTTATCTCCGCCTCCAGCAAGCTCAACTCGCGGCCCATTTGCCCGGCGATGGACGTGTTTTCCTCCGCTCTCCTGATCATATAAGGCAGGGTGGTGGCCACGTCGCCGTAAGGCAGGTATTTGGAGGCGTTGAAACCGGCGCTGGCCAGGTTGTAGGTCAGGTTGTCGCTCATGCCGTAGAGTTGCGAAAAGTGGATGCGCTTTTGGTGGTCGGCTATACCCTGGCGGTTGATCTGGTTGACGAGGTAGCGGGTGCTGGATTCGTTGTGCGTGGCGGCGCAAAGCTCCACACGGTGCAGGTTTTGCAGACAGATGTCGATGGCCCCGTCAAAGCTGCGGTCGGTATCGGCCTTGATATGGAAGACCGGGCTCGGGTAACCATGTTCGACGGCACGTTCCTGTTCTTTCTCGATGTAGGCGCCGCGCACGATCTTTATCCCCAGAATCACGTCGTAGCCTTCGCTTCGCTTGAGCAAATCGGTGAGGTAGGCAATACGGTCGGTGCGGTACATCTGCAGCGTGTTGAAAACGACGGCGCGGCGCTCGTTGTAGCGCAGCATCATCTTTTCGGCCAGTTCGTCCATAGGCTGCTGCAGCCAGGTCTCCTCGGCGTCGATGTAAACGGTGATATTGGCTTCGTAAGCAGCCTTGCAAATTATATCCAGGCGACTCTCTGTACGCTGGAAAGCGGCCTGTTCTTGTGTAGTCAGCACTTCGCCTTCCTGCAGTTTCTGGAAAATATCACGGGAGCCTATACCTGTCAGTTTCACGCTGATGTAGGGAATCTCGCCTGTAACTTTTGCCAGCCGGATGTTGCGCATGATCTCGTCGAGTACGTGGTCAAACCCGGCTTCGTCTTCCTTGGCTTCGGCGGCATAGTCGAGCACGGTGTATACCCTGGCGTTGGCCATGCGGCGAATGGCACGTTGGGCTTCCTGTGCTGTTTCGCCTCCGCAGAAGTGGCTGTAAATGGTGCCTTTCACGAGGCCCTTGATCGGAAGCCCCAGCTTAAGCGCCCAGACCGAGGCCACGCCGCCCAGCTTCACTAAAGTAGGTTTGCCCATCATCTTAAAGAGGAAGTGGGCGAGCTTGAGCTCCTTGTCCGTTTTGTTACTGAAGGCGATCCTCAGGTCGTTCGGGTCGAAAGTGCTGGTCGGTTGTATAGTTGTCGTACTCATGTATGTGGCAATTCTTTAGATGAAAGTATTTCTAATTCAGGTATAGCGGTTTGTTTGGTCGGCAAGATGCAGCGAAAAATACCCTCATTAAGGTATGGCCCAGGACTGGTGTAGCTGGCAAATGAGCGTATGGACCACCAATTAACCGATGCAACATGGCTGGTAGATTTGAGCTTGGATGAAGGCACAAGTTAGTCCTGTTTCCATGCTGTGGAAATGAGCATAGTTAGTCTAAATAGTGACATAGATCATTTTATAGGTATATGTTTTTACAGCGTAAATAAGATTTGTTAAATATTGTATGTGAGTGACTTAAGTCATTTTATAAAGCGGTGGAAAAGGGTAGAATTGCATGAAATTTAAATCAAACACATGAACACCCCCGATATACTCACCCCCGAACTTATCAATCCGCTGACCTATCAGAGTTACAGACTGCTGGTGGAGCAACTGGTGGCTGATAACATGACTACAGGCCCGGAGCAGACCGAAGAACGCATCGCCTTCACCAAACTCAATCTGCAGCGCATGAAGCGTGTGGAGAAACAGTTCAAAATAGACCCTGAACTGTTGGGGGCCCTGCAACAGCCGCGTCCGGAGTGGCATTGGGTGGTGCTGTTGGAGTCGTGGTGCGGGGACGGAGCGCAGCAGATGCCGGCTTTGGCCGCCATTGCCGACGCCGTGCCGACGATCGAGCTGACCGTTATTCTGCGGGATGAAAACCCGGCCTGGATGGACACCTGCCTCACCAACGGCAGCCGCGCTATACCTAAGCTGATCTGTTTGAACGCTGAAACGAATGAGCGACTCTTCACATGGGGGCCGCGGCCGCTGGCGATACTCGAGGAGGTGCTGCAGTTTAAGGAGAAACACCCAAATGCGGCGAAAGAAGACATCCATACACTGGTGCATACCCTGTATGCCAAAGACCGCAGCCAGTCCTTGCAGCAGGATTTGCTACGGCTGGTGCTAGGCGCTATACCTGTAACGGGGGAGGAAGAGTCGTTAAGTTCTGCCGACAACTATCCCCTTGAGGGGATTATAGGGGTGTAAAGTCAGAGTCGAAGCGCCAATCATAGGCCAAATTCATTTTCCTAGCAACTGTAAACACCCCTCTGAGAGCTAAGCTCGCAAGTTTCGACTCGCGTCTCACTTGTCCTTAAGGGGAGAGTTTGCTAGAACTTAACGACCCTGGGGAGGAAGAGAAGGTACTGTCTTAAAATCCATTTTCAATCAATAAATAGATATAAGTCTTATGAAACTAATGATCATCGCGATTTTCCTGGCCAGTTTAACCTCCATGTGCGGAACTGAGCGCGACATGGAAACAGAACATACCGAAGTGGTGCATGAAGAGCAAACGCTTGCCCTGAACGGCACCGAGCGCTGGAAAGCCGACGAGCCAATCAACCGCCACATCGCCCAGTTGCAAGGTATGGTGCAGGAATTTAACGCACAGGCCGAGAACAACTCGGCAGCCGCTTACAACGATTTGGGCACTTCGATGAAGGCGGAAATGCAGGGACTCTTCAAAGACTGCCGCATGAAAGGCCCCGCCCATGACATGCTGCACGTATACCTGATGCCGCTGGTGGAGGACGTGAACCTGTTAGACGGCAACGACGAACACCAGTCTGAAGCAGCCTTCACTCGTGTAAATGAGCGGCTGAAGGCATTCAACCAGTACTTTGAATAAACGATGAAAGAGGTTAGGGAGAGGCTGCAGCAGTTACCACAAACGGGACATGATACCCTGGTGCGGGCACGCATCGCATTGGGTTATTTGGTGCTAGTGGCTATGCTGGGCCTTTTCCTGCGCTGGCTCATGGTGTCGCCTGTAGACGGCGTCAACTTTAAATACTTCCTGCACGCGCACTCGCATGTGGCCTTGCTGGGTTGGCTCTACTGCGCTTTTTTTGCGGCCCTGCTTTACATTTTTCCGGCGGTTACTGGCGCGGCACGCACCTCTTTCCGACGGCAGTTTTTCCTGACACAGGTCTCGGTGCTGGGCATGCTGTTCACCTTCCCGGTGCAGGGCTATGCACTTTTCTCCATCATCTTCTCGACGATGCACATCCTGCTCAGCTACTGGTTTGCCCGCAGCTACTGGAAGCATGTGCAACTTAATGTAGATCTTAACACGCACGCCACTTCGCTGAAATACATCGGTACGGCTTTGCTGTTCATGGTGGTGTCTTCCATTGGTCCCTGGGCCATGGGGCCGATCATGGCGAAGGGCACGATTGGCGGCGAACTCTACTACTCGGCCATCTATTTTTACCTGCACTTCCAGTACAACGGTTGGTTTACCTTTGCCGTGCTCGGCTTGCTGTTCTGGTTTCTGGAGCGTAACCAAATCGACTTCAACCGCCACTGGGCCATGCGGGCTTTCTGGATGCTGGCTTTGGCTTGTCTACCTGCCTATGCGCTCTCGGTGCTCTGGACAAAACCGGCGGACTGGGTATACTCCGTCGGGTATGTGTCGGTGGCCATGCAGCTGGCGGGGCTGCTATACCTTATAAAAGTAGTACGGCAGGTATGGGCAGAAACCGTGCTTTTGCTGAAGCCCTGGGTGCGGGCGCTGGTAGGTATGGCGCTGTTCTTTTTTGTGCTGAAACTGGCCTTGCAAACGGCCTCCGCTTTCCCGTACATGGCGGATCTGGCCTACAAACTCCGCTACTTCATCATCGGCTACCTGCACCTGTCGCTGCTCGGTTTTGTGTCGCTCTTCGTGCTGGGCTTCCTGCTGCAGCAAAACCTCTACCGACTCGGCCGGTATGGCGGTATCGGGCTGACGCTTTTTCTGGCCGGCTTCTTTGCTACGGAATTAATGCTGTTCGGGCAGGGCACTTTGCTCTGGCTCGGGCTGACGGCTTTGCCGAGTTTCAACTGGCTGATGTTCTGGGCGAGTGTGCTGATGCCGCTGGGGCTGGGGCTGCTTTTTCTGGGTCAGCGGGGGTTGAGGGTGAGTGGGTTGAGGAGGATTGGCACTTGAGTCTATACCAAACTTCTTAGTTTTACTGCAGAAAAAAATGACTATTGGTAAGGGCACTAGATGAGAAACATAAACGTTAAGCTTCAAGATCCCTTTTATCAAATCTGAAACTAAGTACCATTGCTAAATTTGATGACATTTGCTTGTGGCTAAAATTACTGTTTCCGCAAAACATTAAAAGCTTTCAATTTAGCCACGGAAAGTTAATAGTATAATATGTCCTGAAATTTATTATACGCCACACTAAAGACTGTTCATTGTCAATACTACTTTTATAGTTTTAAAGAATATTTTAATGTCTAATAACAAAGATGCATTCTTTAAATAGAAGAGATCGTATTCTAACTTTTGAAGATTTTGCTCAGGAGTAGCGGTAGGGTGCGTAACTTGAGCTAAACCCGTTACTCCAGGTCTTATTGCATGTCTTAGGTTATAGTAAGGAGCTTCCTCTGCTAGTCTACAAACTATATCTTCTTTCTCGGGTCTTGGGCCGATTAAACTCATGTGACCACATAGAATATTTATAAGCTGAGGCAGCTCATCTATTTTGGTCTTTCTTAAAAATCTGCCAATTGGAGTTATTCTTACATCATTAAAAACTGTGAAAGCATTGTTTGTGCCTTCAGGGCAATAGTACATGGTTCTAAGCTTATAGATGCTAAAAATTTTTCCTTTAAGCCCTACTCTGTTTTGGATGAAGAATGCAGGCCCTTTTGATGTTACCTTTATACAAAATATTGCTGCTAACACTAAGATGGCGGCTATCGGGGTAATAGAAATAGCAACTGCCAGATCAATTGCCCTCTTAATATAGAAGAAATTTCTACGTGAATTTACATAAAATAAGTCACTGCTTATAAGCCATGACTTGCAATGTACAGATGGAATTCGTTTCGTAAAACTTTCATAAAACGAAGCCAGGTTATACACACAAACTTGCTTTACTCTTAAGTTATTAATGTACTTTAATTGAGTATGACTTAGTGAGATGTTATAACTAGGATCTAACAAAATTACATCATATTGATTAGATTCCAGAAAAGTAGCTAAATCAGTTTTAGAAGATTCATTCCAAAATTCTGTTGTATACTTTTTTTCAAATTTAGGCTCCTTTACAAGCTCTTCTGCTATAACCCCAGGATTGATAATAAGGCATCTCTTACTCTTTATACTTTCTTGCCTAACAACTTTAAGTTTTGTCCTATTTAAATCAAAGCTATTCGAGGATAATAGATGTACACTCATAAACCTTAAATTTTGGATTACTATAAAAGCAAGTGAACAAATTATTTGACTTATATTTATTATTAATTGTATATACGGGGAAGTAGTAAAAAAAGTAATAAAAAGATTATAAAAATTGGTAATTTATTTATATTTGATAAAATGCAACTTTTATTTAGCTAAAAGTTTATTTTTATGGGTATAAGGAAGGATTGGTATAAGGAAATATAAATTCTAAAAATTTTATATATAAAATATAATATATTATATTGCTATATTTATAAATAGTTTAATAGTTATATTACATACTATGCCGGTATGTCTGATTTACAATTTATAGATAGGCGAGATATGATTATATATATATAATTATAATTTATTATATACCTATGACCAGTAAAACTGAGCTATGTTAAAATAAGAAAAGACGTAAATTTATATTTGAGTTTTAGTTATATTGCTTTAATGAAAACTCAGAATCTACTGTAGGCAGAGAATCAACAGGAGAGGTTTCATGAACAGCCTGTAAGACTTTGAGCATCTTTTCAGCTAGGTAATCTTTATCAAAATGGACGGCGGCAACATTTGATGCCCTTAATCCCATTGTGTGTACTGCTTCAGGGTTTTCGCTCATATTGATTAAAGTTTTTGCTAGCTGATCGGGGTCATTAGGGTCCAACGTATATCCAACCTTGTGTTCTTCAAGAAAGTCTTTCATCCAACCTTGTGTGCTCTGAATAACCGGCACACCTGCTGCAAGGGATTCAAAAAACTTATTTGGTGAGCAGGTGTCGAGTACTGGAGTTGCTTTAAAAGAAACAACTGACACTAGCGCATGCTGCAAATAGCTTACTAAGTTTTCTTTAGGCATTAACCCTAGATTAATATAATTTGTTATGCCTTCTTCTCTTGCTCTTTCAATTAGTTCCTCACGTTGTTGCCCATCTCCAATCATTAGTATTTTTATGTCTGATCTTCCTTGCAGTTGTAGAGACTTTGCTGTATTATAAAGCCAATAAGAGTTATTGGCCATGCCTATATTTCCTGTATAAATAGCATACTGTTTTGGTCTTAGATCTGACTTAGTGGTAGGGAATTGAGTAGGTGTAGAAAACAGAGATATATTTGCAGCATTTGTTACATCTGTAATTTTGCTTATATCAAATCTACGTTGAATATCCTGTGTCATACCTGGGGAAAGAGTAATTATATAGGATGAAGCTTTATAACATTGTTTTTCAAGCCAATAGCAGACTTTTTTTAATAGTGAGTTCTTAATCAGGCCCAATTCAATTGCTCCAGAAGGCCATAGGTCTCTTACTTCAAAAACAAGTTTTCGTCCCCGTATATATTTTGCAATTAGCCCAGGTATACCAACTGTCAAAGGTCCGGAGGAAGCAATAACAACGTCAGCCTTCAATGTTAATGCGTAGTAGGATGATAGGGTGCTATACTGTAAGAATGACCAAACTCTCTTATAGAATGATTGCTTATTGTCTAATCTTATATTTAATACTTTTACTTTTATTCCCTCAAAAGACTGGCTTTCTGTAAATTTTGTTGCTTTTAAGTCAGACTTGCTATATATACTGGTAACTACTGTGACTTCATGTCCTTGCTTCACCCAGTTACGTGTAAACTCATACACTCTTGTGCCCCAAGCCCCTTTTGGGGTAGAGAATAATTGGTAAAAGTAAAGAACTTTCATAACGAGAATATACTTTAGGGTGGTTTAAGTATTATACCTTAAACTTTGCATTTTGTTGCTATATTATTTAATAATAGTAATAGTTATAAACATTACTATTATTAATCACTTAAGTAATTTTGTATTTTATTTTTATTTTTTGATATTCCAGGTAATGAAGGACAATTATATCTAGTACTTATTATAAATAAAAGTAGCCAAATATTAGGTTGCGCCTTGTCTTTTTAAGTGGTGTAATTTATACTGCTCAATTATTTTAAGATATATATATTCGTCAGGTTCTATACATTCTAATAAGAAAAGCTCTCTAATTATTTTATTTCTTTTGCAGTTTAGTATACCCTGTACATGAAAAAGGCCTGTGGCACCGAAGAGTTTCCTCCAGTACCACAGGCCTTTTTCATGTATAGTGTATACTATATAATTAATGATGTATATGTTTACATAATATACCTAGAAATAAATAATCATGAATATTGCTCTAGTACCTCAATGGCAGAGATGATGGCATTGTTTTTCACCGATCCTAAGTTGATGTTGAGCACGCCATCTGAAACAGAGACATTGAAGGTTTTTACTACTGCTCTGGCATAACCGGATTCATTGTAGATGTCATAGTTGGTCAAGACCCGCTGCCCCTCCAAGTTGACGTTGAACACCCTCGAGTTAGAGGCTTTAAAGTAAGGCTCCACAAAGTGGAGCTTTACTGTATAGTTTCCCGCCTCCTTGACAGGGACGCTGTAGTTAATGGCCGCCCCGTTGGAAGCAATGCGGTAGTAACGGTATAGCGCATCATCTGTGGTGTTGGCGATGGCCAAGGCCCTGTTTGTAGACAAGCCACCCGAGTAGTTAGCGTCGGCAGACCAAGTACGTGACTGACTATCGGTTAACTGTTTTCCGCCGGCATTGATCAGGCTAAATGCGCTGGAGGCTGAAGAGGTGCTTGTGCTAAGGGAAGTCAAGTTAACTGGGGTTACCTCAATGGCAGAGATGATGGCATTGTTTTTCACCGATCCTAAGTTGATGTTGAGCACGCCATCTGAAACAGAGACATTGAAGGTTTTTACTACTGCTCTGGCATAGCCGGATTCATTGTAGATGTCATAGTTAGTCAAGACCCGCTGCCCCTCCAAGTTGACGTTGAACACCCTCGAGTTAGAGGCTTTAAAGTAAGGCTCCACAAAGTGGAGCTTTACTGTATAGTTTCCCGCCTCCTTGACAGGGACGCTGTAGTTAATGGCCGCCCCGTTGGAAGCAATGCGGTAGTAACGGTATAGCGCATCATCTGTGGTGTTGGCGATGGCCAAGGCCCTGTTTGTAGACAAGCCACCTGAGTAGTTAGCGTCGGCAGACCAAGTACGTGACTGACTATCGGTCAACTGACTCCCGCCAGCATTAATCAGGCTAGATGTGCTAGTGATAGTTGAAGTGGTGCTGGATGTACTGCGTGAAGGTGCCACATCATTATATGTTGCGTTCTCGCTGCCTACACGTACATCGTCAACATATATCACACGCTTAGAAATGTTTTCCCAATTTCTTTTATAAATTCCGTACTTGAAGTAAGGTACTGTCTGGTCATTGTAGCTGTTTGGACCTCTATGATCCACTACCTTAACCCCATTCTTCCATACTTCTAAAACACCATCCGATTTATAAGAAAAATTTATATGATAAACAAAATCTAACCACTTGTCTTTCTCAACGGGACCTAAATCGTAGGTTTTCTCTCCGTCTTTTGTAGCGTCTGTATGGATAGCTTTAGATGCCCAAACTACCTTTAGGTACATTCTGCCTTTAGATACATATAGGTCGATTGGGGGGTTCCTTGGCCCTTCTCCTGCATCAGGTTGTGACCAGAACTGTGTTATAATATCCCAACCACTACTTGTTGTGTTATTAGCCCATGCGTCACTTGGCAGATACATGCTTAGGCCATACCATCGATGGCGGTTTGTTTCACTCTTTCTGGCTACTGCTTCGGCGCGAACAACACCTGAGTCAGCGCTCCTCATCTCAAAGCGGGCTGCTCTATTTCCATTTCTTACTACCGATGTTGGTGTTGTGAAGCTATAGGATTTTGAAGTTTGAAACTTATAAAAGTCACCATAGTTGCCACCTATAAATGAGCTGCTGACAGCAGTTTCAAATCTTTCTTCAACTAAAAGGTTTCTTCTTCCTGACTCTACTGAAGTAATGTTGCTAACAGTACTTGCAGAAACAGCATAGTCTGGTTCTACTAGTTCGTTCTTGTTGCAAGCTGTTAAAGTGAGTAAGGATAATAATGGAATGGCTAAAAGGTTTTTTCTTTTCATTTGGCTAAAAGAATTTCTAATTTATTAATTGTTTTTAGGGTTAATTTAAATTGTGTTTATTTTATAAGATACCGTCTGTTTATAAAGTGTTAAATATGAATTTGGTTATTAAAAATTGTGTTATATTAAAGGTGTTTTAAGTGTCTAAATCTTATTTCTTATCGTTCATTTCTTTATATCTATATCACAAACATAAACTATTGATCCCTTAAGGGCCAAATCATTCGCTAAAAGAATGGCGTTTTCACTCTTATTCCTTAGTTTATATTTGAATCATTAAATTTATCTTTATATCTATCTATATAGATGATTGGGAGAGTGTAATTGCTTGTATAAAGGCATTTGTATATAAAGTAGATTAATTTATTAAATGCATCGTGGTTATATGTGTGCTAAGTACAATGGTTTGGGGCTTATTAATTAATTTATGTAAATGCTTTTGAAAGGAAGTTAATAGTATGGGGTACATAATTGCTGTTGAACTATAGACTCCTCGCCTAATAGTGGCAAACGCAAATAGATGATTGGTGCCAAAACCTTACTCACTTGGAGTAATTAGCATTCATCAAGTGTATAAAAGACTTAGCTATAAAGCTAAACCTAAAATAAGCTGAGTTTGGGACTTAGGAAATTATGAAGTTAACCCGTGAGAACTGGGTTGGTATAATATCACTAGAAAGGCTACGGTAGATAGAGGAGGATAAAAATGATAACTGTGGCTACTGTCGGCCGATTTCTGCTCTGACAAGCTAATGTTTACTAGAATTCACCGTACTTATGTTAGTTACAACCCGAGATGCGGAAGTGGATCAACGGTGGAACACTCAGATATTAGTTATCAATTATAAAGCATTTTCACGCTGCTTTGATTTCAGAGTTGGCCAACCCATGACAAATACGGTCTTTATAATGAAGTGGAGCAATAACTGAAGTATAGAGTTATTTTAAGAGCTAGGGAGGCCCTTATGGTTGGTACTGAAAAACTTTTCTATGCTGGGATAGATTTTGCGGCTGATCAAATTTCCATAAATGCAATTTTTACTACGTAAATGCAATGGATAGTTCTAGCCGCCAATGGCGGGATATCCAGTTAAGCCAGTAACTGACGTTGGAGGAGCCACAATTAAATACTCAATAATAGTCTCATATTTAGTTAGCCACTTCCATATTAGGAAAACTAGTTTTATAGTTTTTATGATCGGCATGAGTAATTGTTGTAATTAGAGTAACCTCTTTTTTTAAGTTAAGGATTGTTTTAAAGTTTTGCTTCATCTCTTGGTATCTTTCAAAACTTTGAAGTTTAGCCTTTACCGCCACAATTCTCAAATTATTTATTTTATTACTGTCAGATTCAGAGTCTAATGGAGTTTGTTTCAAGCTCAATTTTAAAAGTGTTTTTATGCTCGATAGCACAACTCTAATTATTCTAACATTAAATTGAAATAGATTTTTGCATCTGTAATTTAAAATAAATTGATATGGTATTAGCACCTCATAGCTTCCTGCACCATCTCTGAAAAACCTAATATGGTAGTCCCATGTAAGCCTTGCTTTGGGCATAAAGTGCTTAAATTTTAGTCTCTCATCATACCAAATATCATATCCTAGTAGGGCAATAGAATAGCATATCTCATAATCTTCACCTGAAGTAAGGTTTTTACCTTCCCTACCAATAAGCATGGGCTTAAATCCATATTCATAAATTTCAAGGTAGGCTGATTTGCGAATCACACACCCGGCACCGTAAACGAGGTTGCGTGGTACCTTCCCGGTCTGCTTAGCTTGAGGTCCGTTACCAAATAAACTCATTTTGTATACCCAACTAGGGGGAGGAACTTCATACACCAACTTTCCATGACCACCTAGTACCCCGATAGATGAGTTATTCAGCATAATGCTATAGGATAAAGCAACGTAGTCTGAATTTAACCAATTATCATCATCGCAAAACAAGATAAAATCGTAACTGGCCATTCGTACTCCCGTTTCCCGTGCAAATGTAATCCCCTGATGGGGCTCTTTGACGACATAAAATGGTGTTGCATTAGTATGCTTTCCCCACTCCTGTAGGGCGATTTCATTTGTATTGTCTGTAGATGCGTTATCAACAACAATCACTTCCCATTGAATACGAGGGCTTACACGTTGTTGTGCTATATGCCGGATGGTCTCTGGCAGCAGCAAAGAACCATTATAAGTACATATTACGACTGTTATACCGAGCGCCATGCTTTATCTAATGCTAGTTTAATGTATAGTTTTGCTATTGACCAGTATATCCAGGGGCTTTTGTGTAATTTCAAAGCATGCTTAATCTGCAAATTAACAGCCTGTTCATCTTTAAGCTTTGTCCAGGAATTTTGAGCCATTTTGATTCCGTAGGAAGCATAGTATCTTCTTGACCTTCGTAATATGTGTTGTTTGCTCTCTATAGGTAAATGGCTCTGTATAAGTTCTGTTACGATATATATATCTTTTAAGTATTGCCCTGTTAGGTATTTTTTACCAGAGATTGAATGTGGATGTTTTCTATAATCAGCTAATATAGAAGGTGTATAAGCAAAGGGGTAGTGTCGGGCAATACGTACCCACATTTCCCAATCTTCACCGTAGTTGACACCATAGAAGGAGCCAAGTTTTTCATAAACTTCTCTTCGCACAGCTATAGCGGCATACTGTATGCGTTGACGCTCTGCGATAGTTAGTAGCCAGTCAGTTAATACACCCTCTTGGCTGCTTTCAGGACTCTTTACGTACAGACTCTTCCCATTCTCGTCTATGCAGTTATACCTGCAAAACGCAGCTCCAGCTTCAGGATATTTTGAAAACAGGTACGCTAGTTTTTCATAAAAACCAAGCCTGACTAGATCATCTCCGTGAAGAATATGAATTAATTCTCCCCTTGACCGATTGATACAAGTTTCAAAATTGCGCAAACTCCCTACGTTTTCTGGTTGCCTGAAGTATGCAATTCTGCCACCTCCAATCTGTTTTACAAGAGCCTCCACGTTTGCATCAGTGCTTGCATCATCTACTACCTCAATCTGCATATCCTGTGCAGTTACCTGATTTAAGACGCTCTTTAATGTTTCTGTTAAAAACTGAGAACAGTTGTAGACAGGAATCATAACCGACCATACAGGCCGTGGTATGTCCGAGGTACTATAGGGGCTGATTATAGGAGGGGTAGAGGAGATCAAATGAGTTGCGTGTAATGGGTATTTTTAAAGTTACTGATTTAAAGTATAACCATATTTATTATGTAAAAGTTACATGGTATAATTTTGAGGCAGTTACAGAATATGATTTTATAGGACATAAAACAGATAAGTTTTGCTTGAGGAGAGGCTGAGTATAAATATTAAACTAAACAGTAAATAAAAAGAATTTTAGCTATCATTTTGGCCCTGTCGAAGTTTGATGTTGATAAACTGAAGTACATTATCTTCTAAATAACCTCTTCAACTTCTTTAGCAAAAATATGCTCCTCAATGGTGACCATACAGGTGTTTTGTAGTGTGATTTAGCATTTTTGAAACTTGCTAGTACCTCGGGGTGGTGTATGTTCTTTTCTTTTAAGTAATTTTGCAGCCAATCTAAAAACTTCTTCCTTGCTGAGTGGTAGTTACCTTTAGAATGTGAGGCTCCTACTAATGAATCAGGCCTCTGCCTATACAAATTGTTACATGTCGATGATATATAGACCGGTTCATTTAAATAGAATTTGCTTAAAAAAACCTGGTCTTCATACATACCAGTGAATGTTTCATCAAAACCTCCGTGTTTAACTAAAATCACTTTTTTAACTATTAATCCACAAACACAAGGTGCTGGGCTTTTGCCAAGAGGGTACAAATCGAGCATTAATTGAGGAGGTGTGAAAACGTGATCATGCCTTGAGCCGATCTGAATTACACAATTTTCTTTTCCTTTATCCTTCCAATCATACCAGTATTCTGTAGCTTCACAAACTAAGGATACATCATGCTGCTCAATAAGATTCAACAGGCCTGATAAAAGCTGTGGGCGCCATACATCATCTGCATCTAGGAATGTTAAGAACTCTCCTGAAGATACCTCTATACCTAAATTTCGACTTGCACTAAGACCTTTGTTTGCATGCTTCTCGTGCTCGTAATAGTATATCTTATTTGGATATCTAGAAGCATAATACTTGGCGATTTGGCTACTATTATCAGAGGAGCCATCATCGATTAATAGCAACTCCCAGTTTTCATACTCTTGCTTTAAAACACTAGTTATTGCCTCTTCCAGATATTGATCTGTATTGAGGAAGCAAGTGATTATTGATACTTCTGGCTTCTTGATTTTATTCATAGTTTATTTTAAATGCCATTAAGAAGTAGTAACGCCTTATGTTAAGTTCTAGTAAATTCTCCCTTTGTAGGCAACTTTCATTACTAAACTGAGGCGGTGGTACAAGCGTTCTATGAATGATTTACCAGGAAGTTTTAAATAATCGTGTTGTTGAGCAAGCTTTACGGCTCTAGTGGCTTGCTCTTTCAAACTCATCCCTTTGTTCTGATGAAAAAAAAGTCTGAAATGGAAATTGTAGGTTTGCTTCCACTGCTTCCCTGCAAAATCTGGCCAGTAATGGAATATTACCTCTCCAGAGGAGATCAAGTTTACGGTATTTTGAAGTACATAGGAGAAGGCAAACTGCTCTGCTGTAAAAACCTTTTTATATTTGTAAATTTGATCTGACAGGTCCATCACATCCTCTAATAATTTCCTGTCTTTATAACTCAAGCCAATAACACCAGCATTCCACATACGAGTTGTTAAGGGTATTTTAAACGTACGATTTGCTAAGGTATAGCTATGGTCCTTGATTACTCTTCGGATGCGAAGCCAGTTTGAGTCTTCAAATATTTCTTCTGCTTCAATTAAGTCGTAGTCATTTGAGTTCATTATTGCAGTTCCTGGCTGCAGTTTTTGAAAGAGCTCTACCGGGGATTGGGTAAAATAGGTGTCTGCATCAAGGTAAAAGATGTCTGAGTTATACCTGGTGAAACAATCTTTTAAAATACAGATCTTAGCCCTATGAGAGAAATTTAAAGGTCCTTTAAATGCAACTAGCATTTCGCTAGTTATTTGCTCCACTATTATCGGAATTGCTTGATTGTATTTGAGAAAATACTTTGGTTCATCGGTGTAAACAATAATTTTATATCCATCAAAATCGCCCTGAAGATAATGATAGAGCGTAAGTATGGAAAAAACAGCCTGTTGATAAGATGACTTTGAACCATATGCCTGATAAAGTATTATCATAACCCTAGTGTTTTTAGCTTAAAGTTTTTAAGATTTTAACAGGAAGCTGTAGTTCGTATATCTATCGGTTCTTACTCGTTTATAAGCATGACCAGTGCAGTAGATTCCTCTCAAATTTATTTCTTCCCCAGTTATTCACCTGAAAGCGTCCTAATTTGTAGGGGTCTTCTTGGTTGGTTACTGTTTTAGGGATAGTAGAAAGAGCAGCTTTATATTGTTCCTTCTTTAAAATAGCTATACTCTCTTCATTAAAACTACCAGATGGATAAGCTAAGATGTTAATATCTTTACTTACTATCTTCTCTAGAAATAAACGGCTTTCTACAATTTCGCGACGCTGTACACTTGCTGGATGGCACGCTAATGCAGGATGAAAGGCTGTATGAGCCCCTATGCTAAACAGTGGGTTTGAAGCCAACTCCTTAACCTGCTTAGAGTTCATGCAGCAGTATTCTGGCCTTGGTTTAGTTTCTATTTGAGCCCATTCTCTTAGGCTGGCAAGAATTTGCTGTTGCTCCTCATGTTTTAATGGACTAATGAGTCGCCACAGTTCTAAGTAAATTCTGCATCTTGCCGTAGGGGATTCATAGTGTATCCAATTCTGATGTCTAATATTTAAATCTTTAGTGAGTAGGGTGTCTGTGCCCAAGCTAAAGAAGTATAATTTACCCTCAACATCAAGTTTCAAGCTAGGGGGCAACCTATTCGTATGTATTAAAATTTTCTCGAGTTCATCCCACCAAAACTCCTTTTTCTGCCCTACATAACCAGTTGTAATAAAGAACGTGGCAGGAATCTCATATTTCTCAAGAAGAGGCTTAACAACGTGAAAGTTATCTATATAACCATCATCAAAAGTCAAAGCAATATATTTTTTATTTAGCTTATGGCTCTTAAGCGCTTCAACAAGTTGAGGAACAGATACTACTGATTTCGATTTGGTTAGTAGTTGAAGTTGCTGCTCAAAATTTTCAGGACTAACAGCTAGTTGCCAAGGATCCGTTATAGGTGTTGCTACCCTGTGATACATCAATATTGTTGCAGAGCTTTTTAACGCAGCTCTTAACTTATAAAGCCACCAAACATTCATATTAAACTTTCTTAATTGATCTAACCGTCACTATAACCTGATAATGGGGATCATGATAATTCAATTTTTCTCTTGGAACCTCATTAACTCCCATACCATATAGAAAGGCGGTAGCAGACAGGACATTACCATAGGTGTTAATTTCCGTTTCGCTTCTAGGGAAGAGTTCTTTCATAACCCTGAGGAGTGCTTTGTCCGTGAAGGACCAGTACCATGTGTCTTCCCATTCATCATGACTAATCGGAGTAATTCCTGGCACGGTGAGTAATAGAGTTCCACCTGGTTTGAGGATACGGTAGCAAGTTGATAGAGCTTCTTTAAAGTTGTAAACTAAGTGCAGTGTTTGAGTAAGAATAATACAGTCAAATGTATTATTAGGTAAATGTGGGGCATTGCTTATATCACCAACAAAAGTTGCTTGTTCATTGCTGTTATCGACATGCAAAATATCGCTCTGAGTGATCCGATCAGCTCCATAACGCTTAGAGTAAGTGTTATCACCAATCTCTAGGATTCTACCTTTTATATGAGTAGCCTCTTTTTCTAAAAAGTTTTCAATGTAAAACCGATCAATTGGGCCGCCCCTATCATACCCAAAGTACATGCTAAATGGAGTTGTTCTATCAAAGTCCCCCAGTATGATTTTGTTTAATGGTGGGACAGGCTTATCTTTTTTGATTTTCTTTTTTAACAGCCGCTTTAAATACCCTGGAGTGTGAGCGCTTATTTTTGATCTGATTGCAGGTCTGCCCATTGCCATAAAATATTTGATGTAAAGGGAAGGTTTGTATTTGAGAAAATTAAAGAATACTTCCTTATTCAAAGGGGACCTCTTTTCGAGAAGATGATAATAATAGAAGCTCATATACAAGTCTTTTAAATAAGTTTGCCCATTCTTCCAAGCTTGCTTTTCAACTTCTGTGCGTATATCCATCCGTTGTTGCCGCAGTACGTGCAATACCGTAGCGAGCATAAATATAACATTCGATGACATGTTGGAAGAATGAATCCGATAAGCCGCAATTTTTTCAGTGTGATGAATAACCGGGTATTTGCGAGCAATTCTTAGGTATAGATCATAGTCTTCACAACTCCTTAGATTTTCATTGTATAGAAGATCATCGAAGACCCAGCGCTGAAATAAAACGGCTGCGATCATCCCAATGTAATTTCCCTCTTTCAGCAATCTGCAGTAGTGATCCGACTTGACTTCTTTAATGTATTCCTTTACAACGTTTTCTTTTACATGGATAGCATCATAAGCCCCTGATACAAAGGCGGCCTGGGGATACTGCTGTAGGTGCCGCAGGTTGGTTCCCAGTGCCCCGGGGTAGAGCCAGTCGTCGGCATCCAGGAAAACCAGATACTCCCCGCTGCTGTGGCGGATGCCGGTGTTGCGGGCGGCGGACAGGCCCTGGTTGGCCTGGTAGACGTAGCGCACCTGCGGATAGCGTGCAGCCACCTCCTGGGTGCGGTCCGTGGAGCCGTCGTCCACCACGATTACCTCCACGGCCGGGTGCTGCTGCCCGAGCACGCTCTCCACCGCCTCCGGCAGGTAGTGGCTGTGGTTGTAGCACGGGATGATGACTGAAATAAGGGGAGTGTGCATGAGAGGGTGAATTAATTAGCGCGTTTACGTCAGCGGACGATATATTTTAACCCAATTGTGTTGAATGTTACTTTCAACAGTAAAGCTTCTTGCTTTGAATTTAGATGATCGCTTGATGTCATTTTATCCATGACCTAATGGAGTTATAGTTACTAAGTGCAACGTATTTTAACATTAGCTTTGGCCTGTACTTGCACAGTAGGTATAGAGAAGCACTAGAAGCGAGAAGTTTTCTTGATATGAGCTGCTTGTACAATTCTTTGCAGTAGTAATTCTTCCAATCAGTAAGTCCCTTTTTGTAAGCCTGCTTTTCTTTTACTGTCTCTAATTGGCTCTCTTGACGCTTCAGTACCTGTAGTACCCCTTGTAACATAGCCGGTATATTAGAAGACATGTTAGAAAGATGCTTCCTGTAAGCGGCAATCTTTTCTTGGTGGTGTATGATTGGATATTTACGTGCGACTTGTAAATAAATATCATAGTCTTCGCATGTTTTTAAGGATTTATCAAATAGAACATGCTCAAATACCCAGCGTCGGTACATAGCAGAGGCAGGCACACCAATATAATTGACTTGTAAAAGCTGACAGTAATGGTTAGCCGAAACAACCCGCTTTACTTCCTTTACTACGTTTATCTCTTCATATATATTATCATAAGCCCCTGAGACAAAGGCGGCTTGGGGATGCTGTTGCAGGTGCCGCAGGTTGGTTTCCAGCGCCCCGGGGAAGAGCCAGTCGTCTGCGTCCAGGAAGACCAGGTATTCCCCGGTGCTGTGGCGGATGCCGGTGTTGCGGGCGGCGGACAGGCCCTGGTTGGCCTGGTAGACGTAGCGCACCTGCGGATAGCGTGCAGCCACCTCCCGGGTGCGGTCCGTGGAGCCGTCGTCCACCACGATTACCTCCACGGCCGGGTGCTGCTGCCCGAGCACGCTCTCCACCGCCTCCGGCAGGTAGTGGCTGTGGTTGTAGCACGGGATGATGACTGAGATAAGGGGAATGTGCATGGGAGTGATTTAATTTAGCGCACCTTATAAATTTCTCTAGACATAGTTCATTTCATAGTAATGCAGGCTGTTCTGTAACTTCGTTTAATTTAATTTTTTTAGAAGTAGTATAATGAAAGTGCCGCTTTAAATTATTGATAGGCAGCTCAAAAAGGTGCCATGAAGTTATTGCTAAGGCAAGAAGGATTACAAAATAGATAGTGAGGCGGATTATGAGTGAAAAAGATGGTAAATATGGGTTTAAGAACAGCTTATATAAATCAGGTATAATGTAGTGGAATAAATATAATCCATAACTGATACGACCAAAGTATATGAGTAAGGGATGCTCGAGCAATTTTTTAAAAACACCATTAAAACCAAATGAAGCTTTGTGAATAATACATAAAGCAAGTAGCCCTATAATGATATCTGTAACATACCACTTAAGATCTTCCATTTTTAAAACAACTATGCTGACCCAGGTTGCCATTAAAAAACAGAATGCATAAGCTATCCAAGTTTTCGCTTTTTGGGTATCGACAATCCCAATCGTATTCTGATAAGCCAGCAGTGCACCTAGACCAAACGCGTCTAATCTTAAGAGAGTAATAACAGGTCCGTATCCAGCCAAGTCTAGTTTATTATTTGTAATGAAATATAATTCTCTGCTGCAAAATCCAATGCCTATGAACAAAAGGATTACTTTAAGAAGATGCTTGGAAGGCGTAAATAGAATAACCCAAGGCCAGAAGAGATAAAATTGTTCTTCCACTGCTAAAGACCAGGTATGCCCGATTACACCCCAGTCTTGATTCAGGTATATACTAAAGTTGTTTAAGTATAGAAGGTACCAGGTATAATCGTCCTTGATTTTATCGCCGATGCTAGGTAAAAAGTAAATAACAAAAAGAAAGGCATAGTAAGCTGGAAATATGCGAAGGGCTCTGCGTATTGTGAATTGTTTAACTACATGTGCCTTACCGTTACTGCTCTCACTTAATTTGAATTTACTAGCTATAAGAATTTCTGTAATTAAATAACCGCTAAGAACAAAGAAGAAAATTACTCCAGTGCCACCATCAATAAAAACAATTTTTTTCGCAAATGAAGGAACCCAATGTTCTCCAAGTACTAGTAAGACGGCAAAGAAACGTAAGGTATCAAGTTGCGGCATATATCGCCTACTAAAATTAGTTGGCCTCTCTACGTTATGTTTAACTACTGTATGCATAAGCTCCTATACTTGACCATTCAGTTTTCTAATTAATTTTTATCATGCATTTTCACCATTTCATGTGCACTTTGCTCCATAAAAGTTTTAGGTAGAGTTAACAGAGGATCTTTAAAGGAATCTAAATATCCTTGTAGTATAAGACTGAGATCGGCTACTGTTTATAATTGCTTATGCGAGCACCGGTGCAGCTTGCTTAAGATGAAACGGCAATTTCGGCCTAACAGCTCCCCACCACTTACCATACCATTGAATGTTCTCTCGGTAGTCATCCAACTCAAATGTCAGGCATTCTTCGAAATTAAACAGAGGCACCGATGTGTCTTTTACAATGACCATTGAGATGTAATAAGGACCATCATTAAGGAAATTACCAGGTATGAAACATTCTCCTTCGACAATTCCCTTATCACAAATTGTAGAGGGCGATGGTACATCAAAGATACATTCTCCAGCAGGAGTAAACAGATGCAAGCCTGCACTTAGAAAAACATTGTCATGCCTGTTCCAAAAACTAAATTTAACGGTGAGCGGTACCCTAATGTCTAAAGGCTCGTCCGGGTTATTATGATGGGGGATGAGCTCTACAGACTGTATTCGTACCCAATCGTTGCCGGGTGCTACTTCTGGTGTACTCCAACTCTGCTTCAATTTAGATTGCTGTACAGTTGTCAAGTACTTATTCACGACACCTGATACACCTCCAAAAGACTGCATTTTGCCTTTGTCAAGCCACAAGGCCTTGTCGCATAGGTTCTTTATTGCCTGCATACTGTGACTGACAAATAGAATTGTTCTACCGTCGGATTGAGATACTTCTCGCATTTTGCCGAGACATTTCTTTTGGAAATCAGCATCTCCTACAGCTAGTACTTCATCTACAATAAGTATATCAGGTTCAAGGTGAGCAGCCACAGCAAAAGCCAAACGGACATACATGCCCGAAGAATACCTTTTGACAGGTGTATCTATAAAATCATCTACTCCAGCAAAGGCCACAATTTCATCAAACTTAGCTTTGATTTCAGGCTTACTCATACCCAAAATGTAGCCGCTTATGTAAATATTTTCCCGTCCGGTTAATTCAGGGTGGAATCCAGTGCCTACCTCTAATAGGCTGCTTACTTTACCTCGCCCCCTCACAACCCCTTGAGTTGGGCGAACAATCCTGGAGATTATCTTTAAAAGAGTTGATTTGCCAGACCCATTGCTGCCAATTATACCGATCGCTTCCCCATGTTTTACCTCGAAGCTTACGTCCTGTAGCGCTAGGATTGTCCTTCTTTTAGCATCAGGGCTACCATTTCCATTTGCCTGAAAGAATGGATCTTCCTTTTTTTGAATGGAGGTGGTCCACCAGCGCTGTAGGTCCTGTCGGAAGGAACCCGTACCGATTGTACCTAAGTGATACTTCTTATATAATTTTTCTACCTCTATTACTACTTCAGGCATAGCAAGATCTATGAATTAGTGTTACACTACATCTATTAACTTGTCACCCTGTTTGTTAAATAATAGAGTTGCTCCAACAAATACTAGTGCTGTAATAGAGACACTATAGAGTAATTGATAAGGAGTAACAAAGCCCTCGCCCAGTAATGACAGGCGGAACAACTCAAACAAGGGTGTCAAGGGGTTAAGTTGTACGAGCCAAAGCAAGTTTTCCGGAACAGTTGTTAAAGGATAAATTACCGGCGTAATAAACATGAACAAACGTACTCCTAGTGTTACCAGGTTGGTCACGTCACGGTATTTGGCAGTAATTACAGAGAAGAAAAGGCCTAACGCTAGCCCGAATACACCAATTAATAAGATAGTGAATGGAAAAGCCAGTATCCAGATATTGAAGGGTATCGAGAAATCAGAGAATACACTATAGTAGCCAATCACAAGGAATAATAGCAGAAGCTGTATCAGTAATCTTAAGGCATGGGTACTAATAACAGATATTGGCACTATGACCCGTGGAAAGTATACTTTGCTGAATAATTGCGCATTATCCTTAAAGGTAGCTGCAGTACCTGTAAAGCTCTCACTGAAGAAGTTCCACAACACTATACCTGAAGCATAGAAAACAACAGGAGGTAAAGACCCCGTTGGAATTCCAACAATCTTGTTGAACACTAATACATAAGTGAACAAAGTCATGATGGGTTGGAAAAGTATCCATAACGGTCCAAGTACAGTTTGCTGATAGTTGAGTAGGAAATATCGCCTCACTAATCCTGCCATCAAGTGCCTGTATGACCATAACTCCGGTAAGCTGTGGCTCCAAAAACTAGTTTTGCCATTTATCTCCCAATCCCAAACAACTTTGTCTTGTGACATATAATTGAAATAAACTTATAATAATTAGTATTACATGTTTTGTTAGGAAAATGTTTAGGATCTATTACAATAAATTAAGGTTGCACAAAATTGCTATAATATTTTGTTTATCTGTTGCTGGATTGGATTGTTATGGTAGTAGGAATAAGTAATGGTGCCCTAGGTACTACCTAAAAGCATCTAGGGCACCATTACTTACTGTTTGATAAATTTGGTTGTTTTACTAATTGACTTTGATTGTGCCTTAATAAGATACATACCTGGTGATAGATCTGCTTGTATGATTATTTTTCCAGTTGCAAATCCACCTGCATCAGTTATAGCCAAATCTTTGTGCAGGGAGCGTCCCGCCATATCAAATAAAGTAAGTTCAACTGTTTCAAGTTCTCCAAAGTCTCGAATCTCGAAAAATAAATCACCCCCATGGTTAGGGTTAGGATAAATATGCAGAGAGCTATGCTTTTTATGATTAACCTCTTCTCCTTCTTGTGTTTCTAGATTACTTTTTATGGCAATCGTGCCAGATGCAGAGATGACTTCGATGGCAGAGATGATGGCGTTGTTGGTCACGGAGGCGAAGCTGACGGTCAGGGCCCCGTCGCTGACGGCCACGTTCTGGAAGGTCTTGACGATGGCTTTGCCGGCCCCGTCCTGGGAGTAGATGTCGTAGTTGCTCAGCACGCGGGTGCCCTCAATGTCGATGTGGAAGACGCGCGCCCCGGCCAGGCCGGAGGTCTTGCCGCCCGGGGCGCCGAAGTAGGGCTCCAGGAAGTGGAGGCGGACGGTGTGGGGGCCTGTGCCGCTCACGGGGATGTTGTAGCTGAAGGGGCCCCCGTTGGTGGCGTAGCGGTAGGAGAGGTAGAGGCCGTCGTCGGTGGTGCCGGCCACGTCAAATGACTTGGCGCCTGTCACCCCGCCCGAGAAGCCCGCGTCCGCCCCCCAGGTCCTGGACTGGCTGTCAGTGTACTGGCCCCCGCCCGAATTGATCAGGCCGTTATCAACTGAAGGAGATGAGGCGGGTTTATCTGCTTTAAGCAATGTAATTCGTGGTTGGCCATTTCCATTGCCATCAAAGTACTCAGAAATGTAGAGGTTGCCAGTTCTAACGTCCTCAATAACGTCAAGAGGGTTAGAAAAAGGGCGACGTAATCCTGGAATCAGGCTACCCTCAACAGCGCGTATTATGTCTTTACTGGTTCCCCCTGGCTCCAGGATTATGATATCATCACCTCCACTAAAGCGACAAACTAATAGCTTGCCCGTTAATTTACCATCAAAAGCGTTGCTCTTGTACTCTATTACTCCATTGGGTGATTTATTTGTACCAAAGTCATAAGACCACCCTCTGTATTTAGGTTCAGTTGGAGTACCTACAGGGTATCCGTAATTTGTACCATTGACTGTCCAAACAACCTCGCCTGGGTCCTCCTTGGAAGTAGGGTTTCCTCCGTTCAAAATGTATTCGTTACGTAAAACATTAGGATGACCGTAATACCCTCCCTTAAGCACTCGAAATAAATAATCGCTTTGTGTGTCACGGACATCTACCATAGCGGGTATATCAGGACCTGTATACGTACTCCCATTAGACCATATTGAGCCTGACTTCAGGGCGGGGGTATTCCCTCCTGCAGCTGAACCATTCGTAGGTACATAGAGCTGTCCATTAGTATGCCAGACAAGATCATAAGCATTTCTTAAACCAGTTGCATAAAGTGTTAATGGTGCGCTGGTTGAAAAAGGATTATAACTGCCACCGCCCTCCTTGGTTCTAGCATCTATTGGGAGTGTCTGTTGATCTGCTTTTGCAATGTCGAGCCGTAAAACAGCAGCTGATAAGGTCCTGTCAGGTCGGTTACCCCAAGCCGGATCAGGTGCGCCCATTGCCGTATTACTACCAATTGTGATATATAATGCGCCGTCAGGTCCTATATCTATTGAATTAATTGAATGATCCTTTATTGAGCGGGGAAGATTAACTACATAATCTTTAACAATGGGACTAGCTGGGTTATTCAGGTTTACCTTGGAAATCTTACTTGTCCAATCCGGGACATTTTCAAATTCGGGAGAAGAATGGCTTATCCAGGCTATAAGATTGCTTGATGATGCATCATGCGCAAAACGAATTCCGACAAGCAATCTTCTATTTGAGCCAAATGGAGAAATAGATCTATAGTTTGCTAATGTACCATCCGCATTGATGTCCCATCGCTCAATTTTACCTCCAGATGTTGTAGCATAGAGGCGGTGGTCTGGTCCGATTACCAAGGAAGTAAAACCGTCACTTCCGAATGAGTTGTCAATTAAAACCTTTTCCGTAAATGACACACCAACCAGATCAGGAGGAGTGTTGGATGTACTACTAGTAGTAGTAAAGGTTGATTTAAATGCTATGATGCTGTAGCCATTCAGATCTTTAACCTGTTCTGTAATTTCGAATTCATAAGTAGTACTGGTTTTTAGGGTAGCTGTAAGTGTAATGGCATCGCCAGCAGCGGTGGCGTTAACGGCTGTCCCAGATACTTGAGATTTAACTCCATTTATAACTGTATACAACTTAACGGTACTTGGGTTAACAGTGCCGCCATCTAATGATTTCCCACTAGGAAAGGCTAGATCAACGGAGATAGATTGATCTAATGAAACATTGGTAGCACCATTCTGCGGACGTACTGCTGTTACATAAGGGCGTAATGAATCTGAAGAAGAAAGACCTGTTACCGAGAAGTCATCTAAGGTATAGGTGACGGGGGAGGAGCCGTTGCGGTGGGTGGCGAAGACGCCGGCGAAGGCCGTGGTGCTGGTGAGCCCCGTGCCGGAGATGCTCAGCGCCGTGCCCACGCTTTGTTCGGCCCCCCCGTTGAGGGCGTAGAAGCCCTGCACGGTGCCGGCGGCGGGGTCGACCTGCAGGCGCAGGCGCACCGAGGAGGTGTTGATGCCGGAGATGGCGGAAGTGGTGCGCTGGTCGGCGGAGCCGGAGGCGTCATTGACCTCGCGGCGCAGCTCCACCTTGTTGCCCACCACCACCAGCTTCACGTAGGTCTTGTCGTTGAGGCCGAACCAGAGCCCGGCCTGCTGGGAGGCGGTGCCGTAGTAGGGGCTGAT
>NZ_JAUOTN010000008.1 GCF_030546575.1 Pontibacter coccineus
AGAAGTTCGACGGGCAGGGAGCTTTTCTATTCCAGTTTGGTTCGGAGGGTTCGGGCGAGGGGCAGTTGTCACATCCTAATGGATTAACCGTAGATGGTCAGGGGAATGTGTACGTGGCGGACAGATTTAACCACCGAGTGCAGAAGTTCGACGGGCAGGGAGCTTTTCTATTCCAGTTTGGTTCGGAGGGTTCGGGCGAGGGGCAGTTGTCACATCCTTATGGCATAGCCGTAGATGGACAGGGGAATGTGTACGTGGCAGATCAATTTAATCACAGGGTAGTTGTATTTGGGTTAATAAATGTTCAAAACACGGCACCCATATTGACTGTTATCGGAAATAAATTAGTAAATGAGCAATCATATCTAACATTCCAAGCTTCAGCCATAGATGACGATTTACCAAATAACTCACTTACTTACAGCTTGGCAGATCCAGAAACAGGTACCTATCCCACAGGCGCTTCTATCACTGAGACTGGCACTTTCAGTTGGACTTCCACCGAAGCACAGGGACCAGGCACTTTCCGCGTTAAAGTAGTCGTTTCGGATGGTGAGATGACGGATGAAGAAGAAATTGGGATACAAGTAAACGAAGTAAATGTAGCCCCTGTTTTAGCTAATATAGGCAACAAGCAGGTAGTTATGGATAGCAACCTTTCTTTCACAGTCTCTGCCATCGATTCTGATATTCCATCCCAAAATCTTTCATATTCCACCTCACGACTGCCTGCAGGCGCTACATTCAATGCTTCAACCCGCACCTTCTCTTGGACGCCAAAGGTCAACCAAACTGGAGATTATACTATTACATTCCAAGTCTCTGACGGAGAATTTGCGGATAATGAAGTTGTGAATATTAAAGTAGTGAAATCTACTGCTTTGAAACCTAGTATTTCCTCAATATCACCAACTTCTGGACCTATAGGGACGGTCATTACAATTTTGGGTAATAATTTAGGAAGTGGGGTGTTAGAAGTTAGGTTTAATGGATTAAATGCTGTTTTTAAACCAATTGATGAAACTACTGTTCGTGCTGTGGTACCAGAAAATGCAACATCAGGTAAGATAACAGTAATAACTTTCGATGGCAGTGCGACAAGCAAGCAGAACTTCACAGTGACTAGCTCTAATCCTACGCCAACAATCAGTAAGTTCTCGCCAAATTCAGGTGCTGTGGGTACTAGCGTGATTATAACCGGTACAAATTTTACAGGTGCTACAACAGTTGCTTTCAAAGGTACTTCTGCTACGTTCAATGTGCTAAGTAATACCTCCATCCGAGCTAACGTACCGCTAGGTGCAATAACGGGCCCCATCTCTGTAACCACGCCTGGAGGTACTGGAACTAGCAAACAGAACTTTAGAGTAACAGGTACGAGTACTACGGCTGCCTTGCAAGTATCCGAAATTACTGATGCTTTTTTCGAAACCTACCCGAACCCGTTCTCAGGTATAACGACAATAGCTTTCTCACTGGAGAATGGGGAAAGCTATACCTTGGAAGTATTTGATTTGCGGGGTGCTTTAGTGAGACGCGTGGCAACCGGCATAGCAGAAGCTAATAAACTTTATGAGTTTAGGCTGATAGCAGATGGTTTAGCCGAAGGTATTTACATAACACGCCTGACAACTCCGTCGAGAGTGCAGAGTATAAAGGCAGTTTTGAAACGATGAAGTTCATAATAAACATAGCTGGGCTATTCTGAAAAGGGAAGTCCAGCTATGATTCTATTTTGCAGCTAAGTTTTGCTCACTTAATGAACACAGCCTTGTCCATTACCCCATAGGTGAATTCTCTCGCAAGTTTGTCATCACCCTGCCCCCTTCAAAGGGGGACTTTGAAAGTTACAACTTGGTAGGTACAGTTTCATAGGTATATGAATCGAGTGGCCCTGTGCTACAGCAACGGGGAAATCAGCTTAAATACTTTTTCGATCAGCTGTTTGTAAACCGGGCGGGCCTTCCATGCTGCGGCATCCAGTTTCCGGGCATGTTCCAGGTCCTGAAAGAAAGCGTCGCGCAGTTCTCCGGCAAATGCGGTATCGTACACCACGGCGTTCACTTCAAAATTCAGGTCAAAGCTGCGGAAGTCCAGGTTGGCGGTGCCCACCATCGACAGGTTCTGGTCTACCACCAAAGTTTTGGAATGGATGAATCCTTTCTCGTAGAGGTAGATATGCACGCCTACCTCCAGCAGGCTTTCATAATAGGAGCGGGCGGCGGCGTTTACGATAAACGAATCCGAGTTTTCAGGTACCAGCAGTTTCACCGTCACACCGCCCATGGCCGCAATCGAGAGCGCGTCCAGTATGCTTTCGCCAGGTATAAAGTAGGGCGTGGTGAGCAGGATCTCCTCCTTGGCCAAAGCAATCGCCTGCAGGATGGAGAACATGATGGTGGGCCTGGCGGAGTCGGGGCCGCTCGAAGCGATCTGCACCACGGTGTTGCCCGGCTTTGTGTCTGGTGGCAGAAAGTATTTCTTCTCCGGCTCCAGGTGTCGTTGGGAGGAAAAATTCCAGTCGGTAAAGAAGAGGTACTGCAGGTAAAAGGCGCCCGGTCCGTCGATGCGCAGGTGCGTGTCGCGCCAGTAGGTCTTTTCGGTCTGGTCGGGGTAATTGAGGTAGCTGTCGCTGATGTTGATGCCGCCTACAAAGGCTGTCGTACTATCCACTACAATGATCTTGCGGTGGTTGCGGTAATTGAGCCGGTTGGCCAGCAACAGGAAATATACCTTGTGAAAAGGGTATACCTCCACGCCGGCGGCCTGCAGCTCTTTCCTGAATTTCCGGCGGATGGGCCGGCTGCCAAAGTCATCGTAGATCATCCGGACGATGACACCTTCCTTTGCTTTTTTTATCAGCAGCGCCTTGAGTTGGTTGCCTATGTGGTCATTCCCGATGATGTAGTATTCGAGGTGGATGTGGTGCCGGGCTTTTTCAATGGCTTCAAACACCTCGGCAAACTTCTGCTCGCCGTTCAGCAGCAGTTTTACCTTATTGCCCGCGGTCAGGGGGCTGAGGTTATCCTGGAGCAGCAGGCGGGCCAGGGGCTTGTAATGCTGTACCTCTGCGCTGCTTTCCCTGAAATTTTGTTTGGAGGAGGAGATGATCTTGCGTTCGATCTGGTTCATGAGCTCCACATTTTGCAGCAGCTTTTTGGAGTACAGGCTCCGCTTGCGGTAGTTAATGCCAAACGAGAAATAGAACAGGATGCCGACTACCGGCAAAAAGATGACCAGCAACAGGTAGGCGAGCGTCTTGATCGAAGAGCGGGTGTCGTAAATGATGCGCAGGCACACCAGGATAAGGAGACCCAGGTATAGCGTTTCTCCGATCAGAAGCCAGTTGATGTCAGAGAGCGCAAGTTGCATGCAAAGCCGGTTTTAGATCGTATAAGGGAAAGACCCGGTACTGCTACCCAGGGCCGTTGCGCTTACCAATGGTCAGCAACAAAAATGCCTGACAGCAAACTGCGCCAGGCTCTCTAGAAATGTGGGATGTGCAATAACCAGCTACAGCTGTAATTCCGGGGCATCTGCCTGCGTGGATGAGACCAGTTTCCGCAACTTGCCTATTCCACTGGCATCAATCTCTTCGCCTTCACCGCAGACAGTACGCAGCTCGTTAATGATGGCAGGCTCACTGATGAACATACGGTCTCTGTACAGTCCGCCTTTAAAAAAGCGGCAATAGAGGCGCTCATCACTGATAAATGTAAGCACTATTAGATCGCATTCGCAGGACTCGAGTTTTTGTAAAAACTCAGAAAATTCTCTCATGCCTTCAAGTTGGTAAGATGGTAATTAGGGGTTAAACGGAATTCAAACCAAAAATACTAATACGTTTAAAAGTTAAATTATAAACCTGTTAAGTAAAGGTAATTAGCTGGTATAGCAAACAGCAGCATTTTAAAACAGGATAATTTGCTGTTTTCCTACTCCTGGCTGATCAGCAGCATTAGGTAAGCCACATAGAGGAGCAGGAACACCATGCCCTCCCCACGTGACAGCTGACGGCCTTTGCCAACGAAAATAAAGATGAATAACAGCAGGCTGGCCCCGATGTTCATGAAAATATCTGTGTAGGAAGCCGGGTTTACCGGCACCGGCGCAACCACTGTAGAAATCCCCAGGATAAAGAAGATGTTGAAGATATTGGAGCCCACCACGTTTCCGATGGCGATGTCCACGTTGCGTTTGCGTACCGCCACGACCGAGGTGGCCAGTTCCGGGAGCGAGGTACCGATCGAGACGATGGTCAGGCCGATGATGCGCTCAGAAAGTCCAAAGGCAGCTGCTATGTTCACGGCGCCTGTCACGATCAGCCTGCCACCCAGCACCAGGCCGGCCAGTCCCAGCACAATAAAGAGCACCGACTTTAAGTAAGTATAATCCTTGGTTTCCGTTTCTTCGTCGTCTGCGTTTCCGCCGAGGCCGATCACTACGTTGTAGACCAGGAAGATGGCGAAAAAGAGCAGCAGGATAAGCCCGTCGGAGCGGGTGATGACATTGCTTGCAGCACCATCCAGTGTTATATCGCTGGCTATAAAGAGCACGACCACAGCAGCCAGAACGCTAAGCGGTATTTCGAGCCAGGTAGTGTTGCGTTTGACTGTGAGCGGGAAGATAAGGGCACAGATCCCCAGAATAGCCAGCCCGTTGAAAAGGTTACTCCCGATGACGTTGCCCATCACCATGTCCGTGTTTTTGTTGATGGCCGCAAACACGTTCACCACCAGTTCGGGAGCCGAGGTGCCAAAGGCGACAATGGTTAGACCGATCACAATGTTTGGAACGCCCAGTCTCTTGGCGAGGGCGGAAGCAGCGTCAACCAGTTTGTCGGCCCCGAAAATAAGGGCGGCGAAGCCGGCTAGGAGAAGGAGAATATTTAGCATGTAAGGATCATTTTACCTGAATCGCCGACCGGAAACGGTTTGCGTTACGATTTAACGTAAATCTACGGGAAAGTTTTCAATCCCACGTTTCCCAGGTACGATCCGCCAGCCATGATCAGGCACGAAATGATTACCCCGATGCTGACAGCCATAAAGGCTTTGTAACGTTCTATTTTAAGCACGTAGGCGGCAATAGTGCCCATGTAAGCGCCTGTGCCGGGCAGCGGGATCATCACAAAAACCATCAGTCCCCAGAAGCCATACTTCTGTATGTCGGCCCCTACGCCTTTCTTGGCCCTTCTGCCCAGCTTGATCACCCCTTTTTTGTAGATGCGGTTTGGCCAGAGTTTTTTGCTGAACGATTCGATCAGCCAGGCCAGCAAAGGGAAAATAAGCAGGTTGCCGACAAGGCCCACCACAAAGGCCCAGAAAACGGGCATGTCATTGAGCACGGCGTACGGAATGCCCGCCCGCGCCTCGCCAAAAGGGGAGATGCTGAGCAGGAAGGTATAAATCAGTATTTCAATCATGGTAAGTATTTGCGTATTTCTTCTTGAGTATCAAGTAGCACGATCTTTTTTAGTAGAGCAATTTGGTCGCACGAGCACCAAGTGCCTGTTTTTAAATCTTTGCCTGGCAAGGCCCTGCCATTCAAACACTTCTTTGTCGTAATCTTATCTGTTCGATTTCAGGCTGCGAAATTTAAACGAGCGCTGCTATTCAGAAAGTGATGAAGCGAAGCGACCCGGCCGGCTTTTCGGCTAACAGGACTGCTTCGCTTCAACAAAGATCGCTTAGCAAAAGGCGTTAAGCGGAAACGGGTTTTTCTTCTTGTTGTACCTGCAGCTCCGGGTTCGTTGTCTCCACCAGGCCTACTTCCGGCTGCGGATCGAACTCGCCTTCCCAACGCGCCACTACGGCGGTGGCCAGGCAGTTACCGGTCACGTTGATGGAGGTGCGGGCCATGTCCATGAGCTCGTCTATACCCAGGATGGCAAACAGCGGCCACACCGGTAGGTTGAACGAAGCGACCGTACCCAGCAGGATCACGAGCGAGGCACGCGGTACACCGGCTACGCCCTTGCTGGTCAGCATCAGGGTAAACACCATCAGCAACTGCTGCTCCCAGCTCAGGTCGATGCCGGCGGCCTGGGCCACAAACACAGCGGCCAGCGCCAGGTATAGCGTGGTGCCGTCGAGGTTAAAGCTGTAGCCGGTCGGCATTACGAAGGCCACAATGCGGCGCGGAACGCCCAGCTTTTCCATTTCTTCCATAGCACGCGGCAGCGCCGCCTCCGAACTGGTAGTAGCAAAGGCAATGGACACCGGACCGGAAATGGCCTTCAGGAAACGCACGATCGGAACGCGGGCAATAAGCGCGATTGGCAGGAGCACCAGCAGCACAAAGGCCAGCAGCGCCACGTAGAGCGTAGCCAGCAACTGGAACAGGTTCACCAGAATGCCAAAGCCCATGTGCCCCACGGTATAGGCAATAGCGGCACCCACACCCACTGGGGCGAAGTACATGATGATGTTGGTGAACTTGAACATGGTCTCAGAAAGGCTCTCGCAGAAGTCGAGCATCGGCTTGCGCTTCTTCTCCGTCACCATGGCCAGGCCGATGGCAAAAATCACACTGAACACCACGATTTGCAGCACCTGCCCTTCGGCCACTGACTTGGCAATGTTCTCCGGGAACACATGCAGGATGATGTCGGACCAGGTCTGCTTGACAGGTGCCTGAATTTCCTCAGTCGCCGCTATACCTGTCATGTCGATGCCTTCGCCTGCCTTGCTGATGTTGATGGCAGCCAGACCGATGAACAGGGCGAGCGTGGTCACCACCTCAAAGTAGAGGAGCGCCTTCCAGCCCATGCTGCCGATCTGCTTCAGATTGGCGTGGCCCGCTATACCTACTACCAGCGTGGCGAAGATAAGGGGCGCGATGATCGTTTTGATCAGCTTCAAAAACACCTTGCTCAGCACGTTCAGGTTTTGTGCCACCTGCGGGAAATCATAACCGATCTGAGCGCCAATTACCATACTGATCAGGATCCAGGTGGTGAGGGAGCGTTTTTGGAGTCCGTAAAGCACCAGCACGCCCGTACCAGCCCAACGGATGGCGGTGAGGACCTCGGAGGGCAAGGCAATCACTTCATATTGCTGCAGTACCGTCAGTAAGGCGGCAATGCTGATGCTGATCAGGGTAAAAAGTGGCAGTATGGCCTTCTTGTTCATAAAATAAATCGTCTAAAGCTTTTGTGTTTATTAACTCTGCGAGGTTTTTCTCTTCGACAGCCAGCCTTTGATGGCGGCAATGATAGGAGGGGTGATGGAAAGCACGATGATGGCCAGGATAAGCAGGGAGAAATGTCGCTTGACGGCCGGCAGGTTACCGAACAGGTAGCCGATCATCATAAAGAACACGACCCATACCAGGGCCCCTATCACGTTGAAGCTAAAGAAGCGCTTGTAATTCATCTTGGCTATACCTGCCACAAAGGGGGCGAAGGTGCGGACGATGGGCACAAAACGCGCATAAATGATGGTGAGTCCGCCATACTTTTCGTAAAATTTCTGCGTCTGGTCTATGTGCGAGCGTCGCATGAACCAGAAGTCGCGCAGGTAGATGCGGCTGCCGATCCTGCTCCCTACATAATAGTTGAACGAGTCGCCCAGAATGGCTGCAGCAACCAGCAGCACCATCAGCAGCACCAGGTTAAGGCCCGATGCAGGGATGGCCGCCAGCGCGCCGAGCGCAAAAAGCAGCGAGTCGCCCGGCAGGAAAGGAGTAACGACCAGGCCCGTCTCACAGAACACGATCACGAACAAGATGAAATAAATCCACTGCTCGTACTCCTGCACCAGTTCAACCAGATGCTTGTCAATATGGAGCACGAAGTCTATTAAATAATAAATGAAATCCATTGGGTAAGTTATGCGGTTTGTGCCCGATCAGCCTGCTATTTCTTTTCGTCGGTGTTTTGTACTGATTTGTCGAGCTCACTCTTGATCTCATTGGTGGCGTCCTTGAACTCGCGTATGCCGCGGCCCAGTCCGCGTGCCAGTTCAGGTATGCGTTTGGCGCCAAACAATAGCAGGAAGGCGAAAATGATGAGGACCACTTCAGATCCTCCGAGGCCACCTATAAAAGCGAAAATTCCAATGCTGTTCATTTTGAATTGAATTAAAGTCAGTTTAAAAAAGAAGAATTAAAGGTCCCCTTACCGTTAGGGCGGCTACGGGGGAGTAGCCGAAGTAAAATCGGGCTACAAAAACTGCCTTGCACATGCTGGCAGCCAGGATGGATCCGGAAATCAGGATGAAACAGGCCGTGTGTTAGCGCCGGCTATACCTGCGATTGCCAGGCGAAGCAGTTTGCCCAGTGCCGGAGCATTTTTCATCTGATAGAGGAGGTGCGCCGCAGTCTAAGGAGCCTGGGGCTGATTGGAGGTGTAGAAAAACTGACAAAAAAAGTTATCGCCGGGCGCCCGTGAGGCGTAGCGCGGGATCGCCTGGTGACCGGTGAACCGTATGTGATTGGCTTTTGAGACCGTGGCCGCGGGCTGCAGGTTTATACTGAGGGTATTGTTGGTGCCCTCCTGGGCCAGGTATAGCTGCCCGCACTGCAGACTGGTTTTACTGGTGTCGCTGTTGGCGTCATTCCCCTGAGCTATACCGGTGGTATAGCGCTGCGCCACTTGTACCGTATCATGGGCATACGCTGCAGTGCCATGGAGCATAACAGCCCAAAGCAGAGCGAGCGACATGATCAAATGCCTCAGAAAGCGGTATTTAGGCAGAGTCAGGGCCATAAGCCATCGCAAATATAACACAAATTGCAAGTAAGTGAGTGATCTGTAGATTAAATTTGCAGGCTTCGCAGAAACTGTATTTGGGCGCTTTGTCAGACGCAGGCAAATCAGCCATCCGGAAGTTGGTTTGCCCTGTGAGACAGATGGTTGCTACGGGGAAGGATGCAACTAGCTGAGGCCGCATTTCATAACGGGTAGGGTAGGGCTTACCTGAACACCTGTTCCAGCATATCGCCTACAAAATAAGCCAGTAAGGCCGCCAAGCCACCCAGCAGCAGCGTCTCCGCTATACCTGCCGGCATGTTGCGCTCTGTTACCAGGCTCTTCAGGGCCCCTACCATTGTAAGGGCGATGCCGGTGAGGACGCTGGAGTAAAGGAAGAGTTCGTTGCCGGCTATACCGGAATCGAGGCCGGCAAAAATGTAGGCCAGCAACGGAATGGACCCGACTATGATAAAACTGATAAAGGTGACAGAAGCGGTTTTGACGGGTGTCTTGTCGTCCTTGGCCATCTCCAGTTCCTCTTTCATCATGGTATCCACCCACACGTCCTTATCGGAAGTGATCACCTCCACCACCTGATCCAGCAGATCGCCCTTAAAACCTTTGGCCTCGTAGATTTCCCGGATTTCAGCTTTCTCCGTAGCGCCCAGGTGCTCGACTTCCCAGTACTCGCGGGCTTTGTGCCGGTCAAAATTATCGCGGGAAACCTTGGTGGAAAAGTAGTTACCAACCGACATGGAGAAGCCGTCCGCGATCAGGTTTGCCAGCCCCAGGATGATGACGACCGATATGCCCAGGCTGGCGCCCTCCGCCCCGGCCACCACGGCAAAGGTCGTGATAGCCCCATCAACGCCGCCATACACAAACTCAGAAATGTACTCCTTTTTGAAAAAAAGAATTTTGTCCTCCGACTGTACCTCGTGGTGTTGCATGGCTGGAGCGCTTAAGTTAAGGTATACTCAAGTTACAGGAAAATAGCAGAATTCGGAAAGGGGCGAGTTGAAGAGTTTGGAAGTTGAAAAGTAGCGGCGTTAGATGCTACCGTCGTGGGGGTGAATGGCGGTGTAGGTAGGTATGAATAGTGATCGTTTGCAGAGGCCGGTCGTGACCTTTGCGAGTCGTGCATGTGTATTTGTCTGATTCAGGATTTTCAGGATTCTATAATTGACAGGATTTTCGTGCACGATTAACATCCATATGCCCCCAAAGGGACTCTTTGGCTCCTGCTTTTCGTTTTGTCATCCTGAAAGGATTTTGGTTGAGGGGAGGTTAAGCTTTTGCAATAACACACCCTTGAATTTGCCAAGGAAGGGAATTTCTGCCGCTATCCCTTAACAGGTATATGCGATATAGCTTCAGCAGCTTCTTAGCAGTCCCTGGTCCAACCACCCCTAACCCCTCCTTATCTAAGGCGGGGAATCTGTAACTACTTCTTTACAGGTATAAGCGTTGTAATTGAAGTTACATGCCATACGAAACACTGGCACGCATCGAAAGACTAACTTGCCCTGGAAGCTACAAAGCAAATCACCTGAGCCAGGTGCACTTTTCGGCGCTCCACTGTTCGAGCGTTCAGCGAGTTTGGAGCGTCTTGACTTTTTTGCTTACTTTTTGTGTCAAGACAAAAAGTGAGTGCCCGCCGCACAGGCGAAGCTACAAAGCAATAAAGGTTGCCATACTTGAAATAAAGTGTAATCAGCTATACCTACACTTAGGCCAGAGCCCCAACCATAGCAGACACAAGTGAGGTCGCTCACGCCATGAATAATTATTCCACCAGCTTCGCTTAAGCAGCGTTACTGCATTTAAATCAGAGCGCTTTCCTCTTCAGCAGGTATAAGTTGCTTTGCTTTCGTTGACTTTACTTCCTCCTCCTCAGGTGTGCCCGAACGCTCCCGGAAAGGATAAACCTGCTGCTTCAGAAAAGACTTCGGGTATGCTTCTACCTCCTCAAAGCCAAGTTCGATATCGCGGCCGTCTTCCGGCACATATGCCGTGCCGAAGAGGTAATCCCACACGCTCAGGCTGATACCGTAATTGGCGCCATAGCGGAGCGGCATGTGCCGGGCATGGTGCCAGATGTGCATTTGCGGGTTGTTGAGCAGAAAGCGGAGCGGACCCAGCGGGATATGCAGGTTGGAATGGTTAAAGTGGCCAATGGCGGTCGCAAAAATGTGCACCAGAAAGAAGTCCTGAATGCCAAAACCGATCATGGCCAGCGGAATGTACTCGATGGTACGGTAGACCACCGTTTCGCCCCAATGGAAGCGCAGGTGCGCCGCAAAGCCCATCTGCTGCACCGAGTGGTGCACCTTGTGGAAGCGCCAGAGAAAATCGGAGCGGTGGAGGAAACGGTGCACGTTCCACTGAATAAAGTCCCGCAGCACAAAGAGCGTGAGCAGCTGCGCCCACACCGGCCAAGAATGTATCTCAAAAGCCACTAAATTCTGAATGCCAAAAAAGCCCAGGAAATCGTTGAAAGCCTCCACGCCGATGTTGGTGATGGCGTTGAAACCGACCAGCGAGAAAAGGAAGAAATTGAAGAACATGTAGAAGCCGTCGAGCCAGAAATCCTGCCGGATCAGCGGCTGGCCTTTTCGCCAGGGCAGCACGATCTCGAGCAGCCAGAATAAGAGCGACAGCCCCAGCAGCCAGTAAAAATAGTTGCCCCAGCCCGGGTACAGCAGTTCACGCCACAGGTAATTGCCGTAGTCAGAAAAAGAGGTCGTGAAGATGTGCCAGTATTTTTCCATGCAGCTCTACTGTCAAAATTTGTTACAGGTGAATCGTTCCAAGCGCTATGCTGGGGTAGGTAAAAAAAAATAGTCGGCATAAGGTTTCAGCCGACTATTTTTTAAAAGCTTACTTTGCCAATCCCTCCAGAAACTCGCGCACTTCTTTGGTGTCGTATTCGGCCATACCTTCCTGCTTGGCTACGATCTTACCATCCGGGGAGATGATGAATGTGGTAGGTATAGCCGTGCTGTAAAACTCCTGCGGAAACTGGCTGGCCGGCATGTACACCGGGAAGGTATAGCCCTTCTTGTCTATGAACTTCTTCACCTTGCCCATACCGCCTTCATCCACCGACAGCATCACGAATGCCACTTTGTTGGGGTCCATTTTCTTGTATAAACTGTGGATGTTCGGCATTTCGGCAATACAAGGCGGACACCAGGTGGCCCAGATGTTGAGGAATACCACTTTGCCTTTCAGGCTTTCGAACGCTACGGTTTTGCCATCAAGACCCACCATTTTGAATCCGGCTCCGGCCATGTTTGCTCCGGCTGTTTCGAACGACGTTGTTTCGGATGCGGTGGCAATTTCATCTATGTTCGGTACATCAGCATTTTTTATACCTGTCGCCAGCAAAATGCGCTGCACCTGCCCGATAGCCTCGGTGTGCAGACCCGTCAGGTATAGGATGCCGAAAATGCCGAGTGTGATCGCCCAGCCAGGTATGTTTTTGATTGAGAATTTATTCTTGTTCATGATCGTATGTTTTGTAGGATTCGGCTTGCGCGAATCAGTTTAATTAAATTTATAAAGTCAATTTTGAGCTGTACATGCAGTTGGCTCGGGCTTAAAGTTCAACTGTGGTGTAGCCTTGTTGCTGCAGGTCAAATAGGTAGGTCAGGCCATTCGGAATTACTTCAACGCCCTCTACCAGTGTGCTGGCGTCGATGTTAAACTGCCTGAGCGACAGGCCACATACGCGGTAGGTGATGCCGGCCGCTTTGCCTTTCTCGAATTCGGGTGCCAGGTCGCTGCCCTTCACAAAAGCTTCCACAGACTTGCTGCAGGCCATCACCACAAAGCTTTCCCGCTGGTAGCGGCTCTCTTTTGTAATAGTTTGAGCTGTGTTGACGGCGGCTTTCAGGTGGTTCGGCTGGCTGATCAGCACGGCGTATTTTTTGCCGGTTTGAGTTGCAACTGCTTCAGGTGCAGTAGTGTTTTGGGCAACAGTCGTGCCGCTGGCGCAGGAGCCAAGGAACATCAGCAGACCAAATGCCAGTACGGCTACATACTTGCTGGTTATTTTATTCTTAAAAGCTGGCTTCAGCTGTTTGTTGTGAAGCAATGTTTGGTCCAGGCCATAATGAACGGCCCCATTCACAAGGAAAAACAAGAGCATCCCGATCAGGGCAATATTCTTGAACAAAGGGCCGAAGCCTTCGGCACCAATCTGCACGGTGAGGGTGATCGGAATCAGTATACCCAGCAGCAGGGCAGCGGCCGGTCTCGTTTTAAACCCGGCCAGCAGCATAGCGCCGCCAACCAGCAAACCCACACCTGAGAGGATGATTAAGGTCTCGGCAGGGGCTAACCAGGTAGTCAAATGGGCAAAAGGGGCTTTCTCGAGGCGGGCGACAGCGCCGGCAGTTTGAAGCAGATGATTAAAGCCAGCCGTGATAAAGATCAGGCTGCCCATGATGCGGAGCACCAGGAATGATATTTTTTGCAAAGCAGTATTTTCCATAAGATCGCTTATTTTCTTTAAATGATCGTCGCAGCAGGATAGGAGGTGCCTATCGCTTTGACATGTCGAACAAGGCACAGCCCGGCAGGTATAGCAACGGGGGCAAACCTGGCAACTGATGGCTGTGTCAACAAGGTGCATTTGTTCGGTTAAGAAAATCGCGGAGGGTCGGGATCAGCGCCAAGGGTAGGCGACAGGTAGCTGGACTGGACGGGAGCCGCTGGCTGCTGTCCGGCAGTAAAATGGAAAAATGAGTCAGATTGTGCCTCGTTCACCACAGCGTAGAGTTGTGGACCGCAGTCAACCAGGACGGTAGCGGGAGTCTTCTGCTCGGAATGCGTCTGGTGCTTCAGGCATTTTCTGGCGCAGGGGCGCTTCAGCTTTCTATCACCATTTGCTTCTTTCAACTCACTTTTAAGTGCACAACCAACTGATTTCACAGGCTTCTGTGTAGTAGCCATGGTGAAAAAAAGTAACAAAGTGCCTAAAAGAAGGAGCAGCGTATGCTTCATGGTTTTAGCGGTGGCAGCTGGTATAGAATGCCAGTGATCATGTAAATTTACAATACTAAGTCCGGACTGCCAAGTTTGTCGCGCATTCGGAGCTGTGCCACAAGCGCTTTTTGGTGCAGCACATCCTTATTTCGGAAAGCACACCGGCACTGACGGTCAGGATGGCCGTGCCCAACAGTACAAATTCCACGCCAAAGAAATCGCTGAAAACACCCGCAGCCACAGCACCCGCCACATAGCCGAAGTCGCGCCAGAAACGGAAGATGCCCAGGCTCTGCGGCCGCTGCTCCGGGTGCGTGTTTTCGGCCACTACCGACAGAAAATTCGGGTATACGAGTGCCGTGCCGGCTCCCAACAGCACCAGTGCCGCCACCACTACCGCATAGGCCTGGCTGAAGAAGAGCACCCCAATCGCTATACCTTGCAGGAGCATACCCTGGCTCAGCAGTTGTTTCTTGCAGAGCACATCGCCGAGTTTGCCTGTCACTAACTGGCCAATGCCCCACACCGCCGGGTAAACGCCAGCCAGCAAACCGACCTGCTGCAAGGTATAGCCCTTGCTCATCAACAGCACCGGCAGCAAACCCCACAGGATGCCGTCGTTCATGTTGTTCACAAATCCACTCAGCGTGACCGAGCCCAGGTTCGCATGCCGCCAGGTTGTGTCTTTCCAGACGTTGCGCAGGAGCGGCAGGCTGGTCCGGGCTGTCTCGGTCTTGACGTGGGCTTGCGTGTCACGCACAAAGAACCAGGTCAGCAGCAGCCCGAACTTCGAGAAGGCTATACCTGGAATAAAGGCATAGGTCACTTCACCAGTTGTGGAAGCAATATAACCGGCCAGGAATGCCACCAAACCTACGGCCATGTATCCTGCAAATTCGTTGATGCCCATCGCCAGGCCGCGGTTCTTCTCACCCACCAGGTCAATCTTCATCACCACAGTAGCCGACCAGGCAAGTCCCTGGTTTATACCTAATAGCAGGTTGGCAAAGATCACCCACCACCAGTTGTTGGCATACAACAGGAGCCAGGGCACCGGCAAGGCAAAGAGCCAGCCAATCAAAAGCAGTTGCTTGCGGGTATAGCGCAGCGTGAGCCGGCCCATCATCATGTTGGCTAAGGACTTGGCCAGGCCAAAAGCGACGATAAACGAGAGAAGCGCCGTGTGCCCGCTGATAGCGAAAACCGTTTCGGCAAACTCCGGGATGACAGAGCGCTCCAGTCCGACCATGGCGCCCACAAAGCCGTTGACAAGCACCAGCAGCCAGAACTGCCTGGCATTCTCTCGCAAGCCTAATCGTGTACTGTTTGTCGACATGGTCCTGTAGTTTTTTTGGGTATGCGTGAAAGCCACTGCTAGTGGCACGTGTCTTTCAGCATTTACTCAACAAGTAGCCAGTTTTTTAATGCGGCAATCTGTCTTTGATGGCACCATAGAGGTAGGTGCCGGCCAACGCGCCTGCAATCGCGATAAAGATTGCCCAGTAGCTGAAGCCAATGTTCACAAACATCGGACCTGGACAGGCGCCTGTCAGTGCCCAGCCTAACCCGAAAATAGTGCCGCCAATCAGGTAGCGCGTAACCGATTTTTCCTTGGGAGTGAACACGATCGGGTTGCCCTGGTAGTCGCGCAGTTTGAATTTCTTGATCAGGAAAGTAGCCAGCGTACCCAGCGCGACCGCCGTACCGATGATGCCGTACATGTGGAAGTCCTGGAAACGGAACATCTCCTGAATGCGGAACCACGAAATGGCCTCCGACTTACTCATCACGATGCCGAACAAAATGCCGGCTATTATAAATTTTATACCTTTCACGAGATGGAATTATTAATGAATAATGATTGATGACGAATGATTAATTAATGGTATATGAACAATGACATAGTCTGTAAAGGGACTTCAAATGATTAGTCATTATTCATTCTTAATTAATCATTAAAAGATCAGCGGCAGCAAAACGAATGTGGTGATCAGACCACCTATGAAGAAGCCGATCACGGCGATCAGTGAGGGGAGCTGCAAATTGGATATACCGCTGATGGCGTGACCTGAGGTACAGCCGCCTGCGTAGCGTGAGCCGAAGCCAATTGCAAAACCACCCAACAGCAAAATCAGAAATCCTTTGAGGCTGAAGGCCGCGCTCAGGCTGAAAATCTCTTCTGGTTGCATGCCGTCCGGTGATGAAATACCCAGCTGTTGCAGGTCCCGGATGGTGGCTTCGGAGATCTGAACCGCCTCCCCACTAGAAAGGAACTCAGATGCGATAAAACCACCGATGATGGCACCTACCAGGAATAGCAGGTTCCAGGTCTGGGAGCGCCAGTCAAAATCAAAGAACTTAACCGTTTTGCCGGCCCCGCAGGCCGTACAAATAGTGCGCAGGTTGGAAGAGAAACCAAACGACTTGCCGAAAAACAACAGCAGCACCATGATGAAAGCGATCACGATACCCGAGGTATACCAGGGCCATGGTTGTCTTAAAAGCTCTAACATAACTTTTTAAAAATGTATTTACTGTTTAGGGTTTAGGAGAGAAGAGCAGGGAAGGAGCGAGGTCGCGTGCCCCTTCCGAATCTGCTCCGTTTTTTGGGTTAGTTGTTTGGCCAGGCGCCTATACCTCCAGCGAGGTTGTAGCACTTGAAGCCTTGTGCGCTCAGCAGTTCGCAGGCTGAACCGCTGCGGTTGCCGCTGCGGCAGAACACGAAGTATTCCTTGTCTTTGTCGAGTGAGCCCAGCGCATTCTGAAATTGCCCTGAGGTCACGTCCAGGTTCCTGGCGCTCTTTATCGTGCCGGAGGCAAACTCACCGGCTGTTCTTACATCCAGCAGCTCCGCTTTCGATGCGTTCTGGTATTTTGTTTTGAATGCTTTTCCGTCCAGGTTTTCGTAGTTCTTGGGAGCGGATTTGAAGATATTGAACATGGCTTTTGTGTCTTGTTGTTCGTGATTTGAAGTTAACTATACAAAGTTACAGGTATAGCCAGCGGGGTTCAGTGACTTTGGTCACGCAACCTGGTTTTAAATAAAAACGGGGCCAGTTTCAGACCGGCCCCGCTTTCCTAATCAAAATACTAAACCATTTTACTTCAGTGTGGACGGGCAAACGTAGGTTGTTCTGGGTATGTTTGTCTCAGCGATGGCCTTAAATCCGCCTTCCACATTGATGACGTTGTCAAAGCCTCTTGCCTTCAGGATAGATGCCGCGATCATGGAACGGTAACCGCCGGCGCAGTGGATGTAGAGGTCTTCGTCTTTTGGCAACTCGGCCAGGTGCTCGTTCAGGTAATCGAGCGGGGCATGCTTGGCATCCTCCACATGTTCGGCCTGGTACTCGCCGGGCTTGCGCACGTCTACTACTTTGATGTTGTTGTCTTTGGCATAATCAGCCGCAAACGTAGCAGCCGAGATCGACCTGATGGAATCTGTTTCCTTGCCAGCCGCCTGCCAGGCCGTAAAGCTACCCTGCAGATAGCCCAGGGTGTTGTCGTAGCCGACACGGGCCAGTCGGGTTACCACTTCCTCCTCACGGCCTTTGTCGGCAATAAACAGAATAGGTTGCTGTACATCCGGAATCAGGGCACCTACCCAGGGAGCGAAATTGCCGTCGATGCCGATGTTGATGCTATTTGGAATAAAGCCTGCCGCAAAAGTCTCCGGTTTGCGGGTGTCCAGCACCAGGGCGCCTGTTTCGTTCACGGCAGCTTCAAATGCCTCCGGTGACAGTGCCTGCTGGCCTTGTGTGAGCACGTCGGCAATATTGGCGTAGCCTTCCCTGTTCATCTTCACGTTCATCGGGAAGTAGCCCGGAGGCGGCAGCAAGCCGTCCGTTACCTCTTTCACGAACTCTTCTTTCGTCATGTCGGCACGCAGCGCGTAGTTCACCTTTTTCTGATTGCCCAGTAGGTCGGTGGTTTCCTTACTCATGTTTTTGCCACAGGCAGAACCGGCGCCGTGCGCAGGGTACACGATCACATCATCCGGTAAGGTCATGATCTTGTTGCGCAGCGAGTCGTAGAGGTGTGCGGCCAGCTGTTCTTCTGTCATGTCGGACTTTACGGCCAGATCCGGACGGCCCACGTCACCGATAAAGAGCGTGTCGCCCGAGAAGATGGCGTACTCTTTGCCATTCTCGTCGAGCAGCAGGTATGTGGTGGATTCCATGGTATGGCCGGGTGTGTGCAGTACCTTGATGGTCACATCGCCCACTTTCAGTTCTTCACCGTCGGTTGCGATGTGTGCCTCAAAAGTAGGTTGTGCATTGGGACCAAAAACGATCTGCGCGCCGGTGGCTTTGGCCAGGTCCACGTGGCCCGAAACGAAGTCGGCGTGGAAGTGCGTTTCCAGCACATATTTGATTGTGGCGTTGGCTTTTTCAGCTTTTTCCAGGTATGGCTTGATCTCGCGAAGCGGGTCGATAATGGCCACTTCCCCCTTGCTCTCGATGTAATAAGCGCCCTGTGCCAGGCACCCGGTATAGATCTGTTCTACTTTCATGGGTATAGGGTTTTGAGTTCTTTATTTTTCGCTTTCAATCGTCACCTTCTCATCCGATGACAATACAAATATCAGTATATTATTTGCGTGATACAGTGACTTAGGTCACGCCGGGTGATTTTTTAGAAGAAAAGCTCCTTTCCGATGATATAAACCCCCATCACCAGGACGAACCAACCAAATGACGTCTTGAGTTTGTCAGCATGTATTTTTGCGGAAAGGGCGGTGCCTACAAAGATGCCGGCAATGGAGATGGCCGAGAAAATACCCAGGAACATCCAGTCGATCTCGTAGTTGAAAATGTCGCCGATGAAACCGAAAAGCGACTTGGCCGCGATGATGAGCAGGGAAGTGCCCACCGCCATTTTCATGTCGAGTTTACTGAACAAGACCAGCGCAGGTATGATCAGAAAGCCACCGCCCGCGCCCACCATCCCGGTGAGCGTGCCTACGACCAGGCCTTCGGCCAGAATGCCACCGTAGTTGAATTTGGGTTGCGGATGCGCCGTGCCGTTACCCTCCACATCTATTTCCGTGTCGATGTTCTCATCAACCATGTCTACCGGGTCGGCCGCGTTGGCCGGTACTGCTTTCTTCTTTTTGATCATGCTGATTGAGGCGAACACCATCAGGCCGGCGAATAGCAGCATAAGCAGGACACCTTTGGTCACCAGAAAATCACCAACCGAGAAAATCTCGTCAGGTATGGCCGGAACCAGGTAGCGGCGCGTCAGGTATACCGCCACAATAGAAGGCAGACCAAAAACCACGGCCGTCTTCATGCTCACCAGTCCGTTTTTATAGAATTTGTAAGAGCCCACCAGGCTGGTGAGCCCCACGATAAAGAGTGAGTAGGCTGTTGAGAGGACAGGACTCAGGCCGATCAGGTATACCAATACCGGCACTGTCAGAATAGAACCGCCACCACCAATCAGCCCAAGCGAAAGGCCGATGAGCATGGCCGCCAGATAACCTAGAATTTCCATGGAGCTATAAATTTATGATTTTAATGTCACAAAGGTATAGCTGGCTCAAAGGATTGGCAGTGACTATTATCACAGAAGAGGAAATTAAGCGGTTTTTCGTAGGGAAAGGCCGTGCGATGTCCGAATCGTGCACGATATTTTTGTGTGAACATGAGGTAGGTATTGGCGATGTCGGTTACGATGAGAACGGACAGGCCGCGCCCGTCCCTGCATACTAAACCATCTCCAGGTCATGCACTTCGATGTAGTTACGGTGTAAGGCGATAGCGCCTGTTTGTTCCAGCTTTTTGAGGAGGCGGGAGATGACTTCGCGGGAACTGTTCAGCTCGAGGGCGACCTGCTGGTGGGAGAGGCGGATCTCTTTGCCGCTCACTTTAACGTGGCGCTTAAGGTAGAACAACAGGCGCTCGTCGAGTCCTTTGAAAGCGATGCTGTCGAGGGTTTGCAGCAACTCCTCAAAACGCTGGCGGTAGGAAGCGATCACAAAGTTGTGCCAACTCTTATACCTGGCCAGCCATTGCTCAGAAAGGTGCGAGGGGATCAGGATGACTTCCGCCTCCGTCACAGCTTTAGCCATAATTTGACTTTGTTCATCGCGGGCGGTGCACATCATGGACATGGCGCAGGCGTTGCCCGGTTCGAGGTAGTACATCAGGAATTCATTGCCTTCGTCGTCCTCACGGTAAACCTTGAGGAGCCCACTCAGAAGCAGCACCGTGGAGCGGATGTACTGCCCGGTGCGCATCACCTCTTCGCCTTCTTCCACCTGCCGGATGGTGCTATGCGCCAGAATGTCGTCGAGGAGCGGCTGTTCGAACTGCGGGAATTTCTTCAGGATGTCTTCTTTGTGCGGTGTTTCCATAGTAAAGTATACGTGTCCCTGTGGTTGGAATAGATGCTTAAGGTATAGCAAGTATAAACCAAAAACCAGTGCAGGCCCCAAAAGTGCCCGCACTGGTCATGATTAAATTAAAGCATACCTATTTGAAATCGTTGACGGCTTCACTCAGGTCAAGCACCTTGGTGCCTGGCAGCGCAGCCTCCACAATGCTGCTGCCCGCCGCAGAGCGGTAACCCCCGGCACAGTGTACTACAATAGGTTTGTCAGATGGGATCTCACTGGCGCGCTCGCGCAGTTCTGGAAGCGGTATGTTGATGGCGCTGTCGAAGAACTTGCCCCCTTTCACTTCAGAGGCATTGCGGATGTCCACGATTGTATACCCGTCCTGATGCTCTTTGAAGGCAGTCACATCCAGCACAGGCGATTTTTCCGCAGCAGCCTCTGTCTGCACAAACGCCCCCTCGATCAGGAGTTCGTAGCCGATTTTAGAAGCCTTGCGGATCAGATCATCCAGCTCTTCTTCTGTTTCGGCGATCAGGTAGTAATGCTCGTTCGGACCCACGATACTGCCCAGCCAAGTCTCGAATTTGCCCCCGTTCTGAATGTTGATCGCGCCTCTCAGGTGCCCTTTCTTGAAGACCCTTTCGCTGCGGGCATCCACAACCAACGTGCCGACTGATGGCTTGTAGTTTTTCTCCAGCCGTTTCACTTTGTCCAGAACTGCCTGGTAAGCAGGCGCTCCCTGTTTGTTCAGCCCTACATCGTAACCAAAGTACTTCGGAATAAACGGCTGGTCTTCTGTGAGCACTTTTACAAAAGCTTCTTCGGTCATTTCCTGCAGGGCGTAGTTACTCATTTTCTCAGCGCCGATGGTGCTGCTATTGGCCTCACTCAGGCCTTTCCCACAAAGCGTACCGGCACCATGCGCAGGGTATACCAGCACATCGTCATCGAGCTTCATCAGCTTCTCGCGGGTGCTGTGGTACATCTGGCGTGCCAGCTCTTCGCGCTTGGCTGTTATGTTACCGGCACTTTCGCGCAAATCCGGGCGGCCTACATCACCAATAAACAGGGTATCGCCCGTGAACACGGCGATGTCATTTCCTTCGTGCTCCAGCACAATGCTGATGCTGTCCGGGGAATGGCCCGGCGTGTGCAGTGACTTCAGCTTCATATCACCGATCTCCAGTACGGCACCCTCGTCAAAGGCATGGTGCGGGTAGTCAGCACCCACCAGGCTGTGGGTATAAATAGTGGCGCCTGTTTTCTGATGTACTTCCAGGTGCGAACTCACAAAATCGGCATGCGGGTGCGTCTCGATCACAGCCACAATTTTCGCCTTGTTTTTCGCAGCGAAGTCGTAGTAGGGCTGCGGGTTGCGGGCCGGGTCTACCAGTACTACTTCGCCGGTTTTTTCACTCAAGATGGCATAGGCATAATGCGCCAGGCCTTTGTCTTCGAACTGTTCTATTTTCATTGGTTATGGGTTTTGCTTTACTTCTATTCGGGGATTCGCTACCAGGGAATCCCGGATGTATGCTACAAAGATACCATAGGGTATACACCGCTTCAGTGATGTAAGTCACATAGGGGAGTTTACGTTTGTTTGCTGTCAGTTTGTTCTTAAAGTGTTGAGGTACAGCTGCCAGTTGGTGAGGAGTGACAGGTTGGCAATCCGGGTAATCTAAGGGATTTACAGCAGGTATAGAACTGGAGTAGTGTTCGTGCGGAGATTCCAGGTATAGCAGAAGATCTCCGCCAAACTGACGCCGGACGCGCTGCTCAGCAAAGAGTCCAACATGTTCTGGAACGGTATCTTCCACACCATCACCCGGCTTACCACAGCACTGGGCATCTACCTGCTCTGGCAGGTGGCCCTTTAGCGCCAGCATACCTGTAATCCGGGAATTATTCAAAAACAGATGAGCGCGGGTTTCTGCATGCTTGTAAAACGTTAATTTTATTTTGTATTCAATTGTTAAAATTTAGTGTAATACGTATTTAATATTTCGTATAGCACAGGGTTGTGAAAGCTTGTATACAGAGGTAGCCCGTAATAATCATGAATAAGAAAAAACGGATTTTGGTTACAGGAAGCGCGGGATTCATCGGGCACCACGTGGTCATGGCGTTGCAAGAGACGAAGTTTGATGTGGTAGGGCTCGACGTGATCAACGACTACTACGACCCGGCGCTGAAATATGACCGGCTGAAGGCGCAGGGCTTTGAAAAGTCATTGATTGATTACAACACCTGTATCCGGAGCGCTGACAACGCATCCAGACATTTCATCCTGCTCAATCTAACGGACAAGAGCGCCCTGGAGCACCTCTTTCAGGAACAACAGTTTGACCTGGTCGTGCACCTGGCTGCCCAAGCAGGTGTATTGTATAGCCTGGAAAACCCCATGGCGTATGTGGAGAGCAACCTCGTAGGCTTTGCCAACATCCTGGAGGCTTGCCGGAAATACCCGGTGAAGCACTTTCTATTCGCCTCTTCCAGCTCGGTTTACGGCCAGCATCTGGAGGTTCCCTTTTCCATCAGCCATCAAACAGACCACCCGATATCCTTTTATGCCGCCACCAAAAAGGCAAATGAAGTCATGGCGCACAGTTACGCGCATCTGTACGGTATACCCACGACAGGCATGCGCTTCTTCACGGTATATGGTCCCTGGGGCAGACCGGATATGGCGTGTTTGCAGTTTGCCAGGAGCATCGCCGAAGGAAGCACCATCCGGCTTTACAACCAGGGGAACATGTGGCGTGATTTTACTTTTATTGACGATGTGGTAACCGCCGTCACGAAACTGCTGATTCGCGCACCCAAAGTCAACAGGAAAAACCGTGTCTCGGAGGCACCATATCGCTTGTACAACATTGGCCACAACCAGCCCGTGCAGTTGCTCGAAATGGTGGCTTTGCTGGAGCGTGGCCTGCACAAAAAAGCCAGCATCGACCTGCTGCCCATGCAACCGGGTGATGTGCCTGTGACCTATGCCGATGTGGAAGCGCTGGTGACGGCCACCGGGTACAGGCCCCGCACCAGCCTGGAGGAGGGTATAGGGAAGTTCCTGGACTGGTTTGAAGCCTATTACCTGGCGCATCCCATTACAAAGGCTGCCTGAAGGCGATAATTGCATTTATTCAAATAATAAGAACAAGGTATGGTAAATGAACTTTACAGGGAGGAGCCTGCCAAACCCACCCTCACGATCCTGGTGCCGGTCTTTAACGAGGCAGAGTGCCTGCTGCGCCTAAGCGAGGCCCTGGAGGCCTTTCTTCAACAGTCTCCGATGGCAGCGCAGGTGTTGTTTGTAAACGACGGATCGACGGATAACAGCCTGAGCCTGATCAGGGAAATATGCCAGCGCCATAGCCTGTTCAACTACATTTCGCTGAGCCGTAACAGCGGCCTGAGCACGGCTATCAAAGCAGGTATAGACCATTGCCAGAGCACCTACATCGGCTACATCGACGCTGATTTGCAAACCTCGCCCATGGATTTTCTGCTGTTCTTTGAGCACCTGCCGACGCACCAAATGATCTGCGGCATCCGGATGAAGCGGAAGGACACTTTTGTAAAGAAAATCTCCTCCAGGATAGCCAACGGTTTCAGGCGGCGCATGATCAACGACGGCATTGTCGATACAGGTTGCCCCCTCAAGATCATAGACGCTGCCTATGCCAAAAGAGTCCCGTTTTTTGATGGGATGCACCGCTTTTTGCCAGCGCTCATACAGCTGCAGGGCGGGAAAGTAAAGCAGGTGCCCGTGCAGCATTTTGAACGTTATGCAGGCACCTCCAAATACCATTTGTTCAACCGTCTCTGGGGTCCCTTGAACGATACCTTTGCCTTCCGGTGGATGCGTAAACGCTACATCCGGTATACCATAGCCGAACAATTGATCAACGAGAGAGCGGTACGGCATGAGCAGGTCTGAGATAGGTATACTGAGTTTGGGTTTGATGGCGCAGGTGCTGTTTTCTTCCCGTATCCTGGTGCAATGGATCAAGTCGGAGCGGGCCGGCAGGGTGCTTTCACCCACCTCGTTCTGGACCTTCAGCCTGCTGGCGTCTTTCCTGCTGATGCTCTACGGCATGTTCCGGCAGGATCTGGTGATCATTGGCGGGCAGGTGATCTCATACCTGATCTACCTGCGTAACCTGCAATTTAAGGGCGTCTGGAATGACTTGCCCGCCTGGCTGCGCTGGTCGGCTGTGCTGTTCCCGGTCGTGGCGTTGGCCTGGCTGCTGTTCGGGGATGAGTATAGCCTGGCGTATATCTGGGAGCATAGTAAAGTGTCGGGTCTACTCATAGCCTGGGGTGGGGCGGGGCAGGTCATCTTCACCCTCCGCTTCGTATACCAGTGGTATTATTCCGAGCTGGCCCAAGAGTCTATCTTGCCGAACGGTTTCTGGGTGATCAGCCTGGTCGGCAGCCTGATGATCGTCACCTATGCCGTTTTGCGCCTCGATCCGGTGCTGCTGCTGGGGCAGGTGGTCGGGTTGGTGGCCTATTCCCGAAATCTATACCTGGGGCTGCAGAAACAGTCCACCAGCCAACGTTCTGTTTCCTGACCGGGTATGAAGCGAACTTTTGACGGGCTGCGCCACCACACCCCGGTTGCAGCGTTGCTTTTTGTGTTGTTGCTGATCCTGCTCTATAACCTGGGCGGTTGGGGCGTGATAGAGTCCAGCGAGGCCCGCTATGCGGAAATCAGCCGGGAGATGCTGTTAAGTGGTGAATGGTTGCGCCCCCGCTTACTCGGTATCCAGCACTTTCACAAACCTCCCATCACTTATATGATTTCTGCCGCAGGTATGGGGCTGTTCGGCGTGCATGAATTCGGGGTGCGTTTCTTTCTGCAGTTCTCCTTGGTGTTGCAGGCCTGGCTGGTATACCTGATCGCGTTGGAGCTGTTCGGGTCGCGCAGAATGGCTTTCACTGCCCTGGTCATCTACGTGACCATGCCTGCTGTTCTGATTTCGGCCCGCAACCTGACCACCGATTCATTCCTGACCACCTTCGAATTGCTGGCCATCTGGGCCTGGCTGAGGTATAAGCCTGGAAAAAGACCAGCCTGGCTATACCTGTTTTATCTGGCGCTGAGCCTCGCGTTTCTCACCAAAGGACCGGTGGGCCTGATATTTCCTGTGCTCGTGGTGGTAGGGTACAGGGCGCGGCACTCCATTGGCAGGCCGAGCCTGTCGCATCACCTAACAGCCCTTGTGCTGTTTTTGGTGCTGAGCGGCTCCTGGTACTTCTACCTGATGTGGCAGGACCCGCGATTTGTCGATTACTTCCTGCTCAAACACATCGTGGCGCGCTATACCAGCCCCGAAACGTTCAGCCGCTCCGAGCCCTGGTGGTTTTACCTGGCCGTTATACCTGCCCTGACGTTGCCCTGGTCAGCCATGCTACTGCTGCACTTTCAAAAACTCCGGAAGCTCATACCTGATCATAAAAGACTGTTCTTGTTGTGGTTGCTCGTGCCGCTCGTTTTTTTCTCTTTCTCGAGCTCCAAGCTGATTTTGTACGTGCTGCCGATGCTGGCAGGTATAGCACTGCTGATCTCCTGGCTACTTTTCCAGTTGACTTCCAATGAACTCCGAATTATTTCCATCATCACCTTTCTATACCTGGGCCTGGTGGTGCTTGGCCTGGTTTTGCTCCCCGTACTGCCTTTGGATTTAACTGTGCCGCTGCCTTTGGTCGTTTGTGCTGTCCTGCTGCTGGCTGTGCTATACCTGATCTGGCGGTTTGTGGACACAGGTATAGCGCAGGTAATGGCGGCAGCTCTGATGTTTACTTTTTTCTTGATACCCTTTTCAACGCACCTGTTGGGCGCCAATGCGGCACAACTGAACCCCAGTACGGCGCTGGCCAATTTGATCAGGCAGGAGGGTTTGCAAAATCGCACCATCATCGTCTATGACCGTTTGCTCCCGTCCCTGGCTTTTGAGCTGAACAAGGACATTGTTTTTGTGAGCGATCAGCATCATAGCCTGCAGCGCGAAACGCAGTTCGAAACAAGCGACGCATGGCGCAACCACCTGCTCCGGATTCAGGACAGGCAAGACTCTGCCAGGCTGCAGGAAATGCTCCGTAGCCAGTCTGTCCTGATCTCCAAAAGAAATTTGCCAGTTAACAGGGATTGGCTGAGACAACCCTTTGCGAACAGCAAAAAAGCAGGTGTTTGGATAATTTACAACTGAAGTCGATGCCCTAGTAAGCTTCGCAGGCCCGTACCTAATTGTTTTTGAACAGAAGCTAGCTCTAGGTTTCTGTTTTATGGAACGTGCAGATAGTTATTTCCCCATCCGACAGCTTCTATAATGGTCCCGACTGTTTGAATAGACGCGTTTTTAGCACTGGTCATATACAAATTGCAAAAGCGGCTTCACCTACCGGAAAAGTAGTATTACTATATATTCTGGTCCAATTACTCAACCCATCCGGTCATTTTTCGTTAAGCCGTCTGAACCTCCATTACATTAGCTTAGCAGGGTGTTTTCATTCGATTCTTTTAGTTTGTATGAATAAAATCTACTCGTTCGTCTACAGAGGAAAAACCAGACTGACAGTTTATATTGTATTATTTCTTTTTGTGGCATTTTCTGGAGTCCGAAGCACAGCCGCTTCGACTACGTTTGCCTTTTTTGCCACAGCCCCCGCAGCCGTTAAAGCGCAGCCTTCCCTGGTCGGTGCCATCACTGTTCAATGGAATGCGGTAACAGGTGCCACTCAGTATGTGGTGGAACGCTCTCTGTTTGCAAACAATAGCTTTCAGGCGCATGCCACCGTGGCTGCCACCAGCGGCAAAACAGTCTATGCCTATCGCGACACCGGGCTGGGTTACGGCGAGACCTACTATTACCGTGTAAAAGCTGTGACAAGCTCCGGCGACTCGCCCTGGAGCAGTACGGTGAGCACGACGACACATGCGCAGAGCAAGACCTTCAACATCATGCCGCTGGGCGACTCCAATACGCACGGCACCAAATTTAGCGATACCCGGCCTGATGCTGAGCGCATCGCTTACCGCAAGCAACTCTACGACCTGCTGATGGGGGCCAACGCCAAGTTCACCTACGTGGGCAGTGAGCGATCCGGCAGTGCGACGCTGGCAAACGACCAGCACGCAGGCTTTTCGGGATCCCGCACGGGCGATATCGCGAGTTTGCTGCGCACCAGCAGTTACCGCAACCAGGAAAATGTATTGGTATCGCGTGGTTCCGGCACCTACCTGGACAAGTTCAACCCCGATGTGGTGCTCCTGCACCTGGGCACCAACGGCGGGCAGTGGGGCGTTACCGACGACGAGCAGGCCATAGCTGAAATGGCCGCTATACTTGACGAGGTGGATGCTTACGAAGCCAGAGCCAACAAAGAGGTAACCGTCGTGCTGGCGCTCATCATTAACCGTGTTCTGCAGGAAAATGATCCGGCTGCAGTGGAGTTTACCTCGCGTTTTAATGCAAAAGTGGCTGCCATGGCAGATAACCGCATCAAAACGAAAAGCGACCGGCTCATTGTCGTGGATATGGAGAAAGCCGCCGACATCATCTATAAATTAGCGAGCGATGGCGGAGACATGGACGACAGCCTGCACCCGGCACCTTCCGGCTACCAGAAAATGGCCAATCAGTGGTTTAAGGTCTTGAATCCACTTCTGAAACCAGCCAGCATTACCGCCAGCAATCCGGAAACCACTATCATCAAAAAGCCGAATGAAATCTCCAAAGAGAAATCGGCCACGTTTGAATTTGCCAGCAATAAGAGCCCCGTATATTTCGAAGTGAGCCTAAATGGCGGTGCTTATGAAGCGGTCAGCAATCCTTATACCCTGAGCAACCTGGCCGACGGGCGCTATACCTTGTCGGTGCGTGCCGTGGATGCGGGCGGGCGTAGAGACGCCACACCGGCCACCCATACCTGGACCATCATCACAGAACCTCCCACACCACCGGTTTTCATTGCTGTCACCGAAGACCGGGGCCCGGTTAACAACGACCGCGTGACCTCCGATAACACCATCCGTTTGTCGGGTAAGGCTCAGAATGGGGTAGAAGTTACCGTGAGCGAAGCAGAGCGGGGCGTGTTGGGCAACGTAAAAACCAATGACAGCGGCGACTGGTCTTTTAATTACGAAGGCACCGACCTGCCAGCGGGTGTTTATCGTTTCTCAGCTACGGCCACCGATATTGCGGGCAACGTGAGCAAGGTCAGCAGTACCTTTACTGTCACCATCGACCTGACCCGTCCGGATGTTGCCATCACTACTGAGGCGAAAGCGCCGGTAACCAAAGCCTTCGCGATTCAGCTCAAGTTCACTGAGGAGGTATACGGCCTCGCAGCCGCTGATATTGCCGTGACCGGCGGGACGCTGAGCGAACTGAAAGAAGTGGACAAGTCCACCTATACGGCCACAATCACGCCTCCCGCCGACGGACAGGGTACGGTAGCCATTAGTCTGGCTGCTGCCAAGGCAACCGACCTGGCCGGAAACGCTAACACAGCATCTAACAAGCTGGAAATCGCTTATGACCTGAAGCGCCCGAAAGTGACGCTGAGTTCCGAGGCTCCGCTGATCGTGAAGGCACCGTTTACAGTGAAGTTTACCTTCGATGAAGCCGTGACGGGTTTTGCGGCAGCTGATATCAGTGTGCAGAACGCAACGGCAGGAAGCCTGAAGGCCGAGAGCGCTACGGTGTATACCGCCACCATCAGCCCAACTTCTGATGGGGAAGTAGTAGTGAGTCTGGCGGAGAACAAGGCAACCGACGAAGCCGGCAATGGCAACGAAGCGGCTGCCGAACTGAAGCGCCTCTACGACGTGGCGCCGCCAACCGTCACGCTGGCTACCACGGCGGGTGAACTTACGAATACGGCTATACCTGTCACGGTCACGTTCAGCGAGCCTGTGACCGGGCTTACCCTAACCTCGTTTAGCGCAACAAACGGCAGACTGAGTAATCTGCAGAAAACAGACAACACTACGTATACAGTCTTACTGACGCCTGAGGAAGATGGGGAAGTGAGCCTGCAACTAGCCGCAGACAAGGTCGAAGACCAGGCCGGAAACGGCAACACCGCCTCGAACGTCCTTAAACGCCGGTACGATGCCACTGCACCTACTGTAGTGCTGAGCACCGATGCTCCGGAGCTGACCAACAAACCTTTTACCGTGAACTTCCGCTTCAGCGAGGCAGTAGAAGGATTCGCTGTGGCCGATATCACCGTAGCTAATGGCGCAGCTGGCGAGTTCAAAAAAACAGACGATCGCACGTACAGCGCCCTGATCAAACCATCAGCCGATGGCGAAGTGACCGTACGGTTGGCGGCAGGTATAGCGCAGGATGCGGCGGGCAACCCAAATTCTGCCTCCAATACGTTAAGCATACGCTATGACGGCACGGCCCCATCCGGCTATACCGTGGCATTCGGTACCGAAAAAGTAGATCACGCCAACCAAAAACAGGTATCTTTCTCTGTGAAAGGAGCAGAGCAGGGCGCCACTTATTTCTATACCATCAGCAGCGACAAAGGCGGTACAGATGTAACCGGCACTGCCGCTGCAACGGCTACAGCTTTCAATATTGACAAGCTCGACCTGAGCGGTCTATTCGATGGCACGCTCACCCTCACGTTCTACCAGGTGGATGCCGCCGGTAACCGGGGCACGGATGCCACGGCACAGGTGGTGAAGATGACCAAAAACATCGTGACCGTTAGCAGTCCTGATGCGATCAGCGTACCGTTCAGAACCGGTTTTGGGGACTTGCCGTTGCCTGCACAGGTAAAGGTGCGCTACACCAATGGCGAGGAAGAAGAGCTGGAGGTAAAATGGCAGCAGGGCAACTACGATGGTTTAAAACCCGGCACCTATACCTTGAGCGGAGAGCTGGTGCTACCACCGAACACGACCAACCAGGACAACCGCATGGCCAGCATCACCGTGACGGTGGAGCCGAACCAGCCGCCGACGGCCATCGCCATCAGCCAGACCGCCTTTAAACCGAATGCGGCTCCCGAGGAAATACTGCTGACCTTCAGCACGACCGATCCAGATGACGAAACCCATACCTATACCCTGGTGAACGGGGAAGGAAGCAACCACAACAGCTATTTTGAGCTTAGAGACAATCAGCTATACCTGAAATCAAACACCGGACTGTCGGGCATCCGCAACTTCCAGATACGCGTGCGCACCACTGATCCTTATCAGAACAGTTTTGAACAGACTTTCATCCTCAACAAGGAGGTATACCAGCCGGCCAACCCGATCAAACTGGTCAACGCCTTCTCGCCAGACGGTGACGGGGTTAACGATACCTGGACTGTGCCGGAGCTCAAGTTCTATGACGAGATCAGCATCCAGGTATTTGACCGGGCGGGCGGGAGACTCTTCCATACCACCAATCCGGAGCAAGGGTGGGACGGGCGCAGTCAGGATGGACAGGTGAAGGATGGTTCCTATTTCTACATCATCGAGGTGAAAGACATTAACCTGGTGCAGAAGGGTGTATTAACAGTTCTTAAGTAAGCGTACATGAACAGATTAATTTTAACAGCGCTATTTCTATTGACCCTATCGGGGCTGCAGGCGCAGAACCGCAAGTATATCAGTAACTTCTCGGCGTATCAGCATTTCTATAACCCGGCTCTCACCGGTAGCGAAGGCTCAATGCTCCGCACCTATTACCGCAACCAGTGGACGGGATTTGAGGATGCGCCCAAAACGCTCTTCTTCTCGGGGGAATTGGATATGGCGGATATGAACAAGAAAACGGACAAAACCAGCCACTACCAGTACCGCGACTCGCGCAGCAATTACATGGGCGCCCGCCATGCTTTCGGCCTGATCGCCTTGCAGGAGCGCTTCGGCCCGACCAGGGAAACGCAGCTTGGCTTGAACTACGGCACCGGCGTGCGGCTTTCACAGTCGCTGAGCCTGCGTTTCGGCACTTCGCTTACTTTTAACAATTTCCGACTCGACGGCAACAGCCTGGTGGTGGACAACACAGGTGATCCGCGCTACCAGCACGTGCTGGGTGACCAGAACAGCATGAGCAAATTCGACCTGAACCTGGGTTTTGCCCTGGCTTCGGCCAATTACTACCTGGGCTATGCCATGCAGGACATCACCAAAGGCCATTTTATGAAGAGCGGCGATAGTTTCATGAAAGACGTGTATACCCGCAAGCACATCGGGCAAGCTGGTTTTCGTACCGCTATGACTGAACAGTTGGGTTTGATCGTGAATGGCCTCTATCAGTATGACGAGCAATTGAAAGGCACTTTAGAAGGACAGGTGAAACTGGTGTATAACGACATGCTGTGGGCAGGCGGGGGCTATCGCAACGATCAGGCCTTTCATGTGGGGGCCGGTCTGCACTACCGCCAGTTCCGCATCACCTACGCCTACGAGAGCCCCATCCAGGAGGCCCGGTCCATCAGCCGTTCTACCAACGAAATCGGGCTCGCCTATACCTTACGCCAATTTACAACTGACCGCACAGGAGGCAGTGGGCCTTTGTTCTGGTAGGGATTAGACACTATACAAAACAGTACCGATCGGGATAGCCAGCTCAAAGGTGGATCCCTGACCAGGTGTACTTTCTACCCCGAGTTTTCCATTTAGTCCGGCCAGCAATTGTTGCACCAATTGTAAACCCATCCCATAGCCAAGCTCCCCCTGGGTGCCGCAGGTGCTCGGCGTCTGTCCTTTCAGTATGGCCTTGACCTGGTCCTGGCTGAGGCCTATACCGGTGTCCTGCACCTGGATTTGTAGTACCCGGTTATTTTGCGTCAAGGTAAAGTCCAGGTAGACAGAGATTTCACCTAGAGGAGGCGTGAACTTAAGCGCATTCGAAACCAAATTGACCACGATCTGCATCAGCCTGGTTTTGGTAAAGGTTATGTCGCGAAGCGCTTCATTGATGTGCACCACGAAGCTGATAGCTTTTTCGGTGGCCTGGGGCAGGAACAGTTGCTCGAGTGCTTCCTTAAAACTCGCTAGCGTCATTCCATCCTTGATCTCTGGCTGCGCAGTTGGCAGCTGATTGGGCAGCAGGATTTCGTCAGCCAGCGCCAGCAGGGAGGCACTGCTCTTGTGGATCATTTGACTGATCTTAAGCACTTCCTCCGGGCTGCTCATGCCTTCTTTTTGAATAAGCCTTTTCGTTAATCCCATGATGCCACCGATGGGCCCGCGCACATCGTGTGCCACCCGTTTGTTCACGGTTCTGGACTCCGTCAGTTCGCTGTGCAACAGGCGCACCTCTTTCAGCAAAACAAGTCGTTTCACAATTTCATGGGCCAGGGCCTTGAGCAGGTCTATTTTGTCAGCAGATAACGTAACCTCGTTGCGGTCCAGAACACAAAGTGAACCTACGTTGTGCCCGTCCGGGGTGCGGAGCGGTACGCCAAAATAATAGCGCAGCATCTGCCCGTCCTTTACGCCAGCCAGGTCTTTGAAGCGCTCGTCCTCCTGCAGGTTCTTTACCTCAAAATGGTCCTGCTCCAGAATCGTGTACTGGCAAACCGAGTTTTCGCGGGGCGTCTGCACCATCGGGAATCCGTGACCTGCCACCGTCCACTGCGTGTACAGGTCGATCAGGTTGAGCAGGGAAACCTCTGTGCCGGCCACACGGGCAGCCAGGGAGGTAAGCTCCTCAAACTCTTTTTCTAAGGTATTGTAGTCTAAATCAAAAGCCATCAGGTCGAGGACCCGTTTGCTTTCATTTTCAGGGTAAGGTGTTTGTTGAGAGGTGGACTGGAGCATGTAGGGAGAGGGTATGAGTGCTGTAAACTAAACACGTTGATGAGTGGGAGAAGTTGCATAGCCAGTGTTCACCGGCTCCGGCTGGCGCAGCTGGTGAACGGTCAGCACAGCCAGGGAGAACAGGACAACCGCTACCAGCTGGTGCAACACGCCCAGACTGATCGGCACGGCCAACACGAGGGTGAAAATGCCCAACAGGACCTGTGCTATACCTGTCAGCAGCAATAAGCTGGCGATCTGTCTGATGCGGCCCTTCCATACCTGCTGCTTCACTTTGTACCACAGCAGCACAATGCCGGCAAGCGCCACAAACGCAAACCAACGGTGCAGGAACTGCACAGCCACACCATTTTCAAAAAATCCGGAAACGGAAACACTACTGAGAATGCCCGGGAAAAACTCGCCCTGCATTAGTGGCCAGGTGTTGTAGGAAAAGCCCGACTTGAGCCCCGCCACAAAGGCCCCGAGCACGATCTGGATCATAATAGCGCCCAGCACCAGCCACGACAAGGTAAATGCTGGACGTCTGGTTCTGGAATCGCTTTGAACAGGTGCGACCAGATCGGCCACCGTCCAGAGGATAACCCCCACCAAAAGCAGGGCCAGTGTGAGGTGCGCCGCCAGTCGGTAGTGGCTCACATGCGGATTTTCACTCAGTCCGCTCATCACCATCACCCAGCCCATCACACCCTGCGCCATACCGAGCAGCAAAATTAAAACCAAGCGCTTTACCAGCCAGGGAGCCAACATTTTACGGTACAGGAAATAAAGGAAAGGCACCACGAAGACGATGCCAATGAGGCGGCCCAGCAGGCGGTGCTGGTACTCCCATAGGAAGATCTGCTTGAACTCTGAAAGCGTCATGCCGAAGTTGAGCTTCTGGTACTCCGGAAACTGCTTGTACTTTTCGAATAGGATGACCCAGGCGCTCTCTGAAAGCGGGGGCAGCGTACCCGAAATTAAATTCCACTCTGTGATGGAAAGGCCCGAGCCGGTGAGGCGCGTAATGCCCCCGATGATCACCATGGCTACCACCAGCACAATGCCGCTGATGAGCCAGGCTACGACAGGTATAGAAACAGTTTTTTGACGCATAACATGGAAAAGAACAAATATCCATGTTTTTATACTGTCAGAAGATGACGAATGTCACTTTTTTAAATTTTATACCTACGTATTCCGCACCGTATCCAGAATTTCACTGGGAGAGCTTTTCGGGGAAATGTCATCGAAATCGCCACGCAAGGCCTTAAGGGCATAACGTTCTTCGTCTATCTCGCGGCGACTGCGGATGCCGAGCGACCGCATGATGGGCAGGGGAGGACACCAGCCCTGCAGGCCGTGCTGCAGCAAAAACGTGCTCACAATGCCCGGCAAAATAAACCAGCGCTTGTTTACGAAAGCCCCCAGCAGCGTGCCGGATAAAGCAAGTGTAGAGGCATTTATCTCCAGCGTGCGCTCTATGCTCCATTCCTGGTCGAGTTCGCGGATGCGCTCCGATATTTCGCCGTGACTGCGGCCTTTGTACCGGGCGATGCTCTGCCGGATGGAGCTGTCCATTCGCTCGTTTATACTGTCAGTTGTGCTCTCCCGCACACGTCCCTGTTCTTCCTGTTCTATAGTTGCCATCTGATGCTTGTTGTCGTTATCTTACTATAGTGCTATACGTCTCTGCCTGAATATTTAGTTGTGCCGGAAGTGAATCATGTCAGGGCTACGGTGCGTTATAGCGAAGACCGGTGGGCTTCTGTCGATATTTGTAAGTTTTAATACGAAATCTGTAAGCACCTCCGGCATTTACTGCCTACTTTTGTAAAAGAAACTGTATCTTCGTTACAACAGACGCACAAGCATTTGAAGCTGATTCGCACCATACTGACCCTGACACTGGCTTTGCTGGTTGTTTTCTCCTCGCTGGGGATGACGATCACGCAGCATCTGTGCGCGGGTGAGGTGATGTCGACGGCTTTCTTCTCGCACAGCGCTGAATGCGACATGGAAAAGCAGCGCGAGTCCCTGCCGGATTGCCACAAACCGGTCATGGACGACGATTGCTGCCAGGACCAGACCCTGGTGCTGGACGTAGAGGATGAGCAAACGCTCAGCCCGACCTTTAAGCTCTCTGTTCCCGATATGACCTTTATCGCTGCCTTTACGGCGGTATGGTCAGCCCTTTTCGAACTTTATGAGCCGGCCAATACCCATGTGCCGGTCTATGCACCGCCTTTGCTGGCGCAGGACATCCCCGTCCTCGTGCAATCCTTCTTGCTATAAACCTACTTTTTCGATGATGCCCGGCCTTTCTGGTCAGGTATAGCTATTGGCTTTCCCTATGGGGAGGCGCCATTTCTTTTTGCATTCAATCGAACAAGCATGTTAAATAGCATTATAAAGTTCTTTCTGGAACAGAAGCTGGTGACTGTCCTGCTGCTGCTCCTTATTGTGGGCTGGGGTATTATCGTGGCACCCTTCAACTGGAACGTAAGCTTCCTGCCGCGCGACCCGGTTCCGGTAGACGCCATACCCGACATTGGCGAAAACCAGCAAATCATCTTTACCGAGTGGATGGGCCGCTCTCCGCAGGACGTGGAAGACCAGATCACCTATCCGCTCACGACTTCCCTGCTGGGGATGCCCGGCGTGAAGACCATCCGCTCGACCTCCATGTTCGGCTTCTCGAGCATCTATGTTATTTTCGACGACGACGTGGAGTATTACTGGAGCCGTTCCCGCATCCTCGAAAAACTCAACGCGCTGCCAGCCGACCTGCTGCCTGCTGACATCACGCCCAAACTCGGACCTGATGCCACGGCGCTCGGGCAGGTATACTGGTATACCCTGGAGGGGCGCGACGAGGACGGCAACCCGGCCGGCGGCTGGGACTTGCACGAGCTGCGCAGCATCCAGGACTTCTATGTGAAATATGCGCTGGCCGGGGCGCAGGGCGTCGCTGAAGTGGCCTCGGTAGGTGGCTATATCAAAGAGTACCAGGTAGACCTCGACCCGGTGGCGATGAAGGCCAACAACGTCTCCATGATGGAGGTGATGAATGCCCTCAAAAACAGCAACCAGGAAGTAGGCGCCAGCACCGTGGAGATCAACCAGATCGAGTACCTGGTACGCGGGCTAGGCTATGTGAAAGAGATCAGCGACATCGAAGACGCCACGGTGCGGGTGGCCAACAACGTGCCGATCCGTATCCGCGACATCGGGCGGGTGAACATCGGCCCTGCTGACCGCTCCATGCTCGGCGTGCTCGACAAGAGCGGCGCGGAGGCGGTGGGCGGCGTGGTCATCGCCAGGTATGGCGACAACCCGTTGGCCGTCATCAACAACGTGAAGGCCAAACTCGACGATATCTCTGCCGGTCTGCCTTCCAAAAAGCTGGCTGACGGGCGCGTTTCCAAAGTGACGGTAGTACCTTTCTACGACCGCACACAGCTGATCAACGAAACCCTCGGCACACTCAACTCGGCCATCATCCTGCAGATCCTGATCACCATTATCGTGATCATTGTGATGGTATACAACCTGCGGGCCTCGCTAATGATCTCGGCGCTGCTGCCGCTGGCGGTGCTGATGACCTTCATCATGATGAAATACTTTGATGTGGACGCCAACATTGTGGCCCTGTCAGGTATAGCCATCGCCATCGGTACCATGGTCGATCTGGGGATCATTCTCAATGAGAACATTCTGCGGCACATGAAAGAGGCTCCACCCGGACAGTCGCTGCTCAAAACGGTTTACGAGGCCACCACCGAAGTGGCTACCGCCATCCTGACAGCCGTTTCCACCACCGTGGTTTCGTTCCTGCCGGTGTTTACGCTGGAAGCGGCGGAGGGCAAGTTGTTTGGTCCGCTGGCTTATACCAAAACCTTTGCACTGGTAGCTTCACTCGTGTTCACGCTCGTGTTCATGCCTGCCTTTGCGCATGTGGTTTTCGGTCTGAAGTCGCGCAACGTGGCGTGGAGCAAGATCCTGAACTGGGCCCTGGTTGGAATAGGTATAGCGGGTTTGTTCATCCTGCCGCTGGCAGGGGTGACGCTTTTGTTGGTTGCGGCCAATAACCTGCTCAATTTTTACCAGCCGGAGCGTTTTGGCAAATACCACAGTCAGGTGCTGGTGGGTATCATGGCGCTGGCCGTATCGTGGCTGCTAGCTACCGAGTGGGTACCGCTGGGCGTGTCGGTGAGTTACTTTGTCAACTTCCTGTTCATTATACTGGTCATAGGCCTGTCGCTGGGTTTCTTCCTGTTTTTTATCAAGGTATACCCGCGCGTGCTGAGCTGGTGTCTGGCTAACAAAGGCACGTTCCTGCTGATCCCGGCACTCATCATGCTGCTGGGCCTCAACATCTGGATTGGTTTTAACGGTGTGTTCGGCTGGGTGGCGACAGGCTTCGATAAAGTAGGAGTGAACGTACGCACCTCTTCGCCCTGGAGCAGTCTGGCGCACACTTTCCCGGGCATGGGCAAGGAGTTTATGCCCTCGCTCGACGAAGGGGCTTTCCTGCTGATGCCGACCTCGATGCCGCACACCGGCGTGGAGGCCAACAAACGCTACCTGCAGCAACTCGACATGCTGATTACGGCTATACCTGAAGTGGAGATGGTGGTGGGCAAAGCGGGCCGTGCTGAAACAGCCCTGGACCCGGCGCCAATGTCGATGTACGAGAACGTCATTCAGTATAAATCAGAATACATCACCGACGCCAATGGGTATAAGGTGCGCTTTGAGGTGGACGACGAAGGCAATTTTGTGCGCGACGAAAAAGGCAAGCTCATCGAAGACGAGCGCGGCGAGTATTTCCGCCAGTGGCGCGACCACATTCGCACGCCGGACGATATCTGGAACGAGATTGTGGCCGCGGCCGAACTGCCGGGCGTGACGTCTGCCCCCAAACTGCAGCCGATCGAAACCCGACTGGTGATGCTGCAGACGGGTATGCGCGCGCCGATGGGCGTGAAGGTATACGGACCTGATCTGCAGACCATCGAGGACTTCAGTATGCAAATGGAGCGCCTGCTCAAAGAGGTGCCATCCGTAAAACCGGAAGCTGTGTTTGCGGATCGTTCGCTGGGCAAGCCCTACATGGAAATTGACCTGGATCGCCGCGCGCTGGGACGCTATGGACTGAATGTGGCCGATGTGCAGGAGTACATCGAGGTGGCGATGGGCGGTATGGCGCTGACCACGACGGTGGAAGGCCGGGAACGCTATTCCATCCGGGCACGCTACGCCCGTGAGTACCGCAACGACCCTGAGTCCGTGAACCGCATCATGATCGCTACACCACAAGGTGGGCAGATTCCGCTCACAGCCCTTGCTAAAGTCGAGTTCCGTCCGGGGCCGATGATGATCCGTTCAGAGGACTCCTTCCTGACCGGCTACGTGCTGCTCGACAAGCAGGAGGGATTTGCCGAAGGGGCTGTGGTGGAAGACGCACAGCGCTACCTGCAGGGAAAAATTGCTTCCGGCGAACTGGTGGTGCCAACGGGGGTGAGTTACAAATTCTCGGGCAACTACGAAAACCAGATACGGGCCGAGGAGCGATTGGCGTTCATCGTGCCGATCAGCTTGATGATCATCTTCCTGATCCTGTACTTCCAGTTCCGGTCCGTGAGTACCACTTTGTTTGTTTTCTCAGCTATTGCCATGGCCTTTGCCGGGGGCTTTATGATGCTGTGGCTCTACGGGCAGGACTGGTTCATGAACTTCTCATTCGGGGAAACCAACATGCGGGAGCTCTTCCAGATGCGCACGTTCAATCTCAGTGTAGCCGTTTGGGTGGGCTTTATTGCCCTGTTCGGTATCGCCACCGACGATGGGGTGGTAATGGGAACCTACCTGAAGCAAAGCTTTGAACGCAACACCCCGCAAACGCGGGCCGAGGTGCGGGCAGCCGTAATGGAGGCAGGAAAGCGCCGCGTGCTTCCCTGCCTGATGACCACCGCCACCACTTTGCTGGCGCTGCTACCGGTGCTCACCTCTTCCGGACGCGGCTCTGACATCATGATTCCGATGGCAATCCCTTCCTTTGGGGGAATGTTCGTGGCCCTGATCACGCTGCTAATCGTACCGGTGCTGTACAGCTGGCGCGAAGAACTCAAAATCAAAAAAGAAACTGTATGAAAAAGATACTGGCTTTTATAATCCTACTGCTGGGGGCGATGCCCCTGGTGCAGGCGCAAACGCTGGAGGAGTACCTCGTAGAGGCAGGCGAAAACAGTCCGACGTTGAAGGCCCGCTACGCCGAGTACCAGGCGGCCCTGCAGCGTGCCCCGCAGGTGGGTGCTTTGCCGGACCCGGAGGCTTCCTTTAACTTCTTTTTGCAACCGATGGAGCGCTACATGGGCAACGAGGTAGGCGGTGTGACTGTGATGCAGATGTTCCCCTGGTTCGGCTCTAACAAAGCGGCAAAGGACGAGGCAAACTACATGGCACAGATGAAATTCTCTTCCTTCATTGAGGCAAAAATAAACCTGTACCACGACGTGCGCACTGTTTGGTACCAGCTATACCTCAACGACCAGGAAGCGGTTCTGATGGAGCGCGAAGTGGCGATCATGAAGGCGCTGGAACGGCTGGCGCTGGCTAAGTATACGTCTGCCCCGGCAGGTGGCAGCTCAGGTGCGGCTACACCGGCTCGCAGCACGACGGGCAGCTCAAGCAGCTCTTCTGGCACTGCCGGAAGCAGTGGCTCCGGTATGGCAGGTATGGGTGGTTCTGGTAGCAGTGCCGCAAGTAATAGCGGTGGCAGCATGGCGGCAGGAGGAGGTAGCATGACAAGTATGGGCAGCTCGGGCGGCTCTTCTATGGTTGATGTGATGCTGATTCGGCTGCAGTTGAAAGAGCTCGAGAACCAGATGATGATACACCATGAAGCCCGCCGCCCATTGCAGGCTCAGTTTAACCAATTGCTGCGCCGGCGACCAAGCATGACCGTGCTATCAGCTGACACGCTGTTGCCAGTGCCACTGCCGGCTACCTTGTCGCTGATCGAAGACTCCATCCGCTCAAACCACCCGATGCTTAAAATGTACGAGTGGGATGAAAAGGCCCGGGAGTCACAGTTACGGATGGCACAGCTGATGGGCAGGCCGATGTTCGGGGTGGGGCTGAACTACATGATCTTCAAGCCACGTCCGGAGGATGGGATGCAGATGGGGGGTGAGAATATGATCATGCCGATGGTGAGCGTGACTCTCCCGATTTACCGTAAAAAATACAATGCGGCCAAAAAGGAGGCGGAATTCTCGCAACAGGCAGCTGTTTACCAAAAGGAGGCGACGGAGCGGGAGCTGTTCACGGAGCTGGAGAATCTGCTCTACCAATACCAAAGCGCCGTGAGCCGCATCAACCTGCTGAAGGACCAGATCACGCTGACAGAACAGACTATACGCCTGCTTACGACCAACTACTCCGTATCAGGCACCGGTATAGACGAGATCATCCGCCAGCGCCAGTCTTTGCTCACTTACAAGCAGCAGCAGGTACAGGCCATCACCAACCAGCACATCGCTGTTTCTGCTATTAACCGCATGATGCAGGGGGATAATTAAGAGCCTGTTTTGACTAAGGACTATTGGACAATAGTCAAAGGACTTTTAGGCAAGCAAGGGCAACCGAACTAAGAAGCTATACCTGTATACAGGCAGTGGCTGGAAAGACCCACTTGGAAATGAATGAGGTAGGGGATAACAGTGGTGTAGCATCATCCTGTGAATCCTTTAATCCTGCAAATCCTGATACAGACAGAAAATGGCAGTATGATGGCAATCAAACACAATCAGTAAGAACAACAGTCATAAACACATAAACATGACAGCTAGAAATAAAAGAATCGGAACCTACCTACTCGTGGCCCTGGGCGGATTGCTGCTGGGCTGGCTGCTGTTTGGCGGCAGAGGTTCAGAACAGGCGCATGACCACACCGGCGAGGTAGCCGGCGCCACGGAGTATACCTGTTCCATGCACCCGCAGATCAGGCAGGACGGACCCGGGAAGTGCCCGCTTTGCGGCATGGACCTGATCCCCGTGAGCAACGGAGGAAGTGGCGGCAACACAAGCCGCTATGTGCTGGAGATGACACCGGAGGCCATTGCGCTTTCCAACATCCAGACGACCAAACTTGAAATGGTGAATCCGGAGAACGAGCTGACGCTTTCGGGGCGTGTGGCTTTGAACGAACAGCAGGTTTCTTCCATCACGGCCAAGTTTCCGGGACGAATTGAGCGGCTTTATGTGAACTTCACGGGGCAGGAAGTGCGCCGCGGCGAGCGACTGGCTTCCCTTTACTCGCCGGAACTGATCACGGCCCAACGCGAACTGCAGGAAGCCGTGCGCGCCAAAGACTTGATGCCGGAACTTTACCAGGCGGCCCGCGCCAAACTCAAGCTCTGGAAACTGTCTGATGCCCAGATCAAGCGCATTGAGAACGCTTCGGACATCATCACCAATTTCGACATTTATTCTGATGCCGCTGGCGTGGTCACAGAGCGCCTGGTAAGTACCGGCGACTATGTGACCACTGGTTCTGCGCTGTTCCAGGTAGCTAACCTGTCGTCAGTATGGGTAGTGCTGGATGCCTACGAGGCTGATCTGTCGTGGATAAAGAAGGGCGGCAACATCACCTTCACGGTGCCAGGTATACCCGGCAAGGAATTCACTGCCAAGGTTGCCTTTATCACGCCCGTACTGGATGCCACGACACGCGCTATTGAAGTGCGGGCGGAAGTGCAGAATCCGGGCAACCAGCTGAAGCCGGGTATGTTTGCTGATGCCCGCATCAAGACTTCTACAGGAGCAAAAGCACAGTCGCTGTCGGTGCCAAGCAGCGCCGTACTGTGGACCGGCAAGCGCTCGGTGGTGTATGTGAAAGTTACGGATCAGGAGATGCCGGCTTTCGAGATGCGCGAAGTAACGCTCGGCCCACGCATGGGAGATAGGTATGTAGTGGAGTCTGGTTTGCAGCCAGGCGAAGAAGTGGTGACGAACGGCGTGTTTGCCGTAGACGGCGCGGCCCAGCTACGCGGTAACTACAGCATGATGTCCCCTCCGCCAGCCGGTGGGCCCAAGGCGCCAGAGGCTTTCCAAAAGCAACTGACCGAACTTGTAGACCAATACTATACCTTGAAGAATGCGCTGGTGGCATCGGATATTCCGGCTGCGCGTCAGGCGGCGGGTACCTTTGCGATGAAACTGGGCGAGGTGGACATGAAAGAACTCGATGGTAAGCTGCATGATCAATGGATGGCCCTGCTGCCGATGTTAAAATCAAATGCCGAAGCGATTCAGAAAAGCCGCGATCTGGAAAAACAACGGGCCGCTTTCTCACCTTTATCCGACCATGTTATTGAAGCTGTGAAAGTGTTCGGGATAGAGCATGAATTAGCCTACATTCAATCCTGCCCGATGGCGCTCGGTGATAAAGGTGCTTTCTGGCTGAGTGAGGTCAAGGATATACGCAACCCTTACTTCGGAGAGGCCATGCTGACCTGCGGTGAAACAGAGGAGACGTATAGGAGAGGACAGAATGCAGGATCAGCGTCAGCGGAGCAACCGGCTGCAGCGCCACAGGGACATCAGCATTGAGTATGACAAAATAGCTTTAATTACAGGCCGCCAGTTCACATTTGTGTTACTGGCGGTTTTGTTTTGTAAAGGTGTAGTCGGTGAAGGTACAGCTACTTTGCTTGTAGCAACTGCTGCTGGTATAGCCATTTGTGCTATTGCATAGCTGGTTTTTCGCCTGTGCGGCGGGCACTCACTTTTTTCCTTGATGAAAAAAGTAATCAAAAAAATCAAGATCCTCCAAACTCGCTGACCGCTCGAACAGTGGAGTATCGTAAAAGTGCACCTGACAAAGCTTTCTACTTCGTAGGTTCAGTACAAGTATGTTTTGCTATACCTGCCAGCGTTTCATTTGGTGTGCTGCAATATTAAGAACTACAGCGCTTATACCTGCAAAGCAGTAGTGGCAAAAAGCTCCCCTCCTTGGATAAGGAGGGGCAGGGGTGGTTGGACCCGGTTCTGCAAAGAAACTGCTGAAGCTACAAACCCTTTACATTTGAAATGGCAATAGCAGAGATTCCCCTCTCGAGAGGGGCAGGGGTGTGTTAATCTTGCTGAGCTTAAATCTACTACGATGCTATACCTTAGAATTAGCAACAACAGACTCCCCGCCTGTGGGGGTAGGGGCCCTCTTGAAGGATAAGGAGGGGCAGGTTGGACCCGGTACTGGGAAGGAACTGCTACAACTAAGAAGCTATACCTGATTATGATAAAGGCCAAAGTCTCTTTTGGGCGAGAAGTCGCCCTTCGAAGGGGGCAGAGGGATGACAATCGTGCACGAAAATCCTGTTAATCCGTGGTGGTAGGGGCCCTCTTTAATCCTGATTTAGACAAGTTATACCTGTTTGCACTCAAAACACTTGCGGTACTGGTGGGCACTGAAAGACACTGCAAAATCTTTGCTCGCATCACAGGCCTAATCAATCCTGTTGTCGGGTAGGGGGTAAAAAATGGAAGCCAGATGAAGTGAAAAAGACACTTGCGTGCCACTGGAACAAAAGTTAAACTATTCTATATGCCCCTTGCCAAATAAATCCCTTTCAAAAACTCAGCTATACCTGATCTCCATTACCTCCACTTCCTCTTCCACACGGCCCAGTTTGAGGTGCAGTTTCTGCCCAACTTTAGTGCCGGTCACAGCTTGCGCGATGGGGGCTACAAATCCGATCAGCCCTTGCATGACATCCGCTTCGTCTACGCCCACAATGGTAAATTTCCGGATGTTGCCGGGTTTGCCACCACTGATGGTGCGTAACTTGACGGTGGCACCAAAGCGAACTTCATCAGTGGTTTGCTCTTGCGGATCGATGACCCTAGCGCTGGCGATTCTACCGTTCAGGGCGCTGAGTTTTCCGTTGAGGATGGTGAGCTGGCGGGTGCGGTCGGCCTCGTTTTCGCGGTTGGCTTCTGCCTGGCTGCGTTCAGATTCCAGTTCTTCTAGCTCGGCCCGGAGCTTCTCCAATCCCTGCGGACGCACGTAGTTGGGCACCCCTGCAGGCAGGGCGGCACGGGGCGGAATGATGGGCGCTTCGCCCGCGTCGTCTTCTTTTACAAATGCACGGCTCATGTCCCGTTATACAGCAAGGGAGCGACAGATGTTTCTGCCGCTCCCTTTTCTTGTCGCTAAAGTATAGTAACTGTCGCTAAACCACCCGGCAATCTTGAAGTTCGATCAACTGAACCTATTTATTTTTGTCAATAACCTTACATTGGCATTTGCAGCACATACTCTTTGCCTTCCGGGACAGTCAGCTTATACCCCCTGATCCAGGGGTTGTAGAGGCGCAGGGTTTTGTAGTTGATGCCTTGTTCCAAAGCAAAAGCGGGCAGGTCGTTGATGGTATTGGTTACAGAAAGCGGCTTGCTGGGCAGTGGCTTGTAGCCATGCTCTACGGCCAGGTCAAAGCCGTATTTCTGCGGATTGCCCAGTATTTCTTTCAGCGCCAGGATGCGGAACATGTAGCGGGACGTCTCGTCGTTCAGGTATAAGTCGTAGTAGTCCGTTACACCCTGCTGTTTCATGGCGCGTTCTATACCTGCCATGCCGCGGTTATAAGAGGCGGCGGCGTTGGTCCAGTTCCCGAACTTGGCTTTGGCGGTTTTGAGATAGCGGCAGGCCGCCAGGGTAGACTTCTGAATATGGTAACGCTCGTCTATTTCACTGTTCACCACCATGCCATAACCTCGGGCCGTGTCGGGCATCAACTGCCAGAAACCGGAAGCGCCAGCCGGCGAGGTCACATGGCTCAGCAAGCTTTCGGCCAGGGCAAGGTATACGAAGTCCTCCGGTATGTCATTCTCCTTCAGTAGTTGCTTGATTTCAGGCACATAGCGCTGCATGCGCTTGAGAGCCAGTAAGGTGCTGGTATGCAGATAGGAATTGGCCAGCAATTCGCGGTCGAGGCGCTCGGCTACATCCGGCACGTTCAAGGGCACGGGTTCGCCCGCAAAGGTAATGGCATCGGGCAGGGCAGGGGATGTGAAAATCTGCCTGTTTGTTTCAAACGCCCGGTCGTTGCGCTCGTTTGGCGTGGCGTTCAGCTTCAGGCTGTTCTCGCCGGTGAATTGTAAAACCAACAGGGGGGCGACCAACACCCATCCGTACTTAATAAATTGCTGTTTCATAGCGTGCTCCTTTCTTATACCTATCTGTTATAACCTGAAAACCGTGGGCGAATTGTGTTTCAAGGTAAGGAAAAATGCAATAGGATGCCAGCTGCTACAGTAGTTTTTAAACTGGCAAAAAGGCCATTATGAAAATATTTTCACCCTAAAATGGCTCTAACGAACACGTCAGGTATAAGATGAGCGCTTTTCAGGCATCGGACGAAAGAGTATTGATAAAGAGTTAACATATACGTTTTGCAATATTCCGGAGATGAGCGTATACTTGAAAATGTGCCCTTACTTTCCAAGCATAAAGGTAAGCGCCCTGGGCATGCGCTTCGCCCACGCGGCTTCGTTGTGCTGCGCATTTCTGTCCAGTATCCAGATATAGTCTTTGCCCACGCGGTAACCTTTTTGCTTCAGTGCCTGGAGCATCTCGTCTATACCTGGCTGCAAACGCGCCTCGAGGTCGATGCCGCCGTTGTCGATGTAAAATTTCAGCTTCTTCTTTTTGCCGGTATAAGCCTGCACCTCTTTCACATAGTCGATGTGCATGATCTTAAAAGCAGGTGACATGCAAATGGCCTTGCTGAACACCTGCGGATATTCCCAGGCCAGCATAAACGCCATGATGCCCCCAGCCGACGAGCCACCCGTTAAGGTATGTTTCGCACCCGGTTTGGTGCGGTAATGCTGATCGATGAGCGGCTTAACCGTGTTTACCACAAAGTCCATGTAAGCGCTCCCTTTCATACCCGGTACATACTCTTCCATACGGTCCGGAGTGTTGTAAATTCCCACGATGATGGTGGGCTCCATTTGCTTGATCCGTATAAGGCTGTCGGCTGTTTCGTCGATGCGCCAATCTACCCCAAACGAGCTGGTGGCTGGATCGAACACGTTTTGGCCATCGTGCATGTAGAGTACCGGGTATCGCTTGTTACTTTGCTCGTAGCCCGGAGGCAACCAAACGATCAGGTCGCGGGGTTTCAGACTGTCGGCGGTGAGGCTCCGGTGGTAGCGCACTGTACCCGTAATGCCGCCGGTAACTGTTCGCGCTTCCTTCTTCAGCCAATGCCTCAATTCGTGCTGCACGGTGGTGTCGCCTTTGAGTTGCAGGCTGAAGTTTGGCAAAGGCTTGCCTTGTGCGTCGGTAGCCTCGGAGTCCCAGGAACCCAGCGTGAACTTGTAAGCAACTGATGGCTCTTTCAGGTATAGCGTCTTTTCCCATACCTGTCCGCCTACAGCTTGTAGCGCCACTTTGTCCGGCTGCCAGTTACCGAGCGCTGGCGAACTGCCGCTCAGGTATACGTGCTGCGAATCCAGCATTGTGGCAGCGTTTATCCGGAAGGTCACGCGGACGCTATCGGGCCGTTGTTGCCCCGACACAGTCAGGCAAAAGCTGCCCATAGCAAGCAAGGTCAACAGAAAGCGTTTCATAAGTTTTGCCGCATGTGGTTCTGCCGCAAAGATAGGGGAAATGTCACAGACAGCGGACGTCGAGCGTCAGCGGTTCGTCGGGATTGAGTTCCTTGGTGCTCACGACGTAGTGACTGAAAGCATTGAGGGCGCTTTTCTGCAGGGCATGGTACACCGCATCGCTGGGCTGGCAACAGATCTGCATGTAATTGATGCCTTGTTTATAAAGCTGCAGCGATACCTCGGGCAGGGTATGGATGTTGTCCTGGGTCAGGTTGTAAATGGTCGTCGTTTTCAATACCGATCCGACCAGGGGCACATACTTGTTCGTCCGGACAAATCGTTTTCCGAGCCATAGCCCACCGCTCAGCACAGGGCTCACGGACTTCACCTTAAACTGGTATACCTGGTGCGTGTGCCACAAGCCGAGCCCACTATCCGTCACTTCGTAGTATTCGCTCAGGCTATCGCTATCGGAGAGCAGCGATATATTGAAAACAGGCTCCCCGATGGCAGTATTTTCGACCCGGATGGTGCGCGCTGTTGGGAAGGTCAGGTATAGGAATTCGTACCGGAAGGTATTGCGGTAGGATTTGGAGATCAGGTGCAACATGGTGAGGTTGCCTGACCGCAGGGTAGTGCATTGGCGCGTCAGTCCCTTGGGCTCAAAAAAGCGCTTTCGCAGGCAGGTAGCCAGTTCTCGCCCGATGCCCCTGTTCCGGACAGCTGGGTTGACCACCACGTCGAAACCAAATCCTGTATGCTGCAGTTCGCCGTTGATACGCATGGGAGCCTTCGCAGCAGTGGCACCAGCCAGTACCTTGTCATCTGGCCCAATAGCGACAAAGGCAGTATAGTCTTCAAAAAGCGCTGCCCGACTCAGAAATTCCGAACGCACGGTTTCAAGCTTGACCATAAACCCTTGGGGAGACAGACGCTCGATTTCCAAGAGCGCCTGTTCATGTTCAGGACGATAGGGCACTATTTTGAAACCCTTGTTTTTCTTGGCCATCGTGGCATGAAGTAGCTGCCTTCTTAGCGCTAAGCGAACTTCTGCGGGTAGGGCAAGTGGTAAGAATAGGTTAACTAATCTTCTTTTAAGTACGATTTATTTTGTAAATAAGCTAATATAAATTTTGATTATATTAAGTGAATGAAGGTGCTCTGAAAATTTATTGATTCATTAAAATTGATGGTGGAACATCCTGCATAAACCCGGTGAGATAGTTAGGTAAAGGAGTAGGAATACGAGGATAGGCTAGTTGATTTTAAAATAGAAAAGCCCCTCTGGTTAGAGGGGCTTTTCCTGCGGTTAGTTAAGCGTATGTTAAGGTGTAGTAGTCGCAATTAATCCCTGTATGATCTGCAGCAGGCCAGATGGGTATACCCCAATGTAAACCAGTAGCAAAGCCAGCACAGTCAGCGTTCCCACGCTCGCCACATAAATGGATGGCCGTAGTTTGCCGCGCGGCTCTACCTGAGTTTCCGCTTCAGGCTGCTGAAACATGACGGCCACAATGCGGATGTAGTAGAAGAGGCCGATGACACTGTTGAGCGCCAGCATCACCACCAGTAGCCACAGTTGCGTGTTCACGCCCGCGGCCAGAATGTAGAACTTGCCTACAAAGCCAGCCGTGAGCGGTATACCTGCCAGCGAAAGCACCATGGCCGTGAACACAGCCGCCGTCCAAGGCCTGCGCCAGAGCAGGGCGCGGTAGTCCTCGAGTTGCTCTGCGTCCCGCTCCTTATCGGAGAGCATGGCGACCACCCCGAAGGCGCCGACGGTGGTGATGAAGTAGGCCACCAGGTAAAAGGTCACCGCTTCCACACCCATTTCGTTGCCTGCCAGGAAGGCCACCAGCAGGTAACCCAGGTGCGCAATGGAAGAGTAGGCGAGAATGCGCTTGACGTTGCGCTGCAGCAGGGCCAGCAGGTTGCCAGCCAGCATCGAGGCGATGGCCACGATGGTAAAGATCAGCACAAGCGTCGGGTAGCGGAAACCATCCACTTCCATAAAAAAGCGAATCAACACGCCCAGCACGCCGCCTTTGGAAACCGTGGCGATAAAAGCCGTCACCGGTGCCGGAGCGCCTTCGTACACATCCGGCGCCCACATGTGAAAGGGCACCACACTCAGTTTAAACCCAATGCCCACGATCATCATCCCGAAGCCGGTGAGCAGTAGCAGCGGCAGTTCAGTAAAGCTCGCAATGGCGGAGGCTATACCTGCAAACTCCATGGTGCCGGTACTGGCGTAAACCAACGCCATCCCAAAGAGCAGAAATGCGGAAGAGAAAGCGGCCAGGATCAAATACTTTATACCTGCCTCGTCTGAACGTTCACGGGTACGGAGGTAGGCGATGAGGGCGTAAAGCGAGACGCTCAGGATTTCCAGACCTAAAAATAGCGAGGCGAAATGCGTGCTGATGACCAGTACGCAGGTCCCGATAGTTGCCAGCAGGAGCAGGATGTAATACTCTTCCTTGCGCTCTTCCCGTTGCTCAAAATAGGCATAGGAAAGCATGCTGATGAGCAGGGCCGTGAGCAGGATCATGCCGATGTAAAAAACGCCGAAGCCGTCGATGACCAGTAGCGGCCCGATGGTATAGCGCCCCACATCGCGCAGGTCATAGAGCGACGCAAAAGCCGCCAGGAAGGAAACGGCCGTGATCACATACATGATCTTATGGTTGCGCCCCACGGCAATCACCAGCATGGATACCAGCACGGCAAAGGTGAGGATAAGCAGCGGCATGAGGTGTTGGAAATCAGTCAGCGTCATGGCGTTTTAGTTTGGAGATCTTATTGATTTAAAGTTTTTGAGATGTGGATATTTGGAGATGGTTTCTTTTCTCCAAGCACAACCTCTATGGTTTTTGTCTCTGGTCCAGCCACCTCAGCCACCTGCTCCCGTTCTGGCGCCGATCCGGTGTAGGCCTGTAGTTGCTCCCGGATGCTGGGTTGGGCCGTATCGAGGAATGGTTGTGGGTAGAAGCCCAGCCACAGGATCAGCACGACCATAGGTATAGCAATGAGCATTTCGCGGGCGTTCAGGTCAGGCAGGGCTTGCTTCAGCTTATGCTCTTCCAAAAAGATTTTCTGCATGATGCGGAGCGAATAAATGGTAGCCAGCACGATGCCGATGGTCGCAAAAACCGTCAGCCAATTATTCGCCTGCCAGGAGCCGACCAAAGTCAGGAACTCCGCGATAAAATTACCGAGTCCGGGCAGGCCGAGCGATGCCATCACGAAGACCAGACAGATGAAGCCCATTTTGGGAGCCGTGGACCAGAAGCCGCCCATTTGCCGGATGTCGCGGGTATGGAGGCGCTCGTAGAGGAATCCGGCGATGATGAAGAGCGCGCCCGTGCTCAGGCCGTGCGTGATCATCTGCATGACCACGCCCTGCAACGCCCATTCGTTGAAGGCAAACACCCCCAGTATGACAAAGCCCATGTGGCTCACGCTGGTATAGGCTACCAGTCGCTTGAGGTCTGTTTGCGAAAAGGCCAGCATCGCGCCGTAGAGAATGCCGATTACACCCAGCAGCATGGCCCAGGGCGCAAACTCCACGGTAGCGGTCGGGAAAAGCGGCAGCACGAAACGCAACAGTCCGTAAGCCCCGGTCTTGAGCAACAGACCCGCCAGGATCACGCTACCCGCAGTAGGCGCCTGTGAGTGCGCGTCGGGGAGCCAGGAGTGGAAAGGCACAATAGGGAGCTTCACCAGGAAAGCGGCCAGGAAACCGAACATCAGCAGCCGTGCCGCTTCGGGCGCCAGCGTGGTGTTGAGCAACTCGAAATAGCTGAAGGTATAGAGGCCGGTCTGGTTGCCGTGAATGAAGTAGAGTCCGAGGATGGCCAGCAGCATGAGCAGCCCGGAGGCCTGTGTGAAGAGGAAAAATTTGGCGGCGGCGTAGCGGCGGTTTTCGTGTCCCCAGATGCCGATGAGGAAGTACATCGGGATGAGCATCACCTCCCAGAAAAAGTAGAATAGGAAGAGGTCCATGGTGAGGAACACGCCCGCTATACCTGCCAGCACCCACAGCAGGTTGAGGTGAAAGAAGGCGACCTTGGTCTGAATCTCCCGCCACGAAATAAGCACCGACAACAGGCCTAGAAAAAAGGTGAGCAGCAGTAACAGCAGGCTCAGCCCGTCCAGCGCCAGGCTGAAGCTGATGCCCCACTGCGGAATCCAGGGCATGTTGTATTGCACCAGCCAGGCCGAACCCAGCACAGGTGCAGGATTACTCAGCCACAGGTATAGCGTGAGCCCGAAAACAGCCAGCACCGACCCCAGCGCTATCCAGCGGGGTAGGGAGCGGTTTACCTTCCCGGAAATCCAGGCCAGCACACCGCCGGCCATCAGTATCGCAATCAGCCAGACCAGTATCATAGCAGTAGACTTATGGTTATTATCATGATCGCCCCTACCACAATGCCGGCCACGTAATTGCGCATCACGCCGGTTTGGGTGGAGGAAAAGAGGCGGTGCGCGCCTTGGGTAATATGGGCGATGAAGGTATAGATCGAGTCGATGAAGTCGCCTTTATTCAGCTTCGAGAGGTAGACATAGGGTCGCACAAAAAGCGTGTCGTAGAGCTGGTCGAAGCCCCAGCCAGAGTGCCAGAACCGGTGTAGGGCCATGGCGATTTCGGAGCGGTGTAGGCTCTCGATGAGCGCCGGCTTTTTGTAGTAGAAGAGGTAGGCGATGAAAATACCACTCAGCGAAACCACCGCTGCCAGCAACTGCAGCATCCACTCGTATTGACTCAAGCCTTCCACTACGTTTACAGCCGGCAGTACAGGAGACAGGAAGTCGGAGAACAGCACCACATGGCCGAAGTTATGCGGCAGCTCGATGAAACCTCCTGCAAAGGAGAGCACACCGAGGATGATCAACGGAACCAATATCGCCAGGGTTGGTTTGTGTCCGACATGCGTTTTCTCTTCGCCAAAGAAGGTAAGGAAGACCATGCGGAAGGTATAGATGGAGGTGATGAATGCGCCCAGCAAGCCAGCCAGGTATAGCCAGATGTTGCCTTTCTCACCAGCCAGCTGCAGCCACAGGATCTGGTCCTTGCTGTAGAAACCCGCCGACACCAGCGGGAAGGCCGCGAGCGAAGCCGCCCCAATCAGGAAGGTATAGAATACAACGGGTAGCTTTTTGCTAAGGCCGCCCATTTTGCGCATGTCCTGTTCGTGGTGCAGTGCCAGAATGATGGCTCCGGCGCAAAGGAAAAGCAGGGCTTTGAAGAAGCCGTGGATCATGAAGTGGAACACGCCCGCCGACCAGGCACCCACACCCAGGGCCAGGAACATGTAGCCGACCTGACTGATGGTAGAGTAGGCGAGTACCCGCTTGATGTCATGCTGGGTGAGCGCTGCAAAACCTGCAATCAGCAAGGTGGCAGCGCCAATTGCGGCTACGGCCGTCATGGCCACAGGGGAAAGTTCGAAGATGACGTGCATGCGGGCAATCAGGTATACGCCGGCCGTCACCATGGTAGCCGCGTGTATGAGCGCACTCACCGGCGTCGGACCCGCCATGGCATCAGGCAGCCAGGTCTGCAATGGCAATTGTCCCGATTTGCCTACGGCCCCGCCCAGCAAGAGCAGCGCTATGATCATAGCCGTTTCGTTACCAACGCTCCATACCTGCGCTGCCTCCGTGGAGATAGTTTGGATGTGCAGCGTACCGAAGTGCTGAAAGAGCATGAAGAGGCCGATGGCCATGGCCGTATCCCCAACACGCGTGATGATAAAAGCCTTTCGGGCAGCATAGCCGTTGGCGGGTTCCTTGTACCAGAATCCGATGAGCAGGTAGGAGCAGAGGCCCACGCCTTCCCAACCCAGGTATAGCAACAGTAAGTTATCGGCCATCACGAGCATGAGCATGGAGCCTACGAAGAGGTTCATGCAGGCGAAGAAGCGGGCATAGTCCGTGTCTTCCGCCATGTACTCGGTGGAGTAGATGTGAATCAGAAAGCCGACGAAGGTGATGACGAAAATGAAGACCATCGACAGGGCGTCGAGGTGGAAAGCGATAGAAGGACTGAAGCCTGCCACATCAAACCACTGCCACAGTTCCTGCCTGATAAAGTCCGGTCGTGAGCTAAGAAATTCTATACCCAACACCAGCGTAATGGCCGCGGCTATACCTACACTCCCGACCCCGATGGCCGAGACGAGCATGCGGGAAATGCGCTTGCCGAAGAGCACCAGCAAGAGGGCGCCGGCAAAGGGCAGGGCGGGGATCAACCAGAGTAATTCTCCCATCGTTTTATCCTTTCATAAAGTTGGCTGCGTCGCTGTTGAGCGTCTTCAGCTGGTGATAGATCTGCAGTATCAGGGCCAATCCAACCGACACTTCGGCAGCGGCCATCGTGAGGATGAAGATAAACATGATCTGTCCGTCCGGCTGCGCCCAGTGACTACCCGCCACAATAAAAGCGAGCCCGGCAGCATTCAGCATGATTTCCACCGAAATGAGCATGAAGATGATGTTGCGGCGAATCATCACACTGATCAGCCCGAGCATAAACAGGATGCCCGCCAGCAGCAAGCCGGTTTCCATGGGTATAGCGGTCATAGCGCGGCGCTCCTTTCTTTTTGCGCCTCCTCTTGCTGCAGGAAGCGGTGAATGACTTTCTTCTTCTGACGACCCAAATGGTAGGCGCCCACAATACCTGCCATTAACAGAATTCCGGAAAGCTGCACGCCCAGGACGTATGGGCCGTACAGCGCCAAGCCGACAGCCTGTGCGTCGACGTAACTAGCGGCGGAAGCGGTGGCTGGCATGTCGGCAATTGCCAACAGGTAGACCAGCTCGGCCAAAAGCACAAACGAGAGCAGGGCAGGACCTATCCAGAGTTTGGGCTGGAGCCAGGCCTTTTCCTGTTCCACATCCTCGCGGGTGAGACTGAGCATCATGATCACGAAAATAATCAGCACCACAATCGCCCCGGCATACACGATGACTTCGAGTGCCGCCATAAAGGGGGCGCCCATGGTCAGGAATACTACCGCGACAGCCAGAAAAGACACCACGAGGTAGAGCAGGGCATGGATCATGTTGTAGCGCGTGATGACCATGATGGTGGCCAGCACGGCGACGGATGCGGCTATATAAAATGTGAGTTCCATAGGCTAAGGGATTAAGCTTTTGATGTCTACCGGCGGCGATTCATTCTCGGCCTCGCCCTTGCCTTTTCCGCCAATGGCCAGACCCGCTACCTTGTAGTAGTTGTAGCCGTGGTACTTGCCCTGTCCGTTGATGAGGAGGTCCTCTTTTTCATACACGAGGTTCTGGCGGTTGTACTCGCCCATCTCGAAATCAGGTATAAGCTGGATGGCGTAAGTCGGGCAGGCGTCTTCGCAGAAACCGCAGAAAATGCAGCGCGAAAAGTTAATGCGGAAGAACTCCGGATAACGTCGGCCGGTAGAATCTTCAGTAGCCTGCAGGGCGATGCAGTCCACGGGGCAGGCGGCGGCGCAGAGGTTGCAGGCCACGCAGCGCTCCCCGCCGTCCGGGTCGCGCGACAGCACAATACGGCCCCGCCAACGGGTCGGTAATATGGCCTTTTGCTCCGGATACAGAATGGTATCCCGCTTGTGAAACGCATGCAGGAACGTGAGCCACATACTGCGCAATAAACTAAACATAAGTGCTCCTTTCGTTTATATCTTTTATTGTCATTTCGAGCGCAGCGAGAAATATTGGTTAATGTGATATACCGAACTATTCCAGATTTCTCATAGCATTCAAAATGACATATTAATAATCACTCGATTACTCAATCATTCAATCACTTAAACCCATCATTCAACCACAGCACCACTCCCGCCGTCACCACCAGATTCAACAGCGTGAGCGGCAGCAACACCTTCCAGCCGTACTCCATTAGTTGGTCATACCTTGGCCTGGGCATGGAGGCGCGCAGGAGTATGAAGACTATCAGGAAGAAACCGGTTTTCAGGATGAACCAAACGATGGGTGGCAGGAAATCCGGGCCGAGCCAGCCGCCGAAAAACAGTGTGACCATCATGCAGGAAATCAGCGTGATGCCCATGTACTCGCCAATGAAGAACATGCCGAATTTCATACCCGAGTACTCCGAATGGAAACCGGCGATCAGCTCACTTTCCGACTCCGGTATGTCCAGAGGCAGGCGGTGCGTTTCGGCTATACCTGCAATGAAGAAAATGATGAAACCCACTAGCTGCGGTACCACAAACCAGAGTCCCCGCTGCGCTTCCACAATATCTCCAAGATTGAAAGACCCAGCCATTAGCACCACCCCCATGAGCGAAAGGCCCATGAACACTTCATAGGAAATCATCTGTGCCGCGCCACGCATGGCGCCCAGTAAACTGTATTTGTTGTTGGAGGCCCAGCCACCGAGAATAATACTGTAAGCACCCATCGAAGACATCGCCAGAAAGAACAGCAACCCGATGTTGAGGTCGGCCACCACGATGCCCGGCGCAAAGGGGATGACCACAAAGGACATCAGCACCGTGACAACCACGATGGCCGGCGCCAGCACGAAGACAGGCTTGTCGGCGAAGGGCGGAATCCAGTCCTGTTTGAAAAACAGTTTGATGGAGTCAGCGGCCACGATCAGCAAGCCAAAGGGGCCGGCACGGTTTGGTCCATACCTATCCTGGAACAAAGCCAGACCGCGCCGCTCTACCCAGATGAGCAGTGCTGCCACGTTGAGCATGACGAACAGCACGCCGCCGATGATCAGTAAGTAGTTTGGGGTTGCTGTCTCCATTTTAGTTCTCGGTTAAGTGTGGCCCAGGCAGGCAATTCAGCATAAGGTATTCCCGGCAGTCCCGCCGGTAGGCCCGCCGTGCCGCTGCGTATGTGCGTACTTATTTTCACAGGCACCTGGTAGATTTGTCCGTCGATGGTGAAGCTCAAACTCTGTCCTTCCTGCAGTTTCGTCAGGATGGCATCTTCTTCGTTAAGCAAAACATAAGGCTCCGGCGCCCGCTCCACAATGGGCGGGGAGTGCATGCTCAGCTCTTCCGATCCGAAAATGTGGTGGAGCGGCAGCACGTACAGATGCCCTTCCAGCGGCTGAAATTTCTGCGGCACCGTTTGGGTATAAGGTGCGGTATGAGCCGTATTGGGTTTGATCAAGCGTAAGCCCGGGTCGCCGCCTTTCAGGTGACCGCCTACTTCCTGCTGGTATTTGTTGGTGGCCTGAGAGGAGTTCCAACCTGGCGCCCAGAAGAACGGGATGATGGAGGAAGGTGGCTGTCCGCGGTAGCCTTCCATGGTATAGGAAAGCGGTGCGTCCGGATCGACGGGTGGTTTGGGCTCGTTCACGTTGATGTTGGCCAGCATGGCGGTGCGGCCACTGAAGCGGTGTGGTGCCCGCGGTATTTTCTGCCCGGCAATGCGGAAGTCGGTCCCCGGTGCCACGGCCTCTATCCCTTTAAACTCGGGTTTTTCCTTTACCATAGCCTGCAGGATATCGTCGAAACCGTGCCAGTGACTGATGCGGTCATGGGCGAGGATCGTGCCCAGTTCGCCCAGCCAACGCCAGCTTTCCTGCAGGTCTTCGGAGGTCGGGTATACCTGGAAGAAGCGCTGCGCCCGTCCTTCGTTATTGATCAGCGTACCGTCCGACTCGGCGAAGGTGCCGGCGGCCAGCAAGATGCTGGCTTCTTCGGTAGTCGCGTTGTGCAGGTGGTCGAGCACGATCACGTTTTTGCAGGACTTCAGGAAATTGGTCACCCTGCCTGCGCTGGCCCGGCGGTAGAGGTCGTTTTCCAGGATAATGACTGTATCTGCATAGCCGTTGAAGATCGCTTCGAAAGCCGAGTCCAGTTTGTGCCCACCCAGCATGGCCAGTCCCATGCTGTTACACTCGGGCAGCGTGAACACAATGCCCGCTTCTCTTTCTTTTGCAACCAGTGCGTTGGCGATGTTGGCCGTGGCCATCAACACCCGCTCGCTACCGCAGTGTGTGCCTGAAACGACCAGCGGCTTTTTCGCCGCCAGCAAGGTGTCTGCAATCTGTCGCGCCAGTTGCAGTTCATTTTCGTTGAGACCGGACACTTCCGGGAAATCGGCATGAATAAAATGGGCCACAGCAAAGCCCAGCCGTGCAATGGCGTCGGGGGTGTCGTGGTAGGTATGGGTGGCGATTTCATCGAGTTTGGTGTCGTGGATGGTGGCGATGAAGAGCGGGCCCATTTCGTCCTGCACGATTTCCCGTACCGCTGCGTCCTGCCAGACAGGTATGCTGGCTTTGGAAATGTGCTCAAGGGCCGGTTGCCTGCGTACCGATTGCCGCACGGCCAGCGCCAGCATGGGTGCCGTGTTGATCAGATCTTCACCAAGTATAAAAACGGCGTCAGCCTGTTCTACTTCCCGCAGCGATGGTGTACGGGCAGCGCCTTCTTTCAAAATCTTCAGGGCCAGACATTCCAGATCATAATCCGTGTCAGATACACCAAGGTGGAAATTATCATCGCCCACTAAGGTTTTCAGCATGAAATTCGATTCCAGCGAAGCCCGTGGTGAACCAATCCCAATCACACTACCTGTGCGGAATACCGCAGCGGCAGCCTGCAAAGCAGTTAGTTTATCAGTGGCTTCAGGCAGTCGGGCCCGCACCAAAGGCTTGCGAATGCGGCCCACATGATTCACGTGCTCGTAGCCAAAGCGGCCGCGGTCACACAGGAAGTAGCCGTTCACTTCGCCGTTATACCTATTGGTGATATTGCGCAAGGTGCCATAGCGTTCCCCTGCTGTGATGTTGCAGCCGAGGCTGCAATGGTGGCACACCGAAGGAGCCATGGTCAGGTCCCACTTGCGGGTATAGTGTTGCTTGAGCGTCTTGTCGGTGAAAACACCCGTCGGACAGACTTCTACCAGGTTACCGCTGAATTCGCTCTCCAGCACGCCATCTTCGTGGCGGCCGAAGTAGAGGTGGTTGTGGGCGGCGAACACGTCCAGGTCTTTGCCGCCGGCATAGTCTTTATAGTAGCGCACACAGCGGTAGCACTGTATGCAGCGGTTCATTTCGTGGTTGATGAAGGGGCCCAGGTACTGGTTGATGTAGGTGCGCTTGTCGAAGCGGTAGGCGCGGTAGTTGTGGCCCGTCATCACGGTCATGTCCTGCAGGTGACAAGCACCGCCTTCGTCGCACACGGCGCAGTCGTGCGGGTGGTTGGTCATGAGCCAGCCAATAATGTGCGCCCGGAATTCCTTGGCTTCCATGTCGGCAATGGAAAGGCGCATGCCATCACGCACCTGCTCCATGCAGGACATAAAGAGCTTGCCCTTCGTATCGTTTTCGTCCTTGTATACCTTCACAGCGCACTGGCGGCAGGCGCCGATGGAGCCCATAGCCGGGTGCCAGCAAAAGTACGGGAGGTCCTTGCCAAGAGAGAGGACAGCTTCCAGCAGGTTTTTTCCGGTCGGTACTTCGTAGGGTGTATTCTCTATATAGATGGTTGCCATACTTTCGCTTTGCTCCAGGGACAGTGTTGTTCGTGAATGTGTCGTTCAAAATCCTCCCTGAAGTATTTCAGAGCGCTCTGCAGGGGTTCCATAGCACCGGGAGCAAGGGCACAAAACGTGTTGCCGGGGCCGAGGTATTTGGTATGGAAGTCGAGTGTGAGCAGGTGTTCAGGTTTGCCTTCACCTTTGTCTATCGCCAAGAGTATTTTCTCTACCCAAGGCAGGCCTTCGCGGCAAGGCGTACAAAAGCCGCAGGACTCCTGCGCGAAGAAATGCTGCAGGTTGTGCACGAAACCAACGGGGCAGGTCTGGTCATCCAGGATGATCATCGTGCCCGTACCCATGCGGCTGCCGGCTGCCTGTATGGCGGTATAGTCCATCGGCAGGTCCAGGTGCTCTTCTACCAAGAAGTCCGTAGAAGCGCCGCCGGGCAAGAGTCCTTTGAAAAGATAACCGTCCTGCATGCCGCCACCGTGCTCTTCTATGAGTTCGCGGATAGTCGTGCCCATGGGCAACTCCCAGCAACCGGGGGTTTTCACGCGACCGCTGATGCCGTAGAGTTTGGTGCCGGCGTCCTGAGTTTTGCTTAGGCCTTTGAACCATTCTGCTCCGTTGTTGATGATGTGCGGCAGACAGCAAAGCGTCTCCACGTTGTTCACAATGGTGGGCTTGCCAAACAAACCGCTCACCTGCGGGAAGGGCGGTTTAGCGCGAGGGTTCGCCCTTTTGCCTTCCAGAGCATTGAGCAAGGCGGTTTCTTCACCGCACATATACCTGCCTACTCCGGTATGCAAGTGCATATCGAGACTGAAGTCTGATCCCAGAATATTCTCACCCAGATAACCCGCTTCATAGGCTTCGCTGATGGCTTTGATGATTTCCCGTGCTGCTACTTTATAGGCCCAACGCATGAAAACGAAGGAGATGCTGGCGTCGATAGCATAGGCTGCTACGATCATCCCTTCTATCAACTGGTGCGGATTGCCTTCCAGTAGCACGCGGTCCTTAAAAGTGCCGGGCTCCATCTCATCGGCATTTGCCACCAGGTATTTGGGTTTGGCTGCCTCCGGACCCATGGGCACGAAGCTCCATTTGAGACCGGTGTTGAAGCCTGCTCCGCCGCGTCCGCGCAGGTCGGAGGCCTTAACTAGGGTCTGCACCTCGGCAGGGGACATCTCTTTGAGGATTTTGCGCACAGACTGGTAGCCGCCCACCTGCTCGTACTCTTTGAGCGAGAGCGGTGCGCGTCCGGGGACAATGTGTTGGGTCAGGGGCTTTTCCATGGGTATGCCCGCTTTGGTTTTAGGTATACTTTTCCAGAATCTCGTCCAGTTGTTCCACCGTCAGGTCACGGTACAAATCGTTGTCAATCATAAGGGCAGGGGCCCGGTCGCAGGTACCGAGGCAGCAGTTGGGCAGTAGGGTATAGCGGCCGTCCTCGGTGGTCTGGCCGTATTTGATGTTCAGTTTTTCAAAAAGTTGGTCGCGAATCCCTTCGTAGCCCATCACCCAGCAACTGATACTGTCGCACACCAGGATCACGTGTCGTCCCACCGGTCTTCGGAAAATCAGGTTGTAAAACGTGGCCACACTGTCGAGCTCCGCCGGCGACATGCCCACATAGTCCGCCACATCCTTCAGGCTCTCGTCTGACACCCAACCATGGCTTTGCTGCACGATCTTCAGCGCCTCGATGCAGGCGTTTTTGGGCGAAGGCACCAAGCCGATTTCATGGTCGATTTTGTGTTTTTCTTCGGTGGTGAGCATTTTGGTAGAATAGTTAAATTGCTACATGGTTAATTTGATGTTAGAATCAGGATCTACAGGATTAAGGGATTCACAGGATTATCAAAATGATTGTCTGTAAAATCAATCCTAAAAATTTTAAAATCCTCTAAATACTGATTCTGACAAAATAATTTATGCACGATTCGGGCAGATCGCGACCCGTCCCTACAGGTATAATTTTCAATCACTCAATCACTCATTCAAAACCTAAATACTCACCTATCAATATCCGCCAGCACATAATCCATGGCTCCCAGTATCGACAATAGATCTGCTACGGTATAGCCTTTGGTGATGTAGGGGAGCATTTGCATGTGCGGGAACGAGGGAGTGCGTATGCGGACCCGGTACGGGGAAGTATTCCCATCACTGGTCAAATAGTAGCCATTTGCTCCTTTGGTCGCTTCGATGCAGCTCATCGCTTCTCCCGGCGGTATCACCGGTCCCCACGTCACACCCAAAAAGTGGGTGATCAGCGTCTCGATATCGTGCATGGTGTTTTGCTTCACCGGTGGGGTGGTAATAGGGTGGTCCGACTTAAAAGGCCCGGATGGCATGTTCTTCACGCATTGCTCAATAATGCGCAGACTCTGCCGCATCTCGGCCACCCGCACCACAGCGCGGTCGTAACAGTCGCCGTTGCTGGCAGTGGGCACGTCGAAGTCGAATAGCTCGTAGCCGGAGTAAGGGCGCATTTTGCGGAAGTCCCACTCGAAACCGCAGGCTCTTAGATTCGGGCCGGTCACACCCCATTCAATGGCTTCTTCCTTGGTAAAAATGCCGATGCCGACTGTTCTTGCTTTGAAGATGCTGTTCTTCATCACCATCGCATCATACTCTTTCAGGCGTTTGGGGAAATAGTCGAGGAAGCGCTGCACGAGCTGTTCCCAGCCTTTGGGCAGGTCCTGCGCCACGCCGCCAATGCGAAACCAGTTCGGGTGCATGCGGCCGCCGGTTACCCCTTCTATGATGTCGAAAATCTTCTCGCGGTCGGTGAACATGTAGAAGACCGGCGAGAGTTGTCCCACGTCCTGTGCAAAAGTGCCATACCAGACCAGGTGACTGGCAATGCGGAAGAGTTCACACAGCATCACCCGGATATACTTCACCCGCTCTGGCACTTCTATACCCGCCAGTTGCTCCACCGCCTGCAGGTAGGCGAGATTGTTCATCACGCCGCCCAGATAATCCACGCGATCGGTGTAAGGGATATAGGTATGCCAGGACTGGCGCTCGCCCATTTTCTCGGCGCCTCGGTGATGGAAGCCAATGTCAGGTATAGCGTCCACAATGTCTTCGCCATCGAGCTGCAGAATGATGCGTAGCACGCCGTGCGTACCAGGGTGCTGCGGACCGATGTTGAGGAACATGAAGTCACTGTCATCGCTCTGCCGTTTTAGTCCCCATTCTTCGGGCTTGAACTGCAGGGCGGATTGCTCTAGGTCTATCTTGTCGTCATACAATTGGAATGGTCCCATCTCGGTGGCGCGGGCCGGGTGCTCCTTACGAAGTGGGTGGCCTACCCATGTGCGCGGCATCAGGATGCGGGAGAGGTGCGGATGGCCTTCGAAGCGGATGCCGAACATGTCGTATACCTCGCGCTCATACCAGTTGGCGTTTTGCCAGAGTCCACTGATGCTGGGGGCTTTCGGGAAGTCTTCGCGAAGGCCGGCTTTCAGTCTGATGAAGGTGTTGCGCTCAAAAGAAAAGAGATGGTAAATGAGCGTGAAGCTATACGGTATATGGCCGTTCTCGGGTTTGCGGGTGCGTTCGTCAATGGCCGTCAGGTCGAAGAGGAGGGGAAAGGGCTGAGCCAGGTCGTGCTTTAGGAATTTCAGCACTTCGGGTATATGGTCCACAGGTAGCCAGAGGGTGAGGATCTCATCCCGGGTGGTCTGGGTCTTGAACGTATCTTCGCCGTACCGCGACCGGAGTTGCTCCAGTATGCCGCTGTTGTTATTCATGGTAGGAGGCCATTTGAATGTGGTGTATGTGTTAACTCATGTACTCTCTTTCTTTTTATGCTAAGTTTGTGTTTATACCTATACCTTGCTTGCTGTAGCAACCTGCATTGCGTTGTAGCTTGCCCTGGCCGGGCGGGCCCTACTTTTTTTCTTGATAAAAAAAGTAGGCAAAAAAATCAAGACGCTTTTAAACTCGCTGACCGCTCAGACACAAAATCGTCATTGGTGCACCGTGCAGAGCTATTTATTTTATAGTTTCCGGGGCAAGTTAGTTTTGCTATACCTGCCAGTGGACTGAGCAAAAGCGGAAACTACTTAACCTATACCTGTAGATAGGCAGCTACCCAAAGTCCCCCTTCGAAGGGAGTAGGGGGATGACAATCGTTCCCATATTCCCCTCTTGAGAGGGGCAGGGGTGTGTCAATCGTGCACCGGAATCCTGTTAATCCGTGGGGTAGCGGCCATCTTTAATCCTGAAAATCCTGATGCAGCCAAATTGCACCATTCTGACAGGTCGCGACCTGTCCCTAAACTCCCCAACTCTCAAATTCCTATATTTCATCCGGCGAGCGAAATTCATTCATCTGACTCCAGCGTTCCTTTTTGCTCGCTTTTACTTCTATCTTCTCTGGTCGAATAACCCCTTGGTCGCCGATGGTCCAGCTGAGTGGGCGCCGCTCTTTTCCTACGCGGTCAGCCAGTAGCATCAGGCCTTCCATAAAAGCGTCAGGTCGGGGCGGGCAGCCGGGAACGTATACATCCACGGGAAGGAATTTGTCGACGCCCTGCACCACGCTGTAGATGTCATACATGCCGCCGGAGTTGGCGCAGGACCCCATCGAGATCACCCACTTTGGTTCCATCATCTGTTCGTGAAGTCGCTTGATGATCGGGGCCATTTTGATGAAGACGGTACCGGCAATGATCATCACGTCGGCCTCTCGTGGGGTGCCCCGTATTACCTCCGCACCAAAACGGGCCACGTCGTATTTGGGGGTCATGCTGGTGGCCATTTCCACGAAACAGCAGCTCAAGCCAAAGTGAAAAGGCCACATAGAATTTTTGCGGCCCCAGCCGATCAGATCCTGCAACGTGGTGAGCATGATGCTCTGCTGGACGGTTTCTTCATAGGAGCTAGTACCTGTCACGGCATTGGCTGGCTCATCCGGTTTGCTTAACCACCATTTCATATCGTAGGGTGTTTCGTTACATTAGTCTGGCACAAGCCATACTTGAAAATCCGTAGTTTATTCTCAAAAGTCTTCTCTCAGAAGCTCAATTCAGACTCGGCTTCTGCAGCATGCGTTTATAGGCCGCCAGTATTTTCTTGCCATCAGGGCCGAAGTCCAAAGCGCCGTTGCGCCACTCATATACCAGTACCACCACCAACATCGCAATGAAGACGAGCACGCCGAAATAGCCATACCACCCCAGCTCAGGGAAAGCAATGGCCCAGGCAAAAATAAAGATGGTCTCCACGTCGAAGATCACGAACATCATGGCCACCATATAGAACTGGGAGGAGAAACGGATACGGGCCCCGCCAGCGCTCACGATGCCGCCCTCGTAGGGCTCTACCATGGCGCGGCCATGGCCACGCTGGCCAAGCACGTAAGAAAGACCCAGTATCAGCAATACCAGACTGAGAACGATGGCACCATAGACCGCCAACGGCCACAGTAACGTTGTTGTTTCGGCTGTTTCCTGCATGGTTTCTCCTAATAAATGCTATCCGGGCTACTACTCGTGGTGCCCGGTTATATAATGCTCGAGGTCTTCGATAATACACTTTTGCTCGTCTATCATGCACTTCACGATGTCGCCGATAGACACCAGCCCTACGAGTTGTTGCTTGTCCATAACAGGAAGATGGCGGATGTACTTTTCGGTCATCAGGGCCATGCACTGGTCTATGGTCGTATCGGGTGTCACCACCACGGGGTGCTCACTCATGATCTCCTGCACCAGCGTGTCGCGCGAGGCCTTTCCCTTCAGAATGACCTTACGGGCATAATCGCGCTCGGTAAAAATACCTGCAAACTTGTCATGATCCATGACGATGAGCGCTCCTACGTTCTGTGCCACCATTTTTTCGAGAGCACTGTACACGGTGCTACCGGGGCGAATAGAAATGACTCTGTTTCCCTTTTTTTGGAGTAAGTGCCTGACAGTTCCCATAAAACCTCCTGTGTTCTTGTAATATATGCTTGAATGTTAGGGTGTTATACGAGACTTTTTTAAACAGGGCAAAGAATTATTTAAATATTACTTAAAAACATTCTAAAAAATAGAAATTTATATAAGGGCATACCTTTCCTTGAACCGATGTTACGACGTGAAACAGGTATAAGCTTGGTTTAATCTGGTTAGTATTTTGTTAAGATTCGTTGGTATATAAGCGAATGACTACTAAGGCAGCCTCTATTGGCATAGGGGAGTGAGATTACCGGTCTACCGATACCCGATAGCTATGCAGCGACCTCGGCGGTTGGGTGGCATTCTGGAGAAGAGTACTCTGAAAGAGCAAAGGGTTGAAAATATGCCGCAAGCAGAAAATATGTTGGAAGCAAAAAAAGCTTAGGCCTTAATCTATATGGACTCGGTAAATAAGTCTTCGACTAGATGCTTTTGGGAAAAGGAGAATTGCGTTGTAGATGATGACTTGCCCAGTAATGAACAGATGAGTTAGAGAGTACTGTATAGTGGTGTAATTGTTATAGGAATTCAACGGAAGCAAGGTATGGCAGCTATCCAATTTTTGCCTGCCATACCTTGCTGAAACTAATCTTTCGAGATGCGGGACCAGATCTCGTTTACCGGAGCGCCTGTGCTGCTCTGGCCGGAGTGGTGCCAGTTGCCGTCTTTCACCTCAAAGTTAAAGCTGAGCGACATGCCCACCCGGCTGCTGTCGCGTGAAAAGAACTCAATGTTTTCGGTATACTTCCCATTTTCGGCAGTGTAGGTGCCCCCGCCCGTGCCTGAAAACTGGCCTGTCTCGGAGTTGAAGGCGATCCACTGGAAACGGGTACCTGAGAGCACTTTCAATGTTTTGCGCGGGCCGGGGCGCATGGCGTTCATCTGTCCGTCACGCTCGCGACCCGTGATGCGCCATGTACCTGCAAGCGGGGAAGTGCTATTGCTTTCGTTGATGCGGTTCCAGGTGTCGGTCGCCCCATCTCTGCTCATCGTCCACTGGTCTTTTTCGAGTTTGTAGTCTGCCGAAATCGTCGAACCTACCTGAGTGGAGTCCAGGGTGTTGAATTCGTATTTGAATTCAAAACTTCCGTTGGATAAGGTATAGGTGCCCCCGGTAGTGCCCAGAAACTGCTTGTTTTGCTGGTTGAACCGGGCAAACGTCATAAAGCCGTCCTGCACGAGCATCACCACCTCATTGCCCTGACCGTCGGTCGTTCGCCAGGCGCCCTCCAGTTCGGTGACCTGCTGCGCTGTATTGGCGCTATAAGTTGAGGCGGAAGCGTTGGCAGCGGTGCTGGCGGCGGTGCCTGTTGGAACAGCGCTACTGCCAGAGGTCACAATTTGATCACCTGAGTTAGAAGAGGTTGCGTCAGAGGCGGCGCAGCCCATCAGAAGCAAAAAGGAGAGTCCAGCAGCAGTGGTGTTTTTCAATAGTTTTATCATGGAAGCATCACAATATGGGTTTGACATAAAAAAGCCGCCTATACCAGGTATAGGCGGCTTTCAGTTTGGTCTATTTAATCTTAACGGGAAGCTCCAGGTTTTCCCAGCGCATCAGGATGCCGTTTTTGGCGACTAAATACGCCAGTCGCTCATGCATTTTAGGGGCTTTGCGGGGCTTTACCGTCACCCGCAGCGCGTCCTGCCGCTCGTCGTACTCGGTGCCCCACTGTCCGGTGGCTTTGTTGAAAATCACCGTCCAGCTGTTCTCGTTAGGTATGGTATAGAGGCTGTACTTGCCTTTGGCCAGGTGGCGGCCCTCGACCTGCACGTCCTGGCTGAACTCGATGGTCGTCGCCTCGTTGGCGCCAGCGCGCCAAACTTTGCCGTAAGGTACCAGTTCACCCCATACCTTCCTGTTTTTAACGGCTGGGCTGCTGTAATCGATGGTTACCAGGGCATCACCGATCTTGCCGGAGGCGGTGGCCGGCGGACTCGGGCGATTGTTTCTGTTGCCGTTCTGCGCCATTGTCAGCAAGGGAGTCAGCACCAGGAGTACTAGAAGTATGTGACGGAAATAAAAAGAAGTTTTCATAAAGAGATAAAAGAAATACCTGATTGGTTAGGCTAAGATAGTCAAAAGTATAGACTGGATTGCAAAAAAATAGTTTATTACTGCTGCTGACTTTAAAGGATAAAGCGCTGCTGAACCGACTGAACAAAAGCAATCCGGCTTTATGTTACAGGTATAGCCTCGCGCAAAAAGGGCATTTTCTGACCATGAATTATAACGCAAAAAAACTCTTTACCAGTCTGTCCGGTTTACTGCTGTTGCTGGTATTCTTTTACGCAAAGGCAACAGGTATAGCCAATAGCGTTGAGCCCCTTGTGTTGCGAGCCGAAAAGCTGCCCTTCACTCCGAAAGAATTTTATATAGCCAACGTGATCGACGATCGAAGCGACCGCAAAGCGGTTGCCTACCTGCTGCAAGTAGGTGGCGCGGGCAAGGTTCAGGCTGTCGATCTGCAGGGAGGAGCTCCTACGGCGGTGCATACTTTTATTCAGAAAAGCCTGCCGGCAGACAAATCACTGCGGCCCATCACCATCCGGCTAAAGGAGCTGCAGGTAAAGGAAACGCCAGCCGCTGCTGGTCGGGTAGCGGGGAACATCTCCGTGATCATGTTCTTTGAAATGGAGCGGGAAGGGGAAACGGTGCCACTGCTGCAGTACAAGGGTGGCGGTCGCTATGAACGGCCGGCAACCCGCAACGAAGTGACAGAGCCCGCCCTGCGCCAATCTATCGTGGAGGCTTTGCGCTACCTCAACACCTGGATGGACCGGGAGGCCAACACCAATCACAGGCTGGCCAAAGGTATAAAAGTGAGCTTTACAGACTACAGCACGCCCGCCGACCAGGACACGGTTTTCTATGATCCGAACCGGCCGCTCACCTGGAATGACTTTAAGGCGGATGTCAACAAGACGAGCCGTTTCTCTGCCACTGTTTTCCCGAGTTTTGCCTACGAAGGCGAGACGGAGGTACGCGACGGCATCATTCACCTGAATCTGAACATGAAGGTATACGTGCTCAAAAGCTCATCCTGGGTAAAGGAAAACGCGCAGGATCCCTACGGCCTCAACCACGAGCAGAGGCATTTTGATATCGTCAAGCTGGTGTCGGAGCGATTCAAACAGAAAATAAAACCGGAGGAACTATCGCTGGCAGATTACAACAGCAACATCCAGTATCTTTTCATCGAGTCATTCCGCGAAATGAACCAGTTGCAGGATCAATACGAAGCAGAGACCCGTCACGGCCTTGATAAAGCCGCACAGGACAGCTGGAACCAACGGCTCGATAAAGAGTTAAAAGCAATGGGAGTGAAATGAGTTCGAGAGTTGAAGAGTTTGAGCGTTTAGGAATTTGTAATTTGTAATACTTCGCCATTTATACTCCGCCATACCTTACTTTCTGTTTTCTAGTCCAAATACAGCCAAAATAGGTATGCAGTAATACTAGCTTGAGAAATCATAAGTTCTTAAAACAGAAGGCCTGCCAGACTATTCCGGCAGGCTTTCTGTTTTGGGGTTATATACTTGAACTCTCAAACGCCACAACTACAAAACTTCCTAACTTTCTAATTCTTTCCCCTCCTGTACATAAAAGTTCGGGTCGATGGTCAGTTTGGTGCCGGCTTTTACTTTCTTGATCTCTTTCCAGTCTGTCGTCGGTTCGAGCCAGGTTTCGACGCCGTTCAGATATACCTTCACCGGCATATTAAAACCTTCCACGACATTCGTCCAGCGATAGGTTAGCTTTTTCTTTTCCAGTTGATATTCCAGCGCAGGTATGCGCGTGTCGCGCAGGTACTGATCGAAGAAGCGGCTCAGGTCACGGCCTGCGTGTTTTGCCAGGTAATTTTCGATCTGCTGCGTGGTGACGGTCTGGTGGTAAAAGTCGCGGTTCAGCCCCCGCAGGATGCCGCGGAATTTCTCGTCGTCATTCACAATCTGGCGCAGGGTGTGCAGCATGTTAGCCCCTTTGTTGTACATATCGCCAGATCCCGCGTGGTTCACATTGTAGGTGCCAATCAGCGGGCGGTCGTTCTTGATGCTGGCCCGCTTGCCGATGGTATACTCATTGCCAGCCTGGGTGCCGTAGTGGTAGTCCAGGAACAGCGACTCCGAGTAGGCGGTAAAGCCCTCGTGCACCCACATATCAGCCACGTCTTTGTAAGTGATGTTGTTGGCAAACCACTCGTGGCCTGACTCGTGTATGATGATGAAATCGAACTTCAGACCCCAGCCAGTCCCGCTCAGGTCGCGGCCGCGGTAGCCGTTCTGATAGTCGTTGCCATAAGTAACTGAGCTTTGGTGCTCCATGCCCAGGTAGGGCGCCTCCACCAGTTTGTAGCTATCCTCATAAAAAGGGTAGGGCCCGAACCAGTGCTCGAAGGCCTGTAGCATACGCGGCACATCTTTGAACTGCACCTTGGCCTTCTCCAGATTATAGGGAAGCACCCAATAGTCGCAGTCCAGCACGCCTTTTTCGCCCTGGTACTTCTCTCGGAAATGCACATAGTCGCCTATGTTGATGTTCACGCCGTAGTTGTTGATCGGATTGGTTACCGCCCAGTGGAAAGTACGGGTGCCGTTGGGGTTGTTATCGATGCCGCGCAGTCTGCCGTTCGAGACATTGGTCAGGTCCTTGGGCACGGCTACACTGATCAGCATGCTGTCCGGTTCGTCGTACATGTGGTCTTTGCACGGCCACCAGAGGCTGGCGCCATCGCCCTGGTTGGAGCTGGCGATAAAAGGTTTGCCCCGCTCATCGCGCTTCCAGGTAATACCCCCGCTCCAGGGCGGATTCACGCTTACTTTTGGCTTGCCGCCATAATGTACCTCTACCTCGTTCTGAGCACCCTTCTGCTGAGCCTCTACCAACTGCACAAAATAGGCGTTGCCTTCCTGGCGCACGTTCAGCTGCTTTCCGTTCTGCTTCACCCGTTGCATACGCATAGGAGGCTGCAGGTCGATCTGCATGATCTGGTAAGGCTCCACCACTTTGTAGCGGATGGTGTTCTTACCGTGGATGCTGCTGTCCGCGGGATTCACGCTGATGTCGAGGTGGTAATAGGTGAGGTCCCACCAGGCCCGCTCGGGGGTGATGGTGCCACGCAGGGTGTCTTGGCGGGTAAAAGAGGGGGCTTGCTGTTGCGCCTGCGTCTCCAGGCTGCACAGCCCCAGCAGGAGCGCAACTCCGGTAAGCGCGCGCCTGGCCGATACATTTTTCATAGGTATAGCTTTCATTCAGAAAGCTCAAATTAAGAAGAATTTCGAAAAAGAACAGCCTGCGCTTCGTCAATCTTCGCACAGGCAGGTATAAATGACAAAGGGCCCCGCATGTTGTGGAGCCCTTTGTTTGATTGACGCTTTATATATAACCAGACTAAGCCAGTTTCACATTTACCGCGTTTAGTCCTTTTTTGCCTTCTTTCACTTCGAATGTTACTTCGTCGTTTTCTCTGATCTCATCGATCAAACCTGTTACGTGTACGAAGTACTCTTCGTTTGTTTCACTGTCTTTGATAAAACCGAAACCTTTGGTTTCATTAAAGAATTTTACTTTTCCGTTACTCATGATATGTTGTTGTTAATACATGTTAGACACTGCATAACGGTAAAACGTTCATAGTATGTTGCAACTTTTTGCAAAAAACTTTAAAATATAGCCTTTCCGCATGCTCAGGGCATATTATTTTTTTCTTTTTCCTTCCTTATGTGCTTAGCCGCTCGGATAAAGGCATAAAAAAATCCGGCAACATGGGGGAGTTGCCGGATTTTTTTAAGGTATAAACGTTGTACTGTTTAGCCGTAGATCTGGTTCAGCAGACCCGCCAGGCGTATGCCTGCCTGCAGGATGCGCTGCTCCACGGTGCTGAAATTGTCATAGCTATAACGGTAGCCCAAGCGGCCGTCTTCCGGCAAGCTGTATACCTGCTCTCTCAACTGAACCGACTCGTAAGCCCAGTCGCGCACGCCGGTAGATTGCCAGGCTTTTATTTGCTCTTTAGAAGGCGTGCCAACAAATTGGGCCAGTTCTGTAAAACTCAGATTTTTGCCGTCGATCATGTCGCTGTCCCATACCCTGTGCAGGTTGGATGGCTGCCCGAACCACTGCACCTTTACCGCGTTGCCGCCCGTGTCACCTTCTTTGCCAACATGCAGTGGCTGGTGAAGATCACCTACCAGGTGCACCAGGTATTTGAGGTACTCTTCTTCCTGCTTCGCTGTCAGGTTGCCGGCTTTCAGCACGGTCACTAATTCCTCGATCTTCATGATGATGTCACCGTTCGGATTTTTCTCGGTCTGCTCGTATTTCTTGCCACCCGGTACGGTTACCCAGTGCCAGTCATGCGTGTGGTTGTAAGCTGCGTCCGACTTGATATCGTCCATCCAAACCGACACTTCCGCCAGGGAGTTGTCTGCCAGAATTCTGTTGATCTTCTTTTGCGCTTTTTTCTTGAGGTGCTGCTCCGCTACCAGGCCGACGGCGCGGTGTCCGTTTTGCCCCCAGGCCATGGCCTGTGATACAAATAGGGGTATAAATAGCAGAATACAAACTATTTTTTTCATCGATAAAATTATTGGATTTTTAATGCTGCAAAACAAAGGCTTTTTTGCTTAATTGTGTAGACCTAAGCCCAATTCTTTTACAGGATGGCTTTCCCGGCTTTATTTGGAGTGGCGTGTGGCGGTTGTGAAAGCTCGTTTTTAGACTTAGATTTCCGCTATGAAAATACTCCTGACAGGATTCCTCATGATGGCAGTGCTGCTAAACGCAGGCGGGCAGGAGCGCAAACGCGCCCGCGACTACGGTATCCGGATCGGTGTGCTGCAACCCGGCGCGCATAATGCCATTACTGATGTGGCGGGGCTGCGGGTAGGGCATACCACCCTGGTGCAGGGAAGTAACATCCGGACCGGCGTGACGGCCATCTTGCCGCACAACAGTAATCTCTTTCAAAACAAAGTGCCGGCAGCCGTCTATGTCGGCAACGGCTTTGGCAAACTAGCTGGCAGCACGCAGGTACAGGAACTGGGCAACTTAGAATCTCCTATCATTCTGACAAACACGCTGGGGGTTGGCACGGCCATGAACGCAGTGGTCGGCTATACCTTGCAGCAATCCGGCAACGAAACGGTGCAATCCGTGAATGCGCTGGTGGGAGAGACGAATGACGGCTACTTAAACGACATCCGTGGCCGGCATGTGAAAGAGGAGCACGTGCTGCAGGCGATCAAACAGGCAGCGGGTGGACCCGTGGCTGAAGGCAATGTAGGAGCTGGTACGGGCACGGTTTGCTTCGGGTATAAAGGCGGCATCGGAACCGCATCGCGCAAACTGCCTGCCAGTTTGGGCGGCTATACTGTAGGCGTTCTGGTGCAGAGCAACTTCGGCGGCGTGCTGCAAATCGACGGCGTGGCGGTGGGAGAGGAATTGGGCAAGTTCTCGTATAGCAAGCAGGTGCTGGAAAGTGCCGATGGCTCCTGTATGATCGTGGTGGCAACCGATGCGCCGCTAGATGCCCGCAACCTGGAGCGTATCGCCAAAAGAGCCATGCTCGGGCTGGCCAAAACAGGCGGCATCGCTTCCAATGGGAGCGGTGATTATGTGATCGCTTTCTCCACAAACGAAGGGTTGCGTATACCTTACAGTTCAGAAGAAAAAACACAGACTTTCACGCTCCTCCGAAATGACGAGATGTCACCGCTCTTCATGGCTACGATTGAAGCGACAGAAGAAGCGATCATTAATTCTTTATTCCGGGCCGAGACCATGAAAGGCCGTGATAATAATACCATAGAGGCACTCCCCATCGAGCCCGTTATCAAACTACTAAAGAAAAACCATGGCATCAAACGATAAGCTTTTCGCCTACAACCTGGGCCAGATCGTACCCCTTAGCGAGGCGCGACTGCACATCAGTGACCTGTCCGTGCAACGCGGCTACGGGGTATTCGACTTTATAAAAGTACAGCAGGGAATTCCGCTGTTTCTGGACGACTACCTGGACCGCTTCTACCAGTCGGCGCAGCTGATGCACCTGGAGGTTCCCCTGTCAAGGGAGGAACTGAGGCAGGTGATCGCCGGGCTCATAGAACGTAATCAACTGCCGGAAGCGGGTATGAAGATGATCCTGACGGGCGGCTACTCCGAGGATGGCTTTACGCCAATGAACCCCAACCTGCTCGTCACACAGCTTCCGCTCACGCTGCCTTCCCCCGAAAAAGTCGCCAAAGGCATTCCGATCATGACGCACGACTACGTACGGGAGGTGCCGGAAGTGAAAACGATCAATTACTCCATGGGTATACGCCTGTTGCAGGAGCAAAAGGCCAGCGGGGCAGAAGAGGTACTGTATGCCAAAAACGGCATTGTGTCGGAGTTCCCGCGCTGCAACTTCTTCCTCGTGACGCACGACGACACCGTGGTGACACCCGCTAAAAACATTCTAAAGGGAATTACGCGCAAAAATGTGCTGACGCTGGCGGGCCGCAGGTATAAGACCGAAGTGCGCGACATCCGGTTGGAGGAAGTGCTGCAGGCCAAAGAGTGTTTTCTGACCAGCACGACCAAACGTGTCCTGCCGATCGTTCGGGTTGATGACGTTTTGATTGGAAGAGGCAAGCCAGGAGAAGTGAGCCTGCAGTTACTGCAGGATTTAATAGACCTGGAAGAAGAGCAGGTAGCCGCTTTGAGAGGCAACTGATCATCCAGAACGCTTACGTCATTTAAAAGCCGCTGACTATTTGATAGGAAGCGGCTTTTTTTTAGTTAAAATCAGATTGTCTTCAGAATCGGCTGGTATATAGTAGAGAAAAGGCCTGTGCTATGAAGAAATACGTTTACTGCTTATTCCTGCACCTGCTGGTGCTCCCCCCGGTGTTCGCTCACCAACCCCAAAACACAATTCCATACCTTACCGATACGGCTGTTGTTGAACAAATAGCTGACACGACTGTGCAGGTGACCGGAAAAAGGAAGCTTAGCGTGGTTGCCAGAAAAGCAGCAGTACCCGTTTTGCTGATCGGGCTGGGGGTGACCCACATGGATGATGAAGGGCTGTTTGAAGGAAGCCGCGGCCTGCGCCGGGTCGTGCAGCGCCAGTACGCCAATTACCATACCCCCGTGGACGACTACCTTTACCACACGCCGCTGGCACTGACAGTTGGGCTTAACCTGGCAGGCGTAAAAGGAGAGCACCATTACGCAGAACAGGCATTACTGCTAGGTATGACGCACTTCGTCAACAAGGTCATCACCAACAACCTCAAAACCATCACGGCTGTCAACCGCCCTGATGGCTCCAACAACGATGCCTTTCCCTCGGCCCACACCAGCAAGGCTTTCGCTTACGCTACTTTTTTTCACAAGGAGTACGGCGGGCGCAGCATCTGGTACAGCATAGCAGGTTATTCCGCGGCCACGGCCACCGGTACACTGCGCATCCTGAATGATAAACATTGGCTGTCCGATGTACTGGTCGGTGCAGGTATAGGAATCCTTTCGGCTGAGGCCGTCTACCTGGTTTATCCTAAGCTGCAGGAGGTCGTGGACCGCAGCTTTCACAGCAAGCAGCAGAATAACCTGATCATGATGCCTTATTATGGCGGCGGAGCCGGTGGTATTGCCCTGGTATGGCAGTTGCATTAAAGCAAATCGCCCGACTTGCATGGTGCCGGGCGATTAGAGTTAGTTGATGCCTTTGGTGTATTTCAAAATGACTCCTATGCCCTTTTTGCCACCCTCGCTGGCAATGTACATGCCTCCTTCCTGATCAAAGGTCAGGCCTTCCGCCTGCCGGAGCTGTGACTCGTCAAGCTCCAGGGTTCGGGAGAGTTTTCCATCCTTCGTCATCGCATACAGCCGGTTGTTGACCGCATCGAGCAGGTATAGCGAGTTGTTAGTCGGGTGCTTTTCAAGAGAGGAGGGCTGCAGTACATCATAGTCAGACTTCTGTTTTTTACCCTTCTTCGGTGGCTCAACCTGCTCCAGTGAAATATTGATGACAGGTTCTGCCTGGAATTTCTTAGAGTCCAGTGAAAAAGCGTAAATGGCCTTCTGCATCTTTAGTTTCGGATCGTGCCCTTTGGGAGCAAGCAGGAGTTGGTTTTGTTCCTCGTCATAAGCAAGGCCTTCTATGTTGATCGTGGCTGGAAAAGACGCTTCGTATACCTGTATTTCAGGCTTCCGGCCCATAAATCCGGCTACTTCAAAGAGCGTTCCGTCACTCCGCACGATGTAGGCATCCTCGCCCGCTATGGCTATACCTTCGTAGTCACCGGGTCCTGCGAATGGAATTTCCCGGGTGATCGCTTTCTGCTCCAGGTCATAGAGAAATATCTTGCCTTCTTCGTCCTGCACGCAAGCCATACTGCCATCCGGGAGCAAGGAGATGCCCGATACTTCACGCAGTTCGGCAGGCAATTCCCAACGCGTATCTGCCATACCCAGGTCCTCTGCGGTTGCTTCAGTGTTGGTCAGTGGCAGAAGGGAAGCGGACTGCTTCAGAACCTTGGCGGAGTTGGCGGATTTTTCGAGCAGTTTGCCTGCTTCATTGTAGCGAAGCCAGATGTCCTGGGTGCCTTTTTCAAGCTCGACTACAAAGCTGGTCGCGTTGTCTTCCTGCACGCGGTGTACTTCCTCTATTTTGTAGCGGTTGAATTCCTTTTGCAGCTGCGCCACCACCGTTTTCGGGAGGTACTGCTCTTCAATCTCCTCGGTATAGCTGATCAGGGTGCCGTCTTCCCGGAAAAGAGCTTTCCGCTCCCGGCCACTGATCTTGAATTCAGCCTCGTACAGGCTATCCAGTTGCTCCCAGTCCACCTGCTTGATGGTGGGGTAGCTCTCTACAAATTTCACCTTCACGGCATCGGGCACGTTCCGGGCGGACCAGATCTGGTCGCAACTGCTCAGGGTAGTGCCTGCTAAAAGCACCATCGCCCATAAATAAGTATGTTTCATGTTAAGCTTCATAATTCGTTCGTGTATCTGATAGGGTATACTGACTGAATTTGAAGCAATTCTGAAGAAACGAGATTTTAGGAAATATTTTTTTGAAACTTCAGCCGGAGCACGTGCAGGCCCTCTTCGTAGGTATAGGTAGGCGTGAGTTGGTATAGCTCGCTGATCTTGCTCACCAGTGCCAGTCCAATTCCCATCGACCCGGAAAGTTTGTTGCCGCTTCGGAAACGCTCAAATAAAGTCACCGGCTCTTCCTGAAGCGGTTCACCGGAGTTCTTGATACAAAGCTCATCTGCCTTCAGGCTTATCCGGATGATGCCGCCTGCGCTGTTGTGCCGGATGGCGTTGAGCAGCAGGTTGGAGATCAGGATCTCGCACAATCCGGTGTTCATCTCCACAAAAACAGGCTGCATGGCTTCGATCTCTACCTGGATGTCGTGCATCAGCATCATTTCATGCAACTGGTCGAGCTGCTCCTGCAGCAGTTCGTGCAAAGGGATGACCTCGTTCTCTGAAAATTCCCTGTTCTCGATGCGGGTGAGCAGGATCAGGGAGCGGTTGAGCCGCGACAGGCGGTTGATAGAGGCGTGCATCTCTTCCAGCATAGACGCCTGCGCCTGCGTTAGGATATCGGACTGCATGAAAAGCTCCAGTTTGCTGCTCACAATGGCCAGCGGCGTCTGTATCTCGTGCGAGGCGTTTTCCGTGAACTCTTTCAGGTTGAGGTAGTCGTTGTGGATCTTGCCGGTCATGGCCTGCAGCACTTCGTTGAGTTCCTGAAACTCCTGCGTATCGGTTGGTTTGAGCAGCAAGGGTTTTCGCTGTGTCAGGCTGTAGCGCTTGGCCCGCTCGAGCGTGTCGTAGAAGTTGCGCCAGTTGTATTTGTTGATGAAGTAGTTCACGCCGGCCAGCCCGATGAGCAGCAACACGAAGATCCAGGCCATTGCCAGCATGGTGCTCTCAAACAGGTCCTCAAAGTCCATCAGCGACTTCAGGACAGTATATTCAAAAGGCTTTCCGTTCTGGTAGGTGGTGAACGTAAGTTTGCGGAAAGGCACGTACTCTTCGTCGTAGGTACTGAAGATCAATGTGTCCGACAGTGCTTCGAGGGCACCGGCATGGGCACTGGTTTCTCTTACGATGATGGCTTCCGATATACCGGAGGTCACGTTGGGCAGTTCGTCGTGACTCCGGATGTACTCGATGATGTTTTCTTTGTCGGTGAAGAGCTGGTCGTCTACTTCGTCGTAGATCTCGGTCTGGAGGATCTTGTAGAAACTCAATCCTCCCAGCAAAAACACGATAACGGAAACCAGCAGATAGTAAAGGCTGGTCTTGGTGAGAATGCGCATCAGTAGCTGAATTTATAGCCCATCCCGTACACGGTCGTGATCGGGTCCTCGCTTCCGGCCTCCACCAGTTTGCGGCGCAGGTTTTTGATGTGCGTGTACACGAAATCGAGCGAGTCAAGCGATTCGATGTGGTCGCCCCACAGGTGCTCTGCGATGGAATCTTTGGTCAGTACCCTGTTCTTGTTGGTGACAAAGTAGAGCAGCAGGTCATACTCTTTCTTGGTCAGGGTGAGTTTGCGCCCCTGCACCAGCGCCTCAGCCGACTCCGGGAACACCTCCAGGTTTCCGACCCGGATCACCTTCTGCCCATTGAAATTCCGGCGACGGATCACGGAGCGCAGCCTGGCGTTGAGCTCTGACAGATGAAAGGGTTTGGTGAGGTAATCGTCCGCGCCCAGCTCCAGTCCGGTGATTTTGTCGTCGAGGGCGTTTTTCGCTGAAATAATGATGATGCCCGTATCCGGGTTGTTCTTCTTGAGCACTCTGACCAGGTCCAGCCCGTTGCCGCCCGGCAGGGTCAGGTCAACCAACACGCAGGTATAGTGCTGGTCGGCCAGCATGCGGGAACCGTCGTGGTAGTTCAGGGCTGTGTCGCAGGTATAGCCACCTTGTTGCAGGTAGGCCACCATGGAGGCGTTCAGGGCTTGCTCGTCTTCAATGATCAGGAGTTTCATCTGATTGGCTTGTTTCACGCAGTATACGGAAAGAATCTGAAGATAATCTGTTTCGAGGTTTTGCAAGCCAGGTATAGCTACCTGCGCAGGTACAGGTACATCAAGTATAGCAAATGCTTTTGGTCAGGTATAGCCAATTGCTACGAACGCAGCCTAAGAGCATGTTAAAATTCTTCCTTTGCGCTGCAAATTACTCCAAACGGAACCTGCCTTCATGCTTGTCCCGTCACGGGGCGATGCTATGCGACTCAAAACCATTTCGCCGGAACCCATTTTGAACAATTTGCGCCAACAAAAACGAAATCTAAATTTGCGCTAAGGTATAGCCTGAGCCCCAGGCCCAAAGAGCAGTAAATTTTCACGCTGATAATGGTTACACAGGTGGCTATACCTGAATCGAACAGGTATAGCCGGTTCTTATCCGAGGTCAAAGAAACATGCCAACTAGTCCTGCAAGCTGAACATCAGGTATAGGCGTTATTACTGAATTAAAACCAGCCGCCTCTCCGGTTCTTTTTCTCTTCCTGCCGGCGTCTTTTCTCTTCCTTCTTTCGTTCGCGGTTGCTCTTGGCTTGGTTTTTCCAGTCTTCGTAGGTTTTCACGACCGTATCAGCGATCCGGTCAAAGATGTTTTCCGGTTCAGGAGGCCCTTCCCGATAGGAGGCGCAGCTCACCATACCTTGCAGGTGGGAGGGAAGCGGCGCAAATCGGCCGGAGCGCAGATTGGCGAACTGTTTGTCCTGGGCCACGCGGCGCATGTACTCACCCCATACCGGCATGGCCGTGCGCGATCCCTGGCCCTCGCTGATCGTTCTGAACCTGACCTTCGGACTTTCTGCCCCAACCCAAACGCCCGTCACCAGCTCCGGGGTGATGCCGATGAACCAGCCATCCGCATGCTCCTGCGAGGTACCCGTTTTGCCGGCAATGTCCATGCGCAGGCCATACTCTGTTTTCAGCCGGGCAGCACTGCCTTCTTCCGCCACACCCTGCAGCAGGTGCAGCATAATGGCCGCGTTGTCGCGGGATAGCACGCGCTGAGATCCGCCGATACGATGCTGGTGGATCACGCGGCTCTGCCGGTCCTCAATCCGGTCAATGTAGATGGGCGCTGTTTTATATCCGCCATTGGCGAAGGCCGAGTAAGCGCTCACCATTTCCAACAGCGACAGGTCAGCCGTGCCCAGCGCCAGCGAAGGGACGCGTGGCAGGTCCTGCTGAATGCCCATGCGTTTGGCCAGCGCCACGGTGCGGTCCACCCCGGTCTCCAGGATCAGGTGTGCAGAGATGGTGTTGACAGATTGCGCCAGGGCACCGCGCATAGTATACTCCCCGCCGTACTGTCCGTTTGAGTTTCGTGGTGTCCAATCCTCATATTCCGGGTAGGTGGTGAGCTCGTTCGGGAAATAATCGCAGGGCTTTATACCTTTCTCCAGCGCCGCCGCATACACAAATGGCTTGAACGTGGAGCCCACCTGTCGCCGGGAGCGCACGTGGTCGTATTTAAAAGCATGGTGGTTGATGCCCCCCACCCAGGCGCGCACATAGCCCGTAGCAGGCTCCATCGACAGCAGTCCCGTGTTCAGGAAGCGCTGGTAATATTGCAGCGAGTCCATTGGCGTCATGGGCTTGGTTGTGCTGCCTTTCCAGTTGAACACCTGCATGTTGACGGGCTGGCGGAAGTTTTCCAGAATTTCGGCTTCGTCGGCACCGCCTGCCTTTAACCTTTTGTAGCGATCGGAGCGCTCCATGGCCAGTTGAATGACCGAAGCATCCGAACCCCAGGGCGTACGGCCTTTCCAGTGCGCGTCGAACTGCTGCTGTAGTTGGGCCATTTTTTTGCGCACCGCCTGCTCGGCGTGCCGCTGCATGCGGGAATCGATGGTAGTGTAGATCTTCAGGCCGTCGGTGTAGAGGTTATAGGGCTGGCCGTTCTGCTTGCGCTGCGTGGCAGCCCACTGCACGAGTTCCTGGCGCAGCTGCTCCCGAAAGTAGGGGGCCACCCCGTCGTTGTGCGTGATGTAGCGGTAGTTTAACCTAAGTGGTATTTTCTTCAGGGAGTCAGCCTGTTGCGAGGTGAGGTAGCTATACCTGGCCATCTGGTTGAGCACTACGTTACGGCGCTGGAGCGAGCGCTCCGGGTACAGGCGTGGGTTGTAGCTGGTTGTGGCTTTCAGCATACCGATCAGCACGGCGGCCTGCTCTGTTTTAAGCGAGTCGGCGGTTGTGTTGAAAAACCGACGGGAAGCCCGCTCGATGCCGTAGAGGTTGCCTCCCATCGGTACCGTGTTCAGGTATAACTCCAGCAGTTCCTGCTTGGAGTAAATGCTTTCGAGCTTACGGGCGATGATGATCTCGCGCAGCTTGTTGATCGGCATCTCCCAGATGCGTCGTCCTTTGCGAGGAAAGAGGTTCTTGGCCAGTTGCTGGCTCAGGGTACTGCCCCCGCCGGCGCTTTCCTGGCCCATTAGCAGGGTCTTCACCAGTACACGCGCCAGGCTTCGGGTATCCACGCCACTGTGCTCGTAAAAGCGCACGTCCTCGGTCGCGACAAGCGCATCGATGGCAACGGGCGCAATATCGTCGTAGCGGATGTTGGTGCGGTCCTGAATGTAGTAGCGCCCCAGCAGCACCTTGTCAGCAGAGTATACCTCGGAGGCTGTGTTGTTCTGGATCGCCTTTAACTGGGCGCGCGAAGGGATGGCGCCGCCTACTATACCTGTAAACACGGCCAAATAGAAGATCGTGAAAGCCAGCAGGAGAAAGAGGGCGCTCTTCAGGGAAAAACGAAGGATGGCCCGCACATCTGACATCTTGGGCTTGAAAGGGTTAAACTGGCGGATAGCCTGCCCTTTTTGCTGCCAGTATGCGGCCGTTAATTTTGGCTGCTGGCTCTTAAAGAACAGGCGAAACTGCGTGCCGAGAAAGGAGAGTACGGGCACCAGAAGGCCGTAAGTAATTAATCTTATTAGCTTTACAAGCAATCGCTTCATAGAAGGTGTGTAGTTGCACTACTGCTGTGACAGGAGCAGCCAAAAGGCAGGCAATAACCACGCCATACCTTGCCTTGTTTTTCAGAGGCCATACGGAAAAAAAGCATAGCAGGACGTCCCGATCTGGTGCAGGGCTCCCGATTACAACGCAATCAACCGGCATATTATTCAATTATATTGAGTGGGTACAAGCGCTAATCTGTCATCAGCCACTCCAGGGCGTCTTCCTCTGCCAGGAAATATTGGGCCTGATGGTTCAGCGCAGCCTGTTTTAGCTTGCTTCCTATACTCTCACTGCTCATCTGCTGGAGGGAATCCGCAGAGGTGATGACGGCAAGCTTTTTCAGGTACATTTTGGGAAGTATTTGCTGGGCTGTCGTGATCAGCCAGCCCTGGTCACCGAGCGTGAGCATGCCCAGACGCTGGTTATTGAGCAGCAAACGTTCTATGCGATGCTCTATCAGCGCACGAGCCGCCTTTAGCATGCCATAGCGGTACTGTCGGCTCTGGGGCACTTTTTTCCAACGGATGTTCATCATGCTCTTCCCCTTATCAAGCGTGATCGAGACAAAGTCTGTTTCGATGGAGAGCAGTTGCGGGAGCGCCCCGGTCACACTGGTAGTATCGGCACGCTGTACGGTGGCCGCCGGAACAAAGGCATGGGCCTGGTTTTTCAGTCCCAGGCGTATGAGCTTCAAGTTGACACGAAGAGGAATCTGGATGAAATCTGCTTTTGTGATTACCGTATTGTTGTCGCGCAGCAGCCAGCGCAGACCCTCTTCCCGATCCATGAACAATTTAGCTTCGTAAGGCATTTCTTCCAGCGTATGCAGGGCCTGTCGCATCCTGTCGTTCATGTCAGTTGCCACTACCCGGGCCACACGGCGGATAGAGGTATACTTCATGGCCTCGTACATAAACTTCTTCGACCACTGCTGGTCCTCCGCTGAAACCTTGTACTGGGCCGGAACCTCTACCAGCACAAGCTCCGCTTTCAGGATAGCCACGGCACGGGCCAGCAGACGCACTGACTGCCTTAGTTCAGCAGAAGTTGTGAAACGGTCCCACTTAGCGCAAAGCAACTGGAGGTGCGGACAAAAACTTACAGAAAGTATTTCAGTTTCGTGCTCGGTTGCAGGTAAGTTTTGTGATTTAAAACCAGCATACTGAGGCAATGTCAGATTCGAAAAGGTGGTACTCATATTTAAAATTTGTTTCATCTGACAGGTGTTCTGTCAGTAGGTACAGGCAGCGCGGTTGTGGAATGCAATGCTTTAAAAACTCTAATATAAGTGTTTGAGTTCAAGTAAATTAAGCTAGAGTAACAGTAGCCTTTACCACAATCTGATTATCATCCGTTCACCAGCAAATTCTGGTTGTTCACCCTTAGTATGCTATATTTGGCCCTCCCTGTAGCGCATAAAAAAAAGTTTAAATTTTTCTGCCATGATACCCTGCACAGCTTACTGCGTAGTATAGCTTCTAAACCCAAAGATGGAAATCTTATGAAAACAGATCGTAGACTGCCCGATGTTTCGGAGGCGGATATCGTGCTGATAGGTGCGGGAATTATGAGTGCGACGCTAGGTATGCTGTTGAAGGAGCTGCAACCCGATCTGCAGATCACGGTGCTCGAAAGGCTGGATGAAGCCGCCGCCGAAAGCTCCGACGCCTGGAACAATGCCGGAACCGGTCACGCCGCTTTCTGTGAGTTGAATTATACCCCGGAGAAAGCCGATGGCAGCATCGATACCACGAAGGCTGTCAGTATTTCCGAATCTTTCGAGATCTCACGGCAGTTCTGGTCTTATCTAATTCAGGATAATAAACTAGATCTACCCGGCAGCTTTATCAGGAGCATTCCGCATATGAGTTTTGTGTGGGGCGATGAAAACGTCGAGTTCCTTAAAAAACGCCACGCCGCTCTGACTGCCTGTCATCTTTTTGAAGGGATGGTGTACACAGAAGATGTGGAGGAGCTGAAGTCCTGGATGCCGCTGGTAATGGAAGGGCGGGATTTGCTCGAGAAAGTGGCCGCCACCCGGATGGACCTGGGCACGGACGTGAATTTCGGCGCGCTGACACGCTCCATGTTTGAGCGACTGAGCCAGATGGAGGGGGTCAACCTGTATTTTGGCTACGACGTGCGCAAGCTGAAGCAACGTCCCGATAACCGCTGGAGTGTCCGCATCCGGCATCGCGAATCACATACGAAGCATAAGGTAAGAGGTAACTTCGTCTTTATCGGTGCCGGTGGTGGGTCCTTGCCGCTGTTGCTGAAGTCAGGTATACCGGAAGGCGAAGGCTTTGGTGGTTTCCCGGTGAGCGGGCAGTGGCTCAAGTGTATCAACCCGGCCGTAATTGAGCAGCACCGTGCTAAGGTATACGGCAAGGCCTCCGTGGGCTCGCCACCCATGTCGGTGCCGCACCTGGATACCCGCTTCATCAATGGAAAGCGCGAATTGCTCTTTGGGCCTTATGCTGGTTTCACTACCAAGTTTCTAAAGAACGGCTCTTTCTTCGACTTGCCGCTTTCCCTCAAGGTCAACAACCTGCGTCCGATGCTGTCCGCTGGTGTCCGGAACATTCCGCTCACGCAGTACCTGATCAACCAGGTGCGACAGTCGCCGGATGAGCGGGTGGAGGCTTTGCGGCAGTACTACCCGGAGGCGCGCAGCGAGGACTGGAAACTGGAAGTGGCCGGGCAGCGGGTGCAGGTCATCAAAAAAGACCCAGAGCATGGCGGAGTGCTGGAGTTCGGTACTGAGATCGTGGCAGGAGCTGACGGTTCGCTGGCGGCCCTGCTAGGAGCTTCTCCGGGTGCTTCCACCGCGGTTTCGATCATGATCAGCCTGCTGCACCGCTGTTTTCCTGGAGAGATGCAGTCAGCGGCCTGGCAACAGAAAATAAAGCAGATGATTCCGTCCTACGGCGAATCGCTGGCAGATAATCCGGAATTGCTACGCCAGGTGCGCAGTTGGACCAGTGAGGTGCTTGGCCTGCAGAATACAGTGAATAACCAGGTATAGCTTTACCCTCTGACAACGCTATACCTGTTGCTGATACCAGACACTAGTAAACAAAAAGCCCTCCCGAAAGCATGTCGGGAGGGCTTTTAAATGTAGCGATGTGCTGCTTACCAGATTCTGATTCTGTCTTCCGGTGCAATGTACAGCGCTTCACCCGGCTTCACTTTGAATGCCTTATACCAGGCATCCATGTTCACAGGTGCACCGATTGTACGGTATTTACCTGGTGAGTGCGAGTCCGTCAGGATCAGTTGCGCCTCCGTCTCCGGCAGGATGTTCGTTCTCCATACCTGTGCCCAGGCCAGGAAGAAGCGCTGATCAGGCGTAAAGCCGTCGATCTTCTTCTTCGACTTGCCTTGCTTGGTCATCTTAAAGGCTTCGTAAGCGGCGCTCAGGCCACCCAGGTCACCGATGTTCTCACCCAAGGTCAGTTTGCCATTCACATGGATGGTGTCCTGCACGGTATAGTCGTTGAACTGCTGCACCAGCTGATCAGCTTTTGCCTGGAAGCGGCTGCGGTCTTCTGCCGTCCACCAGTTGCGCAGGTTACCGTCCTTGTCGTATTGGCTACCGGAGTCGTCGAAACCGTGAGAGATCTCGTGGCCGATAACCGCACCAATACCACCATAGTTCACCGCGTCATCCGCGTTCGGGTCGAAGAACGGGAACTGCAGGATACCTGCCGGGAACACGATCTCGTTCATCACCGGGCTGTAGTAGGCGTTCACAGTCGGAGGCGTCATGCCCCACTTGGTTCTGTCTACCGGTTTGCCCAATTGGCTGATCATGTCGTTATAGCCCCACTGGCCGGCGTTGCGCACATTCTGGAAGAAGGCATTGCGGTTCACTTCGAGTCCGTCGTACGTTTTCCACTTCTCAGGGTAACCCACTTTCGGACGGAAGGTACCAAGTTTAGCCAGGGCTTTTTCTTTTGTTTCAGCAGACATCCAGTCCAGGCCTTTGATGCGGATCTCGTAGGCTTTGATCAGGTTAGCGATCATTTCGTCCATACGCGCCTTTGCTTCCGGCTTAAAGTGCTTCTGTACGTACAGCTGGCCAAGTAGCTCACCAATAGTGCCATCTGTTAGTTGTGACATACGCTGCCAGCGTGGAGTCTGTACCTTCTGTCCGGAGAGTATCTGGGTGAAGGCGAAGTTCGCATCCACAAAATCAGAGCTCAGGTATGGGGCTGCAGACTTCAATACATTCCACTGCATGTAGGTCTGCCAGTCAGCCACCGGGGTAGCAGTCAGCAGGCCGTTCAAGTCAGTGAAGAATTTCGGGTTGTTCACCAGTAGGGTATCCTCACCGGTTACTTTCATTTCCGTCATCAGCGATTTCCAGTCCATGTTCGGCGTGGTTTTGCTGAAGTCGGCAACGGCAAACTTGTTGTAGGTTTTGTGCGGGTCGCGCATCTCCACGCGGGCCATCTGCGCGGCTGCCATCTGCTTCTCAATGTTGAAGATCGTTTCGGCGTTCTTCTGAGCAGTAGCCTGGTCCACACCGGTCAGGGTGAAGAGTTTGGTGATGTAGGTTTTGTAGGCATCCTGAATGCGGGTGGTGCGGGCATCGTTCTTCAGGTAGTAGTCGCGGTCCGGCAGGGTCGTGCCGCCTTGGCTCAGTTGCGGGATCATCACTTCCACATTCTTGCGGTCCTGGCCTACGTAGAAGCCAAACATAGGGGCAGCGGCACCGGTGCTGCGCAGTGTGGCTACCTCATGCAGCACACCGTTCACATCCTTTATACCCTTGATGCGCTCAAGATCAGCCTTGATTGGTGTAAAGCCCAGCTTTTCAATAGCAGCGCTGTCCATGGCGGCGGCGTAGAAGTCACCTACACGGCGTTCCACCGAACCGGCTGGTGCGCTGGTTTTGGCAGCGGCATCTTTCAGGATGGTGCGAACGGCGATGATGTTGAAGTCACGCAGCTGGTTGAAGCTACCCCAGCGGGTTTCCTTGGCAGGTACCGGGTTTTTCTGCAGCCATACACCGTTGGCGTAGGTATAGAAATCGTCGCCCGGCTTCACCTTGGTGTCCATGTTGGACTTGTCGATGAACTTGGCCTGGCCGGCATGTTTGCCGCCGTTCTGGGCCGAAGCCTCCATTGCGCAGAAAGTGGCCGCACCGAAGAGTAAGAGTCTCAGGCGGTTTTTCCAGACAGACGACTCTCCCTTTGACAGAGACAGATTAGCAGTGTCTTTTGTGTTTTTCATGTTAGATTGATTGTTTTAAAAAGCTCAAATGAATAACCTGCACGCAGGACTCATTTGAGTGGCCTAAAATAAGGCAAATAAGCGAAATAATGCTGTTTATTTTTTGGATAACCCGTGTAGGGCGCTGCTTTCCAGTAACACCCCAAGCTGGATTAAAGTTTGGTAGTCAATTTTAGTGCCATTTACCGGATTGTGCCCCGGTATAGCTACAGCGTCACTTGCCTGCTCATCAAGAGGCGCGGACTCTGATCCAGGTAATAATCTGCCACCTCTTCCTGCACAGTAAAACCAAGACGGGTATAGATGCTGATACCGGCGACATTGTTGGGGTGCACAGTCAGGTATAGCACCGCCACACCCTTGGCTTCCATCTGGGCCAGGGTAGCTGCCATCAGCTTTTCGCCAATGCGCTTGCCCCGGTGGGCTGGCAACACCCCGAGCGAGAGCAGCCAGCCCTTTGTGTTTGCATGGTCCAGGTGCGAGAGCATGTAGCCCACCACTTCACCGCCTGTTTCGGCGACCAGCAGGTAGTCACCCGTGATGTCGTAGAACTGCCGCAGCACAAAAAGCGGGTAGCTATCGGCACCGAACAAAAGCGCATCAATGGCTTTGACGGCTCTAAGGTCGCTCAGCTCCGCTTTGCGAATGGTCAGCATAAGTATGGGATCACTGCGTTTTGCCCTTTAGCAAGTTGATGCTGATGGTCGCGATGTCGGAGTCCGGAAAGCGGCGGAAAGCCCCTTTGTCCGGGTGCAGTCCAGCTTCTCCTGCCACTTTGTGGAACACTTCCACCTCCACAATGTATTGGTCTGAGAATCCATGAGTTGCATCATAGGCAGTGGCTGCCGTTTTGCCCAGGTTAGCGGCCGCCAGGGCAGGGGGGATGGTGTGCAACTCCATCGTCAGCAGACCGAACTTATCCACATAGGGCGTCCACTTTTTGAGGTGCTCCAGCAGGTTGTCTTCTACCTCATTGTTAGGGATGCGCCTGCCCCGGAAGGCAAAAGCACCCGTCGATTGACTCTGCCTGTTTTCGGTGCGCTGGGCAGGTCGCTCCCAGATGCGGTTGTGATCAAGGAAGGTGCGCACGTTCAGTAGTTCCTTCAAGTCGATGTTGTAGTTCTCACGCAGATCATCCGCCAGCAGGTCCGGACGTCCGATGTCTCCCCAGATGATCTTGGCCCAGATGTCGGCTTTGATCAGGTTGGCCCGGGTCACCTTGAGTGCAGCCTGGTTATAGTCGGCCCCCACCAGAAAGAGCGGGTACTGATCCAGCATTTTCCCTCGGGCAGTCTGCCGCTCAATTACCTCGAACATGTGCTGCAAGAAGGCTCCGTTGCCGCAGCCCATGTCCAGTATACCTTTCGGCTGCTCGTGGATAGGCCGGTTGAAGAGCTCGATGATGATCTCGTCAATCACATTGAAATAGGTGGCGTGCGCCCCACCACTGCCCCACACGTTCATCTCGCGGTCTACGTGCAGTTCTGGTGCGCCTTCTGGCCTGTTCCAAAGTATATTCGGGTTACCAAAGATCAATTCATCAAGGTGGCGAAAGGTTGGGATATAAGATACCGTTACCCCGTAGGCGCTGCCCCGCTTGGCAAAGAAAATACCCTCGTCGGTGTACTCGTACTGGTCACGCACCTTCCGGAACCAGCCCAGGTGGGCAAACAGATCAAGTATTTTCCGAAAATCTTCGTGGTTCTCGTGAAATTCCTCCGGGCTGAAGCGGCTTTCCATAAAGTATTTGTGAAACATACCGTTCATGCCCAGCAACACGATGGTCGGGCCCATCAGCAGCCCCTCTATGTGTTTCAAAATCTGTTCCTGCACGTCGCGTTCTTCCTGGTCGTCTGAGAGCTTCAGGCCATAAGCATCTTTGTAACGGTCAGCCACCTTGGCCCAAAGCTGATACGGTTCCTTCTCAAACCTGCGCGGATGATAGTTGCCCGACAACTGCATGAGTTTTACCACATCTTCATATAGGTATACCAGTGGGAAAGCCAGGCGCCCACGATCGGTCACACGGTAGCTGACCTGGTCAGTGGCATTATCAAGGTCCTGCTCCAGCCAGCCCTGTGAGCATAGAACGCGCAACGCCACATTCAGGTAGCCGTCGTTTGCTTTATACTGGGTCACCAGTTCTTCCAGTTTGGCTTCCTGCTGTTGCAGCAGGTAATCCAGCACACCGTGCTTATGAAGACTGAAGGCGGTAGGGGCCGTCACGATACCGTCCAGGTGACGGAAAATGGTTTCACGCAGTTCGTTTTTGCTTCTCATAGAAAATAGTAACCAATATCATCTTTTAGACTAATCACCATCATGTTTATGACAATGGAAATTACGGAATATTGTATCATCAAACTAAACCACCTAACGAAAATGAAAAGTTTACATGTAGCTTTGATAGCCATTGCCCTTGGTCTGCTGACCTCGTGCAATACGGAAAGCCAGCCAGAGTCGGTTGCAGCAGCCCCTGACACAGAAACCGAACAAGCCGCAGGCCAGTCTGCCGTGGCGGATGACCAGTCGCAGCAGAACGTGGTGCAGGTAGCAGCCGGATCGAAGGACCACAGCACATTAGTAGCCGCCGTAAAAGCCGCCGGACTGGTGGATGCCCTGACCAATGCGGGACCATTTACTGTTTTTGCACCTACCAACGCCGCTTTTGATAAACTGCCCGCCGGCACAGTGGATGGTCTCCTGAAACCGGAGAGCCGCAGTGACCTGCGTAACATTCTACAGTACCACGTGTATGTGGGCGTTATTCCCGCAGAGCGATTCGACAACGACATGACCCTGGGTCAGGTAAACGGTGGTCGCGTAAAACTCGGTCTGGAGGACGGTCAGCCAACAGTCAACGGCGTTAAGATCATCGCTTCCATACCTGCTTCAAACGGTATCATTCACGTAATAGACCAGGTCTTGTTACCAGAATAGGGAGATTAATCGCCCTGCGAGGGATTAAAGCCTGTGCATAAGGAGATTATGCACAGGCTTTCCTTTTTATATAGTATAGCGCTTATTTTAAACTTTAACATATTTTTTAGCATATATTTCAGTTTGTTTACGTATTATGTTCTGGATTAAGGCTTACCCTATTTTCAACCTTAAAATCAGCGCATAATGAATCAAACACCTTTCCAAAACTATGTGAGATGGGGCGCACTGGCACTGCTGCTCAGTTGGAGCGCCTGCGGACAGCGAACCACCACTGAAGCCCCCGAAACAACCACGGCAACCGCCGAGAGCGTGGCGCCGGCCGCAGCGAATGCGGCCACAGAGTCGGCCTATCAGATTCCTGTGGACTACTATACCCTGGACAATGGCCTGAAGGTCGTGTTGTCGCAGGACAAAACAGCTCCGATAGCCACCATCGCCGTGTATTACAATATTGGCTTCCGGAACGAGCCCAAAGATCGCACTGGCTTTGCCCACCTGTTCGAGCACATGATGTTCCAGGGCTCTGATAACCTGGGCAAGATGGAGTTCATTCAACTCATTCAAAAGAACGGGGGCATCCTGAACGGCAGTACCCGGTTTGACTTCACCAATTACTTTGAGATCGTGCCCGCGCATAAGCTGGAAACCATGCTCTGGGCGGAGGCTGACCGTATGAAGGGCCTCAACATCACCCAAGAGAACCTGACCAACCAGCAGGGCGTGGTGAAAAACGAGGTGAAGGTGAACGTGCTGAACCAGCCCTACGGTGGCTTCCCCTGGCTCGATATGCCGCAGTATGCGAACAAGAACTGGTACAACGCCCACAACTTTTATGGCGATCTGAAAGACCTGGACGCCGCCAGCCTGGAAGATGTAAAGTCTTTTTTTGACACCTTCTACTCTCCAAACAATGCCGTGCTGGTCGTGGTAGGTGACTTCGAGACGGGTGATGCCAAAAACTGGATACAGCAATACTTCGGCGGTATACCTTCCGTCAATTTACCGCAACCGGTAGACCTGACCGAGCCGCTTCAGGAAAAAGAGCAGCGCTTCACCAAGGACGACAAACTTGCTAACCGTCCGGCACTGGCTTTTGCCTACCACATGCCGGAGCGCAACTCACCGGAGTACTACGCCATGGGGCTGCTTGATCAGATCCTGCTGCAAGGCAACGACAGCCGACTGTACCAGGCACTGGTGCAGGAGCGGGGCTATACCGCTTCTGTGGATGGCGGTATCAACGCTTTCCTGGGCAACATGTTCAATTACAATGGCCCGATGCTTTGGATGGGCAGCCTGATCCATGATCAGAATGTGAATGCCGACGAAATAGTGAAAGTGCTGGACTCAGAGATCCAAAAGCTGCAGCAGGAAGGGATTGATCAGGAACTGATTGACCTGGCGATCGTGAAAATGCGCTCTTCTCTTTACGATCAGGTAAGCGCCTCCTCCGGTTTCGGCAAAGCGGATCTGTTGGCCACGTTCGCTCTTTTCGACGACGATCCTGCCCGCATTAACCGACTGGAGTCTGAGTTCCGGAAAGTAACGCCTGAGTTGCTCCGCAAAACCATCGAGGAGTACCTGCGGCCCACCAACCGCACTGTTCTTGTTGTTAACCCACTCGCAAAAAGCTAAGCGCCATGAATAGAAATATCCTCACAGTAGCATTGAGCGCCTTCCTGACCCTGTCGGCAGGTATGGCCATGGCTCAAAAACAAACACCGCCTGAAGGGGGACAGCCTAAGGATTTTAAACTGCCCGCCAAACAGGAATTTGACCTGAACAATGGCCTGACCGCCGTCATGGTGCCTTACGGCGACGTGCCGAAGGTGGTGGTCAGTATGGTGGTGCAGGTAGGCAATGTGCACGAAACAGCTGAGCAAAACGGTCTGGCTGACATCGTAGGCAACCTGATGCAGGAAGGCACCGCCACACGCAACGCTAAGCAACTGGCCCATGAAGTTGCGCGTTTGGGAGGCACAGTATCAGTAAGCGTTGGCCCAAATGAGACATTTATATCGGGTTCTGCCCTTTCAGAGTATGGCCCGCAGCTGGTCGAGATCATGGCTGACCTGCTCAAAAATCCGGCTTTCCCGGAGTCAGAGATGGACCGTATCAAGAATGACTTCAAGCGGCAGAACAATCTGCTGCGCCAGCAACCGGGAGCCATTGCCCAATCTAAATTCAGAGGGGCACTATACCCTAACCACCCCTATGGCCGCGATTTCCCGACGGATAAAATGATTGATAGTTTTACCAGAGAGCAGGTTCAGCAGTTTTACGAGCAGCAGTTCGGAGCCGACCGCACCACGGTGTACGTGGCCGGTAAGTTTGATCAGGGCGCGATGAAAGCGGCGGTTACCAACCAGCTCAGCGATTGGCGAAAAGGGATTGCCCCGCAGATCACGGTGGCCAAACCCGTTACCAAGGGCGACATGATCGTACTGGACAGGCCGGGGGCTCCGCAGTCTACCATCGTTTTCGGTTTGCCGGTTGTCGATCCTTCACACCCAGACTACATGGCGCTGCGCGTTACCAACTCCCTTTTGGGTGGTTCCTTTGGCTCGCGCATTACACGCAACATCCGCGAAGACAAAGGCTATACCTACTCACCATCCAGCACACTGGCTGCCCGCTACCGGGTAGGGGACTGGGCACAGGTAGCCGATGTAACCACAGAGCACACGGGCAACTCACTACACGAGATTCTGCATGAAATAAACCGCCTAAGCACGGAAGCCCCATCCCCGGAAGAACTGGAAGGCATCAAAAACTACGAAGCAGGCTTGTTTGTTTTGCGCAACTCCTCACCTTGGGGCATCGTGTCGCAGCTTAACTTCCTGAAACTGCACGACCTGCCGGATTCTTTCCTGGAAAACCAGGTGCAGAATATCCATGCCGTTACACCGCAGCAGGTTCAGCAGACTACCCAAAAGTACATGCGACCCAAAAACATGACCTTGGTGGTGGTAGGTGACAAAAAAGTGATCGATCCGCAGCTGAAGAAGTTTCAGGCGGAATTGAATAAGAAAGCGCTATAAACAGCCGGTGTCAAAATGAAAAAGGGAGCCTGGATATAGTCCAGGCTCCCTTTTTTGATTAGGGTAGGTATAAAACAAGAACAGACCCCTTTATCAGGAGTCTGTTCTCTATTGAAAAGATTCGTTTTTGTAACAATTAACTTTTCAACTTTTAGCCATTCATTTATACGGCGGTAGTTTTAAGGATGTTACAAAGTTTTTAAAAATATTTTTAATTTATTCATTTCATAGGGGATCCAAGCTCAATGGGTGAGGGCTTGGGCTACCATTTTTGGCTGCCATGCTCTGACTACCTGATAACTGCTTATGCATACCTTAGCATCCTGATTCAGCTTTGTGCTAATACATTCTGCTCTGCACAGGTATAGCCGTTTAGGTGGATGATGAAGGAGACAGAAAAGAGTCTGTCAGGTTCCGGAAGAGGGGAGTTATAATCTCATGCTACTCTTCATGAAACCGACGTCATAAATGTTGAGAGACATTTAAGAAAGTGATACAGGTAGGGCAAAAATAGAAGAGCTCCTTCGTAAAGGAGCTCTTCTATATTGAAAAGATTAGTCTGTAACAATTAACTTTTCAACTTTTAGCCGTTCTTTTATACGGCGGCATTTCGGGTAGGGTTACGATACCCCAAAAAATATTTTAATTTTTATTATCGTCCTTGTCTTTATCACGATCAGCATCAACTGTCTTGGTATTCGTTGTTGTGTCATAATCCACAACAGTTTCGGTTACTTCATATTCAGTGGCTACAGAGTCACGATCAACTACTTTTTCGTTGTCGCTGGCTGTAGTACCAGTCCTGTCTGTGTTATCGCAGGCTACCAAAGCCATTGTGCCAAACAGCATACCGAAGCCCGCATATAATATCTTTTTCATGGTTTTATAGTTTAAACTTGGTTACAATACAATATCTGCCTTCAAGTAAAGCGGATCTAATATTGGTTATTTGTACGATAGTGCTGCTGTAAAAGGTTGTAAGTCAGTAAGATTTAGTTTGTATGTTCTTGATAATGTTCTATTTAAAGGTAGACCAAGAATGTTTACCCTAATTGAGGAGTATCTTTTGCACCGCTCAATTACCTTTCCTTTTTATACTGCGGGTAGGTATAGCGGACAACGGATCTTCTGGCCAATGATGCTTGGGATAGCGCCCGCGCAGGTCTTTCCGCACTTCAAAATAACCGGTATTCCAGAAACTGCGCAGGTCACGGGTTACTTGTACGGGACGTGAAGCGGGGGATAGCAGGTGCATGAGCAGCGGTACCTTGCCTGCCGCAATCCGGGGAGTATCGAGCAGGCCAAATACTTCCTGCAATCGTACGGCCAGCACCGGCGTGCCAGGGTCAGCATAGTCCAGGGCTATGCGGGAGCCACTGGGTACTTGCAGGTGGGTAGGGGCCAGCTTATCCAGCTCCTGCTGCTGCTCCCAACTGAGCATGGCTAGCATGATGGAGTTGAAGTCAAGTCGGTTGACTTGCTCCATGCTGCGCAGGCCGGCCAGGTGTGGCAAGAGCCAGTCTTCCAGTGTATCTTCCAGTGCTTGGTCCGATACATCCGGCCATTGATCCGGTGCGATCCGTTGTAAAAATGTGATCCGCTGGCGGGTACGAACTGCTTCGTCTGACCAGGGTAGTCGAGCTATACCTTTGTCCTGCAAAGCCTGCAGGAGGGCGGCTGCCAGCTTTTCAGGACCAGGTTGCGTAAGCTGTTTCTCTTCCAACACGAGAGCGCCAAGTTTTACAATGCGTCGGGCTTGTACACGGCCGCTGGCATCATCCCAGCGAACCTCTTCGGATTGCATGAGCTGTGCGTCAAAATGCTCGAGCACTTCGTCTTTGCTAAGCGGCGCAGCCAGCAGAACGCGTGGGTGTTGCCCCGCGTCAAGGTGCGCTATGCCGTAGTAGGCTGCTTCCGAGAATAACTCGGTGGGGAGCGAGGCGATCTGCCCTGTGATCAGCCGTACCTTGCCTGTGCTCTCGCGCTGCGCCAACCTGTCAGGGTAGGCCAGTGCGGTGAGGAGGCCGGCCGCATGCACTTCGATATTTCCTTTAGGGGCACGAAGCCGCTGCCGCAGGTGCTGGGCTTGTTCCTGCACGCGCCGTATGGCATTTTCGTCGCGCACAAAGCCAGGTATAGGAGGACGCTTGCCTGCCAGTAGCTCAAGCCGCAGCGCCAGATCGGGCAGTGGCGTGCTGAAGGGTTGTTGCGCCCGGATGATGTCACGCTCAGCCAGCAGCGCAGCCAGGGTGCAGGCCGTTTCAGTCAGACCCATTTCGTGCCCCCGGATCACCAGGTGCCCGAGGCGAGGCGTGAGTCCCATGGACGCGATGGCCTTCCCGTGGGCTGTAGCATGACCTGAACTGTCAATGGCTTCCAGTCGCAAAAGCAGGTCACGTGCCAGGGAAAGGGCTGCCTGCGGCGGCGCGTCCAGCCACTGCAGAGTGGTTACGTCTTTTACACCCCACAAGGCCAGTTCCAGCGCCAGCCCCGACAGGTCAGCCTCACATATTTCAGGGTTCTGCCGCTCGGGCAGTTGCAACTGATCGGCAGTGGACCAGAGACGATAGCAGACACCGGGACCCAATCGCCCCGCACGTCCGCGACGCTGGTCAGCGGCGGCTCTCGATACCGGCGTGGTGACCAGCGTGGTGAGACCGGTACGGGGCAGGAAACGAGGCACGCGTGCAAAGCCCCCGTCCACCACAATTTTGACGCCTTCTATGGTTAAGCTGGTCTCAGCAATGCTGGTGGCCAGTACGATTTTCCGGCGGCCGGAAGGGGAGGGCTGGATGGCGGCCATCTGACGGCTAAGCGCCAGGTCGCCGTGCAGCAGGTGCAGTTCCACATCGCCTGGCAGCCTGCTATCCAGTTGCTCGGCTACCCGGTTCATCTCGCCCATACCTGGCAGAAAGACAAGTACGTCCCCTGTAGGCTCTTCCCGCAAAGCTCTGAGAATGGCTTTGGGCACCAGTTGTTGCAGGCGCTCGGCGGGTCGTGTGCCGGCTGCGGCAACTTCTGCAGGGGTCAGGTAGTGCGTTTCGACAGGGTAGAGGCGGCCATCGCTCCGGATAACGGGGGCCTGCAGCCATTTGCCTATACCTGTTGCGTCGAGGGTGGCACTCATGATCACGATGCGCAGGTCCGGGCGCAGGACGGCCTGTGCGTCCAGCGCCAATGCCAGACCAAGGTCGGCCTGCAGACTACGTTCATGAAACTCATCGAAAAGGATAGCGGAAACACCTTCCAGGGCGGGGTCTTCCTGCAGCATGCGTGTCAGAATGCCTTCCGTTACTACTTCCACGCGGGTGCGTGACGACACGACATGCTCCATACGCACCCAGTAACCTACCGTCTGGCCCAGCGGCTCCTGCATCAGATCGGCCATGCGCTGGGCTGCGGCACGGGTAGCCAATCGCCTGGGCTCCAGCACCAGCACCTTGCCGCCCTGTAGCCAGTCTGCCTGGAGTAAAGCAAGGGGAACCAGGGTGGTCTTTCCTGCTCCCGGAGGGGCTTCCAGCACGGCTCGGTTATGGACAGCAAGTGCCTGTAGGAGACCGGGAAGGGCTTCCTTTACAGGGAGCTCCGGCAATTCAGGTATAGAAAGGGCGTACGACATGTCGCCGCAATTTCCGAAAAATATATAAACTTATCAGGTGGTGCTTTCTGTGGAGGCTTCGAAAAGTTTGAGGGCTTCATCGTTTCCGACCTGGGCGGCCATTTGCTGGGCTGTCAGGCCCCGGAGGTCGCGCAGGTCGCGGTTAGCGCCGTGCTCAAGCATAAACTTGACCATGTTGGTGCGACCGTACATGGTGGCAAACATCAGGCCGGTGCCACCGCTTCCGTTCTGCAGGTCAAGGTCTGCGCCGTATTCCAGCAGGAGCTCGGCTATACCTTCGTAGCCATTGAAGCACTGGCCCATCAGGGCGGTATTCCCGGCCAGGTCCTGGGCGTTCACATCAGCGCCGGCTTCCAGCAGCATGCGGGCAGCTGCTGGCTGGTTATTGTAGGTCGCAATGATCAGGGGCGTGAAGCCGCGCGGACCTGGTTCATTTACGTCAACGCCCTCGTCAATCAGTTGCTTCAGAAGCGAGAGGTCGCCTCGGCGGGCGGCATCGAAGAGGATGTCAACGGGTCTGGTAGAGTGGAAAGTCATCGGGATAAGGGCTTTTGGTCTTTGCCTTACCTACGATAAAAAACTGATTTAGTCACTCACCATGTCAAAAAAACGCACTTTCAGGCTGCCGGGCACGAGCTTCAGGCCTTTCGGTATACCTTCGTGTGAGGCCTTCATGTGCTCTTTGTACCATTCCCTGTAGCTGATTTCGTCGGTCCAGGTGGTCATCACCCAAAACTCGTTTTCGTTCTCCTGCGGGGTAAACACTTTCATGCCCAGAAAGCCCTTCTCGTGGTCGACCATGTGCGGTCGGTTCACGAATGCTTCCTTCACATCGGCTGCCATTCCGTTGGCAACCTCAAACTGGCTCATGGCTATATACATAGTTCGATTTTAAATTTGGTGGATGAACGCCTTCCTATTACTGAAAAGTGAGGGTGAAGGTGGTTCCTTTGTTTGGTTCGCTTTTCACGTGCACCTGCCCGCCGGAGTTGTCCATGATGCGCTTCACGATATAAAGGCCCATACCGGTGCCGTCTACGTGGGAGTGGAAGCGCTTGAAGAGCGTAAACATCTTTCCCTGGCTTTCTTTGCTGATACCGAGTCCGTTATCTTCGATGCTCAGCACGAGTTTTTTCCCTTTGTAGCTGCTTTTGAGCTTTACATGCGGCCTGCGATCCGGGGAACTGTATTTCAGCGCGTTGCTCATCAGGTTGTACAGAATGCTGTGCAGGTTCTTTTTAGAGAAACTGATATTGGGCGCTTCTGAGAAGTCGGTTTCGATCACTGCCTGTTTGCGCTCCGCCTCTTCCCGCAAGCCTTCGTAAATCGTGTTGTAGACGGCTTCGATCTGGAGTGGTTCCGATTCGCCGTCCACGTCACGCTGCACTTTGGCGATATCCGTCAGGTCGCGGATCACATTTTTGAAACGTCTGATCGAGTCTTTGATCATGACGAAGAGCGGATCTGTCGGCTCGCCAGGTAAAGGTTCCGCTTCCCGTATCTGTTCTTCCAGCACCAGCATCAGGCCTTCTATGTTGGCGATAGGCGACTTCAGATCGTGCGAGGCCGTGTACACGAAGGTATCCAGATCGTCGATCACGCGCATCAGGTGCTCGTTGGTTTGCTGCAGTTCGTCCTGTGCCAGTTTCAGGTCCGAAAGGTCTATAAATGAACCGATCATCCGGTAGGGCATCTGGTACTCATTGTACAGGATATAGGCCCTGTTCGAAACATAGGTATAGCTGCCCTCTTTGTGCTGGATGCGGTATTCGGCGTTCCACTGCTTTCTGCCGTTGTTAATGGCATCATTCACGCTGCGCTCCACCTCCTTCCGGTCATCGGGGTGCAGTTTGGAGAACCAGCCTTCCAGCCCGCCCGACATCTCTTGTTCGTCAAAGCCCAGCATTTTATAAAGTCCATCACTCCACCAGATCTCGTTGGCAGCCAGGTTCCAGTCCCAAACCACGTCGTTGGTCGCCATAGCCACCAGCCTGAACCGCTCTTCGCTCTCTGCCAGTTCACGGGTACGATCCTCCACCAGGCGCTCCAGCTGGTTGTTGAGTACGGTCAGGTTTTCTTCTGCTTTTTTGAGTTCTTCGTAGGCTGCCAGCGTCTGGTCCTCGCTGCGCTTTTTGTCATTGATGTTCGCCATTGTAACGGCTATGCCAGTTCCCATTTTCACGGCGGCAATCTCGTACCAGGCTTTCTGCTCATTTAAAATGAGCAGCTGCTCAATGTGCAGCGGTTTGCCGGTTTCCACCACCTGGCAAAATTTGCGGAACAGGCCGGTGTCGCGCAAATGCGGTATGGTTGCTGTCACACTTCCCTGCATCAGGTTCGCGCTCGACTCACCAAGCATTTCCTCCGCTTTCTTGTTGAGCAGGGTCCAGTTGAAATCCTTGATCTGCTCCTTGTTGTCGCGCACGGCCTGCATAGCCATGATGCTGTTAAGCGAGCTGTCGAGCACACCTTGTACCACACTGCTCAGCGTTTTAAGGGTGGTGACATCCACAAAGCTGATCACGACCCCGTCTTTGTTGCCGTCCCGCTTCAGGTAAGGGATAATGCGCATCAGGTAATAGCGTCCGTTTTCGGTCTCTACTTCCTGCTCTATCTCCTGCGATGTATTGTTTACCTGGCGTATATCATCGAACAGGCGCGAATATTTCAGGCTGTGCGACAGGTGGTATACCGGCCGGCCGATGTCTCCTCCGATAATGTTGACGATCTGCTCTACGGAAGGGGTGTACTTGCGCACTTCCAGGCTGTGGTCCACAAAGAGCTGGCCCACGTTGGAGCTGCGGAAATAGTTGTCCAGGTCTTCGTTGAGTTCCTGCAGTTCCTTTATTTTAAGCTGGTGCTCGGAGTTAACCGTGTGCAGCTCTTCGTTGAGTGACTGCATTTCCTCGTTCGAGCTTTGCAACTCCTCATTGCTCGACATCAGCTCTTCGTTGCTTGACTGCAGTTCTTCGTTGGCCGTACTGAGGTCTTGCACGGTCATCTGCAGGCTTTCGCGTGTTTCGCGCAGTTCCGTTTCCAGCGTCGTCAGTTGCTGGTAGTAGTCGGCGTCTGAGAGGTGTGGCGTCTCGCTCAACCTGGGCTGCGGACTCACTTCGCCCATCTCCTGCAGCAAGACCAGGATAAGCGGCGGCTGGCCTTTTTCGAGCGTGACAGGGCGCACAGAGGTATGGATCAGGCGCTCTTTCTTGCCGAATTTTACGGCTACCTGCCGGCCTACCACACTGCGTTTGGTCTTGATGGCTTTGCGGATGCTCACGCTCAGCACCACGGCCAGTTCTTCCGGCACCATCTTGATGAGGTTGAAGTGCAGGCGCTTGTCCGGGAATTTCAGGAAACGATTGATGTCGCCTATGCCGTGCAGCAGCTGGTAATTGGTGTCTACGTACAGAGCGGTGACTTTAAAGTCCTCTGCCAGGGCATCCATAAATGCCTCGTTATAGCGGTTTAGCTGCGTGGTCTTGAACTGGCTGGCCTGGCTTTGCTGCATGCTGTTGGTGTGGTAATCGGTAACGCCATAGCTGCGCTGCAGGCTGCTGCGGTCTTTCACTTTTCGGAAAATATTCCATTTGCGGTTTTCCTCCTCAAAGTATTCCTGCATATCCCCGATGTGCTCACTGGGGCCCAGCATGAGATAACCGCCCATGTTGAGGGCATAGGGAAACAGGGAGAGTACTTTGTACTGCAAGCTTGGGTTGAGGTAGATGAGCATGTTGCGGCAGGTGATCAGGTCGATCTTGCTGAAAGGCGGGTCCTTCTGCAGGTCGTGCTGTGCAAAGATCACCATCTTGCGTATCTCATCACTTACAACGTATTTGTTACCCGTCTTCTGAAAGAAACGCTGCAGGCGTGCTTCTGATACCTGCTTCCGGATGGTGTTGGCAGGGTAGGCTCCTTTTGAGGCTTTCTGCAGAGCTTGTTGGTCTACGTCGGTCGCAAAGAGCTTGACATCCAGCGGGCGGCCTAGTTTATGGGACGCCTCCTGAAAAAGGATGGCCAGTGTATAGGCTTCTTCGCCCGTGCTGCAGGCCGCTATCCATACCTTGATGGGTTCACCTTCTTCTTTTGATTTCAGAATATCCGGAATTACCTTTTTCTCCAGCTGATGAAAGGCCTCCGGGTCTCGGAAGAAGCTGGTCACGTTGATGAAGAATTCCTGGCAAAGGATCTTGATCTCGGCCGGATTAGCGTGCAGGTAGTCCAGGTATTCCTGAAGACTGTTCAGCTTGAGGGTTTGCATCCGCTTCTGGATGCGCCGATTCAACGTGGGCTTTTTGTAATGCGTGAAGTCAACCTGGGTGTGGCTGCACACCAGGTCCAGAATCTCTTTCAACACCGCTTCTTCATCGAGCTGCTCCTGCTGCTTGCCGTTCTGGATGATGCTCTTGACCAGCGGTGTACGGCGGGTGTACTCTATGATCTCATGCGGAATCTGATCCGGCGGAAGCACAAAGTCTACCTCTCCTGTATCAATGGCGCTGCGGGGCATGCCGTCGAATTTTGCGCTTTCCGGATCCTGCACCACCACCAGTCCACCGGCCTGCTTGATAGCGCGGACACCCTTACTGCCATCGGTTCCGGTGCCTGACAGCACAATGCCTATGGCGTTGGGGCCGCGGTCCACGGCCAGTGACTCAAAAAAGGTATCCACTGCAAAGTTGGGTTCCCGGTTGCGGGGCTTCTCGGTCAGGCGCAAGCGTCCGTTCTGCAGACTCAGCTGCTTGCCGCTAGGCAGCACGTATACGCAGTTTGGCCGGGTAAACGTATTGTCTTCCGCTTCCCGCACCTGCATGCTGGTATGCTTGGACAGCAACTCGGCCATCAGGCTTTTATGGTCAGGCGAAAGGTGCTGTATGATCACAAAAGAGAAGCTGGAGTTCCCGGGGAAATGGTCAAAGAGCTTATGAATCGCCTCCAGGCCTCCTGCAGAGGCGCCTATGCCTATCAGGTAATGATCGGCAGGCCTGGGGATGATTTTTTGCTCCTGCTTATTGTCTGCTTGCTGCAACATGCTGTGTTAGCCGTAATAAAGGTAATTCGTTCTCTTAATACTTCTCGCGGATGATCTTGCTGAGCACAGCACTGCGCAGCGCTTCGGCGGCTTCCAGCTCTTCCTGTCCCCAGGGGAGGGAGGTTAGCTGCACCGTTTGCTGGTAAAGTGCAAACGAGTTGCGCGGATGATAGCTCTTGCCGTCCGGTTCTATCCGGATGGCCTGATCAGGGTTGCCGCTCCAGTTGACGTTTTGCAGCACTTCTCCCCGAAAACACAGAATGTACTCTCCCTGGTCAGGGTTAATAGGCAGCGCAAGCAAGCCGCTTGCCTGGTCCTTGTATTCTTTGCTGTTCGGATAGGCCTGTGGGAGCGAGTTGGTTACGTACGTTTTATCGGAGCTGTTGCGCCGCAGCCAGGATGCAAGTTCTTTTAGTTTTGGAACGGGCGGGGTGTTGCCCACTGTCTGCACATTGCCTTCATACAGCACGGCTGCACCGCCCAGCGACAATAGTTCTAACAGGTTTGGCTGGCCAAACAGGAGTGCCTCGGCAAAAAAATCCTGGTTGAAAAGCTGCTCCAGCATCGTGGCGTGCTGTCCGCGCATATGCGCCTGCATCGTGGCGTGCTGTTCCTTTTCGTAGGCACCCAGCCGTACCGCTGCGATCGTGGAAAGCAGTTCCATGGCAGTGCGCTCCTGGTAGCTGGGGTATTTCGGGGCTTTGTGGTGGCAGGAGATCAGTCCCCATAATTTGCCTCCCATAATAAGCGGTACCGACATGGAAGCCGAAATGCCCATGTTGCCCATGTACTCCAGGTGCACGCCGGCCACGCTGCGCAGGTTGCAGCTGGTCAGGTCTGTAAAGCGCCGTGTTATGGGGTTCAGGATAGGGCGGAGGCGTACCGGTTCGTAGTCGCGGGCAGGAATGAGGCGGTATGGATTTTTGAAGTAGAGGTCGCGGGCCTGCCTGGGCACATCAGAGGCCGGAAACCGAAGCCCCAGCAAATCACTCATGTCCTCCGTTTTGGCCTGGCCGATTACGGTGCCGTTCCACTGGGGGTCGAAGCGGTAGACGAGCACCCGGTCGAAGCCTGTAAAAAGCTTGAACTCATCGGCCACTATCTGCGCGATCGCCTCGGTGCTGTCGGCTTGCTTGATGCGGGATGTGATGTATTTGATCTGCTGGAAAAAAGCCAGGAAGGATACATCATCCTCACGCCGGGCCGGCTCCATTTCAATCAGTATCTGCTCTGCCTCCGGATGAACGGTGGCCGTAAAGGCGCTACTGCTCTCTCCCGTACTGAAGGTGAGCGAAAAGGGGATGTCCACCTGGTCCAGTTCTGACTCCTGTTCACGGGTGATTTTGAGTTGAAGATCTGCCAGCTCTTTTCCGGGTACGAAAGCGGAAAGCGGTTGGTCCAGCATCGAATCGGGCGCAAGGCCAAGAAGGTCGACACTGTTTTCACTTACCTGCCTGATGTGTAGTGATTTGTCCAGAACCAGCAGCAGGCCGTGCGGTTGTATCAGGTTAATCTGGTGCAGCGGAATGCTTCCGCAGAAGTCAGAATCATAGTTTTTTTCGCCACCGTTTTGCAGCGCAGATATTTTATTTTCCATAGTATTCCAAGTCCTCCGCCAGGGGTGGTAGAGGAACATGAATCTAAGCAATCTTGGAGTCTATATTCTTCTGGCAAAGGTTTTCAGGGTGTAATTTAAGTGTTTTTACCCTAAAATCATGATGGAAATACTGAATTTAAACGCGAAGGGTTACATCATAATGCTGTCTATGTTTGATTTTGACTTAATGAAAAAGCAAAAAGGGACATGCGTTGTTACGCATGCTGGTTGTTAAACTACCGCTTGTTTTCAAGGCGCAGCTGCAGTGTTTTGTCAGGACTTTCAACACTGAAGGTCTGTGAAGCGAAGCCGGGACTGCTGACAAGTAAGGTATGGCTGCCGGCAGCAAGCGAGAGCCTGAAATAGCCCTTGTCGTCGCTCATGGTTTCCCAGGGACTGCCCTGTACCCGAATGGTAGCCTGTGCTATACCTCGTCCGTTTGCATCGAGCACCTGCCCTTGCAGACTAAACTCGGACGGGGCTTTCTGACTGGCGTTTTCAAGGTCGCTGTTACTGACAGGCGGTGCCGGAATGTCGAGCACGATTGCCGCATCGATCGTGCGGGCCAGCAGCTCCTCCGGACTAGGGGGCAGTATCCCGGCCGCATGTATGGCTGCTTTTTCCTGAGCGGCCGTGCGTGTGTAAGCGTAAAACAGGATAAGGCCCAGCGAACTAAACATCATCAGCACGCCCACAGCCACCCGCCAGTCTGCTAGGCTAAGGATTGTGCTTGGACGATGCTTGCGACGCAGGCGGGTGCGCACCCGCTGCCAGATGCGGTAGCGGGCCTGGCTTGTCCGGCTCCGGTCAGAGAGCGACATGCCCGTCAGTATATCCTCACACATCTCGCAGTCGAGCAGGTGCTTCTCGAGTTCGTAATTGGTAGCCGGCGGCAGCAAGCCTTCCTCGTATTGCCGCAGCAGCTCTGTGGAGGGGTGTTCCTCCAGTCCCCATTCGCTTGTTTGTATTTTATCGTTGCGCATGGTTTTTTTCAATGTAAATTTTAAGGTTCCGACGCCCGTTCTGTATGTAACTCTTTACCTGTTTGAGGTCGCAGCCGGTTATCTCCTCTATCTCGCGGTAGCTTTTCTGCTGCAGGTAAAACAGCTCGATGCAGGTGCGCTGCTCGGCGGGGAGGTGTACGAGTCCGTGTTCGAGCGCTTGCCAGTCAAGGTCCGCCTGAGGTGTTTCGCCTTGGGGCAGGGTGTGTTGCTCGCGTGTCAGGGCCTGGTTCACTTTTTCTTTCAGGCGGTTGGTGCGCAGCAGTTGCAGGCAGTGGTTTTTGGTGAGTGAGTGCAGCCACGATTTAAAGTTGCTCACCTCATGCCGCTTTAGGGCTACGATCAACTGCTCAAATACCTGCATGGTGGCGTCTTTGCTGTCCTCTTCCTCCCCGAGGTAGCGCAGGCAGATCAGGTATACCATCTCCGTGTGCTGCTCGAAGAGTTTCCCGATCACGTCCAGGTCACCGGTCCGGCGGTATTGCCGCACCAGCTCCAGGTCATCAGTGGAACGGGATTTCGAGAAGAACTTTAAAAACATAGCAGGTGAGGGCTTAACGTATATTCAATAAAGTTAATATTGTTGAATGCACCATAATTTATTTGAAGGATGTTTGCTTTTCCGCAGTCTCTTTGCTTAAATAAAAATTATTAATGAAAACATGTTACTATTTTTATTTTCTATTCGTACGCTCTAAGTATTCACAGCGCTATCTCTACCCGCTACCCAGGTAGCTCACCGGCTATCCTTCCATCACCCGCTTGCTTATACCAAGGCACTACTTGCATCTGCCAGACTTAGTCTTGCTTTTGCTTTGTAGGGAATTACTGCTTTTCACCATTATTCAGACCTATTCTCTCCAAACTATGCTCACACCATCTCAACACCAGTTCAAAACATTGGTATCCTTCCTGTTATTTGTCTCGGCCTTTCTGTTCCTGGGCTGTGACAGTGAAAGTCTGGATACACCTGAGCCGCTAGCTGCCCGGCTTGAAGCCAATGTAGGGCCTGATCGACCTAATTCGGCCCTGCATAACAAAGTGCTGGCCGATATTCGCAGTGCCACCGCCCGATACCACCGTGTCGAAGAGGCCATGGAAGACGGCTACGTACCTTTTAGTCCTTGTGTCAGCCATCCGGTGCTGGGCGGTATGGGCTATCATTATGTAAATCCGCTCCTGCTGGATGGTGTGCTCGACCCCAGCCAACCCGAGGCCTTGCTGTACGAACCGCAGAAAAATGGCCGCCTGAAGCTCGTTGGGGTGGAGTTCATCATCCGGGCTGACGAGTGGGGGCAGAGCACGACACCGATGCTGGGCGATCAGATTTTCGACGTGTACATCAACTCACCGACAAACCCGCTTCCTTTTGACAATTACCAGCTGCATGCCTGGGTATGGAAGCATAACCCTTCCGGAATGCATTTCCCCTTCAACCCAACCGTCAGCTGCGATTATGCCACGGAACCAGCGGAATAAGGGGAGCTTCTGTTGAAGGTATACCTGTAATGCATATCTTGTGAAAGCCCTGCCGCCCCTTGGAGCAGCAGGGCTTTCGCTTACCGGGAGGCCAGCAAAGCCTTGTCTTCTTCGCGCAGCTCCACCAGGGCGTATTTGCGAGTGTCCGTGATCTTCAGCTCGTCAAGCGCGTCCACCAGGTTCTTGAAACGGGAACTTTTCGTCGCTTTTACCAGCACCACCATATTCGGATTGCTCTTCACCTGCTCACCCAGTAACACCTGCCGGAGTCCGGTAGTGGAAAGGTCTGTTTGCCTCACCTCGGGTGCATCGCCCGGATAGCCGAAGAAGTAGTATACCTTGTCTGCTTCGTCAAGCACAATGTTCAGCGCATTCTTGCCAGCTATAGGCGTGTCAGGGCCTTGTGCAGTGGGCATGTTGATCTCCATGGTCTGGAGTTTGGCAAACGTGGTGGTGAGCATGAAGAAGGTCATTAGCAGCGAGGCCAGGTCCACCATGGGCGTCATGTCAAGGTGAAAGCCTTTGTTGCGTGCGCGTTTTCTACTGCCTTTTGCCGGGTTCTGTTTTTCCTGTACCTGTGCCATGGTGCGGCTCCTTTCCGATTAGGGTTGACGTTGCAGACAGTCCCTCTGCTGCATTTGTATAATAGATGCAGCAAAGCCCCGGATTCCACACGGCCTATCCATTTTTTCATTATCCTTACGGTGGCTGTTTGTCGTAAGCAGCGTTTAGACAACTTTAACCCATACATGGCAATGATCGACCGACAGGTATACCGCATGACAAAGGCTGGCTCTATCCGTAACCTGGAGCTGCGAAAGGAATCACTTGAGTCGCCCGGGCCGGATGAGGTTTGCGTGCAGGTGCGGGCGATCGGGCTCAACTTTGCAGACATCTTTGCCATGCAGGGCCTCTACAGTGCCACCCCCAGCGGCTCGTTTATACCTGGGCTGGAGTTTGCGGGCGAGATCGTGGCGGTGGGAGAGGAGGCTGGCGACTGGCAGGTCGGGGACCGGGTGATGGGCGCCACCAGGTTCGGTGGTTACGTTTCGCACATCAACAGTCACCACCGCTATGTGCTGCCGCTGCCCGAGAACTGGAGCTTTGAGGAAGGCGCCGGTTTTCTGGTGCAGGGGCTCACCGCCTATTACGCGCTCACCGAGCTGGGTAACCTGAAGCCGGGCATGCAGGTGCTCATCCACAGTGCGGCAGGCGGAGTAGGCATCCTGGCCAACCGCATCTGTCAGAAACTAGGGGCCTATACCATCGGCACCGTGGGCCGGCCGGATAAGGTGGATTTTCTGCGAAAGCACGAGCACTACGGCGATTTGATCTTGCGGGACAGTGACTTCTATGACAAGCTCATGCACAGCTTGCACGGTCGCCCCCTCCACCTGATCATGGAGTGCATCGGCGGACGTATACTTGAGCAGGGCTGGAAGGCGCTGGCGCCGATGGGGCGCATGGTGGTCTACGGCAATGCCTCGTTCAGCAGCCACGGCAGTAAGCCGAATTACCCGCGCCTCTTCTGGAAATACCTGCGCCGCCCCAAAATAGATCCGCTCAGGCTCCCCACCGAAAACAAATCGCTGATGGGCTTTAACCTGATCTACCTCTACGAGCAGACCGACATGATGCATGAATTACTGCAGGGATTGCAGGCCTTGCAACTGGCACCGCAGCATGTGGGGCACACGTTTGCGTTCGACGACATGCACGCGGCCATCCGCCTGTTTCAGCAGGGCAAAACCGTGGGGAAAGTGGTCGTGACTGTATGAGCTCCAAAAATACCCACTTCTGGGTATTGAATAACTGATTATGAATGCATTATATTTGATTTACTCCTTCCTGCTGGGTGGATTCGTTAACCTTTAATGGGTCACTTCTATGAACATTCCTGAGGCCATCAAAACGACACTTCGCTTTCGGCAGGTGCCCATGACCCCCCATCAGATCGCCTACTTTATTTGCTTCAACCGCTTGCTCAAAGCTACCGCTGGTTTCGAGGCCATGGTGCAGTCCGTGGAAGAGGCAGTTTACCAGAATCCGGGATACTTCAACATGACCGACGACCTGGTACACATGAGCAACTGGCGGAAAGACGAGCAACAGATAGTCGAGCACGTTTTCAGCACCGTACAGCGGGCTATTGGTCTGTTCCGTGAGCTTGGCCAGCGTAAAGATTGCTGTAATAACGTGGTATTGGCGCTATTGCTTTACAAGCGACTTTCCGATATCGAGCGAAGCCAGCAGCTGGGGGCGCCCATCGTGCCCTACCTCTGGAAATTCGACCGCGTGACCAACGACACGATGCTGTCCGAGCTTGCTGCCCGGGTATACGAGGTGATGGATTACATTGAGCGCACCGACGATCGCCTGGCCAATACCTTCCTGTTCGGCAAGGAAGAACTCAACCACATGAACGAGCCATGCAAGCTCGGCAAGCTGCAGGAGGTCATGCGCCTGCTGGCCACGCTGCAGCTCGACGAAGAGCACGTCCCCACACCACTATTCCAGGCTATCTTCAGCCAGCTTTTCTGGAACAATGTGAAGTTTACCTCTAAAGGTATAGCAGGAGAGGTGGAATTAACTTAAGATCCTACTTTTCCCATCACCGTGATCGTTTCCAGCGTTGGAGTTGCGCTGCCTCCAACCGGCTCAACAGTAACGGCAAAAGCCTGTGCCGCAGCGATATTTTTCATTTGCTGCAGATTGGTCTTTTCCTCCGTCAGTTCAATCATACCTGCGTCAATGGGCTGTCCGTCCAACAGCGCCCATAACTGGTATTGTTTACCACTAGGTGGAGCCGGAAGTGATACAGGGTCAATATATACGGCTGCCTGGCCCGGATTCCAGTACACCAGCATAGCGGCCTCTGGATTTGCCTCAACTCCTTTCAGTTTCACTTGTTCAAAATTGGGGTTTCGAACGATGGCCAAGGTTTCTTCCTGCTGCTGCAGGCGTAATGAAGTATGTTGCATATGCTGGGCAAGCAATCGCTCGGAAGCCATTACACCGGCCAGTCTTTCCTCGGTCTGCTGCCATTTGCCATAGAAGTAGAAGCTTAAAATGCCGGAAAGAAGCAGCAAGGTAACACTGGCGGCAAGCATCCACTTATAATTCCTTTGTTTGTGCGTGCTGGGTTCCCGGAGACTTTCGATCGGCAGCGTGCGAACATTTGTTTCTTCATTCGCCAGCTGATTCATAATTCTGGTTTTAAGCCCGCTTTTTGGAGTCTGGGCATAGAGTCCGGCATAGGCTTCCATAGCAGCGCAGGCCTCATCCAGCGCAGACCGGATCTCCGGTGACTGCGCGGCCTGGCGCTCCACTTCCTCCCGCTCCGCTTCGGTTAAACCGCCCGCTGCGTAGAGTTCAAGGATACCCGATGCTATGTATTCTTCGTTAAGCACTTCCTTTGAATAATCTTGATAAAAGTTTCACAGCACTGCGGGCCCGGGTCTTTACAGTACCGAGCGGAATGTCATAGGAGTCCGCAATTTCACTCTGTGTCAGGCCTTCAAAATACATCAGGTCGATGATCTGCTTTTGTTCAGGGTTCAGTTTGTCTACAATTTCCCGCATCCCAATATGCTCTGGTTTGAAGGTATCTGTGTAGTGGAACACGCGGGACTCGGCTTCTATTTTCTGTGACAGATTACTTACGCGATACTGCTTCGAGCGGATTGTGTCAATTGCTAGATTTCTGCAAATATTCAACATCCAGGTGAAAAGTCTGCCTTTGGAAGTGTCATATTTATCAAAGGATACCCAAATTTTTATAAATGCCTCTTGTAGCACGTCTTCGGCTACATTTTCATTTTTTACAATTTGGAGTACGATGCCGTAGAGGGTGGGGCTATACCTGTCATAGAGCTGGGACATGGCTGAACTATCACGGTCTCGGAGCCGTGCTACCAGATCTTCTTCTGTGAGGGTTTCTTTGGTGCGTTGTTCAGCCAATTATTAAAACATTATACCTCTCTACAGTGAAGGGTATATATTTGTTTATAAATTTTTAAATGCTTTATACAAAATGCTTCATAGTAAAAGAGCTGCCGTGGACAGCCCTCTCACTATGAAGCACATATGGGAAATTTTCCGTATGATTTACTCAAACAGTGAAACTATCTGAGCGACCTGCTCTTTGGTCAGCGGTTCGTCAAAAGCAGCGGTAGCGATCTCGGCAGAGTAACCGCTTCCTACGGTTTTCACATCATTGATGCCGCCTTGAGCCACATTGTCCTCACCGGCGTAAACAGCCGCTGCACCTGCAGGAACATTGCTGTTACCGGCAGCGCCCACTATCCAACCGGCATTATTACGCATGCGTCTGATGTGGGCCGCATGACGTGCTTCTACCGAATGAATCTGCAGGGCGGCGGTAAGCACGGCGTCGTTACTCATCAGGTTTGCGGCCTGTCCTTTGTAAGCCCGCACGCCGGTGTCCTCAAAGGCTTGCGCCAGTGTCAGGAAAGTCTGGTAGTTGGTGTTCCAGTCTGCAAAGTTTTTACCAAAATTAAAAGTAGGCTCACTGATCGGCGTCCCGTTCAGGCTGCGGATGGTAGCAATCAGGATGTCGACGTGCTGCGCCTCATGCATCTGGATTTTCTGAATAGCAGCTCTGGCGGCTCCGTCTGTGATCAGGCCATTGGCAGCCAGACCACCGGTGTAAAAATTGCGCTCCAGGTACTCTAGTTTCAATGCGAAGTTGAGCACTTCCAGCACAGTGCCGGAGCTCTGTCCATACGCTTTGTTAAAAACAGACCCGAGGGCGAGAGGTATAGCGGCCAGGGCAGCTGTCTTACCCATGTTCCCGAGGCTTTTGAAAATGCTGCGTCTGGAGTCCAGCTTCTGGTACACTTCAGGGTCAACTTTTTCGATATCTTCTATTATTCTGAATATGTTCATGGCGTGGCTTATTTAGGAAGGTTATTGGCATTGATAGGGGTGGTGATGAAAGCGGAAGCCGCGCTCAGCACTTCGGCAGGCATCATGGCAGGGTCCAGACCTTTGGCGTCGGCAGTGTCGGAGAAGGTGCCGTTGGAGATAATATCGCGGATCACGGCGGCGTGGCGGGCCTCTACAGATACGATCTTGCCAGCCAGTGTCAGGAATCCGGCGTTCTCCAGGAATCTTCCGGCGCCGTTATAAGCTGCTACACCCAGATCTTCGAAAGTACGGGCAGTCGTGAGTATACTGTTCTTGTCGCTGAAGTTGATGGAAGTGAAGTTTACTTCGAGGTCAGGTATAGCCGCGGAACCCAGCGCTGCTTTGAGGAAATCACGGTGTATGGATTCGTGGCCTTTCAGGTCCTGCATGATCTGTTGCTCGGATTGGTTGAACACCCCCATCGAGCGGGCCACCACTTCAGTGTAGAAGGCTGCCTCCAACTGCTCAAGGGCGTAGGCATAGTTCAGGATACCAGTGTCACCGGAACCCAGGTCAACTGCCATCGGGTCCATTGGGCCTTTGTCATCGTCATCGTCGCACGAGGTCATGAAGAGTAGGGTGGAAGCTGCCGCGGTGGCGCTGGCATAACGCAAGAAAGCACGGCGCTGGATAGGAGCTACCAGGCCGCTCTTCAGGCTTAGGTCTTTCTCCGCCAGCTCATTCTGTAGTTTTTTCATAAGTTTAGTTATTAGGTAAAAGATATTGGAAAGTGCTACAGACAAACTGCTTGCCCGCCAGCGATGCCAGACTTACGAACTAGCCAGCTTGTCTGGATTTAGGGGAGTGAAAAAAAGTCAAAAAAAATAAGTCCACTTTAAAAGCGGACTTCTCTCTTCATTGGGGGTACTACTCTCGATTTAGGTTTACTTGTTCAGTCTCGGGCTGCACTGCGGCGGACTTTTCGAAATTATCTTTGATTTCACGCGATGATTCCTTGAACTCCCGGATACCCCGACCCAGGCCTTTGGCCATTTCAGGAATGCGTTTCGCACCGAAAAACAAGACAAAAACGAGGATGATCAAAATTACCTCAGGACCACCCAGGCCCCCGATAAACAATAATATGCTGGCTAACTCCATAGTCTCTTTCAGTTTTAATTGGTGAATGGAGCATACAAACGAATTCCAGGGCTATCCGGATTTCGCTGTCTTCACTTTTTTGGCTCTCCGTACATTTTGAGTAACCTGCCGCAAAACATAACTAATGCTACCGCTTTAGAATTTTCATCACTTAATTCTCAGCTGCTACAATTGAGTTTTATAATCTTTATCGTAATATTGCGATCTGTATTTCCTATACCTGACCAGACCGTAGCATGGCACAACCAACCCAGCAGCCCAAAAAGCAGATTGCCTTTTTTGAAAAATACCTCACCATCTGGGTGATTCTCTGCATTGTAGGAGGCACCCTGATCGGCTACCTGGCAGGTGACCAGATGGAGGTGCTGAGCCGGATGGAGGTATACCAGGTCAACATTCCAATCGCTATCCTGATCTGGCTGATGATTTACCCGATGATGTTGCAGATCGACTTCACCAGCCTCAAGCGCATCGGTCGCAAGCCGACCGGCATTGTGCTCACCGTAATCGTGAACTGGCTGGTCAAGCCTTTTACCATGGCTTTTTTTGCCTGGCTTTTCTTTTCCAACCTATACTCCGCCTTCATCACGCCAGAGCAGGCCGGTGAGTACATAGCAGGTGCCATCATTCTGGGGGCAGCGCCCTGCACGGCCATGGTGTTTGTGTGGTCATACCTGAGTGACGGCGACCCGAACTATACCCTTATGCAGGTATCTGTCAACGACCTGATCATCCTGGTGGCCTTCGTGCCGATTGTGGGCTTATTATTGGGCATTACAAACGTAACGGTGCCTTACGACACGCTGTTTCTAAGCATCGTCATTTATGTAGTGGTGCCGCTCGTGGCAGGTTTTCTGACAAGCCGCGCGCTGATCAAATCGAAGGGGGAGGCCTGGTTTACGAGGGAGTTTCTGCCCCGGCTCAAGCCTATGAGTGTGCTTGCACTGTTGCTTACCCTCATCCTGCTCTTCGCTTTCCAGGGCGTCAACATCCTCAGCAATCCGCTCATCATCCTCTTTATTGCCATACCACTCATACTGCAGACATACTTCATCTTTTTCCTGACCTGGTACAGCGGACGTAAGCTCAAATTAGGGTATGCGGTGTGCGCACCGGCGGCCATGGTCGGGGCCAGCAATTTTTTTGAGCTAGCCGTGGCGGTTTCCATCGCGCTCTTCGGCCTCGACAGTCCGGCCGCGCTGGTGTGCGTGGTGGGCGTGCTGGTCGAAGTGCCGATTATGCTCTCGCTGGTGGCTTATGCGAATAAAAACAAGTTTTAGAATTCCTAAACCCGCCTTTACGAAGACTTTTCTTTTGGCTGTTCCATACCTGCCCCATCATTGCTCACCAGCAGTTGCTGGACAGGCAGCGCAAAGCCTTTGCCTTTGGTATTGACGGCATCCATCATGGTTAGGAGTAGTCCTTCCTTGATTTCTAAATGTTCGTTAAAGTCGCTGGTCAGGATGTATGAGAACACTTCGACTTTCAGGGCATCCGCCGTTATCTCGGTGAGGCGCACACGAGCGCTGGTTTTGTCTATTTTGGGATGTGCGGTGAGTGTTTCCCGCAGCGCGCGCAACACGGCCTGTATCTGGGGGGGCGTGGTGTCATAGCGTAATCGCAGCGTAGGGTTGAACAGGAAGCGGTCGCGGTGGGCGAAGTTCTCGATCTTCTGCGAAGAAAAATCCCCATTCGGAATGGTCACGATGGTGCGTTCCGTGGTGCGCAAACGGGTAGAACGCATACCGATCTGCTCTACCGTGCCGCTCGTGTCGCCCACTTTGCAATAGTCGCCTACCCGGATGGGCTGGTCGGCAATAAGCGTAACACTTCCGACGAAGTTTTCTACCGTTTTCTGGGCACCTAGCGCCAGCGCGATACCGCCTATACCCAGCGCGGCCAGACCAGTGGTCACGTCGAAGCCCAGGGTGCTGAGAATGAATATGATGCCGAAAACGACCAGCGCGATCTTGGCGCCGCGTTGCAGGAAAAGCACAATGGAGATGCCCGCCATGTTGTGGCGTTCCACCAGGCGGCGCCTGCTAAAACTGGTGATCACATCCACCAGTCGCCAAAGGAGCAGCAACACCGCTACCAGGCCAATGATAATGGTTAGCTCACTAAAACGCTGGCGCAGCACAAACGAAATGCCCAGCCGCTGGCTCAGGTATACCAGCAGGACGGCGGCCAGGTATAGCCGTATCGGCAACGAGAAGGCCCTGATAAAGCCATGAGTCGGCTCGTTGCGGGTCTTGTGCCAGATGTATCTGATCAGGAATATCAATCCGGAGGTAATGCCCCAGGCAAGCAGGTAAGAAACAATGCCAATCAGCATCAGCCCCAGCCAGTGGCCTGTCGGTGCGCCACCCCAACGGTTTTCCTCCAGGAAGTCGGGCAAGGTTTTCTCAACCACGGTTTCGGTGGGAGCTGCTTCCTGCAGGGGCACTTTGCTCAGTGTTTCGGCTGCTATCAGCCAGATCGGGCCTCCCGACGGTCCCTCCGTTTTCTCGAGTAGGATGTCAACGTTCTCTTCATCGACGGTGGCCGTTCCCACACGCTCCAGATTGGAGGGTAGGTTGTCCTCGAGGTCGCCCTCCGGCAGGTTGCTGATCCAGGAGCGGGGAAGGGTTTTGCTGCGCTGGTCCAACATACGTTGCAGCGCCTGCGCCATGGCGGCCCCATCCTGAATCGTGTCGTTGGGCGTAACCAGGTTGAGGTAGGAAGCGGCCGTGTTATAGTCTCCGTCGGCTACTGCTTTGATAAAACCCGATATGGTGCCTCGTGGCGTGCGTCTGCCCAGGGAGTCTTCGGGCCAGGTTGGCGCAGCAACTACCGCCGTATCCTGTTCCACTGTATCCTGCGCACTCGTCACAGCAGGTATGGCACTGAACAGTAAGAGTGCCAGCCAGAACAGGTATGGAATTTTAATGAGCTTGATGGAGTTTAGGAGACTAATTGGTACAGGGAACATAATGCGTGGCGTGTTGGAGCTCTTCAATGCTGTCTGGCAGACGGCACCTGGGAGACAAAACTCTGTTACATCCTGCAATAACGGCTGTGCCTGTTCCGGGTTGTACGAAACACTCTCAGCAACATGGGCCGCCCGTAGCACCCAAATATGAAAAAATAATATTTAAGGCCATAAAATTTGGATTTGGTACAAGAACAGCTAACTTTAATACTGCTATTTTGTGTCTGATAGCGCCATTTCCAAAATTGACTATTTTATAAATTTACATACCCTTAATCCTACTTAATTACGCGTAGTATGAACAAAAAGACGACTACTCTACTTTGCCTGGGCCTCGCTTTTATCACTTTTTCCTGTGAAAAGGAAGTGGACGAGATGGGACTGGCTTCCAGCAGCACCCTGCAATCCACTGCTGTTAAAAACCTGAGCGCATCGGAGCTTGTGCCCCTACAGTCAATGGACGGTCAGGTACCGATACACGAAAATCTGCGCAGCACGCTGATGAGCAATGTCGTGGAGCCCTCTACCTGCAGTCCAACAGCATTTGCTGATGTACAGAACCGTTATTTTGCACCTTTGGCGAAAGATCTGATTGGCTTGTTTGGACCGAATGCCCAGGCGATCTATAGCACATACCTTACGCTGGGGCAATATGCAGCCCTAATCGATGAATCGGCTCAGTACTTTGGCGCCAACGGGGAGTATACCGACTTGATGAACAAGCGCAAGCGGGAGCTGGAGAAGTTCTGGAACATGCCAAACCAGATCCGGTTGAACGGGCAACACACCGCTACCCTGAACGACAGAGAAAGACTGGCCGATGTGTACGAGCTAATTGGTGTTGGCATTACGTCAAGAGAACAGGCCTACGCCGTAGCGGACCAGATCCTCTACTTCAACACTTTCTCAAATCAATTGCCGGAATCGCCTTTCTTTGCCGCAGATGGTTTTGCAACAACTTACAACAACCTGATCGTGATCGGTGACGGTCTGGTAGGTATGCTTTCTGAAACAGGTGTTGCTCAGGACATCGTGTGGACAGGTATACTGGCCCATGAGTGGGCACATCAGATTCAGTTTAAAAACACGAACGCCTGGTATCCGGCGGGTACCTTCGCCAGTCAGCCAGAGGCCACGCGTTACAAGGAACTGGAAGCCGACTTCCTGGCTGCCTACTACATGACACACAAGCGCGGCGCTACTTATAACAGCAAGCGTGTGGCGCAGTTCTACGAGTTGTTCTTCGAAATCGGCGACTGCGGTTTTGCAAGTGCAGGTCACCACGGCACACCGCTGCAGCGTATGGCGGCCGCTGAACTGGGTTTCCAACTTGCTGCTGATGCCCAGAAGCAGGGTCACGTTTTGACTGTAGAGCAGGCGCATGCCTATTTCGTCGCAAACATCAATGGCTTGTTAGCGCAAAACTAGCCAACAGTCCTTTTCATCAAAAAGCAGGTATAGCCGTTCGCGCTATACCTGCTTTTTTGGTTTCAGGAGATAGGGGGATGACGAGGCTATACCTTATACCTTCACAACTTTCCAGGTGCCGCGCCTGAAAAGCCACCAACTGACAAGGGCGTGAAATGAGTGGCAGAAGGCGATGGCGACGAAGATGCCGGTAGTCCCGAAGCCGAGGGTTTTTGCCAGCAGATAAGCCAGCGGAATTTCGATCAGCCACAGCACCACAATGTTGATGAGAGACGGCGTACGGGTATCGCCGGCACCATTGAAGGCCTGCACCATCACCATGCCCAAACCGAAAAAAACATAGCCCAGCGTAATGATCCGCAGCGCTTCGGAGGCCACCGCAATCACAGCTATATCCTTTGCAAAAAAAGCGGCCAGGTACTCACCAAAGAAAAGAAACAGGAGCGTGACGGCGGTCATAAAGATCATGTTATACCTGGCCGTCAGCCATACTGCCAGTTCGGCCCTTTTCGTTTTTTTTGCACCCAGGTTCTGGCCAACCAGCGTGGCCGCTGCCGAGGACAAGCCCCATGCCGGCAGCAACGCAAACACGATAAGCCGGAAGGCAATGGTATAGCCAGCGAGGGCACTGCTGCCAAACTCAGCAATAATACGGGTAAGGAAGATCCAGCTGGCCGAATCGATCAGGTACTGGCCCATACCGCCGGATGATACGGACAGAATACGCCTGATCATTGCCAAACTAACGACCAGGTTGTCGCGACCGACATTGAGCAGATGCTTACCGTTGAGGAGGTGGTAAAACTGGTAGACCACGCCCAGGCTGCGCCCGATGGTGGTGGCCCAGGCGGCGCCCTCCAGCCCAAGCCCATCGAAGCTGCCGATGCCGAAGATCAGAAGCGGGTCCAGCACGATGTTGGCGCCGTTGGCAAGCCAAAGCGCGCGCATGGCCAGGTGCGGCTGACCAGCCCCACGGAAAATCCCGTTGATCAGGAAAAGCATGATGATGACCAGGTTGCCCGCAAAGATGATCTGGGCGTAGCGCAGTCCGGTTTCGAGGAGGGCAGCATCCGCTCCCATCAGGCTGAGGAGATCGGCCGCAAACCAGGTGGCCAATATGCCCATGAGCACGGCCAGCACTGCACCCGTGACCAGAAGCTGGTAAGTGACGTTTCCGGCTTCATGGTAGTTCTTTTCACCAACGCGGCGTGCCACCAGGGCCGTGGCGGCAATGCTCACACCCATCCCCACCGAGTAGATCACCATCAGCACCGTTTCGGTGAGTCCGACGGTAGCCAACGCATGCGGCCCCAACCTGCCGACAAAGAAAATATCGACCACGGCAAACAGCGACTCCATCATCATTTCCAGGATCATGGGCACTGCCAGCAGCACAATACTCGTCCGGATGCCAAGCGTCGTAAAGTCCTGCTCCTTGCCCTTCACGGCCGACCAGACGAGCTGCAGAAAGTCTTTCAGGTTGTTCATGTGCGGAGTGCAGGTATAGCAGGGGTACGACAGAAGGAAGGAGTGGGGTTTGGGTATACGTGCAGGACAGGTACTGAATCGTTCGCAGGTATAGGTATAGGTATAGGTATAGGTATAGGTATAGCTTGCGGCGTAAGAAGTTCGCGCGAGTTTCAATCCCTATCCCTGGCTATACCTGTTTAATAGTAGGTGAACCATGTTTGACGTTCAGGATAGGAGAGACATCCCGAACGCTGGCTCCTCTTGCCTAACCCGCTAGTGACAGCCTATCGCAAAGCCTTGAAATATACCTTGAAAGTAGACCCTTCGCCTAACGTGCTTTCCAACTGGATCTCACCACCCATTTGCTCCACCATGCCTTTCACAATAAACAGTCCGACACCCGTGCCCGGCACCTCGCTGTGCAGGCGGGTATAACGCTCAAAAATAGAGTATTTTTTATTTTCCGCAATACCTATCCCGTTGTCGGTCACGGTCAGCAGTATGTAGTCGTCTGCCTTTTCCGTACGGATGGAAATGACAGGTATATTGCCCGGCTTTTGGTACTTGATGGCGTTGTTGAGCAGGTTGTAGATAATGCTCCGCACATTCTTTCGGGAGAAGCTGATTTCCGGTTCCTCAATGTGCGTTCTGATCTCAGCGTTGCTTTCGGCTATCCTGTCCCGAAGCGCTAGTTTGGCATCTTCAATGATGTTCTCGAAGTTCACCCGCTCCGGTGTCTGGGCAAAGCCCGTGTCGCTTGCCTGAATGTCGGCAAGTTCCTCCACTGTCTGGCGTAGGTTGGCCACGGACTCGCTGAGCATGTCTTTTATCCGCTGGCTATCCTCCTCGTCTTCAGTTTCTTCCTGCATTAGCCTGATCAGCCCTTCTATGTTCGAAAGGGGACCTTTTATGTCGTGGGAAATGGAGTGGATGATGTTCTCATAGTTTCTGTTCAGACTCTCGTAGCCTTTCAGAATCTGGATGCGGTCGTCGATGTCGATGAAGGTGACGATGACGCCGTTGGTTCTGTTATCCTTGCGCACGATGTACGGCAGAATGTTCATCTGGTACCAGCGCTTGTCAGTGGTCTGGATCTCCTTTTCCAGGTCTTTGCTGCTTTCGATCACCTCCGTGATGTTCTCGATGAAAGTAGGGAAGCGGATATTGCTGGAAACGTCCACGATGTGCTTCCCAATGTCGTCAGAAGTCAGCTTGAAGTGCCGCATGGCGGGGGGCGTGAACTTACGCAGGATCATGTTGGCATCTACGAACAGCTGCGGGATGATCGTGTTGTTAAAGTAATTCTCAAGTTCATCGTTCAAATCGATCAGTTTGCTGTGCGCCTTTCTATTGTATGTATGATCCATAAACCGGGTGTCTGACTATCTGCCTGCTTCCTCCCTGTAAGCATTATTCGTTCGGCAAAACCGAAAACAGCAGATGAATGAAAATGACCTGTATACGAAGGAAAATGAAAACGTTTGGACCAGGGTCCTGAAAATAACATTTTTTTAAGTTGGGGCTTATGGTAATGGTGAAAGGTAGTAGCGTGGAAAATCAAAGCGGGCAGCATAAAGATGTCGAGTGTCGGTGCCTCGAATGGAAGGGTACACGGGATTGAGAAAGTAATGCTGCGGCTTACCCTAAGTAGTTGAAACTATTAGTTTCCGTACTATGCAGGTGATTTACTATAGGGCGCCTGCCCGTTTTGTTTTTGGGCTGTTGTCTTTCCTTGTCTCCAACAGAACCCCTTCCGTGGGCCGGTAGAAGCACGCTTCAAAAAATGCCATATCCAATAGAAGCTGCTACACGTTATACTGCGCATATAGGTATACACTTATAGTATCATCCTGGCATTAGAAATCGAATAATATGAAATGGCAAGGCAGAAGAAAAAGTAGCAATATAGAAGACCGTAGAGGTCAGTCAGCGGGCGGTTTCGGTGGTGGCAGGGGCATTAGTCCCATGCTGCTCATCCCTTTGTTCCGTCTCCTCTTCTCAAAAGTAGGACTCATCATAGTGGGGGTGCTGCTACTGATCCTGTTTTTGACAGGGACCAACCCCCTGACGCTCCTGCAGCAGTTTGTAGGTGGCCAACCCCAGTACGCCCAATCTACCGATTACCAGCCGAGCCCGGAAGAGCAAGCACTGGCCGATCAGACGGCTGTGGTGCTGGCTGACACTGAGGATGTCTGGAACACGATGATACAAGGCTACAGGGAACCTACGCTGGTACTGTTTTCGGATCAGGTAAACTCGGCCTGCGGACTTGCTTCCGCAGCCACCGGACCCTTTTACTGCCCCGGCGATGAAAAACTGTACATTGACCTGAGCTTTTTCAGCGAAATGGATCGCAAACTGGGTGCCGACGGGGACTTCGCGCAGGCTTATGTGGTGGGCCACGAAGTGGGGCACCACATTCAGAAGCTGACCGGTACCATGGACCAGGTAAACGCCATGCGGGGCCAGTTATCCCAAACGGAATTTAATCAGCTTATGGTGAGAGTAGAGTTGCAGGCTGATTTCTATGCCGGCGTGTGGGCGCACCATACCCAAAAAGAAAAAGGTATAATGGAGCCCGGCGACCTGGAAGAAGCTCTGAATGCAGCCAGCGCTATCGGCGATGACCGTCTTCAAAAGCAGGCCACCGGAAGGGTGGTGCCAGACTCATTCACTCACGGCACCTCTGCACAGCGCGTCCGCTGGTTCAAAAAAGGCTTTGAGACAGGCGATGTCAATCAGGGCGATACCTTTAACGCCACTACGTTGTAAGGCAACTTCATAGCAGGTATAGATCGGTAGTAAAAGAAAAGCCTCTCCGGAAATGGAGAGGCTTTTTTTATGTTATTTAATGAAGTTGTTGTAGAGGCTGTTGATGATTTCTGCCAGTGCCAGGTTATACTCATTCACTTCCGGTGCGCTAGTCCCATTGGTGATCACCACAAACCCGAACTGCTCTTTAGGCTGAAAGAACATGGCGCTGTAGAGTCCGTAAGCGTTGCCTGTGTGCCCAACCAGGGCCTTACCGGGAATCAGGTTTTTCTCGGTCTTGAGCGCCAGACCGTAGCCATTGTCGGCGATCTTCTCCTGCATCTTTTTGGCACTCTTCTTCGAGATGATCCGGGTGCCTTTGTACTCGCCTTTGTTCAGGTGCATGGTCATGTACTTTGCCAGGTCGGTGGCTGACATTTTCATGCCGCCGGTAGGCGAGAAAATAGGGGTGCTTTGTCCCATTTTGTAGTTTTGTATTTCCTGCCGGCGCGGGTTGTAGGCCGAGGGTGAGGGGGTGAAGCTGCTGGAGTCAGCATTGTATTCATACAAGGTCACGAAGCGACTGGTGTCCAGGGAGTCTACATTATAGCCGCCGTACAGTCCCAGTGGGTTCAGGACATGGTGCTTCACGTACTGGTCGAAGCGCTCACCGGATAGTTTCTCCAGGATAGTGCCGGCTATATTGAATCCCAGGTTGCAGTACTCATAGCTTGTGCCGGGCTCGTAGTTGTTGTAGCAGGCAGCCCAGTTCGGGTTCTTGGCAGGATCGATGGTATCAAGGGTAAAGTAGCCCTGGCTGTCGTTTATGCTGGAGGTATGCGACAGCATCATCCGCAGGGTAATAACCTTATTGGGATATTTTGGGTTGCGCACCTGAAAGCCGACCAGCTTGCTCACATCATCATCCAATGAAAGCTTTCCCGCTTCGATCAATTGCATCAGGCCTGTCACGGTAAAGGACTTGGAGATCGAGGCGATCCTGAAAATGTCGTTGTTGGAAAGTGGTGTCTGGCTTTCGACATCCTTCAGGCCAAAGGATTTGTTGTAGACAATTTCACCTTTCTTCACCACGACCACCGCCAGTCCGACCATATCATGCTGCTTCATGAGGGCCTGTAGATCCGCTTCGGTTTTTGCTTCCTGTGCATGGCCGGAGAGAGTGAGAGTCATTAATGCAAGTGTTGTAAGCGTAGCTTTTTTCCAAAGGTTTTTCAGCATGGGTGTCATGGGGTGTGGTATATGAGAAGCCTAATATAAGCATCTGCCCCGGAAAATCGCAATGCCTTTTAACTTAAGCCGGGGAGAACGACAACTCTCGTATATTTACACCAGTATTAGGGCAGAACAAAGCAGATAAAGAAGCAAGGTATGGAGTACAGAAGATTCGGCCGCACAGGCTGGCAAGTGAGCGAAATAGGGTACGGGATGTGGGGGATGGCTGGGTGGACCGGTTCGGATGACCAGCAGTCAGACCGCTCATTGGACCTGGCCGTGGAAGGCGGCTGCAACTTTTTTGATACCGCCTGGGGCTACGGCAAGGGGAGGAGCGAACAGATACTCGGCCGCCTGCTCAAGCGTAACCCGGAAAAGCGCCTCTACGTGGCGACGAAGATTCCACCTAAAAATATGAAGTGGCCATCGAAAGCATCTGACAAGCTCGAAGACTGTTTCCCTGCCGACCATATCATTGCCTATACCGAGAAAAGCCTGCAGAACCTGGGGGTGGAAACGATCGACCTGCAACAGTTTCATGTCTGGGAAGACAGCTGGGCACAGCAGGAAGAATGGCAGCGGGCAGTGGAGAAGCTGAAAGCAGATGGCAAAATTCAGCACATGGGCGTGAGCGTGAATCGCTGGGAAGCTGACAATGTGCTCCAAACCTTGCACACCGGCCACATCAGCAGCGTGCAGGTCATCTATAACATTTTCGATCAGGCGCCGGAAGACAGCCTTTTCCCGCTTTGCCGCGAACTGGACATCGCCACCATCGCCCGCGTTCCTTTTGATGAAGGCACACTGACAGGCACTTTTACAACTGAAACCACTTTCCCGAAAGACGACTGGCGCAGCACTTACTTTGTGCCCGAAAATCTGAAAGCCAGCGTGGACCATGCCGACCAGCTGAAACCGCTTATACCTGCTGGCATGACCATGGCGGAGATGGCGCTGCGCTTTATCCTCAGCAATCCGGATGTGAGCACCACTATACCTGGTATGCGCAAAGCACACCACGTGCAGGCCAATTTGCAGGCCAGCGAAGGGAAAGGTTTGCCAGACGAACTGCTGGAGCAGCTCAAAACGCACCGCTGGGACCGGAAGCCTACGGAGTGGTCGCAGTAGTGCTTACCATTCCTGTTTCTCTTTTCCCTTCAGATCAAAAACACGTGAAATGTTAAAGCCAAAATAGATATCCCCGTCAGACCAGTAGCCTGTGTTCCGGGAGACAAAGAACTTCTCGACCATGCCCTGGGCATTTGTGAAGATAAGCTGGAAAACGTGTCCGCCGGTCTCGATATCAAACCCAAGAGAAAGGCCATTCCGGAAATCCTGGCGGGTCTGGTGAGAGAGCAGGTAATAATATTCTGCGTTGAAAGAAGTCCGTTTGGTGATCTTGTAGCGTCCGCCACCACCCAAGGCAAACACATTGTTCTCATCCTGACGAAGTGGAACGAGGTTGTGGTGAACGAGGGTGGGGGACAGTTGGAGCGAGAGACGCTCGGTAAATTTCCGGGCTAAGAGTACCTGTTGCGTATACGCTAAGCGGTGCCTGAATTCCAAATTGTTTTCTTCTTCCGGCCATTTCAGCGACCGGACAGCCGCGCTGGAAAAGAGTGTGAGCGTGACCGGCCAACCCTTATCGGTTTGTTGCTGCAGCAGCTTATACTTTAGAAAACCGTCAAAGGTCTTTTCCAGCGAACTCCTGCCTACACCAATGTCAAGCCTGTCTGTTATGCCGTACTCCAGCCCGAGGCGTATGGTGGCCTGGTCGAGCCCAAAAAGTTCATAGGCGCCGCTGTTCAGGGTGCCGAACCGGTGGGAGATCAGAAAAAGCAGCACGCCCTCGCTGTTCGTTTCCACCGTATGCCCGTTGACCAGGCGTGTGGCCTTAAAGGTTCCGGTCACCTGGTCGGAGCTTGTACTATCACTGGCTTCCGCTATTTTGAGCAGTTCGTCCTGTGCCTGCACAAAGACTGTCGGCAGGCAAACCAGCACCACGAGAAACCATTTCTTTATCATCGTTATAAGCTGTTACCGGTTAGGGGTGCATACAGGATATCCACGGTTATGTCTATTTGCCTGGCGATGTTGTTTCGTACAAGCCGGGGGATCTTTATGTCGAACTCCTGGGGCGTGACGGAGAAGGTGGATCTGCCATAAAGTCGCCCATCCTTCACTTCAAGTGTGCCCGGGGTGTCGATGGCTTTGTCCTTCCCATGAATGTTCAGCACGCCTTGAACCCGCACCTGATAGGCCGCATCCCTGGTTAGGTCAACCGTCCCCATGTTCGTTATTTTCCCCTTGAAAGTGGCCTTCGGATACTTGTCCGACTCCACATAATTTTCATTGAAATGCGTTTGCATCAGGGACTTCTGGAACTGAAACTCCTTCATCGGTACCGAAAAGACCAATTCGCCGGTGCTGATATCAAGAACAGAAACCACCTTTTTGTTATGTGCTTCAATGTCTTCCAGGGGAGCATCTGAAAAGAACCAGATATGGCCTGTTTTTGTGATGAAACGCGTTTGTGCCACCACATCAGCAAAAATGGTTAGCACGAGAAATATGACCAGGATGAGGTGTTTCATGATGCGAGATCAGTTGTTCGGGGCGCCGTCAGCTACCCATTTCTTTATTTTGTCAATATCACAAGCTGAGAGTTTTGAAGCGCCCTGTGGCATCGGAACGAAGCCCGGCGCATGTGTGATAGCGCCAATCAGCCGGCCTTCGTCTACCTTTGTCTTTACACCGCTGTAATTACTCAGTACCACACCGCCCTCTGCGATGTTGGCTGCATGGCAGGCGTAGCAGTTGGTAGCCAGTATGGGCACCACGCTACCCGAAAAAGTAACCGTGTTTGTGTCACATTGCTGAGCGGGCTGCTGCGGCATCAGATCTTCTTCATTGTCGTCAGCACAGGCCGCAGCAGCCAAAAGGAGGATGCCCAGCATCAGTTTGTTTATCGCAGTATAAGTTGTTGTCATGATTCCCTTGATTAGTTCTCGTCCTTTTCATCCTGGTGCCCCCATCACGGAGACTTTTTCCGGATGGTTGCCTTGGTCTGAAATAAAATCCATGCACCTGACAAGCTAAATTGAGTTGTCACATCAATCTTGCGGTTTTGTGCAGGTATAGGATTTCCGTTCTACCTATTTTGTGCTATATTTCAGCATAGATCGACACGCCTGTTTATTTAGATAACATGAGAAAGAACCTCCCGGCCGTTTTATGCGCCCTCTTTGCCCTGCTTTTTGCAAATGCCTTTGCGCAGGAAAACAAAAGCCATTTCGACCCAAAGAATCTGCAGCTGACTTATGAAGTAGCCGATGGAAAGTATGAAAACAAGCCGCAGACACTGGCAACACTCACCCTCACCAACACAGGCGAATTGCCTTTACCGGCCAGCGGGTGGGCCTTGTACTTTCATTCTTTCCCAGCCCTGAAACCCAAAGCCGAAAATGCACCTGTTAAGGTAGAGCATGTGAATGGCGACCTGCGTTACCTGGCACCGACTGCTTCCTTCAAGGAGCTTGCACCGGGGGCTTCGCAGCGCATCGAGCTTGTTTCCGGCGGGCTGGTCGTGAACGACTCCCGGACACCACATGGGTTTTATCTGGTCTGGGACCATGACAAGTCCAAAGGACATGCTACCGCGCAGATCAGCGTAAAAAAGCCGGACCAGCCCTGGGTAGATTGGCTGCAGGCGAAAGATGTCTATGCGCAAAACAAGGTGATCGCCGACATCCCGGAGGAAAAGCTAACCAAGGTATTTCCGACGCCGGCTGTCTACCATGAAACCGGCCAGCCTTTTACGATGACCTCAGCTATACCTATTGTAACAGATGCGGCTTTCATGCGCGAGGCTTCTTTGCTGGCTGACCACCTGGGCACCGTTTTCGGCAAAAAGCCGGTGATCAGTATGCTGGGTACGGGCAAGGCGATCCGTTTGCAGCAGAAAAAAGGGCTGGGGCCTGAAGCCTATGAGCTGCAGGTGAGTCCGCAGGAAATGGTGATTGCCGCCTCTACACCGGCTGGTGCCTTTTACGGAACACAATCGCTGAAAACCCTGATACCAGCAGTGGCACTGACTAAACTACAACGATCTGTTTCACTGCCTGGCGTGCGTGTTTCGGATGCCCCGCGTTTTGGGCACCGGGCCTTTATAATGGATGTGTCCCGCAACTTTCAGTCGAAGGAACAGGTGCTGAAGGTGCTCGATCTGATGGCGCTCTACAAACTGAACGTGCTGCACTTTCACCTGAATGATGACGAAGGATGGCGCCTGGAAATTCCGGGCCTGCCAGAGCTGACAGAAGTGGGCGGCAGACGAGGCCATACCATGGATGAAATGAATCAGCTGCAGCCTTCGCTGGGTTCAGGTCCGGATGCCGATAAAACCAGCGGCAGCGGGCACTATACTAAAGCGGACTTTATCGGGATCCTGAAGTATGCGACGGAACGCCACATCAAGGTCATTCCGGAGATCGAAACACCGGGGCATGCCCGGGCCGCTATTAAATCAATGGACTCCCGTTATGCCCGCCTGATGCAGGAGGGGAAACCTGAAGAAGCAAAACGCTACCTGCTCCGCGACCTGGAGGATAAATCGGTGTATCGCTCGGTGCAGAACTGGAACGATAACGTGATCAATGTGGCACTGCCCTCTACCTATGCCTTCCTCGAAAAGGTGGTAGACGAGATCCTGGTGATGTATAAGGAAGCCGGTGCCCCAATCCAGACCATCCACATGGGCGGCGACGAAGTGCCCAATGGCGTGTGGGAGAAGTCTCCTGCCGTAGAGGCTCTGATGGCGGCTAACCCGGAGGTAAAGGGTAAATATGATCTTTGGGATTATTACTTCGGCAAGGTGAACGACATGCTGAATGCCCGTAACCTATACCTGTCGGGTTGGGAAGAAATTGGCCTGACAAGGGTGGAGCAGAACGGAAAGAAAGTGTATGTGCCCAACCAGGATTTCAAGGCCAAAAACTTTCATGTGGACGTCTGGAACAACCTGTGGGGCGCCGAGGATCTGGCTTATCGCATGGCGAATGCCGGCTACAAGGTTGTGTTGACCAACGCCTCCAACCTATACCTGGATCTGACTTACCAGAAAGCCTACGAAGAGCCGGGACTGTACTGGGCCGGTTACCTGGACCTGGACAAGCCCTTCTACTTCATTCCGTACGACTACATGAAGAACCAAAAGGTGGATACAAACAACGATCCGATCAACCCGGCAGTAGTCTTCAAAGGGAAAGAACGACTGACTGCCTTTGGACGGACGAATATTGTGGGCTTGCAGGCGCCGCTTTGGTCTGAGATGATCAAAACCCCGGAGAGACTGGAGTACATGCTTCTGCCTAAACTGCTGGGTTTGGCTGAGCGCGCCTGGGCACCCGACCCGGCATGGGCAACAGAGCCCGATGCTGCCAAAGCAGAAGCTGCCTACAACCAGGCCTGGTCTGCCTTTGTGAATGTGTTGGGTAAAAGGGAGCTCCCGCGCCTAAGCCATTATGCCGGAGGCTTCCAGTATCGCATCCCGACCGCCGGGGCTGTCCTGGAAAACGGAAAAGTAATGGCCAATGTGCAGCTGCCTGGCTTCATCATCCGCTATACCACAGACGGTTCGGAGCCAACTGAAAAGAGCAAGGTATACACAGGCCCGCTCAGCGCAAAAGGGGAGGTGAAATTGAAGGTGTTTTCACCTTCGGGACGGTCTGGCCGTGTCGTGAAGGTTGGGAATAAAACGAGTTAAGAGTGGGGTAGAAGGGTTTTCTGCCCGCGGCGGAGTTTTTTTTGGCGGCGAGATACCGAGATACAAGTAGTAAAATAAAAGCCCCTCCATTTATGGAGGGGCTTTTTTACGTCCTTTGCTAGTGCGAGCTTGCAGCTTGTTCTGACTAATACAGAAGTTTAGAGGAGATTGTTTTGCTGGCTGTTAACCGGTTCGTTTCATTTTAAGCAGACAGGTTAAAATTCTCTTGCCATTCTGTAAAGAATCTTGTGAGAAGGGAGGTTAAGCCTATGCTACTCGCTACCAAGATCCTTTCAGGATGACAGAAAGGAGAGGGAAACGCCCCTGCGGCTACAGGGAGTTCAGTATTTCCGGTACGTTGTTTTGGGCTGCGTTTACCAGGGGGGACACCGGGTAGGCTTTCATTTGGTTTGCATCATAGGGTTTGAGCAACGAAAGTAGCTCTTCCTGCGATTCATGTGCATCCAGCCAGAGTTCTTCTGCTTCCGGTGAAAGGATGACAGGCATGCGGTCGTGGATCGGCTTCACCAGCTCATTGGCCTCGGTCGTGATGATGGTGTAGGTATGCAGAAGCTCCCCCGTGCTTTTATCCAACCACTCATCCCAAAGACCGACAAAACTGAACGTATCTTCTTCCTTTAGGAGTATGCGGTAGGGAACCTTACCATGTTCCGTTACTTGCCATTCAAAGAAACCATCAGCCGGCACGAGGCAGCGCTTCGAGTCCAGCAGTTTGCGGAAGGAGGGTTTTTCAGCGAGCGTTTCAGCCCTGGCATTGATTGCCCGCTTCACCGCTTTTGCATCTTTCGCCCAAAAAGGCTGCAGCCCCCAGGAAAAGAACTGGATAGCATCAGGATGATCGTTTGTGACAACGGGCAGGGTCTGCGAAGGAGCCGCATTGTAATGGGCTTCGTTCAGGCTTTTCGCCAAAAGCTTCGCCGCTTTCGATTTTCCCTTTGGTTTAGCTAGTGCCGAGTATCTGCCGCACATGGTGAATGGTGTTGTTGGTATAGATTATGTTTTACGATGTTGGGGGTAGATTGGCTGTTGAGTCTATTAGCAAGTAGGGAAAGGTCGCGACTTGTCCCTACGAAAGATGTTGTTACGCGACACTCATCCCAAACTCCCTATACCTAGCTTCGGCCTGCTCCATGATTTCATCGAGTATCTCCTGCAGCTCGTATTTTACTTTAAAACGCAGCACCTTTTTAACGGCGAGTTGTAGCTGGGCTTTAGTATCCTCTTTTTTGTACCAGTCAGGTTGACGGGCACTTTTCTTTACTTCGGATAGAATCTTCTGCACGAGTTCTTTGATCAGGTCGAAGTCCTGCACGGCGTTGGGGTGGTTAGCCAGAATCTCGTAAAAGGCTTCTTCTTCGTCTGTGATGCCGAGCTGGTTGCGGCGCTCGTCTTCTTCCTGCATTTGCCGGGCTACTTCACGGAGTTTCTCCATGGCGACCAGACTGTCGAAAAAGTGGTTGTGGTAGTCGGCTATTATGCGTTCAACTTCCTCTTTCAGCCTCTTATACTTCACCAGGTTTTTGCTGGATCGCAATTTTATTTCATTGTTCATGATCTGACGCAGAAGCTCCAACTTCAGCTCATTACCGGTCTTCTGTTCTTTGGCAGTTGCCAGGAAATCATCGTTGATGATGGAAATGTCGAAGCGCTCTATACCTGCCATCTGGAACACATCGACTACTTCTTCGCTTTCGATGGAGCGGTGAATCAGATCTTTTACCTGGGTAGCTGCTTTCCGGATGTTACGATCCGGATTCTTAGCCTTGCGTAAGGCTGCGCCTACATGCTGCAGGTATACAATGTCTGCTGCAAGCTCATTAATGTTGTCGTGGCTTTTGATGATAGGAGCGAGGCTGCTGAGTTTCTTTTCGTTCAGCATGAAAACCTTGCTAAGCTCATCTTCGGCTACAAGGTGGTTCACGACGTGCTGTACCAGCTTGAACTTTTCGGTTTTAGGTATAGCCGAGAAGTAAGGTATAGCTGCGTGCACCGAAGCAAAGACCAAACTGTCCCCTTGAGGGGACCATAGGGGTGTAGATGGCTGTTGATCTACTGCAAGCTTTCCTGCGATGGTAACAGGCCCACCCGGCAGCATTTCCCGCAACTGCGAAATCGTTTCCTTCGCCAGTTCAAATGCCTCTTCAATATCAAAAGCTACTTTGCCTTCGCCTCCTGCGGAGGTATACTTCTTGGTAGCATCACGTAGTCGGTTGCCTATACCTATGTAGTCCACGATCAGGCCGCTGGGCTTGTCACGGAATACGGTGGCGACGCGGTTGACGGCCTGTATCAGGTTGTGGCCGCTCATCACTTTGTCGACATATAAGGTATGCATGGCAGGGTTGTCGAAGCCTGTGAGCCACATGTCACGCACGATCACGAGTTTGAGCGGATCGTCTGGATTTTTGAAGCGGGATTTTACTTCCTCCATCTGCTCTTTGGAGCGCACATGCGGATTCCATGCAGGTGGGTCTTTGGCAATGTTCGTGGTCATGATCACGGCCACTTCAGGGCAGCCTTCCAGCGCTGTGAGGGCATCATAGAGCTTCACGCAGTTGCGGCGGCTCATGCACACGATCATTGCTTTGCCCTCCACACTCGCGCCATACCTGGTGCGGGAGATATAGTGCTGCAGGATGTCTTTGGCGATGGCTTCGACGCGGGCGGCAGAACCAGCGGCATCTTCCATGGCGGCCCACAGTATTTTGTTCTTTTCGTTTTCTTCCAGCCCGCCCGTAATCTCCTCTGCTTCTTCTTCGAGCTGCTCGTTGCCGAGGTGCAGTTTGGCCAGGCGCGGCTCGTAGTAGATCGGCACTACGGCTTTGTCTTCGGTGGCCTGGCGGATGTCGTAGGTATGGATGATATCGCCGAACACGGCTACGGTGTCAGCGTCTTTGCTGTCGACGGGCGTGCCGGTGAAGCCGATGAAGCTGGCTTGCGGCAGGGCGCGGCGCAGGTTGTTGGCAAAGCCCTGCACCAGGCCGTACTGCGTGCGGTGGCACTCGTCGGCAATTACGATGATGTTGTCGCGGGTGCTCAGGACGGGGTGCTCCAGCTCGCGGCCGTTGGCGTTGTCTTTCAGGTTGAACTTCTGCACGGTGCTAAACACCACGCCGCCGCTATCACCGCTGAGCAGGCTGCGCAGCTCGTCGGTGGTGTTGGCAATGCGCACTTCACCTACCAGGTCTTTGGCGGCCACGAAATCGTCGAAGAGCTGGCGGTTGAGGTCGAAGCGGTCTACCTGCACCACAATAGTCGGGTTCTTGAGCTCGGGCAGCTGGCGCAGGATGCCGGTGTAAATGGCCATGGTAATACTTTTGCCGGAGCGGGTAGTGTGCCACACCACGCCAATGCGGCCGTCGCCGTAGGGCTTTACGGACTGCAGTGTTTGCTGCAGGGCGTACTGTATACCGAAGAACTGGTGGTGCTTGGCGCCTTTCTTGATCAGTTGGCCTTTGTCGGCCTCGTGGAATATGTAGTGGCGCACGTATTGCAAGAGGCGCTCGGGCACTAGCAAACCTTTGATCAGGGTCTCCAGTGCGAATCCAGACGGGATCACCTCTTTGCCGTCTATACTTTTCCAGGCGGCAAACCACTCCAAGCCGCTGCTGTACATGCCGTGCAGGGTAGTTTGTCCATCGCTCACGACGGTCAGGGCATTGTATTCGAAGAGCTGCGGAATCTGGTAGGTATAGTGCTGCACCTGGTTGTAGGCAGCTTCTACGGTGGCGTCCTGGCTGAACAGGTTTTTGAATTCGAAGAGCACCAGCGGCAGTCCGTTCACGAAAATGATGAGGTCGGGGATGCGCTTGCTTTTGCCGATGATGGTAAACTGGTTGACCACCCGAAATTCGTTCTGCGAAATATCGTCGTAGGCGATGGGGTAGAAGTGGCCGAAGTGCTGTTTGCCGGTTTCGTCTTTCCAGGTTTTGCTGATGCCTTTGCTGAGCTTGAGGTGGAAGGCGTGGTTGCGCTGGTGCAGGTCTGCGCCGGAATTGTAGAGGAACTCCTGCTTCAGCTCGGCCAGCACTTTTTGCGGCACCTGCGGGTAGCGGCGCTGCAGAAAGGCCTCAAACACGTCTTCGAGCACGACTTTACTCAGGTCGCGCTTTATCTCGGAGCCGTGTTGATAGGTATAGGGCTCCTGTTCGCGCAACCAGTCAATGGCCGCTTGCTCAATGGCTTCTTCAGCTAAGTACTGGCTCATGCAGCTCTTCCGGTTTGATTTGCATTACATCAATTTCTCCCGAGATGAGTTTGGGGAGGAGCGCGTCTCTAGTATTAGATAAAGTAATATTCTCCTTTAAGTTAGCGTGAATTTTCAGGTATAGTGGCTTGAGCTTTTCTTCAAGTGCAATTACTTTGTCCTGAGCAGGAACAGTAATTTTGATGTCACGCAACGTGTTGGTTGTGATTGTATCGAATACTGTTCCGTAGCTATTTCTTTGTAGTTCTTCTATTTGATGTTGAATGATCTGAAAGAGCACAAAATCAGCATTTTTATACTTTGCTTTAAGAGCGTAGTTTGATTGGCTGATCGTCATTTCAACTGAGGCTATACATAGTTTTCCTACGGTTCCTCTTGCTGTGATTATTGTTGAGAACTGCGGAATAAACTTAGCACTACTTTTAAATAAACCAATATCTGTAATCTTCTTTTCTGTCGCAATTATAAATGTGCCGTCATTCGGAGTAACATCTTTAGCAGATACCCAAAGTATGTCTCCGTCCCAGTATTCACTCACTGATGTTTTAGGTGTGCCTCCACCTATTAGATTTGCAAAATCTAGCAGACTGATTGCCTCTTGGTTTTCTTCATCAATACCATCCACGAAACACTTCCGGAAGAGCGTTTGCGCCATTTGCTCCAGCGTTTCGTTCATGCGGCAGTTCAGCTCTATTTTGTCATCCAGCGCGGTTAAGATTTCGGCTATGCGGTTCTGAACTGACACCTCCACATGTGCTAAAATTTCAAATTCTTCTAGCATACCTTTGGTCAAGGCATTGCGTGTCGCACCAGTAGAAGCGAGTGATAAAAGTCTGTCTTTATTAAACTTTGTCAGCAAGCTGTACTTCAGGAATTCAGGAGAAAGTTTAGAAGTATTAGTACGAAGTATAGCAACGTGTTGGTTCACCCTTGCTGGTAAATAAGCATTCGGCACCTGGCATACTCTAGAAACAGAATCGCCAGTAATGTTTATCAGCACATCGCGCTCCTGAACTTCTACATTAGCTAAAGCTTTGGCCTGTGCTTCATTTATAAAAGCTAAGCCATCTTCAGTGAAAGTAAAGTCAAGCACATTCTGGCTTCTGATTAATGTGATACCTTCAGAGATATAAGCAGATTTACCACCTTTTGGTGTGGCTCCGCTGCCTATTTTAACGCATACTTCAGATAGTTTGTATGTAATCCAATTTGACATCATTAGCTTTATTCATCCAGATTAACATTTAATCTGGTGTCCCAATTCAAAAGATGACAAATTTACATGACTTAATCAAACTATATAGATAAAGCTATAGTTTATGTATAATATTTGGCATTGTCATAGTTTATATGACAATATGTCTTGATGCTAATATTGTAGTTAAAAATAATCTTTACCAGAGAACATGTTTATATGTCGTTGATTATTAGTCACTTGAGGTGTGTGAAGAGAAGCGGTAAAAGATTGAACTAATAAATATCGAATTGAAATTTGTTAGCTTATTAGAACTGGCATATATATAGCTATGGCATATTCGCCTTGATGTTGATTCAAGGGTACAGGATTAAAGGTACGCAATTTAGTGCTCATTTCCAAAACCACGCTGAGACTACTTAGCATGGCAAGGATTGAACCATATGTATCTCCCGCCACCATGCAGGTCGCCAGAGATGTGAGGTTGAGGATTAAGTTTACTGCCGTCATCTTGTTTCTATTAAAATTCCCCAGGGCCAAGTAATTGGCCTTAATGCCGAAGGTGAATGCCAACGTCTGAGGGTTAAATTCCTTGGAGGGCTGTTATGTGAAGACTTGTGAGGTAGTTACAGTCTGTAGTGCGAAGCAGTGATGCTTAGCTAAGAGTGGAGATAGGGCTTCTAAGAGGTGAAATTCCTCTGCGGACCGGGGAGGATGCTTTGCATTTTCTTTGGGTACTAATTTGTAAGCATGGATGAAGACTCGAAGAGTGTCCGTAGCCTAAGCTCCCATTAAATCACATATCCTTTACTAATGCTGTATACAGATCAACTTTGGGAAGATTGGGAAAGGAAGACCCTAAAGAATTTTAAGAAAAAGACCTACCTGCATTTCGACCATCCCTTCGATTTTCCTAAATCCAAAGGAGAAATTAAAGAAATTGTAAGTTCTATAGATAAGGCTGCAGCACACTCATTCAAGCCGCTCGTAAAAATCAAATTAAAGACACCACGTTACAGGTATCAAGAAGAATTTGCTGGCAGTCCACACCTATCTGCTAAAGAAAGAAAAGAAAATTACGGTCTAGAAACTAAAACTAGACCCATTTCATTTGCCTCTCATTTTGATAGGTACATCTATAGCTTTTACTCTTTTTGTTTAACCCAGAGGTACCAGGAATATATAAAAGTTGAGGGGTTCGATAATTGTGTCTATGCCTATCGAAATGATCTTGATGGTAAATGTAATATCCAGTTCGCTAAAGAAGTTTTTGATTATGTGAAAAGAACTGGATCATGTACAGCCATAGCTTTGGATATAAAAGGTTACTTCGATAGTATAGATCATCAAAAATTAAATGAAAAGTGGTGTAAAGTAATTGGTGTTGCTAATAAGGAGCTTCCCAATGATCAATATAACGTCTTTAGGTCTCTTACAAAGTACAGCTATGTTAACAATGTTTCCTTGTTAAAACACTATAAAGTAGACTTAGAAGAATATAAAAAGAGCACTAAAAAAAAACCTACACTAACAGACTTAGTGCCCGGACTAAAATTTAGAAATAAGTTTGCCGAGTTAAGAGAAAAGAACATTATAGTTCAGAATAATTCTTATGAACCCTTACCAGATGGGACTATGCGCTATTTCGGTATACCTCAGGGGTCTCCTATAAGTGCTCTTCTTTCAAATATATATTTAATAGACTTTGATGAAGAGATTTATAGGCTGAGCCGGAGTGATAACTTCTTCTACAGGCGGTACTGTGATGATATAATTCTAATTGTACCTAATAGCAAAGTTGCCTATTATCATGAACTGATTGTAAATCGAATTGGAGAATATCATCTCAAAATTCAGTCTAAAAAAACAGAGAAAATACTATTTTCTAAAGATAAGTTAGGAAAGCTCAGAGGTTTTAATTTTGATAAGATAGGCTTTGCTTCCGGTTTTGATGAAGCTGTGAATGAAGAGCTTTTCTATAAAAATCTACAATATTTAGGCTTTGAGTTTAACGGCCATAAGACCTTCATTCGTAGCACCAGTTTGTCTAGATATTTCCGAAAAATGCATAAACGGATTATAAAGACAGTCTATATGTCTTATAGTCCTAATGCTAAAGGAGAGAAAATTTTCAAAAGACAATTATTTGAAAGGTACACACATTTAGGAAAGCGAAACTTCCTGTCATATGCTTTGAATGCTTCCAAAAAGTATTACTATAATAATAAGGGTAAAAAGAAGGAAGGAATGGGCGCTCCTGAAATCCGAGGGCAAATAGCGCAGCACTTAGATGTTCTACTTGCTGAGTTAAATAAGAAAACAAGCGATCGAATACAGCACAAGCATAAAAAGAAGAAGCTTAAAAAGATAAGGAGGTAAAAGGTAGTTTACCTCCTTATCTTTTTATTTTAGTATATCTCAAACAGCAACTTAGGCTTTGGTTCTAGATAATTCAATCCCAGTATTTCACATACTTGTCGAATATCCACATTCCAACTTCTTTAGCTGCGATTCTACTTTCTTGGCTAGATAATGAGAAATTTTCCTGGTCTAATGAATAAAGAATCCATGCTCCGTTAGCCTCTGTAATTGTTAAAGGCTTTTCACCATTTGGCTTTGTATTGGAATTTGTATGTTGTTTTACATAAGCTTGATTATACATTAAGTTTTGTCTGATGTGTGGATTAATCTGCTCGAATTCTTTAATCATTGTTGCAAGAAGCTTTATTCTAAGAGTACTATCAATACCAAAATTCATAATTGCACCAATGTCAGCAGCAGAAAGAGCAACTAACATTGCCCAATATTCTAACTCCTTACTGTTCTCATATTTCTTTAAATAAGCGTTAGTAAAAAGTGATTGCTTTGTGCCAGTGATATAATGTATAGTATCATCTAATAGCTGTTTAGCTAATTTTGTTTCCCTACTAGAGCTGCTGAATATTTTACTTAATAGACTCATCTTTAAAATTAATTAGGTGTTCAAATTATCACAGCCCAAATCCAATTACCTCTAGATTCTCCCGAATCCGCTTCTCCAGCAGGGCGCTTTCTTCAAACTGAGCTGCCAGTTCGGTGGTCAGGCCCTTCATTTTTTCTTCAAACGGCACGCCGTCGTCTTCCTCGGCTTCGGAGCCCACGTAGCGGCCCGGCGAGAGCACGTAGTTATTGGCGGCCACTTCGGCTAAGGTAGCGGCTTTGCAGAAGCCTTCGGTGTCGGTGTAGCTGCCGCTCAGGTTGCGCCACGTATGGTAGGTGCCGGCAATGCGGGCCACGTCGGCATCTTCGAACACGCGCAGGCGGCGGCTCGCCATCGTGCCTAGTTTGCGGGCATCAATGAAGAGGATCTCGTTTTTGCGCTCGCGGTGCTCGCCATCGCGGCCGTCGCGGTTCTTGCTCAAAATAAAGATACAGGCCGGTATGCCAGTGGTCAGGAAAAGCTTGTCGGGCATCTGCACAATACAGTCTACCATGCCTTGCTGTATCATGTGCTCGCGCACGTTCTTTTCGCCGGCGCTTCCGGTAGTCATGGCGCCGTTGGCCATCACTACGCCTGCCGTGCCACGCTCCGAGAGGTGGTGCCACAGCGTCTGGAACCACATGTAGTTGGCATTGCCGGGCGTGGTAAAGGTGTCTTTGGCCCCGAAGAGGCGCGGGTCGTTGTCGGGCAGCAGCTCGGGGTGCCAGTTACTGATGTTGAATGGCGGGTTCATGAGGGCGTAGTCGGCCTTCAGGTCGGGGAAGCGGTCCTGCAGCAGCGAGTCGCCCAGCTTCACGTCGAAGGAGAGGTTGCGCAGCAGCAGGTTCATTTTGCAAAGGCGCAGCGTGCCTTCGTAGCGCTCCTGCCCGTAAATGGAGATGTCATTTTTGTCGCCGCCATGCGCCTGCAGAAACTTGAGGCTTTGCACGAACATACCACCCGAGCCGCAGGCCAGGTCCATGATGCGGCCCTTGAGCGGCTCCAGCATCTCCACGAGCAAACGCACCACCGAGCCCGGCGTAAAAAATTGTCCTGCACCGGAGCCTTCGGCCATGGCAAACTTGCCGATGTAGTATTCATACACACGGCCATAGATGTCGGACTCGGGGTTGTTGATCTCAGAGAACTTCTCTTTAGAGAACAGGTTAATGAGCCCGGCCACCTGCGTAGGGGAGAGCTGGCTTTTCACGAAGATCGGCTCCAGTACGCCTTTGTAGTCAGGGTTGCGCTTGCTCAATATTTCGTCGATCAGCACAAAAGCCTGGTCCACTTTCACCTTGATGTCGTCCTGCTCGGCGTTCTCGCGCAGGTAGGTCCAGGTCGCTTCATTTGGCATGCGGTATACGTTCTTTACCTGGTACTCCAGCTCGTCTTCCAGCACCTCATTCTGTTCGTGCTGTTCTATGTTATAGTAGTCGCTTTGCGGGTCAAAGAATGAAAGCTGCAGCTCCTGCTTGCGTATCTCAAAGCGCTCGGAGAGGTGCTTCAGAAACAGCAGCGAGAGCACATAGTCTTTGTACTGGTTCTCGGCTACAGCGCCGCGCAGTTCGTTGGCGGCATTCCAGAGTTCGTTTTCAAAATCTATATCCGCCTTGGGAGAGGCAGTAGGGGTATTCTTCTTGGCCATGTAAGCTAATGTACTCTGTGTTAAAACAAAGGTACAAGGTAGGGAAATATCCAGATATGTTAGGAGGAAAATATAGTTTACTTAAAATGTATTTGATGACCAGTGCACTTCTGATTTCTTAGTTGGAAGATAAAACAATTATCAGGTATAGCGTTTTCAGTTACATAACATATCTTGTAGGCATCACCAGCCTTCCACCTGCTTACTATTTCACACCATGACCATTAAACCCGCTTACCTTCTTGTGCTGTTTTCTTTTCAGTTCACAGCCTGCACACAATCTGGTAGCACGATATCAGAAATTGACCCGGTATATGGGGTTGTCCTAGACGAGCTGTACAGAGAGAAAGGGGTAAAGGAAGTGCATGTGGAGCGGGAGCAGTTTTACGAACGCAAACTTGTCTACCCGCGCTACTTGTCGTTGTACTTACTCCTGGACGATGAGGGAAGGGTCATCCGGAAAGAGACATCCCATAACGACCGCATCAGCAGAAGACTGGATACGGCGTATGATGCGGAAGGGAAGGTCATTTCAACTATTTCTTACGAAATAAAACCAGGCACTTCAAAAGACCGATCCGGCAGGGAGGGCATTGACTGGGTTTATTCAGAAAGAATGCTACACGAGTCAGACGGCAAAGAGACATCCGGTAAATATACCTGGAGTCATGTTAAGCAGGAATGGCACCAGGAGTACGAGTTGCGCACCTGGGAGCAGCATGATACGACCTATACCGAGCAGCGCAACCTTTATGGGACACAAGGTCAGTTACGTGATCTTACCAGAGCCTACTTGCTAGACGGTGACCCTAATGTCCTGCGACAGGATCACCTTACCTTCTCGCCAAAAGGAATGTCGGAGCCAAGGTATAGGTATACAAAAATAGAAGATGGCAAAGTGATAGAACACGGAAACGTGGACTACGAGTATGAGCTGTATGCTTTCATGGAAAAGAACCCGGGTAAGCAGCGCTTCATGTTCTCCAAACACGGGTACAGCACGGTGTTGGATGAACTGGCGCGTCAGACAACAGGCAGGCTGGAGCCTACAATGACGTACCAATACAACGGCAAGGGGCAGCTGATACTGGCGAATGAATACAATACAGAAATAACCTATGAACGTGATGCGGATGGGAGAGCGACGGCCAAAAGAGAACGCCACACAGGTGGAGCAGGTGGAACGATCTCGCGCTGTTATTACAACAAGGAGGGACTGCTCACCCATGAAGTTAAAACCTCCATCCGGGGGGAGCCTTCCGAAACCATGTTTTACAAATATACTTTTCGGTAATCCGATTAACATCCACCGTTCTGGATAGTTTTATTCAGTCGATATGGAACCAGGTATGTACCTGTTTTCATAACATACTATCAAAAAAGCCCTAACACAACCTGTGTTAGGGCTTTGTCATTTCAGGGGATTGGCGGACTAGTTCGTTACTTTCTCGTCTTCCTTTTCCTGCACATATACTGTTTGTTCTTCTTCGCGTCTGCCTTTGAACCACTTCCATAGGGTACCGCCACCGGCAGCAATTGCTACCGCGATCACCTTCCAGAATTTAAGCAACACGGCGAAGAAACCTACCTTGGTGAGCACCTTTCCGGCTACCAAGCCGCTCAGCGTCCAGGCGGCCACTTCGTCCACGTTCGGGTCGAAGTCGAAGTAGCTGTGTCCCTGCTCGAAGTTCACGCTGCTCGTAATCAACGGGATGTTCGCCTTCACGGCCGGCAAGTCTTCCATGTTGGCGATCGCGTTGAGCATCAGTACGCCCTTGCGGCCCAGTATGCGGACGTTGTAATTCAGCGTATGGCTTTCCATCTCACCGAACCGGAGCTCCTTAGCCCAGTGCAGGATCTTTTTGTCGTTGTCGTAATAGGGGTTGGAAGCCCATCCGATTAGCTGGATGGCATCGTAACCGTTGGCCTGACGCTCAGTGTTGCCTTCCAGCGTCTCTTCCTGCATGGTGGTCAGGAGCTCGGTATAGTCGATCTCGTTGGCATCAGCGTCTTTCACATAGCCGATCTCATCGAACTCAATGTCGAACACCCAGGTGCTGGCATCAAGCACGCCTTTGTCTTCTGGCAGGAGCATGCCCAGTGTAGAACCAGATGCCGGGTTCCCCCACAGCTCCGTCAACACAAACTCCGACTGCTTAGGGTCGAGGTACTTGAAGCCTTTCGGTACCGTGATCTTGGCCAGGCCATTTCCCAGCGTGATTTCGCCATACTGGTAGGTGAGCGACGCTTCGATCTCCTGTATCTGGAGCTGAGCCGAATCGACCTCTGTCTCTGTCTGGGCAAAAGAAGTGAGCGCACTCAGGAAGAGCGCAATGGTAAAGTAAACTTGTTTCATAAAAAATATTAAAAAGGTTGAGTAATGCGGCTTTGGGCACAAGGTAAGAAATGCTGGTGCCGCAGTGCTGCATCAGGATCGGCGACCAGAGCCCTTCCAAAAGGGGAGGCTGGTGATAAAAAAGAGGGTGGTGGTTTGCTGGCTAAAAGTAAAAAATAAATCAATATGGCAATAGGGACATTTCCTAATTATTTTAAAACTACTATATTAGGAAGTTGATTTCTAAAACATGGTACAGGTAGACACCCAACTTTCGCAGCAGGATTTTCTGAAATTCAATTTCAGCCACTTTTTTAGTAAGCTATTTGTCAAGGTGTTCTTTGCATTTTCTGGTTTTGTAGCGCTGATGTCCCTGTTGGGCTTTTTCCTGATCCTCCTGACAGACTACGAACAGTCCAGGCCGTTTGAGCAGCTGATGCCCATGTTCATTATGTCCGCTTTAATGGGTCTTGTCTGTTGGTCTGTTTACGCGCAGAGCAATCGCGTCTACAAGACGACCAATGCCGTGCACGAACCTATTGCTTATACCTTTTCTGATGCAGGTGTTCACCTGAAAGGAAAGACTTTTGAGTCGGAGCTTAACTGGTCTGGCTTATACAAAATTGTGGAGACGAAAGCATACTTTGTTTTCTACCAGAATAACGTAGCTGCCAACCTGGTACCCAAAAAATCATTCGATTCAAAAGAGCAGGTTCTTGCCATAAGAACCTTGATAGCCTCTCAACCAGATCTGAAGCATAAACTCAGAAAAGACTAAAGTTGAGAATTGAATTAGAGGGCCCACTGCCGCACTGCTTTTCCTATACCTGAAAAACCCAGCACTACCATCTAACCTACCTGGAGAAAAAGAACCAATCCGTTAAGATAAACTGCTGGCTTTCCGCCTCATTCAGTCCGAGGTTTTAAAGATGATTCTGTAGAGCGTTTACTGCTTAGTAAGGATAAGCTGTAAAATCGCACAATTCTTCATCGCAAAGCAGCTGCCGGAGTTCGGGGTCCTGCAGCACCTGGGTATAATCCATCCACTTGCCGTTAACCTTCAGCTTCCGGTGAATAAGCCGGATGCCATGGCTGTAGTCGACATACCAGTTAATGTGCCCGGTATAGAGCGGCTGGATGGGTTTGCCGCTTGGGCGGTGCCAGCCGTAAATGGCCACCCGGTTGGGGCGTGTGTCCTGGCTCACTTTGCTACTGATCACCACATCTTTCTTGATGCCGGCAATAAGTCCCTTTCGTCCCTGGCGCTGCCCTTCGATCATGAGGTGGTGGTGGTAGAATGTAGGGGTGCTGTCCCGGAGGGCGTAGAGCGGGAGCGGCTCCAACTTCACGGTGGCTTGCATATAAATGGCGTCTACCATTTTGCGGGTAGGCAGAAAGCAACCCAGGCTGTCGGCCATTTGCTGTGCGGCCGTGGGAGTGAGGGGGATGCGGGCCCAATCGGCGTTGTGACCGACGCTCACATAATCCGGACTGGCATAGAAGGTGGCCTGTATTGTTTTGCCTTCGGCGGTTACAGCGGAAACAGGTATAGCCACAAATTTTCGAAGGAAGTCCGGCACATTGCCACTGAGGATTTCCCGCACGGCCAGCGAATCGCGCTGCTGCCAGGTATAGGCGGCTGCTTGCTGGTAAAAGGCTGCCCCCGACAAAGCAGCTGCCGGACGGGCTGGTAGAGAGAGGTTCTTAGGCGCGGTGCAAGACAATGTAAACAGTAGCAAGGAAAAGCAGAGGAATCGTTTCATTTTTTTATCAGTCTGCAGGCTTGTAATGCTGCAGTGTCTGTTACGAGCGGTTTTTTCTTCAGCCAGGTCTGGCACCTGTATACCTTAATTCAGAGGCTTAAGGTAAGGAAAATTAGAAGGTCAGGAAGGGTGGCTAGCTAATTTTAATTATTTGTGAGGGGGGAGCAAGGTTTACGCAGCAGGTATAGGAATTCAGATTTCTCCTATCGCCGAAATGGAAAGCTGGTCGAAATTGAAAAATGGTGTATTATCCTCCCAAACTTTCTGTAAACTAGTTGGTTAGCTATAGTAGAGGGACCGCATTGGTTCTATGTTTCACCAATAATTGTGATCGCCTATGACACCGAATACTGCACTTGCACTGCTACTGGTAGGCTCAGTCGCTTATTTTGTTATCGAGCTGATGATCGACTAAAGTAGCTTAGCGCTTTTTAGTTCATCAGTACTTGAGGACACGTAAATTCAGCTGCTTGGCAGTTGCTGAAGTGGCTACCAAATCTGTCAGGTATAGGATCTGTCAGGTATAGGCTGGCTATACCTGCACCTGCAGCGCTTTCCTATACCTGAAAAATACCAGCAGCGCCACCAACCCTATTGCCGCCAAACAGATCCAGGCTGTCGTAATGATTTGCGGACTCTCCATTGCATTCAGCTCGTGGTGTTTGAGGATGATGCCATAAAGCGCCCACACACCGACCAGGCCGACCATAGGGTTGGATCGACTAAAGACCACAAACACCACGATCAGAGTAGCCGCTACGATCATGCTCATCGTCCAGAGTCCTGCGCTCAACCCAAAGCCATCCCAGCCCAAACCTACCAAAGCAGAACTGATGTTGGCGACCGTGGCGATGATGATCCAGCCCAAATATAAGCTCAGCGGCACCTGTGTAAACCAGATGGAAGCTGCCGAGCGGCTCCTGTCAAAAAATCCCAACCGCAGGTGAATCAGCAGCAAAGTAACCAGTTGGATCAGGATCAGCACCACCGAAAGCACCAGGCGCTCGTGTACCCAGGCGATGGTCCAGGCGCCGGTGGCCAGGTTGTTGAGCATGAAGAGAAAGCCGAGTCGCTTCAGGTCCGCGTTGGCCTCGTGCAGGGCGGGTTCCTTAAACGCTTTGACAAGGTGGTAAATACAGAAGACGGAAAGTGCCAGGTAGATGATGCCCCAGATAGCGAAGGTGATGCCCGCCGGCGTGAAAAGTGCCGGGTACTTGGCCGACACCTCACCGATGGTCTGGCTATTGAAAAGCTCCAGCTGCGTGAGTTGCGAAGGCACCAGGTGCAGCAGGAAAAACACGGCGTTCAGGATGGCAAGCGTCTTGATATTTTTCATTGTCCGGAGAGCGTTATTTCAGGAAAATTCTCTTTACGCAAAAGAAAAATACTTAACCAACCGCCACCTGGAATGTTCAGAAATCTGGTGCCGATACCCAGCATTATCATTCACCGTTTGCACCCTTATATCGACGAGGTCGGGAATTTAATCCAGATTTCTCCTTCCGTCGAAAGGACAGGTCTGGGTATGTCTTCCATGGAAGGAATAGCACGATCCTCTCAGGTATAGCCCCATCCTCTAAGGTACAGCTTGCAGGCAGGTATAGCTTACAGTATCGAGCTGATGATCAGCTGATCGCCGCCTTCCCTGCCGATCTTGTTCAGCTTTATTTCTTCGGTGTCCGTTGCCGGCTGCTCGTACAGCGCTTTGATGTAGGCTTCGAGCTCTTCCTGTGTTTCGAAAAGCGCGTGCACTTCTTCCGGTCGCTGGCTCAGGGTTTTTACGGCGTCGCTGGTGAGGCTGTAGAGTTTCCAGGCACGGAAACGCCCGCTGTAGCATTCATAACCGCCGATGCACACATAGGCGTAATAGTCGCGGTTCCAGTCAAAGTCTTGGATAGATACTTGTGCCATCAGAAAAGGGTAGAGGGTTGCTGATATGAAATGATACCTAAGGTAAGAAAAATAACAGCAGGTATACGGACTTGTTTTGGCATTATGGTTAAAGTGCTATATTTGTTGATTATTCGCTGGCTATACCTTTGTTTGGGATGAAACAGGCCGGGCGTACACACAGCGGGTATTTCTCAATTAACTTTTCTTATGAAAAATTTTAGCTGGTTGCTGGTGGCAGCCCTGGCCCTGACGAGCTGCATGGGCACCAAGAAATACGCTTCGTTTGTGGAGCAACGGGTGCAGATAGAGCAGACAGCACTGCCACAGCTAGAAGCGCTGGTGGTGAATGCACCTGCCACCGAACATACGGGCCATCAGTTCAAACAGCTGGAGCGCTCATTTATACCTGCGCTGGTATACTGGGGCTGGAACTCTACCATCTCCTGCGAGCTCGATCCGGCCATGGTGGCAGCCTCTGTACGTCGCGGTATGTACCAGGCGGCGGACAAGCTCAGCTTACAGGATAGGCTGGCTGGCAAACAGTTGGTGGTCGATATCCGGCAGACGCCCGGCCAGTTTATGTACGTGAACAAGGGCAATGTCATTTTCCTGGTCTTTGCGCACATCACATCGGGTGAGGAATCCATTACGCCGCGCCCGACCGACCTGGTGCTGCACTACCAATTGCTCGAAAACGGTGCCGTGGTAGCCAGTGGCGAGCAACAGGTAAAGAACACACAGGAGCCTTTGCGCAACCTCTGGAAGTCGTCGAAGAAATTTACCTGGCTATACCTGGATCAGTTTGAACTGGAGGCCAGCCGCATGGGGGAGGAGTCGCTTAAGAATATCCTGCTACAACTGGAGAGTGATGTGAGCAGTTTGTAGTCAGCAAGGTTTTGAAAGCACGCAACTACACATAAAAAATCCCCCTCGTTAAAGCGAGGGGGATTTTTTATGCGATTTAATTACGGACGCGGATCAGTCGGGTCTTCCCGGAGGCGCGTGTTATTGGGCTCATTTGGATCAGTTGGCCTACGCGGAGCATTCGGATCTACGTTCTTCCGGCGCGGATCATTCGGGTCCAGTTTGTCTATGTCCACCTCCGTGTTACGGACGGTGTCCCGGATGGTCTCGTCGTGCTCGGTTACCTCCTTGCGCAGGTTTATCTCTTCCACCACACGAGCTTCTTTGTTGACCACGGCCTCTTCGGCACGCTCCGTGATGTTGAGCTCACCTTCCTTGGCATTTGCCATGTCGGCTTCCGTCGCAGGACGGTTAACCGGTCTGCGCTCCACATCCACATGCTCCTCGCGCAGTTTAATGTGCTCTTCTACAGGTCGTTCAACAATGCGGGTCCGGATGTTGGTAGCACCCGTTTCCACTTCCCGTTTACCTACATTCAGATCCTCTTTGATGATCGGGATCGTTTTGTCGCCTTCCTGTGTGCCGGTTGTAGAAGGCCTATTGCGGTAAAACTTGTCTTCGTCGTAGGCAGGGTCGTTGTAGAAATCTTCCGTATCGCGGGTGTCCCGGCTTGCCACAGCAGCAGCGGCACCAGCACCAGCTGCTCCCATACCTCCAAATACGTTACGCACCGACATTTCTGTATCGCGTGTCAGGCTGCCTTTCTCGTAAACCGGTAGGGCCTGCAGTTGATCAGCGGTAATATTTGGTAAGATCACATCATCGTCAGAATCCTGTAACTCAGCCACCCCAATAGGTATAAGCACATGGCGCGGATCCAGGTCAAAGTAGTTACCTTCGAGGTCCAGTACGATGTAGCGCACCTTGCGGGTCTGCGGATCAAACAGGAGTTCTTCCACTTCGCCGATGGTGTTCCCTTGCGGGTCCTTCACAGTCCAGCCCTTGATGTTAGGCTCTCCTTCTGCTATCTGGAAATCACTGCCGCCCAACTCCTGCAGACGGTTTCTATCATTATAATTTTCGTTTATGTTCATCGTAGTAATTGGTTAATAATTAATAAGTTGGCTTCGCGTTACTTAGTTATACGCGTGATTGTGGCGCACGTATACCTTGCTTTTCTGTAGTGAACCGAAGCCTAGTTTCCGCGTCGTGCCACGATCTCCACGCGTCTGTTCTGCTGACGTCCCTCAGACGTTTGGTTGGAGGCAGTCGGGTCGGCTTCTCCGACAGCATGCACCGTAATGCGGGCGGCACTGATGTTGCCGTTTTGTGTCAGCCAGTTACGCACGGCCTCCGCACGTTCTTCGGCCAACTGCTCGTTGTAATTTTTGCTGGCCCGGGAGTCGGTATAGCCATAGACGCGTATCTGCCCGTCGTTGTAGCGCTGGTTCAGCGACTGTGCCACCTGCTTTAACTTAGGTGCTGCTCCGGAGCGTATCTCCTTCGAATCGGTATCGAACAGGATCGTCTCGTCGAGGCTATAAATGGCATAGTCATCATTTCCACGCACCGTTACGTCCTTGTCAGTGATCTCCTGGTAGGTAGCAACCGGTACGTTGCGGTCGATGTCATTCCAGTCAGCGTCAGTTGCTGTGCCGCGGTCTGTGTCCATGGCGCCGGTTGTCCCGCCGGTGGTAGCTCCAGCAGTTGTGGCAGCGGTAGTGGCCGTTGTAGTATCGGTGTCCATGTCACGGTCAACATCGTTTTCGTCGTCACATCCGCGGAGTAAAAATATAATTGCCAGCAAGGCCAGAATAGCTAGCAGCAGCCACAACCACCAGGGTTTATTTTGTTTTGGTTCAACGTTTAATTCAGCCATTTTTTCAGTCGTTTTATTTTGTTAAAAAAGATTTAGATCAGCATTGCGCCAGCTTTGATAAAACTAATACGCAATAGAAAGATTACGACTTGCCTGCTGACTTAGTTCTATATATTAATTTGCTAGCTTAAAAAAATCTAATTTAAGTGTGAGCGATTCACTGCCGCTGGTCTCCTGAAGTGCTCCAAACCTGCATTACATGATGAACGCTCAGGATACTTGTTCGGGCTACCTGGTTGACGGCTTTAAGGCCGCTCTTTCACACATCCAGGTCCGAGAGTATTTCTCTAAGATTGCTCTTTAGGACATCCATGTCAGAAAGTATTTCTGCCGGGGACATCCTTGTCCCATATACCTGATCATTACATAAACGCACGGGGATGTGGACATCTCTAACAGTGGGGGTGGAACCCTTGATAAGGCTTCTGGACATGGATGTCCGAAAGAGCAGTTTAAGAGCTTTTGGCACTTTTGTCTAGGTGCTGGAAAAGTTCCTTATCCAAACTGTCTCCTTAGGGTACTGCAGGGCTGTAAATGCGAAGTGCTATTGCGAGAAACCCGACTTTATAAATGAAAAGCCAACAAACGTAAACACCCGCATCTTCCCTATAAGAGGATGGATGTATTATTACGAACAACATCCGCAAGCACCCCATCGCCACTTAGCGCAAATGCCAAATCGATCGTATAAGTCCGCATCAGAACTTCTATACCTGACAGCTACAGCAAGACAATGACAGTTTTGTCCAGGCTTTTTAATTTGTAAAGATACACCAGTATGCGGGCAGACCTCAGTGGCAAAACCATCATCATTACGGGCGGCAGTTCCGGTATAGGCGCAGCGGCGGCCAGAACCCTGCGCCAGCAGGGAGCACAGGTCGTGATAACGGGCCGCTCCGGCGAAACCGAAAAACTGGCGGAAGAGATCGGCTGCGACTATTACCTGGTGGACTATACCCGCTTTGCGGAGGTGCGTGCATTTGCCCGGGATCTGCTGGCAAAATACCCCCGCATCGACGTGCTGGTCAACAACGTGGGCGGCATTATTGCAGATAGGCGTCTGACCGAAGACGGCCACGAAACCACCTTGCAGGTCAACCATTTGTCAGGCTTTCTGCTCACGCTGCTGCTGCAGGAACGTCTCGAGTCCTCCAAGGCGATCGTGATCAATACCTCCAGCGCAGCCAATCTGATGGGACGCGTTAAATTTGACGACCTTGAAAACAAGAAGAACTACAAAAGCATGTCGGCCTACGGGGCCGCAAAGCTCATGAACATCCTGCATGCTATGGAAATCAGCAGGCGCTTTAAGGGCGTCTGGGCGGCTTCGTTTCATCCGGGTGTGGTCGGTACAGGTTTTGCGCGGGAAGGGGGCGGCCTGATCAGGTGGGCGTATGAAGGTTTGCTGGGGCGTTTCTTGATGATCTCTCCTGAGCAAGGAGCCGACACACTGCTTTGGCTGATCAGCACCTTGCCCGGCAAAGATTGGCAGGACGGGGAATACTATTACAAACGCAGACCCGGCCGCCGGAATCCGCAGGTCAGCCCGGAAATGGCCGCTAAACTATGGGAGGCATCCCTGCAACTGACCGGGACTGGAAAACAATAGCGCGTCGAGCAGGTATAGAAATGAATATGAACCGATAAAGAAACCATCCTATGAAAACAGCACTCGTAATTGGCGCAACCGGCCTGGTGGGCACGCAACTGGTACAACAACTTCTGGCAGATGAACGCTTCAGTAAAGTGATCGTGTTTGGCAGACGCTCCCTGGGTATAGCCAACACCAAACTGGAAGAACACCTGATCGACTTTGACCAGCCGGAAGCATGGCAGCACCTGGTGAAGGGTGATGTGCTCTTCTCCACGCTGGGCACCACCCTTAAGCAGGCCGGCGGGCAGAACGGGCAGTACAAGGTAGACTACCACTACCAGTACAAGTTCGCCGAAGCTGCCGCCCAGAACGGGGTGCCGGCCTATGTGCTGGTTTCCTCGTCAGGGGCCAACAAGGATTCCATGATCTTCTACTCGCGCATGAAAGGTACGCTGGAGGAGAACGTGAAAAAGCTCGATTTCCAGAGTATTAACATCATCCAGCCCGGCCTGCTGCACGGCGACCGCAAAGAGAGCCGCACCGGCGAGGAGGTGGCCTATAAAGTGATGCACTTTCTGGATAAACTAGGTATAGCGGGCAAGTACAAACCCTACGAAGACAAGGTGGTAGCGCAGGCCATGATCAACGCAGGTATAGCCGCCCAGCCCGGCGTGCATACCTATACCTTGGGCGAAATCTTCAAGCTGGCGGAAAGAGAGCATTTGAGCCGGTAGTGAATGCCGCTACTTTTGTAAAAGCCCATGGGGTGAGCGTCATCGTTCGTGCCTGGAAGGGTGGGGCAAGGTATAAAACAAATGTGCCAGAACTCATCTAGGGTTCTGGCACATTTGTTTAGTATCCGGTCGTTGACCGGGCTGTTCACCACAGGTATGGACCTCTCAGGTATAGCGCTTGCTTTACTGAGTAGCTTACCCGATCCGCCAGGTGATCGTTACAGTTTCGGACACGTCAATGTCATCGGGTTCGAAGTCGGGGGCAGGGGCGGAAGCCTCCATCAGCACCTCGCTGTCATATACCGGGTAGTCGTAGTGCTGCGACCGGATGGTGAGTTCACGGTAAGAATAGTCGATATCGAGGATTTCGCGAAGCTCCACACCGGTGGCTTCAGTAATGAGCGCTGCATTTTCTTTGGCTTTGGCGATGGCCTGCAGGATCAATTGCTGCTGGTGCCCGCTGGCGTCTTTCACACCAAAGGAAATGCTGAAATCCAGGTTGTCAAGCTTTTTGGCAACCTGGCCTAGCAGGGTATTGATAAGTGCTTTCTCGAGCGGTAGCTCTAACTCCAGGCGGTGCGTGGCACTGTAGCCATTAAACTACGACTTTTCGGTCTTGCGGTTCCACTTCGATTCTTTGCGCACGCCAAAATCCTTTGTCTTGAGACTGCTCCGGGCTATACCTTGTGCTTCGACGAGGCTGCGCAGGTCTTCCACTTTGGCGTTGAGCGAATCAACGGTTTTGTCATATTCCCATTCCTGCGCCACGGCACTGAAAGAAAGGATCATGATGTCGGGTGAAACGGAAAGCTTGCCGCGGCCCGTAATCTGTAGTTTGCGTTTCATAGCGCAGGTATAGCTTAGATGAAATAAAGCTCTAATATATAGCATAAGTGGAATATTTTGACAGTTTCCATGCGATATGCCGGGATTGACCTTTGGGGATAGGCTATACCTGGAAACAAGGGATAAGCAGGTTATGCATTTAACAGCAGATGACTATATTTACGAAGCTATACCTGAAACTATGAGCGATTTCAACCCAATTCTTCTCTTACTAGGCTGCCTCTTCCTGCTGACAACCTGCGCACCTGTTGCACGGCAAGGTATAGGGAATGGCCAACCGGAAACCGCCCAGACGCAATTGCGCGTCATGAGCTATAACATTCACCACGCCAATCCACCGAGTAAAAAAGGTGTGATCGACCTGGAAGCGATTGCGGCAGTGATCAGAAAAGAAGCAGTTGATCTGGTGGCTTTACAGGAGGTGGATGTGAACATTGGACGTTCAGGAAATGTCAACCAGGCCGAAGCACTGGCCAAGATGCTCGGGATGCACTTCTACTTTGCAAGGGCCATTGATTTTGGGGGAGGAGAGTATGGCGTGGCGATCCTGTCGCGCTATCCGCTGACTGACGCCCGGAAAGTGCCGCTCCCCGAGGAGGCCGAACCGAAAGCAGAGGATCGAGTCGTAGCGTTTGCCACCGTGCAAATACCAAATGGGCAGCGTATCCGTTTCGGCAGCACCCACCTCGATGTGCTGAGCAGTGCCAACCGGCTGCAGCAGGTACAAACCATCAACACCATTGCCGCCGCTGATGAGGTGCCCTTCATCCTGGCCGGCGACTTCAACGATTTTCCGGACAGCCCCGCCATCGCGGCGCTCGACCGGGTGTTCCAGCGCACCTGCCAGACCGATTGCGAACCGACCTTCCCGCAGGACACACCGGACCGCATCATCGATTACATCGTCTTTTCGCGCACGTCCATTCTGAAAGTTCTGTCGCACCAGGTGGTGCCTGAAAGCTATGCCTCTGACCATCGGCCCGTGCTGGCGGTGTTTGAGCTTCCGGCAGCTCCTGTTAGTCGTTAGCAGCCAGTTGCTCCGCACCGCTAGGCCAGTTCTCCATAGAGAGTATATTCTGCCTGAGGGCATCGCTTACCTCATCTGCAATCCGGTTAGGCGAGCGATTGTAGCGGGTGTTGGCCAGTACGACAAAGCTATACTCGTCGTTGACCCTGGATAGCACGGCCGTGGTGCCGGGCAGGGAACCATAGTGGGTCCAGGTGTCGCCACCGAAATAAGTGGCCTGCAGCAGGTTGTCCTCAATCAGATCAGGTATAGCCGGATTGCGATCGATCAGGGCCATGAAGCGCATCAGGTCGCCTGTGCTTGCCAGCCAGCCGCCGTGCGCATCCATACGTGCCATGTTATACGAGTAGGGGTCGTATTGCTGCTGGTAGTATTTCACCTCTTTCGAAGCCTGTTCTTCTACGGAGTCGCCCGCTATCCGCATTCCGAAAACCTTCGCCGGGTGCAGTATCTCTTCCTGTATAAAACCTTCGTACGTTTTGCCTGTCACTTTTTCGATTATGCGGCCCAAAATGCTGTACCCCAGGTTAGAGTATGCCATGGTGGAGCCGGGCTGGTGCTCCAGGACCCCGTTTAGCAATTGATCAGTTATGATTTCCCGGGCTGTAACAGAATCTTTGACCAGCATTGGATCGGCTCCGTCGCTGGACCAGCCAGCAGTGTGCGTGAGCAGATGGTATACGGTGATCTGTGCTATGTTCGGGTCAGTAGCTGGCTCCGGAAAATCGTCAGCGAGAATGCCCTCCGGACCAAAAACCTTGTCTGCCAGCGTAAGCTTCCCATCGTGTACCAGTTTGAGAATGCCGGCGCTGGTGATGGGCTTGGAAAGGCTGGCAATCCGGAACAGGCTCTGGTCGCTCACGAGTTCTTCTTTTTCTTTGTCAGCATGGCCATAGCTTCTGACAAAAACCGGCTCCCCATTTCGGGTGATGGAGACAGCCATAGCTGGTACGTTGTAGCGCTGCATGATATGGTCGAGCGCCTCGTCAAAACCACTGTAAGCAGACCCCGGGATTGCCTGTTGCTGTACGACGGTTCCGTCCGCCGCTACCACGTTGTAATAGATGCCACGTTCCGTTACTGTGCTTTCGGTGCCACCCCCAGAGATTCCGCTACTGCTAAGTTGCGAAGTGGCAGGTGAGAGAGATACTACGCCCCCTGTAGTAGCGGCAACGGGCTTCGTCGAAGTGCTCTCGGGGAAAATATATGAAGTGAAAAAGCCCGCCTTCAGTAGTTTGATCTGTGAATTTGTAGGTCGCTTGATTCCGGCCTGGCATGCGATGATGCAAAACAGAAGCAATACGACACACAACCTTCTGTGCATCCTGTAAAATGGTAATAGGTACTAAAGATTCATTAAAGCAGCGCAACTGGGAAGAAATACGAACCCGGGCTGAGCCGATTTTCATAGTGCAGGTATGGGAGCAAGGATCTGACAGCGCAAATGCTATGATCCTGATGCTAATTTAAATTGTCTTTTTTTCTGAAACAAAAAATGTTGTAAACCGTAATTGCACTTTTCCAATGGAGTTAGTCCACTGAAAATACGTTTGATATGTGAATTTAATCATCAGCCTTGAGCAACAAGCTTCGGTTGATTTGATTTTAATTCATAAATGAAGATGCGTATACCTGAGTCTGATTATTGAAAATTTAGCTTTTAACTGCCTGATTGCAATAAAATCTCCAAAGCCAATCTGGAACTGGGGATCCTATCTTACACTCCTCAATAATGATCTGACTATATATAAATGAAGTAATTGATGTGTAGGATTATCTTTATATGTTTAAATATTGGTAGCCTTGAAAAAAATCAGTTTTAGGGTTAAATACAATTGAACATTTATGGATTGGGAGTACTACCAGCTCATTAAGATAGCAGTAAATAAAAAACCCCGTACCAATTTGGCTACGGGGTTTAAGGTATAAGATGCTGATGTTCTTAGCTCGGCTGCTGGACGGTAGCAGGGGCCGATTTCCTCTCTTTTGGGTTGCGCTGTAGGATAGGCAGCAACGACACGCCAATATAGGCATTGGCGCCGTAGGGCTTGCCCAGGTTAAGGGCGCCCCCGATGTTATCGGAGCCGATGTAAAAGTTCATGAAACGTACCATGGCACCCACCGTCAGCACCGAGTAGTTGTTTTGCAAGGCCACCGGCATCGCTAGCTCGAACTTTTTGAACTCAGCGCGTGGAGTAATGGCAAACAGTGAGTTCTGACGCATGCCAATTGTATTGCGGCCACGTACACCCTGGGTCAAAGTGGCATTGGCATAGAGATGGCGCGTCAGGCGGTAATCTATATTGATGTTCAGGGCAGTAGGCAAGGCAGCGCGGAAAGAAGTCTGCTTTTCGTTTTCGCTCACATCCAGCTGACCGTTCAGGTAGTCCAGCATGTCCTCTGTTGTCTCAGCATCTCCTATTTCAGAGAGGTTCACTTCTTTGTTGGTTCGCTTCACATCATAGGCCCAAACCAGATCCGGGTTATTGTAGTTGATGCTACCAATATCCATCAGGGAAACAGCCACACGGTATTTGTACTTGTTTTGTTCCCGGTCGGTGAGCTGTTGTTCATTGCGCGTGATTTGGTAATCCGTGTTGTTGGTACGGTACTCGTACGTGAAGCCCATGTCAGCGCCCCATCCGCTGCCAGCGCTTTTGCTTCCCAGCAACAAACCGAGCAGGTCGCCGCTCTCAGCCGCATCAAACGCTGGCATGGCGGCATAACCGTAGCGGGCATGCACTTTATCCAGTTTCACTACATAGTCTGCTTCGTCCGAGCCTTCCACCATTCTTTCCTCGGCTTGCAGGTCGGTGTCTTCCAGATTCAGGAAAGCGGCTGAGCCGCCGTTGAGGCGCTTAAGGGTTATACCTGCCTTTACAAAGTGCGGCCCCTGCTCTAGCACCACTCGGGCGTAGCTCAGTCCAAACTCCGAAAACACATTAGCATTCAGATTCATGTTGTTGCCGGTATACGGTTTGTAGAGGTAGCTGTCGTCTTCGCCATCCGCTACTTTATACAGGCGTGCCACTTCCTCTGACAGATTGTTTGCTTGCGCAGCGGCACGTACACGGGTTGTTACCGCAATGCTGTGCAGCGGGCTTAGCTGCAGCATCAGCGCAGGACCCCTGAAATCTGCACCGGCCATCACGAGCTTCTGCTTGCCGTTTAGATTTTCCTGGATGTACTCGCTCTTAAACTCCTTACCCTGACGAGCCAGCTTTAAAAGCGACATCGGTGCATCGTAGCGCAGGTAGTTGTTTGTAGCGCCAAATTCAGCTGAGAACAGGCTCAGGTAGAACTTATAGCGTGAGTCAGCAATAGCTGATGGGTTGGTATAGAGGCTGTTGGTGCCGGCATAATTGCTGTTGGCTATACCTAGCTGTTGTGCCTGTGCTGTTTCAGGCAGCATTGTTATGGCGAGCAGGCAGAGGCCGAGGGCAATCTTCAATGCGTAAAAGTTTCGGGTCATGTGTTGTGTATAAGGGTGATGAGATGGTAAGTGTCAGGTTTGTATAGCATAGTATGAAGAGACGTGTGCAAGCAAGGCTGATCAATTAAGGCAACTGGTGGTTGCAATAAAAGATCATAAAATAAATTAGATTAGGCATATATAGTGGCGTCAAAGGTAGTAATCCGGATTAGTTGTGCCAATACCTAGTTGTGGGTATTTGGCCAAAAAAAGCCCCTTCTTTTGGAAGGGGCTTTGAAGATAAGTAGGCAGTCGCTATACCTTACCAGGCGATGCCGTAGTCTTCGCCGTGGTTGCTGGAGCCACCCCAGAAGCTGCCGTGTTTCCAGTCGAAGAAAATGGCGTTGATCGGCCCGCTGGTGCGGTCGCCGAAACTCAGAGTATAGCCCATCTTCTTCAGTTCGTTGCGCACCGAGTCCGGTGTGCTTTCGTTGAGCAGGATATGGCCGTGCTTCGGTTTGCGGTCGTCGGTCTTGGTACCGCCGAGCGAGAGCCAGAGCTGGTTGGTGTTGAAGTTGGCCGCCTCGGCTGCTTTCTGCACGTTCATATCAAACTCCACCACATTGAGGAAGAACTGCAGCAGGTTTTGCTCCTGCGTATCGCCGCCCTGCACCGCAAAGGACAGGTAGGGGCGTCCGTCTTTCAGCGCCATGGAAGGCGTGAGGGTTACCCGCGGACGCTTGCCCGGCTCCACTACATTAAAAGGATTGAGCTCCGCATCGAGCACGAAACTCTGCATGCGCTGGCTCATACCGATGCCTGTGTTGCCCGCTATAGTAGCCGGAAGCCAGCCCCCGCTCGGTGTGATGGAAACGATCCATCCCTCTTTGTCTGCCGCCTCGATGGTGGTGGTGCCGCGCCACAGCCGGTCCTGGTATTCGGCCTCTTCCTGCAATAAGCCGGTGCGCTGGTCGTGTGTAGGGGCAAAGTTGCGGCGCACGGTGTCCGGTTCGTAGCCTCTTTTCTTCAGCATTTTCAGGTAGGGGTTCTTGCGGCCCTCAAAAGGGTAGGGGTCACCGGGTCCAATGGTCGCGTCGTTTTTGTCCTGGCGGATCAGGCTGGCCCGTTGCCTGGCGTAGTCCTTGCTGAGCAGGCCTTTCATCGGCTCTTCCGGTTTGAAATAAGGGTCCCCGTAATAGAAGTCGCGGTCGGCGAAGGAAAGGCTCATGGCCTGGTAGACGGTATGAATGTAGCGGGGGCTGTTATAGCCCATGCCTTTCAGGTCGAAGTTCTCGAGGATGTTGAGGGCCTGCAGCATGGCAGGGCCCTGCGTCCACTGCTGCATCTTGTATACCTCAACGCCTTTGTAATTCACTATCATCGGCTCTTCCTCGATCGGCTTCCACCTGGCCAGGTCCTGCATGGTGATCAGGCCACCCTGTTCTTTGGAGCCGCGCACGAACTCCTCGGCAATATCCCCTTTGTAGAAACGATCGTAAGCGGCCATGATCGCCTCCTTCCGGCTTTTGCCTTGCTTAAGAGCTGCTCTTTCAGTCTCCACAAGTTTGGTGAGCGTCTGCAGCAGGTCCTTTTGTACGAAGATCTCGCCTGCTGCCGGCGCTTCGCGTTCTTCGCCCAAATGCGTCAGGAATACCTTTTTGCTGTAAGGCCACTGCTTGATGAGTGCCTTGTTCTTCTCGATGCTGTTGGCCGTCTGCGCCTCGATCGGGTAGCCGGCAGCCATTTCCATGGCAGGGGCAAGCACCTCTTCCAGACTCAGGGTGCCGTAATTGGCCAGCATGTGCATCAGTCCGCCCGGGGTACCGGGTGTGGTAGCAGCCAGCGGTCCGTTTTCAGGCGGAAAATTATAGCCTTTGTCTTTGAAGAATTTGGCAGTAGCGCCGGTAGGGGCTACGCCCAGGGCATTGAGGGCGATTACCTTTTTGGTCTTTGGGTTGTAGATGAGCGCCTGCGTTTCGCCGCCCCAGCTCAGCACGTCCCACATAGTGCAGGTGGCCGCCAGCATGGTACAGGCCGCATCCACGGCATTGCCGCCCTTCTGGAAGGTCATGGCGCCGGCGGTGGCAGCGAGCGGTTTGCCTGTAATGGCTACCCAGTTCTTGCCGTGCAGCACCGGCTTCTGGGTCTGCTGCGCCGCTGCCGGGAACAGGGGCAAGGCCAGCAGACAAAGGGATAGGAGTCGTTTCATTCGTTTAGGTTTTAGGAGATCAATTTAGTGAATTTTCTCAGAGGAGACCCATGGGGCCGGCATCATTTGTCCTGTTTTCCAGATGGACTACGGTAAAAAAATTACCTTTAAAAATATTTCCGGCTATAATTTTTTGATTGTAAGGATTATATCAGATATTAGCCCACAGAAATGAACATCGCACAAACTCATATCGCCTATTATAGCTATTACTATTTTACTTTATGTAAATAAGGGTGGCGATGCTATAGGTTGATAAACAGCTATAAATCAGAGGCCTCCCGATCGGAGGCTTTTTTTATGTAATAACATGATCATGACATTAAACAGCTCATATTCTTTTTACTATTACTACTTCTATCGCTGGAAGCAGGCGGGATTTTTATGGTAAAAACAGGCTGTTGTTTTTCACTAGTAAAGAGTCCCCCTACCGGCGGACTCTTTTTTATTCTAAACGCATTAAAAAGCATTCTGAAACAAGCAGATGGTGAACATAGCAAACAGGTACGGGGATGTACAGGAGTACTACTTCTCCCACAAACTAAGGGAGGTCGCCCAGCTCAACGCATCAGGCAAAAGCATTATCAACCTTGGCATAGGCAGTCCCGATATGGCACCGCCCCAGGAAGCCGTGGAGGCGCTGTGCGCCGCCGCCCAACAAGACAGCGGACATGGCTACCAGAACTACAAAGGTATAGCCGCACTCCGGCAGGCCTTCAGTGACTGGTACGCCAACTACTATGCGGTTGCTCTGGACCCTGAAACAGAAGTATTGCCGTTACTGGGTTCTAAAGAGGGCATCACCTATATTTCCAACGCCTACCTGAATGAAGGGGATGAAGTGTTGGTGCCAAACCCCGGTTACCCGGCCTATGCCGCTGCGACAAAAGTGGCCGGTGGTGTCGTGCGCTACTATGACTTGCAGGAAGAGACAGGCTGGCTGCCTGACCTGGAGTATCTGCAGCAGCAAGACCTGCGCAAAGTGAAGCTCATGTGGGTGAACTACCCGCACATGCCTACCGGGGCAAAGGCAAGCCAAGCCGCCTTGGCACAATTGGTGGACTTTGCGGAGCGCAACGACATCCTGCTTTGTCATGACAATCCCTATAGTTTTATCCTCAATGACAATCCTGAAAGCATTTTATCGGTTAAGGGTGTATCAGCGCATGTGCTGGAACTGAACTCTTTGAGCAAATCCCACAACATGGCCGGATGGCGTGTTGGAATGCTGGCTGGGCATAGTAGTCATATATCGAATGTGCTGGTTGCTAAAAGCAACGTTGACTCGGGCATGTTCCTGGGGATACAGCAGGCCGCTATAGAGGCTTTAAAACAGACCCAAACGTGGTTTGATAACCTGAATGCGCACTATGCAGCACGAAGATCCATTGTCTGGCAGCTGTTAGACACACTGGATTGCGCCTACAGTACCGAACAGGTCGGTTTGTTTGTTTGGGGTCGCACACGCGAAGGAGTAGCAGTAGGGCAGCTGGTGGATGAACTGCTCTATGAAGCAGGTGTCTTTATCACGCCGGGTTTCATTTTCGGATCGAACGGGGATCGCTATATCCGGGTGTCGCTGTGTGCTGACGCCGAACAGTTGCAAACAGCTTTGGAAAGAATAAAAGCATTTAAAAATACTAAAATAAAATCAACATGATCGTAGGCGTAATAGGTACCGGACTCATAGGGGGCTCCATGGCCCTGGACCTCAGGCAGCGTGGTTTTGCCAGTAAAGTAATCGGTGTAGACAATAACCCGGAGCACATTGAGCTAGCAAAAGGTACAGGCATTATACAGGAAGAAGGCAGTCTGGCAGAGCTGGCCGGCAATTGTGAGCTCATCATCGTCGCGACGCCGGTGGATGTGGCCCCGGGCATCGTGCTGGCACTTTTAGACCAGATAAAGGACGACACTGTCGTGCTGGACGTGGGATCTACCAAAGAGCAAATCTGCAAGGCCGTCGCGAGCCATCCCCGCAGAAAGCAGTTCATTGCTTGCCACCCGATTGCCGGCACAGAAAATACCGGTCCAGGAGCGGCGCACCACAAGCTCTTCGACAACAAAGTGAACATCATCTGCAACGCAGAGGCGTCAGGCGAGGAAGCAGTACGGAAAGCGGAGGCCATGTTTGCCGTCCTGAAAATGGAAACGGTGTATATGGAGGCGCGCGAACATGATCGGCACATCGCCTTTGTCTCGCACTTATCCCACATCACTTCCTTTGCCCTTGGTCTGACGGTGCTGAAGATCGAGAAAGACGAGAAAAGCATTTTCAACATGGCCGGCAGTGGTTTTGCGTCTACCGTGCGACTGGCGAAAAGCTCTCCGGATATGTGGGCACCCATCTTCGGGCAGAATGCCAGCCACGTATCGGCGGCACTCGATGCCTACATCGAGCAGCTGCTGCTCTTCAAAGAAACGATTGACGAGGGACTCAGCTCCGAAACCTACGACATGATCTCGAACGCCAACCAGATCAGCCGGATACTTGATGGTATCGAGCTCAAGAACCGGCAGAAGCCCTTTGCTCAGCCTCTCGCCGGAAAAGACAGACTAGAGATTGCTCCGATCACCACTTGGTTGCCTGATCTGCAACGGCCTTTGGTGATCAGCGGCCCTTGCAGCGCCGAAACAGAGGAGCAGGTGATGGAGACCTGCCGACAGCTGGCCGCAACCGGTAAGGTGGATGTGCTGCGAGCTGGTATCTGGAAACCACGTACCCGTCCCAATAATTTTGAAGGCATTGGCACAATTGGCCTGGAGTGGCTGCGTAAAGCAAAGGAGGCAACCGGTATGAAAATAGCAGTGGAGGTAGCCAACAGGCAGCATGTGGAGGAAGCATTGAAATATGGCGTGGACATTCTGTGGATCGGAGCACGCACGACAGTCAATCCCTTCTCGGTGCAGGAAATAGCGGATGCACTGCAAGGTATAGATGTGCCGGTTTTGGTAAAAAACCCGATCAACGCGGACCTGGAGCTGTGGATCGGGGCGCTGGAGCGTTTAAGCGGGGCAGGCATCACCAAACTGGGTGCCATCCACCGCGGCTTTGCCAAGTATGGCGAGACCAGGTTCCGCAATGCGCCGCAGTGGCAACTACCCATCGAGCTGAAAAGGAGGATGCCCGAGCTGCCCATGATCTGTGACCCTAGCCATATCTGTGGCAACCGGGAGCTGCTGGCAGAAATTTCGCAACAGGCGATGGACCTGAACTATACCGGTCTGATGCTGGAAAGCCACATAGACCCGGACAAGGCCTGGAGCGACGCCAAGCAGCAGGTGACGCCGGAGCGGTTAGCGGAAATCATCGACGGGCTGGTGCTCCGAAACGGCTATACCGGTAAAGTGGAGGTGGACGACACCTTGCAGGAGCTTCGCAGTCAGGTAGACCAGTTCGACAGTGAGCTGTTTACCCTGCTCTCGCAGAGGATGCAGGTGGTGGAACATATCGGTAGGTATAAAAAGGAAAACAAGCTGACCATTCTGCAGGCTTCCCGATGGAACGACGTATTGGCGCAGTCTTTTAAGCGGGGAGAGAAACTGGGGCTTAGCAAGGACTTTATTGAGAAATATCTCAAAGCTGTGCACCAGGAATCCATCAACCACCAAAGCGCCATTATGAATGCGCACTAGGCGATGAAATTGAAAAAGGGCTTGAAGCGGCCAGTTGTCGCTCCAAGCCCTTTTTATGTTAAAGCCAGGTGTTACCTGATCAAGCCAACCCCGACTGTTGAGTTTGTCTGCTCGTCGATGAGGATAAAGGACCCGTTGGCTCTGTTTTCAGCAAAGGCATCATAGAAGAACTCCTTTGCTGTCTTCAGCTGTACATCGGCAATCTCGTTCAGCTTGAGTTCGCTGACTTGCCTGTTGTTTTCCAGCGTTACTACATCAATTAAATTAGTGAGGGCGCTTACTTTCGCCCTGGCAACGTTTACCCCATGCTGCAGCAGGTAGGTACCACCGGCGCGGAGCGGCTTTTTATCCATCCAGCAGATGGTGGCTTCCAATTGTCGGCTTTGCTGTGGCAACTGGCTAATAGGCACGATCATGTCGCCCCGGCTGATGTCCACGTCATCCTGCAGCAGTACGTTGACAGACTCTTTGGCCTGCGCCGCCTCTATCTCACGGCCAAACTTCTCGATGCGGGCAATGGTGGTTTCCTGGCCGCTTGGCAGCACGACTACCCGTTCACCCTTACGGAGCAGCCCGCTGGCTACCTTGCCTGCATAGGCTCTGTAATCATGGAACTCCTCAGACTTTGGCCGCACCACATACTGCACCGGGAAACGACTCGGTTCCTCTGACAACTGCTGCTCCAACGGTATCGCCTCCAGCAGACTAAGCAGTGTCGCCTCCTGGTACCAGGGCATGTGCTCTGACTGACGCACCAGGTTTTCGCCGTAGAGCGATGACACAGGTATAAAGCTGATCTGCTGGCCTGTGAAGCGCACTTTTTCGGCAAAGGCCATGAAGGCAGTCTGTATACCTTCAAAATCGTCCTGCGCGTAGTCCACCAGGTCCATCTTGTTCACGCACACCACCACATTCGGAATGCGCAGCAGGCAGGAGATGTAAAAGTGCCGGAACGTTTGCTCCACCACACCGTTGCGGGCGTCTACCAAAATCATCGAAACATTAGCATTGGATGCGCCCGTCACCATGTTGCGGGTATACTCAAAGTGCCCCGGCGTATCGGCGATGATGAACTTTCGCTTTGGGGTGGAGAAGTAGATGTGCGCGACATCGATCGTGATGCCTTGTTCACGCTCGGCGATCAGGCCGTCGGTGAGCAGTGAAAGATCCACATAGTCGAGGCCTTTCTTTTTGCTGCTGGCCATGATGGCTTCCAGCTTATCGGTGGTGATCGAGTTGGTTTCGAAAAGCAGGCGGCCGATCAGGGTGCTTTTCCCATCGTCCACACTTCCTGCGGTTGCAATTTTTAGAACGTCCATACCTTAAAAATATCCTGCCTGTTTTCTTTTTTCCATGGCTGCCTCGGAGCGCTTGTCGTCTATGCGGGCACCTCTTTCTGATACCGTGGCACTCAGTATTTCCGCTATGATGTCCTCGATCGCAACGGCTGTAGATTCCACAGCGGCGGTGCAGGTCATATCGCCCACAGTCCGGAAGCGGACCATGCGGGTGTTCACGGGTTCGTCCTCCGACACCATCATAAAGCTGGAATAGGGGAGAATCTGTCCGTCGCGCTCAAATGTTTCGCGCTCGTGTGAGTAGTAGATGCTAGGTATAGCCAACTGTTCTTCTCTGATGTAATTCCACACATCCAGCTCGGTCCAGTTGCTGATCGGGAAGACGCGCACATTCTCGCCCAGGTTGATTCTGCCGTTCAGCATATCAAAGAGCTCCGGGCGCTGCTTCTTCGCATCCCACTGGCCAAAATCGTTTCTCACTGAGAATATCCGCTCTTTGGCGCGGGCTTTTTCCTCGTCGCGGCGGGCGCCGCCAATGCAGGCGTCGAAGCCGAACTCTTCGATGGCATCCAGCAGCGTGACGGTTTGCAGCACGTTCCGGCTGGCGTATTTTCCGGTTTCTTCCACCACCTTCTGCTGGTCGATGCTGTCCTGCACGTAGCGCACGATCAGCTCCAGACCCAGCTCTTCCACCAGTTCATCTCTGAAGCGGATGGTCTCCTCGAAATTATGCCCCGTATCGACGTGCAGCAGGGGGAAGGGAATTCTGGCCGGGTAGAAGGCTTTCTGGGCCAGCCTTACCAGCGTGATAGAGTCTTTTCCGCCGGAGAACAAGAGAACCGGTTTCTCGAATTGCGCGGCCACTTCCCGCAGGATGTAAATGGCCTCGTCTTCCAGTTCTCTGGGGAATGCCGTGATGTGAGTAGCCATATTAATTTTTTTGGTTGAAATAATTTGCATGAAGTCCGCACTCTTTCTGGGTTTGTTCCCACCACCACCTGCCGGCGCGTGGTTCTTCACCCGGCAGTATGGCCCGGGTGCAGGGCGCACAGCCGATGCTGACGAATCCCTGGTCGTGCAGCTTGTTGTAAGGAACTTGGTGCTCTTGCAAGTAGGCGATCATCTCGTCGAAAGACCAGTTAATGATCGGGTTGAACTTGATAACCTGGAAAGTTTCATCCCATTCCAGCAGGTTGAAGCTGCTTCGGTTGGCGCTTTGGCCCGAACGCAGCCCGGTTACCCAGACGTCCACCCCTTGCAGCGCTCTTGTCAGTGGAAGTACCTTGCGGACATGGCAGCAGGCTTTCCGGCTATCGATAGAGTCGTAAAAACCGTTGATGCCATCGTGGGCGACGTAGGCCTCTACATCGCTGGCCTGCGGAAAGAAGGGTTCAATTTTGCTGTTATATTTTTGCTCCGTCTCACTCCAGAGGGTGTATGTTTCCTGGAACAGCCTCCCGGTGTCGAGGGAGAAGATGCGGATGGGAAGCCTAGCTGAAAAGATGGCGTGGGTGATGGTTTGGTCTTCCTGGCCCAGTGCTGTCGAAAATGCTATGCCACCGGGAAACCGGTTCGCCATGCAGGCCAGCGCTTCGGAGAGCGACAAGTCCGCCAGTTCCTCAAGCAGGGACGGAATTTGATCTTTCAAGTTCATGGGCGTGTTTTTTTACAGTGAATCTCTCCCAGATTCGTTCGTGCACATAATAGAGCAGGATCTTGCTGAAGACCTCAATGGAACCGATCGAAAAGGCCATTTTCAGCTCACCGGTAATGAAGTAAGAGATTACAATGGTATCCAGGGTACCCAGGATGCGCCAGGAAAACGCCTTGGCGACACTCTTGAACTTGCTGTCCTTTTTGGGACCCTGCTTCCTGTTGAAAGCTTTTTGAAGGTATTGATCTAATAGCATAGGGCTGCTTTGAGGATCAAAACTACATAAAACCTACAAACTAAGTAGGGTAATGCATCAAAAAAAACTAAAATTTTGTATATCTAATATTTAAGAGCTTGTTTATCAGTGGTTTTTGCGATGAGATCGGACAGGGTTTTGTTCTCGACAACTGCCAAAGTCTGATCTCTTACCTGACACATGATGATGTGCATGTTGCAGGTAGCCTCGTCAGCACAGTCGGAGCATCTCTCGTAATAGTTCAGGCTCACGCAGGGGAGCCAGGCAATCGGGCCGTTAAGTAGGCGGATGATTTTGGCCAGCGTGATTTCTTCCGGTTTTTTGATGAGGTAATAGCCCCCGCCTTTACCTTTTTTACTTCCCAGTATACCTGCTTTCTTCAATTCGAGCAGAATGTTTTCGAGGAATTTGTGCGAGATATTCTTACTGGATGCGATTTCCTGAATAAGCACAGCGCCCTTATCCTGGTTTTCGGCCAGGTAGGAGAGGGCATGAAACGCATACTTTGTCTTTTTCGATAGCATGTACCGTATTATTTATAATAACCGGAGAGATCCGAAGGTATGGATCCGGTTGCGATACAAAACTAAGAAGTATTTCAACAAGGTACGGTCTAAGGAAGCGATAAAGTAAAAGACAGTGACAAACTGTATTTCAGTTTCACCACTTTAGCCTATACCTGTCGTTAAGGACTAGCACAACTCAATTCTCAGTTCCCGTAACAGGTATAGTCATGTTTGGATTTCAGGATATACCGAAGTTTTTCCTGGCCTTCTTTGTAGTGCTTCCGGTCATTTCCTTTCTGCACGAGGGAGGTCATGTGTTTTTTGCCTGGCTGATGGGCGGCAAAAACATCAAGGTCACAGTGGGCACCGGCGATATGCTTTTTAGACTGGGCATGCTGGAAGTACGGCAGTACTACTTTTGGTACGGCCACTGTTCTTTTGATAACCTGAAGCGTAATCAACGCATTGCCAACATCCTTGTCTTTTAGGGGGCGTGTTGTTCAACGCACTATCAGCCCTGGCGGTGATGTACTTGGTGGAAGCGGGTACAGTAGAGGCGGGTATGCTCACCTACCAGTTCACCTACTTCTCCATGTACTACATCTTCTTTGCGCTGCTGCCCATGCCATACCCGGACGGCAGCTACAGCGATGGCAAATACATCCTCGGCCTGATTCGCAACCGGCCCCTAGATGAGAATATTTACCGCATACAGTGGAATAAAGAGAAAGAGCAGTGGCAAGTGCTGGATAACAAAAACGTAGTGGAAACCTTTCATGACGAGGATAAAGCACTTGCCCGTGCGCACGTATTAGCGGAAAGCCATCGTCCGAGCCGACTGCTTCACACGAAGAACGGCGAAGAGGTGGAAGTTTTTAATTATCCCAGGGTGCCGTTATAAATCATAGCCAATCACACTTCATGCTCTACCTTCTATTTTCGGATTGTCCCTTCGGCGTATACCAGCCACAGCGGTACGTCAATATCTGAGTTATACACTTCGGTAGGCACGCTGCCCATGTTTAGCATAGGCAGCGGGTTGGTGCCTCTCAGGCCCAGCACCAACAGGTCGTGGCGGCCTTTCTCCAGGTGCAGGGCAATGCGCTCGGCTATACTTTTGTTGGCCGCGCGCACCAACGTATACGGCATGCCGGCTATTTCCGGGTACCGCTTCTGCAGGTCAGCAAACCTAGTCTTTACTACTTCCAGTGCTTTTTGGACGGCCTCCTCTTCCGATATGAGCGGGAAAAACTGCGTCGGGAGCCGGTATACGTGCATGATCTCCAGCTCTAGCCCCAACTGGTCCGACAGTTCTTTGCTGAGCCGGAGTGCGTGCAGCGAAGTATCCGAAAAGTCAATTGGCACGAGCACTTTCCGGATGTTGAAGCTTGCTGTTTCGGGGAAGACCAGTACGCTGCAGGGAAGTATGCGCAACAGTTTTGTGCCTAAAGCGCCGGTGCCTCTGTCGCTGATTTTCTTACCCAGCAGCGTCAGCTTTATGCCATAGCGCTTTACTATGTCCGCTAGTATCACCTCGCTGTTGGGCTCCTCGCTTACCAGTATTTCGTGGTCGGTGATGTTTCCAAATTGCTCGGCTACAATGTCAGTTATGTTGCCTTCTACCTCCTTGCTAAGGTCCAGGTCCCCGATCATCTCCCTGAAGTCATCGGCCAGCTCATAGAGCCTGATGTTGTGAACAAAGTATACTTTCCGCACCTGCAGGCGTTCGCAGACGGAGCGGGAGAAAGCAACGAGTTTCTCGTCGAGGTCGCTCAGGTCGAGGCAGACCATCATGGCATCTATCGGGGTCATAACGCATCGGGATTTGGTGATACTGGCTTATCTTTTCTGTTCTCAGTTACTCTTAAATCCTGTCTCTGGGCGCGCCTGGCCAGCATTTCGGCTACCAGTTGCTGGTAATCCTTGCGCTGTTGTGCCTTGCTGAGTCTTGTTTCCTGCTCGGCCTCCTCATCAAGGCCAAGGTAGAGGCTGTAGCACATCAGCAGCAGGATGATGGCAAACGGCAGGCCGGTCATAATTACAGCTGCCTGCAGCGCCTGTAAACCACCGCCGAGCAACAGGACGGCTGCAATGGCCCCGCCCCCAAGCGCCCAGAATAAACGGATGGCCACCGAGGGGTCGCGCTTGCCGCCGGAAGTCAGGCTAACCACCACCAGCGAACCAGAGTCGGCGGAGGTGACGAAGAAGCAGGCCACCAGAATGATACCGATCACATTAAGGACGATGGAAAAAGGGAGCTGCTCAAAGAACACAAACAGCGCTGTGGACATATCCGATGCCACGGCGTCCGCGATAACTGTGTTGCCAGTCAATGTCTCGCGCAGCGCGGTGCTGCCGAAGGCCGTCATCCACAGAAAGCAGAGCAGGGAAGGGGCAATGAGCACCCCAAGTATAAATTCTTTTATGGTCCTTCCTTTGGAAACCCGCGCAATAAAAATGCCTACAAACGGCGCCCAGGAGATCCACCAGGCCCAGTAGAAAACGGTCCAGCTGCCCTGCCAGTTCCGGGTGGTGTAGGATTCGTTCCAGAACGCGAGCTGCAGGAAGTTACCGATATAGGAGCCGGTGTTCTGTACAAAGGAGCCCAGTATAAAAACAGTTGGCCCCAGGAAAATGACAGCAACAAGTATAAACAAAGCGATGCGGAGGTTCCACTCACTCAGGATACGCACGCCTTTATCCACGCCGCTCACAACGGATAGCGTCGCCACTCCCGTGATTACCACGATAAGGATGATCTGGGTGGTGATGTTATTGGCAATGGCCGGGAAGACATGGTTCAGGCCTGCCGCTACCTGTTGTACACCCAGCCCCAGCGAAGTCGCCAGGCCAAAAAGCGTTGCGATCACGGCCAGAATATCGATCACATGCCCCGCAATTCCATGGATGCGCTCCCCCAGGAAAGGGTAAAAGGCCGAACGCACGGTAAGGGGCAGATGCCGATTGTAAGTAAAGTAAGCCAGCGCCAGTGCCATCAACCCATAGATAGCCCAGGCATGTAGCCCCCAATGCAGAAAAGTGAAGTTCATGGCTTGCCGGGCGGCGGCAGGCGTGCCGGGGTCTTCGATCGGAGGGGTTTGGAAATGATTGATGGGTTCTGCGATACTCCAGAACAGCAGACCGATGCCCATACCTGTACTGAACAGCATGGCAAACCAGGCCGGGGTGCTGAACTCCGGTTTGGCGTCCTTGCCCCCGAGTCTAATTTTACCAAACCGGCTGAAGGCCATGTACAGGCAATAAGCCACGAAGATATTTGCACTAAGGATGAACAGCCAGCCCATGTTGGCTGTGATGGCTGACTGCGCGTCACTGAAAAACGCCTCCGCATCCTCCCTGAAAAGTAGCACGAGGCCTATACTGACCACCAGGAACACAATGGAGGACCAGAACACGGGGCCGTTTACGTCCAGGCCGAATGATTTCTTTGCAACATTTCCTACTTTACCCATACATCCTGTCTTCAAAGCTTAGAAATAGTACCCCATGTTTATGTTGAAGCGCATGTGCCATTTGGTGTCGCCGGGCGTGCCTGCGGCCAGTGCGTTCGTCCAATCGGGTCCCAGCCAGGGTTGATTGTAACCTAAGGCTGCGTCGGTGTATATGTACATTGGGCCTACGGTGAAGAGGGCTCCAAGCACATTCATATGAGCGTTTTCGTAACCGCTTATACTTTTGTGGTAAAAGCCGTAATTGTTGTAAATATCTATACTTTGTACGAGGCGCGTGTTTAAAGGAATATGGTAGGCGACGCCTGCCGTGTAAATTTCTCCCTGATTGGCCACGTTATAGTTGGCCCCGTAAGCGCCCATTTCCACGAAGTCCAGATTGGCTCCGGCAGCATACTTTGGATTGAAATGGTAGAGCATGGCCTGCAGCTTGATGTTCCAGGGGCTGTGTTCGGCTTTATACTCGTAGTGGACTGCCCCGGCGTAGTGGGTGCCATTACGTTCAGTGTCCAAGTTGTAGAGCAGCCCGCCCTGTAGCGAAACTCCCAGTTCATGGGCCAGGCTGTCGCCCAGGCGCCGTATTACCTTAATGTCGAGTTGGTTGTTTTCCTTGTTCCGCCCGGTTACATCATAGGAGTAGCGGTTGGGACTCGGGTCTGTCAAGGCAAAGACAAACTCCTCTGCGCTTTTGTAGTAAGCCGCCTGCCATTGCCATTTGCCGTAGTCAAGGATATACTTCACGCCCATGTCGTGGTCATCCTCAAAGCCAACATAGTAGGTAATGTTAAAGAACCAGTTGTTGGAGTTATACTGCTGAATGCCAAAGGGTACCTGGTTCAGCCCGACCTGTAGCTGCGATTGCTCTGAAAAGTCGTACTGGAACCAGGCTTGTTTTAGAAAAGAACCACCAAAGGCCTGGGAGTAGTGACGAAATTCGGCGTTGAGCTTGATGCCCCTGTACTCAGCTTCGGCGTTGATGCGGAACATATCAAACCCGAAATCGCCGCCGCGTTCCAGCTGGTCCTGCTTCCAGGTAGAGAGGTTATAGTTAAAGCGCACTGCACCGCCCAGCTTCAGGTATGGCTTCTCCTCAGGCTTTTCCTCCGGGGCTTGTGCCCGGCAATTCGCACTGATTAGGAGAAGAGTTGAGAGTAAAAATATTCTCACCATAAATCAAGGGACTACTGGAAACTTTAGGAATCCCTTCTATTTAGACGGTTTCAGGGCAGAAACGTTGCTCAGTTTGAGGCAAGGCTGACAAGTGCAGCTATTCAGCCTGGCATTTGTATTATGTATGAAACAAAAAAGCTGCCTGATATAAACCAGGCAGCTTTTAAGCAATGAATATACGGCTTAACTATTTTCCGGGGATAATGTCGATTATAACGGTACGGTTATAAAAGCGCTCTTCCGGAAATTTATTGTCGAATGGGGCAAGGGATTGATCTTCGCCAAACCCCTGTACTTCAAAAGTCACATCTTTTCTGCCTGCTTTCGCCAGGCTGGCTTCGATGATTCTTTTCACATCATTGGCTCTTGCTAATGACAGGTTCCTGTTATTGGTTTCATCACCGATGATGTCTGTATAACCATGGATGATGACCTTGCCGCCCTGGGGTATTTTGGGCGTCACGATCTCAGTCAGGTATTTCTCATAGGTGCTGATCGTCTTGGAGTCGTTGAACTCATACAGCACACTGTAGCGCTGTCCTTCTTCGTCTTTTGCCGGGGTCCAGAGTACCATGTTCACAGTAGTTTCCATCTTCTCAATGGTGCCATCTTCTTTCGTACCAAGCATGGTGACCAGGTAAGTGCCTTTCGGTCGGTCTCCTAAAATGGATTTGCCGGGCATGCTGACACTCTCCTGCATAAACGGTCCGAAACTCTGGACTGTACCTTTGTCGTCTGTCAGGTTCATAGACCAGGAGGTATAGGCCTCGTCTGAGCCAACTGTGTTAAAAGTAACATAGCTGTCAAGCGGTGCTTCCTGTATTGCCGTGATTTCCACTGGCTTCAGGGCAGCTTCCGGGCCACTCTGGAACTCCATCAGCAAGGCCGGTGCGTTGCTTTCAATAGACACCCGACGGTCGCCTTCACGGAGCAGTTCCAGTTCTTTGGTACCACCCGGTTGTTCAGAAGGCAGCTTTGGTTTGTCACGTCCTTCTATGCTGATGCGTGTAGCTTCAATACCGAATGTGGTCACCAGGTAACTCTTCACCGTTTCAGCCATTACTTTACTTTCCTGCGGGCCATTTTCGGACGAGCCAACCAAGGTAATCGTGGATTCCGGATTCTTGCCCATACGGTCACCGAGAATGTTGAGCACATTGTAGTAAACCGTCATTTCGCGTTCCGAACGGCCAGATAGTGTTTTAGGCGTGAACACTTCCAGTTGATCTTCTTTGAAATCTTTTACCTGGTTTTTATCTAGCAACACATAACGATCCGGAATGGTAGTGGAGCCCTGGTTAAAGAACACATAGTTACGAAGCGGGAAGGTTTCTCTTACTCTTCGGTCTGCCGTGATGTTGGTAGGGGAGTTAACAGAGAACTGTACATCGTTTACAGCTGTAGCCGTGTTCGCTTTTCCACGTCCGAACTTTATGGAAGCGCCTACGCGCAAGGTGTTTACTGTCCAGGATTCGATGGTGCGTGGTGACTGGCCAAAGTATGGCTGGTACGTCACGAAAGGAGAAAGTATGAACTGGTTGCGATTATCCTGTGAGTTAAGCGGAATGTCGTATCCGGCACCAATCTGCATGGAGAGCAGTGTCTTTTTTACATCACTCAGGTCACCTTTAACAACAGGGTTCTTTTGCTGATCCGGGTAAGCCGGGTTAATCCCGAGTTCGTACCTAAACTCTTTTTTTACATTGAAAGCCAGTCTCGGGCCACCCATCAGATAGAAACCAGATGCTTTAAATGGGGCGAAGCGCAGGCTTGGCTCGACAGTGATATAGCTAAGCTTGGTGCTAAGGTCTACAGGGCAATCACAAGGCGTAATCTGTTGGTCGAATGTACCTCTGCGGCTATCGTAACCCGTTTGCAGCATAAGCCCCCATCTGGATTCCGGACGACGGTATTCTATCAGCGGAGATGCAAACAGGCCTATGCCATTTCCATTATGGAATGCTACTGGCGGCGTTAATTGTGCGTTCAGCTTTTGCGTGGAACCTCTGTAGAAGTTAAAGTTTGCACCGGCTGCTGCACCGATCCACCAGGATGGTTTTGTGAACGGAGCATCCTGTGCCTGTACTGGCGCCTGTATCCCAGTGAAGATAATGGTGCTGAAGACTAAACTTTTGAGCGCAAGCTTAGGGGCAGACCACGCTTTGCGCGATCCGGTATTATTATTTTTGATGATCATTTTCGTGTTGATTAAGGCTTCTCGATGATGTTTGTGTTGGTCATGACAACCGCGCCATTCAAGGCAAGCATTCTACCTACAGCTCTGGCACCTGAGTTCATGGTGATAGACGTGTAGGCCAGTACGTTTCCTTTGAAGGAAGTACCGTCGCCGATCGTGGCAGAGCTTCCGATTTGCCAGAAGATGTTCTTAGCCTGTGCACCACCGGTCAGTATGATGTTACCGCCTGCACCACCTACGGTGGTAAAGTCAGAGGCTATCTGGAAAATCCAGACGGCATTCGGGTCGCCTTTTGCATCCAGTGTCAGGTTACCGGCCTGTACTAATAAAGTAGAAGTAGATTTGTAGATACCTGGTGCCAGTGTTTTGCCACCCTGGTCGCCTGCTACTGTGGCTGGTGCCGGAGCAGAGGCGCCTTCAGCAAAAAGATACGCTTCCAACAGATCCTTCTTCGCTTGTAACAGCATGGCTGCAGTGCCCGGAGGTGTAATGTCATCGGATGCATAAATTGCGCCGTTCTCAACGATGGCTGGCGGGAAGCCGGTTACAGATGAGCGAACACCAGGTGTTATGCCTACATCCAGGTCACGGATCACACTAGGGCCTGCATTGTTACTGATGCCTACCCCTGCGAAGATGCCGAAGCGTGCGGCTGTTTTCAGGTTAACTCCCACTGTTGGCGTACCTGGTTGCTGGTTTTCGGCTGCCGTTGTGAAAGACCATTCATGGTTTTTTGCTAGCGCGACATCGTTTGTGCTTTTAGCAGCAGTCGTTATAGTAACCGTGTAAGTTGTGTTGGCAGCCAGGTTATTAGTAGGTGTGAAACTTGCCTTGGTGCCAGTGTAACTTGTTGTGCCAACCACCGTTGTAGTGCCTGTTTTTAAAGTAAAGGACGTTGCGGTGATCGTTGCAGGATTCATCATTTCGCTGAAAGTGGCATTGATTACTTTATTGAGGGCGACGCCCGTAGCCTGATGAGCAGGGTCTGTAGAGGTAATCGTAGGAGTGGTATGGGCTACTGTAGTGAAGGACCACACATGATGACTGAGCAGTGGATTACCTTCCTTGTTTAAGGCGCCCGTTGTAATGGTGCCGGTATAGACCGTGTTTTCCGTCAGGTTGCCAGTAGGTGTAAAGACGGCTGTCGTGCCAGAGTACGTGACCACTCCGGCTATTGCCGTTGCACCTTGCTTCAAGGTATAAGTTGTCGTATTAATCGTTGACGGGTCCATGGGTACGCTAAAAGAAGCAGCTATGGCTTTATTCAGCAGGATACCGGTCGCATTGTTGACAGGGTCAGTAGAGATAACGACTGGCGATACAAGATCACCGGTACTGAATGTCCAGACGTATTCTTTTTGAAGGGCATTCCCCAGCATGTCCTTTACGGAAGTGGCAACTCTGCCTGTGTAGGTAGTAGAATACTTTAACTTGCTTTTGGGAACAAAGGTCAGCGTGTGGTTTTCAGTGTTGTAGGTGATAGCACCTTCTGCTTTATCCGGACCTAATAGGGTGAAGGATGTCTGGTTGATGGTGGCAGGGTTCATTGCCTCGTTAAAGGTAACGGTAACCTGTGATTCACGCGGAACTTCTATGGCTCCATCTAAAGGAGTAGTACTTAAAACAACGGGGCATACCCCAAAATCTTCAATGAATGTATCTTCTTTACATCCGGCAATCACAACTACCGATGCGAAGGCAAGGGAAGTCACTAGTTTTCTTAAATTCAATGGGTGATTATTAATTCTCCGTTACTGGCGGGTGCGTGCACCTATATAATGCACGGCAGTATTTGATTTTACAAAGGTGGGGATAATCAAACGGCACTATGTTACACAGTAAATAAAGAATATTACATATATCACATGTTTTCCAGGTTTGCCAGTCTTTTCTGCTTTAGTTGTTTGTAATAGGAAGGGGAGAGGCCCGTCACTTTCTTGAACTGATTCGACAAATGCGCGACACTGCTGTAATGGAGCCTGTGCGCGATCTCGGTAAGGTTGAGTTCTTTATATAAAAGCAGCTCTTTTACTCTTTCTATTTTGTGGAAAATGATGAATTGCTGAATCGTAATCCCTTTTACTTCAGAAAAAATATTAGCCAGATAGGTATAATCGTGGTTAAGCTTATCACTAATAAAGTCTGAGTAATTTGCTTTCGGGAATTCATCTGAATGATGGATCATGTCAATGATCACATTTTTTATTTTTTCGATTAGGATGCTGCGTTTGTCATCGAGCAACTCCAGCCCCGATACCAGCAGATTATTTTTCAGTAACAAGCGCTGCTCCTGTGTAATATCTTCGAGTATCTCAACAGTACCCAGATCTACTACCACATACTGCAACCCCAGTTTAGCTAATTCTTCCTTCACCATCATTTTACAGCGCAGGCTAACCATGTATTTAATATACAGTATCATAGCAATCCTTATGTCTCTTAGTGCGCTATCTTGAAACTAAGCGTCTTTTTTTAAATGTGAGGTGATTCGTACATCTATGTTTGTCTATAAATATACCGACTAGTTTTACAGTACCGTGTTCTTTTTAGAATTTAAATTCCTGTGTTGTTTTATGTACTCCCAGGAATAAAAAAACCCGCATATTTAGCTAAATATGCGGGTTCTAAATTACTATGTAGTCCGTAGGGGAATCGAACCCCTGTTGCCAGAATGAAAATCTGGAGTCCTAACCCCTAGACGAACGGACCATTCTGTCGTACTGTGATGCAAATATAGCGTCTTGCTTTTATATTGCAAGCAGTCACCGGCAATTTTTACTGAATAAAAAGTCCATTTCCGGCTAACTGGTTCATTTATAATCACTAAATTTTGTCCTTCATTGGTGCATTAGTTGCTTAACTGAGGCTCCAATTCAAAATACGCTTCCAAACTGAACTGGCCAACTGTTGGTGCTACACAGTCTGTTTTGCTTACGGCGGCCATAAAAGCGAGTTTATCATAGAGGTTTCTGCTGAGCAGACGCACAAACGGCAGAAGCGTTTCCACGTAGTCGAGCGGAATTTCGGTAACACGGCCGCTGTAGCTGGCAGCTTCACAAACGAGCTGCGCCAGCTCCTGCCGGGTATAGGTGGCTGGTCCGCCTAACTCAAGCGTTTGACTGGGACTCCCGATGCAGGAAACGGCAAAGCCCGCTACATCGCCATCGTAGATTGGGTTAATGAGTCTGTCGCCCTGTCCGAGCTGCCCGATATGTCCTTTGCGCGCCATGATCGCCATTTCTTCTAACATCGAAAACAAAGCAACCGGCTTTAAGATGGTATGGGTTAGTGAACTGTATCGCAACGCTTTTTCGAAATCAGCATGTGCATCAAAATAAGCCAACTGGGGAAATTGACCTGCCCCGAAGGCGGATATATAAACGAATTGTTGTACACCAGCCTGTTCGGCTTCCTGAAGTAAATGCAGATTTGCTTCGTAATTAATGTCGTGAAAAGAACCAATGCCCTTGTGACGCAGGCTCAGATTTTTGCCAAGCGCAGATATCACCACCTCAACGCCCGCGCAGCACCCTTCCAGTTCTTGTGGCTTCGTCGCATCGGCGAGTACGAGCTCTTCCGGATCAGGGAAAAGTGACTGTGCCTTTTTCAGATTGCGCGCCAGTACACGCACTTCATACCCTTGTTGTTTCAGTTCCCGGAAAATATGCCTCCCCAGGTGCCCTGTAGCGCCGGCCAGTAGAACTTTTTTCATATAGAAGGGGTGTTTGTTTTGCGTTAATTCATATACGTGATAATCAGTTGATTTGCAGTGTATTAAAGGAAAAATACAATGCTGCATTACGTTGTTTCGCTTGCTTTGTTCAAAAATTCCTATCTTCGGCTATGCTTTGTGTGGGACGAAATCAAACCCAATTCAACTGAAAATACTGAATGATGCGCTTAAGTAAGTTCAGCAACGCCTTCGCGCTTGCTTCCATTTGCCTGGGGTTGGCGGCCTGTGTTCCGCTCGAGCAACAGGGGTATGCCACAACGGGCAGTACGACACAGCAGTCGGTGCGCTACGAAGACTTTATATATGACACCAGTATACGCTCGGTGCAGTGCTACCGCGGCACCGGCGGACCGGAAGCCGTGCTGGAGCCTGCCGTTGTTTCCATAGGGCAGGAGCAACCCATCCTGCTTGAGTTCGACCGCCTGAATGCCGGTCCGCAGCGCTTAGTAGCCAAGCTCGTGCATTGCAATGCCGACTGGACACCTTCCGGTCTGAATGACGCGCAGTTTCTCAGCGACTTTAACGAGTTCTTTATTACGGACGTGCAGAACTCCATTAACACCCGGGTGCCCTACGTGCATTGTCGTTTTCGGGTGCCGCGCGTGAAACTCAGTGGAAATTATGTGCTTCAGGTAAGTGAGGAGGGAGGTAATCTGTTGCTGACCAGGCGTATACTTGTATACCAGAACCTGGTTGCCGTGACAGCCAAGCTAGGTGCCCCAACCGGTCCCGAGGGAAGAGCTGCCCGTCAGCCGGTCGAGTTCAATGTATTCTACAAAGACTACGCCCTGGTAAATCCGGCGCAGGAAGTAAAAGCCGTGATGCGCCAGAACCACCGCTGGGACAATGCCAAGGTATACCCGAAGCCCGCCTTCGTGCGTGACGATCAGCGCCGCCTGGAGTACGTGTTCTTCGACGCCAAGGACCATTTTCTGGGACTGAGTGAGTTCCGTTCCTTTGATTCTCGCAGTATCCGCTTCAAAGGGCTAGGTATAGAGCAGATTAACCTGGAAGCGGTGCCGGTGCACATTAAGCTGCAACCGGAGCGTAGCCGTGCCGGATTAGCCTACAGCCAGGATCCGGATGCTGACGGTAAAATGCTCTACGGAAACAGGGAGTACGGCAACTCTGTTGTGAATGCCGACTATACTTGGGTTGACTTTGAATTGAAGACAGGAGAGGAGCAGGGAGAGGTATACATCCAGGGTGGCATGACCGAGTGGCTGCTGAACGATGAGAGCCGCATGCGCTACGACCATGAGCAACAGGCTTATAAGGGCAGGCTGCTCCTGAAGCAGGGTTATTATAATTATTTCTATGCGCTGAGGCCGGCGAAAGGGCAGGCTGCTGATGCCAGTTACTTCGAGGGAAGTCATTTCGCCACTGGCAATACCTACGATATACTAATTTACTACCGCCCGCCGGGCTCCCGCGCTGATCTGCTGATCGGGTATGAAGAGATCTTGTTCAACAACAGATAAAAAGTGCTTATAAATACCCAGTTGTAGGTATTTCGGAAACTGAAAAGTCGGTATACCTTTGAACATGACAATAGACTGATACGATCTGATTTAGCCAACTATAAGCCCAACTTATCCGGCGAGCTTCAGTGACTATCATACAAATAAAAAGGCGGGAGTAATCCCGCCTTTTTATTTGTATGATAGTCTGGCTTACACGCTATACGTTGAAGCGGAAGTGCATGATGTCACCATCCTGCACCACGTAGTCTTTGCCTTCTACTGCCATTTTACCGGCTTCCTTGATCTTCGCTTCGGATTTGTACTCCTGGTAATCCTTTAGTTTGATCACTTCTGCACGGATAAAGCCTTTTTCGAAGTCAGAGTGGATAACGCCCGCAGCGGCTGGCGCTTTCCAGCCTTTTCCGATTGTCCAGGCGCGAACTTCTTTCACACCAGCGGTAAAGTAGGTGATCAGGTCAAGTAGCTCATAAGATGCACGGATCAATTTGTTCAGACCAGACTCTTTCAGGCCATACTCGGCCAGGAACATTTCTTTTTCCTCCGGATCCGTCAGTTCCGCGATCTGCGCTTCAATGGAGGCTGAGATCAACACAACCTGTGCATTCTCGTTTTTCACGTGCTCAGCCAAGGCTTTGGAGAACTCGTTGCCATCATTCATGGAATTTTCGTCCACATTGGCGGCATAAATCACCGGCTTATCGGTCAGCAGGTTCAGTTCACTCACTGTTTCCTTATCGTCTTCGGTGGCCTCGAGGCTACGGGCGTTCAGGCCCTGCTCCAGATGGTTCTTGTATTTCTCAAGCGAAGCCAGCTCTTTTTTAGCTTTGGCATCACCTGCCTTGGCAGAACGCTGTACCTTAACCATCATCTTATCGATCGACTCCAGGTCTTTCAGCTGAAGCTCCGTATCGATGATCTCTTTGTCAGAAATCGGATCAACTTTGCCGGCTACGTGCACGATGTTCGGGTCTTCGAAGCAGCGCACCACGTGAATGATGGCATCTACCTCCCGGATGTTGGCCAGGAACTTGTTACCCAGACCTTCACCTTTGCTGGCTCCTTTTACAAGGCCGGCAATATCCACAAACTCGATCACCGTAGGCAACACGCGCTGCGGGTTCACCAGCTCCTCCAGGATCTGAAGACGCTCGTCAGGCACCGTGATCACGCCCACGTTTGGTTCGATGGTACAGAAAGGGTAGTTGGCAGACTCTGCCTTGGCATTCGAAATAGCGTTGAACAAAGTGGACTTGCCCACGTTCGGCAGTCCCACGATTCCGCATCTTAGTCCCATTTATCTTTATCTTGTTTTATATCAGGGTGCAAAGGTACGAAATTTCGGCAAGTATAGAGTAGGGGGTGGAGGTATAAAAAAAGCCCGTGTTGGAAACACGGGCTCTCGGTCGCTAAACTAAAAACGGGGCAACTACTCCCACTTCAGTTCTTCATCAAAAGTCACCTCGGCAGCGGCCACCGGCATTGGAGTCGCCTCCGCTTGGGTTGGGTTTTCGAGGGCGGCAAGAGCCTCTTCTGTCAAAAGTTCGGATTTAACGTGATCGATTGTGCCCTGTAAAGCTTCCATGAACTTCACGAAGTCCTCTTTGTAAAGGAAGATCTTGTGTTTCTCGTACGAGAACTCATCATCCTTAAACTTGCGCTTGCTCTCTGTGATGGTCACATAGAAGTCATTTGAGCGAGTTGATTTCACATCAAAGAAATACGTTCTCTTCCCTGCTCTTACTCTTTGGGAATAAATTTCTGCTTTGTCGTTGTTCTCTTCCACCGTGTTATAGACGTTAAATTCAACTTTCTGAACCTAAAGCTAACATATTGTTCTGATATATAAAAATTTTTGAATTTAAAATTTGGGCTTTTTGCAGCCCTGCAGATAATTAATTCTATATTTGCCATCGGACCATATATAGTATAGTATGAATTTTCTTTCACTTATACTAGTATTACTCTTTTCTTTCAACGCTAACACGGCGCTCTATTCAGCTGGCGGCAAAGCCTCTTACTACGCCGACCGCATGCAGGGGCACCGGACAGCCAACGGCGAGCGCTACGATAAAACGCAACTGACAGCCGCCCACGCCACCCTGCCATTCAACACTTATATACAGGTAACCAATGTCCGCAACGGCAAAACCGTGGTGGTGCGCATCAACGACCGTATGGCCCCTAGCCGGCATCGCATCATTGACCTGTCCAGGGCTGCTGCGCAGCAAATAGAGCTTATCCGGGAGGGCGTGGCAACGGTGCAACTGCAGGAAGTTCCGGACGATGGGCAACCCGAAATGAGGACTGTCGTTTCTGAGATAAAGCCGACCGGAAAAAAATAAACCCTATACCTGTATGAAAAAGCCACTCACCCTAGCCGATGTCCAGAAATTCGAAAACATGGAATTTTTGGCCAAACAGCTGGTAGAGGGCTTTATCACGGGGCTGCACCAATCGCCCTACCATGGCTTTTCGGTGGAGTTCTCGGAACACCGCCTCTACAACAGCGGGGAAAGCACCCGCCACATCGACTGGAAGGTATACGCCCGCACCGACAAGCTGTTTGTAAAGCGCTTTGAGGAGGAGACCAATCTACGTTGCCACATCCTGCTCGATGTTTCCCCTTCCATGTATTATCCGGTGGAGAACAATGGGAAACTGACCTTCAGTATTCTTTGTGCGGCTGCCCTCGCCACCTTGCTGCGTAAACAGCGCGATGCCGTGGGGTTGTTGACCTTTGCCGACACTATCCGCCAGCAAACGCCTGTCCGGTCGACAGCTTCCCACCTGCATACCTTGTTACTGCTTCTCCAAAAACAGCTGGACGAGGCCCCGACCCGTGCCCAAACCGATGTGGCTTCCGTCATTCACCATATAGCCCAGCAGATACCGAAGCGCTCACTGGTGGTTATTCTAAGTGATATGCTGGGGCAGCACGAAAATAGCGATGCTATCTTTGCCGCTTTGCAGCACCTCAAGCATCAGAAACACGAAGTGCTGATCTTTCATGTGATGGACCGCCGTACCGAAGAGGAATTCGACTTTGCCGAGCGGCCTTACGTGTTTGTGGATGTGGAGACAGGGCAGGAGCTGAAGCTGCAACCTTCGCAGGTGAAGGAGCACTACCGCAACGCAGTGGCCAACTACAAGCGTGAACTGGAGCTGAAGTGCGGACAGTACAAGATCGACTTTGTGCCGGTGGATATCAGCGAGCCTTTTGACAAGGTGCTGTACAGTTACCTGGTGAAGCGGGCCAAGGTGCGGTAGGTATACCAGCTTCATAAAAATAGCAAGACCTGCAAATAGGTAAGCTATACCTGGCGGCAGGTCTTGCTTTCAGACTACAGTAATAGTTTCATCCGTACCTTAAAAGCATGTTTTTAGCTGCCTTATTCAGCGACTGGTTTTCCTGCTTCCTTCCAGGCCTTGAAGCCCCCATCCATATGTGCGACATTTTCATAACCCATCTGTTTTAGGGTGGCAGTAGCCAGGGCCGAACGTCCGCCGGAAGCGCAGTGCAGGATGAGCCGCTTATTTTTGTCAAACTCCGGGCGGTGATAGGGCAGAGAAGCGTCAGCATAAAACTCCAGCATACCGCGCGGAGCATGGACAGAGCATGTAATTTTTCCATTCTGATGCAACTCCTCACTCTCGCGGATGTCAATCACCGTGGCGTTTCCTTTTGAGATTTCTTCTTCCACTTGGTCTGGAGAAAGATTTTCGATTTGCTGTTTGGCCTCTTGCACCATATCAGCAGCAGATTTGTGTGCCATCTTTTTCGATATAAAACTAAATCTTAAGTAAAGCTTAGTTGTATATCGCAACTGGCTGTAAAATGTTGTGATTCAAAGGTTAAGTGTAAATTAAATTGCCTTAATGTTTTTGAAGGCCTAAGGCTAGCCCTGCTCCGTAATTTGGAGTTTAAACTTGGCAACGTGTATACCTGCCCATACCTGGAGCAACCATGACTCTGCAGTTACTACTTCGGCATGTTGTTTAACGACTGCCACAGATATTTACAGGCAATGGTGCGATAAGGCCGCCAGTTCTCTGCGATCTCCAGCATCCGGGCTTTGAGAGCCTTGCCGCTTTCTGCCAGACCATAATGCCGCTTCATCGCATTCTGTATTCCCAGATCATTTACCGGCATCACATCGGGGCGCTCCAGGGCAAACATCAGCAGCATTTCCACTGTCCAGCGGCCGACTCCCTTTATATGGGTGAGGTGTTGGATCAGGGCTTCGTCTTCCATCGCATCTATCACGGCGTGCGCTAAATTACCGCCCTGCGCAAAAGCCGCTACGTTTCGCACATACCCGATCTTCTGAAAGGAAAGCCCGGCGCCTCGCAGGGTTTCATCCGGCGTTTCATGCACTATGTGTGGGTGTGGGTAGCGGTCAGGGAAGAGATCCTGGAAGCGCGCAAAGATGGTCGCTGCCGCTTTGGTACTGAGCTGCTGGGAGACGATGGCACTCAACATCTTAAAGTAAATGTCCTTTGATTTTGAAGGTTCTAATGGCTTTCCGCTACCGACTATACCTGCCAGTATCGGATCTTTTGAGAACACAGCAATCACATCGGATGCCGGAAAGTCAGGGAAAGAATCAGCTGTCATAAGAGGGCTTTAGCAGGGTATAGGTATAAAAAAGTTATAGCCACTGGCTATACCTCTACTTGTTTCTTGTTGAGCGTGTGCAAGACCTGAAGCACATGCTGCAGCATCTCGTCGCTTACATCCAGGTGCGTTACGAAGCGCACCATTTGCGATCCGAAACTAGATGCCCGGATGTTGTTTTCAGCCAGTGCCGCTACAAAATCTGCATCCCTATACCTGTCGTTGAGCTTGAAGATGACGATGTTGGTTTGTACGGGAAGCACAAAGTCAACATAATCCGCCTCCTTCAGAACAGTTTCTAACTGCTTTGCTTTTGCATGGTCATCGGCCAGGCGCTCCACGTGGTTTTCCAAGGCATAGATGCCAGCCGCTGCCAGGTAACCGCCCTGCCGGATGCCGCCACCCAGCACTTTACGGATGCGCCGTGATTTTTTAATGAAGTCTTTTTTGCCAAGCAGAAGGGAGCCAACCGGAGCACCAAGCCCCTTGGAAAGGCAGATTGAAATGCTATCGAAGTACTTGCCATACTCCTGCGGGTTCTCACCAGAAGCGACCAGTGCATTGAAAACACGGGCACCGTCCAGGTGCAACGCAATACCGTGGCGCTTGCATACCTCCGCAATGGCCGCAATCTCAGGCAAGGTATAGTAGGAGCCGCCACCCTTGTTGCAGGTGTTTTCCAGTGCAACCAGGCGGGTAGGCGGGTAGTGGATGTTGTCCGGACGGATGTGCGCCTCTACCTGAGCAGGCGTCATCTTGCCACGCTCGCCATGCACCAGGGCTACTGAAGCGCCGGAGTTGAACATGATACCGCCCCCTTCATACTGGTAGATGTGCGCAGTGATGTCGCAGATTACCTCTGTCATGGGCTCCGTGTGGGCTTTGATGGCGATCTGGTTGGTCATGGTGCCGGAAGGGCAGAAAAGGCCGGCTTCCATCCCGAACAGGGCGGCTGCTTTATGCTCCAGCGCGTTGATGGTCGGGTCCTCTTCGTACACGTCGTCGCCAACCTGCGCGGCAAACATTGCCTGCAACATGGCAGGAGTTGGCTTGGTAACGGTATCGGAACGGAGGTCTGTTATGTTCATATCGAATTTGATGCTAGATTTACTTTACTTTGTAAAATTAATAACTTACTTTTGCCCTTCAAATTTAAATTTTGCAACGATGGGAGTTACTAGACTTAAAAGAAAAGACCGTAAGAATAAGGCAAGAGCAAACAACAAGGTTGCCAGAATTAAGCAATTGCTTTTGACGCCAGTTATCAAGAACGTGGACATGGACGAGCTGCGTGCTCAGTTCGGTGAAGCGCCAAAGAACAAGAAGGAAGAAGAAGCTTCTGCTGAGTAGTCTTTTTACGGCAAAGTAAAACCATCTGCCTGCCAACGCTGTGAAAGCTGCGGGTGGCGGGTTTTCCGAAGACTTCAAAGTGTGCTTGCAACAGCAGGCACGCTTTTTTTATGCCCTCTTGCCCAGCTCAATCACCTGCAAGTCGCGCACCTTTCCTGCCTCTACAGTGAAGCGCACCATAGTACGCACCTTGTGAAAGCCATGCATGCCAGCTGCACCCGGATTGATGTGCAGCAGGTTGTTCAAGGTTTTGTCAGGCATGATCTTGAGGATATGGGAGTGTCCGGTGATGAAGAGGCCCGGAGGATTTGCCTTGATCTGGTCCCTGATATCCGGATGGTACTTGCCCGGATAGCCCCCGATGTGCGTCATCAGCACGTCCAGCCCGTTGGCCTCAAAGCGCAGCACTTTCGGGTATAGCACCCGGATGTCCTGTCCGTCGATGTTGCCGTAGACGCCCCGAAGGGGGGCCACCTCAATGAGACGTTCCGCTACCCGGGAAGTGCCGAAATCGCCGGCATGCCAGATCTCGTCCCGGTCGCCCAGCAGGCGCAGGATCTGATCATCAACATAGTCGTGCGTGTCAGAGAGGAGGCCTATCTTCATGCTATACCTTAAAAATCCTTTGTCTAAGTTTCTATTGTCTTGAGAGTTATTGCTCTACCTGCTATACCCTCCAGGTTTCGGGTGACTCGCGCCATTCAGCCAAAGTTGGCATAGCCGACTCCGGGATGTAGCCATTTTGCATGGCGGCTTCGGTCAGTGCCTCGTAGTTGCTCAGGCAGTGCAGTGCTATACCTGCTTGCTTGAAGTTTTCTTCAGCTAACGAAAAACCGTAGGTGAATATGGCAGCCATGCCCACTACGTTACCTCCCGCTGAGCGTACGGCCTCAGCCGCCTTGAGCGAACTGCCGCCAGTCGAGATCAAATCCTCCACCATCACCACTTTCTGACCTGAAATCAGTTTTCCTTCGATCTGGTTGGCCATGCCGTGACTTTTTGGTTGCGGACGTACATAGAGAAAGGGCATTTCGAGCAGATCGGCCACCAGTGCACCCTGCGCTATACCTGCCGTGGCCACGCCTGCAATGGCCTCGGCCTCCGGAAAGTTTTGCCTGATCATCTCGGCCAACTGCTGCTTGATGTAGCTCCGGATGTACGGAAAGGATAAGGTTACGCGGTTGTCGCAGTAAATGGGCGAATTCCAGCCGGAACTCCACTTAAAGGGCTGTTCCGGTCTCAATTTCACGGCCTCTGTTTCCAGCAGGAAAGAGGCTACCTGGTGTGCTGTCGTCTGATTATCCATGCCCGAATTTAAGAAATATTTCCCCTTTTTGGCGACCTGTGTTTTCTTTACACCGAAATATTGATTGATTTGTGTAAATTTCAAGCCTGATACACGAGCACCTTTCCCTATGAACGTTTTTATTAACGATATTCCGCTTATCATCAAAAAGTCAAACGAGAAGGTATACCGTCATCACTACGACCTGGTGCTCGATGCCGATAACCACTTCACGTCCAAGGATCTGGTAGGGGATGTGCTCATCAAACGGGCCGATCCGCTGTTGATCGACCGTATTGTGCGGCTGATGGAGGTGAAGAAGCTAAAAAAACTCAATTCGCTTACGCTGGTTGCTAATAAAAAGAAGCAGATGATCGAGCACCTCAAGGATCAGTTTAAGATCGTAAAGGCTGGTGGCGGACTGGTTCTGAAAGATGATAAGATCCTGATGATCTATCGCCTCGGTGTTTGGGACCTGCCAAAAGGCAAACTGAACAAAGGTGAAAAAGTGCTGGATGGTGCTGTGCGTGAAGTAGAGGAGGAGTGCAACATTACGGTAGAGGTACTGAGCAAACTCCCCAAAACCTGGCATTCCTATGCTTTTAAGGGCAAGAAGATCCTTAAGAAAACGAGCTGGTATTTGATGCAATGCACCGATGACAGCCTGATGAAGCCTCAGGCCGAGGAGTTTATCGAAGAAGTGCGCTGGATGACGCCGGAAGAGGCGATGGAAGCGCTACCCAAAGCCTATACCTCCATTGCCTTTATTGTGCGGGAATATCTCCAATCTCTGAAATCCGGAAAGGTATAAAATCATCCACGTTGCCCCCGAAGCGGTGAATTTCGCGGATGATGGTGGAACTGATGGCCGCCAAAGCCGGTGAAGTGATCAGGAAGACCGTCTCCAACTCCGGATTAATGTGGCGGTTGGCCTGTGCGATCGTGTTCTCGTACTCGAAGTCCGTCGTGTTGCGCAGTCCGCGCAGCAAAAAAGTAGCTCCTACTTCTCGGGCAAACTCCGCCGTTAGGCCCTTATATGCCTCGGCCTTGATGTTAGGCCGGTCCTTGAACACCCCATTGATCACCTCCACCATCTTCTCCACCGGAATGTAGCGCTGCTTGCTGCTGTTGTTGCCGATGGCAATGATGATCTCATCAAACATTTTAGAACCACGCAATACTACATCCAGGTGGCCATTGGTAAAAGGGTCAAACGATCCGGGGAAAATAGCGGTTCTTTTCATTGTTGATTGAGTGAATGAGTGACTTAGTGAATGAGTGAGTAAAATTGTTGATTGTTAGTGGTTAATGGGTATATCTTGAAGCGACTTGAATTAGGTGTTGAGGGCTTTAGTCAGTGAAGAAAGCAGCTGATATTCTGATTAGTATGGAAGAGTTCTAACAATTTAGCAATTCAACCACCAACCATTTAACCATCAACAATTTAACAATTCATTTTATTCGCAGAAGTGTAAACTGAAGAGTTCGAAGTAGCGGTGATCGAACAAGTCGTCGAACTTGTAGCTGTAGCCTACATCGGCGGGCCGTTTACCGAAGCGTACCTGGCGAATGTATTTTTTGAGCATGTTGAAGAGGCTGGAGTCAGGCGTGATATCGCCCCAGGCGGTGATGGTTTCCTGCTCAGGGTTCATTTTCTGCTCCTGCATCACAAAAACAACGAAGTAAATGAAGTCTTCCGGACTCAGGTAATGGAACACGTTGCAAAACTGAAGCCCGTTTTCATCTATAACGAGCACGGTTACATAATTCCGCTCCACATAAAGGTGCATGGTCCGCCCAGCTTTTCGGTCCGTCTGGTGCAGCAGGCTTTTGATCAAAGCACTGGTCTGGTGGGTAAATTGAACGTTGCGTTCCGGGAAAAGGCTCTGGAGCGTGCGGTAGAGTGCACTGTCGATCGCAAAAATATTCACCGCTTCCAGGCCGAAGGTGCGGTTGTGAAGGATGACGTGGTGCTGCGGGTCGAGGGTGCTGTGCAGGCGCAGGTAGTCTTCCTGGTGCGCCGGATCAAAGAGAGTCTCCGGCACAAGGGTAAAGAACTGATTGCTGATGCTGACGCGAATATCCAGCCAGCGCTGTTCCTGCAGGATAGGGCTTTGGTCGGCGATCAGGCGCAGCTGTTCTGCTATTTGGAGCGGCGTGAAAACCGTGATCAGCTCATAGTCTTCCAGCGCCACAAACTTGTTGCGCTCCACATCGGCTACGGCCAGGCGCATGGCTTTGGAACTGACCGCAATATACAGGTTACTATTGCCTGCCTGCGAAAGCTGAAAAGCCTCGTCCTGTAACTGATAGGAAAGCCGAAAGTGCGTGTTGATGGTATTCAAGGTATAGGAGCTCCAGGTAATGCTATATTGTGCTATGCAAGTATACTAAAAATATAGTAAAATGATCATGCCTGCACGAAGCGATGCGGCAATCCGAACAGATCGTCCAGCGAAAACAGGTAATGGAGGATGCGGTGCTTGTCTGCCAATGGGATTTGCCAGAGCTCTTCCAGACTCAGAAAAGCAACCTCTTCGATCAGCTGCTGGTCGGCACTCGCTTCCGGATCTATACCTGTTATCAGTTCGCCGCCTGTCAATTCCAGTTCAAAGAATAGCTCCACGGCCTGAAGTGGCTCTTCCAGAAACTCATTGACAAACAGGAAGCGCTTTACTTTTGTCTGAAGGCCCGTCTCTTCCAGCACTTCCCGTACCAGACAGGCTTCAACGGACTCGCCGTACTGCAGTCCGCCGCCAGGAGGCGCCCAGAATGCAGCATTGTTGAGCGTCGGCTGATGTCTTACAAGCAAAAGCTTGTTGTCCTTCAGGCAAATGCCGCACACGCGCAGCCTTACTTTACCGGCATAGGCGGCGGCATTGGGGTTTAGTGTGTTCATGTTTGCGATAGCGGGGTATAGGTGGTAAATTTACAAAATGATTCAGACCTACAACCCCGATTTTCGGGCAGATATAAAAGAAAAGCTGGAGCGGCAGGAGTTTATGAAGCTCATGGGCTTTGAAGTTACTAAAATTGAAGTGGGCAGGGTAGAGGGCGAAATGCTGCTGGAGCAGAAGCACAAGCAGCACAAAGGCTTTGCGCACGGCGGCGTTATTGCGACCCTGGCCGATATTGTGGCGGGCTTTGCCGCCGTGAGCCTGGTGCCGAAAGGCCACCATGTAGTCACAGCCGAGATAAAGGTGTCCTACTTCCATCCGGGAGTGGGCGACAAACTGCTTGCCAAAGGCTATGTGCTGAAGCAGGGGCGCAAACTTAATTTCTGCGAGGCCGAAGTATACGTGGTAAAAGGAGCCGAAGAGCCTCTCCTGATCGCCAAAGCCAGCGCCTCCATGGCCAACATCGCACCCGAGGAGCTTAAAAGGTAAAAAGTTCGGAATTTAGAAAGGTAGAAAGTTGCTGAATATAGCTTTCCGGCCTGAATGTCATTACAGCGTGTATTGTTACTTAGTGGTTACCTACAGACGTTCTCTCAAATTCCTAAACTTTCATACTTCCCCAACTTTCTACCTTTTTGATTTTCTAACTTTCTAATTTAAATTATGCGTCCAGTAGAGGCACTTAGAACAAGTTTTCCGTTTGAGCCTACCCAGGACCAGGCACGGCTTTTTGCCAGGCTCGACGAATTTATAATGGACACCGAAGCCGAGAAATCGGTGTTTTTGCTCAAGGGTTACGCCGGTACGGGCAAGACCACTGTGGTGACTTCGCTGGTAAAGATTCTCCGCACTTTCGGGTATAAGTATGTACTACTGGCCCCGACAGGCCGTGCTGCCAAGGTGATGGCCTCATACAGCGGACGCAAAGCCTTTACCATCCACAAAAAAATCTACCGGCAAACTGCCAACCCATATTCCGAGGGACTGGCCTTCACCCGCATGCCCAACAAGGCAGACAAGACGTTTTACATCGTAGACGAGTCCTCCATGATCTCAGACGACAGCGGCTTCGGGCAGAATGGTTTGCTACGGGATTTGATGGGCTACGTGTTTGAGAACAAGAGCAACAAACTGCTACTGATCGGTGATACGGCCCAGTTGCCGCCGGTTAACCAGGCGTTGAGTCCGGCACTTAACGCCGATTATCTGAAGCAGAACTTCCGCTGCCAGGTGCACGAGTTGGAGCTGCGCCAGGTGATGCGACAGGCTGAGGCCTCAGGTATACTGATGAACGCCACGCAACTGCGCGATCAGCTGCTAAGCGACAAGCCTGAAATAAAACTGCACACCAAGGGCTGGCGCGACATTTACCGCATGACGGGCGAAAAGCTTGAAGACGGCCTGCGCTATGCGTATGATAAGTTTGGGGTCGAAAACTCCATCGTGATCTGCCGCTCCAACAAATCAGCCAACCTCTATAACCAGCACATCCGGCGCCAGATCTTTTTCTCGGAGGACGAAATAGGAGTGGGGGATTACCTGATGATCGTACGCAACAACTATTTCTGGTTGCCTAAAGAGTCTAACATAGGCTTTATGGCCAACGGTGACTTTGTGGAGATCACCAAAATCATTCGGTATGAAGACATGTACGACCTCCGCTTTGCCGATGTGCGCGTACGCTTTGTCGACTATCCGGAGGAAGAAGAGCTCGAAGTGAAGATCATGCTTGACACACTTTATACCGATGCACCGGCACTGCCAGCCGACCAGAACAAGAAGCTCTACGATGCGGTGCTGCAGGATTACGCGGACATTAAAAACAAACGGGAGCGCTCCAAAGAGATGAAGCAGAACCCTTACCTGAATGCCCTGCAGGTTAAGTTTGCCTACGCCCTGACCTGCCACAAAGCGCAGGGCGGTCAGTGGAAGGCGGTGTTTGTGGACCAGGGCTTTTTGAAGGATGATATGGTGAACGAGGAGTTTGCGCGTTGGCTTTATACGGCGCTCACCCGCTCGTCAGAAGAACTATATTTGCTGAACTTTAGCAAGCAACTATTGGTTGACTGATATATTTGGATGGTCTGCCAAAACGTTAGAACTTAACAACAGACGAATCGTAACAGCAATAGCTAAACCCTTTATACGTATGAAAAAGTTAATTCTGTCTTTTGCAATGGCAGCACTGGTAGCCGGTGGTGCCGTGGCGCAGCAAGGTCCTGCTAAGCAAACTGCCGCTCCGCAGGCACAGGCCAAATCAGGTCCTGCCATCTCTTTTGAGTCAACCGAGCACAATTTCGGTGAGATCACTCAGGGCGATGTGGTGGAGCATACCTTTACCTTTACCAACACTGGTACACAACCGGTTATCATCGACCGCGTGGATGTAACTTGTGGCTGTACCTCGCCTGCCTGGACCAAAGAAGCCGTAATGCCCGGCAAGACAGGTTTCGTTAAGGCAAAGTATAACAGCACAGGTCGTATGGGACAGCAGAAGAAAGCCATCACGATCCATTCTAACACAGGTGAGCCGACCTACGTTTACATCGTAGCCAATATCAAAGAAAAACCAGCCTCTGCCGCTAAAACGCAGTAAGTTGTTATAGCATCATAAGACAGAAAGGCTCCCGGCATATAACCGGGAGCCTTTTTGTCTTATGAATATCCCTATACCTTAAAGGGCTTTCAGTATAGCATAGAACAAGGCGGCCCAACCTATGATCAGGGCGGTTCCACCGATCGGGGTGATGGCACCCAGCCAGGTCATGCCTGTTAGAACGAGGGTATAGAGAGAGCCCGAGAAGATGAAGATACCGATCAGGAAAGCCCAGGCGGCAATCTGCAGCGCAGGATGCTCTACTTTGAAAAGCAGCAGACCCACGGCCAGCAGTGCCAGGGTATGGTACATCTGGTATTTCACAGCCGTTTCAAACGTCTCGACACGGTTGGTGGCACGCAGCATGGGCGCCAGCGCATGCGCTCCGAAGGCACCGATCATCACACTAAGTGCTCCGAAGGCACTGGCTATTAGGAGTATGGCTTTTTGAGTCACGGGGTAGGTATATTTTGGTTGAATCAGACACTAATTTCCGACATAATTCCACCATTTCATAATTCCCGGTACAAGTTCGGGTAATCCGAGATCAGTCCGTCCACGCCCATCTCTTTTAACCGCTGCATCTCCTGCAACTCATTGATGGTCCAGGGAACAACCTTCATCCCTTTTGCGTGGCAATCTTTGATCAGCTTTGGCGTGACGAGCCGGTAGTAGGGGCTGTAGATGTCAGGTATAAAACCCAGCGTTTCCAGGTTCTTGTTCAGGCCCGTCGCGTTCTCCACCAGCAGCGACGTTTTAATGTGCGGGTAGCGCTGGCGCAGCACCTGCAGCGTGCGAACGTCAAACGACTGGATGATCACCCATTCGGCTATACCTTTTGCTTCGATCACCTCCATCAGCAAGTCCACAAACTCCTCTGGCGCGGGGTGCAGTTTGCCGTCGCCACTCGGCTTTGACTTGGTTTCGATGTTGTAGTATACCTGCGGCAGGTTGTTCTGCTGCAGGTATACCTGCACCGAGTCGATCAGATCGGAGAGGAGGGGTTTGTAGGTAGGAAGCTTCTCCTGATGCGGAAACTTTGCGTAAAATTTCGAGCCTGCATCAAAGGTCCTGATAGTGGCATAGTCCAGCTGATAAAGGACATACTTGTGCTTGTCAGCGGGGGGGATTTCGCTGCCATCGGGCAAAAGGTCATGCTCATGGTTGATGTACGGGTCATGCGACAAAACCACCTGCCCGTCTTTGGTGATGTGCGTGTCCATCTCCAGTGTGGTCACTCCCAACTCCAGGGCCCGGATCATGGCCGGAATGGTGTTTTCGGGCATCAGTCCGCGGGCACCCCGGTGGCCTTCCAGATCGAAAGCGGGCAGGTGGCGGACTGTGCTGTCAGGTATAGCGCCTTGTTGTGCAGGCATGGTACAGGAGCTTAGCAGGTATAGGAAAGGGGCAACAAGCAGGTTTTTGTGCATGCGAATATTTTAGCAGTAAAGTAGGCGAATCCACAGGCAAGGCTATACCTTTTACCCGTTAAGAAATCGTTAAGTCTTCTACCTGCCTGTTACCTTGTTTCTACTGCGGCTTATTCGTCTTCGCCTTCCAGCGCTTCGATCACCTGCTCTTCGAATTCATCCTGGCTGTCGTACTGCGTGAATTCCAGGGTCTTGCCTTTTTGCTTCAGTTCGTGCAGCACATCCAGTGCCACCACCAGCGGCTCCATTTCGCGACCGATCAGACTTGCATCCCAATCCGAACCGAGCAGCAGTTGGTCACCGTACATGCCCACGCACCAGTTCTCCAAAAACTCAACCAAGGTGATGGATTCCGGCGTGTAATCCTTCCAGTCATCTTCGGCACAAGTTTTGGCACCTGCTGCGTCGGACCAGAACAGGATCACCTCTGCGTCTTCAAACTCGGCAGAACTGGAAGTTGCCCAGGTTTCGTCGTGTGTCAGGCCCCAAACGCTCTCTGATTCGACGATGCGCTGAATGAATTTTCTGTAATTGGCCTCCATGTTCTCGTTGGTGTTCTCTTGCATGGTGATGGTTGGTTTAATGTGAAAGGATGGTGTAAGGTATGATTATTTGTTGTAATTGCGAGCGCCAAATATGCCGCTGCCCACGCGTATAAGCGTACTTCCTTCAGCTACAGCGAGTTCCCAATCGGACGTCATGCCCATCGAGATTTCCTTGAAGTCTTCGCTGGCGGCGAAGAATGTTTCTTTAAGCTTTTCAAAGTATCCTCTCAGGGTTTGGAATTCACTTCGGAGTTTTTCCTGGTTGTCGGTGTTGGTGGCAATGCCCATCACACCAGTAATACGGATAAAGTGCATGTTGCGGTACTCGTCACTTTGCAGCAGCGCAACGGCCTCATCATAGCTCATGCCAAACTTGGTTTCCTCGTCGGCAATGTCGAATTGCAGCATGCAGTTAACGGGCAAAGTCCGGTTAAACTGCTCCGCTCTTTTGTTGATCTCAACCAGCAATTTCAGGCTGTCTACCGACTGGATGGTGTCGATGAACTGTGCGATCTGTTTTACCTTGTTTGTCTGCAGGTGCCCGATCAGGTGCCAGGCGATGTCGTGCGGCAAAAGATCACGCTTTTCCAGCAATTCCTGCACTTTGTTCTCCCCGAAAATGCGATGCCCGGCATCGTAGGCCTCCATGATCTTTTCAGGAGAATGTGTTTTGGAAACAGCTACCAGACGACAGGGTGTACTGCGAAGCGTCTCATCAAAAAAACGAATATTATCAGCAATTTCAGACATAGTTTTATGTAGTGTAATCTTAGTAAATATCGCACTTATACAAAGCAGGTATAGGTTACTGCAGGCAAAGGTTTAAAGCACCAGCTATACCTTTTCCCAACTTTCTAACTTTATAATTTCCAACCTTTCTAACTTTTCAATCTTCCTAGTCTTCCAGCACGTTGGTCATAAAGGTGTTTTTCAGCAGCATCCACACGACCAGCAGCAACAGGGCCCACTTCAGGTATACCTGATAGTAGTCGTAGGTGTCGCGGAAGCGCTTCTCACGTACCTCCGTTTTCTCATACCGGTCGATGTTCTGGAAAATTTCCTGCAACCCGTCGCGCGAGTCGGCTCTGAAGAACTGGCCTTCGCCTGTTTCCGAAATATCACGCAGGCTTTTTTCGTCTAACTGCGTTTCTACTAACAAGGTTTTGCCATTGGCATCCACATCATAGGGCACCAGGCCGTCTTTTCCTATACCGATTGTGTATACCTTGATCTGGTGCGCGTATGCCAGGCGGGCCGCCATATGCGGATCCAGACTGCCTGCCGTGTTCTCTCCATCGCTGATCAGTATGGCTACTTTACTCTTTGCATTGGAGTCGCGCATGCGGTTGATGGCTACGGCAAGGGCGCTGCCAATGGCCGTGCCATCATCAGATATCATCCCGTTTTCGATGGAGCGGATGCTCTCGCGTAGCAGTTCATAGTCAGTGGTGAGCGGAGCCAGGGAATAGGCATCGCCGGCAAAGACCACCACACCGATGCGGTCGGCCACGCGGCCGTTAATGAAGTTGATGGCCACCTCTTTGGCTGCTTCCAGGCGGCTCGGCTTGATGTCCTGCAGCTCCATGGAGCCCGACACGTCCATGACCAGTACAATGTCTATACCTTCGGCCGTTTGCTCTACCTGTTCGTTTATACGCTGCGGTCGGGCCAGCGCCAGCAGCACGAGCATCACAAACATCATGTAGATAATTTCCGGAACAAAACGGAGCAGACTTGACCATTGCCAACGCACGGTGCCCTCGAACATGGCCATGTCCAGCTTACTGCGCGACTTGAGTCGGAACAAACCTTTGAGCAGGAAAAGGAGGGGCACCACCGGCAGGGCATACAGCACCAGCGGGTATACCCAGTCAAAGGAGCGCATCGTACTCAGGCTAAACCATTCCAGGCTCAGCCAGTCTAGCATGTCATTGCTTATTCCTAGCATTTCCGGTTATTTCGCGGTGTGTTTTGTAGCGACTGCGGGCAAAACGGCGCAGCATGCTCAAGGCCTGGTTTGTTTCCTGATCGGGTTCGGCCGTGACGTTGCCGTAAATGGCTTTGTCGCACAGGCGCAGCGCCAGGTTCACCTGTTCGTCATCGTTGTAGTATTCCACAATCTCCTTGGTGGTGAAAGAATTAATAGCGCTTCGCTCCAGTTTGGTCAGGTAGTTCTTCCAAAGCGACACAGCCTTTTCCATGCTGGTCGGTACCCCCGTTTTCACGAAGCGGTCGACGTGGGAGTTATACCTGGAGTTGAAGTACAGGTGGTCTTTGCGAAGGCGGTATAGCTGGTACTTGATCTTGATCGTTTGTCCGAACACCAGCCAAACCAGCGCAATAAAAGCAGCAATGGTTACGATCCAAAGCACCAGAATAGGCCAGTCGAAACGTTCCTCTACCTGCGCCAGCGTAGTTTCTGTGCGGAGCTGAAGCGGCGTGGAAACTTCCTGCACCAACTGGCGCAACACCACCGACTGCTTTGGCGACACGACCTGCAGCGTATCCTTGCCCTGCAACACAATGGCCGGCAGTTCAAGCGACTGCACGGGCGCAGTATCAAAGGTGCGCAAGGTATACACGGTGCTGTCTGTGCTGATACCTGCGCGCGTGGCGGTCGGGTAGTATTCCTGTCGCACCAGTTCAAAGGGAGCAAAGTTATAGCTGGAGTCTGGCAGTATGACTTCCTGGGCAGCCGGGTGCCGGTGCACCAGGGTATAGCGTACGAGCTCCCCGATATACACGGAGTCTTTACTGAAGCCTCCATCTGGCGGAAGCAACTGCTGCGCCTGCGTGCCAACGGAAATCAAGCAAAAGAATATAAGCAGAGTATTACGCACTTTTTTTGGACGTTCGGTTACGGAGGCGGAACAGATTGACCAGTTGCATGACATAGTCTTCGTTGGCCTGTATGGCCAGGTAATTGGCCTGGTATTTCTGACAGATCCTGATCACTCTGTCCTGGTTCTGTTTGTACTGGGCAAAATAATGCTCTTTAAATTCGGCGCCTGAGGTGTTGAGCCAGATCGTTTTCCCCGTTTCTTTATCAACCACCGGCACAATGCCCAGACTTGGCATGTTGCGCTCACGCAGGTCGAGCAGCTGAATCACGATCAGGTCGTGTTTCTTCGCGAGCATGGCCAGCTCTCTCTCATAGTTCACATCAATGAAATCGGAGATCAGCAGGATAATGCTGCGGCGCTTGACAATGTCCAGGGTTAGTTTGATGCCGGCAGCGAGGTTGGTTTTCACCGATTTCGGCTTCAGCTCGTGCAGCGCCTTGATCAAGGTATAAGCCTGCTCGATGCCTTTGGCGGGCTTGATGTACTTCTCTTTCTGATCACTGAAGCAGATGATCCCGATCTGGCTTTGCTGGCGGGCGGCAGCGAGCGCAAGTACGCCGCATATCTCTTTTCCGACATCCAGTTTGTGCTGGCGACCTGTGCCCACGGTTTGTGAGGCGCTTACATCCAGCATCAGAAAAACGGACTGTTCTTTTTCCTCCCGGTAAGTTTTAACGAAGGTTCCCTGCCCTTTGGCCGATACGTGCCAGTCGATCGAGCGCACATCGTCGCCGTACTGATAGGCGCGCACGTCATCAAACTCCAGCCCCGTTCCTTTAAAAACAGAGTGGAAGTCGCCCTGCATCTGGGTGTTGATGGCTTTGCGAATGCGTATTTCGTACTTGCGCAGCTTTTGAACAAGTTCCTTCATAGGGTAGGGGCTTTGCCTCAGATTTTAAAATTAGGACATATTCCCGTAATATTACATTCGTGAAACGAATTTTATACCTACTTTCCTTTGTCGTGCTGGCTGGCTGCGGCCAAAGTCCTGAAAAGCGACCTGCTGACCTACTGCCCGAACAGAAGATGGTGCAGATACTGGCCGATGTGCATATCGCCGAATCCCGCATCGAAACGCACGTTATGTACCCGGATACCGCGCTGATGGTCTTCAACAAAGAGCAACAGCATATTCTGGCGGAGCATGGCGTTACACAGGAAGACTTTCGCAAGACCTACCGTTACTACCTGACCCACCTCGCGCAGATGGACAAACTCTACGAGATTATCCTGGACACCCTGAGCGTGCGCGAAGCCAAACTGCGCGCCACCGACTCAACCAGTGTTGCGCCAGGCCAACCTCCGGTGCCTATACTGGAAGGTATGAAGCAAGCTTATTAGGCTATATGAGCTTACTACCGTTTGGCACGGGACCAGCCGGCTGCGCCAGCACGATATCTCCGTTCTCGTCGGCAAAGCCTGTCACTAGCACCTCCGACATATATTTCCCGATCTGCTTGTTCCCCAGGTTGGTCACGCACAGCACCTGCTTTCCGGGTAGTTCATCCAGGGTATAGTGCTTCGTGATCTGAGCGCTCGATCTTTTTAAGCCCAACGGACCCAGATCGACCAGGAGTTTGTAGGCGGGCTTACGCGCTTCCGGAAATTCGGTGGCTTCCACAATAGTGCCCACTCTTATATCTGTCTCTTCAAAATGTTGCCACGATATGGTCGGCATGGCCTGTGCGGAGGTATGCATGGGTTTGTCTGTTTTTCTCCCCAAGTTAAGGATTCTGTTTTAAAATAACCTGTACAGTGACTTGCTGCCGGCTCCTTCGGTAACATTAGGATTATAGCCGCGTATCCTATGCAACTGGCTTTCTTACTGTTAAAAAAGCTTAAAGTATAAGCCGGCGAAGCTATTGCAAAACCTTAAAAACTATGAAAAGAGAATCTGGAGCAAGTTTACCCGTGTGGGTGGAGAATATAACGATGCCTGTTACGAATCCCCTCGTCGACAACATCCGATGTGATGTGTGCATTGTCGGTGCAGGTATAGCAGGTGTTACCACGGCCTATCTATTGGCCAAAGAGGGGCGCGATGTTGTGTTGCTGGAGGCCAAAGAAATAGGCGGGGGCGAAACAAGCCGCACAACGGCTCACCTGTCCAATGCGCTGGATGAGCGGTTCGATGAATTGATCCGCCTGCACGGAGTGGACGGTGCCCGACTGGCTGCCCAAAGCCACGGAAAGGCAATCGACAAGATCGAAGAAATCATAAAGGATGAAAAAATAGACTGTGATTTTGCACGGGTGGACGGTTACCTCTTTGCCACGGACAACAAGCAGCAGGATGACCTGATGAAGGAGTTGGAGGCGCTGCAGAAAATAGGCTGGCTGGATGTGGTGCTGCGCAAGCACAGTCCGCTGGGGACCCTGACAGACTTTCCATGCCTGCAATACCCCAACCAGGCGCACTTTCACGTCCTGAAATACCTGTCTGCTTTGGCAAATGCCTTTATCAGGGAGGGTGGCCGCATCTTTACCAAAACCAAGGTGGAGCGTTTTGAAACAGGCCCGGTTGTATCGGCTGTCTCAAAAGAAGGGCATGCCGTAGCGGCCAACCACCTGGTCGTGACGACAAACACGCCGATCAACGACATGGTGACGATGCACACAAAACAAGCCCCTTACCGAACTTACGCCATCGGGCTTGCCGTGCGGCAGGGCGAGGTGCCAGATGCGCTGTATTGGGACATGGAAGATCCTTATCACTATGTACGGTTGCTGAAAGGCAAAACAGGCGGTGAGGACGCAGAGGACCTGGACCTGCTGATCGTAGGGGGCGAGGACCATAAAACAGGGCAGGGCGATCACCTGAGTGAGCGATTCGAATCGCTTGAGCGCTGGACCCGCAAGCATTTCCCAATGGCAAAAGAAGTGGTATATCGCTGGTCGGGCCAGGTGATGGAGCCTGTCGATGGATTGGGTTTCATAGGTCGCAATCCGGGGGATTCTGAAAATATTTATATTGCCACTGGTGACTCGGGCCACGGCATGACAAACAGCACGATTGCCGGTATGCTGCTCACCGACCTGTTACAGGGAAGGCCGAACCCATGGGAAAAGCTCTACGACCCAAGCCGTAAGAATACCCAATCGGTGGGTGAGTTTTTGAAGGAGAACATCAACGTCGCCGCCCAGTTCAAGGACTTCGTGACTCCCGGAGAGGTGAAAGATCCAATGGAAGTAATGCCTGGGACGGGAAAAATCATGCGCAAAGGTATGAGCAAGGTGGCCGTTTACTGCGACCAGGATGGCGTGCGGCACCAGTGTTCGGCGGTGTGCACACACATGGGTTGTGTGGTGCACTGGAACGAAGTAGAAAGCTCCTGGGACTGTCCTTGCCACGGCTCCCGTTTTGATCCCTTTGGCAGGGTGATGACCGGTCCGGCGTCCAAAGACCTGGGTCCGGTAGAAGAATAACCTAGACAGAGTTTATCAGAAAGCCCTGCTTTGCGGTTCCGTAAAGCAGGGCTTTCTGATTGATGGCTTATTTCCAGGCGTCCAACTCCTGCAGGCGCTGTGCTATGCGGTCGTTCCAATCCTGCTGTACCTGGATGTCTATTCCGTGGCGGGATGCTTTATCGAACTGATCCTGCTCCGCTTTCCAGGCCTTGAATGCGTCACCGACCGTGCTATTGAGGTTTGTCTTCAGGTTGCCACACGACATCCCAAGTTCCTTCAACTCACGGCGCAGCATGCGGGCATGCACTTCGGTGAGGTCAAAGTGCAGCTGCTCATGTGCCAGCAGCTTCTCCGACTTTTTGTTCTTCGACCAGGACTCTCCCGGCAGGAACACACATTTCACCTCGTAGTAAAACGTATTGTCTTTGCAACGGGCGTCCACGGCCAGGTTGGCGGCCGTGAGGGCGTGGTGGGGATTGGTAGACTCGGGTGTTCCCCTGAAATCTTCCCAGTTCAACTTCCGGGTGGCAGACCAGGCCAGCTGTTCTGTATTAGAAACGCTGTGACTGGCTTTGTTCGGAATAATAATACTAGTAGACGGCGAACCGGCTGGGGTAGGATACGGCATAAGTATACCTACCAATAGGCTAAGGAGTAGAGTAATGATAAACATCGGCTAAAAGTTTAAAAAGTCTCTATCGGCGCAACACTGTCACCTGTAAATAGGTGCCACTATTGCATTATTTTATTTGCTAAGCCTGCCGCTTAGCATTTTAAAGCGCCAGAATAGTAATATGGCAGCTACAGACAATCCGACCAACAGACCAGTCCAGACGCCATGCACGCCGAAGCCCAGCTTGAAACAGAGGATATACCCTACCGGCAGACCGATCACCCAATAGGCGATCAGCGAGATAAGCCCGGGAACACGCACATCTTCAAGGCCTCGGAGCACACCCAGTCCCACCACCTGCACACCGTCCGAAATCTGGAAAAGGGCAGCAATAATGAGCAAGGTGGCGGCTAGCTCGATCACCATCGGATCGTCCAGGTATAGGGAAGGTATAAAATTTTTCCCAGCTATCATAAGCAGACCGCTCAGAATCATGAAAAGCACCCCCATCATAAAGCTGCTGTTGCCGGCCACCTGCATGGCTCTGAAATTGCGAAGACCTTTTTGGTTGCCCACACGGATGGTGGCCGCCGCGGCAATGCCACTGGCCATCATATAAGTAACCGAGGCAACGTTGATGGCGATCTGGTGAGCGGCCAGTTCGCGTGCGCCCAGCCACCCGATCATAATGGCCGAAAAGCTGAAGGCGCCCATTTCAAACACCATTTGCCCGGAGATCGGCAGTCCCAGGCGGAAGATATGGTACATGTGCACAAAAGAAAGGTGCCGGAACGAGAGGAAGCGATGGAATGCGGCAAAGCGCTTGCCGTAAAGCACATAGCCTCCCATCACCAGGGCCATCACGACCCGCGAGATGAGCGTAGCCCAGCCAGCGCCGACCAGCCCCATGGGCTCAAAGCCGAGTTTGCCATAGATGAGGATGTAGTTGAGCACCACATTGAGTCCATTGGCAATGAGTGAAATGTACATGGCCTGTTTGGTGAGCGAAAGTCCTTCGGCGAACTGCCTGAAACCCTGAAACAGCATCAGCGGCACCATCGACAGGAAAAGGATATTGACGTACGGTATAGCCTGTCTGACAACCTCTTCTGGTTGGTCGAGCCAGGTGATATAAGGGGAGAGAAAGTAGCCGGCTACGAACAGAATGATTCCAAGCAGCAGGTTGGAAAACAAACCGTTGAGCAAAAGCAGCGAGATGCGGGTATAGTTGCGGCGGCCATCGGCTGCAGCGATCAGAGGCGTGATGCTGTAAGAAACCCCCAGGCCGAATACCAGCGTGATCGTGAAAATGCTGTTGCCCAGCGAGGCCGCCGCCAGTGGTATAGTTCCCGTTTGACCCACCATCAGACTGTCGATGACACTCACCATAATGTGACCCAGCTGACTCAGCACGACAGGGTAAGCCAGCAGGAAGTTCTTTCGGAAGTGGTCTCGGTATTCTAATGATAGCATAAAGGGAAAGGAAAAAGGACTGCAAAATTAGTCTTTTTTCCTTTCCCCAGCACAAGTGCAGTTGCATTAGTGCGCTATTCCGACCAGCTCAAGCCGCTTTTTTTTCACTGCGGAGCTTTGCCAGAATTGCTTTCGCCGGGATCGGGAGCAGCACCAGGGCAGCGGTTAAAATAATCTTTTTTGTATTCATAAAGATGATCATGTTAATTCAAGCAAGTTAAACAGCTTTGAAGAGCATGTCAGCAAAGTTACCCTTTTCGTCGAGGTAGGACGTGACGAATTCAAAGCCAGCTGAGCGGCCCATTTCGGTGGCTTGCGGCAGGGTATATTTATGCGAGCTTTCCGTATGGATCGCCTCCCAGGCAGCAAAGGTATAACGCTCCTGGGTAGCTTCCAGGTATACCTCCTGCTCGCGCTGGCTCACCAAAAAGCTCTTCATCACGCCCTGTTGCGGGTCGTACAGTGCAAAGTGCTTGAATGCCTCCAGATCGAAATTACCGCCCAATTCCCGGTTGATGCGCTCCAGTAAATTCAGGTTAAAGGCAGCTGTTACACCGCTTGCATCGTTGTAGGCGGCCAGAATGGTAGCCGGATCTTTGGCTAAATCCACCCCCAGCAGGAACAGGTCACCCGGCTGCAGGTGCCGCCTGATCTGGGAGATAAACTCCAGACCCTCTTCACGCTCAAAGTTGCCAATGTTTGAACCCAGGAACAGTACCACTTTTCGCTCTGTCAAGTGCTGCTCAAGCCATTCCAGCCCCAAAATATACTCCGCTACCACCGCTTGCACATGCAAATCCGGCTGCGACTGCTGCAGGTCTTTGCTTAATTCCTGCATCACCGAGCCCGAAATATCCATCGGGACGTAATCGAAAGGCTTTTCCTGCTCTACCAATTCAGATAGCAGCAGCTTTGTTTTCATGGCGTCCCCGGCACCCAGATCAACCAGGTGGAAGAACCCATTGGCGGCAAAAGCGCTGACCATCGCCGATCGGTGTCGCTGCAGCAGACTATACTCAGCACGCGTCAGATAATATTCCGGCAAAGCCATGATCTGCTGGAAGAGCCTGCTTCCCTTAGCATCATAAAAGTAACGTGATGACAGTATTTTAGGGCTTTGGCTTAAGCCCTCCGCCACGTGCCTCGCAAATTCAGCACGGTCCTGACTGCCATCGGTCTTGCGCGAGAGGTCTATCAATGTATTGGGGGTTGTCTGTAAGAGCATATTTTTATTGTGCCAGTCGTATTCCGGTGAACTGCCAGCGTTTGTCAGGGTGAAAGAAGTTACGGTAAGTGGTTCTGATGTGGCGCTCGGGTGTAGCGCAGGAACCACCGCGCAACACCATCTGGTTGATCATGAACTTCCCGTTGTACTCACCTAGCGCACCGGCGGCGGTTGTAAAACCAGGATAGGGGTGGTAAGCACTGTAGGTCCATTCCCAGGCATCGCCAAAAAGCTGCTGCATACCTTTGCTTGGCTTCGCCGCACAGGGTTCAAACAGCCCGGACTCCTGGAAGTTGCCTTTAGTGGGAGGGTATACCTGTGTAGCGGCTTCCCATTCAAACTCGGTTAGCAGGCGCTTTCCGGACCAGGCGGCATAGGCCTGTGCTTCGTAAAAACTGATATGGCTCACGGGCTTGTACAGGTCCAGTTTCTCCAGACCATGCATGGTATACTGGTACCAGTCTCCGTCCTGCTCGAGCCAGTAGAGTGGGGCTTTCAGATTGGCAGTGCGCACCATGGCCAGGCCTTCATCCAGCCAGAAACGGAAATCGCTATACCCACCATTCCGCATAAACTCCAGGTACTCGGCATTCGTCACCAGGCGGTTCATGATGCTGAAGTCGGAGAGAAGTACTTCGTGCGCGCCCAGCTCGTTGTCAAAACAAAAGCCCTCTCCCTGAAAACCGATCCGGTAAATACCGCCGGGCACCTCCAGGTACTCCGGTTTTCCCGGATCTTCAGATGGTGTGTCAGCGACCTTTTTAGCGTAGGCCGGTAAAAGCGGGTTGGTGCTGAGTATGTACTTGATATCGGTGATGAGTAGTTCCTGGTGTTGCTGTTCATGCTGCAGGCCCAGCTCTAGTACGGGCAGCAACTCTTCAAGCCGGTCGTCCGGCACCTTTTGCAGCAGCTCTTCCATGTGTTCGTTTACATGGCGGCGGTAGGCGTAGACATCCCGCAGAGGAGGCCTCGTAAGCGTACTTCGCTCTGCCCGCTGCACGCGGTTGCCCACGGAGTTGTAATAGGAGTTGAACAGAAAGGCATAGTTAGGATGAAATACCTGATAGTTTTTCAGGTAGGGCCCGAGCACAAACTGCTCAAAAAACCAGGTGGTATGCGCCATATGCCATTTCGGCGGGCTCACGTCTACCATCGGCTGCACCACGGTGTCTTCGGGCTCCAGCGGCGAACAGATCTTTTCAGTCTGCGCCCTGATCTGCTGAAATCGCTCATGTATGGTCTGGCTGATGGGGGCAGTTATCGTAGTCATGGGGATGAGGAGGTTAGCGAAGCGGTATAGGAAAAGGGGTTACTTAAAGCATTAAAGTGCCTGCAACTGTCGTGTTAACTCTTTTTCTACGTACTTTGTTTTCGATAAGCCGATTTTGGAAAGCCTAATTTCACGCCACTATGTCCTTACGATTGACCGTTACGCCCCATCAGCTTCAGTTTAAATTCGATGCACGCACCTCACGCGGCGCAATGCGCACCCACCAGGTATACTACCTGCACCTCAGTGATTCTGACGAGCCTGAGGTGATTGGCGTAGGAGAGTGCGCGCCACTTCCCGGCCTGAGCATCGATGCACGACCAGACCTGGAAGCGAAGCTCGGGCAGCTGGCAGCGAATGTAGCAGCGCGGCAGTTAACGGCTAACGATTTGCAGCAGATGCTCAAGTTCGCTGATTTGCGCGAATGGCCTGCCATCCGGTTTGCGCTTGAAACGGCGCTGTTGGATATGCAGCAGGGAGGAAATAAAAGACTTTATGCAAACGACTTCAGTGAGGGCAGAGCAGGTATACCCATCAATGGCTTGATCTGGATGGGGGAAAAGAACTTTATGCAGGAGCAGATCCGAAAGAAACTCTCGGAGGGCTATACCTGTCTGAAGCTGAAAATCGGCAGTCTGGACTTTGCCACGGAACTCGACATACTGCATCAGATACGGGAGGTAGCTGGCCCGGAAGACCTGACCATACGGGTGGATGCCAACGGTGCTTTTGCACCCGACGAGGCTTTTCGCAAACTGGAGCGCCTGGCCAGGTATAGCCTGCACTCCATTGAACAACCCATCCGGCAGGGACAACCCGAGCAGATGCAACAGCTCTGCGCCTATACCCCCATACCGATTGCCCTCGACGAGGAACTGATCGGGGTGCAGGAAACGGAGAAACAGGTGGAACTGCTGGATTTTATAAAACCGCAATACATCATCCTGAAGCCAACCTTGGTAGGGGGCATGCAGGCAAGTGCGGATTGGATCAAGCTGGCAGAGGAACGCAGCATCGACTGGTGGATGACCTCGGCACTGGAGTCGAACATCGGGCTGAACGCCATCAGCCAGTTTACGGCCAATTATACCATCAGCATCCCGCAGGGGCTCGGCACCGGACAGCTATACCATAACAACATCGACTCTCCGCTGCAAATAAAAAAAGGTTGGCTATGGTATAGCGGCGACACCTGGAGAGAATTGCCTGAGCAGGCCTAAGCCTATACCTATACCTATATCTATACCTTCGTGCTCCCTAAAAACAAAAGAGGCCTGCAAAACTTGCAGGCCTCTTTTGGCAAGGGGTGCTATTTGGCTTAGTGCATACCTGGGCGACCGCCTCGGTTCATGCCTGGTCCACGCTGCATGTTCTCTTCAGGAGCTGGTGCCCCTCCTTTGAAGCTGCGGATGTTGTACGAGAAGGTCAGCATGAAGAAGCGCTGCAGCACCGTTGACTGCACATCCTCCACATAAGATTCCGTGATGTTGCGGCGGATGCTCACGTTCTGGTTCATCAGGTCATTTACACTCAAACTGATTTCACCTTGCTTGTCCTTGAATATCTTCTTACCCAAGCTCATGTTCCAGAGCAGGAAGCTGTTGTCCACGCCGGCTGACAGACCAGAGTTGTACTGGTGGTTCAGCTCTGTGCGGTATACCAGGTCTTTCCAAAGGATCCAGTTGTAACGGAGGCTGGTGTTCTGGTTGAAGAAGTTGTTATTCTGCGTTGTGCGCAGCGTGTTCGACACGATGTTGTAGCTTGAGAAAGTAGACACCGTAAAGTCAATTTTCTCGCTGATGTTGCTGCTGATGTTGAAGCCGGCACCCAGGTTGGTGTTGTTGGAGTAGTTCACCTGCCCATCGATCTTGCCTGGAATTCTGGAGTAACCCACCGAACCGTTCACGTTGAAGTTCGAGCTGATGAAGTTAAGCGGCTGTCCGTAGTTGAAGAAGGAGCGCACATTGTAGTAACCATCCATGTTCTCAGGGCGGCTCAGGCGGGCACCCGGACGGAACTCATACCCCTCGGCCATACCCTCCGGGGCACTGGTCGTGTACACGCTGTTGGCCACGTAGTTGTTGGTCATGGTACCGAACATACCGATAAAGAACACGCGGTTGGTTTCGGCATTGAAGTTACGGTAGCGCGCGTTGAAACGGGTCTGATAATCCTGCTCCAAACCGGCATTACCGATGCGCGCTTGTAGTGGGTTAGAGATATCCAGCACTTCCTGCAGCTGCTCCACAGATGGCGCGTTGGTATTGGTTCTCAGGTTAAGCGTCAGGTTCTGGGACTGAGAAAACTTGAACTCATACTCTGCAGATGGCAGGAAGTTGCTGAATTTGCGTTTCATCGGATTCAGGTCAACTGGAAACTCACTGTCGGTGTCGAGGGTGGCGAACTCGTAACGGGCATTCAACTGTAATCTGGCCTTGTCGTTACGGTACTGGTAGCTTGGACCCACGCTCTGCGAGAGGTAATCGCTCTTGAAAGAGCTGCTCAGCGGCATGTTGAAGTTAGCGTACTCACCGGCTGTCTCCACATGGTCGTAGGTTCTGCGGTCTGAGTCACGCATTTGGTTGCCGATGCTGTACTCTACCTGCAGGCGTGATTTCTCACCCAGGCGCTGCGAGTAGTTGGTGCTTCCTGACCAGCTGAAGTTCTTACGGTCCAGACGGATGAACTGGTCGCGCAGTACATTGTTATCAGCGTTCTCAAAATTCTCGGTCTGCTCATACTGGAAACCATCTCCGTCCACGTTGTTGATGCTGGTGTTAAAGTTGGTTGTCAGGATGCGGCCAGAGTCACCAAAGCGCTTCGAGTAAAGGATGTTGTTGTTGAAGTTGAATGTGGTGTTGTCTGAACTGGCGCGGTTCAAAGATTCTGACAGCGTGCCGTTCAGGTCAAAAGTACTGGCGTTTCTTTCGGTGAAGCTTTCGTCGTTCTGCAGACGCAGGCTTGGCGTTACAAGCAGGCGGTTGTTGGCGTTGATGTTATACTGCAGGCGCATGTTCAGGCGGTGCCCATCCTCGCGGTCCCTGTTGTTCGAATCTTCCGTGTACTGCAGTCCCGCTTCGTCAGACACGAAGTCGCGGAAGCGGTACTGGTCGTTGACGATGTCGCGGTTGGTGTAGTTGTAGTTGGCGCTCACTTCCATCTTCTTTCCCCACTTGTCCTGGTAGTTCACACCGAAGTTGTTGGTGTTTATGATGCCTGTCGGAGAGCCACCGCCCCAACCGCCTCTGCGGCCACGCATGCCACCACCTGGTGTTTCGCCCACTGAGAAGTCGAACATGTTGATGTTGTTGGTCAGGCCTGTTACCGTAATGCGGCGGTCGTTGTTAAAGTAGTTGATGGCCGCACCTGCCATGTAACGCTCATCGGTGCCGTAGCCTGCCGAGATCTTGCCGGTATAGCCCTGGCGACGGTCTTTGCGGGTTATGAAGTTGATGGTCTTCAGTCGGTTGCCGTCTTCGAAGCCGCTGAAAGCAGCCTGGTCGCTCTGGGCGTCAAAGATCTGCACGTTCTCGATCATGTCGGAGGAGATATTGCGCATGGCAGAGGTCACATCTTCGCCGGTATAGCGCTTGCCGTCAATCATCACCTGGCGCACTTCCTCGCCCTGCGCCTGAATGCGGCCGTCCTGTACCTGTACGCCAGGCATTTTTGTTACCAGATCTTCCGCACTGGCATCTGGCGCTGTTTTAAAAGCCTTGGCATTAAACTGTGACGTGTCACCTTTCTGCTCGCCGAGCGGTGCGCGCCCGATAATCTGTACTTCGCCCAAACGGGTGTTTTGCTCCTGCATGCCCAATACGCCCAGATTGATTGGGGCCTGTGCCACCTGCACGGGCTTGGACAGCAGGTCGTAACCCAGGTAGCGAACCTCCAGGGTATAATTTCCGGAAGGCACGCGCTCAAAACGAAAAACGCCCTGCCCATCGGTCGAGGTAGTCAGAATTGCATCGCTGGCGGCACGTTTCATCACCACGCTGGCTCCTGGCAGACCGCTTTTGTCTGTAGCGCTCTGCACTGTACCGGTTACAGTCTGTGCGTATACCTGTGAAAAGCCGATCAGCATGATCAGCAGAGAGAATAATTTTCTCATTCTTAATTGTAGTGTAGTAGTTTGGGACTTTAATGTATAGCTTAATTCGGGGTAATAGGTAGGCATGGAGCCTTCAGCAAAGGAGATCCTTTACCTTTTCTGAAACACTTAGAGCAAGTGCTGGCCGAGAAGGTTTAACCACCCCTCAAAAATATTTTCTGGGAATACTCAGATGTATGCAGATTGGGGACTGGGCAGGGCGGTGCACTCCTAAAAGTTTGAACGTGGGCTGTTCGGAATCCAAGGAAATGAGAGGAGGGCGTAGAGGGACTTTACGCCTGTGGCCGAAAGAAGCAGGTATAGGTATAGCCTTACAGATACTTTTGCTGAAGCAGTGCTTTGACCTTGTACATACCTGTACTTGCCTTTTCCTCGAACAGGTGCAAGTGGGGACGTGGGCGCAAATAGGGGAGGTTTGGGTCCACAACCAGGATCGGGGTATCGTCCGGTACCAGGTCAACCAGTCCGGCTGCTGGGTATACGACAAGTGAAGTACCCACTACCAGAAAGATGTCGGCGCACATCGTTTCTGCCATGGCTTGTTCCATCATGGGCACTGCTTCGCCGAACCAGACAATGTTGGGACGTAGCTGAGAACCGCGTTCACATTTGTCGCCCAGGTTCAGCTGCCAGCCTTCTATCGGATAGATCAATTTAGGATCAAGCGTACTGCGGCTTTCAAATAGTTTCCCGTGCAGATGGATGACGTTGCTAGAGCCAGCCCGCTCGTGCAGGTCGTCCACATTTTGGGTGATGATCCTGACATCGAAATCCTGCTCCAGCTCAGCCAGAATCTTGTGCCCGGTATTGGGCTGCACGCTGTGCGCATTTTTACGGCGTTGGTTATAAAAGTCCAGCACGAGTTCCGGGTTTTTGCGCCAGCCCTGCGGGGAGGCCACTTCCATCACATCATGCCCTTCCCAAAGGCCTTTCGCGTCGCGAAAGGTGGCAATGCCGCTTTCTGCACTTATACCTGCCCCGGAGAGCACCACGAGCTTTTTCTTCGCCATACCGTGCGTTTCAGTTGATTTGCTTCACCTTTTTTTACTTAAGCCAAAGGCAAAGGGTTGGACCAATACCTATACCTGCAAACGATTCAATATCTGTCCTGAACCTATACCTATACCTATACCTATACCTATACCTATACCTACGGTGGAGGCTCTACCGCTAGAAACAGAAAAGCCGCTCAAGTTATAAGCGGCTTTTCTGATCCGTTGTGGTTAAGGCTTTTTAGGAGCCGCTTTCTTGGCCGCCGGTTTTTTGGCTGCTGTTTTCTTCGCAGCTGGTTTCTTGGCAGCGGCCTTTTTAGTGGCCGGTTTCTTCTCGGCTGTAGCTGTTTCCGTCTTTTTCTTGAAGCCGCCCCGGCCTTTCTTTTCCGGTGTCTGCTCAGCCAGGTCCAGGCATTCCTGCAAGGTCAGTTCAGCAGGCTCTTTGCCTTTTGGTATCTTCACGTTTTTCTTGCCCACCACGATGTAGGGGCCATACCTGCCGTTGAGCACCTGCACTTCCGGATTCTCTGGGAATGATTTGATCAGTTTCTCAGCATCTGCCTTGCGTTTGGCTTCGATCAGGGTAACCGCTTCTTCCGCCGTTACCGTCATCGGGTCCATTGTTTTAGGCAGGGAGTAAAACTTGCTGGCATGGCTGATGTAAGGACCGAAGCGACCGATGGCAGCCTTCATTTCCTTGTCTTCATACACACCCACAATGCGTGGCAATTTAAACAGATCGAGTGCATCTTCCAGCGTCAGGCTTTCGAGGAACTGGCCTTTGCGCAAACTGGCGTAGACTGGCTTCTCTCCAGTTTCCGTATTTTCCTCACCCAACTGCACATAAGGACCAAAACGACCCAGCTTCGCGATGATTTTCTGACCAGAGACAGGGTCTATACCTACCTCCCGGGCTCCGGAAACGTCAGCACGGTTGATATTCTCACTGCTTTCGATGCGCTCATGGAACTTCCCATAGAAATTCTCCATCATTTGTTCCCATTCCTGCAGCCCTTGCGCGATCTCGTCGAACTCGGCCTCTACACGGGCCGTGAAAGAGTAGTCTATCACATTGGGGAAGTGTTCTACCAGGAAGTCGTTCACCACCATGGCCGTATCCGTCGGGAAGAGTTTGTTTTTCTCTGCACCCGTTATCTCGGTTTTGGTCTGGGCTGTGATCTGGTCGCTTTTCAGGGTGAGCACGTTGAACTTGCGCTCTTTGCCTTCGCGGCTGTCTTTCTCCACATAACCACGTTTCTGAATCGTGGAGATGGTAGGAGCGTAGGTAGACGGTCTGCCGATGCCCATTTCCTCCAGCTTTTTCACCAGGCTAGCCTCTGTATACCTTGGCGCAGGGCGGGAGTAGCGCTGGGTCGCCTGCATCTGGCGCAAGCCAAGCGTCTGGCCGATGCTCAACGGCGGTAACATACCTTTCACATCTTCATCTCCGCCCTCTTCATCGTCCTTCGACTCGATGTATACCTTCAGGAAACCTTCGAACTTGATCACTTCGCCGGTGGCTACCAGTTTGTCTGGCTGCGTGGAGATGTTAATGGTCGCAATAGTTTTCTCGATTTCGGCGTCCGCCATCTGGGAGGCGATAGCGCGCTTCCAGATCAGCTCGTACAGACGCTGTTCGTTGCGGTCGCTGCTGGCAGTCAGTTGCGAGAAGTCAGTTGGTCGAATGGCCTCGTGCGCTTCCTGGGCTCCCGATGACTTGGTTTTGAAGCGGCGGGTCTTCACAAACTTCTCCCCAAAAGAATTACGGATTGCGCTGGAGGCTCCTTGTATCGCTTCGTCGGAAAGGTTCAGGGAGTCCGTACGCATGTAGGAGATCTTACCGGCTTCGTACAGGCGCTGCGCCACCGTCATGGTCTGGGCTACAGAGAAGTACAGCTTGCGGCTGGCCTCCTGCTGCAGGGTAGAGGTCGTAAAGGGAGGTGCCGGGCTGCGCTTAAGCGGCTTGGTTTCAAGGTTACCGATGGTATAGCTCGCTCCGATGCAACGCTGCAGAAAAGCCTGCGCTTCTTCTTCCGTTTTGAATTTTGTGGGCAGTTCTGCCTCCAAGGTCTTTCCTTGCACGTCAAACTGGGCTGTGATCCTGAAAGTGGGTTCTGCGTTGAATTTCTCAATCTCGCGCTCGCGCTCCACCACCAGACGCACTGCCACTGACTGCACCCGTCCGGCAGACAGGCCCGTCTTAATTTTTTTCCAGAGCACTGGCGAAAGCTCAAAACCCACCAGGCGATCGAGCACACGGCGGGCTTGCTGGGCGTTCACCAGGTCCATGTCGATGCCTCGGGGTGAGCTGATGGCGTTCAGAATAGCGTTTTTAGTGATTTCCCGGAAAACGATGCGGCGTGTTTTGGCTACGTTCAGGTCGAGGGCTTCGGTCAGGTGCCACGAAATGGCTTCTCCTTCGCGGTCATCGTCCGATGCGAGCCATACGGTCTCAGCTTCCTTTGCCAGCTTCTTTAACTGCGATACTACTTCCTTTTTGTCGCTCGAGATCACATAAGTCGGTTTAAACTTATTTTTGATATCGATGGCGTTATTGTCTTTAGGCAGGTCCCGCACATGGCCGAAGCTAGATTTCACCACAAAATCTTTTCCCAGGTATCCTTCAATCGTTTTGGCCTTGGCCGGTGACTCGACTATGACTAGATTTTTGATCATCCTTTATATTTAGGGGCAATTCGTTTGAATTTTGCCCAAAGTTCAAATTTTTTTTCAAACATATACAACCTGAAATTGATAACATAGGTTTAACATGCCAATATTGTCTTTGTGAAAAGGCTGTTTTTAGTAGCTTAAATTATCTATACGGACCACTTTTATATTTATATGCAACGACTGTTAGTCATTTGCCGGCACGCTGAGCCAAATGATCCTTTCCCGCTCCAGCCTGACTTTGAACGGGAACTTACAAAAAACGGGCAGCATCAGGCTCGAATCACCGGGAAATGGCTCCGTGATTCGTTCCAGAAGGTTGACGCCATCCTCAGCAGTCCGGCCCCCAGAGCCGGCCTGACCGCCCGGCTGGTAGCAGAAAAACTTTATTTCGATGAGGAGCAGATCCAATACGTTCCCGACCTTTACAATGCGAAGGAAAGTGTGCTCATCAATGTGCTGTCCAAACTCCCGGACAAAGTCGTGCGGGTGCTGCTGGTGGGGCACAACCCAGGTATAACGAGTCTGTCACGCACCCTTACAGGGGAGCATGTCGGTTACCTGGAGCCTGCAGGAGTTTATGCTATTAATCTGGACCTGGATACCTGGCAGGACCTGCACGTTCAAACCGGCAAGCTGGAGGCAGAGTTTACACAACCGTAAAGGCAGAAATGGCCCTGGTGGCTTTAACTGTCAATTTTTTTTGATAGCTTTAAACAATCTTATCTTTTTGCATCTATACCTGATCATCATAAAGCTGGATGAAAACCAAAATAGTAGCCGTTATTAACCAAAAAGGCGGCACAGGCAAAACGACTACCACCATCAACCTGGGCAGCGCGCTGAGCAAACAAGGGCATAAGGTCCTGCTGGTTGACCTCGACCCGCAAAGTAATCTATCATACAGCCTCGCTGTTTCCTCGCCTGACCTGTCACTGGCTGAGGCCTTTTTAGGGACGCAGTCCATAAAAGATATTCTGATCGAAAAAGACGGTTTGTGGGTGGCTCCGGGCTCAAATGAGCTAGTCGATGTGGAGATATCACTCGTGTCACAGCCAGAGCGGGAGCAGTTCCTGAAAACCATGCTCCAGCAGATCAAAGGCTTTGATTATGTGCTGATTGACTGCCCGCCCTCGCTTTCGGTACTTACTCTTAATGCGCTCACAGCAGCGCATGAAGTACTTATACCATTGCAGATGGAGGTGCTCACCCTGCAGGGATTGGATCAGATCATGCAAACCATTGCGAAAGTAAAAAAGGCCTTTAACCCGAAACTTAAAATAAAGGGAATCGTAGTGGTCATGTTTGATGTGCGTCGCAAGCTGAGTCAGGAGGTGCTCGCCTACCTGCAGGAGAACGTGAAAGAAAAGATTTTTGAGAGTCAAATCAGGCTGAACGTGAAGCTGGCCGAAGCGCCTTCATTCGGGAAAAGCGTGCTTGATTATGACAGCTCTTCAAACGGAGCGAAAGATTATGCTGCACTTGCTGCCGAATTCAGTCAGGTATAACACGTGTTTGCAAAAAATCGCAATTTTTTAAGTAAATTGCATTAACATTCCCTTTGTACTGTTCAGCCGGTCAGCTATAACTGATGCTGACGAAGGGTCGGACAGTTAACAAACCCTATACAACCCTAAACATATGGCCTTAGGTAAAAATTTGAAGCTGAGCAAAGACAAGCTCATCAGTGACGTAGAAACCAGCCAACCAGAGAAAGCGTCTCCTTCGCGCGCAAAAGCGAAACAGCAAATGCCTGCTGCCACTACCACAGTGGAGGAGAGACAGGAGACGCCTTCATTGAAACAGGAAAGCGCAAATGCCACTGCTACGGCGGCCAGGCAGGATGCCCCGGATACTGCTGCCAGAAAAGAAACAGGCACCAGTCAGCTCGCTGTGAAGAGCGCTCCCAACGGCAAGCAAAGCCGCAAACAGGTGCTCCCATCCAGCCCGGAATACATTGGCGAACAGTTGAACAAGGTGCTTTATGCCCTGGATGCCTTTAAGAAAGGGGATATCTCTGTTCGTTTGACAAAACAGAACGACGACATTTTCGCTGAGATCGCCGAAGCTTACAACTCGATGGTGGAAATGATCGGTGGTGTAGGTGGAGAGGTGTCGCGTATCTCGAAAGTAGCCGGAGTGGAGGGTAACCTCAAAGCCCGTGCCTCGGCTGAGAACGCTTCCGGTTTCTGGAAGGACATGATCAACAACATCAACGGCCTGGTGGACTCCATCGCGGTTCCGGTATTGGAAGTAGGTAAAGTACTCAAGAACATCTCGCGTGGTAACCTGGACGAAACGTTCCAGATCCCGGTGTCGGGTGACTTCAAGGTCATGGCCGAAACCATCAACCGCACGATCGATAACCTGAACCTGTTTGCAGGTGAGGTAACGCGTGTGGCGCTTGAGGTGGGTACTGAGGGTAAACTGGGTGGCCAGGCATCCGTGCCGAACGTGGCCGGTGTTTGGAAAGACCTGACCGATAATGTAAATACGATGGCCAGCAACCTGACCTCGCAAATGCGTGACATCTCGAATGTGGCGACTGCGGTGGCGAAAGGTAACCTGGCCCAGAAAATATCAGTGGATGTACGCGGTGAGTTTGCCCAGCTGAAGGACAACATGAACCAGATGGTGGACTCGCTCAACATCTTTGCTGACGAAGTAACCCGTGTGGCACGTGAAGTAGGTACGGAAGGACGCCTCGGCGGCCAGGCCAAAGTGCCAAACGTGGGTGGGGTATGGAAAGACCTGACCGACAACGTGAACACCATGGCCTCTAACCTGACCTCTCAGATGCGTGACATTGCCAACGTATCGACGGCGGTAGCGAAGGGCGACCTGACCCAGAAGATCACAGTGAATGTGCGCGGTGAGATGGCCGAGCTGAAAGATATCATCAACCAGATGGTGGACTCACTCAACATCTTTGCCGGTGAGGTAACAAGGGTTGCCCGTGAAGTGGGAACAGAAGGTAAATTGGGCGGACAGGCTGCTGTACCAAATGTAGAAGGTACCTGGAAAGAACTGACTGACAACGTAAACCTGATGGCCGGTAACCTGACTCTACAGGTACGTGACATTGCTGAAGTGGCCACTGCCGTGGCGAAAGGTGACCTGACCCAGAAAGTATCTGTCGACGTGAAAGGAGAGTTAGGTGATCTGAAAGACATCCTGAATGAAATGGTGGACCGACTGAATGTGTTTGGCGCGGAAGTAACGCGTGTGGCACGTGAGGTAGGTACCGAAGGTATACTGGGCGGTCAGGCCGACGTGCCGAACGTGGCGGGTATTTGGAAAGAACTCACCGATAACGTGAACTACATGGCCTCCAACCTGACGCTGCAAGTGCGTGACATTGCCAATGTGGCGACCGCGGTGGCGAAAGGTGACCTAAGCCAGAAGATTACGGTGAATGTGAAAGGCGAACTTGCCGATCTCAAGGAGAACCTCAACCAAATGGTGGACTCACTCAACATCTTCGCGGACGAAGTGACGAGAGTGGCCCGCGAGGTAGGTACAGAAGGACGCCTGGGTGGCCAGGCATCCGTGCCGAATGTTGGCGGTGTTTGGAAGGACCTGACCGACAACGTGAACACCATGGCCTCCAACTTGACTCTGCAGGTACGCGACATTGCGAATGTAGCGACTGCGGTAGCGAAAGGTGATCTGGCGCAGAAAGTATCTGTGGATGTGAAAGGTGAGCTGGGTGAGTTGAAGGAAAACATCAACCGCATGGTGGACTCCCTGAATATCTTCGCCGGTGAAGTAACGCGTGTGGCACTGGAAGTAGGTACGGAAGGTAAACTGGGTGGCCAGGCTACCGTTCCAAATGTGGGCGGTGTGTGGAAAGACCTGACCGATAATGTAAATACGATGGCCTCCAACCTGACCACTCAGGTACGAGGTATAGCCAAAGTAGCAACTGCCGTGGCGAAGGGTGACCTGAGCCAGAAGATTACGGTAGAAGCTCGCGGCGAACTGCTTGATCTGAAGGAGAACCTGAACCAGATGGTGGATTCTCTGAACGTATTTGGTGACGAGGTAACAAGGGTTGCCCGTGAAGTGGGTACCGAGGGTAAACTAGGCGGACAGGCCAATGTGCCAAATGTAGCCGGAACCTGGAAAGACCTGACGGATAATGTGAACTACATGGCCTCTAACCTGACTTCTCAGGTACGTGATATTGCCAAGGTAGCAACTGCAGTAGCGAAAGGTGACCTTAGCCAAAAAATTACAGTAGAAGCCCGCGGTGAGATTCTGGACCTGAAGGAAAACCTGAACCAGATGGTGGACTCGCTCAACATCTTCGCGGACGAAGTGACGAGAGTGGCCCGCGAGGTAGGTACAGAAGGACGCCTCGGCGGCCAGGCCAACGTGCCGAAAGTACGAGGTACCTGGAAGGAACTCACCGACAACGTGAACACCATGGCCTCCAACCTGACCTTGCAGGTGCGCGACATTGCCAAAGTGGCGACTGCTGTGGCGAAAGGTGACCTGACGCAGAAAGTATCTGTGGATGTTAAAGGTGAGCTGAATGAGCTGAAGGAAAACATGAACCGCATGGTGGACTCGCTCAACGTTTTCGCCGGTGAGGTAACCCGTGTGGCGCTTGAAGTGGGTACCGAGGGTAAACTGGGCGGACAGGCCAATGTGCCGAACGTAGGTGGTACCTGGAAAGACCTGACTGATAATGTAAATACCATGGCCTCTAACCTGACAACGCAGGTACGAGGTATAGTACGCGTAGTAACGGCCGTATCAAAAGGTGACCTGACCCAGAAACTGACCCTTGAAGCAAGAGGAGAGGTGGCTGAGCTGGCCGACACAATCAACACCATGGTGGTTGACCTGAACCGCCTGGCGGGTGAGGTTAGCCGCGTGGCGAGAGTAGCGGGTGTGGAAGGAAAACTGACCGAGCGCGCCACGCTGCAAGGTGTAGGCGGCAGCTGGAAAGAACTGGTGGATACGCTCAACGACCTGCTGGAATCGATCGTGACGCCGGTACTCGAAGTATCCCGCGTAGTGCGTGCTATCTCTGAAGGTGATCTGACCCAGAAAGTAGAGGCCCACACTGCCGGTGACATCCTGGATATGGCCAATGCCCTGAATCTGGCGGTAGATAACCTGAACGCCCTGTTAGGCGAGATCAACGACTCATCGCTGGTAGTAGGAAGCTCTTCCGAAGAAATGGCTGACAAAGGCCTCGAAATGAACCGCGTAACGCTCGATGTGGCACTTGCCATGCAGCAAATGGCGGAAGGTGCCCAGAATCAGGCACTCAAGACGGACCAGGCCTTCAAACTGATCGAAGAGATCATGAAAACCACGAAGGACACGGCAGCTCGTGCGGAAGTTGTGAACAAATCAGCGACGCTGGGTGAGGAAACTTCTCAGTTGGGTCTGAAAACAGTGGCAGAAGTGGTGAAGAACATGGAAGAGATCTCCAGTTCAGCATCGCTTACCTCTAAAACGATTGAAGTACTAAGCGCCCGTTCGCAGGAGATTTCCAAATCACTTGGTGTGATCACCGACATTGCCGCTCAGACGAACCTGCTTGCCCTGAACGCAGCCATTGAGGCAGCCCGTGCCGGTGAGGCAGGACGCGGTTTCGCGGTAGTAGCCGAAGAGATTCGCAAACTGGCCGAGGGGTCACGCAAATCTGCGAACGAGATCAATACGCTGGTAGAAGACGTGAAAAAAGATACCGCCTCTGCCGCGATGGCGATCTCGACCATGGAAGGCCGTGTATTGAAAGGAAAGAATGCGACATTCGAAGCCTCCGGCGCCTTCAAGAACATTGCCGCTTCCTCTGGTGAAACGCTTCGTTCGGCACAGGACATCCTGACAGCGACTGAAGTACAGAAATCTTCGATCGGGGACGTAGTGAAGTATGTGGAAGAAGTGGTAGCGATCGCAGAGCAAACGGCCTCCGGTACACAGCAGGTGGCGAGTACAGCCAAGCAGCTGTCGGCTTCGATGCAGGAACTTACTTCGTCTTCTCAGAACCTGAACGATATTGCCGCTGACCTGCAGATCAGTATCTCCGCCTTCAAACTGGTGGATGGTAACCTGGTGTTTAACCACAGCCCGAACAATCGCCGACTGGCTTCCATGCCTGCCAAGCCGAAGCAAAAGCAATTGGCTGGTAACTCACGCCTAAGCTCGGTTAGCTCCAGAAATAAAACCAGCGAGGACAACAAATAAACCGTTCCGGACTGATGAAAGAAAAGACGAACAAGAGAGAGGAGCAATCAGCAGCCGGGGCCACGGCATCCGGACAGGGTGGCGCAGCTGAGACTGCGGTAGCTCCCGCTAAAGAAAGTCCGGCCAAGCCCGAAGCAGTGAAGGAGGAGATGATTCACCTGATCGTCTTTAAGCTTGGCGCGGAAGAATACGGAATTAAGATAGACCAGGTAAAAGAGGTGACGGTTACTCCGAATGTGACGCGTATGCCGCGAACGCCTGACTTTATCAAAGGTGTGGCCAATATCCGGGGTGACATTATCGCCATTATGAACCTGGAGGAGCGTTTTGGTATACGCTCTGTTCCACTGGCCGATGACGTGAATCCACACATTACTTATACCCTGGTAATAGAAGCAAGGGAATACAGCATAGGTGTGATCGTGCGCGAAGTGCCACAGTCCCTGAATCTTTCGATGACCAAGATTGACAAGACCCCTTCGTTTTTACAGGATATCAATATCCACGAAAACTACATTGAGGGTATTGCCAAGGTGAATAACCGCCTGATCATTGTACTGGATATGTACAAGATCCTGACTCAGGACGAGATAAGGGAGTTGAGAAATAATTAAAGCAATTCATTCAAATTGAAGCTATACTTTAAGGTATGAAAAGAATTCTGATTGTAGATGACTCCTTCTACATGCGCACAATGCTCAAAAACATGCTCACAGATGCAGGTTATGAGATAGTTGGGGAGGCTCCAAACGGGCAAACAGCGCTGGAACTGGCCAAAGAAACCAATCCTGATCTGATAACGCTCGATGTGATCCTGCCAGACAATACCGGACTTGATGTGCTCAAGGGCATCAAAGCCGATCAGCCTGACATGAAAGTCGTGATTGTGAGCGCCGTAGGGCAAGAAGTAATCGTGAACGAAGCGCTTGAATACGGCGCCCTGTCTTATATAGTAAAGCCTTTCTCAGAAGAGCGGGTGCTGGAGGTTGTTAAGAAAGCGCTGGAAGAATAGCAATTTTCTGACTGTAGGAGTACTTATTGTTGGCAGAAGAAAAGGAGTCGTACTTTGAAAGGACAGGATAGCAGGCTTAAGGTCCTGGTTGCTGACGGATCTAGTCATGCCCGACTGGTGCTCGAAAGCATTCTCAGCAGCTCGCCCGATCTGGAAGTGATAGGCCTTGCTGCTAATGGAGCACAGGTGTTGGAGGCGTTGCGTCATTGTAAAGCGGACGTAATTCTTGCATCGGTAGAACTTCGGAAAAATGAGCAATTGTTGGTCTTCAAGCAGATCTTCAGCGAATGCCCTACGCCGATCGTGATGCTGGTGGAGAAGGAGCAACTGAGTCTGGAGCTTCTCAAAGAGGTAATTGATCTGGGTGTTTATGGAGTGATCCTGAAGCCAGGCCCAACGGCAAGACCAGCCTACAGGACAAGAGCGGAGGAGATCTGCAGAAAAGTAGCCGCAGTGCGGGATTCCGAGTACTGGGATCCTAAGAAGCGCCTGAGCATGCTGGGTGAAGAAGCACAGATTCTGCCCCAGCCGGAGCAAAAGAAGCACCGGAATGTCACAGCAGACACCATCATCGTGATCGGCGCGTCAACAGGCGGAACCCAGGCAGTGGAGCAGATTATCCGGCAATTAGACCCTGAACTAAAGGCTTCCGTTTTAGTTGCCATACATCTGCCGCCAAAGTTCACGCACAGTTACGCACGCAGACTCAAGGGGATGACGGACCTGGTAGTGACGGAGGGTCGCACAGGTTTGATACCTAAACCCGGTCACGTGATTATAGCCCCCGGAGGTAGAAATATGATTGTACATACTGTGATGGGAAATGCCTCCAACCTGAAGGTCGGCTTTAGTGAGGACGCCGCCGAGCATGATTTGCCCTCAGTCGATCAGCTGATGATAGCGGTAGCGCAAAGTGGCGCACGCCGCGTGATTGGTGTGATTCTGACGGGTATGGGCAAAGACGGCACAGCCGGGGTCATGGCCATAGCACAGCGGGAAGGGGGACACGTGATAGCACAGGACGAAGCTTCGTCGGCCATTTTTGGGATGGCCAAATCAGCCATAGAAAGCGGCAATACCGACAAAGTGCTGCCTTTGTCAGAAATAGGCCAATACCTGAACTGGTATGTGGCAGCAGAACAGCAGCAAGTCAGTACAGCTGACGTTAATTCATGAAATCGAGAGAGCAGGAGTATAAAGAGATATTTATAGCAGAAGCGCTGGAGTATTACGACGCCCTCAACAGGCTCATCAGCGAACTGGAAAAAAAGCCGCAGGACGATCAGGTGCTGGCGGAGATATTCCGTATGCTCCACAACCTGAAGGCGAACGCGAAAGCGATCGGTTATCTGCAGATCTCAGATGTATCGCATAAACTCGAAACAGCATTTGGCCTGATCCGCAACAAAGAGCTGAGTTTTAGTGATGAAGTGGTAGGCGTTCTTTTTGACGGAATCGACCTGCTCGGTGAACTGATCAAGAACATCGACAGCGAACGGCAGATCGAAATAGATCCGGTCCTCATCCGCAATCTGGATATCATAGTCGACAGTCTTTCGGATAGCACGGTAGAACTGGCCAAGGTGCAGAAATTCAGCACCTCCCGTAACCTGACGCTCTCCGATCTGATTTACATTCAGGTAAAGAAGCTGGACCACCTTATGAACCTGGTAGGGGAGCTGATCATTGACCGGGACCGTATTCTCTCGCTCAGCCGTGAGTTAGACAATGACGAGCTAAAGATGGTGAGCTCGCACTTGTACCGCATTACAGAGGACCTGCAGTACAGTGTGATGGATGCGCGTCTGGTAAGTATCGGAACCTTATTCAACAAGTTTCCGAGAGTAGTACGCGATATCTCCACTGCCGAGAAAAAGGATATCAATCTGGATTTAAGTGGGCAGGATATACAGATAGACCGTAATATTCTGCAGATCATAACAGACTCGTTGCTGCACCTGGTGCGCAATGCGATCACGCACGGCATTGAGAAACCTGAACAGCGTTCGAAGGTGGGCAAACCAAAAGTCGGTTCGCTGCAGCTCTCAGCCCGCAGCGACCGGGAAAGTGTGATCATCACCCTCACAGACGATGGCAGAGGTATAGACGTCGGTAAAGTTAAGAAAGCTGCTGTCGCACGGCAACTGGTGCCTGCGGATGTGGCAGAAGACCTGCCGGATTCAGATGCGTATTCTTTCCTCTTTGAGCCTGGTTTTTCGCTGGCCAAGGAGGTAACAGAGTTCTCTGGCCGGGGCGTCGGTTTGGATGTCGTGAAAAATGCGATCGACTCAATTGGTGGCCGCATACGTATAGAGTCTGAGAAGGGAAAAGGCACCTCTTTTATTCTGCAGTTACCAACCTCCATTGCTGTTAAAGGAGCCCTTTTATTTGAAATAGACAGTATTTTTTATGCCATCCCACTAATCCACACCGATTCGGTGGTGGCGCTGGATAAAGACGAGCTCCACGAAGTAGGAGAGGTGCTCGTCGCCGACATTAAAGGAGAAACCGTGACGGTCGTATACCTGGACGAGCTCCTGAACATGGAGGAAAGCCAGATGCGCCTGGGAGATAAAACCCGGTTAAAGGGACAGGTACAGAACATTATCATTGTGACGTACAACAACCGCAAGCTCGGCCTGATTGTGGACAAGCTTTACCGGCAGCAGGACATCGTGGTAAAGCCACTTAGCAAGCCGCTGGATAGCATTGATTTATATGGCGGTGTTACGTTGCTTGGCACAGGCAAGGTGTGCCTGGTGTTGGACGTGCCCGCTATTACCAAATACTTTGTGAACAAAAGATGAGGAACTGAGGCGATGGATTACGGAACTTATAACACGACGAACATGATGGATACGCATGTAACCGAGTTGGAAAAGGATATTATCAAAGAGATCCTGAATATAGGACTGGCACGCGCCGCCGATTCTTTTGCTACGATCGCCAAAGATAAAGTGATGCTTAAGGTGCCTGATGTGCAGCTGATTGAAGTGAAAGACCTTATTTCGCTTATCGCCAAATACGAAAGTTCACACTTTATTATACAGTCCGACATAAAAGGTGACTTTAACGGCGCTACGCTCATGCTCTTTTCGGATGAGCACATCACCCTGCTCTCCAACGTGTGCCTCAGCATGCTGAACGTGCAGAAGGGAGAACTGAATGTGATGCAGGAGTCCCTGCTACTCGAGATCAGCAATATCATAACGGGCGCTCTCGTCACCCAGCTGGCCAACATCCTGAAGAGCAACATTTACGGCTCGCCCCCTAAAGCGCCTAAAAGCCACATTGCGAACTCACTGAAGGATATTCTGGTGCAACATCCGCTTTTCCAGCCACTCGTGTTCACAGTTATCACAAAGTTCCAGCATAATTCCAAAGACATAGAACTCCCCTTGCTGCTGTTCTTCGACACGAGCACCCTTATCAAAATGCTTGAGATCATCCGAACTTTTAAGGTATAAACAGCTGATTAACTTCCTGCTTATAACTTATTCTCATAAAATAACTGACGAGCTATACCTGTCTGGTTTATCCCCACAGGTATAGCTCGTCCGCTTTTACGGCGTTTTAGGATCGTAAATGAATCGCCCCACATTGGTCTTACAAAAAGGTGTAGTTTGATTATAGCGTCAGTTTTCGTTTTTTTGCATTTTTATTTACAAGAAACCACAAAGTCAATTAATGAACGCTTTAGGAAGACACATTTTAGTTGAATTTTACGATTGCTCCCCTGAACTGATGAACGATGTGATCCACATCGAGAACAGCATGGTGGCTGCCGCCGAAACAGCCGGTGCCACTGTCATCAACAGTACCTTCCATCATTTTTCGCCTTACGGTGTATCCGGCGTGGTGGTGATTCAGGAAAGCCATCTGGCCATCCATACCTGGCCCGAGTATGGTTACGCAGCCGTAGACCTGTTTACCTGCGGCGACTCAGTTGACCCTTGGGTTTCTTATTCTTACCTGAAAGAGGCCTTCCAATCCGGCCACGGTTCTTCTATGGAATTGCGCCGCGGGCAGTTAAGTCTCCTGAAGCGCAATGACTTCAACCTGGAGTCCCTGCGTGACGCTTCTGCTAAAACTATCGAATCGGACGGATCCATCACGCGGGATGTGTGGTTCACCGAGCGTGACGAAAACATTGCTTTGTCCCTGAAACATACTGGCAACCAGCTATATAAGAAAGATTCCGACTATCAGCGGGTAGAGGTATACGAAACACTGGCATACGGCAACATGCTAACGCTGGATGGCATGGTCATGTGCACCCAGAAAGATGAGTACGTATACCACGAAATGATCACCCATGTACCGATGCTCAGCAACCGCTCTGCGAAGCGCGCGCTGGTGATTGGTGGTGGCGACGGTGGCACCGTGCGTGAACTGCTGCGCCACGAGCAACTGGAGGAAGTCACACTGGTGGAGATCGACGAGCTGGTAATTGAGGCCTGCAAGCTGCACCTGCCTGAGACGGCCGTGGCATTTGACAACCCGCGTCTGAACCTGCTGATCGAGGATGGCATCAAGTATATTAAAGAGTGCGCCAATGAACATTACGACCTGATCATTGTAGACTCTGCTGATCCGGTTGGCCCGGGCGAAGGCCTGTTTACGGCAGCGTTCTACCAGGAAGTATACCGCTGCCTGACCAAGGATGGCGTGATGATCACGCAAAGTGAGTCGCCTCGCTTCAACTCGGCTGTTTTTGTTGAAATTTACGACACTTACAAGAAGATATTCGGACAAGATAAGGTATACTGTTATCTGGCGGCTATACCCACTTACCCGACCGGCACCTGGAGTTTCTCGTATTCAGCAAAAGGCGACGCCAAGCCTTTGCAATTTGATGCGGAAGCGGCTGCGGCGTTCTCCAAAAAAGAGGGCCTCAAATATTACAATGAAGCAGTGCATACGGCTGCCTTCGCGCTCCCCAATTTTGTGAAGGAGCTTTTAAACACAAAACCTGAACATGTAACTGATGAGTACTCAGCAGAACCAACCAGCAAATAGCAAACAACAAAAGATCGCTTCGTTCGACCCGAACGGGGTGGGCGACGTGAATGGCGGACTTTTCGGTCTTCCTTTTACATTAGAAGAATCAGAAGTGGTGCTTATACCTGTGCCCTGGGAAGTAACCGTTTCGTACAGTGCCGGCACAGCGGCAGGACCACAGGCCATCAAAGACGCATCGCCCCAACTGGACCTGTTTGAGCCCGCCATCAAGGACGCCTGGAAACTGGGTATCGGGATGGAGGAGATCTCGGAAGAATGGGCCGTAGTCAGTGATAACCTGCGCCAGCGGGCCGAGAATTACATCAATTGGCTCGAGGATGGAAGTCCGGAAGCGGATAGAGCCGAATTTGAGAACCTGCCAGCCGAAGTGACTGAAAAAGGAGAGGAGCTGCTGCAGTGGCTGAAGGCAAAGGCACACCACTACCTGGAACAGGGAAAACTGGTTGGCGTGGTGGGCGGCGACCACAGCACCCCGCTTGGATTGATGCATGCCCTGGCAGAGCGTCACGAGGAATACGGTATCCTGCAGGTGGATGCGCACGCCGATTTACGCGATGCCTACGAAGGCTTTAAGTATTCCCATGCCTCCATCATGTTCAATGCGCTGCAGCTGCCACAGGTAAAAAAACTGGTGCAGGTAGGTATACGCGACATCTGTCAGGCGGAAGCCGAACTGGCCAATCAGTCGAACGGACGGGTGGCTATTTTCTATGACAGTGTGCTCAAGGAGAACATGTATGCAGGAGACAGCTGGAAAAAAGAGTGTAAGAAGATCATCGCCCAGCTTCCCCAGAAGGTATACATCAGCTTCGACATCGACGGTCTGGACCCGAAACTTTGTCCTGCAACCGGCACGCCGGTGCCTGGCGGACTGGAGTTTGAGGAGGCCGTATACCTGATCAAGGCGCTTGTCAAGTCAGGACGTGAGATCATTGGCTTCGATTTGTGTGAGGTAGCACCAGGCGAAAGTGAGTGGAATGGCAACGTAGGTGCCCGTCTGCTCTATAGGTTGTGCAACTGGATGGCTGTTTCGCAAAAGCGCCTGGAGGTGCAGTAATCTTACCTTTATTCCCGGTTTGCCGTATAGCGTGGTAGGAATAATATACTATCACTATATATCGAAACGAAATGGGAATTATCATTAAGATTTTACTGGCCGGTGTGGCCGCACTTTTGGCAGCTTATATATTGCCCGGCGTGCAGATCGATGGGTTTGGAGCAGCTTTGATTCTGGCCGTAGTACTGGCCTTGCTCAATGCCGTTGTTCGCCCCATACTGGTCATCCTGACAATACCGGTTACGGTGCTGACACTCGGATTGTTCCTGCTCGTGATCAATGCGCTGATCATCCTGCTGGCCGACTACCTGATAGGCGGTTTCCATGTAGATGGTTTTCTTTGGGCGCTGATTTTCAGTTTAGTGCTGTCGCTCATAGAGGCGGTACTGGATATGATCTTTTAGAATACGAACACCGCAAAACAAAAAAGCCCTCGGTTCAGACCGGGGGCTTTTTTGTTTTGCTATACCTGCCAATTAACGGGCCATCCAGGCTTCGCAGGCGTCTGCACACTCGCGGCAGGCTTCGGCGCATTTCTGGCAGTGTTCATGGTCATGTTTGCCACACTCTTCCGCGCACAGGCGACAAATTTCGATACACTCCTTCATCACATGTTTGGCGTGGGCCGAGTCGCGGGCAACAAAGCGTGCGGTAAGGGCGCAAATATCCGCGCAATCCCTGTCGAGCATAATGCAGCGTACCATCATCTTGACATCGTCTTCCTGCAGACAGGCAGTGGCGCAGGCCTCGCAGGCAGTGATACATTTGATCAGCACATGCTCTAGTTCATTGGTTCTTTCAGATTTCATAGCTTCTAGGTTTTAAGGTTCATACTTCCTTAAGGTACGGTTGCTTGGGTCCATAGTTGGTATATCTAAAACCTATACCTAAAACAGGAACCTATTTCACGCTGATAATGGTTAACTTTGGGTTCAGGACAGCAAATCTATTTCGCACCGTTACACTTTCTACAGCACATGAGTTTAGGTATAAGAGAAGCACGTGAGGCATTAAAACTGTATTTTGGCTACGAGCAATTCAGGCCAATGCAGGAGGAGATCATCACGAATATTCTGCAGCAGAAAGATGTGGTGGTGCTCATGCCGACAGGCGGCGGTAAATCTGTCTGCTTCCAGGTGCCTGCCGTGGTCATGCCCGGGCTGTGCGTGGTCGTGTCGCCATTGATAGCCCTGATGAAGGACCAGGTCGAAGCCCTTCTGGCAAATGGTATACCTGCTGCCTTCCTGAACAGCTCGCAGACAGCAGATGAGCAGTACAAGATAGAGGAGAAAAGCCTGGCAGGGCAGATCAAATTGCTGTACGTTTCTCCTGAAAAACTGCTTTCCGCTGGTTTTTTCTCTTTCCTGAAAAGATTGCAGGTCTCCCTTTTTGCAGTAGACGAGGCGCACTGTATCTCCTCGTGGGGTCACGATTTCCGCCCGGAGTACACCCAACTGCGCGCCCTCAAGCAGCAATTCCCGGCTATACCTGTGGTTGCCCTTACTGCCACTGCCGACAAGCTTACAAAAAAGGATATCCAGGAGCAACTGCAACTGCGACAACCCGAAGTGTTTGTGGCTTCTTTTGACCGGCCGAACATTAACCTCACGGTGCTTCCCGGGCAGAACCGTTTTAACAAGATCACCGATTTCCTGTCACGCCATCATGGACAGCCTGGCATTATCTACTGCCTGAGCCGCAAAGCCACTGAAAGCCTTTCAGGTAAACTGCGCGAGAACGGGTATAATGCCACCTTCTATCATGCCGGCATGAATGCGCAGCAGCGCTCAAAAGCACAGGAGGCCTTTCTTCGTGACGATGTGCAGATTGTCTGCGCGACCATTGCCTTCGGTATGGGCATCGACAAGTCGAATGTGCGTTGGGTGATCCACTACAATCTGCCAAAAAATGTAGAAGGCTACTACCAGGAGATCGGCCGGGCTGGCCGCGACGGCGCCAAATCGGATGCGCTCCTGTTCTACAGCTTTGCCGACGTCATGAATTTGCGCTCGATGCTCTCGGATAATGACAAGGCGCAGAATGAATTGCAATTGGTGAAACTGGAGCGTATGCAGCAGTTCGCCGAGGCCACCTTCTGCAGAAGACGCATTCTGCTGCAGTACTTCGGGGAGCGTATGAGCAAAGACTGTGGTAACTGCGACATTTGCCGAAACCCTCCCAGCCGTTTTGACGGCACCCTCATTGCCCAGAAAGCCCTGTCAGCCATAGCCCGCTCACAGGAAAAACTAAACATGAGCCTCTTGGTGGATGTACTGCGAGGATCCCGCAACAGCCAGGTAATGGCAGGCGGATACGATCGCATCAAAACCTACGGCGCCGGCCGCGATATCGGCACTCTGGACTGGCACCGGTATCTGCACCAGATGCTGAACGCTGGGCTGGTTGAACTGGCCTATGACCAGAATTATACCTTAAAGCTGACCGAGCAAAGCAAGCAGGTACTCTTCGAAGGCCGTCAGATCGAGCTCGTGAAGTTTGAGGATGCCAAGCAGCAAACTGAAACACTGCAAAGAGAAAAACCAAAACGCGAAATTATCAAAGATGCCCTGTTCGAACGTCTCCGGGCGTTACGCAAGCGCCTGGCCGATGCCCAGAACGTTCCGCCTTATGTCGTGTTCACCGATAGCACCCTGCAGGAGATGGCAGCAGAGAAGCCGGCCAACCGGATTGCCATGCTGGCCATCAGCGGGGTGGGCGCTCAAAAGTTCGAGCGTTACGGGCATGATTTTATAAATGAGATCATCGCTTTTCTGACTGAAGAGCAGGCGAAAGGCAGCGCAATCAAAGGAGCCACGCATCTTGTTACCTGGGAGGCGTACCAGCAGGGCCTCAGTCCCGAGGAAATAGCAAGGCGCCGCAATCTGAACCCCGTTACGATCTATTCGCACCTTGCTACTCTGCTGGAGCAGGGCTACGATGTGCCGGTGCACAATTTTGTATCGAAGCGTGAGTACGAGGCCATAACAGAAGCAATAGAAAGCCTCGGCAAGGATGCAAAACTCAAGGATCTGTTTGAGCACCTGGAAGAACGCTACGAGTACTTTAAGATCAGACTGTCAGTGTCAATGTATAAAATGCAGTACGCCTCGTAATTTAATGGCTAGTGCCAGTTAAAAAAATAAGGCCGCTCTACACAGAGCGGCCTTATTTTTTAGTGAGAGGTATACGAATTACTCCACGGAAGCAATTGGATCTGGCCAGCTGTCTTTGTCTCCGTTCACAATGCCTTGTGAGAACACCTCACCACGAAGAAGCAAAATACCTGCTACGTGAGGTGATGCGAGCGAAGTGCCGCTTCCGGCGCTGCCGATACCACCGCCTATACGTGTAGAAGTTACACTCACGCCTGGTGCGGCGTAGTCAACCGGTGCACCGTAGCTAGAGCTTGACCAGAAATTCTGATAGCGGTCCATGGCGGAAACGGTGTACACACCTGTTGCATTCACACGGGCAGGAGAGTTTACAGAGCAGTCCGTAGCGCTGTTGCCTGCTGCGATTGCAAACAGAATGCCTCTGTTAGCTGCAGTTGTCACGGCATTGTCCAGTGTACTGGAGATGCTTGCTCCCAGACTCATGTTTACCACATCACCAGGTTTTGCCATGTTGATCACATAGTTAACAGCGCTGATGGCGCGCGATACTGTTCCATAGCCTGTGTTATCAAATACGCGAAGGGCCACGATGCTTGCATTGGCCGCTACACCTACCATGCCGCTGCCATTGTTTTTGGCTGCGATGATACCGGCCACATTCGTGCCGTGACCGAATCCGTCTTCAATGGAAGCATCACCATAAATAAGGGACGTACTGCGTTGAAAGTCCACGTTCAGGTCCGGATGATCTGTGTCGATACCTGAGTCAATTATCCATACAGTTTTGCCGGTGCCATCACCAAAGCCATTCATCGCTATATGCCAAGGCAGTGTTTCGCCCGCAAGCGGTGTTATTTTAGCATAGGGGCTGCTGGTAGGCTGTTCAGGCTCCGGGCTTGGCTCTGTCGGTGTAGGCTCCGTTGGTGCTGGCTCCGTAGGAGTAGGCTCGCTAGGTGCTGGTTCCGTAGGAGCGGGCTCCGTCGGCGTTGGTTCCGTAGGTGCGGGTTCAGTTGGCGTTGGCTCGGTAGGAGTTGGCTCAGACGGGGCAGGCTCGGTTGTATTCTTCTTACCTTTGCCTTTTGTAGTGGTATCAGTGCTGCCGTCTTTGGTTTTGCCACTGTTTCCCTTTGCAGTAGTATTGTCGGTGCCAGGCTTTGCGAGCATTATAATACGGTCTTGCTCAACATAGGCAACTTCCGGATTATTGCGCAGCTGCTCCAACTGGTTTTTAGTAAGTCGGGCTGCAAAACCGTTTACATTTCCTTCAAAAGTTTGTTTGATAGCTTCACGCTCTATACCTGAGGCAAGCAGCATTCGCTCGCGCAGCGCCACTGTGGCGGCACGTCCGGACATAGTCATAGCGTTTACACCGGTGGCGCTTAAATTGCTCGATCCGTTTTTGAATACTACGATGTACTGGTCAGGTATAGCCTGTCCATGCTGTGCATTGATTTGAACTGTATCGGATTGGAACTGCTCCTCCAAAAAGTCCTCTTTCTGACAGCTTGATAGGGTGAAAACGGAAGCGAGCGCTAAGCCCGACAACGCTTTGAATAATGTAGAATTGTTCATCATATAAGTTTGGTTGGAATGGGTAAATTAATTGTATGAATTTTTCACAATGCCTCGTAACAACACGGGATTTTAAAAAGTTTACAGCAACAACAAAATTGTAAAAATTTTATGCGGGTGACAGAAATTAAAGGATAAGGGATTTCTGTCTACATTATAAAATGTGGATTCTCGAAGATATAGTTCTCGTAATAGAGAGAGGCAGGAGATGAGGTTTTAGTAGATTTTTATCATATAATACACGTTATGAGTAACTTTTCACGAAAGATAATTGGATAAAAAGTAAGAATGCAAATTTTTATGCAACTAAATTTTAATTGTACTATTTAAGTGTCTTATATAATCAACTAAGATCATTATGTGTTAGTTAAATTGCACTATATTGCTATGTATAGGTTTTTATAAATATAACTAAAAATTTCAACAATTATTTGCTAATAAAATTAGTATAATACGTATAGATTTAGTAAGTTTACATGCCGGCACCTAGCGTGCTCTGTTAATTTTCAGGACTCGAAGAAAGAATAATAGTGGAAAAGGTAACATCGAATATAAGGCACCTTCGCAAGCATGCCGGGTATACCCAGGCACAGCTTGCTGAAAAGTTGGAAATAAAGCGTTCGTTGGTGGGGGCGTATGAAGAAGGAAGGGCAGAGCCAAAACTAAGCACCTTGGTGAATGTTGCCCGTCTCTTCGAAGTATCATTGGATGAGCTTATTACGGCAGACCTCTCTGATCCGACTTACAAACCAGACGCTGGCCAGACGGGTGGGGGAAAACTGCGAGTACTGGCCATTACGGTTGACCAGGATGATCGCGAAAATATAGAGTTGGTACCGCACAAAGCGAGTGCCGGCTACCTCAACGGGTATGCTGATCCGGAGTTCATTGAAGAGCTCCCGCGCTTCCGCCTGCCTACCTTGGGAAGCGGTGGTACTTACCGGGCGTTTGAGATCAGTGGGGATTCGATGCTACCATTAGCCTCCGGCACTGTCATTGTCGGGAGGTATGTGGAGGACTGGAGTGCGCTAAAAGACGGAACCCCCTGCATCATTGTGAGTGGCAAGGAGGGCGTAGTCTTCAAACGTGTTTTCAATAAAGTTAAAGAGGCTGCCACGCTGCGCCTTCATTCCGACAATCCGCTTTACGTTCCTTACGAACTTTCAGTGGATGATGTGGTGGAGATCTGGGAGGCGAAGTCTTACATCAGCTCTACTTTCCCGATTGCGGACATCTCCCTCGACAAGCTTTCTTCTATTGTGTTAGATCTCCAGAAAGAGATGCTTAAGCTGAAGAAAGCGGAATAGCTTCTGACCATAAGGTATATAAATTGCAACGCATCCTGCTCCTGATAGGGCAGGATGCGCTGTTTTAGCGCTGTCTGCTAACTACAAACGGCATTATCCGTAAAGGCATAGCATAAAACAAAAGCGCGATATGATACGATTAATTACCGATTCCCAACGATATGAGGCCCAGGTGGGGGGAGGGCTCCGTTCCCATTACCTTTTCTCATTTGCAGATTATTACGATCCGGAAAACATGGAATTCGGGCCATTGCGTGTCTTCAATGATGACTATATCAGTCCACGTTCCGGTTTTCCTACGCACCCGCACTCCGAATTAGAGATTGTGACCATTGTACTGTCTGGTGAGCTATCCCACAAGGACAACATCGGGAATGAGACAACGGCAACGCCGGGCCAGGTGCAGCGCATGACAGCAGGCACGGGAATCACGCACTCTGAGACAAACGATACGGACGAGGAGATCCACCTACTGCAGCTTTGGTTTTTGCCTAACAAGCGCGGACTGGCACCTTCTTATGAAGTGATGGATGTTGGATTTCTGAAAGCAAAGAATGAGCTTATACCTTTAGTGACCGGTCAGAAGGTGCTGGAAGATGTTGCTTATATAAATTCAAACTCCACGGTATACTATGGAAGCGCCACGCAAGGCGAAGAGGTGATTTTCCGAACCTTTAAGCTCCGTAGAACCTTGATCTACGTGCTGACAGGTAGTGTGCTGGTCAACAATGTGGAAGCCGATAGACACGACCAGATCAGGCTGGATGAGCAGGAGGTCATTGCTATAAAAGCGACTGCTGATGCTACTTTTATCCTGGTAGATGTTCCGGCAGTGGAGGCTAACTACTAAGTGGTCATTTATACCTTCAAAGCGGTGTGCAGTCCCTTTATCAAACTGCACACCGCTTTCTTTTATTAGTCAACGTCATCCCCTGGCGCAACAATGGCTTCCTGCAGGAGGTGCTCATCTAACTGCTTGGTTGTTTTAGCACCTAGTTCACGCAGTATCTCCACTTTGCGTATCAGATTGCCCTTCCCGTCCGTCAGTTTGTTCATGGCGCCGTTGTATGCCGTCTGGCTCTGCTCCAGGTGGCGGCCAACCGTTTTGAGGTCCTCCACAAAGCCTACGAACTTATCGTATAGTTTCCCGCTTTCCTCTGCTATCTTTAATACGTTTCTTTTCTGGTCTTCCTGGCGCCACACACCAGCAACGGTGCGCAAAGTAGCCAGTAGGGTAGAGGTGGTGACGAGTACAATGTTCTTATCAAAGGCATCGGTAAAGATGTTCTGGTCATGCTGTAGTGCCAGGTTGAAGGCCGGCTCAATGGGAATGTACATCAGTACAAAATCAGGGGAATTGATACCGCTCAGACGGTGGTAATTCTTTCGACCCAGATCGGTATAGTGTGTTCGGATAGAAGTAATGTGGCTGCGCAGGTAGGTCTCCGACTGCGACTCGTCTTCGCAACTGCAATAGGCTTCGTAGGCGACGAGCGAAAGTTTAGAGTCGATGACCAGGTGCTTGGTGTCAGGCAGGCGTACGATCACATCGGGGCGGTATACCTTTTGCTCGTCGTTCTGTCTTACCTCTTCGCGCTCGTAATGCACTCCTTTTCGTAAACCTGATTTTTCGAGCAGGCTCTCCAGCAGGTATTCCCCCCAGTTACCCTGTGTTTTGCTTTCCCCTTTCAGGGCTTTTGTCAGGTTAAGCGCGTCCTGACTCATTTGCTGGTTCAGGGCCGACAGTTGTGTGATTTGCTCTTTTAGTGAAATGCTGTCTTTGAGTGTTTTCTCGTAGGTCTGGTCAACTTTGGCCTCAAACTCCCGGATGCGCTCTTTGAGCGGTGACAGGATACGCTCCAGATTTTCAGAAGATGCTTTGTTGAAGTGCTCAGCATTCGTCATCAGCACCTGGTTGGAGATGTGCTGAAACTGCTGCAGGAATTTTTCGCGCAGCTGCTCCAGTTCTTTGGCTTGTTCGTGCATCCGCTCGCGTAGGTGTTCGTAGTCGGATTCGGTCTTGGTCAGGGCATTGGTTAGCTCTATGGTTTCTGTCTGGGCATCGCGCAGTTGGTTTTTCAACGCTTCGGCTTCCTGCGCCTGGTGCCGTGCCTGGCCCTCCACAACGCCCTGTGCGACCACTGCCTGATTGAATTTATCCTGCAGTGCGATTATTTTCCCTTTCATAGCCAGATAGGCTACCACAAGGCCCGCCAGAAATGCCGCTATACCTACCATTATCTCCATACAGTAAAGGTATGTTTTTTTAGCATTTCAAACCAGATGCTAACCTTTTTAGTTTTTAGGAATTTCCTGAATGATCGGTTGCATTCCACTCGGCGTAGAACTGGCTAAGAAAATTCTCCATGTATTGGTGGCGTTTTTCGGCCAAAGCGCGGGCAGTTGGGGTATGCATGCGGTCTTTCAGGAGCAGCAGTTTCTCGTAAAAATGGTTGATAGTAGGCGCCGTATTCGATTTGTAAGATTCGAAATTGTCGTGCAGCACAGGCTCTATAGCTGGATTATAAAGCTCTCTTCCTTTATGACCACCGTAAGCAAAGGTACGGGCAATGCCGATGGCGCCAATGGCATCGAGGCGGTCTGCGTCTTGCACAATTCGACCTTCCAGGGTGGGCATGGCAGAAGAAGTGCTGGCTCCTTTGTAGGATAAACCGCTTACAATGGCACACACAGCAGCGATCAGTTCTTCCTCTAATAGTTGTTTTTCCAGCCATTCCCGTACCAGGCGCGGGCCCACGGTTTCATCCCCATTGTGGAATTTGTGATCACCGATGTCGTGCAGAAGGGCTGCCAGTTCCACAATAAATATGTCGGCACCCCTTTCTTGTGAGGCAATGTAGAGGGCGCTTTTCCATACCCGGAAAATATGCCACCAGTCGTGGCCGGAGCCTTCGCCCTCCAGTTGTGACTTTACGTAAGCTGCGGTTTTGTCAATGATGGCTTGTTGCTGCATGAGGTCAGGTATAAGCCTCAAAACTGCAAAATATCCCGCAAAGCCGCAAAGTGAGTGCTATACCTTTATACCTATCATTTCCGCTACACCTATACCTTGCAGTGATGGGAGCTGCACTAATTCCAGTTCGAGCAGGTCGGCCCAGGTGCTCAGGTATAGCACCACATCATCGCGCAGGTTGTGTTGCAGGAAGCGCCTGCCGGGTGGCAACGCTTCGATCACTTTTGCATCCGAGAGTCGTTCCAGATGAGCCAGGTCATCTGTAGTCAATCCCCAGGAGATCATCTGATCGATGATCTCGTCCAAAGGCAATCCGCTTTGAGGACAGTAATCTCGCAATTGTTCACTCCAGTCGCCGTGCCGCCACATCGCCGCCCCGTGGATGTGACCTTTGTCGAGTTGGGTAATGGTTTGGGCCAGGTGGCCGCAGTTGCAGCTGCCCATGTGTCCCCACTGGTAATTGGCGCCCTTTGCCAGTCTGTCTGCTGTCTGGCGAATTGCCGCCACCAGCTGTGCTGAAGTCCTTGCCATAAGCCTGATCCTTTTAGGTGAATGTTAAAGCGAGGTATAGATCTCCCTAACTATAAAACGGCAAGCGGGCTAAATGTTATGAAGATCAGCCTGATTTTCATAGCTCCCCCGGGCTTTATACCTTTGTCCTATACCTGTTCCAAGCTAAACTCCAGATCATGCGTACTATACCTGTCTTCATTTTTTTGCTTTTGATCTCTGTCATCTGTGCAGTTCCAGACGCTGGTGCCCAGATTTTAAACATAGAAAGATCGAGAGTAGAGCGGGATACAGTGAATTATTTTACCGGTAAAGCAGGCCTTAATTTTTCAATGTTCAACCGCAATGCAGGACGGAACAATCCTAACAACTTCCTGCAACTGACCTTTAACGGTGATCTGGCTTATATTTCAAAGCAGCACACGTACCTGTTTCTCAACTACTACAACTACCTGTTGGTCAACTACGACTCCCGCGAATTGCGCAATACAGTGGCCAGCAACGGCTATTCCCATTTCAGAGTAAACCTGATGAGCCGGCGCAAGGTGTCTTACGAGCTCTTCACGCAGTATCAGGGCGACATGGCTCGCGGCTTGGAGCGGCGTATCCTGACAGGAGGAGGGGTGCGCTGGCTGCTTTACCGCACAAACAATACCTCCTGGTTCGCGGGTACGGGCCTGATGCACGAGCACGAGCGTTGGAAAGACCCGGAACAGGAGGGCGTGACCCGCGTATCGGATCTGCTTAAATCCTCCAACTACATCAGTCTGCGCTCTAAACTGTCGGAGCATGTCGAGACCAATAACATAGCCTATTACCAGACGGGGTATGATCCGGATATAAGCCGTTTTCGGAACCGCATCAGTGGCGACCTGGGTGTGACAGTAAAGTTGATTGGACGCGTGTCCATGCGAACGAATTTCAACTTCACGTACGAAGACAGACCCATCGTTCCGGTGACACGATTCATTTATTCCATCACCAACGGGTTGCAGGTAGATTTTTAGCCGGGTTGCCTGCCCGTAACAACAAATGCAGCAGTTGCACTTCCTCAAAGGATTTATATCAAATTTTTTTAATATAAATTGCACGAAGCTGAACAATGCAGTCAACTTTGGCGTAAGCTGCGTCATAGGATATATTACAAGTACGCACGCAACATGCATTTAAGTAGATATCCTTGGACCGGAACGCTCAATCCTGGTAATAACGTTTAATTAAATAACTGGTAAGTCCAGCGCGCTTCAAATGCGCATATTTGCACTTTTTTATCGATGGAAAAAACTTCTAAAATTTACATTGCTGGCCACCGGGGTATGGTAGGCTCTGCCATCATGCGCCAATTGGAGGCCTTTGGTCATACCCACATCATCACCAGAACTTCTTCAGAACTGGATCTGCGCAGCCAGCAGGCTGTGCAGGACTTTTTCGAAACCGAGAAGCCTGATTACGTTTTTCTGGCGGCTGCCAAAGTAGGGGGGATTCATGCCAATAACACCTTCCGCGCGGAATTCCTGTATGACAACCTGATGATCGAGGCCAACATCATCCACGCCGCACATCTAGCTGGTGTGAATAAACTGATGTTCCTTGGTTCTTCCTGCATTTACCCGAAGATGGCCCCGCAGCCGCTCAAGGAGGAGTATTTGCTGACCGGTCCGCTGGAGCAGACCAACGAGCCCTACGCCATTGCCAAGATCGCCGGCATCAAGCTGTGCGAATCTTACCGCGATCAATACGGCAGCAACTTTATCAGCGTAATGCCGACTAACCTCTACGGGTATAACGATAACTACGACCTACAGAATTCTCACGTGCTGCCGGCCCTTATCCGAAAAATACATGAGGCGAAAGACAACGGCGCACCCACTGTTACCGTATGGGGTACGGGCAGTCCGAAACGCGAATTCCTTTTCGCAGATGATCTGGCAGCGGCCTGCGTATATCTGATGGATACGTATGACGGACGCGAGCTGGTGAATATCGGCACAGGCGAGGATGTTTCGATCAAAGAACTGGCCCTGCTGATCAAAGACGTGATCGGTTTTGAAGGAGAGCTCGAATTTGATACCTCCAAGCCGGACGGTACGCCACGCAAACTGATGGACGTGACCAAACTGCACAGCCTCGGCTTTAAGCACAAGATCGAACTGCGTGAAGGAATAGCACTGGCCTATGCCGATTTCAAAGAAAAATACGTGACTGCTTAGTCATACATTCTATACAACCATAAAAACAGAATTACATTAAAGAAGTATATCACATGAAGACAGCCCTTATCACAGGCGTAACCGGACAGGATGGCGCATACTTAGCGGAGCTTTTACTGAGCAAAGGATATAAAGTACACGGTGTGAAGCGCCGTAGCTCAATGTTCAACACCGAGCGCATCGACCACCTCTACCAGGACCCGCATGAGAAGAACATCAACTTCAAGCTGCACTACGGCGACTTGACGGACTCCACTAACCTGATCCGCATCATCCAGGAGACGCAGCCCGACGAGATCTACAACCTGGCCGCCATGAGCCACGTGAAGGTGAGCTTCGACACGCCCGAGTACACGGCCAACGCCGACGGACTGGGCACGCTCCGTATCCTGGAGGCTATCCGCATCCTGGGGCTGACGAAAAAGACAAAAGTATACCAGGCCTCTACTTCCGAACTGTACGGTCTGGTACAGGCGGTGCCGCAGTCGGAAACAACACCGTTCTACCCACGCTCCCCATATGCGGTGGCTAAACTGTACGCTTACTGGATCACGGTGAACTACCGTGAGGCCTACGGCATGTTCGCCTGCAACGGCATTCTCTTCAACCACGAGTCCCCGCTGCGTGGCGAGACCTTCGTGACACGCAAGATCACCCGTGCCGCCGCCCGCATCGCCATGGGCCTGCAGGACGGCCTGTACCTGGGTAACCTGGACGCCAAGCGTGACTGGGGCCATGCCAAAGACTACGTGGAGGCCATGTGGCGCATCCTGCAGCAGGACGAGCCGGAGGACTTCGTGATCGCCACGGGCGTAACGACGACCGTGCGCGACTTCATCCGCATGGCTTTTGGCCACGTAGGCATTGAGCTGGAGTTCAAGGGTGAGGGCGTCGACGAAAAAGGCTACATAGTGGCCTGCAACAATCCGGAATACCAACTTGAAATCGGAAAAGAAGTGGTGTGCGTGGATCCGAACTACTTCCGTCCGACGGAGGTGGAGCTGTTGATCGGCGACGCGACCAAGTCGAAGGAGAAACTGGGCTGGGTGCCGAAGTACGACCTGCAGGCCCTGGTGACGGACATGATGCAGAACGACATCGAGCTCTTCAAGCGCGACACCTATCTGATGGAAGGCGGTCACCGCATCCTCAACTACCACGAGTAATTTTTATACCTCCGGGTATATCAACCATACAAAAAGGCAGCCCTGCTATAGGGCTGCCTTTTTCGCGTTTTAGCAGTTTTTGAAGTAGACTTAAGTAAAACCTAATAGCAAGTATTAAAATGGGTTTTTAACTGGCACATTCACACCATGTAGTGTCAAGTCTCTACTTTTCTGATTTCGGTGTAGGTATACATTATCTGGATGATAATTTCTGCAAACGATAAACCCATCCCTGCCACTTTAAGGTATACGACCTGTATTTGATTTTCTGCTATGCCGGGACCAATTACCCCAACCCCCAATGCCCTCAACTTAAGCCATGAATAACTTCAGCTGTCATCTCGACGATAGTAGAGATCTGGATTCTTTCAAAATTTTTGCCTTCGTTCAGATTTCTCCCAAAAAGAGGACCCCCACCCCCGGGACGAAATGAAGAAAGGGCTTATGTTGAAGGCATTTCCTCAAGTCGATCCTTGTCCAAGGCGGGGAATCCGGAACAGCCAATCCAAGGTATAAGCACAGTAGCAATGGTATACCTGTTGAACACCCTCATCCCCCTGCCCCCTTCAAAGTGGGACTTATTGCCGTTACTACTTCACAGGTATAATTCTTATTGCGATTGTTCCAGGCCACTGGCACACGTCGAAAGACTAACTTGCCCCGGAAGCAATGTAGCAAACAGCATTAGCCCGGTGCACAAAAATGATTACCCACTGTTTGAGCGTTCAGCGAGTTTGGGGAATCTTGACCTTTTTGCTTACTTTTTGTGTCAAGACAAAAAGTGAGTGCCCGCCGCATAGGCGAAGCTATAGAACAAATCAGCATAAGGTATAAATAAGCTGATACTACGCCAGGTATAGGTATAGGTATAGGAACAGCGGGAAAGGGGAGGTCTATAAACGCAAAAAGCCCTTGTTTTCACAAGAGCTTTTAAGCGGTCTGGACGGGACTCGAACCCGCGACCTCCGCCGTGACAGGGCGGCATTCTAACCAACTGAACTACCAGACCAA
>NZ_JAUOTN010000009.1 GCF_030546575.1 Pontibacter coccineus
GGTATAGGTATAGGTATAGGTATAGGTATAGGTATAGGTATAGGTATAGGTATAGGTATAGGTATAGGTATAGGTATGCGGCTTGGAAAGGAGAGACCGGCGGTCCTATACCTGATAGAGGAAGAGTAGCTGTGACTTTACTGCACCACTATTTTGCTAGAGAGGACGGCTCCCCCCTCAGTGGTTAGCCGGAGGATGTAGAGCCCGGGCAAAAGGCCTTTGGTCGGCAGTTCCTTCAGCATGCCCGTTTCCCGCGATTCCCACACGGGCCTGCCCAGGCGATCTATTACCTGCACCTGTACTGTTTCGTTTTCCACAGCTATAAATACCGTCTCGCCTGCCGTTACCGGATTAGGGTATACCTGCACAAAGTTCTTCGGGGTATGGATTACGGTTTCTTCCTGACTGTAGATCGTTTTGCCATCGGTCGTAGTCGCACTCGCTCGGTACACGTTTCGCCCAGGTATAGGGGATTGGTCGACGAGCAGGTGTTGCAGGCTGGCTATTGGGTCGCTGGTATGCAATACCTTAAAGTTCCCTTTCTCCAGGCGCTCCAGGCGTATGTCGGCCAACTGGTACGTGGTGCTGAGGCTCAAAGTGAAGTGGGCAATATCGGGGGTGACGAGCTGACGTGCCTGGAAGCTACTGATGTAGCAGGGCGATGATGCTGAATCGGCGGCAACACTTCGACTGTAGGCTGCCTGGGTACCCTGAATCAGGGGCGCTACTGCCAGGTAACCACCCTGCAGCATACTTCGGTCTAAAACGGCAAGTGTATCAGCCGTCTGGAGGAGGGGCTCCAGGTGCGTTGCGCCCAGCTGAAATAATTGGTACTCCTGCGCGTTGGGTTGTTTGCTCCAATGCACCATCACCTGCTCTTCGCAATTAAAGCCGATCCGTAAAGCTGCTGGACGAGCCAGGATAAACTCTTCTGTTTGCAAGGCTATCCCTTTACGAAGCAGCCGCAGTTGCGCCCGGGCTGCCGTATCGGGTGTTTGCCAGGTATAGCTACCCAGGCTAAGGTCGATACCTTCAGCTATGGGATGCCAGGTCTCGGAGCCGTGCAGGCGGTACTGCAGGTCAGCAGCGCCAGCAGCTGTGCCAGCCTGCCAGGCAAGGCGGTGGGGCTGGCCAGCTGCCAGTGTAGACGTCGCAACAGGGTATAGCCATTCCATACCTTGCTCCAGTTCATACACCAGACTAAACTCCTGCGCCCCCTCCGACACACGGTAACCTGCTACCTGCAAGGTATAGGTACCGGCTGCAGGCGCTTCAATGGTGATCTGCTCCACGTTGTTTAAGCGGTCCTGACTGCGGCGGGCGGGCTGTTGCAGGGAGTCGGGGTGCGGGAAAGTGCTCAGTACCCAGGGCTTCCAGCTTTTACCTGAATTTTTGTGGTGCAGCACCAGGTCCAGGTCATTGACTAGCGCTTGTTCGGCGTTGGGTTCCGCTTCCGTGTCGTGCCATACCAGGGTCGCTTTCACGCGATATACTCCTTTGGGCACGTTCAATTGGAATGTGCGCGATTGGCCTGTGGCTACTGCATCCAGCTTAAACTGCTGTGCTTGTATGGTTCGAAGTGCTCCGAGGGCATCGGCGTTGCCAAAACCTGATGCGAAATCAGGACCGGGGTTGCCTGCATCAACTGCACTGTTGATCAGCGCTGCTTTTACCAGCGAAGCCGGGGGCAAACTGCCGTGTAGTGCTTTGTAAAGCTGTTGCACCAGCAAGGCTATACCTGAAACCACCGCCGCCGATTCTGAAGTGCCCGCAGCGCCATGCGCCACCAGTTCCGGCTTAATGCGACCGTCATAGGCGGGCCCCCTGGAGCTGCGTATCCCTACCTGCCCATCCGGATCCAGTGCCCCTACACTCAGCGTGTTCTTGGAGGTCTTGAACTGCCCGGTCAGGTTGGCTATACCTGGCAGGTTGGCATACGTGCCGCTTGTTTCAGATTGGTCGCCGCTGTTGCCAGACGAGAATACGTGAAGCAGTTCAGGATATCGGTAACTCTGCTGGTCGTAAGCCTGTGCCTCCAGCCCATAATAGTTCTCCACGCCTACGCCATAGGAGTGGTTCTGCACGCTTATACCTAGGCCCAACAGAGCTTCGCTATCGTCAGGGAACAGCTCCTCGAAGCTTGAGTGGGCGATAAGCGCATGCTGCGTCACGCCTTTGCCATTCGGGCCCGTGTTGCCGGCGCCTGCTATCAGCGTGGCCATGGTGGTGGCGTGCGGGCTTTGGTTACCTGCCATCGACTGCGGGTCAATAACACGGCCCTGCAGGTCAATGTCATCGGGGTCAAAGGCGGCCTCTTTTATGGATACCGCCATACCCTGCCCGGCCATAGCCCGGAAGGCCGCATGTGCAGCATAGATATTGTTTACGACGAAATCAGTGTCTTTCAGCTCCAGTTCCTCCATGGCTTGGCGATTGGGCTTGTCCACGTACAGCACTTCCGGCGAAGCGGCCAGCTGGAGCAGTTGGGCTGGTTTGAGGCCGGTTATCAACAAAGTATTGCCTTGTGTGCCGGACTGCTTCACAGTGGCACCCAGTTGTTGCTGTTGCAGCCAGGTATAGAAAGCCTTTTTGCTGGATACCTGTATTCGGTACGAGGCAGTCGGAGCGGCTTGGTGCAGTTGCTGCAGATGAGGCGCCATCTTATGGGCTACCTGTTTGGGAAGTGGGACTTGTTGCGCCTCACTTTGGAGCGGGAGCAGCGCTAATAGACAGAGTACAGGTACCCAAAGTGTTTGTTTCAGTTGGTGGCGTGGGGGCATAGAGCAGACGTCAATGTAAAGCTCAGTTTCTATTTCATAGAATAGCACTAAAGCTAATCAATCGCCACCATATAGGCAATAGTTGATAAAGCCTGATCTGCTGAAAATCAAGCCTATACCTGTGTTTGAACAAAAAGCTTTGTTGGAGGGGGTTGTTGCGGGGACTACATGTGGTAGATCCACTTAAAGAGCAGGATGCCAAGTATACAGCCAATGGTGTTGCTCAGCACGTCGACTATATCGCCCTGGCGGCCAGCTATAAAGTAGTGCTGCAGGAATTCGATGGCGATGCCGAACAAAGAGCTCACGAAAAAAGACGTGCGTATGGCAAAAAGTTGCACACGCATGTAGGTATACTGCTTTTTCAGGCCTACTACCATCAGGTAAGTGAGCACGGCAAACATGAAGGCGTGCGCAAACGAATCAAAAGAGAAGATCTCCCAGATAGAAAGGGAGGGCATAGAAGAGGAGGGCAGCAGCGTCAAAACCATGATCACTGCTGCCCAAATGATGGTAAAGAAATTATACCGTAGTATCAAGCCTGCTTCTATACTTGCAAAATTACTGACCGATAACTTCGCGGTAACCTTCAGCCGTCAACAGGCCCTCGATTTCGCTTGCGTCTCCGATAGACATTTTGATGATCCAGCCGTCTCCGTAAGGATCAGAGTTTACCAGCTCAGGGCTGCCGTCCAGCTTCTCGTTGAACTCCTGCACGGTGCCGCTCAGTGGGCTGAACAGGTCAGACACAGTTTTCACCGCCTCCACTGTACCAAATACGTCGTTCTGGCTGATTTCTTTGTCTACCGTGTCGATGTCAACATAAACGATGTCACCCAGCTCGCTTTGCGCGAAGTCGGTGATGCCAATGTAGGCTACGTCGCCTTCTACGCGTACCCACTCGTGGTCTTTGGTATACTTTAGGTTGTCAGGTAAATTCATATCTATTGCTTTGGGTTAAATGATGTCCAAAAATACGCTCTTTTTCGCAATGCTAAAAATTATTGCAGACTAACACGTAGCTGTACCCCACCTTCCGACACACTGTTGCGGAAGGATGTAGATATTTTAGGGTCGGACACGGTGCGCAGCAGGTAGAACTGTATGTTCACACGCTGGCTCAGCACGTAGTCCACGGTGGGGCGCAGCTGCAGCTGGCGGGTACCGTTGGTGATCTGGTTCTGGCTTATCTCGTTGCCCTGCTCGTCCTGCGTAATGGCCCGCTGCACTGTCTGGTTATCGCGCACCGACATGTCCATGCGCACGGTCAGCTCGTTCTCCAGTGTGCGCTGCTCCCCGCCTATCCGGAAAGGTATACGGAAGTTGGTGGTGGCATACCCAAAGCCGAAGGTATAATCCTTCACGTTGGTTTCGGTTACCTGGGCATTGGTGAGGTTGAGCGACAGGTTGCGCTCTATCCTATACCCGAGGCGGCCGGTCAGGTTGGTGTTGGTGCGGAAGTTCACACCCAGCAGTTCCAGCCGCTCCTGCACCGTGAGCTGGTTCAGGATGTAGTACGGAATCAGCTGCCCGAACTCGTTGGTGCGGGTCGGGTAGTCGCCCGGGTCGTTCTCGTAAGCCAGCGAGGTCGTGAAGCTCGTTACGTTATAGGTCGAATTGTAGGAGTGCGTCAGGTTTACCTGGCTGAACCAGCGCTTGAAGAATGCGAGCTGCGACAGGCCATTGTAGTCGATGCGCCAGTTAGGGATAGGCGCCCGCTTAACCGGGTTGCCGCCTTTGGCCTTGAAGCCACTCGCATCGCGCCCCTGGTAAGCGTACAGGAACGACTGCAGGAGCACATCCTGCGAGTTCAGGGTATAGCCTGAGTCGCCGGCCGCCGCATTGGCGTTTGTGAGGCGCTCGCGTATCTCGTAGCGGTTGCGGATAAAGTTGTCGAACGCGGCCGAAGTTCCATTTGCTGTAGGCTCGAAAATGGTGCCCAGTGCAAAGAAGGATGTGCTGAACGAACCGGTGTTGATCGGGTTCTGGCGCTCGTTTATGGTGCCGATGTTGCCGAAGTCATCAAACTGCTTGCGGTAGAATACCTCCTCGATCTCGGACATATTGCGGCGGGCATCGAGCTGCAGGTTAAAGTTTCGGAACGGTTCCATGTTGGCCCTGGCCGTGAACGTCTCGGTATTGATGCCACTGAACGGCGTGTTCAGGTACTGGCTGCTGTCGGTATACCAACCGTTGGTAAAGGCACGGTTATAGAGCTCGTCCAGATCGTACTGGCGGCCGAGGATGAACGGAAGTCCCGGTGCGTCGAAACCATCGTCGAAGCCAAACATGTGGGTGCGCGGCAGGTAGCCCGGCATCATGGTGCCCCGGTTTTGCAGGTAGGTGAAGTTCACCGAGCGGGTCATCATCAGGAAGCGGGCCAGCCCCTTGGCCAGTTTCATCTCAGAGCGCTTCTGTACCACGCTGTCGCCCGGTGCAGGTACCGGCGGTCCGCCCTGCGGCTGCGTCGGGCTGTTCACCTCTTTCAGGAACTTCACTTTGTTGTACAGCTTCACCATGTCAAAACGGCCATTCACGCTGAACTCGGTGGTGTTTTCGGCGGTGTTACCCAGCTGGAAAGCCGCATCCTGGTTCAGGGCAGTGGAACCTGCCGTCCAGATGTAGGTAACAGCATAGCGGGTCTCAGCACCCAGCCAGTCGGTAAGCGGGAATTTATCAAACGGCACCTTGTAGTTGGCGGCCACCAGCTGGTTGAAGTGTGTGTTGCGACCCAGGTTACGCAGGTTGTTCCAGATCACTTTATTCTTGTATCGGAGCGAGTCCACGTCGCGGTTGATGCGGTAGTCCGGTTCGTCTACCACGGCACGGTTGGTGGCGGTATAGTCCAGCGACAGGCTCTTACTGATGTCCCACTTCAGGTCGTAGATGCGGTTGAAGAAGAAGTACTTCTGGAACGTTGGCTCTATACCTCTGGAGGTGATCAGGCCCGAACCCGGATCGCGGCGCTGCAGGAAGGTTTCGTTATACCTGCGGTCGAGGTCGGCTCTGAAGGCAAAACGGCTCGGCAGCGGCGTGAAGTTCAGGTCCTTGATCAGGCGCATGTACGGTGACTTGAGGCGCTCGCTTTTGGCGAAGAACTCGTAGTTGCGCGGCGTGGTGGTATAGGTATAGGCCACCGCCCCGGTATAGGTGCGGGTAAAGTCGCGGTCCGTCTCGATGTTGGTGAACAGGCGCTCGGCGTAGGAATACGAGAAGGACAGGTTCTCTACGTCGTACGGACGCACCTTGGCCTCCGGATTCGTTCGTTCTTTCCGCACGTTTAGCAAACTCACGCTCTTCCGGGTCTCCCGTGTACTCACCTCTTGCCTGTACTCTCGTTGGGCCTCGTTCGTCTCATACCTGGTCAGCGATTGATCGAGCGGTACGTCCTTGTCGAGTGGGTCAAACTGCGGGGCGCTGTTCATGGTGCCGTACTGCACCGACACCGGCACTTTTATACCTAGCTTTTCGGGCAGAAACTTATCAGCCACAATGTTGGCGCTCACATCAAACACAGCCGTGTTTTCGCGGGCACGCTGGGCGATTTTCTGTTGCAGGGCACCGAAACCGATGGTGGTATAGCTGCCTGTGGCTGTGATGTTGGCAAAGTCGGCCAGTTTGGTGTTGAGGCGGGCATTGGCGGCCCATCCCGAGTTGTTTCTAAAGTCTGTTACGCGCAGTTCGTTCACCCACACGCAGACCGATTGCGGACGGGCATCCTCGCCGGGCACAGTCGGGTTGCGCAAACCGATCATCACGCTTTGCACCTCGCTGAAATCCGGGTTACCGACCACCCGAATCATCTTGCCACCCTCGAGCATTACCTCGAACGGACGACGGTTGTCCCAGCCTCCTGCGGTTCGGTTTCGCTCCACTTTGGCGTTCACAAAATCCTCTAGGGCAACGTCCACTTCATTCTCGGCCAGCCAGATGCCTTCGCGGCTGGTCGTGCTGGCAGGCGTCAGTTTGAGTGGCACTACGTACTCGTAGTAGTTCTGGGTATAGTCCGTGCCGATGCGCACAAAGGCCTGCACATCATCATCGCGGGTGTTCGGGTCGCGGGTCTGGGCGTGCAGGAACAGCTTCAGACGCTTGTAGATCAGCATGTCGATGGACAGGTTTTTGTAAACCGCCTTAGAGAAAGAGTCTTTCAGATCCTCCACGCACAGCTGCATCGCCTGCTCGTTCTGGCGACGGTTGTTGGTGGCGGCATAGTCGCGCAGACGCTCTATACCTGGCGGCATTACATAAGGGATGATCGTTTCGTCCTGTACTTTTTCGCCGTTCTCTTCGATGTTCACGGTGGACACGGTAAACGAGCGGGCATCGTCGGTACAGTTAAGGCAAGGGTTGCCGTCGGTGATCGGCTGCAGGAAGGTGCGCCACTGGTTGGCCACAAACTGGAACTGCACGAAACGGAGCACCACCGGATCGGCAAACTCGGTCACGTACATGCGCATGAAACGGATCGACTTGAAGCCGCTTATGCCGCCCACATTGCCCGTAGGCTGGCGCACCGGCACCCGGAACTGGTACCAGGTCACGTTGTCACCGGTCTTGGTGTCCACGATCTTGTCCACGATGTAGTTCTCGCCCACGCTCATGCCACCTGGCTGCAGTTTGATCTTGTATTCGTAGTACTGTTCCAGGTCACTGATTACGTTGTCGCGGTTCAGGTCTTCTTTGTCCGGGAAAGCGTAGTTAGAGAAGCGGCTCTGCTCTGGTGAGTTGCCTTCCATGCCGTTGAAGCGTTTGTAACGCTCCAGGATACCGGCGTTCTGCTGGTCGTAAGCGGCATCGAGGTGGTGCAGGAAGTTGTCAGCGGAAGGGTCCGAGAGGACCGTCTGCGGTGCACCGCCAGGTATGCGGCCCAGGAAATTATTCTGGAAGAACTCACGCTCCGCATTGTCACCCAGGCCATCCAAACCAATGTCCTGGAAGCCGCGGGCGCCAGGAACCGCCGAGAAGGCATCGGTCAGGAACTGCTGCGTGGTCACGCGTCCCCACTCGGTGGTTTGCAGGTTCTGGTTATCGGTAGCAGAAGTTGGCAGGCCGTTCTCAAAGGAGTAGCGGTTGTCTTTCAGGATATCCTCCGACACGTTGCCCAGGTTGATCACCAGCTCACCACCATCGTTGCTCGTGATCGGATTGCCGTTCGCGTCTTTGCGTCCCTTTGGCCCGGTCAGGAATGGATCCATCAGCCAGAACTCCACATACTCTACGTTGGCATTGTCAAAGTCTGTGTCGAAGGTGATCTCTCGGCTGATACCACCCCAGTTCTTACGTGGGTCGTTCTGCAGCCTGCCCTGCCCGTCCAGGCTTGGGTTGTAGTTGTACTGCCCTCGCTCCTGCGGGTAGTAGGCTACATCGAAGGTATATTCGTAAGCGTTGGCAATCTCACGATCACGACCCGGGAATACCTCATACCTTGGCACAGGACGCACATAGTGGTTACTGAGCTCCTCGTCGTTGATGTTGCTCGGTCGCAGGCCCTCGCTGTCGCGGTAGAAGATCTGGTCGATGGTATACCAGGCCACACGGGCACGGTTGTAGGCATACTGCAGACCTTGTCCCTGCGCCAGCGGGGCCGGAGTGGCCGCCAATCGCCAGGTGGTGTTGTTAAAACCACCCAGGCTGAATGGCGTTTCGGCGCCTTCAAAGTCATCCAGGTATGAAGTGCCATCTTCGTTCACCGGCGACTCCGTTGCAGAAGGCACCAAGTGCGCAAACTCACCGCTGAACGTCACGCTCGACGGCACTTTGGTCTGGATAAACGGAATCATGTCCGTCATCTTCGTCAGGAAGCGCGACTCCCGGTTGAAGTTCACGTCCAGGCCGTAAATGGTATTGTTGGTTGGCTCGTCGCCGATGCTCACGCGGTTAATGTAAGGCCGCTCGTTGAGGTGCAATACCGTACCACCCAGGTTCAGGTCGTTGTTCACACGGTAGTCGAAGCGGGCGCCCAACAGGGAGCGGGGCTGTATGTTGAGCAGCTCGGCCTTTTCGTAGGTCACGCGCAGGTCGCTGGCCGAAGCGATGTAGCTCGGGTTGAGGATCTTGATGCGGCCCAGGTCATAGAATACCTGGTAGTCGGTGCCCTCCTCGAGGCGTGTGCCACCGGAGTATACCGCCACCGAACCCTCGGCAATGCGGAAGCCCGGCAGCATGATCTCGTCCGTGGAGCTAGCCTGGAAACGGCCCTTCAGGTAGAACTTTGCCTTGAGTGTGTTCTGTTGCGCGTCCGTCTGGGTTTGTTCGTAGAGTTCCTGGAACACGTAGCGCTCAACCAGGTCCTGCCTTCCTTCAAACTGGCTGGCCAGGTATGAGCCGAACGGCTCTACCACCGGGAAGAAGATGCGACCTGTCTCAGGATCAATGGTTATACCTTCCAGGAAGTCGAAGTTGCCGTCGCGCGGTTTGTCGTTGTTGGTGTTTACATTGTCGAGGTTGAGTACCTCGATCAGCGGGATGTTCTGGATCGGGCTCGGCTCTTTCAAGCTGGTAATGTCTACGCCGGTTTCATCGTCTTTGTAAACGATCTGCAACTGGAAGTTCTGGCGGTTCACCTGCGTCGCGTCCAGGCTGTAGACGTTCTTCATCATCAGGTCCCAGGTCGGGTATTCCAGTGCCGGGTTGGTTGCCTTCAGCAACTTCATGTGGATCACCTGATCGTCGCGCAGGTTCTGGTAGTCCTCCATCAGCTCACCCACCTTGTAGGTCTGGCCGTTGTAGGTATACTCGAAGGCCACACCCAGCACTTGATCGGGCAGCAGGGCAGTGGTGAGGGAAATATAACCCAGTTGTGGGTTGAACTTGTACTCACGCGGGTCCAGCCTGCGGGCGCGCACGTGTTCAAAGTCAATGGCTTTCTGAAGGCCCTGGCTGTTCAGGTATGAGTCCACCTGGTCGTTGTTGCGGGCAGATGGGTTGTTGGCGATCAGGCCATACAGTGCGTTGGCGTTGTTAGCGGCCGGGGCAAGCGGGTTGCGCTCGAACTGGTTACGAAAAGGATCGGCTTCGCCCAAGTCCATGTAGGCGACCATGTTGCGCAGGTTTTCGGTGCTGCGGTTGTTGTTGGTCACGTACAGCTCCAGTCGGCGGATCACGATGCCGGAGTTTACCAGCGGCAGGTTCTGTAGCGTTTTGTCATAACGGCCCCGGAAGAACTGCGAGAGGAAGAAGTGGCGGTCTCGGTCATAGCTGTCGGCCCGGATCTCAAAAGGCTTATTCTGCGCCCCGTTCTGAATCACGACTTCATCGTTACGGCCACGCACGTTCGCGGCAATCGTAGTCACGCCCAGGCGGCCAAACTGCAACTGCGTTTTCAAACCAAACAGGTTTTGCGCACCCGTGATCAACGAGTTGTTAAGCGGCAGGCTCACATTACCGGCCTCTACCTTGCGGATAATCTCTTCCTCGAAACCGGTATAGTCCAGCTTCATGTTGTTCTCAAACTCGAAGTTGGCGTTGTTGTCCCAGTTAAAGTTAAGGCGCATTTTCTCGCCGATCTTACCCACCAGGTTGAGCGAAATGTTCTGGTCGAAATCAAAGTCGCCGGTGCGCTGCTGGCGGAGCGGGATGGAGGGGTTCTCGTTCCGGTTGAAACGGGCTCCGAACTTCAGGTTGACGTTACCATTCGGCTGAATGTCCACAAAATTGCCACCGAACACACGGTCAAACACCGGGCTGATGTAGATTTTCGGGACCAGGCGACGGCCGCTCACCACGCTCTCACCGTCCAAACCAGCTGACTTGGTGCGCCAGTAGTCGCGGATGGCCTGTTGGCGCTGGTAGCGGGAGTATTCCTCCCACGACATGGTAGAGGGCAGGCGGTAGTCCAGCTCACCCATGCGTTCATTGATATTGTACTGCCGCAGGCTGTCGTCCAGCTGTATCTCAAGCTCGATGTTAGACGGCTGACCAAGCAGCAGGGGAGAAGAGGTAGGGCGGGTGCCGAGCGGGCTTCCGAGGCGGTCGCTCGGCGTAAAGGTCGGGCGGCGGCTCGGGATGTAGGGTTGCAGGCGGGCGGAGTCCTTCGGAATGGTATCCTGGACGAAAAAATCTGAAAAAATAAGGGTGCTATACCTGTTGTGAGAGCGCAATGCCGCAGCCTGCGACCACCATGCCAGCATAGTGATAGCAGCAACCGTTGCAAACAGCAGGCTGTTTTTTTTACTTTTCCAGATCAAGTTGGGCTCTACCGATTAAGAAGACTTCAAGGCAAATTTTATTAGTTCCTCTACGCTCAGGCTTCTGTCTTCCCGCTTGATGATGGCATCAAGCGTTTTCTCTGCCACGTTCTTAGCAAAGCCTAGTGTAACTAATGCTGATAACGCTTCTGCACGTGACGTATTGTGTGCAGAAACGGGAACTGCTGTGCTACCAGCCAGCATGGTTTCTTTCTTTATTTTATCTTTTAATTCCAATATAATACGCTGCGCGGTTTTAGCCCCGATTCCCTTCACATGCTGTATGGTACGCACGTCTTCCCGCACAATGGCCTGCTGCACTTCATCCACCGAAAGCGATGACAAAATCATCAGCCCTGTATTCGGTCCCACGCCTGAGATCGAGATCAGGAGCAGGAAAGTCTCCTTCTCAGCGGCTGTTGTAAACCCATACAAGGTATGGGCATCCTCTTTGATGTGCAGGTAGGTATGCAGCTTGCAGCGCTCCCCCTCAGGCAGTGACGAGTACGTGTTCAGGGAAATTTTGATCTGATAACCTATGCCATTGACATCGACAATGACATAGGTTGGATCTTTCAGAGCTAGCTTACCGTCAATGTATGCGATCATCTATATATGTTTATTATTATAGTTTTGAGCATCTACGACAGCAATGGACACCATGTTAACAATCTCACGGATAGAACTGCCCAATTGCAGAATGTGCACCGGTTTGCGCATACCCATCAGTACCGGTCCAATTGCCTCAGCACCACCTATTTCCTGCAACAATTTGTAGGCGATGTTACCCGATGTAAGGGTCGGGAAAATAAGTGTGTTCGCTCCTTTTTCGGCCAGCTGGCTGAAAGGATAGTGCTCACGCAGCAGGTTCTTGTTCATGGCGGTATTCGCCTGCAACTCGCCATCTATCAGCAGGTCCGGATAGCGCTGCTTCGCCTTGCGCACCGCCTCAGCGCCCTTGTTAGGTATATCGCCTTGCACGGAGCCAAAGTTAGAATACGACAGCACAGCCATACGCGGTTCCGTGTCGAAGAAACGAACAGCACGGGCAGTCAGGCCAATGATGTCCACCAGTTCGTCGGCGGTCGGGTTGACGTTCACAGTGGTATCAGCAAAGAAGTACGGCTCCTTTTTGTTGAGGATGATGTACATACCTGCCACTTTGTTGATGCCATCTTCCACCCCAATGATCTGCAAAGACGGTAAAATGGTTTTGGAATAGTCGCGTGTAAGGCCTGAGATAAGCGCATCTGCTTCGCCTGTCTCGAGCATCATGGCGCCGAAGTAGTTGCGATCACGCATCTGGCGGCGGCTGTCGAACAGCGTGAGGCCTTTGCGCTGTCGTTTTTTGTACAGCAACTGCGCAAACTCCTCGCGTTTCGCGTCTTCCTCGTAGGGGTCGATGATCACGCAGTCGTGCAGGTCGAGGTTGGTTTCCTCTATGATCGCGGCAATCCGGGCTCTGTTGCCCAACAGAATCGGATTCGCGATCAGCTGCTCTTTTACGATCTGCGCCGCTTTCAGGATCTTGTAGTGGTCCGCTTCTGCAAACACCACTGTCTTCGGATCTTTCTTCGCCTGGTTGGTGATACGGGTCATCAGCTTCTGGTCGATGCCGATGCGCTCCTGCAGTTCAACCTCATATGCCTCCCAATTGGTGATCGGGTGCTTGGCCACACCGCTCTCCATAGCAGCTCTTGCCACTGCTGGCGATACCGTGGTGATCAGGCGCGGATCGAGCGGCTTCGGGATCAGATAGGTACGGCCAAACGAGATAGTGTTGTCTCCGTAGGCTTTGTGCACCAGTTCCGGAACAGGCTCTTTGGCGAGGTCAGCCAGGGCGCGCACCGCGGCCAGTTTCATGGCCTCGTTGATCTCCGTGGCGCGCACATCCAAAGCGCCTCTAAATATGTAAGGGAAACCGAGTACGTTGTTTACCTGGTTCGGATGGTCAGAGCGGCCGGTCGCCATGATCAGGTCATCCCGGGTATCCATGGCTAAATCATAATCAATCTCCGGGTCCGGGTTAGCCAGTGCGAAAATGATCGGGTCTTTTGCCATCAGTTTCACCAGCTCCGGCGCCAGCACGTTGCCAGCCGAGAGTCCGATGAACACGTCAGCACCTTCCATGGCCTCGCGCAGCGTGTTGATCTTGCGGAGGGTCACGAACTGCGCTCTGTAAATGTCCAGGTCGTTGCGCTCCGGACGGATGATGCCATCCTTGTCGAACATCACAATGTTGTCCAGCTGGGCACCCAGGGCCACGTACAGCTTGGTGCAGGCGATGGCAGCAGCGCCCGCGCCGTTTATCACAATCTGGATCTCCTCGATTTTTTTGCCCGCCAGTTCCAGTGCGTTGAGCAGGGCCGCCGACGAGATGATGGCCGTACCGTGCTGGTCGTCGTGCATGAGCGGGATGTTCATCTGCTCCTTCAGGGCGTTCTCTATCTTGAAGCTCTCAGGGGCTTTGATGTCCTCCAGGTTAATGCCGCCGAAAGTTGGCTCCAGCGACTTCACGATGCGAATGAACTCTTCCGGGTCGGTGCAGTCGATCTCAATATCGAACACGTCTATACCTGCGAACTTCTTGAAAAGGACGCCTTTGCCCTCCATTACTGGTTTTGATGCATCCGGGCCAATGTTGCCAAGTCCGAGTACGGCAGTTCCGTTGGAGATGACGCCTACCAGGTTTCCCTTGGCGGTATATTTATAAACGTTTTCTTTGTCAGCGGCTATTTCTTTGCAGGGCTCGGCTACTCCAGGAGAGTATGCTAGGGCCAGGTCATGCTGTGTACTCAGCATTTTAGTCGGCACTACTTCTATTTTGCCGGGTTGTCCCTGCATGTGGTAGTTGAGTGCGTCCTCTTTGTTTACTTTGATCATGGTATGCGTTATTGGTGTTGTCTCGTGTTAGTTGTTCCCTTGCGTTGTGCGGCTCCTGCGCCGGGCAGAAGCTTAAAGCCAAGTTGATAAGATTTTATGGTTTATCAAAGCCGTAATCAACAAAGATACGCCCTGAACAATCTCCATCTAGCAGAATAGGATGTTTTTTATCAGGCTGCTGATATTCTGCGATTCGTTAATGACCCGCATGGCAATAAGCTGATAAAACAGGAGGGGCGTAAACGACGAAACACCCTTCCGTAAGAAGAGTGTTTCGTTTGATCTATACCTGTAAGCTTAGCTGAGAATGAGCTGTTGTCCGGGTTTGATGGCGCTGTTTTTGAGTTTGTTCAGCTTTTTTATTTTCTCTACTGTCACCCCTTCGTGACGCTGGGAGATAGTCCAGAGCGTGTCGCCTGGCTGTACATGGTAGACGCGCTCTTGCGGGGCTTTGCCTGGTGTTGGCTTAGCTTTGGCCGGCGCGCTAGCTGCCTTGTGAGTGCTGTTTCCTGCAGATGCCAGCAAAACCGGAGCCGCTTCCGGGGCGGGCTGCCATACCAGTAGTTTGTCCTGCACTCTGATGGAAGAACCGTCCAGCTTATTCCATTCCTTTATTTCGTCAATGCTCACCCCGAATTTGCGGGCAATGGCAAACAGGTTGTCGCCGCGCTGCACAATGTAGGTTTTTTGCACCAGGCTGTCGTTAGGTGCTTCCTTAGTGGTGGCAGAGGCCAGCATAACGGGCGCTTCGGCTGGTGCAGTGTGTTTGGCCGGCGGAGGTGTGGGGACAGCGGCGAGCAGGATGCAGCTCTGCTCAGCAGCCAGCAGCTTGGCAGCCTGTGCCGGGATGCGCAATTTGTAATTGCGGGTGGTCGCGGGAAGCTTCGGTTTTTTAATCTCCGGGTTCAGGGCCAGTAGCGCCAGCGTGTCGACGTGTAACTCGGTTGCCAGCTTCTCCAGATCCAGTGCCTGGTTTACCGTCAGGTGGGTATAGTCGGGTGCGTACAGGATAGAGTCAGAGAAGATGTTGTGCTCCGGCGCATACTTCATCGCGTAGATCACCGCCGTCATGGAAGGCACGTAGCTGCGTGTTTCCTTTGGCAGGTATGGGAAGATCTCCCAGAACGTCTTTTTGCCACCGCCTGCTCTTCTGATCGCTTTGTTCACATTTCCCTGACCGCAGTTGTAGGCAGCCATGGCCAGTTCCCAGTCGCCATACGTGCGGTATAGCCTGCTCAGGAAACGCATGGCAGCATCCGTAGATTTCTCGATGTCCATGCGCTCGTCGATGTACTGGTCCTGGTTCAGACCATACTCTTTGCCGGTCGATTTGATGAACTGCCAGGGACCAACCGCGCCTGCCCACGAGGCCGCCTTCGGGTTCAGGCCAGACTCGACGATGGAAAGGTATTTGATGTCCTGCGGCATGTTGTACTTCTTCAGGTACTTCTCATAGATCGGAAAATACATATTTTCGCGGGAGATCATCGTGCGCGTGTACTTTCTGTTACGGACAGTGAAGTAATCGATGTGGTTGCGCACGAATTTGTTGAATACCAGGGGAATGTCCGCCTCAATACAGCTCAGCCTGTCCTGAATCACCTCGTCGGGCTCATAGGGGATGTACTCCACGAGCAGTGCCAGGTCCTCTTGTGAGAGGAAAGTAGTATCTGCATGGGGCTTTTTTAAGGAATCCTCTTCTGCGAGTCTTTCGAACCTGATCGTATAGCCAGAAGCCTGGGCATGGAAAGCCCATATACTTCCAGCCAGTGCTGCAAGTACTGTAAAGAGTCTAAACTGCATCATTTATAATTTATGCTTCAACGGTTAGCTTGTCCAGTATGTAATTTGAGAAAGCGAGCAGTTGCGGCTCCTCAAATGAGCGGGTCATTAGTTGCAACCCGATGGAAAGGCCGTTCGCATCGCGTCCTGCCGGAATAGAAATGGCAGGAACACCAGCAAGCGAGGCCTGAACCGTAAAGATGTCAGCCAGGTACATGGCCAACGGATTCGCCGTATTCTCCTCTAGCTTGAAGGCCGTAGTCGGAGCGGTAGGCAATATAAGAAAATCATAATGTTGCAGCAACTCGTCCGTCTTATCTTTTATGAGACGGCGCACGCGCTGCGCCTTGGTATAGTAGGCGTCGTAGTAGTCGGCGCTCAGCACAAAAGTGCCCAGCATGATGCGGCGCTGCACCTCCGGACCGAAGCCCTCGGCACGCGTTTTCTTGTAAAGGGAGGTCAGGTCGGTGGCATTCTCGCTGCGGTAGCCGTACTTCACCCCGTCAAAACGACCCAGGTTAGAGCTGGCCTCTGCTGTGGTGAGGATATAGTAGGTGGGCACCATGAAGTCCAGGTATGGGAACTCCACAGCCTCCAGCTGATGACCTGCTTCCTGCAGCATGTCTTTCACACCGAGAAGGGTTTCCTTCACCTCAGCATCCAGCCCCTCGCTCTCGAAGCAATCGCGGATATAGCCGATCTTGTACTTTTTGTCTGTCTGCAGCAGTTGGCTGTAAGCGGGCACCGGGCGGTGGCTTACTGTGCTGTCATACTCGTCGCTGCCTGCCATTACTTCCAACAGCAGGGCCGCGTCTTCCACGCTTTTCGAAATGATACCGATCTGGTCGAAAGAAGAGGCGTAGGCGATCAGGCCATAGCGGGAGATACGTGAATAAGTTGGCTTCAGGCCCACCACGCCACAGAAAGAAGCGGGCTGGCGAACAGAGCCTCCTGTATCGGAACCGATCGAGGCCAGGCACAGGTCGGCCTGCACGGCCACGGCTGAACCTCCGGACGAACCACCCGGTACGCGGGTGGTGTCATCGGCGTTTAGCACAGGACCGAAGGAAGAGTTTTCGTTGGAAGCCCCCATCGCAAATTCGTCACAGTTCTGGCGGCCGATGATAATAGCATCTTCAGCAAGCAGGCGCTGCACAGCCGTAGCGGTGTAGAGCGATTTAAAACCGTTCAGGATCTGACTCGATGCCTGCAGCGAGTGGCCTTCATAAGCCAGCACGTCCTTGAGGCCGATCACCATACCCGCCAGTTTGCCGGCATGGCCTGCAGCGAGTTTCTTATCTACGGCATCAGCCTGGGCAAATGCTTCTTCCTCGAATAGCTCCAGGAAAGCGTTTAGCTCAGGCTTCTGCTTAATATTGTGAAGGTAGTGCTCTACCAGTTGTCTGCACGACAGTTGCCCGTTGGCAATATCGCTGCGAATGTCACGAAGTGAATGGTATGATTTCAAACTAGTCAAGCTTTTTTATGTCCTTGATGGAGCGTTCGAGCTCGTCCTGGATTTCTTTTTTGGCATCGTTAAAGCTACGCAGACCACGGCCGGCAGAGCGTGCCAGGCTTGGGAGCTTGTCTGTGCCAAACAGGAGAAGTACTGCGGTTAGTACAACAAGTAATTCTCCTCCCCCTATGTCTCCCAGGAAGAGGAGGATTGTACTAAGAATCATAAAATATTATTCTGAAAAGATTACTTCGTTGTGTTGCTGTCGTCTTTAACAGAGCTTTCGATATCAGACTTGATTTCTTTGGTGGCGTCTTTGAACTCACGGATGCCGCGTCCCAGTCCTTTCGCAAGTTCAGGTATACGCTTGGCGCCGAAAAGTAACAGAATAGCGAACAAGATCAGGACTACCTCTGTGCCTCCTAAACCTCCGATAAATGCAAAAATGTTGGTAATTACCATGGTCTTAAAGTTTTAAGAATGAATTGCTGCAAAAATAAAGCTTATATTTTAATTTAACCCACATTTGGAAACATTAGTTTAGACCCACGTCATTATCTTGATGAATCACCCCATGGTGAAGAGTAAGGCAGGGTGCGGGAACGGCTTTTTGAGCCGTGATGCAAGTGAGTTGCAACCTGGTGTGCCAGAAGGCGTATAGAGGGGCAAATAAATTTAATATCTTGCTACTTGCGGGGTATCCTGGAGCAGATGCGCGCCTGTCTTTTCCCAAAATGGAAAAAATGTTTCCGCTAGAGGGAAAAACTTATACCCCAGGTATAAACCTTAATGCTGATAATCAGTTAGTTGGTGCTGTTGGCGTTTTTGGCAAGCTACTTGTAATATGCCGTGTACAACAGATTTACGCTTAATGGCCCGGCAGAGCGGTCAGGCTAAGAAGAAAAATAAATATTAGGTTTTTTTAATCTTCTGTTTGCAAGTGTAATCTAAAGGTTGTAATTTAATCCATAGAAATTTAACACAGCCCTCCTGAACGGGAGAAAGTGTCTAAATATAATTTTAAGTTTGTTTTCATAGCTTGGAAAGGCACCCTGCTTTGTAGGGTGTTTTTTCTTTTATAGGGGTATAGAAACCAAACTCCCGATGGAATGGGCACAAAAAAGCACGGCCGGGCATCTTGCAAGATGCCCGGCCGTGCTTTTTTAAAACCAGGTATAACAGGAGGTCTACTTTGGCCTGATCCAGCTTTCCGGGTTGAGGTTGGTGTTGTTTTTCCAGAGCTGAAACTGCAGTTCGGTCGTGCCGTTAGCGTCGGTGTACACAGTCCCGATCACATCTTTATGTTTCACGTCTTGCCCCTCCTTCACGTTAACAGTGCGTAGCTTCGCGTACACAGCGAAGTATTCACCGTGCTGCACCATCACAATGTTGTTCATGCCAGGCACACTAGCCACGGTGAGCACTTTGCCTTCGAATATGGCGCGCGCAGGCTCTCCCTGACCGGTTTGAATGTCGATTCCTCTGTTTTCTACCACCACACCTTTCAGTACCGGGTGGTTGTGGCGGCCAAACTTCTGCGAGATGAAGCCACGGTCCACGGGCCAGGCCAGGCGTCCGCGGTTACCTGCAAATGAGGAGGAGATAAGTGCCGCTTCCGGTGTGAGGGTGATCTTGCTGGAGCTTCCGCTGGTGGCGCGTCCTTCTTCGCGGGCGGCACGGGCGGCGCGGGCTATCTCCTCTTTCACAATATCGGCAATGAGGTTATCCAGCTTTCTGACTGCCTGCTGGCGTTGCGCCACTTCTTTTTTGAGCTGTTCTTCCTGCTTGCTGAGCTTTTGGATCATGCCATCCTGCTGGGTGCGCAGCGACAACAGGTTCTTGTTCTCTACGACCTGCTTATTGAGCAGCCCGCGTTTCTCTTCCCGCTGTGACTCCAGCGTGCGCAGCTGGCCCGTGAGGGCCAGCTGTACTTTATTAATTTGTTCTACTTGTTTCTTGCGGGCTTCGGAATACTGCTGCAGGTAGCGCAGGCGGCGTACCATCTGGTTAAAAGAATCAGCAGCGAATACGAACATGAGCTTGTTGTAGCTGTTGGCGGTTTTGGAGGCAGCGTATACCATGGTGGCATACTCGGCTTTCAGGCTTTCCAGGTCGGACTGCAGTTCACCCACTATACCTTCTGTTTCCTTCAAGCCTGTTTCCAGCAATTTTATTTCGCGTGAGATGGTGCTGATAACGCCTTTCTGTACCGCAATCTTTTCCTGAATGGCGTTGAGCTGGCCAATAGAAGCCTCCTTCTGCACCTTGGTCTGCTGCAGAATGCGGTTCGCTTCTTTAATACGGTTTAGGTTCTCCTTTTTCTCTTTCTCGAGCTGCGCCTTCGATTTTTGTTTCTGGGCTTGGGTAACCAACGGCAACAGCAGGATAATCAGGAAAAAGGCTGATTTGTAAAGGGCCTTCATCAGAAATAGGGGTATACTACACTTAGCCTACAAATATGGCAAAACTATATTGCCCGTGCCAGAAGCCCGCCTATTTTATTAGACTAAAGGCGCTTGTAACCAGAAGGAACACTGAAAGGAAACTCTAGTACGTCCTCGGAAACGGTGACTTTGGTGTGGCTTAAGTTAAAGTCGGAAACCTGGCCCGCCTGTAGGATTTGGGCCAGCATGTTGTAGGCAAAGGGCACCTCGCCCAAAGGTTGGAAACTCTCGTACTGCACCACAATGCTATTGCCCGATTGCTGGTCTTTGACGTTGAGCTGCTGCAGTTTCAGGTTTTCAGAGCTGATGAAATAGTCGAAAAGCAGGTTTTCGCGCAACTGCTGCACATGTTGCATCTGCCCTTGGTTAGTCGCCTTTTCAGAGCCGTTGGCCTGGTAGTTGCCCAGCAGAATGGCCTGCACCACCTGAAAGTCGAGTGCTACGTTAAAGCGCTTGCTCAGAAAAGCGTAGTCTGTGGCGGAGTACTCCCGTTGGATGCGGTTCATCATGTACACCGAATCGGGCGTGAGCTTAATGCGGGCGGCCTCTATACCTAAACCCGGCAGTACCGAGATCCAGATCACACTGTCCTTTTGCATGCGCAGGGCGTAGCCCGACGAAGTGCTCTGGCCTTTGTCATCAAACTTAAGCTGACCGCGGGCATTCAGGTAGGTGAATTCCAGATTTTGGACAGTAACGTTGCCAACAGTTTCGGTGGCGGCGGTAGCGGCAGAAGGGATCGTTTCTTTTTTGCAGGCGGAAAACAGGAGTATACCCAGCAGGTATAGCAGGAGCTGTTTATTCATAGAGTTTCTTTTCTTTTATCTTTCTGTTAAGGAAAGCAGAGGCCTCCCCTTTGAGTTTGGCCTTTTCCCACTGCCTCACCGCCTCGTCTTTTTTGCCCAGCTTGAACAGCACGTCGCCGTAATGCTCCACAATGGTGGCATCCTCCGAAACAGCAATGGCCTGCTCCAGGTATTTCAGCGCACCCTCGTAATCTTCCATTTTGTACAGCACCCAGGCATAGGTATCCAGGTAAGTGGGGTTGGCTGGGTGTTGCTCTACCAGACGGCCGGCCATGGCCTTGGCTTTGGGCAGTTGCTCACCTCGCAGCGATAAGAAGTAACTGTAATTGTTGAGTACGTGCTCGTTGTTGGGGTCCTGCGAAAGCACGGCATCATACGCCTCGTCTGATTTTTTATACTCTTTTATAGAGTTATAGGCATCTCCTAATTGGGCGTTGAACTGTGTCACCAGCTCGGGCTCGCTTGCCGAAAGGCGCTTGCCATGCTCCAGCGACTTGGCCGCCCGGTCAAAGTTCTTCTCAATGAGATGGCCGGTGCCGTTGTAGAACCAAAACACAGCCTGGTTCGGGAACAACTCCAGCGCCTGCTCCGAGTGCTTCACCAAATCGCCCGACTCGCCCAGTTCAGCGTCGAGCAGCACGATCTGCTGCCAGATCTTAAAGTGGGAGTCGTCCAGCTTGACCGCCTTGATGTAGTTGCCCCGTGCCGCCTCTTTTTTGCCGGTGATGGTTTGCAGGTCGCCGGCTACCGCGTAGGCTTTCGCCTCCTCGGGGTGAGACGTGATCGTGAGGTCGGCCAGTTCAAGGGCTATACCTTCTATGGCAGGGTTTGGCAGCTGGCGGATGAAATCGACCAGGATGCGCACTTTGGTGTCGATGTCGAGGTCCGTGCTGGCGAACGCGATCTTCACCTGGTTTTCAGACTCCTTCAGGTTGCCTTTCTGGCGGTACAGGTCTGAGAGCATCAAGTGAGCAAAGGGGTTATTCGGCTCAATGCGCAGGGCGCGGTTGATCGTTTCGATGGCAATGTCCGGCTTTTGGCTGGCATTATACAGCTCGGCCTGGGCCAGCAGGTAGCGAATCTCAGTAGGGTTGGAGGCGATCAGCTTTTCGCCTTCGGCAAGGGCTTTCCCTATGTTCTTCTGACGCAGGTAGATCTGCTGGCGGTTCATGGAGAGCTGCTCCAGCGCACCGTATTTTTTCTCAATGCGGTCGTAGGTCTTCAGCGCATCATCGTACTTGGACTGCGCCAGGTATAGCTCCGCCAGGTTGAACAGGTACTGCTCCTGTTCAGGCACGTTGCGCAGCAGGTCGTTGTAAGCCTGAGCCGCCTCGGTATACTGCTTCTGTTCGGCGTGCAGCTGCGCAAGCAGCAGGTAATAGTAGGGGTTTTTTGAGTCATTGGCGACGGCGGCCTGCGCAAATGTTACACCCGCTTTCGGGTTTTCCATCAGCATGTAGGTCTCGGCCAGCTTGTAGTTGAGCGCCGCATTGGTTGGGGTAACGGCGTATGCTTTCTGGAACTGGCTAAGCGCCTGCTTGTAGTCCTCCAGCATAAAGTATTTCATGCCCTCCAGAAACAATGCCTCGCTCAGCAGCTTTTCCTGCTCGCTAGGTTCGGGCTGCGGCACAGGTATAGCTACCTGCTCGGTTTCGGCCTTCTCCTTGCCCTTTCTCTTTTTCTTCTTAGACTGGGCCTGGCTTTCGCCGGTCGCGACCAGTGCAAGGCAGCAAGTGGCGAGCACAATGTTTCTGAATCGGGTCATAAAATGGGTATGCTAATCTTTGAGCGTGTTGTAGTCGCCAAGGCTCAGATCTGACTGGCGTCCTTCAAAGGAAACAAAATTACCTACCATTGAGTTTGCTATGTTCCCGTTTTTGATGGTCGACTCCTTCTGAACGATGGAATTGCTCAGAATAGACGCCAGTACGCTGGTGTTGTCTCCAATAGAAACGTGCGGGCCTACCACGGAATTGTGGATCACGGCATTCTCTCCGATATACACGGGCGGGATGATGACCGAGTTCTGGATATCAGCCGACGCGGCTACCAGGTTCTTCTCATCCTTGATATACTCTAAATAGCGTTGATTGGTGAAAACGGTTGCGTTTTTATTGCCACAATCGAGCCATTCGGAGATAACGGCAGGAATAAATTTCGTGCCTTTGTTCTTCATGTTTTCCAGCGCGTTGGTCAGCTGGTACTCGCCCTTGTCTTTGATGTCGTTGTCAAGCAAATACTGCAGTTCGCTGCGCAGGTAGGCGCCGTCTTTGAAGTAGTAGATACCGATGATGGCCATGTCCGACACGAACTCCTGCGGCTTCTCCACGAAGTCGGTGATCTCGCCATTGTCGTTCAGCTTCACCACGCCAAACGGACGCGGGTCCTCTACGCGCTGCACCCAGATGGTGCCGTCGGCGTTGGTGTCGAGTTGAAAGTCGGCTTTGAACAGCGTGTCGGCAAAGGCTACTACTACCTTGCCTTCCAGCGAATCCTGGGCGCACATGATGGCGTGTGCCGTGCCCAGGGCTTCTTCCTGGTAAAAAATGCTGCCTTTGGCACCTACTGATTCCGCGATTGCTTTCAGGTCGCGCTCCACGGCCTCACCGAAGTGACCGATGATGAAAGCCACTTCCTCTATGGGCTCGTGGCATACTTTTGCAATGTCTTCTACCAGGCGCTGCACGATCGGCTTGCCTGCAATAGGTATAAGTGGTTTAGGAACTGTAAGAGTGTGCGGGCGCATACGCTTGCCCATACCTGCCATAGGTACAATAATCCTCATAGCGATTAGTTTATGGATGGAAAAATGTAGCCGGACGTGCTGCCCGGCCACTATTGGTTTTGATTAATACTGTATTTTGAATGTTTGGTTTTAGCCCTCACTAAAAAGCAGGAAAAGGGCTGGCTATACCTTGTGTTGATGGCGACGCCACTGAACTACTTGGTGCCTGTGCTGCCGTAGCCGCCAGCGCCGCGCTCGGTGTCTGTCAGCACTTCGGCTTCCGCCCATGCTACACGCTCGTAGCGCGCCACCACCATCTGGGCCACACGCTCGCCGTCCTCTACTACAAACTCCTGGTCCGACAAATTCACCAGCAATACCTTGATTTCGCCACGGTAGTCGGCGTCGATCGTGCCGGGGCTGTTCACGATGGAGATGCCGTGCTTGTAGGCCAGGCCTGAGCGGGGTCTGATCTGCGCCTCGTGCCCTTCCGGCAGCTCAATGAAAAGGCCGGTAGGTATAAGGGCGCGCTGCAGCGGCTTAAGTGTAACGGGTGCTTCTAAGTTTGCGCGCAGGTCCATACCTGCCGAGTGCTCCGTCTGGTAAGCCGGAAGCGCATGCTTGGATTGGTTAATGACTTTAACCGGTATGTTCGTTGTGTTCATCTATATAAAGATAAAGATTATTTTTTAGTTAGAAAGTAGGACCGCTCTCGCAGCCAAACCACCGCCAGGAAAACGCCCGAAAGCGACAGGTGGTATGCGTGGCGCAGCCAGAAGTTCTCGACAGGTATAAAATAAGCTGCCGCCACTAGTCCCGTAGCCAGTGCAATGTAGCCCAAAATAGTTTTAACTGGGTAAGGGATCGGGTAGTGCACATTGCCCAGTACGTAAGTCGCCAGTGCCATACCTACATAGCAAATAAGCGTGGCAATGGCCGAGCCCATATAACCCAGCACAGGTATAAGCAGCAGGTTGAAGACAATGGTAATGGCCGCACCGCCAAAGCTGATGTAGGTGCCGAAATGCGTTTTGTCTGTCAGCTTGAACCACACGGTGAGGTTGTAGTAGATGCCCAGGAACAGGTTAGCCAGCAACAGCACCGGCACCACCATCAAACCGTCATGGTATTCGGGGCCGATCAGCAAGGCGAAGTCTTCGAGGTTAGTCGAGATAAACAGGTAGATGAAGGCGCAGGCGATCACAAACCACTTCATGACCAAGGCGAAGGCTTGCGGCGATTCCTTCTCTTTGGCTTGCGAGAAAAAGAACGGCTCGGCGGCATAACGGAAAGCCTGGATGGTGAGCGTCATGAAAATGGCGAGCTTGTAGCAGGCGCTGTATATACCCACGGCCGCCATGTTGCTGGTGCCCGGGTAGAAACCTTCGGGCAGGTAGCGCTCCAGCAGAATACGGTCGATCACTTCGTTGACCATGCCGGCCAGGCCCATGAACAGGAGCGGCCAGGCGTATTGCAACATCGGCTTGAGTTGCTCCACATCCAGCCTGAAGCGGAAAATGCGCAGCTCTTTCCAAAGCATGGGCAGGAGCAGCGCATTGGCCACCAGGTTGATCAAAAATATATAGCCTACTCCAAAATCAGGGTTGTAGAGCGCAGTAGCCAGCGGCTGAAGACTCGTGAGGTACTGTCCTTCGTAAATGTGTCGCAGCAGGACCAGGAAAAATAGATTGGCGCCCACTGTCAGCAGGATGTTCGCTAGCTTAATGGAGGCAAACTTGATGGCTTTGTTCTGGTGGCGGAGCCAGGCGAAAGGTATAGCCACCAGCGCATCGATTGCCAGCACCAGCGCCAGCCAAACGATGTACTCCCGGTGTTCGGGGTAGCCGATGTAATCAGCAATTTGCTGCGAAAAGAGCAGCAGTATACCTGTGAAGATCGTGCTGCTGACCAGAATGGCGCTCAGCACCCGGTTATAGACCGTTTTTGGATCCTGCTCTGGTTTGTTGGCGAAGCGGAAAAAAGCCGTCTCCATGCCGTAGGTATACACCACGTTGAAGAAAGCCACGAAAGCATACAGATAGGAGACCACCCCATATTCCTCGGGTAGGAACACCCGGGTATAGACCGGTACGAGCAGGTAGTTGAGGGCGCGGCCCACAATGCTGCTCAGTCCGTAGGCAGCCGTTTGCCCGACCAGTTTTTTGGCGATGCTCATGCGTTTGTTTTAGGGCAGGTAGGTATAGGTATCAGCTGAAAAAGAAAGAACGCGCTATACCTGTCTTTTATGATAGGTATAGCGCGTTCTGCAGGTATAGGATTAAGCGCCTTTGAAGACAGGCTTGCGTTTCTCCAGGAATGCGTTGGTGCCTTCCACAAAATCTTCGGAAGAGCAGCAGCGGGCAAACGAGTTGGCCTCTGTCTGGTAGCCGTCCTCGTCTTTGTCGTACACGGCGTTCACGCAGTCGATCACCAGGCCGATGGCCAATGGCGCCTTCGACACAATCTTGGTAAGGATCTCCATACACTTTGGCAGCAGCTCTATGGCAGGCACCACATGGTTCACCAAACCAAGCTCCTTGGCTTCGTTCGCACCAACCATGTCGGCGGTCATCATCAGTTCCATCGCTTTGCCTTTGCCGATCAGCTGCGTCAGGCGTTGCGTGCCGCCGTAGCCTGGTATCAGGCCCAGATTTACTTCCGGCTGGCCAAAACGGGCGCCCTCGCTGGCAATGCGCATGTGGCAGGCCATAGCCAGTTCGCAACCTCCTCCGAGTGCAAAGCCATTCACGGCCGCAATCACGGGCTTGGTGCAACGCTCGATCATGCTGAAAACCTCCTGGCCACGCTCCGCAAAACTACGGGCGTTCACATCGCTCAGCTCTGAAATCTCCGAAATGTCGGCACCCGCCACAAAGGCCTTCTCGCCGGCACCGGTAAAGATAGCGCCTTTCACAGCAGGGTCGTCGTAGACTTGCTGTATGGCCGCCTTGATCTCCCTGATGGTGTCGATGTTGAGGGCATTGAGCTTATCTGCACGGTTGATAGTGATGACCAGAATGCCGTTCTCGAGGTTGAGCAGCAGGTTTTCGTATAAAGACATAGTTTAATACTGTATGAGTATTTAGATAACGGTAGCAAATATAGTAGTGATTTAGGTAAATCCCTAAAGTGCAATCTTGCAATGGCTCAGTTCTAATGGCCCTTCCCTAATTTTCACGCTGGTTTCGTGCCTCTGGTCATGATTTGCTATCTTTGTGCAATTTTAAAATGCATTACGCTCACTTTATACCTTATTTTCATGCTTAAGGCTTTATTGCGCTTTCCCTTTCTAATTCTTTTCCTCTCGCACCTTAGCTTGTCCACTGCCTCTGCTCAAGATATCCCGGCTCCCGTTCAGATTATTCCGGCCGATACGGCGGCGGTACCGAATAGCTGGGACTTTGGCGGTACCGGCACCGTTAACTTCAGTCAGGTGAGCCTGAGCAATTGGGCCGCCGGGGGGCAGAGTTCGCTCTCAGCGCTGGGGATACTGAACATCTACAGCAACTATAAGAAAGGCAAAAACACCTGGAACAATACCCTGGACCTGACCTACGGCACTGTGAAACTGCAGGAGCAGCGTCTCCGCAAAAGCGACGATCGGCTGGAGCTGAATTTGAAGTATGGGCGACAGGCTTCGAGCAAATGGTTTTATACGGCCCAGCTCAACACCCGCACGCAGCTCAGCCCGACCTATACCCCTGAGCGTGACTCAGTGATTTCCAACTTTATGGCGCCCGCCTTTATACTGGCCTCCATCGGGATGGACTACAAACCGAACCCCAAGCTTTCGGTTTTCATTTCTCCGTTTACCGGCAAGTTCACCGCTGTGCTTAACCAGCGCATGGCCGACTACGGGGCTTTTGGGGTGGAGGCCGCTCAGCGCGACCTGGAGGGGAATCTTATACCTGGTACCGGGGAGCGCTTTCGCGAAGAGTTCGGGGGCTTTGTGAATGTGCGCTTTCGCAACGAAATCTTTAAGAATGTGATCCTGCAATCCAAAGCCGACCTGTTCTCCAACTACCTGCATAATGCCAAGAACATCGATGTGAGTTGGGAGAACCTGGTAAACTTCAAAGTGAATAAGTTTTTGTCAGCCAGTCTGTTTGTGCATATGATCTACGATGATGATATTTTGATCGATATAGACCGCGGCGGTGATGGTACAATGGATGGGAAAGGGCCTCGTTTGCAGCTGAAAGAAACCATGGGAATAGGATTATCCTATAAATTCGAATAGTAAACTTTTGTTGAGTACTTCTTGTTATTCACTAAAAATGTATACTTTAGCGTATAATGTACGTTGTATAGATACATTATCAAAAGTGGATTTATGAAAAAAATCATATCGTTACTATTCTCTCTAGCTTTCCTCCTGTTTGTGTCCGATGCGATGGCACAAACTTCCAGTTCTTCGAGCACTTCGCTGAACTCAGGGAAAGATGAATACTGGGGTACTGCCAGGGTGCAGGAAAAGGGTACTACCACTGATGCCGTTGGCGCTCGCGCTGCCGGTATGGATGCACGTTGGAACGCCTATGAAAACTCGAACCGTACCCGCTTTACCAAAGACCGCATCAAAGGGAGCAAGCGAATGGAAGCCATTCTGAAGAAAGAGAAGGAAATGCACCGCAAGCACAAGCGCGACAAGCGTCGTTTGGCCCGACATTCCTTGTAATAACTTAACCCGAAAGCATTAAAAAGCCCCGCCTGATTTTTCAGGCGGGGCTTTTTTTGTGCTTAGGTATAGGTGATTGCATTCCCTAACAGGTATAGCGCTTTCTGAAGTCGAAACCTGATTGGGCGCGAGTAGAGCCTACTGCAAAGGTATAGGCATTAGCTGGCAGGTGGTCAAAGCTCTTTCAAAGTATAGCTACACTATCTCAGCAGGTATAGCTTGCGATTGGCCGGTGCGTTTTATTTTCCTAGAGCGGAGAATAGCTGATTCGGATTTATCAATCCGAATCCCAACTGTAGCAGGTCTCCAGATCCGCGTAATCCATGAGGATGTGCACATCCCGAAGAGTATCTCCTCAAATTGACAGATAGGATGGTTTCATTACCCCAAACGCGCTTTTAATTAAGCAGGGCTAGCTCTGCTTAATTCAGGTATAACCCCTCTCAAGTAAAGCAAATGCTCAGGTATAGCTAATCATTTTTAGGTATAGCGAGTACCCGCTGTTTCAGGATGCCTTTGCGACCTGGTTAAAAACAAAAGGCTCCCGCTTTCGCAGGAGCCTTCTTTATGATTCATGAAATTAGCTGTACTACAGCGTACGCTTCACTTCTTTCTCTACGTAAGCCTCGATCACGTCTCCGATCTCGATCTCGTTGTATCCTCTCAGGCTGATACCGCATTCGTAACCCTGGCGTACTTCAGACACATCGTCCTTGAAACGCTTGAGTGCCAGAATCTCGCCGTCATGAACCACAATGCCGTCACGTACCAGTCGTACTCTGGAGTTACGCTGAATAGAGCCGTCGGTGATCATACAACCTGCAATCGTACCCACCTTCGTGATACGGAACACATCGCGAACTTCGGCGTTACCGGTGATCTCCTCTTTCATGGTAGGAGCAAGCATGCCTTCCATCGCATCTTTCACTTCGTTGATCGCATCGTAGATGATAGAGTACAGACGAACGTCGATCTGCTCCTGCTCTGCCAGTCTGCGTGCGTTCTGGGAAGGACGTACCTGGAAACCGATTATGATCGCATCAGAAGCCGAAGCCAGCAACACGTCAGATTCCGAGATTGCGCCTACGCCTTTGTTGATGATGTTCACCTGCACCTCGGCAGTTGACAGTTTCAACAGGGAGTCGGCAAGTGCCTCTACGGAACCGTCCACGTCACCTTTCACAATCACGTTAAGCTCCTTGAATGTACCGATGGCCAGACGGCGACCGATTTCATCCAGGGTAATGTGCTTGCGGGTGCGCAGGCTTTGCTCACGCTGTACCTGTGCCCGGTTCGTGGCGATTTCACGTGCCTCGCGCTCCGATTCCATTACCTGGAACTTGTCGCCGGCCTGTGGTGCGCCGTCCAGACCTAGTAGCTGTACCGGAGTGGATGGGGCTGCCTCTTTCATCTTGCGGCCACGGTGGTCGGTCATGGCTTTCACCCTACCGTAGTGGGAGCCTGCCAGTACCACATCACCTACCTTCAGCGTACCGGTCTGCACCAGTACAGTCGCTACGTAACCACGGCCTTTGTCCAGCGATGCTTCGATAACCGTACCTACTGCATTTCGGTCCGGGTTCGCCTTAAGCTCCAGGAGCTCGGCCTCCAGCAATACTTTCTCCAGCAGGTCAGGAATGCCCTGGCCCGTTTTTGCCGATATTTCCTGCGACTGGTATTTACCGCCCCATTCCTCTACCAGGATGTTCATCTGAGCGAGCTCTTCACGAACCTTATCGGGGTTAGCGGCTGGTTTATCTATCTTGTTCAGTGCAATGATGATCGGAGATCCGGCTGCCTGAGCATGGTTGATGGCCTCCTTTGTCTGTGGCATCACCGAGTCATCGGCCGCCACCACAATGATAACAACGTCCGTTATCTTGGCACCACGGGCACGCATGGCCGTAAAGGCTTCGTGACCCGGCGTATCCAGGAAGGTAACGGTACGGCCGCTCTCTGTCTGCACCTTGTAGGCGCCGATGTGCTGCGTGATACCGCCGGCCTCGCCAGCTGTTACGTTGGCATTTCGGATATAGTCAAGGAGGGAAGTCTTACCGTGGTCAACGTGGCCCATGATTGTTACAATTGGGGCACGATCCAACAGATCCTCTTCGTTTTCTTCCAAGGCTTCTTCCAGCGCCTGCTCATCTTCTGATGTGATGAACTCCACTGCATAGCCAAATTCGTCTGCAATGATGGTGATGGCTTCGGCATCAAGGCGCTGGTTGATGGATACGAACATACCCAACTGCATACATACCTTGATGACATCGTTCACGCTCACGTTCATCAGCGCGGCCAGGTCATTAGCTGACACGAACTCTGTTACACGCAGGGTCTTCGACTCTGCCTGCTCCATCAGGCGACGCTCTTCCGTTGCATCTGCAATAGCAGAGCGCTTCTCACGACGGTATTTGGCGCGGTTGCCACCGCCTCCTTTGCCGCCGCTTAGCTTAGCGAGCGTAGCTTTGATCTGCTCCTGGATTTCCTTATCCGTTACTTCCGCTTTTTCTACACGTGGTCCTGGGGCATTGCGTGGTCCACGGCCGCCTGGGCCTCCAGGTCCGCCACCAGGACGCTGTCCCGGACGATTGCCCTGATAGCCTCCGCCGCTGCCACCCGTATGCTGGATCGGGCGAGCCTGTGGATTGGAAACACTTTGTCCCTGGTTCTGGCTGCCACCCTGTTCCGGGCCAGCCACAATAATGCGCTTGCGCTTTTTCTTCTTACCGGCCTTCTTGTCATCAGAAGACGCTACCGGCTTGGTACCTTTTCTACGGGAGCTGTCTGGCAGTTCAATCTTGCCTAGCACCGTAAGGCCTTTCAGCTGGTCGGCTTTTGCTGTAATTGTTTCTATTTGTTCTGGTCCTTTTTCTTCAGGAGTAGCAGGTGCCGGCTTTTCCGGTGACTGTGGTGCCGCTGCTTGCGCAGGAGCCTGTTCTTTTTCTACTGGTTTTTCAGCTGGTTTCTGTTCCGCAGCAGGGGCAGGAGGCGTTGCCGGCTGCTGAGGCGTTTCAACTTTCGGGGCTTCCACCTTTGGTGCTTCAGCTTTAGGCGCTTCCGCAACAGGAGCGGCAGGTGTTTCCTGCACTGGCGCTGCCGGCTTCTCCACAGGCTTCTCTACCTGAGGGGCAGGGGCTGGCTGCTCTGGTGCTTTCGCTTCCGGTGCTTTTGGCTGTTCCACTGCAGGTGCCTCTGGCTCTTCAGGCTTAGGGGCAGCCTTCGGTACCGGACGTCCTTTGGCGTCAAGCTCTATTTTGCCGAGTACCTTTATACCCGGAAGCTTTGCTTCAACAGGCGCCGGTGCCGGCTCCGCTTTTGGCTTCGCCTCTGCGGCTTCGCTTTTCGGCTGGTGCGCGTTCTTGATCAGGATCTCCTGCTCAGGCTCCGATGTTTTCTTTGGCTCGTGATGAGGCTCCGATTCCACTATCTGGTTGCTTTGTGGTTTCTTGCCGATGTTCAGTTCTTCCGCTTCAATCTTGTCTTGCATGGAAGAGGCGAACTCTTTAGCCAGCATACCGAACTGCTCTGCCGTGATTTTGGTGGTGGGTTTGTTTTCCACGTCAAAGCCTTTAGCAGAGAGGTAATCCACAATGGTAGCTGTACCAATGTTTAAAGTAGTTGCAACCTGTTTGAGCCTCCTGATTTTGTCTTCTGCCATGTTCTGATATGCTGTCTTTATTATTCTGTTAATATACTATAGTTGCCTTGCAAGGTATAGAACCGCGCCCCGTTCTGATATTTTTCAAAATTACAGTAACGGAGCGCAACTCACAACTATTGATTGTCTTCTTCTTCCAACTCTTCGCGCAGGATGGAGAGCACGCTGTCGATCGTCTCTTCTTCCAGTTCTGTTCTGCGAAGCAGGTCTTCTTTCGAAATGGCCAGTACGCTCTTGGCGGTGTCCAGACCGATGCGACGCAATTCTGCAATCACCCAGTCCTCGATCTCGTCCGTGAATTCCTCCAGGCTGATGTCTTCTTCATACACTTCAGACTCACGGAACACGTCGATCTCCATGTCTACCAGTTTGCTGGCCAGCTTAATGTTCTGACCGCCTTTACCGATCGCAAGCGATACCTGGTCTGGCTTCAAAAACACCGATACGCGGCCGTTCTCGTTGTCGATCTTCATGCTGGTGATCTTAGCCGGGCTAAGGGCACGCTGTATGTATAGCTCCACGTTGTCGGTGTAGTTGATCACGTCGATGTTCTCGTTCTCCAGCTCGCGCACGATGCTGTGGATACGGGAACCCTTCATGCCGACACAGGCACCTACCGGGTCAATACGGTCGTCAAACGATTCTACGGCTACTTTGGCACGCTCGCCGGGCTCACGCACAATTTTTTTGATGGCGATCAGTCCGTCGTAAATCTCCGGTACTTCGTTCTCGAACAAACGCTCCAGGAATGCTGGGGATGTACGGGAAAGAATGATCTTGGGATTACCGTTCACGATCTCAACACGCTGTACCACAGCACGCACCACATCACCTTTACGGTAACGGTCCTTCGGGATCTGCTCGCCTTTCGGGATCAGCAGTTCGTTCTCTTCCTGGTCAAGCAGCAGTACTTCGCGGTTCCATACCTGGTACACCTCGCCGGAGATAATCTCGCCCACAAGGTCCTTGTATTTCTGGAACAGGAGCTCTTTCTCCATGTCCTTGATGCGCTGGATCAGGGTCTGGCGGGCAGTGAGCACAGCGCGGCGACCGAAGTCCTCCAGCTGTATCTCTTCCGATACCTCTTCACCCACTTCAAAGTCAGGCTCTATTTTCTGCGCCTCCGATAAGGCGATCTTATCATGATCCCAGATGTCCTCCGAGTTGTCGTCCACGATTTCGCGGTTACGCCAGATCTCCAGGTCACCCTTCTCCACGTTCAGGATGATGTCAAAGTTCTCGTCGGTGCCCCACTTCTTGCGGATCATGGTACGGAATACATCCTCCAGGATGCGCATCATCGTCGGGCGGTCTATGTTCTTGAATTTCGCGAATTCAGCGAACGACTCGATCAGGACTGAACTGTTCATTATCTTATCATTTAAATGAGATTACAACATTTGCTTTTACAATGTCCCCGAAAGGTATTTGCACAGGCTCATACGTTGCCTTTTTGCCTTTTTGTTTGATTTCTTGTGTCAGGTTTAAGCCTGTTTCTGTTACTTCCTCCAGCTTGCCGGTTTTTTCGGTGCCATCCTGCATTTTCAGTTTCAGGTTGCGGCCGATGTTTCGCTTGTACTGCTGCGGCTGCGTGAGCGGAAAATCCACGCCCGGTGAGCTCACCTCCAGCACATAAGACACCTCCTCGCCATACTGCTCCGCGATCTTCGCATTGACGCGGCGGCTGATGCTGGCGCACTGGTCGATCGTGATGCCCTGCTCGCCGTCAGCCAGCACGGTTATCTTGGGGCGCACCGCCGAATCAGACACTGCCACATCTACGATGAACAGGTCATTATCCGGTAGACTGGCTTCCACCATAGCGCGAATACTTTGTGCCGTTATTGCCATATTAAATTAAAGAAAATAAAGAAGGGGACCTCGCGTCCCCTCATCTCCTTGGAAATAATGTCACAAATTTACTATAAAAACATTATATAAACAACAATATGTGTTGAAGTGCGCTGTAAATTATCTGGTTTCTGGAGATTTCGGGCGGTATTTGAGCAACTATGGCAGGTTGCCGGAAGGGCTTCTGTTCCCTAACATGAACCGGTGGGCGAAAAGTTCTGCTCTTACAAAACAGTGCCGCCGCCGCATCTGAATATATTCTGAAGCGAGGCTTGATATTCCTACAGGCATAATTTGTAAGTTTGCCACCGTGTCAGGTACATTCAAACAAATACGCCGGAAAATCTGGCTGATCCTCAATATTCTGGTGGTGCTCTGGCTCCTGCTGGGGGTGTTGAGCATGCGCGTGCCTCCCTACGAATTCTGGCCTGCCGGCTTCATGGCTTTCTCGCTGCCCGGTGCCCTGGTCCTCAACTTCCTGTTCTTCCTTTACTGGCTGCTGAAGCGCTCCTGGTACGTTTTCTTGCCGCTCGCCGTTATCGGTCTTGGCTGGAACCAGTATGGTCGTTTGGTGTCCATTTCATGGGACGAGGAACTGCCTGCTGACGCTAAAACGCTGGAAGTGCTCAGCTTCAACGTGCATATTTTCAACGCCTACGACAAAATAGTGGAAGGCGTGCCGCGTGTGTCGGAGGAAATGGTGGACTGGGTGGCCACACACCCTGCCGATGTGTTCTGTCTGCAGGAGTTTTACAGTAGGGTCAATTCGACTGAGTTCAACAATTTCAACCGGATCGGGAAGCGATATAACCGGTATATGTTTGCCTCTACTTACCAGGGCGACCGCGTGAAAGCCGATGTGGGCGTCGTGATTTTTTCAAAGTACCCGATCATAAGAGGCAATACGATCCACTTTGAAAACACATCGAAGCGCAGCGCCAACCGGGCCGCCTGGGTAGACATCAATGTGAAAGGAGATACTGTGCGGGTATACGCGGTGCACCTGCAGTCGATGAGTATCAGGGCAGAAGATATCGAGAACACCTACTCCGCGATAGGCGATGAGGCGAGCTTTAAAAAAGAGAGCCGCAACCTGGCCCGTCGTTTGCGCATGGGTTTCCGGGCAAGGGCCATGCAGGTACAAGAATTACTCGACCACGTGAAAACCTCACCCTATCCGGTTATCGTGGCGGGCGACTTCAACGATATTCCGTTTAGCTATACCTACAGTCAGTTGGTGAGCGAGCTGAACAACTCGTTTGAGAAGGCCGGCAATGGAGTGGGGGCCACTTATAACGGTCCTTTGCCATTTCTACGTATTGATAACCAATTCTATAGCGAAGGCCTGGAGGCGTACGATTTTAAAACGCATTACGAAATGCCGCTTTCCGACCACTTCCCGATCTCGGCGACCTACGTCATCAAACCGAAGGAGGAGTAAGGCACTGACGGTATAATTTCTTAATTTTGAACTTTGGTTAGCCTTAAGGTTAACCGGGGAAATCAAGTATAAACAGAAGGCATGCTCTTTGCGCATGCGCTTCATACCGATACCATGCAACACAAACTCAACCTGTACAACACGCTCACGCGCAAAAAAGAACTGTTCGAACCGCTGCACGCACCCTTTGTGGGGATGTATGTCTGCGGGCCGACGGTATACGGCGAGCCGCACCTGGGCCATGCCCGCAGTGCCGTTACCTTCGACGTGCTGTACCGTTACCTCAAATACTTGGGCTACAAAGTGCGCTACGTGCGCAACATCACCGACGTCGGTCACTTGGAGAATGACGCCGATGAGGGCGAAGACAAAATACAGAAAAGAGCCAAGCTGGAGCACCTCGAGCCAATGGAGGTCGTGCAGCACTATACCAATGTGTACCAAAAAGACATGGCCACGCTGAATGCCAAGTCGCCTGACATAGAGCCGCGTGCCTCCGGTCACATCATCGAGCAGATCCAGATGATAGAGGAGATACTCGCGAACGGGATGGCCTATGAAGTGAACGGTTCGGTATACTTCGACGTGCCCGCCTACAATAAGGACCACAACTACGGCAAGCTTTCCGGTCGCATCATCGAGGATTTGCTGAGCAACACCCGTGATACCGAGGGCCAGGGCGAGAAGCGTTCGCCGGTGGACTTTGCTCTCTGGAAAAAAGCATCGCCGCAGCACATCATGCGCTGGCCTTCGCCCTGGAGCGACGGCTTTCCGGGCTGGCATCTCGAGTGCTCGGCCATGAGCCGTAAGTACCTGGGCGAGACCTTCGACATACACGGCGGCGGACTCGACCTGATGTTCCCGCACCACGAATGCGAGATCGCGCAGAGCCAGGCGAGCAACAGTCACTCCGATGCCGCCCGCTACTGGGTGCATAACAACATGATCACGGTGAACGGCCAAAAGATGGGCAAGTCGCTGGGCAACTTCATCAACCTGAGCGAACTCTTTAGCGGCAATCACCAGATGCTGGAGCAGGCTTACAGCCCGATGACCATCCGCTTCTTTATTCTGCAGGCGCACTACCGCAGCACCCTCGACTTTAGCAACGAGGCGCTGCAGGCCGCCCAGAAAGGGTACAGAAAGCTGATGAACGGTATGCGCGTACTCGAGAAGTTGAACTACCCGGAAGAAGGTATAGGTACCCCGGATGAGAAGCTGAACGAAGAGCTGCTGAAACTGACAGAGGAGTGCTTCCGTGGCCTGAACGACGACCTGAACACGGCACGCGCGATCGCTTCGCTTTTCAACCTGCTCAAAAAGATCAACAGCCTATACCTGGGGCAGCTGCCGATCGGGGCACTGACGCGCGGCACTTTCGATACCATCCGCACGACCTATACCGAACTGGTAACCGATGTGCTGGGTCTGAAAGATGAACCGACTGCCGATATGGAGCAGATGCTGGAACTGGTGCTTGGCTTTTACAAAGAAGCAAAAGAGAACAAGGCGTATGACAAGGTAGATGCTATCCGTGCCGAACTGAAGAAGCAGGGAATTGTGATCAAAGACTTGAAAACCGGAATTGACTGGGCTTATGAAGAATAATATGAAGCTACTGGCCATGCTGCTGTTTGGTGCGATGGGCCTTAACGGCTGCGACTCTTCTGGAAACGGAGGCAATACCGAACGTGTGGCGACCACCGAAGTAGAGGAAGCTGTGGTGCAGGCGCCTGAGTTTAACGCCGATTCTGCTTACCACTTCGTGGACCGGCAGGTGGCTTTCGGGCCGCGTGTGCCGAACACAGCGGAGCACTACAAAGCAGGAGAATGGCTGATCGAGACGCTGCGCAGCTACGGGGCTGAAGTACAGGTACAGGCCTTCCAGGCGCGTGCTTTTGACGGCACCATGCTCAACCTGCGCAACATCATCGGTACCATTAACCCGAACGCGACGAAGCGGGTACTGCTGGCCGCGCACTGGGACACACGCCCCTTTGCCGACAAAGACACGAAAGACCAGAACAAACCCATTGACGGTGCCAACGACGGCGGCAGTGGCGTAGGCGTGCTGCTTGAGATTGCCCGGACCATACAGGCCGCAGAGCAGAAACCAGGTATAGGCATCGACATCATCTTCTTTGATGGAGAAGATTACGGACGGCCGGACAACAGCGATCACCCCTACATGCAGGACGACTGGTGCCTGGGGTCGCAGCACTGGAGCAAGAACAAGCATACCCCGAATTACAAAGCGAACTACGGCATCCTGCTCGACATGGTGGGCGCCGAGAATGCCAAGTTTGCCCGCGAAGGCACCTCCATGCAGTATGCCCGCAACATCGTAGACAAGGTATGGCGTGCCGGCAACCGCATTGGCTACTCCGACTATTTTAAGTATGTGAACGCCCCGGCCATTACCGACGACCATTACTACGTGAACACAGTGGGCGGCATCCGCATGATCGACATCATTGAGTATAACATGGCGAACCAGGACGACTACTTCGGCCACTACCATCACCGCCATACCGACACGATGGACATCATCAGCAAAAACACTCTGAAGGCAGTGGGCCAGACCGTGCTGCACGTGCTCTACAACGAGTAAGGCTATACCTGACCAACAAAAAAAGGCGCTCCTTGGAGCGCCTTTTTTATTTTTTCACGACGGAGGGCAGCACGTTGTCTTCCGTCATTTTCTGCACCGTGAGTTCAGCAAACTTGCTAGCTGCCTTGCGGAGGCTGCCAGGGCTGTGTGACTTGGATTGGGCTGACCAAACCAGCCGGTCAGAACTGACATCGTAGAGGTTGGTTTCGAGGTAGTATACCTTGTCTTCGGTGTAGTAGCCGGGGTCGTAGAGGGTGGGATACCAAAAGGTATAGTATCCTCTGAAACTGCCATACCACATAAAACGTGTCATAGGGCGATACCCCATGCTGCCAGGCACGTAACGGGTTTCGGTTTGCTCGTCTACCAGGGCGGCGGTGAGGATGGCGTCATGGCCGTTTTCTTTAATGCGCTCCATGAGCAGGTTGACATCGGGCTGGGCTTTAGCGGCAGCGGTGGGCGGGAACAGTTCCATGCTGCGGGTAGCCTGAATGCCGCGCATTTGCAACTGATTCACCAGGTCATTCTCTACTTCCTGCCGGGCCAGCACATTATCGGTGAGGGCTGCCACAACAACATGCCGGTAATTCTGGGCTTCGATCTCCGGGCTTTTCCAGGAGCCCAGAATCTGTGTGGAAGAAGAGCAGGCGGCTATACCTACCAACAGGAGTAGCAGAGGCAGCCAGGCATTTGAAGGAAGTTTGTGTTTCATGTCCATATCGCTAACGTGCTTGTAATTAATGCTTTGTATAACGAGTGTGAGATTGATTTAGATTTAAGAGAGAACCAGTTATAGCCTGGCCCTGCACAGGCAGATGTGGATAGCGTGTTATTTAGTGTCAGGCATAGGGTAACATTTTAGCGAAGTATGCGGTATGTTGGGGCAGTATACCCGTGCTGGCAACAGAAGGCGTGATAATTTCTGGAGTATTCAAAAAGCATTATATATTTGTCCTACAATTCAATACATCCCTTTATAAAACTTTAAAAAATGTCGTACGATAACATCGTTTCCTTACTGGGCTCTGAAGCGGAGAGCCTGCTTCAGTATGAAAGCAAAACAATTTCCAAGGACCTGCTCCACGCACCGGGCCCGGATTTTGTGGACAGAATCTTTGTGCAGTCGAACCGTAGTCCGCAGGTATTGCGCAGCCTGCAGCAACTGTTCAATCACGGCCGTCTGGGAGGTACTGGTTACCTGTCCATCCTACCGGTAGACCAGGGCATTGAGCACACAGCGGGTGCCTCTTTTGCCCCGAACCCGATTTATTTCGACCCGGAGAACATCATCAGACTGGCAATGGAAGGTGGCTGCAACGCCGTGGCGACTACCTTCGGTAACCTGGCCATGATGTCGAGAAAGTATGCGCACAAGATCCCGTTTGTGGTGAAGATCAACCACAACGAGCTGATGACCTACCCCAACAAGTACGACCAGATCATGTTCGGCTCCGTGGACGAAGCCTGGAACCTGGGTGCTACGGCCGTGGGTGCTACCATCTACTTCGGTTCTGAGGAATCTTCCCGCCAGATCATTGAGGTGGCTGAGGCGTTTGAGAGAGCGCACCAGCTCGGTATGGCCACGATCCTGTGGTGCTATACCCGCAACAACGCCTTTAAGAAAGACGGTGTGGACTACCACGCAGCCGCTGACCTAACGGCGCAGGCCAACCACCTGGGTGTCACCATCCAGGCCGACATCATCAAGCAGAAGCTGCCGGAGAACTACGGCGGCTTCAAGGCAATCGGTTTTGGCAAGACCAACGAAAAGATGTACACTGATCTGACAACCGATAACCCGATCGATCTGACCCGCTACCAGGTGGCTAACTGCTACATGGGCCGTGCCGGCCTGATCAACTCCGGTGGTGAGTCGAAGGGCGAGTCGGATCTGGCGGATGCGGTGCGTACAGCCGTTATTAACAAGCGTGCAGGCGGTATGGGCTTGATCTCAGGCCGCAAGGCGTTCCAGAAAGACATGAAAGTTGGCGTGGAGCTCCTGAACGCGATTCAGGACGTATACCTGGCCAACGACATTACACTTGCGTAATCTACTATAGCAGAACTGCTGATTATTAACTAATTTTACAGCCTGCTTTGGAAAAGCTCTTTTGTGAGTATTCCGGAGCAGGCTATATTTGTGCCCGAATCTGCCCGAAGTTGGAGAAGAGGAGTGTGGCGGAACAACCATTTAATGTGCAGCATGCACGACCGATACGATTATGATGCCTTGGTTTAAACGAGTAGAAAAAGGAATTAGCACGCCGACAGAGGAGAAAAAGGAAACTCCGGATGGTTTGTGGTATAAGTGCCCGGAATGCAAAACGGTGACGAGCATGACCGAGCACCGCAAAAACCTGAAGACCTGCGTGAAGTGCAACTACCACGACCGGATTGGTTCGAAGGAGTATTTCGCCATCCTGTTCGATGATAACAAGTTCACAGAGATGGATGAGGATATGAGCTCGGGTGACCCTCTGAATTTTACAGACTCTAAGCCATACCCGCAGCGTACTGTTGAGACCCAACGAAAGACCGGGCTGAAGGACGCCGTGCGGACTGCCTATGGCAAGTCCGGAGGCAGGGACATCACCATCGCCTGTATGGACTTCGCCTACATCGGCGGCTCAATGGGATCTGTGGTGGGCGAAAAGATTGCCCGCGCCATTGACCATGCCCGCAAAACGCGCACTCCTTTTATGATGATCTCAAAATCCGGTGGTGCCCGAATGATGGAGGCTGGCTTCTCACTGATGCAGATGGCCAAAACCTCTGCCAAACTGGCGCTCCTCTCAGAAGAGAAACTACCTTATATTTCTTTGCTCACAGACCCGACTACAGGTGGTGTAACCGCATCATACGCCATGCTGGGCGACTTCAACATTGCCGAGCCGGGTTCCCTGATCGGTTTTGCCGGACCACGTGTTATTAAGGAAACGATCGGGAAAGACCTGCCAAAGGGCTTCCAGAGTGCAGAGTTCGTGCTGGAGCACGGCTTCCTGGACTTTATAGTGGACCGCAAAGAACTGAAGCAGCGCCTCGTTGACCTGCTGGGTATGATCATGCCGGCCGCAGAAGAAAGTAACGGCACCGCCAAAACTCAGAAGGCAGCCAAGTCATCGTAGGCAGATTGCATAAAATTTGGCCAGAAAGAGCCTGTCAGTGTCGCTGACAGGCTCTTTCTGCTAGTACTCAAACATGAAAGAATATAAGCGGAACAGGTACATTCGAACCTTTTAAGCTTGTGAAAGTAATAGTTTGGGTAAAGCACAATATTGTGCCTAATTTTGGCATTAGTATTGCGAAAGCACAAAAGCAAGGCAACACGAAACTTGTATTAACCAATACTACCATCAACCAAAAACCATTTATTTAAATTTATTTCAAGACTATGAAATTAGTAAAACTATCGTTGACATCGATGCTGGCTGTAACCATGCTGTTCACTTCGTGCCAGACTACGGCTCCTACCACTTCCGGTACCGGCGACACGTCCACCACAACAGGCAACAGAACTGACACCAGCACTACCGGCACAAACACCACCGGCCAGGAAAAAACAGGTATGAACAAAACCACCAAAGGCGGTATCATCGGAGCTGGCTCCGGCGCTGTAGTAGGTGGTATCATCGGTAACCGCATGGGCAATACCGCTGCGGGAGCCATTATAGGTGCCGCCGTGGGTGGTGCCACAGGTGCCGTTATCGGACGCCGTATGGACAAGCAGGCTGAAGAGCTGGAGAAGAGCATGGAAAATGCCAAGATCGAGCGTGTAGGTGAGGCCATCCGCATCAACTTCGACTCAGGTATCCTGTTTGCCGTGAACTCTGCTGAACTGAGCGCCAATGCCAAGAAAGACATTGACGGCCTGGTAACAACACTGCAGAAATACGAAGGCACCAACATCATCATCGAAGGCCACACCGACAACACCGGTAGCCGTGAGCTGAACCAGGGGCTGTCAGAGCGCCGTGCACAGGCTGTTGCCAACTATGCCCGCACCAAAGGTGTAGATGCATCGCGCATGCAGGCGAAAGGCTACGCGTTTGACCAGCCAATTGCCGACAACACAACAGCTGCAGGCCGTTCACAGAACCGCCGCGTGGAGATCATCATCATCGCAAGCGACGAGCTGAAGAAGGCTGCTGAAAACGGTGAGATAAAATAAGGTATCAGGTATAACATCTGAACGGAAGCGCCTGTTGGGTATACCTGACAGGCGCTTTTTTGTGCACCAGATTTTAGCAGGGAACCCCTCTGGCGGGCTGCAAAAGCCGTCTTGGTAACTGCTTTTGAATATTCCCCAGGTAGTTTACGTATATACTTTGCCTAATGTAGACTATTGGTAGGGTTGTTGTATTGTGTTGCTTTACAGTATGTTATGTATTATGATTGGTATAACTGCTATATGTAAATACAACATTTTAACACGTTTGGAGTATTAAGTGCTTAATCTGACAACTATAATTGAAAATTAAAAAACAAAGACAATGAAACATATCAGAATTTATTTGGCGGTACTTGCCGTTTTCGGTTTGTTATTTACTTCCTGTAATGCCAGCCGCACGGCCAAAGGCGGCGCCATCGGTGCCGGTAGTGGTGCCGTAGTGGGTGGTGTGATCGGTAAAGTGGCTGGTAACACGGCGGCAGGTGCCATTATAGGTGCAGCAGTGGGTGGTACAGCCGGTGCCCTGATCGGTCGCCACATGGACAAGCAGGCGGCAGAGCTGCAGCGTGACCTAGAGAACGCTAAAGTAGAGCGTGTAGGGGAGGGTATCAAAATTACTTTCGACTCCGGCATCCTCTTCGATGTGAACTCTGCTCAGCTGCGTGCGAACGCACAGACGGACATCCAGCAACTGGCCACTACGCTGAAAAAGTACGAAGACACGAACATCATCATCGAAGGCCACACCGACAACACCGGTAGCCGTGAGCTGAACCAGCGTCTGTCGGAGCGTCGTGCCGAGTCGGTGGCGAGCTATACTACCCAGCAGGGTGTTTCGCGTAACCGCATCACAACGCAGGGCTGGGCTTTCGACCATCCGGTAGGAGACAACTCTACAGCAGCCGGCCGTCAGGCTAACCGTCGTGTAGAGATCGCCATCTTTGCAAACGAGAAAATGAAGAAAGCCGCTGAGCGCGGGGAATTGTAAGCATTCGATCGCCTAAAAAAAAGCCAGCTATGCCGATTCAGGTATAGCTGGCTTTTTTTGTTAGCTTTTAGTGCCAGCAGGTTGCCGGCGTTTGCGGAGGACCAAGGCTGACCCGATGGCTATGATGGCTCCCAGGAAGGCGAGCATCATGTCTTTTTGCGCGTCCCAGATATCGCCCTGCATCCCCAGGTAGGCCATGCCCTGTTCATCCCCCTTATACACCAGGTCGGCCACCAGCCATTCCACGATTTCGTAGACCGCGCTGAGTGCCAGAACAAGCGACAGCGTGAGCACGCAGCTTATAAATACGCTCAAACTGAAGCCCCGCCTCGCCACTTCATAGAGCGGGTAGGTGAGCATGAGCCCAAAACCGAAGTGCACCAAGCGATCGTAGTGGTTGCGCTGGAAATTGAAGGGCTCTTTCATCCACTCGCCAAAGGGGTTGTCGGCATACTGGTAGTGGCTGCCGTACACGTGCAGCATCATAAACAGAAAGATCAGGGTATAGCTGGTGTCGGTGAAGCGGAAGATGTTGTAAAAAGCCGCCAGCAGGATCAGCACGGAGAGGGAGAGCGAGTTTTCAATGAGCCAGTTGAGCAGATCAGGCGTTGTGAGGCCGGTGTAGGCCAGGAAAATCACGAATATGGAGGTATAGGCTATGTGCAACGGCCTGCGCAGAAAAGGCAGTTTGTTCTCGGTGCGGAAAGTCATTGTAAACGTCATGTGCCAACGGGTTTATGCGGGACTACAGCATTAACCTTAATTTGATACACATGTTTTGCCTAATTGGATACAGGCTTTTCGAAAAGCTTCAGGCCAGCAGGTCTTTCTGATAGAACACGAGTCTGATCGGGTTGTCCTCCGGGTTCTGGGTCGGGTCACAGTGGTAGCCGAACATCTCGACGCCATTCATGTAAGGGAGCAGCTTTTTGTAATAGGTATGGCCCGTGTTTTCGGGGTTGAAGGTGATGTCGTGGTACACGCAGGTCGGCAGCGAAGGCATGCGGCTCAGTCTGTCGAACAGCACGTCGGGCTTGCCCAGGTCGCCGGAGTATACGATGCGGCTGTTTTCTTCTTCGAAAATGTAGGCAAACGACTGCAGCCCTTCTGAGTGCATGCCGTAGGTATCGACCGCCTTTATACCTTCAAAATGCTCAAGTGGCACAAACTCAGCATACTTATCCGGGTTCTTCACCTGTATTTTGAGGAACTCGTATACCTGCGCCTTAAACTGATCGGTTGGGTACAGGATGATTGGTTTCGGTGCCTTATCTACCACATGTTTGTGCAACAGCAGGTTGGCCAGGCTCCCGCAATGGTCGTTGTGCAAGTGTGTGAGCAGGATATGATCTACCCGATGCACCAGGTTTTTGTGCACCAGCGTCTGGTATACCGTGAAACCGCAATCGAGCAGGACACACTTTCCCCGTACAGTTACCAGGGCGGCAGAGTTCAGATAATCGATGTCAAAGGCACCTCCTGTTCCTAAGAATTTAATTTGCATAGAGTGAAAGCTAATGCCGTTTTGGGCTGGGACTAAGGGTATAGCGGGAATTGAAATAAATTGTTGTAGTATAATACAATTTTTCTGGGCAAATGTTTGAACATGCAACCTTAGCCTTTCTCAGCCAATTTTGACGGAAACGCCATTTGCATAAAGCCGTTAATTAAGAACTGGTTAACCCACATGCGCTATGGAAGGATACGAACTACCTGCTGAGGAGAAAATAATGATTACCCACGAGTTGCTGAATCAGGAGTACAAGCCCCTCAGGCTTGATCCGCGCCGCAGCCACATGCACGAGCTGATTTCGACCATGCTCTCGCATCGTACCAACCACAAAGACGAAGAGCAAGCTTTTTATACCATGATGGAGCGATTCGGGGACTGGGAAGGCGTAATGAACGCCCCTTTTGATGATCTGGCCGATGCCATCAGCACGACGCGCTACCCGGGGCAGAAGGTGCCGCAAATACAGGAGACGCTGCGCATCATCAAAGAGGAGCGGGGCGAGTTCAGCATCGATTTTCTGGAGCAGATGCCGGTGGAGGAAGCCATTGCCGGGCTGACGCGCCTGCCGGGCGTGGGGCTGAAGACGGCAACGCTCGTGCTGCTCTTTAACTTCAAAAAGCCGGTGCTGCCTGTGGATACACACGTGTTCCGGGTGAGCCAGCGGGTGGGGCTGATCGGAGCCAAGGTCACGGCCAACAAAGCCCACGACATCCTGCTCGACATGCTGCCCAAAGATGCGGTGGTGCTCTTCAACTTCCACAAGCACCTGCTCAAGCACGGACAGCAGATCTGCACCTGGTCCTACCCCAGGTGCGAGAAGTGTGTGCTGAACGGAATTTGCAATTACTACAACCAGGTACGGGCGAAGGGAATTGACAAGGCTGCCTGAGGAAGACTGTACCTTGTAGCAGCCTTTAACCGGAAGACAGGTATAGGTATAGGTATAGGTATAGGTATAGGTATAGGTATAGGTATAGGTATAGGTATAGGTATAGGTATAGCGGCTATACCTATACCTGATCAGACGCTTCAGTTATCTACCTCGCTCAGCACAGGCCGGGTATCCTGTTTGTCGCGTTTTTCATACTGTACCTGAAACGCTGACAGGTTGGGTTTGAACTTGCGTTCTCTCTTCAACTCGTGTTGGTAAATGATCTGCCCCAAGTGGTAGAGGAAAGGGTAGCCGAGCGTGTCGTAATCATATTTGCCATCGTTCAGCACGTCGTCGCTGTTCACATATACCGTGGCCGTGAGCATGTACTCCACCTGGTTTTCAAAATCCGCCACATACGAGACATCTGTCAGGAAACCATAAGACCAACCCACTTTGTTGAACACCCGCACATGCTCGGGCATGCGGTGTGTGTTATCCCGGAAGAAGAACTTCACATAGCTGTCATAAAATAGGGTGGTATCGTACTTGGGGTAAGGCGTTTCGGAAGGGTACTGCGACAGGTAGCGGTACAGGAAATCGTAATCGTCTTCAGTGAGGTTGAAGCGTTGCTTTTTGGGTACGGAGGCCGGAAACATCACCGACTGCAGGAGTTGCTGCAGATCCTCCAGCGGGAGCTTGTTGTGCAATGTAAAGTCAAACGGTGCATGTACCAGGGTGTCGCGGCTGTCGTAATGCGCTTTGCCGAGTTTGATAACCTCGCTGAAGTCAATGGAATCAGTGTTGTAGAGCGCCGGCTGAGAATACCGGGTGCTGCCATCTTCATTTAAAAAGCGAACGGGGTTTGAGTGGCGGTTTTGCTCTGTCGTGAAGCCCATGAACTGGCGTACAATGCGGGAGTCTTTGTAGCCTTTCCGGTGGAGGTTCCGGTTAACTTCCTGCTGGCCTACAAACTGGTACAAACGGTTGTAAGGGTCGTTTTCGCTGATCAGCAGGGCCCGTTTGATAAAATGCGCGATGGAGGGCAGGCCAGTGGCCGAAGAAGCGTCTGTGTAAAGCGATGTCTGCCCCACCTGGCTGCTGTCAAACACAACAGGCGTGTGCTTGTCTATACCTTTCTTTCGGAGCGTGTTGAGCTTCTCCAGCGCCATGAAAGCCAGTGGCAGCTTAACCGTAGAGGCCGGGTTGAAGTAAAGATTGGGGTCGTGGTTGAAATAGTGGTTTTTGAAAGAAGGCTTGTTGTGCTTATCGCGGTTGATCTCGGTATAGATGATCTGCACGCGGTATTTTTCCGGGTCGCGGAGCAGCACGTTTACACTGTCGTTGGCTGCTTTTGTCAAAAGCTCCCTCAGAAAATCATCAGTTCTTTTTTGAGCCATAGAAGATTGATAGATGCAGAGCATCAAAGCTAAAAGAAGTAAACGTTTGGTCATATGATGCCTGAGATTTGTTCAGAATTTGTAACAGATGCTCTCCCGAACAGGTAAGGTCGTTTCATTCTAAGAAAACACGCTCAAATTTACTGTCATTCTGTTAAGAAACTTGGTTAAAATAGAGGGCCCCTTCCCCCGGGAGGTTAAGCCCATACTATTTGCTACCAAGATCCTTCCAGGATGACAAAAAAAGTAGAATGAAAAGGCCCTGCCCGAACAGGGGGCATGTTTTACTGGTTTAAAGAACAGCGCTAAACTAACTATCAGCTGGTTTCAAGCCAAAGTTTTTCAACAGCCAGGTATAGCATTCAGCACGCCTTTTGAGAGATCTCATACCGCTACAAGTGAAGTTTCATCATGATATCGGTTTGCTCGTCATCACCTAGTTTGAAAACATGCTTGTCAAACTCAACAAAGCCATTCTTCTTATAAAAATGGATCGCTCTTGGGTTTTCTTCCCAAACGCCCAGCCAAACATACCCGGCCTTCATTTGCCGTGCCATATGGATGGCATGATCATAAAGCAGTTGCCCCACACGTTTCCCGTGATATTCCTTCAGCACATAGATCCGCTCTATTTCAAGACCGTTATCGTCTTTCAGTTCCGTCTGCGCAAGGCCGGAGTTCACTTTTAAGTAACCGACTACTCTATTGTCAACTGTCGCGAAATAGAACTCTGAGTTTTGGTCACTGAGTTCAGCCGTCAGTTTTTCAACTGCTAATTCTTCTTCCAGATACTTTTTCATATCCTCTGCCGAATTCTTAGCTGAGAACGTTTCAGAAAAGGTCTGTCTGCTGATTTGTTGCAGTTGGTCAAGGTCGTCTTGCGTGACTCTTTTTATTTCACAATTCATCAATTCTTTTTTGCTCCATGGAAAGCTGGAAGATGCAAAGACGTAATGCTAAGAGAAGTAAATAGCTGTAGGTATAGCGAACGGGGCGGTACTGTAAAATTTATCCCTACAGGTAAGCCGCATTCTCCTCAGCTTCTCGGGGCATAGTAAATAATGCAGACGCCTAACAGGGCTATCAAGGCTCCGATGATGTCGTACTTGTCAGGCGAATAGTCGTCGAATTTCATTGACCACAGCAAGGACATGACAATGAAGACCCCTCCATAGGTAGCATAAACTCTGGCGAAGTTCTGGGTTTGAAAGGTTGCTACCACTCCGTAGAGCGCCAGAATTATTCCGCCTGCCAGGCCATACCAGGCCGGCTTTCCTTCTTTCAGCCAGAGCCAGATCAGGTAGCCACCGCCTATCTCGCAGAGCCCTGCCAGTATAAAAATCGGAATTGATTTTAGAAAAGTCATCTCAAGTTGGGTTATGCTTACAAATTACTGGTTGTTCTTCTTGTCTTTTTAGGCTGCCTATACCTGCTCTACAGAAGTAGCCGTCAATCCTGTCTGCCTGGTTGAGTCTATTCCCCAGAAGGGACCTTGCCCTTCTCATACTCCTGTTGCAACCTGGTCTTTTACATACAGTTAAGCCTTCCAATCGCATCTCAGTGTCAGGCTAGCTATTGCGGGAAGCTGGTTTTACCCCAAAGTATTTCCACAGGTATACCTCGTATTCAGTTGCGTCTTTCAACGTAATTTCCCTGGTAAGGTCACCTTCTTTTAGCTTGAGTTTGTTCTCTGTGAGTGTGATGCGGCCTTGTTCGGTGGGGCGCGTGATCATGCTGCGCTGCCTGAAGTGGGAACCGGGATCGGTCTGGTGAAAGTGACACATGCCGGCAAATTCATCAAACGCCCTTTCAGTTTTTTGGAAGATGTATTCGGGCAGGATCTCGCCCTTCTCAACGCGACTTACCCGGTAATAGCTTTCATCATACATGTCGAAGACGTAATTGCCCCGCGCATCAGCTTGTACCTTGTTCAACTCCATCTTCAGTGGCGCAAAACTAAATTCCCCGAACCCGACATCGGTCAGATACTCTTCTCCCGCTATGGTTACCAGCAAGGCCAGATGATCATACTCCGGGGAGTAGGTGCCATCGCTGCTGGAATAGACTTTTGCAGAAATCCGCCTGACCTCAAAACCGAGAGCCCTGAGTAATTCAAAGTACAAACCGTTCAGTTCGTAGCAGAAACCGCCTCGCTTCTGCAGCACCACCTTGTCAAAGATCTTTTCAGCATCCAGTTCGATCGCAATACCGTGGTGGATGTCCAGATTTTCGAAAGGAACAGCTAACAAATGGCGCTTCTGCAGTTGCTGTAGCACGGCAAGGATCGGCTGCAGTTTCCCGGTGTATCCGATGCGCTCCAGGTAGGCGGTGTAGTTCATGTGCTTTGATGTTATGCTCTTTTCTTACAACAGGTATAAGCTTTTTACTCAGTAAGCTATACGTTCTGCCATACCCTGGTACCTGCCCATCCGCTTCTGAAAGTCTTGATCAACTGATTTGTGCATATTCCAGCCGCACCTCGTTCTCCTTAACCTCCAGCCTCGCCTTCCGGCCGCATACCAGCGCCAGGTTGTCCGGCTCGTGGCCGGTCGGGAAGCCGTAGCAAACGGGGTAGTGATACTTGCCGCTGTGCTCGGCGATGATCTCGTAGGCGTCTTTGCCGAATGGGATGGCGTTGTCTTTCATGTCGCTGAAGTGGCCGACGATTAGGCCTGCCAGGTCTTGTAACTTGCCAGCGCGGTCGAGGTGCACCATCATGCGGTCGATGCTGTAGAGGTACTCATCCACGTCTTCCAGAAACAGGATCTTGCCTTTTGTGCTGAAGTCGGAGCTAGTGCCGGAGACGTTGTGCAGAAGCGCCAGGTTTCCGCCGATCAGCTGGCCTTCGGCTATACCTGTGCGGTTAAAGGCGTGCGGCGCGGCGCTGTAGCTGAGCTCCTCCCCGAAGAGCACGCGGCGCAGACTGTCCAGCGCTTCTTCCGTGCCTTTCGGGAAAAGCAAAGGCATGATGCCGTGCACGCTCTCTATACCTAAACTGTGGATGTGGCAAAGGAGGGAGGTGATATCGCTGAAGCCCACTACCCATTTCGGATGCTTTTGAAAATGGCTGAAGTCCACCTGGTCGAGGATGCGGGTGGTGCCGTAGCCGCCGCGAGCGCAGATGATGGCTTTGATGTCGGGGCGGTCGAGGGCCTGCTGCAGGTCCTGTAGGCGCAGCGCATCGTCGCCGGCAAACACACCGTACTGCGCCCCCACCGTCGGGCCAACTTCCACTTCCAGTCCCCAGCCCTGCAGTATGTCAATGGCGGCGGCAATGTCTTCGTAACTGATAAGGCGGGCGGTGGCGATGATGGCGATTTTGTCGCCGGGCTGCAGGGGTGTGATCATGGGGAAAGCTTTTTTGATGATAAACGAAGGTATGGCTTTTTGCTAAAATTTGCGAGGCTGCAAAATTTTGAGCAATTTCGGAAGCCCGTTTTAGCTGACTTCGGCTGCACGTCCGGCACCTATACCTAACTAAGCGGTGTGCGGGCGGGAAACTAAAAAACTTTTTATGACCCAACTTAAGACAAAAAAGTCAGGGATTGACAAATTCCTGTCGGTGGTGGAACGTATTGGTAATGCCCTGCCGCACCCCGCCACGCTATTTGCCGGCTTCGCTCTACTCGTGATCATCCTATCGTGGGTGGCCAGCCTCTTCGACATGGCCGTGGTGCACCCGGGCACAGGGCAGACCATAACACCGGTCAACCTGCTGTCCACCGAAGGCCTGCACATGATCCTAACGCGCATGGTCACTAACTTCACCGACTTCGCCCCACTGGGCACGGTGCTCGTTTCTTTGCTAGGTATAGGTATAGCCGAAGGCACCGGCCTGATCGGTGCGGTGCTGCGTTTGGTGGTGCTGTCCTCGCCGAAGCGCCTGCTTACCTTCGTGATCGTGTTTGCCGGTGTGATGTCCAACACGGCTTCTGAAGTGGGCTATGTGCTGCTGGTGCCGCTGGCGGCGGTAATCTTTTTGGCGGCCGGTCGTCATCCGCTGGCTGGTCTGGCTGCGGCATTTGCCGGTGTGTCGGGTGGTTACAGCGCCAACCTGCTGCTGGGTACCATCGACCCGCTGCTGGCCGGTCTGTCAACAGAGGCTGCCCGCATCATTGACCCGAACTATACCGTGAATCCGGCGGCTAACTACTATTTCATGTTCGTGTCTACTTTCATAGTGGCAGGCCTGGGTACCTGGGTGACGGAAAAAATCGTGATTCCGAGGCTGGGAGAGTATAACGGCGATGAAAAGCCGCAAAGCATCGATCGCCTAAACAGTCAGGAGAAGCGCGGCCTGCTATACGCGACCATCGCTATTCTCCTGTCCACCGCTTTTGTGTTGGGCGGCCTGCTGCCAGAAGACGGCTACCTGCGCAACCCGGAAACCGGCGAGGTGCTCAACTCGCCTTTCATGTCAGGCATCGTGGCCTTCATTTTCCTGCTTTCTGCCATTGCAGGTATAGCGTACGGCATCGGCGCCAAGAGCATCAAAAACGATAGCGACGTGATGCGTGGCATGTCCAAATCCATGGAAACGCTGGGCTCGTACATCGTGCTCGTGTTCTTTGCAGCACAGTTCGTGGCCTACTTCAACTGGACGAACTTGGGCCTGATTCTGGCCATCAATGGGGCGGACGTGCTGAAGACCCTGGGCCTGAGCGGTATTCCATTGATGATCATGTTCATCCTGGTGTCGGCCTCCATCAACATGATTATGGGCTCTGCCTCAGCCAAATGGGCGATCATGGCGCCGGTGTTCATCCCGATGTTCATGTTGCTGGGCTATACGCCGGAGTTTACGCAAACCGCCTACCGCATTGGCGACAGCGTGACCAACATTATCTCGCCGATGATGTCGTACTTTGCCCTGATCGTGGCCTTTATCCAGCGCTACGACAAAAAAGCAGGTATAGGCACCGTTATCTCGACCATGTTGCCATACTCCATTGTGTTCCTGATCGGCTGGACCATCCTGTTCATCATCTGGATATTGCTGGGCCTGCCGGTAGGGCCGGGCTCTGAGTTGTATATGCCACAACCATAATAGGTATACTATCCACATAAAAAGAGCCGATGCAGTTTTATACCTGCAGCGGCTCTTTTTTTATAAGCTCAAGGCTACAACCTATACCTAGAACAATTTCAGGCCCACACTCACTAAGATCTGCTTATTGGCTAGATCGTAGTTGCTCTGATTGGCGGGGTCATCGTAGTTGCGGCTGATGTGCTCGTAGCGCACGTCCAGGGTCAGGCGCTGGATGTCGAGGCCTACACCTGCCTGGTAACCCCAGTCAGAGTTCTCCATAAAGCTCTTGATGTTCTGCCCATCCTGGCGCGCGCTCAGCAGCGTGGAGGCCACCGGTCCTGCCTGCAAACGCACCACATTGCCAAGGCTTATACCTGCCATAATGGGCACGTCGAGGCGGTTAAACTTAATATCGGCTACACGGCTAGCGAGCGTGGCATTGGGGTTGGATTCCAGGCGGCCGCCTGTCTGCGTAAAGATCGCTTCGGGTTGAACAAACAGGCCCAAAATATTGATGCGGGCAAATGCGCCGGCATGATAGCTGGTCACAGATTCCTTTTTGGCATACTCAGCCGGGTTGCTGGTCACATCACGTACGCTCACGCTCGAAGAGCCTACACCTGCTTTAAGTCCACCCGTCAGGAACTGCGCCTGCGCTGCCGTACTGAGAGCGAACAGCGCGAATATAGTTAGCACTAAGTTTTTCATAGCTATATGATTAAATTCTACATGGTTAACCTTGGCCAAAGCGGCACAGGTATAACGAATAGTCAATAGCCTTTTAGTACGTAACCGTGTGAATATAGGGTGTATGGTATTGTATTCTGGTATTATTTATATATTTAACTGGCTGAATGGTTCCAACTCCATGGGCTTAAGAAGGGTAGATCTATCAGCTATACCTCTGCCTCAAAATGATTCCCGACTGGTTGACAGGTGCAAAGAAATAGGCAGCACTGCTGTGCCCGGAATCTAACCTTTTGCCATGGCAGTGGCGAAGCTATACCTCAACATCAGGTATAGCTTCGGAGTTGATCAGGCTATCATCTGCTTCGATTATAGCAGTAGCCTCTATCTCCACGAGTTGCTCCGGCCTGATGAGGGCACTGACCTGCACCATGGTAGCAGCGGGTTTTATCTCGCTGAAGGACTCCCCGTGGGCGCGACCTACCGCTTCCCACTGGCTGATATCGGTTACAAAGATGCGCGTTCTCACCACCTGCTGCAGCGTGGCACCGGCCTCCTGCAGGGCTTTCTCTATCTTATGCAGAATAAACCGGGTCTGCTCGTACGCATTGCCTATACCTATCACCTGATCCCCATCCATGGCTGTCGTGCCCGCCACTTCTACCACATTGCCCACGCGCACCGCACGGCTATACCCAATGGTGCTTTCCCATACAGCGCCGGAGGAAATGTTCTGTCTTTTCATAATTGGAGGAGTTTTTAGAGTTAGACAAGTTAGAAAGTTAGAAGAGTAAAAAGTTAGAAAGTTGTGATGTAATGACGTCACAGTGTAACATCGCGGTAGAATGGCAAAATAGCGACTTGTTTGGATCTTGCAGGAAAATCCCCTTTTCCCAGTGGTGGTTTAATCGTGCCCCCAACCATTTAACAATTCAACCATTTAACAATTTAATCAATAAATATACAGATTCTCATTAGCAGGATCAGGTATTTCGAATCCCGGCCTACTTCTATACCTGATACTCGGGCAGAATCCTTAATTTTGAGTAAACAATCACCCCCGGATGCGCTTAAGATCGAAACCTGTGCTTTGCAACTACTACGTTACCTACCGTTGTAACGCAAAGTGCTCGTTTTGCGACATCTGGGAGAAGCCTTCGCCTTACATTACCCTGGAGGATGTGGCCCAGAACCTGCGCGACCTGAAAAAGCTGGGCGTGCAGGTGATCGATTTCACGGGAGGGGAGCCCCTCTTACACCGCCAGATCGACCAGATGTTGGGCATGGCGCACGACATGGGTTTCATCACCACCCTCACTACCAACGGAATGCTCTACCCCAAACTGGCCGAACGGCTGAAGGGTAAAGTGGATATGCTGCATTTTTCGCTGGACTCAGCCCACAAAGAAGAGCACGATACCGGCCGGGGCGTGGCCTGCTATGATTTCGTGATGGAGTCGATACAGGTGGCAAAGCAGCTGGGCGAACGACCGGATATCCTGTTCACGGCGTTCCGTCACAATCTAGACCAACTGGAGGAGGTATACCGCACCATCACCCAGCCCAACAAGCTGATGCTGATTATCAACCCGGCCTTTGAATACAACGAGGTCGCGGTAGGGGAGCAGCTTACGGAAGAGGAACTGAACTACCTGACGGCCTTCGGAAAGCGCAAAGGCGTATACCTGAACGAGGGCTTTGTGCAGCTGCGCCGCGACGGGGGCAACAAGGTGGCGGACCCGGTTTGCAAAGCCGCCAGCACCACACTGGTCATCTCCCCGGAAAACGAGTTGGTGCTGCCCTGCTACCACCTGGGCACCAAGAGCTTCCCGATAGAAGGCAAATTGGACGCGCTATACCTGAGTGAGGAGGTGGAGGAACTGAAGCAACTGGAGGGACGGTTACCGGCCTGCGAAGGCTGCACCATCAACTGCTACATGCAACCCAGCTTCGCCGTTGAAATAAACAAATACTTCTGGAAAGCCCTGCCCAGCACGCTGAAGTATAACCTGAGCAAAGGGACGTGGAAGCGGTTGATTTGATTGTTAAATTGTTAAATTGTTGATGGTTAAATTGTTGTTCGTGCACGTTTCGGATACAAATTGCCTGCACGATTCGGACAGGTCGCGACCTGTCTCTACAAAATTCCTGACTTTTCAACTTCCCTACTTCTAAACTTTCTACCTTTTTAACTTCTAAACTTTCTAACTTAAACTATGCCCGTTATACTACCTGTAAAAGGAATAAGCCCGCAACTGGGCGAGGATTGCTTTGTGGCCGAAAACGCTACGATTGTAGGCGATGTGGTGATAGGCCGTTCGTGCTCGGTGTGGTTCAATGCCGTGATCCGGGGCGATGTGAACGCGATCCGGATCGGTGACAAAACCAACATTCAGGACGGCGCCGTGATCCACTGTACCTATCAGAAAGCCGCTACCACCATCGGCAGCAATGTTTCCGTTGGCCACAATGCCATTGTGCACGGCTGCACCGTGGAAGACAACGTGCTGATCGGGATGGGAGCTATCGTGATGGACAATGCGCTGGTGCAGAAGAACTGCATCGTGGCGGCGGGTGCCATCGTGCTCGAAAACACCGTGTGTGAGTCAGGCTTTATTTATGCCGGTATACCTGCCAAAAAGGTAAAACAACTGAGCCAGGAGCAAATTGAGGGGTTGGACAAGGTGGCCAACAACTATGTGATGTACAGCGGCTGGTTTACAAATCCGGAGGAATAGCTATACCTATACCTGAAAAACAAAGGCTATACCGGATAGGTATAGCCTTTGTTTTAATGATTTGGCTCTTCTGTTTGCGGTTCTATCTGGGAATGATAGTCTTCCTTCACTGTAAAGAGCACCCATTCCACGCGGCGGTCTGATTTATCCAGCACCCGTATCTTGTACTCGTTAAAGTCGGCTGCCTCGTTCAGGTCGTCTGGTATGTGGCCGTAGATCATGGTCACAAAGCCCCCTATCGTTTCATAGTCATCGCCTTCGGGTATCGGGAAGGGCAGGTAGTCGTTTACATCCGAAACCGGGGCGCCACCGTTTACACGGTACTCAAAATCGCCCAGACGCTCCACAATCGGCACCTCCTCATCGTATTCATCCTGAATCTCGCCTACCAGCTCTTCGATGATGTCCTCTATGGTGACAATGCCTGACACGCCGCCGAACTCATCGGTTACGATGGCCATGTGCATGTGGCGGCGCTGGAACTGCTGCAGCAGGCGCGGGATCTTTTTGGTCTCCGGCACGAAATAGGCCGGGCGCATCAGCTTCTCAATAATGATCGGCTCATTCAGCCGCATCATGCTCAGGATGTCTTTTACGTAGAGCACGCCGACAATATTATCGATCGAGCCGTCGTAAACCGGAAGCCTGGAATAGCCTTCCTCAAATATGATCTCCATCAGCTCCGGCTCCGGAATGTTCACATCGATGGCCACCATGCGGGTGCGGGGCACCATGATCTGTTTCACCATGCGCTCATTAAACTCAAACACGTTCTCGAGGAGCTCATGCTGTGAGTCGACCAACAGGCCTCCTTCGGCGCTTTGTTCAAAAAGCAGGCGCAGTTCCTCTGGCGAGTGTACCTCGGAGCCATGCACGGGGCGTATGCCCATCGAACGCAGCACCAAGTTGGCAAAGCCGTTGAGGATCCAGATAAAAGGCCTGAACAGGTAATAGAAAAAGCGGAGCGGCAGCGTAATAGCCAGCGTAGTGGCCTCGGAGCGCTGGATAGCAAGCGACTTAGGGGCCAGTTCGCCAAACACAATGTGCAGCACCGTAATAATGGCAAAGGAGATCGGCAGCGCTATTCTGTGGGCCAGTTCTACGCTTCCCTCATAGCCAAAGAAATTCATGACGTTGATCACGATCTGGGACACCACACTTTCGCCTATCCAACCCAGTCCGAGCGAGGCCAGCGTAATACCGAGCTGCGTGGCCGAGAGGTAGGCATCGAGGTGGGTGAGCATGTGCTGGGCCAGCCTGGCCATTGAGCTGCCCGCCTGCGCCCGCAGCTCGATTTGTGAGGCGCGCACCTTCACGATTGCAAACTCCGCCGCCACAAAAAAGCCGTTCAGCAATACCAGAAAAATAGTGAGTAAGATGTTTAGAACCATAGTGTGTTACGGCGCGGTTTGCTTCCGGCTGCGTAAAATTAATCTAAAATACGTGTTTTCACTATATATGTACATGCTATTAGCAAGAATCCGAAGCCGCGGCCGGTGTGAGCTTGCTAAAAAGGCCAAAACAAGAAAAGGTGCCGCAGGGCACCTTTTCTTGTTGATACATCTTCAGTTGGCTAGTAATGAACCTGCATGGCGGGTGCCTGGGCGGTGCTGAACAACTCGCGGGCATTTTCCGGAGAAAGCAGCGGCATGAAAATAGCCTTAGCCTCCTCTTCGGAAATTATTCTGTAAACATGCTCTGAAGAAGTATCGAGGAAGGGATTGCAGAAGGAGTAAATGAATTCATCTGAGAAAGTGCGGTATACAATATGAAAATTATGCCTCTCATCGCGCGCCAGCTTGATCGCCCTAAAGGTAGAACCAAGCTCCCGGCCGCAAACAGTTTTGATAGAGGTGGATTCCTGTGGCTGAAAGTTTGTATTCATAGTTTTAGATGTTGGGTTTGCAAATAAACTGCTATAGAATAGACGTTCAGATGAAGGGTAAGATTCCGTAGAAATGACTGCCATATCTCTGATATCCGTGAATGGTAAATAATACAGGGTGAATGGCAGTTGGTTGATTATCAGTAGCTTGGTGTGCGGGCTACGGGTTTGGGAGATAGGTATGCAGCGAAGAGCCAGTCTGTTGATCCGACCGGAAACATCCTGCCGTAGCGCTCTGTTATTCATGGCACTGGGAGCGGCATTGGCAGGCAATAGCTGGTCATCTGTCCTTAAGGAGGGAACGATGCTGCCGGACAGATGGGGCTTTCGACCAAAATTTGTACTTTTGTAGTGGCGCTCTCAGGCGCCTGTGATCTAAAGAATTAACCAGGTATACCCTTATGAGAAATAATTTGAGGCTAGCGCTTCGCCTGCCCTGGCTGTTAGTGGTCCTGATGACCTTTGCAGCGCAAATGGCGCAGGCACAGGTGCTGAAGCCTGCCTCCTGGAGCTACGATGTTTCCAAAAAGGAAGTCAAAGTAGGTGAGGAAGTCGAGCTGATTTTCAACGTTAAAATAGACAAGGACTGGTACCTCTACTCCTCTGATTTTGACCCGGACCTAGGGCCGATGGTGACGGAGTTTAAGTTCGAGAAACACCCGTCTTACCAGTTGGTGGGCAAGATCAAGCCCGTGAATCCCAAAAAGAAATACGACGAACTGTGGGAGGGAGAGTATACCTATTTTGTAGGCACCGCCCAGTTCAGGCAGAAAGTCAAGGTGCTGCAGCCTGATCTGGTTGTGAAAGGCTCCTACGAGTACCAGGTATGCACCGACATCGACGGCAAGTGTATCCCGTTTGACGATGACTTTGCCTTCACCAACGCACAGATCAAAGTAACAGCCGCCAGCGGTGCGGCAACACCAGCCGCTACGCTCGGGCAATCGCCTGCCAAAGCCATAGAACAGGCACCTGAACTAGCTACTACCCAGGCTACGGCGCCCGATGGCGTTGACACCGCCGTGCCGCCTAATCTGCCTCAGGACTCGGTGCTGGCTGCAGAGGAAGCCCTGGAGGATGAAGGAACTGCCGAAACCATAACGCCTGCTCTGATCGATTTTTCAAACGAAGATGCGTCTGGCGGAAGCATCTGGACCTTTATGCTGATCGCTTTCGGTTCGGGTCTGGTAGCCCTGCTCACGCCCTGCGTGTTCCCGATGGTGCCTATGACGGTGAGCTTTTTTACGGGCAGCAGCCAGAGCCGGGCGCAGGCCATTGGCAAGGCGCTGCTGTACGGCATCTCCATCATTGCCATTTATACCGTAGCCGGTACTGTGGTTGCCAAGCTATTTGGGGCCGACGGCGCTAACTTCCTGAGTACGCATTGGCTGCCCAATGTGCTCTTCTTCGCTGTGTTCGTGATCTTCGGTATGTCCTTCCTGGGTTTGTTCGAAATTACGCTGCCAAGCTCGTGGCTGAACAAAGCCGATGCGCAGGCGGATAAGGGCGGTATACTGGGTGTGTTCTTTATGGCCTTCACGCTCGTGTTGGTTTCCTTTTCCTGCACGGGACCGATCGTGGGCAGTATCCTGGTGGCTTCTGCCGGCGGCGAAACGCTGCGACCGGTTATGGGCATGTTCGGTTTCTCACTTGCTTTTGCCTTGCCGTTCACCTTGTTTGCCATCTTCCCGTCGTGGCTGAGCAGCCTGCCAAAGTCCGGTGGCTGGCTTAACTCCGTGAAAGTGGTGCTGGGCTTCCTGGAGCTTGCCCTGGCGCTTAAATTCCTAAGCATCGCCGACCAGGTATATCACTGGGGCATCCTCGACCGCGAGGTATACCTGGCGCTGTGGATTGTGATCTTTACCTTGATGGGCTTCTATTTGCTGGGCAAGCTCAAATTTGCGCACGACTCGGATCTGCCTTACGTCAGTGTTCCCCGTGTATTCATGGCCATCGCCACTTTTGCCTTCGTGGTATACCTGATACCGGGTATGTTCGGTGCTCCGCTCAAGGCTTTGTCTGGCTACCTGCCACCGCAGTCCACTCACGACTTCGATATCAACGCGTTGGTGCGCCAGAGCGGGGGAGGAAGTTCCGCGCAGTATACCTCCGCTAACCAGCTGTGTGAGCCGCCTAAGTATGCCGACTTCCTGCACCTGCCGCACGGTCTGCAGGGTTACTTCGATTTGGAGCAGGCCAAGCGCTGCGCCGCTGAGCAGGGCAAACCGATCTTCATCGACTTTACGGGTCACGGCTGCGTGAACTGCCGCGAGATGGAGGCCAACGTGTGGTCGCACCCCGAAGTGCTACGCCGCCTGCAGGAAAATTACGTGATTGCCGCCCTTTACGTGGATGATAAGAGCGAGCTGCCGGAAAGCGAATGGTATACCAGCGAGTACGACGGCAAAGAGAAAAAGACCCTCGGTAAGAAGTACGCCGACTACCAGATCACAAAATTCAACGTGAACGCCCAGCCCTACTATGTGCTGATGGACGAGAACGAGAACGTACTGGTAAAACCGATCGCCTACGACCTAAGTGTGGAGAACTTTGTGAAGTTCCTGGATGCCGGCGTGGAGGCGTATAAGAACAATAAGCAAGTTGCCAAGAAGTAAATAAAGCCTACTTAAAAAAGTCAAAGCCCTGATGCGTTCAGCTTCAGGGCTTTTTTATGCCATAAGCATTATCCTGTTTACCTGTAAAGCAGGATGCTATACCTGTTTCTTTTTGTCCATTTCGTTCAGCATGCGCACCGTCATATAGGCCAGTCCGGCCGTCACAAGTGCAATAGCGGCCCAGATGGCGACTGTAGAGCCACTGCTTTGCTGGGGCTCTTTTTCCTGCAGCATTTCAGGTTTCCTTGTCTGCAGCACCTGCAAACTCGCCGGAATGCTATCCTGGAAGTGCCTAAGGTCGTAGGAAGGTGCCCCGACCTTTGGATTGCTGAACCGCAAGGTATAGGTCTCCCCGGGATTTAGGTCCGCCACCAGGTAGCGGTTAAGCTGCAGCGGCTTTATTGCGCCGATTTCCAGAGGCTGGTTATCCCCATTCTGAATAACGATGGTAAGCTCCTTTACTTTCTCTCTTGGCAACACCACTATGGCAGGCGCATTGGAGCTCAGTACAAACGGAATCAGCCGCTGTTGCTGCTCCCGCCGCTTTCGGCGTTTGCTTCTGCGCCGCTGTCTTGGTTCCGTTGTTTTCAGCTGTACATGGCCCTGCCGGTAATACAACTGCGGTGACGAAACCGTGAACTCTAACTGCTCAGGGTAAACGGGCTGTGCGAATTGCAACCGGATGTAGGTGCTTTTAGCGGAGACACTATCCGTGCGGGAAACTTGCTGCACAGGTATAGCGGTGTACTTGCCGGCCTCGGTATAAGTGTCGTAATAGCCTGCCTGCAGGATATTGAGCGGTGCGCTGGTGGAGTCGTTCAGCTGCAGCCGGAAATAACGGTAGTCACTCAGGGGGAAATCCAGCAGCTTCACCTCGGCCGTGCTCTCCCGGTTGTTAATGGCATACAGCAGGTCCCGCTCCTTTAGTACGTACCAGTCCTGTCGGTTGTCGCTGCCACTTAGCTTCACCTCTTTGCGCACGTCCGCGTTGCCGATCAGCAGGCTGATGTTGTTGAGCCTGCGCTTCTCCTGGTTGGAGATGAGCAGTTCCGAACAGCAGCCTTGCCGATGGGTATAGCTGATGATGTCGTAAGTCCTGAACAGGCGCTTGTATTGCACTGGCTGCTCCGTTTGAAGCAGGTAAGGAATCTCCTGACCATTGCTGTTATAAAGGCGCAGGTCAGAGAGATCGGGTTGCAAACGGCCTGTTATTTCAGGGCTAAGCTGTATGCGCTGATAGCCGGCCTGTGTCGGGGTTGCCACCGGAGCCTGCCAGTCATACTGCTGGGCGCTTGCCACCTGGGCGCATGTCAACAGCAGGAGCCCCAGCAGGGCGCGGAGTTTACTGGTTGTCGGCAACATGCGGTGGAGTAGCTTCATCATCCAAAATCAACACTTTTAGCTTCTGGTACATAAAAGAGATGACCAGCAGTAGCACACCCAGGCAAATGAACGCGGCGATCTTTCCTCCTTCCGATACGCCTCTTATGTCGAAGAGGAAGAGCTTGAGCAGGGTAAGGAAAAAAAGCGATAGCGATATAATGCGGAGCGTCTTCATTTTGCGCCGCATGCCAACCGTCATCAAAACAAAAGAACTGATGCCCCACAGAATCGGGAAGCCCACTTTGCGAACCTGTGGCAGCAGCGCTTCCAGATTGGTGCCCGGCTCATAAAGCTGCAGCACAACTAGGTGCTCCAATTCGGCACTTGCCAGGAAGACAACCACAAAGCATGCGCCCCACAAGGCTACCTTGCCCGGCAGTGCGTTGAAGCCAAACTCCAGCGCCACCATGCGCAGCAATTGTACAACTATCAGCAGCACCAGCACAAGCGGCAGGTAGTGCAGCATAAAGGCGCCCAACGTCTCGCCACCGTCCAGCAGGTATGCGTTGCGGGTATCAATAGTGAGCGGGTGCTGCAGAACCAGGTATAGTAGGATGCCCAGAACAGCCAGCGCTCCCATACCTTGCTGTACCTGCTGATTCGGCTGACGGCTGCTCAGCAACAGGAGCATGAAGAGGTATAGGTAGTTGTAGAAGCCCAGTATAAAGTACTTGGTCGCATAGCTCACGGCCAGACTGTCAAGCGTGTGGATAAGCTCAAACAGTAATACAAAGTACAAGCTGAAGACCAGCGCAAACCTGATGAGGGTGCGGTAGGTGTTGGCGTCCAGTAACTCAAACAATATAGATCCATGTTCCTTTCGGAGCAGCCACAGGTTAGCAGCCAGTGCTGCCACCGCTACGAAGCCGGTAACGGAGACTCTGTTCAGGACGATGTTCAGCGGGGACGGGAGCTGATTGTAGTATAGGTTCCAGTCCATCAGCAGGCTGAGGAACATTAGACCCAGCACCACCACCGAAGCCACTTTGATCAGCTTTATACCTGACTTCTGCGAAAGCCACAGGAGGAGCACCGACTCAAGCGCCCAGAACAAGGTGATGTAGTTGCCTTTTAGCTGTACCGGTGCGGTCAGGCTCAGGAAGGTGAGCACCAGCCCGATAAGGAGGTAGACCAGGTTGCGGTCCGCTTTCTGGTTTTGGTAGAGCAGGTAGGCGAAAATGAAGTTGAAAATAGCAATGACCATGGTAAAGAGGCCCTGGTAGTTGCCACCTGCTATAAATTGCAGCACATACATGCCGGCAGAATAATAGAGGAAGGTGTTGCTTAGCAGGATCATGATCTCTGGCGCCGTGAAATGCCTTCTCTCTTTGATGTTGTTGATGATGTTCATGGCAAAGAACACCAGGTAAAACAGCGTGGCAAATACCAACGCTCCTGCATAGGGCGCATCAGGCGTGTCGATAACCCGGGTGGTGAGCCAGCCGCCGTACAGGACGATCGTGAAGACGTAGGCGATGGTATTGAGCAGACTCCATTTCTTAAAGTAGGCCAGCACCAGTATACCCAGGTTCAGGACAAGGATGAAGACGAAGAGCGCAATGTAGTTACCCTCGCCTGAACTCGCCATAAAGGGGCTGGCAAAACCTCCTATCAGGGCCAGCACGGCCAGTTCCATGCGGTTGTAGGCAATGGAGAGGAAGATAGTAAAGCCGGTGATGACTACCATTAGCAGGAAGGCTACGGTCTGGCTAAAGATCTGGTACTCGTGAAAGGCGATGGCAATGGTGAAGTATAAGACGGCCATACCGCCACCTACCAGCACTGAGCTAAAGGCCTGGTAGGTCTTTTGAAGACGATGCGCTACAGCCAGCAAAGCACCGCCAGCCAATATGCCAATGGCCACACGACCTACTTCATTGATCCAGTCCTGGTCGATGGCGTACTTCACGAAGAAGCCGATGCCCAGCACCAGTATCGCTATACCCAGCTTGTTGATCAGGTTCTCGCCAATGAACTTCTCCCAGTCAAGGTTCTCGCGGAATTTATCAAAGATGGAGGGCTCCGTTGCCTCCGCAGGCACCTCACTGAAGGCAGCAGTGGGTATAGGCTGTCTGAGTGGTATGGCGCCCGGCACGGGACGGCTTTCTAACTCTGGCTGAGGCTGGCGAACAGGTTCCGGGCGTGGAATAGGTATAGCCGGAGGTGGGGTTGGCGCGGCAGGCGGCGGCGTGGAAACCACCGGCGGTGCAACAGGTTTTGGCCTGGACTCCTGTGCCTGTTCAGGTGCCGCCGCTATACCTGTAGCAGGTCTGGTGGCTTGTTTCTCTAGTTTGTCTCGCAGATGTAGTACTTCTGACCTCAGGTGATTGATCTCATGCCAATTCTCATCCAGCTTGCCTGAAAGCTGCTTCGAAACCCAGAAAACCAGTGCAAAAAGTAGAAGCAGCAGGGCTATTTCCATACCAAAGCAAAAATTAATTATTCCCTATATTAAATATTTTTCGCTTCATTCTAAAATCATTTTGTGCAGGGTTAAACGAAAAAAGGCCCTCCTGCAATAGGAGGGCCTTTTCTGGTTGTAAGTGTTATACCTTACTTCGCCTCGTTGTAGCGACGTGTTACTTCTTCCCAGTTCACCACGTTCCAGAAGGCATTCACGTAGTCCGGACGACGGTTCTGGTAGTTGAGATAGTAAGCGTGCTCCCATACGTCAAGACCCAGGATTGGCTGTCCGCCGCAACCTTCCGCAAATGGCATCAGTGTGTTGTCCTGGTTTGGTGTGGAGCAAATTTCCAGCGTGTTGCCTTTAACGCACAGCCAGGCCCAGCCAGAGCCGAAACGGGTAGCCGCTGCTGCATTGAACTTCTCTTTCATCTGGTCGAAAGAACCAAAAGCGGAGTTGATCGCATCAGCAAGTTCACCAGATGGCTGTCCGCCACCGTTTGGAGAAAGAACTGTCCAGAACAGGTTGTGGTTGTAGTAGCCACCGCCGTTGTTGCGAACCGCTTTGTTGTCCTCCTTCACATTCTGCATGATCTCCTCGATGCTCATGTTCTCCATCTCAGTGCCCGCGATCGCCTTGTTCAGGTTGTCGGTGTAGGCCTGGTGGTGTTTCGTATGGTGGATTTCCATGGTGCGCGCGTCAATGTGTGGTTCCAGCGCGTCGTAGGCGTAAGGTAGTTTCGGTAATTCGAAAGCCATAGTTTTATGTGGTTATATATGTGAATAATAGCATGCGTACAGGTTTAAGGATGTACGTATGCGTTTGAAATGCGAGTTTCAATTTAGTTATTTTCTTTTAGCTGCAAAAAAAGCAGCCATCAGTTCGGCGCACTCCTGCGCCATCACGCCGCTCACCATTTCGGTTTTGGGGTGTAGCAGGTTGCCTACTCTTCTATACCCACGCTTGGGCTCAGATGTTCCGTAGACCACCCGTTTAAGCTGGGCCCAGTAGCTGGCGCCCGCGCACATCACGCAGGGTTCCACTGTTACAAACAGCGTGCAGTCGTTCAGGTACTTGTTGCCCAGGTGCTCGGCCGCTGCCGTGAGCGCCAGCATTTCGGCATGGGCGGTTACGTCGTTCAGCTTTTCGGTCTGGTTATAGGCTTTGGCAATGATGCGGTTGTTGCTCACAATCACAGCCCCGATCGGTATTTCCCCCTCCTCAAAGGCGTACGTTGCCTGCCGGTAGGCCTCCTGCATAAAATGGTCGTCGCTGTGTATCGATAGTAAGTCCACAGGTATAGGTATTATAGTTCGCTTTTTCACAAGATACAAAAAAAAAGCCCCTCCGGCAAAGGAGAGGCCATAATGATCAGGTATACGGAGTAGTCTACTTTATCTTTATTTTCAGGGAGCCCATTACCTCGCGGGCTGTGTCCTGCCAGTCGTTCTTCATCATGAAGGGCATGTGCAGCGAGAACACCATCAGCTGATTGCCTTGCACCGTGTAGAGCATGATGCTGTACTTCTGCACAGGAGCCAGGTGGCTGCCGCTGCGCTCGTCGGCCATTACTGACACAAACTCAAACAATATGTAGTCGCGGCCATTGATGTTGGCGACCTCGTCTCTAATGAAGTCCACTTTCGTGAACCGCTCCAGCAGGTTGGCCTTGTACACTTCGCGGAGCATCTTCAGATCCCGTGCGCGAAACTGGGAGCGCTTCTGGGTCATGCTGAAGTCCACCTGGCCATTGGGGCTTGAGTAGACCGCAACCGGGCGGTTGGCAGCCGGGTACTTGCTGGCAATGCCTTCGTCATGGAGCGGGGTGAAATCGCGGGGCAGCATGATGCTGACCTCTTTGGTGATCTGGGTCTTCTTTAGTTTAGTGTCGGCAAGAGTGGCGCCGGCAATCAGGATAATAGCTAAGAAGGCTAAGTAACGCATGTTCATAGGGTTGTTGGTGCAAAGGTATCAAATATTAAGGACTGTGAGGGAGCGGAGCAATTATTTTGCCAAAGCCAAAGCAGTGCCTGATGTATACCTGTCGGGTTTATATCTTCTGTTGGTGGATGACGTTAGAAAAGTAACAGCTGGACGCAACCGTATAATTCCAGCCGCCTGAAATTAAACAACACTTAAACGTAAAAGCTATGTTAGGAAACATCATCAACAGTGTAAAAGGGCAGCTGACCGGCGAGCTGCAAGACAAGTTCAAACTAGACCCGCAGCAGGCCAACCAGTCGGTAGACCTGGCCCAGAACCATGTGGAGGAAGGCCTCAAAAAAGAGGCCTCGGGTGGAGATGCCGGCAGCATCATGAACATGCTCAAAGGTCAGAAGTCGCCACAGGACAGCCCGGCCATGAACGGTTTGATCCAGAAATATCTGGGCGACCTGACCTCAAAAGTGGGTATACCGCAGTCGGTGGCGCAGCAGGTAGCGCCCTTTGTAGTGTCGTTTCTGATGAACAAAATCGGCGGCAACGTCAACAGCCAGTCAGACTTAATGGGTATGCTGGGCGGCGGCCTGACGGACAAGCTGCCGAAAGGGCTGGGGGACAAACTCGGCGGCCTTTTTAAATAAGCTGCCCCGTGGCCTGTAAATAAGAGAAGCCATACCTAGCAGGTATGGCTTCTCTTTGGTTGTGTTGTTGTGCTTTTTGGTTGCAAGTTGGCAACTTACTTACATCTCACCTTAAACAAGTATGCCTGTAATTGCCGGAGCGGGGAGCTCCTGGCAATGTCTTTAAATTAATATTCTGAGTTATAGCGCGTTCGGATGACTTCTTAACCAAACCAATCGCTAAAAAGTTTACAGTGGCTTAAAGAAAAGCGGTAGTGCCTTTAGCCGGCTACCGGACAGGTAGCAGTTGTCTGCCATCCTGATTGTGGCGCAAAGATAGCATTAAATTCGATTTGAGACCCGATCCGTTATCAGGAGGTCGGTTTTCCCGACCGAGGTGATGCAGAGATTTACCCATGCCCTACTAAATAAGGTATTTGGACGGATATATCAAAATATACTATACAAATCGCCGCTTTTGATCGACCAACCCAGCAGTTGTCTCAACAGAATAGATTTGTCACTATGTGCTAAAGTGCTTAATTTTACCTGCTAGTAGGTAAGTTAAATCAGTTGTATATTCCAACTGCCGGCATGTCCGAAGGTATAAGCGCGCTCTTTCTAAAATTCCTGAAGTTTGGTCTGGTAGGCTTTACAGGGCTCATCATTGATTTTGGTGTTACTTTTCTGGCCAAGGAAAGGCTGCGCTGGAACAAGTACGTGGCCAACAGCCTGGGCTTTGCACTGGCCAGCATCAACAACTACATCCTCAACCGCCTCTGGACCTTCCACAGCCGCGACCCCGAAATAGGCTGGCAGTTCTCTAAGTTCCTGCTGGTGGCCGTGGCCGGCCTGATCATCAACAACCTGATCATTTACCTGCTCACCGAAAAAGGGAAGCTCAACTTCTACTTTTCCAAATTCATCGCCATCGTGCTGGTGTTTATCTGGAACTTCCTGCTCAACTACCTCTATACCTTCACCCGCTAGTTACTCACCCTTGATGCGGTAGATGCGCACGTGCTCGTCTTTGTGAACGCGTGGGTTGAGGAAGTGCAGCACCCGGTCGTAGAGCGAAGGCGTGATGGTCGTTTCCAGCTCCAGCGCAGGGTATAGGCTGTTGATGCGCTGCATGCGCTCCTCCATGTCCTTCTGGCCTACCACCACCACATAGTCCGGCTGGTAAGGGTATAGGCTGAGCTCCGTTTGCAGGCTGTCCAGCGACTTCTCGCCGTTCAGGCTGTAGGTCATCGCAAAATCTTGCGGGAGCGGCTTACCGGCTTTGTACGCGTCCCAGTCGCGCTTTTGGTTGAAGTGGTACTCGTGAAACTCGGCGGCCAGGCGGTTCAGGTAATAGAGCGGCGGCTGCTTCATGGACGAATTGCCAAACTCGAGCAGCACGGCATCCAGGTCCTGCTTCTCCGACAGGTATACGAGCGGCGCAATGCGGCTCTTTTTAGTGTAAGTGAACGACATGGCCACGGCCACCACAATGTTGATGATCCAGAAGAAGGCCCAGCTGGCAGCCAGTAGCTTTTTGCGGCCCTGCCAGAATTTAGAAGTGCGCACAAAGTCCTGCCAGCCAATCACGCCCAGCACCATGATGAGTGGGAAGAGCGGCAGAATGAAGCGCTCCTGTTTGTTCGGGAAAAGGGAGTGCACCACAAAAAACAGCAATCCGGCCCAGAAGAGCATGGGCGCCAGTTTGGCCGTGCGGCTATAGCCCAGCAGCAGGTATACGCTAATGGGCGGCACCATAAAGCCCAGGATGGTCAGCAGGAAACGGTATACCGGCCCGGTGCTGTAGTTGTAGGCATTGTCGGTGTTGTAGAAGAAATAAGTAACCACCGAGTGAAAAGGGTAGTCAAAGAAGATCAGGTCGATCGTGCCCTGGATCAGGGTAGCCATCAGCAGGAAACCCAGCACCAGCCAGGCGGCCTCTTTCCACTGACGGCGGTAAAGCAGCACCATACCTGCGCCCACGGCAAAAAGCGCCGTATGGTAACGCAGCACAAAAGCCAGCGCAAAGAGCGCCCCCGCCCAGAGGAAGTGCAGGTTCTTTTTCCGGTCATCCTGCTTGAGCATAAAATAAAAAGCGGCCAGGTATGGCGGAATGCACACCATCTCGACCAGGTTGCGCACACTCATAAATGGCATAAACCACATCAGCGCCAGCATCAGCCCCACAATGCGGGCATTGGCCTGGTTCGAAAGGCGCTCTGTGATCTTATAGCCATAGTACACAATCAGCAGCGAGTACAGCCCGTGCAGCACCCGCACAATGGTCATTTTGGTGTCCGGGTTCGTGATGCCCACACTCTCCATCAGGTAAATCAGGCCGTAGTGTATACCTGCGTAAAACATGCTGTGGCGCGGTGGCATGGGCTCGTGCAGCCACGAAGGCAAGCCATAAAGCCAGTGCTGCGCAATTGTGATCACGTCAAAGTGATCGTCGTGAAAAGCAAAGCCCTTCGAAAAGAAAGCAGCCACCATGCGGATGATAAAAGCGATCAGCATGATGAGCGACAGCGGTACCATGAGCCGGTTATGGACGCCGACCTGATCGGCCGTAGTGAGCTTTTCGGGAGCGGTTTGAGAAGAGAAAGACATAAGGCAGTATTATTGAATAGGGATTGACCTATGATTATTTAAGAAAATCCGTTCCAAAGTTACAGGATATACACTTAAGTTTGTGTATGAATTTGACTGAGCCGAAGCATAAAGCCTCCTTTCTGACTCGCAAAAGTACCACCTTAGGCCTGTTGGTGTTAGGTATAGCAGCACTCTCGTTGAGTGTGTACAACCTGCTACAACCCGAATCAGGCATTTACTCCCGCCATATTCTGGTGATAGGCCATGCCGGCTCCGGCTTCTTCTCCCCCATTAACCCGTATAATCCGCTACCCGCCAACAGCATGGCTTCCATTGTGAAAGCCATGGAGGAGGACGGAGCCGATGGGGTAGAGGTGGATGTGCATGTGAGCCAGGACGGCGTACCGATTCTTTACCATGATAACACGCTGGAGACGATGAGCGAAGGGGCAGGCATCATCGCAGAGCTGCCGGCAGCGGAGGTAGTGGGGCTCAGGTATAAGGGCGGCCCGCTATACGACTTATTCCACGACGAAAAGATCATCACGATGGAAGCCATTCTGCAGCGTTTCCAGACCTATCCGGACCCGCCCTACCTGCACATCGATATCCGAAACCAGGACCCAAACCGGAATGCTTTCTACGCTAAATCAGTTCTGGATTTGCTCCGTAAATACAACTACCCTGTTGATAAACTAGCCTTTATTTTCAATGATCCGGCCATACTGCATACGGTGCGCGAACTGGAACCGGAGGCGATGCTGATGCTGGACGCCGGCGAGGACTTTGACCTTTCGGCACAGCAGGCGCTGGACAATCAACTGCATGGCGTGACTGCCAATGGCAAGCACGTGAGCCGGGAGCAGCTGCTGCGGGCAAGAGCACAGGGTTTGCAGGTGGTGCTGTTTGGGGGTAAATCGAAAGGGAGCATTGCCAAAATGCTGGAGATGGAGCCCGACGCCATACAGGTGAACAACGTGAGGCGCATGCGCTCGCTTTTGGGCAGCGAATAGGGCTAAATTTAGCCTACCAACATCATCAGCAACGCAAGCAGGATAAATGCCAGGGCGATGTTTCGGAAGGTGAACAAATTGCGCTTCATGATAAGATTCCTGTTACAGGCAATTTCAGTTACAGGTATAATAACGTAATAAGGTATACCTGAGATTAGCCTTGCAAGATTATACCTCCTCTGCCCTTGTTTTTCGAGGTATGGCAGCGAAACAATTATTACTTTTGCACTATATCATAACAAAACGACATTTATGCTCCGGACACATACTTGCGGCGAACTAAGAATAGACAATGTAGGCGAAGAGGTTATACTGACAGGCTGGGTACAGCGCCTGCGCGACAAGGGCGGCATGCTCTGGATCGACCTGCGCGACCGCTACGGCATCACACAGCTCACCTTCGAAGACGGTGTAACGTCGGCGCACCTTTTTGAGGCAGCCCGCGGGCTCGGCCGTGAGTACGTGATCAGGGTAGTAGGCAAAGTGATCGAGCGCTACTCCAAAAACGACAAGATCCCGACCGGCGATATTGAGATTCATGCCACTAAAATAGAGGTGCTCAACGCCGCCAAGTTGCCTCCGTTTATGATCGAGGATGAGACCGACGGTGGCGACGACCTGCGCATGAAGTACCGCTACCTGGACCTGCGCCGTACCCCGGTGCGTCGCAACCTCGAGCTGCGCCACCAGATGATGCGTGCCGTGCGGGCCTACCTGGACGAGCATTATTTTATTGAGGTAGAGACCCCGGTACTGATCAAATCGACGCCGGAAGGAGCCCGCGACTTTGTGGTGCCAAGCCGCATGAACCCGGGCGAGTTCTACGCCCTGCCGCAGTCGCCGCAGACATTCAAGCAATTGCTGATGGTGTCTGGTTTCGACAAGTACTACCAGATTGTAAAATGTTTCCGCGACGAAGACCTGCGTGCCGACCGTCAGCCTGAATTCACCCAGATCGACTGCGAGCTTTCTTTTGTGACCCAGGAAGACATCCTCAACACATTCGAAGGCCTGATCCGTCACCTGTTCCTGAAAGTGAAGGGCGTGCATATTGCGAAACTACCGCGCATGACGTATGCCGACGCCATGAAGTTCTACGGCTCCGACAAGCCGGATACCCGTTTCGACATGCGTTTCGTAGAGCTCAATCCGATTGTGAAGAACAAAGGCTTTAAAGTATTTGATGACGCTGAATTGGTGGTAGGCATAAACGCCAAAGGCGCCGCCAGCTATACCCGCAAGCAACTCGACGAGCTGACCGATTTCGTGAAGCGTCCGCAGATCGGCGCGACCGGTTTGGTATATGCTCGTGTGCAGGAAGATGGTACTGTGAAGTCATCGGTTGACAAGTTCTATACCCCGGAAGACCTGCAGGATTGGGCAACAGCCTTCAACGCTGAGCCGGGTGACCTGATTATGGTGCTGGCTGGTGGTAGAGACAAAACGCGCAAAGCCCTGAACGAGCTTCGTTTGGAGATGGGCGAGCGTATGGGATTGCGTGATAAGAACATATTCTCACCGCTGTGGGTAGTGGACTTCCCGCTGCTGGAGTGGGACGAGGACAGCAACCGTTACCACGCGATGCACCACCCATTCACATCGCCTAAGCCGGAAGACTTGGAGTTGATCGATGACCGCCCTGGCGACATCCGTGCCAATGCTTATGACATGGTGATCAACGGTGTTGAAGTAGGGGGTGGCTCTATCCGTATCCACGACCGTCGTCTGCAGGAGCAGATGTTTCGCTTGCTGGGCTTCTCCAACGACGAGGCCAAAGCACAGTTCGGCTTCCTAATGGATGCCTTCGAGTACGGCGCACCGCCACACGGTGGCATCGCCTTCGGCTTCGACCGCCTATGCTCACTCTTTGGTGGCTCCGACTCCATCCGCGACTACATCGCCTTTCCGAAAAACAACTCGGGCCGCGACGTGATGATCGACGCTCCATCACCAATCGCACATGCGCAGCTGGACGAACTGCATATCAAGATGAAGAACCTGCCTTCGTAAGGTATAGGTATACAGAAGTATGGAAAAGGCTGTCCGTTCAGGACAGCCTTTTTTTGTCTGAATCAGGATTTACAGGATTTAAGGATTGACAGGATGCTCATGAACGATTGTCATCCCCCTACCCCAAGGGGACTTAGCTATACCAGTATCATTCTGTCATCCTGAAAGGATCTTGGTTGAGGGAGGTCAGGCAGTTGCTTTAACCCACCCCGGCGCCTCCCAGGAGGGGGGGATGCAGCTGCAAATTCACAGGTATAGGCTTTGTGGTAGTACTGGCTCCTTTGCAGTACCGGATCTAACCACCCCTCACCCCCAATGCCATCAAGTTAAGCCATGATTAACGCCGGCTGTCATCTCGACTATAGGAGAGATCTGAATTTTTTCAAAGCTTAAGCACTAATTCAGATTTCTCCCAAAAAGAGGGCCCCTACCCCCGGTCGGAATGACAAAATCCTTTAGTTGACGGCATTGCCCCCGCCCCTCCTTGTCCAAGAAGGGTCGCTTCTGCCACTACCAGTTCGAAGCTATAAGCTGTGTAGAACGTACACTGGCAGGTATAGAAAGTGTGACTTATACCGGAAGCTATGACACAAACAGCATTAGCCAAGTGCACCAACGACGATTTTGTGTTGGGGGAAGGGGCCCTCGATAAAGAGCGTTCAGCGAGTTTAAAAGCGTCTTGATTTTTTTGCTCACTTTTTTCATCATGGAAAAAAGTGAGGCCCGCCCGGCCAGGGCAAGCTATAGAACAATAAAGGTTGCTATGCCTGAAAAGCCATTACGATGGCAAGGTATAGGTATAAAAAAGCGACTGCCCTTCTCAGAGCAGCCGCTTTCCCTATCTATAAGCTGTTATACCTTACAACACCCCGCTCAAAAGCGCAGGCGCTATACCTAGCAGAATCGTCAGGGCAGTGATGATGATCAGCATTGCGTTTATGAAACTGGTGGTTTTGATGGCTGTGTGACCTTCTGCAACAGGGTGCAGGTACATGGCAATTACTACACGGAAGTAGTAGTAGATACCCACAGCAGCCAGGATCACCGCTACTACAATCAGCCACATCATATCAGGGTTCTCAATTAAGGCAGAGAACACGAAGAACTTACCGAAGAAACCAGCCGTGAGCGGTATACCTCCCAATGACATCATCGCTACTGTTACCGAGAAAGCCAGCAGTGGGTTCGTTTTGCCGAGGCCGTTAAAAGCTTCGTAGTTTTCGCTGCCACGCTGACGCGCTACCAGTTGCAGCACACCGAAAGCGGTAATAGAAGCAAGGGAGTAGGCGAACGAGTAGAACAGAATAGCAGAAGTTGAGAACTCGTTGAAGGCTAAAAGCGTCATCAGCAGGTAGCCCGCATGCGAGATACTGGAGTAAGCCAGCATACGCTTCATGCTTTGCTGCACTACCGCGCCAACGTTACCGATCAGGAGCGAGAGCACGATAATGGCTACCAGCGTTGGCATCCAGCCTGGGTAGGAAGCGGCAAAAGCGGCATCCATCAGCTTGTAGAAGGCAGCAACGCCAGCCGTTTTCACAACCGTTGACATGTAAGCCGTCCATACCGTTGGGGTGCCTTCGTACACGTCAGGCGTCCAGAAGTGGAAAGGAGCAGCGGAGATTTTGAAAGAGATACCGATGATGATGATCAGCACACCCAGCATGAACATCACGTTGTTCACGCCGCCCGTACCCATGGCTTCAGCTGAACTGGCAATCTCCGAAATGTTGAAAGTACCCGTTGCGCCGTATACCATCACGATACCGAACAGCATCACACCCGTGAAGAAGGAACCCATCAGGAAATACTTCAGGGCAGCTTCGGCGGAACGCATGCTTCTCTTATCGCTACCCGCCAGTACGTACATGGCTATCGAGAGAATCTCAATCCCTATGAACAGCATCAGCATGTTGTTGTAGCTCACCATCATGATGGCGCCTACCAGCGAGAACAGAATCAGGGCGTATAGCTCGCCGATGTTCTCGTCGTTGCGGGTAATGTAGTGCTGCGTGAAAGGAAGAATCAGGAGCGTCGAAAGAACCATGATACCTGTGAACGCCACCGCAAAATTGTCGATGGTGATCATGTTATTGATATAGCTCTGTGTATCGTTCCAGTCAAGTAGGTTGATGCCGAACACGATCGCTAAAAACAGCAGCGACAGCGGCAACAGGATTCTTTTAGATTTCAGGAAACCTACGAAGAGGTTGATGATCCCAAATCCAGATAACAGTATAATCGAAATCATGTCGTTGTAATATCGTTTCGTTTATCGTGTGCGGACTATCGGTTGATAATGCTCAGCAATTGGCCAACCGCAGGCTCTGAAATGTCCAGGAAAGTGTTCGGGAACAGACCGATCCAGAAGACCATGATCACCAGCGGAATCAATACCGCTTTCTCGTGGAAGGTCAGGTCAGCGAAGCCCTCGGTAGCTTCTGACTTTGTACCGAACATCACGCCTTGGAACATACGCAGCATGTAGACCGCTGCCAGAATAATGGTCAGGCCAGCCACAGCGCCGAAGTAGTAGTTGTACTGGAACACACCAGACAGCAGCAGGAACTCCCCGATGAAACCGTTTGTCAGCGGAAGCGCCACCGAACCCATCAGCAGGATCAGGAACATGATCGAGAGCGCTGGCGTCGTCTGGGTGATACCGCCCAGATTGGAGATCTCTCTTGTGTTCGTTCTGCGGAAGATGATGTCGATGATGAAGAACAGACCTACCACGTTGATACCGTGGCTCAGCATCTGGATCATACCACCTTGCAGGCCTTGCTCATTTAGGGTGAAGATACCCGCTGAGATCAGACCAACGTGTGCTATGGAAGAGTAAGCGATCAGGCGCTTCAGATCGTGCTGTCGAATAGCGATGATTGAACCGTAGATGATGCCGATGATAGACAGCACCAATACTGTGTTGGCCCACTGGCTCACCCCAAGCGGCACCACCGGCAGCAACCAGCGAATAACACCGTAGATACCCATTTTCAGCATGATGCCGGCCAGCAGCATCGTTGCCTGTGTAGGAGACTCAGTATAGGTGTCCGGCTGCCAGGTATGGAACGGGAATACCGGCATTTTGATGGCGAAGGCCAGGAACAGGAACCAGAATATCCAGCTCTGCGTCGCGCTGTCCATCGTCAGCTGGTAGAAGGCGTTTACGTTAGACGAGTGCGCTGCCAGCTCCGTGCCAGCCGTCTGGAAGTACAGGTATATGAAAGCGGCCAGCATGAAGAGCGAACCGAAGATCGTATACACAAAGAACTTGAAGGTAACCGGGATTCTGTGCGCACCGCCCCAGATGGCTGCGATGAAGTAGATCGGAATCAGGGCCACTTCCCAGAAGAAGTAGAACAGGAACGCGTCCATCGCCACAAACACACCAATCAGACCTGTCTGCATGAACAGCACCAGCGCGTAGAACACGTGTGGGTTCTTGTAGTCGTGCTTGAAGGAAGAAAGGACGATCAATGGCACCAGGAAGGTGGTCAGGAGCACCATCAGGAGGCTGATGCCGTCCATGCCGATGCTGAAGCCTATACCTGCGCGCTCCACCCACGGCATGTCGAGGGCGAACTGCGTGGTGGCGTCCGGAACAAAGTTTACGGTTGCAAACAAGGCAATGGCAAACTCAACTAACGTTGCTATAAAAGCCACTTTCTTGGCACCTTCGCCTTTTATCAGCAGCACCAGCAGGGCGGCTAGGGCAGGCCAGAAAAGTAATAGAGCTGTAATCATCTTCTTAGAACCTTAACCGATAAAGAAGTTTAAAAATAGAATCAGAACGATGCTGGCCACCATCACAAACACATAGAAGCCAGTTACGCCACTCTGTGTCTGGCGCAGCACACTGCCGAAAGCCATCACCAGTTTGCCAAAGCCGTTTACGATGCCGTCCACCACGACCACATCCACAAAGCGGTGGAGGGCAGTAGAGAGTGCCATCACAGGCTTCACAATAATGGCATTGTAGATCTCGTCGATGTAGTATTTGTTGTAGATAAGGTTGTGAACAGGAGACAGGCGCGTTCCTTCCGGAGCAGGCACTGTTTCTTTCTTCACATACATCACATAGGCAATGATGATCGCAATAACCGCTACCGCTACCGAAACCGCCATCAGGATGTATTCTGTCGCGTGGTCGATGTGCGGGGCTTCCATGGCGGCACCGTTTGCACGGCGGGCCAGATCATAAATAGGAGATAGGAAGTTACCCAAAGTATGCGTGTCGCTGAAAACGGCTGGCAGACCGATGAAACCACCTATGGTGGACAGAATAGCCAGTACGATCAGCGGAATGGTCATGGAAGAAGGCGACTCGTGCAGGTGCGAACGCTGCGCCTCTGTGCCACGGAACTTCCCAAAGAAGGTTAGGAACAGGAGACGGAACATGTAGAAAGCCGTCATGAACGAAGCCAGCAGGCCAAGCGCCCACATCAGCTTGTTGTGCTCAAACACGTGCGCCAGCAACTCGTCTTTCGAGAAGAAACCAGCGAATGGCGGTATACCTGAAATAGCGAGTGTACCAATCAGGAAGGTGATGAACGTAACCGGCAGCCACTTGCGCAGACCACCCATGTTACGGATATCCTGTTCGTTGCTCACGGCGTGAATCACAGAGCCAGCACCCAGGAACAGCAGCGCCTTGAAGAAAGCGTGCGTGAGTACGTGGAAGATAGAAGAAGAGAAAGCCATCACACCGAGCGCCAGGAACATAAAGCCCAACTGCGAAACAGTGGAGTAGGCCAGTACTTTCTTAATGTCGTTTTGCGCCAGGCCAATGGTAGCGGCCACCAGGGCAGTGATCAAACCGATGATGGCGATAAACTCCATCGTGGTCGGGGCCAGCACATAGAGCACGTTCGAGCGAATCACCATGTAGATACCTGCTGTTACCATGGTGGCAGCGTGGATCAGGGCTGAAACCGGCGTAGGACCCGCCATCGCGTCAGGTAGCCAGGTGAAAAGCGGAATCTGCGCACTCTTACCCATCGCACCCACAAACAGGAGCATGGTAATGGCAATCATCACGCCGCTGTCGGTCATACCGGTCATCTGCGAGGCAGACAGGAACACTTCCGGGAAGCTGACGCTGCCGAAAGTAATGAAGATCAGGAAGATAGCCAGCAAGAAGCCCAGGTCACCGATACGGTTCATGATGAAGGCTTTCTTAGCGGCGTTGTTGTAGTTGTGGTTCTTGTTCCAGAAGCCGATCAGCAGGTATGAGCAGAGGCCCACGCCTTCCCAGCCTACGAACATCATCACGTAGTTAGAGCCCATCACGAGCACCAGCATCGAGAACATGAACAGGTTGAGGTAGGCGAAGAACTTGCCGTAACCTTCGTCATGGCTCATATAGCCGGCTGAGTACACGTGGATCAGGAAACCGATGCCCGTTACCATCAGGAGCATCAACAACGTGAGCTGGTCGATCATGAACGAGAAACCGATCTCGAGGCTGCCTACCGTAAACCAGTTGTAAAGGTCCACGATGTAAGGGCGGCTGCCGTTGGAGGTGAAGTCGATGAACAGGTATACCGAGATCAGGAACGAGGCCAGCACCGTGCCAGAGCCTAGCAGACCTACAAGAGCCTTGGGCAATTTGCGGTTGCCAAGTCCGTTAATCAGAAAGCCGATGAACGGCAGGAGCGGAACAAGCAAACACAGCAGCCCCATTTCCTGGTTGTTGAAGGGCATTACTACTTCTTGCATTTAGCGTATGATTTAGTTAAGCTATTCAGATTAATTAGGTGTGCGGCTACCACTTCAGGTAGTTCATCAGCTGCACATCCGTGGAGCGGATATTGCGGTAAATCATCACGATGATGGCCAGACCAACCGTGACTTCCGCTGCTGCCACTGCCATGATGAAGAACACGAAGATCTGTCCGTTCGGGTCAGAGCGGTAAGAGGACAGCGCGACCATTAGCAGGTTCACGGCATTGAGCATCAGCTCCACGCACATGAAAATTACAATGGCGTTTCGTCTGGTGAGAACCCCTATCACGCCAATGGCAAAAAGGGCCGTGCTGAAGTAGAGGTAAAATTCTAGCGGAATGGTTCTGATTACATCAGGCATTTGGTTCATCGTCTGAGTGGCTGAACGTATTACTGGTAAATTACAATTCTGGAATCAAGTCGCAAAGTTATCCCCATTTTTGTAAAATCCATAACATATTTCTAATCTTCTTGGGTGGATTTCCCCAAATCCGGCCTTCTAGAAAGATTTATATTTTTATAACCAGCGGACACGCGGTGTTATGGCTTGTTTTATACTTTGCGACTGCTTTTGCGTAGGTATAAATTCCCTGGCTAAATTGGTTTTTGTCAACTTGTATGGTTAAGAATGGTCACACTAGTTGGGTGCGCTCTCCTGATGCCAGCCGTCACTGTACCTTATTTTGCGTTCAATTTCTATGAATCGATTTTTTGGTTTCCTATACCTTGCATTCTTCTCGATGTCGTCAACTTCCTGTCAGCAATCTGGCGTGCTGATGACAAACGACGCCGCTATACCTGAACTCACTATGAAAGCCGTCATTACACAAACGCTGCACTATGATAACCTACCCTCCGCTTCGGGCCTCGAGATGCTGGGCGACCACTATTATGCTGTCGGAGATGACTCGCCCTACCTGTACCGCCTGGATAAAAACTTTCGGATGGAATCGCAGGAGGCAATTTTTGACACGACGGGTTTCGGCAATGGTCGTATTCCCAAAGATGAAAAAGTGGACCTGGAAGGTATAACGCTCCTGCAACACCAGGGCAAGCCCTACCTTCTGATGATGGGCTCCGGCTCAGCGCCCGCCCGCCGCAAAGCTTACCTCTACAACATTTGCGGGGATGACATCTGCCGGGAGGGAGCCGGGGTGCACGGTGCCAAGACTGTCGATCTGGACAAACTCTACCAGCAGCTTGAACAGGAGGCCGACACCCTGGGCGGAAGTTTGCTCAACATCGAAGGCGTAGCGGCAGGGCACGGCAAGCTATACCTGTTGCAGCGGGCCATCGGTACAGGCCAGAATGTGCTGATATCTTATCGCCTGTCGGAGTTCATTCCTTTTCTTTTGGGAGAAACCAGCGCGCAACTGCCGCAGCCAGAGCTCGCTTATTTCCGTCTGCCTGGCCTGAAAAACCTGCAAGCCGGTTTTTCAGGCGCCTATGTGCACGACGATAAGCTGTTCTTCACCGCTTCCCTGGAAGATACCAGCGACGCCTACGCGGACGGTGAAGTGCTCGGCAGCTACATTGGTTATATTCCCTTTTCATGGGTCGGCAAGCAAGATACGCTGCAAATTCCCACTACGCAGATCTTGCAAGCGGATGGGAATCCCTATACCGGCAAAGCGGAATCGCTTGTTGTGCAGAAACGGGAAGGCAAGGGGAAGTATAAGCTGGTAGTGGTGTCGGATGATGACAAAGGTGGGTCGGAGTTGTTGGAGGTGCTGTTGAGTGTGGAGTAATTGCTTACTTTGACAAATCAGAGTTAAGTTATCTTATTGCAGCGGCTTTTCAGGTATAGCAACCTGAGCTGTTTTATAGCTTCGCCTGTGCGGCGGGCACTCACTTTTTTCCTTGATGAAAAAAGTAAGCAAAAAAATCAAGACGCTTTTAAACTCGCTGACCGCTCAAACACAAAATCGTCATGGGTACACCGTGCACAGCTGTTTGTTTCATCGTTTCCGGGGCAAGTTAGTCTTGCTATACCTGTCAGTGGTCTTTGCTACAACACTTATACTTGTAAATTGTATTAGCCGGAAAGTCCCCCTTTGAAGGGGGCAGGGGGATGACGGTAGTCAAAAGGCATTACTCCACTCCAGGCCCTATACCTGTAAATTGGTAAAGGCAGGCTCCCCGCTTGGGGTAGGGGCACTCTTAAAGGATCAGAAGTGGCGGGAGTGGTTGGACCCAGTACTCCAGAGAAACTGCTGAAGCTACAACACCTTTACTTTTAAAATGGCAGTAGCAGAAATTCCCCTCTCGGGAGGGGCAGGTTAAGCGAGGGAACAACCAAAACTGCAGTAACCAAAAGTCTCTACCTGCAAATCAGCTGCGACAGAACAGTCCCCCTTGGGGGTAGGGGCCCTCGACAAAGAAGAGGGCAGGGGATAACATTCGCTCACGAAAATCCTGCTAATCCATAGGGGCCCCCTATAATCCTGTAAAACCTGATTCTGATAAACAAAAAAGCCAGTGCTTTGCAGCACTGGCTTTCGCTATCTCTTAAGCTATACCTCGATTAGAAGTTCTGTTCGCCTGTTTCGCGCTTGCCAATCATCACGGCGCCTACCATCGATACCAGGAATAACACGGCAACTAACTGGAACGGCAGCATGTATTTTGTGAAAAGCACTTTGCCCAAGTTCTCTACCATACCTACCTGCGAATCGTACGTGGCAGGGTCCGGGTTTCCGAGCGTCACATCTTTCAGAGCGGCTACGACTACCGTAAAGAGCAAACCACCTGCTACAGTACCCGCTATTTTGACCAGCACATTTCGTTTAAGGGTGCCTTCCACGTTCTTGCCGGTGTTGATGAACATCAGTACAAATAGGAAAAGTACCATGATGGCCCCTGCATACACAATGATGTTCACTGCCGCCAGGAACTGGGCGTTCAGCAGAATGTAGTGCGCTGATATGGTGAAAAATGTCAGGATCAGGAAGATAACACTGAACACGGGGTTCTTGGAAATAACAACCATGATGGCGCAAAGCAGTGTGAGCGATGCGAAGAAGAAAAACAGGCTTTCTGTCATCGGATTATTTGGTTTCAGTGGTTTTTAACGGTTCTACCAGGCGGTCTTTGCCGTAAATGAATTCGTCGCGCTCGTAGCGTGCTGGCGCAAGTTTGTCGTCCTGCAGGAAAATGGCTGCTTTCGGGCAAGCCTCTTCGCACAGTCCGCAGAAAATGCAACGCAGCATGTTTACCTCGTAAGTCACGGCGTATTTTTCTTCGCGGTACAGGTGCTCTTCGCCCTTTTTGCGCTCGCCGGCCGTCATCGTGATGGCTTCGGCAGGGCAGGCCACCGCGCACAGACCACAGGCCGTACAACGCTCGGCACCGTTCTCGTCGCGCTTTAGCACGTGCAGACCGCGCCAGATGTCGCTGCGCTGACGTGTTTCCTCCGGGTAGTTGATCGTCGCTTTCTTCTTGAAGAAGTGCTTTATCGTAATGCCCAGACCTTGCGCGATAGCAGGCAGGTACATGCGCTCAGAGAGCGTCATCTCCTTTTGTGCTACGTTCTTACTTCTATTTGATAATGGTTCCATTGTATCTCGATTATGACTGCTGCCTATACCCTATACCTGTAACAGTGTCAGGCAGGGCAGCATTCAAATGTCGTTATCCGTTTGTAAAATATTCGTAGAGTAGAATGCCACCGCCCGTGAGCAGGATATTCAAAATCGCCAGCGGAATCAAAATGTTCCAGCCCAGCTTCATCAACTGGTCGTAGCGGAAACGCGGCAGTGTCCAACGCACCCACATGAAGAAGAAGATGAAAGCAAAGATCTTGGCAAACATCACCGCGACACCTATGATTGTCACCACGTTGTTACCCAAAACAGGATCGTCAAACGCATTGCGCAGGTTCTCCATGAACGGGAAGTTGTAAGCACCGAAGTAGAGCGTGGACATCACAGCCGACACTACAAAGATGTTGATATACTCCGCAAACAGGTACATACCCAGTTTCATGGAGCTATACTCGGTGTGGTAACCACCAATCAGTTCGGCTTCCGACTCCGGTAAGTCAAAGGGTGTTCTGTTCGTCTCAGCAAAGGCACAGATCAGGAAAATCAGGAAGCCGAGTGGCTGGTACCAGATGTTCCAGTTAAAGCCCGTCTGTTGCTCTGCAATCACCTTCAGCGACAATGAGCCGCTCAGCATCAGCACCGCAATCAGCGACAGGCCCATGGCCAATTCGTACGAAATGTTCTGCGAAGCGGCACGGATAGCGCCCAGCAACGAGAACTTGTTGTTCGAAGCCCAGCCACCGATCATCAGACCATATACGCCCAGCGACACCACACCAAAAATGTAGAGGATGCCGATGTTCACGTCAATGGCGATCAGGTCAAAGGATGTCTCGCCTATGATCAGCGTGTCGCCAAATGGGATTACCGCACTCGACATGGCTGCCACCAGCATGGCTATACCTGGGCCGAGAATGAAAAGCATTTTATTCGCTTTGGCAGGTATAAATTCTTCTTTGAAGAACAGCTTGCCCGCGTCAGCCAGCGGCTGCAGCAAACCCATCGGACCCGCCCTGTTCGGGCCTACACGGTCCTGAATGAAAGCGGCAATCTTACGCTCAAAGTAAGTTGAGTAGGTCGCGATCAGTAGTGAAATACCGAAAATGGCCAGGATGTAGATGCCTTTGTATATCAGAAGTACAGAATCCATGCTTTATTCCGTTGGCATTTTTTTAACAGTAGATTTAGGCAGGTTCGGCACAATCGGCACGTTCACTACAGGCAGTTCGTAGTGGTTGGCCGAAATAACAGAACCCCTGTCGATGTTGCGCGGGCCTTCAATGGTCCAGTCGCTCACCTCTTTCTTGTCGAAACGGCAGGTGTTGCAGATAAACTCTTCCACCTCGGCGTACTCGTCCTTGCGGGCAGTTACGCGCAGCACCGCATCGCCACGTGACCACAGCGTTACTTTGCCGCTACAGGTAGGGCAGTCGCGGTGCGCATTCAACGGCTTCGTGAACCACACACGGTTCTTAAAGCGCCATGTCTTGTCGGTCAGAGCACCCACCGGGCACACATCGATCACGTTTCCTGAGAAGTCGTTGTCGATCACGTTCTCGATGTACGTACCAATCTCGGCTGCGTCGCCGCGACCCAGTACGCCATGCACGCGCTTTTCGGTGATCTGGTCAGCGGTATACACACAACGGTAGCACAGGATGCAGCGCGTCATGTGCAGCTGGATGTAAGGACCCAAATCTACTTTGTCGAAAGTACGACGTGGCTCTTCGTATCGGGTGGCGCTCACGCCGTGCTCGTAAGACAGGTTCTGCAGGTCGCACTCACCAGCCTGGTCGCATACAGGGCAATCCAGCGGGTGGTTGATCAGCAGCATCTCCACGATTCCCTTGCGGGCGTTCAGTACGTCTTCGTTGGTTGTGTTTTCTACCACCATGCCGTCCTGCACTGGTGTGATGCACGAGGCAACCAGTTTGGGCATAGGGCGTGGGTCGCGGGCAGAGCCCTGTGTTACCTTCACCAGGCACACACGGCACTTACCGCCACTGCCTTTGAGCGGGGTATAAAAACACATGGCAGGAGGCACTACATCACCGCCGATTTTACGGGCGGCCTGCAGGATGGTGGTTCCATCTTCAACCTCTACCTCGATGCCGTCAAATGTTATTTTAGCCATCTTATTCTTTATCCAAAGCCCGCTTACCAAGGTATAGCGGGCAGTTAATTTATTTTAAATTATACAGTCGCTGCCGCTAATTGGCCTCTGTACACCGCGCCCGGAGCAATAGCCTCTTGTGGGTGCTTGATGTGCCACTCGAACTCCTCGCGGAAGTGACGGATCGCGCTGGCTACCGGCCACGCCGCGGCGTCACCCAATGGGCAAATGGTGTTACCTTCGATCTGCTTGGCTACGCTTACCAGCAGGTCAATGTCCTGCTGATGGCCGTGGCCATGCTCGATACGGTGCAGTACGCGCTCCATCCAGCCTGTACCTTCACGGCAAGGGCTGCACTGTCCGCATGACTCGTGGTGATAGAAACGGGCGTAGTTCCACGTGTTACGCACGATGCACTGGTCTTCGTCGAACACGATAAAGGCACCCGAGCCCAGCATAGAGCCGCTCACAAAACCACCGTCAGACAGGGATTCGTACGTCATCAGGCGGTCTTCGCCGGCAGCTGTTTTCAGGATCAGTTCTTTTGGCAGAATAGGCACAGAGGAACCACCCGGCACAACGGCCTTCAGTTCTTTGCCCTTCCAGATACCACCGCAGTATTCGTCTGAGTAAATGAATTCTTCAACCGGCACACCCAGGTCGATTTCGTAAACGCCCGGACGGTTGATGTTACCACTCGCTGATATCAGTTTAGTACCCGTGCTACGGCCCACACCTATTTTGGCGTACTCCGCACCGGTGTTGTTCACGATCCACGGCACAGAAGCGATGGTCTCGACGTTGTTCACCACCGTTGGCGACTGGAACAGACCTTTCACCGCCGGGAATGGCGGCTTGTTGCGCGGATTGCCTCGCTTGCCTTCCAGTGACTCCAGCAGAGCTGTTTCCTCACCGCAGATGTAAGCACCACCACCTGGCGCCACATGCAGGTCCAGGTCATAGCCAGAACCCAGAATGTTCTTGCCAAGCAAGCCGGCCGCATATGCCTCAGCGATCGCCTTCTCCAGGATGCGGAGAATGAACATCATTTCCCCACGAATGTAGATATAGGATGTGTTCGCACCCAGCGCGTAGCTCGAGGTTATCATACCTTCAACCAGGGCATGTGGGTTTTTCTCCATGAACACACGGTCTTTGAAAGTGCCCGGCTCCGATTCGTCGGCGTTGCACACCAGGTAGCGCGGAATACCTTCCGGCTTAGCCAGGAAGCTCCACTTCATACCGGCCGGGAAGCCAGCGCCACCACGACCGCGCAGGCCCGATGTCTTCACTTCTTCCACCACCTCGTCCGGAGTCATCGTCTTCAGGGCTTTCTCTACCGAGCGGTAGCCGCCATGTTTGCGATACACCTCCAGGGTTTCGATGCCCGGTACGTTAATATGTTCGGTTAATATCTTGATTCCCATTGTAGTAGGATATATAGCTCGGCAGTTGCGGTGTTACGGCAAGCTGCCCGGTTTATCAATGAATTACTTGGCCCACTCCGGTGTTTCCACCTCCTTGTTGCGCATCATCTCCAGGAACTGATCCACTGCTTCTTCGCTGTCGATGTTCTCGTAGTAAGTTTCGCGCACCTGCAGCATAGGGCCTGTACCGCATGAAGCAAGGCATTCCACCGGCTTCAGGGTGAACATACCGTCCGCCGTTGTTTCGCCTTCCTCAATGTTGAGCTTCTGCTTGAGTGTCTCAATCATCTGGTCGGCACCGCGCAGGCAGCAAGGGCCCGTACGGCATACTTCCAGCACGTGCTTGCCTACCGGCTTCAGGTTGAACATGGTATAGAAAGTGGCTACCTCGTATACCTCTATCGGCTGTATGTTCAGGATTTCGGCAATCGCGTCCATCGCTTCAGGGCTCACCCAACCGTTGTTTTCCGTCTGCGCTACGTGCAGGGCTGGCAACAAGGCAGACTTCTGGCGTCCTTCCGGGTAATGACTGATGTAGCGCTGAATCTCAGCAAGGCCCTTATCAGAAAACTTAAATGCGTTTATAGTCTCTGCCATCTTTGTAAATGTCACCGGCCAATGACCGGTGTTAGATGATATATAAAATACTGTGTTATGCGTCTAGTTCGCCTGCTATCACGTTCAGGCTACTCAGCGTCAGGATCGCGTCGGCCAGCTGACCGCCCACAATCATTTCGGTGTAAGCCTGGTAGTAAATAAAGCAAGGTCTTCTGAAGTGCAGACGGTACGGTGTGCGGCCGCCGTCGCTTACCAGGTAGAAACCAAGCTCGCCGTTGCCGCCTTCCACGCTGTGGTATACCTCGCCTTTCGGAGCGTCAATCTCTCCCATCACAATTTTGAAGTGATAGATCAGCGCTTCCATGCTGGTGTATACCTCCTGCTTTGGAGGCAGGTAATAATGCGGGGCGTCGGCGTGATAAGATCCTTCCGGCAGGTTTTTGTAAGCCTGCTCGATGATCTTCAAGCTTTGCCATACCTCTTCGTTGCGCACCAGGTAGCGGTCATAGGTATCGCCTTTGGCACCAACCGGAATTTCGAACTCGAAATCGCCGTAAGAAGAGTAAGGGTTCATCACACGCACGTCGTAGTCCACACCGGTGGCACGCAGGTTAGGTCCTGTGAAGCTGTAGCTCAGGGCGCGCTCTGCTGTGATAGCACCTACGCCTACCGTACGGTCGATGAAGATACGGTTACGGGTCAGCATTTTCTCGAACTCGGCCCATACCTTCGGGAAGCGCTTCAGGAATTCACCGATCAGGTGCAATGCTTTTGGCGACAGGTCGCGCTCCATGCCACCGATACGACCCATGTTGGTCGTCAGGCGGGCACCGCACACCTCTTCGTAAATATCGTAAATGTGCTCACGCTCCTGCATCACGTACAGGAAGCCGGTGAAGGCGCCGGAGTCCACACCTAGAATCGAATTACAGATCAGGTGGTCGGAAATACGGGCCAGCTCCATCATGATCACGCGGATGTACTGCGCACGCTTCGGAATTTCTATACCCAGAAGCTTCTCTACTGTCATGTGGTACCCCATGTTATTGATAGGGGACGAACAATAGTTCATGCGGTCGGTGAGCGGTGTGATCTGGTAGAACGGCCTGCGCTCGGCAATCTTCTCGAAAGCACGGTGGATGTAGCCGATAGTCGGCACGGCATCCATGATCACTTCCCCATCCATTTGCAGGATGTTCTGGAAGATACCGTGGGTGGCCGGGTGCGTCGGACCCAGGTTCAGGGTCGTCAGGTTCTCGTTCTTCTTGTCCTGCAGTTTCAGGTCGCGGTTGTCGCGGAATTCCTGCAACTGATCAGTATCAGCTGTTTTATTATCAGTAGCCATAGTGGTTTATCTGGCTTAGCGTCCGAAATAAGTATCGATTTTGTCTTCCCGTGTCTGGTCTTCCAGCGGATACTGCTTGAGCATCGGATGGTACTCCATCTCCTCGATGTTGAGGATGCGGATCAGGTTCGGGTGACCGGTAAAGATGAAACCGTAAAAGTCGTAGGCCTCACGCTCCATCCAGTTGGCAGCCGCATAGATGTTGGTCAGCGTCGGCAATACCGGGTCTTCTGCCGGCACAAACACCTTGATGCGCAGGCGGTAATTGTGACGCAGGCTATGCAACTGGTACATCATGCACAACTCCCTGCCTTTGTGGTCAGGGAAGTGTATACCTGCCATGGTGGTCAGGAACTGCACCTGCAGGTCTTTGTCGTCATACAGGTACTGGATAAGCGCAATGATGTTCTCACGCGTAGTGGTGAGCGTCATGATTCCGTCCGGATCGTAGGCATCGAAGATGTTTTCTTCCCCGAACTGGGCTATCAGTTTACCGAGTACGTTTTCGTTCGTAAGCTCCATGCTGCTTATTTAATATTGTAAGAGGCCAAAAGTGCCTGATATTCTGGTGAGTTGCGGCGACGTAGCGATTCGTTCTTTGCCAGATCCTGCACACGCATCAAACCGTCCAGAATCTGCTCCGGTCTTGGCGGGCAGCCCGGCACGTACACGTCAACCGGTACCACACGGTCTATACCTTGCAACACCGAGTAGGAGTCGAAAATACCGCCTGAGGTAGCGCATGCACCAACGGCCACCACCCAGCGTGGCTCTGCCATCTGCTCGTATACCTGCTTTACAACAGGCCCCATTTTCTTGGCGATGGTACCCATTACCAGCAGAATGTCTGCCTGGCGTGGCGAGAAGCTAGGACGCTCCGAACCGAAGCGGGAGATATCGTAGGTGGCACCCATGGTCGCCATGAACTCAATACCGCAGCAGGAAGTGGCAAAAGGCAATGGCCAAAGCGAGTTCGCACGGGCCAGACCAATCACTTTCTCAAAGGAAGTAGCAAAGAAACCAGCACCGCTGTGGCCTTCTGGTGCCTCTGCCATGTTTATATCTTTATTTAAATCGCTCATGTCTTCTAAATTCTAGGTTTTAATCTGCGTTTACCCTTGCAAAAACACCGTTTGCCCTATTAAAGTTTAATGGCGCCGAACTACTTGAGAATCCCTTTTTTGATTTCGTAGAAGAAGCCAGTCAGGATAACGCCCAGGAACAGCATCATCGGCAGGAAGCCCTCCAGACCGAATTCGCGGAAGTTCACTGCCCAAGGGTACATGAAGATAATTTCAATATCGAACAGCACGAACAGGATGGCCGTGAGGAAGTACTTGTAAGAGATCGGCGTACGCGCATCGCCCACCGACTCCACGCCGCTTTCCCAGGGATTGTCCTTTACCTCACTCTTTCGCTTAGGACCCAGTAAATGGGTCACTACTAATGCAAAAACGACAAAGCCGAGCGCTGCCGCAAATTGTATCAAAATAGGGAGGTAGTCCGACGGTAGATACTGAGTACCAGTAGTTTCCATATTGCTGTTATGCTTCATTGAAATTTGGGAGCAAAATTAGGTATAAATAGCCAACAATCAAAAGACTATATCCAATGTAAATAGCGTTTGAAATTGTTCTAAAGTATTATCGGCCGGTGTGAATGCAATTCCTGCGTTTTTTTGACCAGGTACAGCTTGTGTTGCTCAAAATTGAATCGTTCGGTGAGAGGGCTTCAAGTATGGCGGAATGGGTGTTTAAACATAGTTGGGAAAGATTAGACTGAGAAAAGGCCGTGTTTGAAGGTTTGGTGATTGGGTTCTGATAGTTTTATCAGGAAGGGAAATCTCTTCTGGAAAGGTTAAGGGAATGACAACCGCTGGTGTAGACTTTGACCGCCTTAACCACGCCTCGTTTTTTTTGAGGACCTTTAACCACAAGCGGGGAGCCTGTCGTTGCTATTGCCAAGGTATAAGCTGTTTGGTCTTGGCAGGTATAGATTGATGCCCTCGCTCGCGTCCAGCGAGTGTAAGTTATTGCGCGGACTCTGGCCGTTTTTTCGGAAGCTCTCCCAAATGCTCTTTCGGACATTCCTGTCCGAAAGCTTTATCGAGGGCCCCAACCCCCACTGTTGGGGATGTCCACATCCCCGTATGCTGCTCTCGTTTTCAGGTATAGGGGACAAGGATGTCCCCGTCAGAACTTCTTTCGGACAGGGATGTCCGAAAGAACGCTATAACCTACACACGGGGATTAGGAAATCCCCTACCGTTTGCTTCGGGATTGATAAATCCCGAAGAGCCTTTAAGAGCCTTACAGGAAGAATATTCGCTTGTAGGGACAGGTCGCGACCTGTCCGAGTCGTGCACCGGTATACCTGTCTGATTCATTTAATAGCAAGCCTGCATCCGTATACCTGCCCGAATCCTGCCCCTCTATACCTATCTAAATCCCGCACCAGCATACCTGTCCAATTATGCATGAAGGTCCCCCATTGAAGCGGCACAGGGATATAATTCGTGCACAAGTGGCGGGACGCCACCAAATACCTCACACTCGCGGGACACGAGCGAGGGCATGCTTCGTAACTATTTCAGGTATAGATGGGCGCCTTAGCCAGAGGTATAAAAACAAAAGCACCACGCCCTCTCGAGCGTGGTGCTTCCTGTTTCAGGTATAGCTATACCTTATTTATTCTCGCCCAGGAACGGGTAACGATAGTCTACTGGCGTTACGAACGTCTCTTTGATAGAGCGGGCAGACACCCAGCGCAGCAGGTTCAGCATAGAACCGGCCTTGTCGTTGGTGCCGGAAGCGCGCGCGCCACCGAAAGGCTGCTGTCCTACCACAGCGCCGGTTGGCTTGTCGTTGATGTAGAAGTTACCGGCCGCATTCACCAGCTTCTTCGTAGCAAATTCAGCTGCATAGCGGTCGCGGCTGAAGATAGCGCCTGTCAGGGCGTAAGGAGAAGTAGAGTTCACCAACTCCAGCGTCTCAGCAAAGTTGTTCTCATCGTACACGTAGATCGAGATAACCGGGCCGAAGATCTCTTCGCACATGGTAATGTATTGCGGGTTGTGCGACAGCAGCACGGTTGGCTCAACAAAGAAGCCTTTTGACTTGTCGTAGTTACCACCTGCAATGATTTCCACCTCGTTGCTCTCTTTGGCATTGTCGATGTACTTGGCAATCTTGTCGAACGACTTCTCGTCGATCACGGCGTTGATGAAGTTAGAGAAATCCTCCGGAGGACCCATTTTGAAGGTCTTCAGGTCTTCCACTACGTAGTTCTTCACATCTTCCCACAGGTTGCTCGGGATGTAGGCACGCGAAGCGGCAGAGCATTTCTGACCCTGGTACTCGAAAGCACCGCGCACGATACCGGTCGCTACCTGCCTGGCATCGGCCGAGCTGTGCGCCACGATAAAGTCCTTACCACCTGTTTCGCCTACAATGCGTGGATATGTTTTGTATTTGTGGATGTTCTGTCCAATGGTTTTCCAGATGTTCTGGAATACGCCGGTGCTGCCTGTAAAGTGGATACCCGCAAAATCTGCGTGGTTGAAGATCACCTCGCCAGCCGTCGGGCCATCAACATACACCAGGTTGATCACGCCATCCGGAAGGCCAGCCTCGCGGAATAGCTCTATGATCATCTGGGCGGCATATACCTGCGTGTTGGCAGGCTTCCATACCACCACGTTGCCCATCATGGCAACAGAGGCAGGCAGGTTACCGGCAATGGCCGTAAAGTTGAATGGCGTCAGAGCGAACACGAAGCCCTCCAGCGGACGATGCTCCATGCGGTTCCATACGCCCGGCGATGACTCCGGCTGCATATGGTAGATCTCCGTGGCATACTGCGCATTGAAACGCAGGAAGTCGATCAGTTCGCAGGCAGCATCGATCTCAGCCTGGTAAGCGTTCTTCGACTGACCCAGCATGGTAGCCGCGTTCAAGCGCGCTCTCCATGGTCCGGCCAGCAGCTCAGCGGCTTTCAGGAAAATGCTCAGACGGTGCTCCCAGCCCATGGCAGCCCACTCTTCGCGTGCGGCAAGCGCTGCGTTGATGGCCTGTTCCACGTGTGACGCATCGCCTTCGCTGAAGTGACCCAGAATATGCTGGTGGTCGTGCGGCTGAAGCATCGGCTTCTTTTTGTCCGTGTATACCTTGTCGCCACCGATGTACATCGGCACATCGAGCTCTTTCGACTTAAGTTCTTTATAAGTGCGCTGCAGTTCCTCGCGTTCCGGAGAGCCCGGTGCGTACGATTTTACAGGTTCGTTTACTGGTGTTGGTACTCTAAAAAATCCTGTTGCCATCTCTCTTTGATATTTTACAGATTCAGAATAAGACATTCGACAGACCACCCGGGGCAGTCTTCTATACAAAGATAAGGTGAATTATTTTATTTTCCGGCCTGTGGGAGGTATAGCTTTGCTATAACATAGCCTGCAGTTCGCTCAGGCAGTGGATGTGGTAGGTGGGTTTAGGCGAAAGCTTGCTTTTGGTCTTCTCCGGGTTGAAGAAAACCTGGTCTATACCTGCCAGGCGGGCACCGTCGATGTCGCACTCCAGGTTATCTCCGATCATCAGGCAGTCTTCGGAGCGCACCTGAATGCGGTCCAGCGCATGCTCAAAAATGCGCTTGTCGGGCTTCTTATACCCGCAGCACTCCGAGGTCACGATCTCCCCGAAATAATCGGTCAGTTTGGAGCCGTTCATTTTGATGTACTGCACATCCTTAAACCCATTGGTGATGATGTGGAGTCCATACTTGGGTTTTAGGTAGTCGAGCACCTCGAAGGTATAGGGAAACACGGCGGTCTTCTGGGGGCAAAGGTCGGTGTAGGCTTCGGATATACCTGCCGGCACCTGGTGCGGCTCCAGCCCGAGCCCGGTCAGGGTTTTGACGAAGCGGGCCTCGCGCAGCTCTTTCTGATCGATCTTGCCTTTGTTATAGAGGTCCCAGAGGAGGTGGTTCACGAACTTGTACTTTTTGTAAAAGGAGTCGCGGTCGAAGAGCTTTTCGTACTTAGCCAAGCCAAACTCGTGGTATAAGGTATAGAGTGTCTCCTCGGAGTTTTTCTCAAAGTCCCACAGGGTGTGGTCGAGGTCAAATAATATATGTTTGTAAGGTTTCATAATCGGGTGTCAGCTTTATAGAAACGACCTGACGGGCGGTATGTTTAAAAAATATGTGCAAAAGCGACAGGCTGAAGTATACTAAAAGTTCTATATCACTGTTTAAACCAATGAACTAAAAACCTGTCTTAATAGGAGTTAACTCTCCGTCCAGCGGCGGGTCTGCATGCGGTTAACGGCCAGTTCGCGGTTAGAGTACAGGATGCGGTAAGTTTCCTGATCCTTTTGCAGAAAGGCGTCGCGCTCCAGGTAGGTGAAAATCTGTTGAACGAAATCAGAGGCTTCTTCCTTTAAAGAGTAGTACACCCACTGGTCGAGCTTGCGAGGCGTTACCAGGCCGGCGTTGCGGAGGTAGGCCAGGTGGCGCGAGGTTTTGGTCTGGGTGAAGTCCAGCACATGCTCCAGGTCAGAAGTGCACATCTCCTTGTTGCGCAGGATCAGGTGCAGCATGCGCAGCCGCGAGTCGTCTGCCAGTGCCTTTAAAATCTGTTCGCCGAAGGAAAGACTGAAGTGTTTGAGCCTCATTTTTGAAAGCGTGTCAGAACAAAATTAGCCAAAAGATGCTATAATAAAATTATATGAAGTATTATTGTACTACATGATGCCCGAATTACAAAAACTACTACTTACAAATAAACGCGCCTTCGGCCTCCTGTTGCCCCTGGCCCTGTTTGCTTTCCTGATGCTGGGAGCGCCCAACGAAGCGGCGGCGCAGGGACACAAACGGGTGGTGCAGCTGACCGGTTTCGTGACCATCGGTGACAGCCTGTACGGCGTGGCCGGTGTGAACGTGTTTGTGCCCAAGACCAGCCGCGGCACGCAGACCAACGCCTATGGTTTCTTCTCGGTGCCCGTGCTCACCGGCGATAGCGTGGTGTTCAGCGCCATCGGTTACAAGAAACAGTACCTGAAAATACCGAAGAACTACCAGAGCCAGAGCTACTCCATCATCATGCAGATGCAGGAAGATCCCACACAATTGCCTGAGGTGCAAGTGTTCCCATGGCCTACGGAGCGCGATTTCAAAGAGGCCGTGCTGGCTGTGAAGCTGCCGGACGACGGAATGGCCATTGCCATGCGCAACCTCGACCCCAAGCGGCTCGAAGAGCTCTTCAGCACGACCCCGATGGACGGAGCCGCCAACTTCCGGACCTGGAACATGCAGAACGTGCAGCGGCAGGAGCAGCGGAATATGTTCCCGACGGTCAGTCCCTTTGCAATCATCAAATTGCTCGACATGCTCCGCAACGGAGAGTTCAACAGCAAGAAGTAACCGCCTAAGGATTTTACAGGAGCCCGGCTCAGGTATCGCTATACCTGAGCCGGGCTTTTTTTAGGCTGGCAGTTTGGTTAAATTGCATCAGAAACAACCAACATCAGCAGGTTGCGTTATTCCTCCATATAGAAAAAAACGTATACTGGACTGACCTGCGGGTGCATGTTGCATGTACTGACTTTTCACAGTTAAATCAGATCTCTTTATGCTGGATGTAGATAAACTATCACTCAATATACCTGATACCACCAAGCCCCGTGTCGTGATCATTGGCGGCGGATTTGGGGGAATAAACGTGGCCCAACGACTGAAATGCAAAGACTTTCAGGTTGTGATGCTCGACCGCCAGAACTACCACGGTTTCTGGCCGCTCCTTTACCAGGTCGCCACGGCCGGCCTGGAACCTGACTCCATCGCTGAGCCGCTCCGCAAAATGTTCGGGAGCGATGAGTTCCAGGACTTCCACTTCCGGTTGGTGAAAGTCAACAGCGTGAACCCCATCTCCAAAACGGTTCATACGCTGGTGGGCGACCTGCCTTACGACTACCTGGTGATCGCCACCGGTACCAAAACCAACTACTTCGGCAACGAGGAGGTAAAGAAAAATGCCTTTCCGCTGAAGCAGATCCCGCAGGCGCTGAACCTGCGCAGCCACCTGTTCCAGTGCTTTGAACAGGCCAGCATGACCGCCGACCCTGAACTGCAGCAGAGCCTACTCAACTTCGTGATCGTGGGTGGCGGGCCAACAGGTGTGGAAACAGCCGGAGCCCTGGCCGAGATGCGCAAACACATCCTGCCCACCGACTACCCGGGTGTGGACTTCAGCAGAATGAACATCTACCTGGTAGAAGGCATGGACCGCGTGCTGCCGCCTATGTCGCCGAAAGCGAGCGAGAAGACGCTGAAGTACCTACAGGACATGGGCGTTGTTGTCAAGCTGAATACGCTGGTAGAGTCCTATGATGGCTATGTGGCCACCATAAAAGGAGGGGAACAGATACAGACCCAGACACTGGTGTGGGCTGCCGGTGTGCAGGGCGCCCTGATCGACGGGTTGCCGGCCGAAGCTGTGGAGCGTGGCCGTATCCTGGTGAACCGCTACAACCAGGTGCTCGGTTATGATGACATATTCGCGATCGGAGACATTGCCTTTATGAAAACTGATAAATGGCCGAAAGGGCACCCTGGCGTAGCGCAGCCTGCCATACAGCAGGGCAAGCTCCTGTCCAAGAACCTGAAGCGCCTGGTCAAAGGGGAGAAGATGGAGGAGTTTGAGTACGTTGACAAAGGCTCGCTGGCGATCATTGGCCGCAACCAGGCGGTGGCCGATCTGCCTGGCAACATCCACCTCGGAGGCTTCCTGGCCTGGATGACGTGGCTGTTTGTGCACGTGATGGCGCTGGTGGGCTTCCGGAACAAACTGGTGGTGTTGAGCAACTGGATCTACCGGTTCTTCACCTACGAAAACGGCACGCGACTCATCATTCGTCCGTTTGTCAGGAAAGGGGACACGGTAAGGCAGCAATTCGTTAACAAGTACAACACGGAGTGATGCTGGTGGTTGAATTGTTAAATTGATGATGGTTAACTTGTTGGTTCTTGGGTTGTACCAATTGGTCCACGAACGCGAACTGTTGCAAGTTTCCGGGCTTGTGGCTGTTTAGGATGAAAAGGCTCTGAGTGGCATACCTAGAGAAGCCAATAAATATAGAAACACAAAAGGCATAGAACCAACGGATTCTATGCCTTTTGTGTTTCTATACCCTCTTACGCCCTCGCTTACCTCTGGCGTGTGTGAGGTATAGGGCGGACTCTGGCCGCTTGTCTTTGTGCCTTCGGCACCGTGCGCTATTTCGGATTTCTCAATCCGAAATCTAACTGTTGCGGATTTGTGACCCGCATTAAGCGGGACACTGGGATTAGGAAATCCTCGACAGTGGTGTTAGGGCCCCTCGATAAGACTTTCGGATTGAGAAATCCAAAAGAGCGATATACCTCTCATTACAAGTGGCGGGACGCCACTACATAGCGCACACTCGCGGGACGCGAGCGAGGGCAACTGAACTTCTATTTAGCAACACCTTCCCGCACCTTCTGGAAAAACAGCAGGTGGTACTCCAGGGCATTGCCCCAGTAGGCCCAGGTATGTGCGCCGGGGCGCTCTATGTACTCGTGGGGCACTTTCTCATACACCAGTCGGCGGTGCAGCTCGCGGTTGTCCTCTAAAAGCATATCCGCAACACCGCAGTCAACGATCAGGTGCACGCCGCTTTGCTTGAGCTCCGGCACCATGTGCACGACAGAGTTTTGGCGGAAACGCTCCATGTTCTCCGGCTTCGGACCCAACACGGCCTCTATGCTTTTGAGCAATTTCTCCGATTCGCTCCTTGATACGTTCAGGGCACCACTCATACTGCCGGCGGCCAGGTATAGCTCCGGGTTCCGTGCCGACAGGTATAGCGCCCCGTGTCCGCCCATGCTCAGGCCGGAGATGAAACGGGCGCTGCGTTCAGGTATAGCCTTATACCTGCGCTCGATCTCCTGCCTCAGCTCCTGCGTGATGAACGTTTCGTACTGACTCTGTTTGTCCACCGGGCTGTCGTAATACCAGCTGCTGAAACCGCCGTCGGGTGTCACAATGATAAGTTGGTACTTGTCGGCCATGGTCTGGAGCAGGTCTTTCTGAGGCGGCACTTTGAGCCAGTTGCTGAAGTTGCCGCTGTAGCCGTGCAACAGGTATAGCACCGGGTAGGGACCGCTCTTTTTCTTCTGATAACCATCCGGCGTCACCACACCGGCCTTTAGCGTCTTTTGCATCGAAGGGCTCTGGATAACCAGTGTGTCGACTTTAGCCTGGGCCGTGAACAGGTATAGGCAGAGGAGCAGGGTGAGGGTACAGCGTAAGGGTTTCATCATTTTGAACAGGTAGCTTGAATCTGCAAAATAGGCATTCAGTAGCAAAAAGCTCAAAAATAGACGATAATTTCCCGCTCGCCAGGTATAGCGGTTGTAAAGCTTCAGTAGAAAGTGCGTAAAGAAGTAGAACTATGCTGGAAATACTACCTGAAACCCGTGATAACATACTGGCCGTGCGCGTGCGCGAAAAGCTGACTATACCTGACTTCGACCAATACCGCAACTTGGTCCGAGACCTGATGCTCCGGCATGAGGAAACGCACATCTATTACGAAATGGTGAATGTGGACTGGATTCAGCCTGTGGCAGCGATAGAGAACGGCCTGTTCGACATCATCCACGGGCTTGACTACGGACGTGTGGCCATGGTGGGAGAGAAGAAGTGGCAGGAGTGGGCGGCAAAACTAGCCAGCACCGTAAAAAAGCACGGCGTCCGCTATTATGACCTGGCCGACAAGGAGCAAGCAATGAAATATGTGCTGGAGGGGGAGTAGTAGTTTTTTTTAGTTTACGAACTGCAGCTAAATCGTGCCTGGGCAAAATTTATCCCAATACTGCAAGAGCTTCTTATCAGCGTCTGGAGTAAAGCCCTCTCCCTTGCCTGGGGTAGGGGTGAACTCTCCAAATACCGCTCCTTTGTCAGTTGCATAAAAGTCGATCCTAACAAAAATTTGATAGGCTTTGCTTAGCTTTTTTGCAAATCCAATCATTTCTGAAAGACACTCAGGTGGTTCCTGAGTAGGTGCTTCCTCATAGTATGCTGACATCGTATCTACCCTGTTCCAGTTTTCATCATAACAGCTGGAAAGTCCTGTCTTAGGGCTCGTTCGGTTAATCACATCAATAACTGCTAATTCTCCATTAAAAATAGAAATTTTATAGTCGTTTTGAATTTTGTACTCCCCGCTTTCACTTCTAACAAATTCTTCAAAAAGAAACTCTTGATGAGGATTCTTTAACAATGCTTGATTAAGCAGCTCTTTAAGTTCTACTTCAGAGTAAAAGCTTTTATCCATCAGATTAAAAGTGTTGTTCATCAAAAAAACCATATTACAAGAGTGCCCTATAGTAGGTCTGATTACATATTGCTTCGGAAGCTCTGTGAAATCAAGGTCGTTTAGGTTTCGACCTTTCCAATAGAGATCAGGTACCCGGCAGTTAAGCATTTCTGCAAAAAGTCGCGCATTATACTTATTACTTAATTTACGTTGCCAGTGAGCTGCATCGCACCATTGCTCTAAAGAATCACCTCTGCTCATAGAGGTGTTTCGTACGAGTTCTGCATCAGCTGATTTCCAGAAAGTGCTGTGTCTATGTTTTATACGTTGGGCGAATTCTCCAATTTCATGTACGGGTTCACCTTTGATAGCATAAAGGGTGGAACGCACCCCTTTTTTCAAGAGTTGAAGCATTGGTATTATTCTTATATTAATGGATTGGCATATCTTTAAAGGTCTTACGCCAATTATAATATATTGTTTAAAAAAATATAAACGAATAATATTTTATTTATATTTTAGGGTTTCTTCTTATTTGATTGCACAGGAACGTGGTTAAAAACTATATTAAGCTTTCTCGAGAGGTATTAGTATTTTACTCTGGGGCTTCTAATTAGGTAAGCTAGTGATGCTTCTACAACAGAAATGAAGAAGCTAGAAGATCGTTATGTACCGGCTGTTTTAATAGAAGAAGCGATTGGTACTAGAGGGCAGATTGATTTGCTTACTCCAACTCCATAATATCCTCATTCCAGAGCTCCGGCTTCTCTTTTATTAAGTCCTCCATCATCTCAATGCACTCGGGCAGGTTCAGGTCTACTACCTCCACGCCGTGCGACTCCATGAACGCACGGGCGCCGTCAAAGGTCTTGGATTCGCCCACGATCACCTTTGGGATTTTGAACTGCACGATGGTGCCGGCGCACATGTAGCAGGGCATCAGGGTAGAGTAGATCACAGTGTTGCGGTAGGAGCCGATGCGGCCGGCATTGTTGAGGCAGTCCATCTCGCCATGTAGGATGGGGTTGTTTTCCTGCACCCGCTTGTTGTGCCCACTGGCCACCACCTTGCCGTCTTTCACCAGCACCGAGCCGATGGGTATACCGCCTTCACTGCGGCCTTTCTTTGCTTCGTCAATCGCCAGTTGCATGAACTCGTCCATAGGTATAGGTTTTATATGAGGTGTGAAAAAAGTCTGTGCTTTGGGTACGGCCAGGCTATACCTGTGGTTCAAAAACAAAAAGGCCTCCCCAGACGGGAAGGCCTTTTGCTCAACTAAACTTTACTTTTAATACACAATCAATTTACTTTTCGGTCGGTAACTCGATGTCTACATTGTTGAAACGAATCTGTCCATCGCTTAGTACAGCCTCCACCACAGAATCTTTATTTATCGTGCCGCCCAATATCTCTTTTGACAGCTCGTTGAGCACCTGGCGCTGCAGCACCCGCTTCAACGGACGGGCACCGAACTGCGGATCGTAACCCTGCTCGCCCAGGTAATCGAGTACCTCGTCGGTGGCGATCAGGCGTATACCTGCTTCGTCCAGACGATCCTGGATATGCGCAAACTGAATGGTCACGATCTTGCGGATGTCGCGTCGGCTCAACGGACGGAACATCACCAGCTCGTCGATGCGGTTGAGGAACTCCGGTCTTACTGACTTCTTCAGTAGCTCGAACACTTCGTCCTTGGTGCGCTCGATCACTTCGTCGTGGTTAATCTCATCCATCAGCTCAAAGTTGCTCTGGATGATGTGCGAACCGATGTTGGAGGTCATGATGATGATCGTGTTCTTAAAGTTCACCACACGGCCTTTGCTATCGGTCAGGCGACCATCGTCCAATACCTGTAGCAGGATGTTGAATACGTCCGGGTGCGCTTTCTCGATCTCGTCGAGCAGCACCACGGAGTAGGGCTTGCGGCGCACGGCCTCGGTCAGCTGACCGCCTTCGTCGTAGCCTACGTAGCCCGGAGGCGCACCAATCATACGGCTCACGGCGTGGCGCTCCTGGTACTCACTCATGTCAATGCGCACCATCGCGTTCTCGTCGTTGAACAGGTAGTCGGCCAGCGCCTTGGCCAGCTCAGTCTTACCCACACCAGTCGTACCCAGGAAGATGAACGAGCCGATCGGGCGTTTCGGGTCCTGCATGCCGGCGCGGCTTCTACGCACCGCATCCGAGATCGCTTCAATGGCCTCTTCCTGACCAGCGACGCGTTTGCCCAGTTCCTGCTCCAGGTGCAGCAATTTCTCACGGTCGCTCTGCAGCATCTTACTCACCGGTATACCGGTCCATTTGGCCACGATCTCGGCAATGTCCTCCGAGTTCACCTCTTCTTTCAGCATCGGGTTTTCGCCCTGCATCTGGTGTACCTGCTCCTGCAGTTCCTTCAGTTTCGCCTCTGCCTCCTGAATCTTGCCGTAACGGAGCTCCGCCACACGGCCATAGTCGCCGGAGCGCTCGGCCTGCTCGGCTTCGAGCTTATAATTCTCAATGTTTTCTTTTTCTTTCTGGATGCCCTCGATGATCTGCTTTTCGTTCTGCCACTTGGCTTTCATGTCATCGCGCCTGCCGCTCAGGTCCGCGATTTCCCGGGAAAGCACTGTTTCTTTGTCCTTGTCATTCTCACGGCGAATCGCTTCCCGCTCAATCTCCAACTGCATGATGCGGCGCTGGATCTCGTCGAGCTCTACCGGCAGCGAGTCGATCTCGATGCGCAGCTTCGCGGCCGCCTCGTCCATCAGGTCGATGGCCTTGTCGGGGAGGAAGCGGTCGGTGATGTAACGGTTTGAAAGCTCCACGGCTGCGATGATCGCATCGTCTTTGATGCGCACCCCGTGGTGTACTTCATACTTATCTTTGATACCGCGCAGGATCGAGATTGCATCCTGCACACTTGGCTCGTCCACCATCACGGCCTGGAAGCGTCGCTCCAGTGCCTTGTCCTTCTCGATGTACTTCTGGTATTCTTTGAGTGTGGTCGCACCGATGGCATGCAGCTCGCCACGGGCCAGCGCCGGCTTGAGCAGGTTGGCGGCGTCCATAGCGCTCTCACCTCCTGCACCTGCCCCGATCAAGGTATGGATCTCGTCGATGAAGAGCACGATCTCGCCCTCAGCATCCACCACTTCCTTGATCACCGCTTTCAGACGCTCCTCAAACTCACCCTTATACTTGGCACCTGCTACGAGCAGACCCATGTCGAGGCTCATCAGCGTTTTGTTCTTCAGGTTCTCGGGCACGTCACCGGCCACAATTCTTTGCGCCAGACCTTCCACAATGGCGGTTTTACCCACACCGGGCTCACCCAGCAGCACCGGGTTGTTTTTGGTACGGCGGCTCAGGATCTGCAGTACGCGGCGAATCTCTTCGTCGCGGCCGATCACCGGGTCGATCTTGCCATTGCGGGCCATTTCGTTGAGGTCGCGAGCATAGCGCTTGAGCGAGTTGTACTTCGCCTCGGCGTTCTGGTCGGTTACTTTGGTGCCGCCGCGCAATTCTTTTATCGCTTTTTTGAGGTCTTTTTCATTGAAGCCTACATCCTTCATCAGGCCGGCTACCTTATCGCGGCCCGCCAACAGGCCCAGCAGCATGTGTTCGATGGCCACATACTCGTCGCCGAATTCTTTCAGGTATGCCGTGGCCTTTTGCAGGGCTGCTGCAGCATCGTTTGCCAGGTATGGGCTGCCGCCGCTCACTTTCGGGTAAGCCGCTACAGTCTCGTCCAGCTTGCTGTGCAGGATGTTGCCGTTGATGTTGAGTTTCTTGAGCAAAAAGCTGGTGACGTTCTCGTCCGTCTCCAGTATTGCTTTTAAAATGTGCCCGGTTTCGATGGCCTGCTGCTGAAAGCCGCCTGCTATCTCGGTGGCCTTTTGGATGGCCTCCTGGGCTTTGATGGTATAGTTATTAAAATTCATATCCTTTACTCGTCTTTTCCCTAGTCTTTGTTCTACGAGCTAGCTAGCAAAGGGTACACCAGTGGGACTTTAAGATGATTTTGCTGAAATAATGACAGGTTGCGATTCGGTGAAAATGTGTTTTAAAGACAGAATGGCATAGAAAAGGGTTTTCAAGGTCTGAAAAACAGCAAAAGGCAGCACTTCCGGCTGCCTTTTGCTTTAAAGAATAATTGTTACCTGCCTCACCCTGCTACCTGCAGTTCCACCATAACCTGTAGTTTATCTTCTACTTTAAACAGACCGCCCATTTTTTTGGGTGTGGCCAGACCTATTTCAGAGAAATTCAGGCAGATGTTGCTCTTCAGGTTAGTGACGCCTTTGCCCGGGTAGGAGTGAAAGCTCACATTTTGAAGCGGAATGATTTTTCCCGCTACGATCAGATTCAGGTTGCCTTTGTAGTCTCTGCCCTCCTTTTTCAGGCAAACCACCTCAATTTTGGCGTAGGGGTGCTGGCTGGCATTCAGCGCTTTTGCGAAATCCTTGTTCAGGAAGACGTTGCCGCAGTTGAACTCCTTCACAGGTATATCCAGCCTGAGCCTGTCCCGCTGGGGAATCTGCCTGTTCAACTCCAGTGTATCTTTCTGGCTGCTGGTGTAGGCGCAGTTGATGTTGCCCAGGGAGGTGCCTGCTGCTACGGACACTTTGTTGCCCGTGATCACAACATACTCTCTTTTCTCAGGCAGCACCATAGCGCTTAGCATTGAGACAGCAACCAGAAAGATACTTAGAGGTAACATGGTATTCGGGTGTTAGAAAGATATGGCGCCTTCGATCATGAAGCCATTGAACTCACCACCGTGGCGGATGTCCGTTGGAGCGAAACCTTTGTACTGTTGCTTCACATATTCTGCTTTGGCAAGGATGTTTTTGGTTACAAACCAGCCGCCGCCTACTTGGATTCTGTTCAGGTTCACGCTGTTGTTCTGTACATTCGGGGTGGCAGCAGATGGTGCCAGGCGTCCTTCCACTACGTTGTAGCGGCCTGCCACATACAGGTTCTCGTTGCCTCCGAAGCGGTATACCAGGTCGGTGCCCAGTTGTCTCCAGGTGCGGTCTGCTGGTTCATCGTTTGCGCCCAGTCTGCCTTTGCCTTTCGCCTGCTCAAAGTTGCCGAAGAACTCCAGGCCGCGGAACTTCACAAAGGGGTTGACCACAAAGGCCGTGATGCTGTTGGTAAGGCCCGGATTAATGTGTCCTGACGTGAAGTGTGTAGCAGGTGTTACTGCTGCGCCGCTTGCCACTTTAGCAGGGTCCATCACCAGGAAGTAACGTGAACCGGCACGGTCGCCACCATAGAGCGTGTTTCGCACAGAGCCGGCGGTTGTATACACAGAGCCTGTTAATCTTACTCTCAGGTCGTCTTTTACCTGGCTGTCGTAGCCTAATTTACCAATGAAGGAAGGCTTGCGCTGGTCCGGAGTCTGGATACCACCTTGTACTTCGCCACCTGTAACAGAACCTACTGCCAGGAAGCCTTTGTATTGGTAGATCACTTCTGCACCGATCTCTGTTGTGAAGGCATCCATGATGTAGTTGCCAACAAACGGGTTCTGGAGGGCATGGGCGTTATCCGTTCTGCGGTAGTGCGCGTCGCCGTAGTTGATCTCCATGTGACCCACCTTTACGGTAATGTTCTCCATGAGCTTATTCACCAGCGGACTGTTCAGGAATTCAGCCTTATCCACTTGTATGTAGCCACCTTTTACCCAGGCTTCAGAGTGGTGTCTTGATGACAGGTAGGTGATCAGGTTCAGTCGGACACCATCTGCAAGCGCCACATCCAGGTTCAGGTTGGCAGAGGCCAGGTTAAAGCCATTCTCGATCGGCATCAGCTGGTTGAGGTTTACCTCGTTGTTGCCTTGCTGCTGCATGAGGGCTGTAGCCGAGTTCTTGTGCTTCAGGCCCTGGAACTGCTGTGCAAAACCTCCGCCCAGTCGCACTTTAATGCCGTCGAAGCCGATGGTGTCCTGCTTAGGTGTTTCGAAGGTATTGAGGCCCCTTTTGTCGTATGGTCGGGCGTATGGCAGGTCTGATAGGGTGATCTGCCCAAAGGCGCTCATGCTTAAGCCAAGCAACAGGCCCAATGAAAGTGTTATCTTTTTCATGATGTTCGGTATTTAAGAGTTCTTTAGTTTTTTGAATAAGAGGTAACAGGCTGGAAATTTGCCTTGAAACTGAGTTTAAGCTCGTTGCCGGTTTTTACAGTGCCCAAAAGCGCTGTGGGCGGTTTGATGCCGAAGTCGGTGAATTTGATGTTCGCCTCACCAGCCAGCTGCACTGAACCGGATTTTGTGCTTGTCTCCACGTTGAAAGTTACTGGCTTCGTGGTGCCCGCGATGGTTAGGTTGCCGGTAGCCTGGGCGCGGTTATTGTCCAGGGCGCGGAAAGAGGTCAGGGTAAACACAATGTCGGTGTGCTTGTTAGCTTTGAGCGACTCGTGTGCGATCTCATCCATTTTGGCCGTGCCGCTTTTAACCGATGCGGTTTTCAGGGTGACAGAAGCCGACTTCACGTTTTTAAGTGTGGTGCCTTCCAGTATCATGTCAGCCGTACCCTGGGCCTGCGCAGATGTCATTTCCCAGTCGTGGATGGTTGAAGTGCCCTTTACCTTAAGTTCGGGCTTGCCGGCCAGTTTGTACTGGTCCTGGGCGAGCAGTGTATTGCCTAGGCTTAATCCTAAAAGGATGCTAAACAAACTTAGCAATTTTATGGGGTTCAAGATTTTCATGATACAGGCGGTTAAGTTGTTACTATTTGTGTTATTTCTATGATGCAAAACTATAGCAGCCTGGCTCCCCAAAGTATGACATCGGACACTTCAATAGATGACCTTGGTTAGCTTTTAAAATGACGAATGAGGGTAAAAAGGGATAAAAGCCGTTTTATAGCCCGATTCTTTACATTTTGGGCACCACGGCGGTAGTCAGCAAAGGTTTGCCGCTGTACCTGCACATGAAATGAGGGCTTGGGAGTAAGAAAAAGAATGGCCTGTTTGTTGGAACAGGTATACAGCTTTTTTGAACGCTGAGGTTTGCGTTACTTTTCCTGCTGTAAACGATTGAGCGTCTCCAGGCTACCCGGCAAAGTGTTGCCGGGGATTCTTTAAGTTAGGAAAATGCAAGAAAGGGGGCTGTGTATTGAGTTACTTTACTTCACTCTTAAATACCGCCGCATAATGGTCTGCCAGCCTTGTCGGCTCCGGTAGTTTATGTTTCACTGCACAGGCCATGGCGATCTCCGTAGCGGATGCCAGATCCATGAGATGGCCGGCAGAAATGAACACCGGCTTCACGTTATCCTTGGTGCGCAGCACATTTCCCACCAGTTCGCCTTTGTGTTCCAGCGGCGAGATGGAGCCCTTCAAAACATCCGGCTCCTTATACCTGCCCACCAGCACTTTTTTGGCGACGCCCATGGTAGGCTTGTTCAGTTGCAGACCCAGGTGGGTAGCTATACCTAAGCGGCGGGGGTGGGAGATGCCGTGGCCGTCCACCATGATCAGGTCGGGCTTTTGCTGCAATTTTTCGTAGGCTTTGAGCAGGTTGGGCGCTTCTCTGAAAGAAAGGAATCCCGGAACATAAGGCAGCTCCACTTCCCCATAGTGCCATACCTTCTCCAGCACCTCCAGTTCGGGGTATGAGAGCAGTACAAACACCGACAGAATATGGTCTTCCCCCACAAAAGAAGAGTCGCAGCCGGCAATCAGCTTCAGGTCAAAGTCTGGCTTTTGGAGGATAACCCGCTGCTGCATGTCGCGCTGCTGTTCGGTCAGGCGGGCAAGCAAGGCAGGATCTGGAGCAGGCTGATCGAAGCGTCGGTAGTAGGCCATGATTTAGTGAATGGGTTAGTTAGAGAGTGTTTCCTCGTTTGATTGAGAATACGTTAGGTATAGCAGGACGTTTAAGTCTTGGTGGATCTTTTACCGCTTCTCACCAAGCCACATTTTAATCAAGCTCAGTAATTTTTAAGACTGTTCACTCATTCAATCAATCAGAACTCACTCAAGCGCTACAAGGATAGATCAGTTTGGCGAACAGCAATCGCCACTGGCCGTCAACAGGGCCGAAGTGAAACTCAAAGGAAGTAGCTGTGTGCAGCACTGATCTTTGTAAAAGGGGCAAGGTGGCCTTGATCTGCTTGATTTCTGCATCTGTCAGGCTGGCGTAGTCCCAGTACCCACTCTTCTGGAACTTGGCAGCATCTGACACAAAGCACCCGTCTTTGCTGTAACCCGATTGTCCTTCGTCGTAGTTCAGGTCCCCGCAATCGAAGGATGGCCAGGCTTCTTCACGCAGGTCACAGGTTTTTACCTCATCCCGGATAGTGAAGAAAGACCTCCCCTGAAACTCGCGCTTGAAATCCCGGATGTCCGTAACGCGTGTCATCTTAGGCATGGCGCCGGGCTGCTCTATGATCCAAAGTCCCTGGTCTGGGTGAATGAACTGGTTCAGTGTGGTGGTATCAGCAGCCTGCAGGGCAGTCATGAAAAGGGAGAAGGCCTGCCCAAAGGAAATTGAATCCTGATTTGGATTGCCTTCTCGTCGAATGTGCTCTTCCTGTACCTCTTCCAGACGCTGGTGCTCATCAGCACGCTGCTCCGCCAGGTTTTGCTCCGGGTCTCCGGATCCGCAGGAGGTTATACCTGCCAGTAGTAACAGGCAGGTCAGTGAAGTTAAAATAATGCTGCGCATAGGTCTCAATTTCAGGTATAGCTCCTATACGGTGTTTTACCTGACGGGGCTTATACCTGAAGGGGAATCACAGGCACAGCTTTTTAACTATTGCCATACCGAGACGTAAATTAAAGTAATAGGGGCTTTACTAACGAAAACAAACTTGATGGCAAATTTCATATTCAACGACAGCCTTCAGCTAGAGGCTGGAAATATACTGCTGACGGCAGACCTGGTAGTGCCGGAGGATGCAAAGGGACTGGTCATCTTCTCGCATGGTAGTGGCAGCAGTCGCCTGAGCTCGCGCAACCGTTATGTGGCGGAGCACCTGCAGCGTTCCCGTTTTGCGACCCTGCTGTTCGACCTGCTCACCGAAGCGGAGGACCAGCGACAAGAAAACCGATTTGATATAGCGCTGCTCACCACACGCCTGATTGATGCCGTGACATGGGTACAGCAGAACGACTACACGAAAGACTTACGCATCGGGCTGTTCGGAGCGAGTACGGGAGCTGCCTCGGCGCTGAGTGCCGCCGCCGCACTTGGCGGGGACATCATCGGCGCAGTGGTGAGCCGGGGCGGACGCCCAGACCTGGCCGGTGAGGTGCTGCCTGATGTGCAAAGCCCGACGCTGTTGATTGTAGGCGGTCTGGATGAAGAGGTGCTCGATCTGAACAGGTGGGCGCAAGACCGGCTGCAATGCTTAAAAGACCTCGAGATCGTGCCTGATGCCACGCATCTGTTTGAAGAGCCCGGAGCACTTGAAATGGCAGCCCAGCTGGCAACAGACTGGTTCCGGAAATACCTGGAGCCCGGCAAACAGCATCCGCTTAGGAGTTAGTGAATGAGTGAATTGGTGAGTTAGTGATTGAGTTTTGAATGAGTGATGGAGTGAGTTGGTGGTTGAGTGATTTAGTGAGATTGATTCTTTTAATAAACCATTTAACCATTTAACCATTTAACCATTTAACCATTTAACCATTTAACCATTTAACCATCAACAATCTGACAACTCAACCAAAAACTGAAAAAGATGATACCTAGCAGACAAATCGCTGCAGAGCTACTGGCCGATAGGTTGGAGCACTACAAAGGGCAGCAGGGGGTGGTGCTGGCTATACCTCGGGGAGGTGTGCCGGTGGCAGCGCCTATTGCCCGGCGACTCGGTATGCCCTTGGATGTGATCGTTTCCAAGAAGATCGGGCATCCTGCTAATCCGGAGTTTGCGATAGGCGCGGTAAGTCTGGAAGATGTGGAGGTGGATAAGCGGACTGACGTACCAGCGGAGTACATCCACGCCGAAGTAGAGCGGATAAAGACAAGTCTGCGCCAGAAGTACAAGCTCTTTATGGGCAACCGTCAGCCAGTTGACCTGCGCGATCGCATCGTGATCATCGTGGATGATGGCATCGCGACAGGCAAGACGCTGCTATCTACTGTGCATATGGCCAGGCACAAGCAACCCCGCAAGATTATTATAGCAGTGCCTGTCGCGCCACGAGCCGCCATTAAGCAGTTTGAGGCTATAGTAGATGAAGTGGTATGCCTGTTGGTGCCTCCTATGTTTCAGGCGGTTGGGCAGTTTTACCAGGAGTTTGAACAGGTGAGTGATGAAGAGGTAATCCGCCTGCTCAGGCAGCAGGAAAGTCAGGAGTAGGTATAGGTGGCACTTAGCGGTCGATCATGAGGTGGCGGATAAAGGCCCTGCCTGGCAGCGAAGCCCGCACCATGTACATGCTGCCATCACTTAGCCCAGCTGTGTTGAGCAGCTGAATAAAGTTACCCCGGTTGTCAGCTTCCGCTTCATATTCCTTTACCAGTTTTCCCTCAAGGGTATAGATCGAGATGCTGAACTTCTCCAGAGGCTGCAAGGCCAGCATTTGTACCGTAACCGGATGGCTGCTTTTGGTATGGGTCGGGTATACCCGCATTTCTTCTGTTGTGGCCTGCACCAGGCTCACCGCCACCACCGGAGAGTAGCTCTGTGTGCCGTCAAAGTCCACCTGCCGGAGGCGATAATAGTTCACGCCGTTGCCGGCTTCCTTGTCCTGGTAGGTATAGCTTTGGGGAAGCGAGGTGGTGCCGGCCCCTTCCATACGACCGATAGCATCAAATTCTGTAGCGGATTGACCCCGTTGCACTTCAAAAAATGCGTTGTCCAGCTCCGAAGCCGTTTCCCAGTCCAGTTGCACCCCGCTCTGTGTGGCCATACCTTTAAAGCTGTGCAGCTCGACTGGTAGCGGAATAACAATTTCGTTCATGATGGCTTCAAGCCAAACCTGGGCCATTTTAGCTTCTCCAAGCTTATTAGGGTGAAGTCCATCGTACGTGTCGCCCTGCCCTACTACCGAGTTAGGATTTTTGGCAGGGTTAAATCCGGTGTTCTGGTCTACCAGTACTACTTGCGAATCTGGATATCGGCTATCATTGTTTAGGGATGTGACAAGATCGGGTAACTGCGCATTGAAGAGCGGAATTTGCTCACTAACTTCTTTCAGGTACTGGTCTTTTGGATCGGCCGGAATGAGCTGAGCCAAAATAATTAAGACAGCCGGATTCTTCTCTCGCAGCACCCCAACGATTTGCCTCAGATCGGTAAGGGTAGTTTCAATCGATTGTTTCTGAAACAGGTCGTTTGTGCCTAAGTGCAGCAGCACAAGATCTGGTTTATGCGCTTCAGCCCAACTTGCAATGCTGTTTCCATTTCTGCCATTCAGTATTTCATCAGCCCGCCATCCCCAATGCCCTTCATGTTTGTTCGTGAATGTCTTACCTCCATAAGTATCGTTCACATTAGGTGAAGGTGCTTCGGACTGCCTGTCAAAATTATAATTAAGCGATTGGGAGCCTACAAACTCAAAATTGACATCAGCATCTATTAACTTCTTCCAAAGTTCATAGCGGTAACTTGGAAACAGATGACTTCCCTGCGTAATCGAGTTGCCCAACGGCATGATCTTGATGGGCTGCGCCTGGGAATAGGCCTCCATGCCAAAGAATAGGAACGGGATAAGGAGATAAGCCTGTCTTCGGAATCGGATGAGGAGGGCGCGCATAGAGCTGTAAGCTAGGTGATTGGTACTAAGTAGCTTATAGAACGTGCGCAACGCTGTTGAGTTACGCTTGGTTCCAGGCTTCAGATGCTACTGGCCTGACTCTCTGCGTTGGCGCTGTGCCGCTAAATTGTACAATGTCTCTTCATTTGCCCGGATGGCATCATACCAGCGCTTGGCAATGAATTTCTCCCCTTCTGTATTCGGGTGCAGCGCGTCATAGGTATAGGCACCCGTGTTAAAGCCTGCGTTCACGTCAACTACGATAACCGGAGATTTTTGAGTTGAAAGTCGTGTTGCCAGCGCTGGTAACAGGGATATAAAGTGCTGGGTAGAGTCAACGTTGGCGTACTGCGCAGGTATAGGGGTGATCTTGGCCAGCAGGATCGCAACGTTCTCGTTGTCGGCGCGCAGCTGCCCGATGATCTGCTCAATTCGCTTGATCGTGCCGTCTGTCGGCTTGCTGTGGATCATGTCGTTGGTGCCGAGGTGCATCAAAACAGCATCCGGGGTATAGCCCTTCAGCCAATCGCTTAGCTTGCCCTTGTCGCGCTTGTACTGGGTCGGTTTTTCGTAGCCGTTGAGCATATCGCTGGTATTCCAGCCCCAATGCCCCTCATGTTTGTTCGTGAAAGTCTGCCCTTTGTAGGTTTGTCCCATCACCGGAGAGGCCACGTCAGCACCATGCTCCGTATTGGGGGCATTGCGGTACCAGTTGGTGTCCATGGAGCCTACAAACTCAAATTTAACCCCGGCATCTACCAGCATCTTCCAGAGTTCGTACCGGTAACTGGGGTTAACCTCCCCGCCCTGCGTAATCGAATTACCTAAAGGCATAATCCTGAGCGATACCGCTTCCTGCTGCGGCTCTATCTCTTCCTTGGTTTCGTCGTCGGAACAGGCTGTAAAGAATAGGGTAAACGAAAGAAATAATAAGTATCTAAAGTTGATCTTAGGTGTCGAAAACATAACGTGTAATGCAAATGCTTAATAAGGTAGGCACAGTGGCTAAAAACGAGAAGAATGAAATTCGGTTGCATTTAGTTAGTGTACGCCTCCTCATTATTGTCCAATTTTATGAATACGGAGCACGTACCGAACGGTACAAACGAAACACCGGAGGAAGGTTTAGCCTTATCAAAAAGACTCTTATATTTGCTTCTTCAACTAGCGTGGGGAAATTGATTTTATCGGCTTAGAAAAGGCGGTAAAATCAGATCCCTGAAACTAACTATTTAAATACTGACCTACATGACGACAAAATCATCGAAAATCATCTATACCATTACAGATGAAGCGCCAGCTTTGGCAACGCGCTCTTTCCTGCCGATTGTACAGGCCTTCACCAAGGCTGCCGACATCGAAGTAGAGACCAGAGACATTTCCCTGGCCGGCCGTATCATCGCCGCGTTCCCGGAGAATCTTTCTGAGGAGCAGAAGCAGTCGGACGACCTGGCCTACCTGGGCGACCTGGCCAAAACGCCGGAGGCGAACATCATCAAGTTGCCAAATATCAGTGCCTCCATTCCGCAGCTGGCAGAGGCGATCAAAGAATTGCAGTCGCAGGGTTACAACATCCCGGATTATCCGGCCGACCCGAAAAATGATGCTGAGAAAGATGCCAAGGCACGCTATGCCAAGATTTTGGGTAGCGCCGTAAACCCGGTGCTGCGCGAAGGAAACTCAGATCGCCGTGTGGCAGACGCCGTGAAGCAGTACGCCAAGAAGCACCCACACTCGATGGGCAAGTGGTCCTCTGACTCTAAAACGCACGTAGCCCACATGACGGGCGGCGACTTCTACGGCAGCGAGCAATCTGTGGTAGTAGACAAAGCGACGGATGTGCGCATCGAGTTTGTTGGCGCCAACGGCGAGACCAAAGTATTAAAAGACAAAGTGGCCCTGAAGGCCGGCGAAGTGATGGACTCTTCGGTGATGAGCCGCAACGCGCTGCGCTCGTTCCTGGAGAAGGAAATTGCAGAGGCGAAAGCGCAAAGCATCCTGCTGTCGCTGCACCTGAAAGCCACCATGATGAAGGTGTCTGACCCTATTATGTTCGGCCACGCGGTAACGGTGTTCTTCAAAGACACGTTCGCCAAGCACGTCGCTACCTTCAAGGAAATTGGCGTTGATCCAAACAACGGACTGGGTGACGTATATGCAAAAATCCAGAACCTGCCAGCTGAGAAGCGTGCCGAGATCGAAGCTGACCTGAAAGCCGAGATGGCGCAGCGTCCTGAACTGGCGATGGTAAACTCCGACAAAGGCATCACCAACCTGCACGTGCCAAGCGACGTGATCATCGACGCCTCTATGCCAGCGGCTATCCGTTCTTCCGGCCAGATGTGGGGTCCGGATGGCAAACTGCACGACACGAAAGCGATCATTCCGGACCGCTCTTACGCGCAGATCTATCAGGAAGTGATTCAGTTCTGCAAAGAGAACGGCGCTTTCGACCCGACGACCATGGGCACGGTGCCGAACATTGGTCTGATGGCGCAGAAAGCCGAAGAATACGGCTCGCACGACAAGACGTTCGAAATGGCGGAAGCTGGTACCGTGCGGATAGTTGACGCAAATGGTAACACGCTGATGGAGCAGAAAGTGGAGCAGGGCGATATTTTCAGAGCCTGCCAGACAAAAGACCTTCCGATTCAGGACTGGGTGAAGTTGGCGGTTACAAGAGCCCGCATCACGAACACACCGGCCATTTTTTGGCTGGACCCGCAGCGCGCGCACGACGCCAACCTGATCCAGAAAGTAGAGAAATACCTGCAGGACCACGACACCAACGGATTGGAGATCAAGATCATGTCGCCGGTAGAAGCCATGCGCTATACCTGCGAGCGTGCCAAAGCGGGTAAAGACACCATCTCGGTAACCGGTAACGTACTGCGTGACTACCTAACGGACCTGTTCCCGATCATCGAGCTGGGCACAAGCGCCAAAATGCTTTCGATCGTTCCGTTGCTGGACGGCGGCGGTTTGTTCGAAACCGGTGCGGGCGGTTCTGCACCGAAGCACGTGGAGCAGTTCGTAGAAGAGAACTACCTGCGTTGGGATTCGCTGGGCGAGTTCCTGGCACTGGCGGTATCTTTAGAAGACCTTGCTTACAAGACCAAAAACGAGAAAGCAGAAGTACTGGCAGAAGCCCTGAACAAAGCCAACGCTGAGTTCCTGGAGAAAGATAAGTCTCCGGCCCGTAAAGTTGGTGGTATCGACAACCGTGGCAGCCACTTCTACCTGGCCATGTACTGGGCACAGGCACTGGCCGAACAGACGAAGAACCAGGAACTGAAAGACCGCTTCACGAAGCTAGCGCAGGAACTGACCGACAACGAGCAGAAGATCGTAGACGAGCAGATCGCAGCCCAAGGCAAGCCGGTTGAGATTGGCGGTTACTACCACCCGAACGAAGAGAAAACCAGCAAAGCCATGCGCCCAAGCGAGACGCTGAATGCGGCTTTGGCTAACTTCTAAGAAGTAGAAAGTATAAAATAAGAAAGGCTGCCTGAGAAATTGGGCAGCCTTTTTTGCGTTTATAGACCGATTATTCGTTTTTGGCAGGTATAGGTATGCGTTTTAAGGTATAGGAGGAGGGTAATCAAACAACTAAAATCTAACGTCTCATTTGCTTACCTTTGAAGGGAAGGTATAGCCAGCTACATAAAGTAAAGCGGCCACCTGAGAAGCAATAATGGAAGAGCAATACCCCCCGTTCGAACCTTTCGACAGCACAGATGACCCAGAGTCGCTCTTTGCTGCACACCTTGCTTCTCAACCACAGCTGGCCGGAGCTACTTCCGATTCAAGAACGATCATCGTGATCGGAAGGCACCGTTATTATAATTTATTCAGTGCCCAACTCGTCTCCTGCAGCCTGAGCAGCACAGGTGAGTTAAAAGCACCCTTCACGGTACTGAACCCACTCGAACTGGTGTGGCGAACCGAACAGCCGGATGAATTGAAATTTTACAGTGCCATTGCCCGCTTTCAAAGTTTCTACGAAAAGTCAGCTGCTGATACAGCCAGTTTAAAGGCACTTGTGCGCAACCCACTGCGGTATACCTTCTACCTCCATGACAGCGAGGTCTCTGAGAAAATAACGACACGTTCCACCACACCTGTTCAGGTTACCCAGCCGAAAATAGACTTTAAAGTTCGCATTGGCCTGAGTAGCGACGTGTTCAGCGTAACAAGTGATCTGTTCATAAACGGTACCTACTTTTCCCTGAATCGCATCAACGTTCGGTATGGCCATTTTCTGGTGGCAGATGATGCCTGGTACCTGTGTTCCAATCCACAGCTTCCTTCGGTGGTGGGCTATTTTAAAAGGCAGGACACCGAGCTTCAGTTGCCGCACGATACCTTTTTGCAGTTTCAACAGCAGGTGCTGTCCAAAATGGAGTCGCATGTGCCGGTGGAGCATACCTACCTGAAACCTGCGAGCAAGGCTCAATTAAGGAGCAAAGGCTTTAACGAGCCGCCGGAAAAGGTGCTATACCTGATTGAGTCAGAGAACTACGTGCTATTGCATCCTTTCATGCGCTACGGCGAAATCGAGATTCCCCTGCTATCGAATAAGCTGATCTATGATCAGGATGATAAGGGACGGCCTTTCTATGTGACGCGCAATGACGAGGCAGAGACAGCCTATACAAAGCTGCTGATACAGCAGCACCCGCACTTCTGGGAACAGCTGGAAAACATGCTCGATTACTTTTACCTGCACAAGACCAGGTTCCTGGACGAGGCGTGGTTCCTGGATGCCTTCGACAACCTGGCTGCGCATGGTGTTACCATTCTGGGCTTCAACGACCTGCAGGGGAACAAGCTCAACCAGCACAAAGCCACCGTTGCCATACACGTAGACAGCGGCCTGAACTGGTTCAATGTAACGGTTCAGGTAAAATTTGGCCGCAAAATGGCTTCGATCAAGCAGCTGAAAAAGGCGGTCGTGAACAAGAGCAAGTACGTGCTCCTCGACGATGGCACCATGGGCATTATACCTGAAGAGTGGCTCCAACGACTTCAAGGCTACTTTGAAACAGGAGTGGTAGTGGAAGAGGAGCTGCAGATTGCTAAAACCAACTATGCGGTACTCACGGAGCTGTTCGAGGACTACATGCTGGATGAGCAGGTGCACAAGGAATTGTGGTGGTACCAGGCGCAGCTGAGCAACGTAGAGAACATGGCCCCCACACCTGTGCCGGAAGGGCTGCAGACCACACTTCGTCCTTACCAACGGCAGGGCCTGAGCTGGCTCAACTTATTAGACGACCTGCAGTTTGGCGGCTGCCTCGCCGATGACATGGGCCTGGGTAAAACAGTCCAGATCATCGCGTTTATGTTGTTGTTACGGGAGAAGCGGGAGCGACAGACGCATCTGCTGGTCGTGCCTACCTCGCTTATACCGAACTGGCAGGCGGAACTGCAACGGTTTGCCCCATCACTGCAAGCATGCATCCACCACGGCCCGGGTAGAGAAAAGGGTACGGATACTTTTCAGGAGTACGATGTGGTGATCACCACCTACAATACTTTGCTCTCCGACATCGTTTTTCTGAAGAAGTACAGATTTGGGTATGTTTTCCTGGACGAGTCACAGAACATCAAGAACCCAAACTCACAGCGTTACAAGGCTGCCTGTCTGCTGCAGTCGCGCAACAGAGTAGTGCTTACAGGAACACCTTTCGAGAACAATACCTTCGATATTTACGCGCAGCTTTCCTTTGTTAATCCTGGCTTACTAGGTACCAGAACCTACTTCCGGAACACCTATTCCATGCCCATCGACAAGTTCAAGGACAGACGAAGTGCGCAGGCCCTGCAGGAGAAGATCGGCCCGTTTGTGCTCAGAAGAACAAAGGCCGAAGTAGCCAAGGAGCTCCCCGACAAAACGGAGATGGTTCTTTACTGTGAAATGGGGGAGGAACAGCGCAAGGTATACGATACCTGCGAGCAGGAATTCAGAGACTACATCAATGCCAACGGGGAAGAGGAACTGACCAAGCACCCGATGCACGTGTTGCGGGGCATCACCAAGCTGCGCCAGATCTGCAACTCCCCCCTGCTCACAGGCGATGCCAAGCTGTTTACGGATACATCTGCTAAGATACAGGTGCTGCTGCAGCAGATCCGGAATGTAGTGCCTCATCACAAGGTGCTGGTGTTCTCGCAGTTTGTAGGTATGCTGGAGTTGATCAGGAAGGAGTTGGTGAAAGAAAACATCCGGCACGCATACCTGACGGGCAGCACCCGCAACAGGGGCGAAGTAGTGGACCGGTTCCAAACTGAGGAGGCGATACGGGTATTCCTGGTGAGCCTGAAAGCGGGCGGAACAGGACTGAATCTGACTGCAGCCGATTACGTGTTTATCGTGGACCCGTGGTGGAACCCAGCGGTGGAGAACCAGGCCATTGACCGAAGCTACAGAATCGGGCAGGACAAAAAAGTAATTGCCGTGCGGCTCATCTGTCCCAACACGGTGGAGGAGAAGATCCAGGTCCTGCAGCAGAACAAATCCAAACTCGCTACCGATCTGGTAACGGCCGATAACAGCTTTCTCCGATCACTCACCAAAGATGATTGGCTCAACTTAAGCAGCAATGGCAGCAGCTAATCGAAACTGAGCCAACCGCCAGAGAATCCTCCTTAGGTATAACCCACCCGCCGCTGTGCTATACCTGCTCCATCAGCATGTAACCTTTCCTGCAAAAGCTTGTTACACACCAAAGGTAAACGAGCAACTATGGCATATAACAATACTTCAGATGCTCCACTTATAGTATTGGCAGGTGGAACCGGAGATCTTGGCGGACGCATCGCCAAATCGCTCCTGGAGAAGGGAGCTCAAGTGAGAGTACTCGTCCGGCGAGATAGTGAGGCCGCTAAAGTAGATGCTTTGCGACAGGCTGGCGCTATTATGTGTGAAGTCGATTACCACAATGCTGCAGCTCTAATAAAAGCCTGCGAGGGTGCAGCATGCGTAGTGTCTGCCTTGTCGGGCTTGCATTATGTGATGGTAGGTATACAGACCTTGCTATTGAGAGCAGCCGTGGCGGCGGGTGTGCCCCGCTTTATACCTTCCGACTTTGCGATTGATTTCACAAAGCTGCCTTCCGGCAACAACCGCAACCTGGACCTTAGGAAAGAATTCAAAGAGCATCTGGACAAAGCCCCCATAGCGGCCACTTCTATCCTAAACGGCATGTTTACCGACCTGCTCACCGGGCAGGCGCCCATTGTGCTCTTTCCACTGAAGCGCGTGATGTACTATGGTAATCCGTACCAACTCATGGACTTTACTACAATACAAAATACAGCCGACTATACTGCCGCCGCCGCACTTGACCCCTCCACACCACGCTACCTGCGCATCGCAGGTGATGTATTGAGTGCACGTGGTTTGAAAGATGCTGCCAGTGAGGCTACCGGAGAACAGTTCAGCTTGTTTCGGGTGGGCGGCTTAGGCTTGCTTAATGGTATAATCAAAGTCACCAAAGCGCTTACGCCTTCAAGTAATGAAGTCTTTCCGGCATGGCAAGGCATGCAGTACATGCGCGATATGTTCAGCGGATTGCCCAAACTGGAGCCCTTGGATAATGACCGCTACCCTGAGATCAAATGGACCAGTGTGGCGGAGGTGCTGGCGACAAAGCAATAAGCTCCATCGCACGGCATTTGAAGCAGCAATTTTACATCACCAGGAAGTACTGTAAACCAAAAGCGGCAGCCCATACAGGCTGCCGCTTTTAATTATAAGGTATAGCACCTGGGCTTAGTACCCAAATACCTCCTCTAATGACAATTGCTTCACTTTGCCGTATTTCTCCAGCTCTTTGAAGTTCAATCGGTCTTTCGAGCCGATCACCAGGATCGCCTGTGGCTGGCCGCTCACAAACTGCTTCTGGAATTGCTGCAGCTGGTCGAAGGTCAGGCTGTTGGCGCTTTCATACACGTCCTTGCGGATGTCGTAGTCCAGGCCGAGGCGCTTGGCACGCTCGTAGTCGAACAGGATAGAAGATTTGGTGATACGCTCCGAAGAGATGCTGTTTCGCAGCGAAGCCTTCGCCAGGTTGAAGTTCTCATCGGCTAGCGGCATGTTCGTCAGGAGTTCCTGCATACCTGCCATTGCCTCCGGCAGCTTGTCTGACTGCGTGCCGATGTAGGACATGATGTAGTTCGAGCGGTCCTTCTTGGCCGCTGTGCTGTAGCTGGAGTAAGCCGAGTAGGCAAGCGCCTTCGACTCACGCAGCTCCTGGAACACGATCGAGCTCATACCCGCGCCGAAGTACTGGTTGTACAGACGGATAGTCGGCACCATGGCTTTGTTAAAGGCATCAGCTTTTGTCAGGAACATCAGTTCAGCCTGCACCATGTTGTAGTCTACCCAGTATACGGTCGGTTGCTTGATGTCGAGTTCAGCGTATACCTTCTCAGCCGGAACCGGCTTCAGTTTGGCTGGCACAATGTGACCTGCGTTAAGCGTTGTTACCAAAGCATTTGTTTCACGTGGGCCATAGTACAGTACACGGTGCTCGTAAGTAGGGATGCTCTTGATGATGTTCACCAACTCCTGTGGCTTTACGGCCTTCAGCTCTTTCTCCGACAGCACAGAGGTAAACGGGTTCTTCGGGCCGTACTTGGCGTAGTTCACCAGCGCCTGGTTCAGGATCACGCTTTTGTTCAGCTTCGCATCGTTGCGGGCCTTCAGTATACCTTGTACCATGTCGTCCAGCGCCTTCTGATCCGCCTTCGGGTTCTGCAGCACGCTCTCAAACAAAGTCAGCGCCTTTTCAAAGTTCTCATCAAGGCCAGACAGTGAAACGTATACCTGATCGCCAGAGGCAGACACGTTGAAAGAGGTGCCCAGCTTGTAAAACTCCTTCTTCAACTCTTCCGCCGTATACTTATCATTGCCCAGGAACTTGAGGTAGTTCACGGCCATACCCAGTTTCGGGTCATTGTCACTGCCCATGTCCAGGATGTAATACATCTGGAACAGGCCGTTTTCGCTGTTCTTCGTGTACAGCAGCGGGATGTTATTCTTCAGTTTGGCCTCTTTGATGTCTGTCTTGTAGTCAACAAACACAGGCGAAAGCTCAGAAGCCTCTTTGGCCATGAACGCACTGTAGTAGGCTGACTGCGCCTCACGGTTTACAGGCACTGGCGTGATCGTCGGTTTCTCAACTTTCTGGCTGGCGGCATTCTTATCATTGCGCTTGTATACCTGTACATAGTTGTTGTTGAGGTATTTATTGGCAACGGCCATCACATCCTGCTTCTTGATCTTGGCAAAGTCCTCCGGACGCTTTACATAATCCGCCCACGGAATGTCATAGATGAAAGCGGTCACGAAAGCGTCGGCACGGTCTGAGTTGCGCTCGTAGGAACGCATCAGGCTGATCTTGTTGTCGTTGACGATGGCCGGGATCAGGTCGTCGTCGAACTTGCCTTGCTTCACCAGCTCTACTTGTGCCAGCAGCATGTTCTTCACTTCATCCAGGCTTTGGCCCTGACGTGGCGAACCACCCAAAAGGAACACCGAGTAGTCTTTCATTTGGTTGTCGTAGCCATACGCCTGCAACACTTTCTGCTGCTGGTTCAGGTTCAGGTCGATGAGGCCAGCCTGTCCGTTGTAAAGGATGTTGCTGATCATGCTCAGCACCTGCGCATCGCGTGCGCTCATACCCGGGAAGCGGTAAGCAATTGAGATGTTCTCAGCGCTCGGTCCAGAGACTTCTTTCACGATGGGCTGTGCGATCGGCTTTTCCTGTGCTACCGTGAAGGTAGGAGCCGTGCCAGGCTTCAGTTTGCCGAAGTGTTCGTCGATCATGCGGATCGTTTCATCAAAGTCAATGTCACCGCTCAGCGCGATGGCCATGTTGTTCGGCACATAATAAGCATCAAAATACTTCTTGATCTCTGTGATCGAAGGGTTCTTCAAGTGCTCGATGGTACCGATGGTAGTTTGCGTACCGTACTGGTGCGTCGGGAACATGGCCGCGTTCATCGTCTCCATTACTTTCCAACCGTCGTTGTCAAGGGTACGGTTCTTTTCTTCGTATACCGCCTCCAGTTCTGTGTGGAAAAGGCGAGGCACCAGTTCACCGAAGCGGTGCGCCTCCAAAGCCACCCAGCGCTCCAATTGATTGCTTGGGACGTCATTGGTATAAACCGTCTGCTCCACCGAGGTATAGGCATTTGTGCCTTTTGCGCCAATCGCGCCCAGAATCTTGTCATACTCATTGGCCACGGCATAAGTCGCGGCTACACCCGAGATAGAGTCGATCTGGTGGTAAATTTTCTTGCGCTGTGCCGGGTCAGTGGTGTTGCGGTGCTGCTCGTACAACGCCTCGATCTTGTCAAGCTCGGCCTTTTCTTTCTGCCAATCCTGCGTGCCGAGCTGGCTGGTGCCTTTGAACACCATGTGCTCCAGGTAGTGGGCCAAACCCGTGGCATTCGCCGGGTCGTTTTTGCTGCCGGCACGTACCGCAATGAAAGTCTGCACACGTGGCGCGTCTTCATAGTCCGTCAGGTATACCTTCAGGCCATTGTCCAAGGTATAGACGCGGGCGTTAAGCGGGTCGTTTGGAGCGGCCTCATACTTATACTCCTTCTGCGCTGCCGTGGTCTCAGGGGTGGCAGACTGCGATTGATACGTTTCGTTCTTGCATTGTGTGAGCGTGAGCGCCGACGCAACCAGTAACAACGATAATCCTTTTTTCATGGGTGTGACGTTAGGTATAGGATAAGGTATAGCACAACAAAAAGGCCGAGACACGAAGCTTCCGGAAAGAAAGCTTCATGACTCACCTTGTGTTTTAATTATAACTTTACAAATATAAAATTATTTCTGAATTAGAAATCAGTGTCGAGGCCGAAACGCTGCTTTAAATCGACGAGCACCGGGTATTTCTCGGCCAGGTAGTTGAATTTGTCCTGCGAGGTATATAATTTGTTTCCTTCCTGCACCTCTATTACCTCAGCCCGAAGCTTGATGCTGCGGTTGCCGGTTTCCTTTTTCAGTTCCCGCAGAATCTCCGGACGCATGCTCGTGAACTGGTCCATCATCACGTGGTTCTCCAGGTGCAGCACAATCTCGTTGCCTTCCCCGATGTGAAACTGGCGGTTGAGCAAGGTATACTCCATCATGTTCTCGCCTTTTTTGCGGCGCACGATAGCGTGCCATACTGTATTCAGACGGGCTTGGTCCAGTGGGGCGGCGACGCCATAAGCGGATTCGTCCTCTTCCTCGGCTACGGCCACCTCGGCCACAGCTGCAGGAGGGTTCTGCAGGTCCTTGAGACTGGGTAGCTTACCGAGCTTCTTTTGAGGCGGCACAGGTATAGACGGCCGTTGCATGGCAGGTGCCGGGGCGGCCTGCGCAACCGGGGGCGTCAGGTGCGCATCTGGTGTTACCTGTTGCTGCTTCGGGAGCTGCTGCAGTTCCTGCGACGGTACATGGCCGGCCTGGTGTGGCTGCTGCAGGCTCTCCGAAGGGATGGTCGTGCCCTGCTGCTGCATGGCCGCCGAAGGTATAAGGGGGGCACCAACTGATTTGGTAGCGGCTGGTGCCGGGGCTGCTACCTTAGCTTTTTTTAACTCTGCTCCCTCCTGCGCAAAACTAAAGGCCGCGTTCAGGTGCGCCATCTTCATCAGGCACAGCTCCACATGCAGGCGTTGGTTTTTGCTGCTCTTGTAGTTGGTATCACAGGTGCTCACCAGGTTCAGGCCCGAAAGCAAAAACGACACAGAGGACTTCTGCGACTGCTCGGCATACCGGGTCTTGATGTTGTCCGATACCTCGAGCAGCTGCACCGTCTGCGCATCTTTGCATACCAGCAGGCTGCGGAAGTGCTCGCCTATACCTATCAGGAAGTTGTGCGCATCAAAACCGTTCTTCAGGATCTCATCGAACAGCAGGAGCGAGCCAGACAGGTTCTGCTCCAGCAGGTGGTCCGTGAGGCGGAAGTAGTAGTCGTAATCCAGGATGTGCAGGTTCTCGACCGTGGCCCTGTAAGTCACGTTGTGGCCCGAGAAAGTCACCATCTGATCGAAAATCGATAAAGCATCGCGCAAGGCACCATCTGCTTTCTGCGAGATCAGGTGCAGCGCGTCGGGCTCGGCCTGTATGTTTTCCTTCTGGGCGATGTTGCCCAGGTGGCGTACCATGTCTTCGATCCGGATTCTGTTGAAATCGAAGATCTGGCAGCGCGACAAGATGGTCGGGATAATCTTGTGGCGCTCGGTGGTCGCCAGGATAAAGATAGCATAGGCAGGCGGCTCCTCCAGCGTCTTCAGGAACGCGTTGAAGGCCTGGTTCGAGAGCATGTGCACCTCGTCAATGATGTAGATCTTATACTTGCCGGTCTGCGGCGCGTAGCGCACCTGCTCCACCAGGTTGCGGATGTCCTCCACGGAGTTGTTGGAAGCGGCATCGAGCTCGTGGATGTTGAAGGAGCTGTTGGAGTTGAAGCTGCGGCACGATTCACACTCGTTGCAGGCCTCTGTTTCCGGGGTGATGTTCTGGCAGTTAATGGTCTTTGCCAGGATACGGGCACAGGTTGTCTTGCCCACACCACGCGGCCCGCAAAAAAGGAACGCCTGGGCCAAATGATGGCTGCTGATGGCGTTTTTGAGGGTGTTGGTGATATGGTGCTGCCCCACCACGCTGTCGAACGTGGCCGGACGGTATTTACGCGCTGATACTACAAAATTTTCCATTACCTACAAAGATAATCAATCTGATGCTCAGATGGGAGAGCTTTTTATACAGTAGTTTTCCCATTGTTTATCCACAGTGCCAGGAGAATGGGCGGAGGATAAGGTAGCAATAATTTGCTTAATTGCATCTAGCAGTGTCTATATATAAAATAAACTATGCGAGATGAAGATTCCTGCAGGCTTCTGGGCAGTGGACAAAATAAGCAATGTTGTATTGGTTTAGTTTAATGCGTTATAGGTAATTTTATAGTTACTTTTGCCGATTATTATTCCTGTTTTTCGTGCTGTAAGGTGCTTACTTTTAAGAAGTTATTTGCTCCGCTCCAACAATCCGTGCCTTCCAACCGCGATTGTCTAACTATTAAAAACATAGCGCATGAAAACACGTGTACAACTGCATTGGCAGCTCCTGCTGCTGGTCGTATTCCTGTCCGGCACTTTTACCGCCTACGGGCAGGGGAGGTCCGACCAAAGAGCCATTCCACAGGCGGCTCTCAACCACATTCAGAAAAACAAGAAGCAGCTCGAATTAGAAGACGAGGACGTAGCTGACCTCGAGCTGGCCAGTGAATCTGAAAGCCCTAAAAGCGGCATGAAGCACCTATACATCAAGCAACTCTACAGAGGGATTGAAGTGCATGGCGCCATAACCAACATCAGCATGAGCAAGGAGGGCCGCGTGCTCACCATGGGCAACCGCATGCAGAAGCAGGTGGGCAAGCGGGCGAAGTCAGACCAGCCGGGACTGGATGCAGCCGGCGCCGTGGCCGCTGCCGCCCAGCACTTAGGTATAGCCATGAAAGAGCCGCTAACGGTGCAGGAGCGCGGCAATGGCCGTAACAGAGCCGTTACCTTCTCCAAAGCAGGCATTTCATTGGAGCCTATACCTGCCAGGCTGGTCTACCAGCCCATGGAAGACGGCAGCCTGCGCCTGGCCTGGGAAGTGTCTATCTATGAACTGGACGCCCAGAACTGGTGGAACATCCGGCTCGATGCCACGACAGGCGCTGTGCTCGACAAAGACAACATGGTGGTGCACTGCCAGTTTGAGAATGATGGACCGGGTGGCAGGTTCCTGCACGAAGAACACAACCACAGCACGGCATCGCCTTATGTAGCGGCACCACAGGCAAGCATCGTGCGGGTTTCCAACGCCTACAACGTATTTGCCATGCCGGTAGAGAGCCCCGGCCATGGCCCGCGTTCCATCGTGAGCACCTCTGCCGCCAACCAGCTGGCTTCGCCACAGGGCTGGCACACCGAAACCAGAACACGTGGCAACAACGTGTACTCCTACGAAGACCCAAACAATAATAACAGCTGGAGCACCAACTACAGCCCCGACGGTGGGCCGGAGTTTAGCTTCGACTTCCCGATCGACTTCACCAAACAGCCGGTAACGAATCGCGACGCGGCCATCACCAACCTTTTTTACTGGAACAATGTGGTGCACGACGTATGGTACCAGTACGGTTTCGACGAGGCCAGCGGTAACTTCCAGCTCAACAACTATGGCAAAGGCGGATCGCAGGGTGACCCGGTGCTGGCAGAAGCACAGGACAACCGCAACGGCACTTCCCGCAATAACGCTAACTTCTCCACGCCAGCCGACGGCTTCGCGCCCCGCATGCAGATGTACCTGTGGAGCAGCCCGCCTGACCCTGACATGGTATCCGTTACTTCACCGTCCTCAGTGGCCGGCAGCTATCCGGCAACAGAAGCGGCATGGGCCCGAAAACTCACCTCTGACCCTGTAGTGGGCAAACTGGTAGTAGGGCAAGGCACGTCCGCTGTACCGCAGGAAGGTTGTGGCGTGCTGTCTAACACGGCAGCGATTGCCGGTAACATCGCCGTGGCGTATAGAGGGAACTGTCCGTTTACAGAGAAAGTGGAAGCTGCTCAACTGGCAGGCGCTATTGCTGTAGTCGTGATCAACAATGCCCCAGGCGATCCGATTGCAATGGGAGGGACACCCACCATGCCAATTACTATACCTGCTGTGATGATCAGCCAGGAGGCGGGTGCGCTCCTCAGAGCCCGACTGGATGCAGGTGAAGACGTAATCGTTCGCCTGAAGGACGATGGCAGACCGGAAATTGACGGTGATTTCGACAATGGCATCATCGTCCACGAGTATGGACACGGCATCTCCAACCGCCTGACAGGTGGCCGCACGATTGTGAATTGCCTGAACAACGCTGAGCAGATGGGCGAGGGCTGGAGCGACTGGTTCGGCCTGATGATGACCATGAAGCCGGGTGACACAGGTGCCAAGGTAAGAGGCATCGGTACGTATGCCAAAGGCCAGCCAACTGACGGCATGGGCATTCGTCCTGCGCCATATTCTACAGACTTCGCAGTGAATTCACACACCTATTCCTCTACCAACAACCCAGCTATCAGTCAGCCGCACGGTGTCGGTTTTGTATGGTCTACGATGCTGTGGGATATGACCTGGGCCATGATCGACAAGTATGGTTTCGATGCGGACCTCTACAATGGCAAAGGTGGCAACAACATGGCCATGCAACTGGTGATCGATGGCTTGAAACTGCAGGCCTGCCGCCCTGGTTTTGTGGACGGTCGTGATGCCATCCTGCTGGCGGACCGTCAGAACTACGAGGGCGCCAACCAGGAATTGATCTGGAAAGTGTTTGCCAGAAGGGGCCTCGGCTACAGTGCAAAACAAGGACTGAGCACCAATCGCTTTGACCAGGTAGAGGCCTATGATCTGCCCGAAACTTATGCTTGTACTACGCCACTTACCCTGGAGGCCGTTGCTACTTCCAATGTATACACAGGAGGCATTGCATCAAACCTATACCTGGGTTACGGTCCGCAGAATGCACGTCTGCAGGCAGGCGGCGATGCTGACAACGAATATACCTGGAGCGGGGCAGCAGGCCTGAGTGCGACGACAGGTGCCAGCGTAACCTTCACACCAAAGGCGGCCGGTACTTATACCTTCACGGTGCGTGCCGTTAACGGCGATGGCTGCATCAAGCATCAGTCGATCACGATTACGGTAGTGGACGTACGCTGCGGCGATGGCAAGAAACAAGACAAAATACTGGTATGTGTAGACGGGGTGGCAGAGTGTGTGGCTCCGAATGCAGTGCCATACCTGCTGACAGCTGCCAAGGGAACGCTGGGTAGCTGCGGACTGGCTGCTACAACCACTGCAACTGCCAAAGCGGAGATCAGCGCTGAGAGAATGGCGCTTCGTGCCGTACCAAACCCATTCGGTGCCAAAACGGACATCGGCTTTACACTGACGAAGGACGGCACTTACACACTTGAGGTACTGGACATGCGTGGGTCTGTGGTGACTGTGCTGGCACAAGACACAGGCAGAGCGGGAGAGCATAAAACGTATCAGTTCGAGAAAGGCAAACTGGCAAATGGCCTTTACATTGCCAGACTGGTAACGGACGAAGGCGTGTCCTTTATCCGAATTGTGATGCAAAAATAATGCGTGCTTAACTTACCTAACAGGGCAAGGCCGGTGATTCACTCCACCGGCCTTTGCTTTTTGCAAGACTCTATGGTGAAGGTATAGCCGATGTCTATACCTGCTTCTGCTCCTATACCTATACCTATTGCCGGGTATGTAGGCCAGTACCCAAGCACTGTTTCTAATCTTCTACCACCTCGCTGTAGCACCAGCACAACCATTCATCATTACTCATTAATAATTCTTCATTATTCACTCCTAGCGTACCGCTTCGTAGCCGCCCGGTATACCTTTTTTGGAGAGCACAAACTGCCACAACTGGTTGTTGCGGGCCCGGAAAGATCCTGCGCTGGAAAGCAGGTAGTAATTCCACATGCGGTAGAAACGCTCCCCGTATTCTCCCTGCAGCTCGGGCCAGTGCTGGTTGAAATTCTGGTGCCAGGCTAGCAATGTGCGGTCGTAGTCAGGCCCGAAGTTGTGGAGATCCTCCACCACAAAGACATGCTCCATGGCGGCGGTGAGCTGTCGCAGCGAGGGAATCAGGCAGTTCGGGAAAATGTACTTATCAATGAAGGGGTCGGGTGAGGTTTTAGAAAAGTTGACGCCGATGGTATGCAGCAGGAACAACCCCTCGTCTTTGAGGCAGCGGGCAGCCGTTTGCATGTAGGTGCGGTGGTTGCGGTAGCCCACATGCTCGGCCATCCCGATCGACACGACGTGGTCAAACTGCTCGCGCACATCGCGGTAGTCCTGCAATCTGATCTCGATGGGCAGTCCTTTGCAAAGCGCACGGGCCAGCGCTGCCTGCTCCCTGGAAACGGTTATACCTACGATCTCCACGCCATACCTTTCAGCCGCATACCTGGCAAAGCTTCCCCAGCCACAGCCAATGTCGAGCACCCGTTGCCCGGGCTGCAGCCGAAGCTTGCGGCAGACGAGGTCGAGCTTGTGTTCCTGGGCCTGGTCCAGGTTGTCGGCGTTTTTCCAGTAGGCGCAGCTGTAGGCCAGGCGCCCGTCGAGCATGCGCTGGTAGAGGCCATTGCCGATGTCGTAGTGGCGCTGGGCATTGCGGGCCGCCTTGCCTTTGGGTTGTAGGTTGATTACTTTGGCCAGCAGCACCTCCAGCACAGTGCGCCACCCGAACCGGGCATTTCTGTACAAGTCTGCCCGTATGGCTTTATTCACAAACTCGTCTATCCGGTCGCAGTCCCACCAGCCGTCCATGTACGACTCGCCCAGCCCAAGTGAGCCCTGGCTGAGCACCCGTTTATAGAAGCGAGTGTCATGCACCTGCAGGTCCCAGGGGTTAGTGCCATTGACATTGATGCCAGCTGTTGCCAACATGTCAGACACTTGCTGCTCCAGACTGTTTTTTGCCATGGTCGTGTGGGCGTCTAAAAAGATAGAGGAAGCTCTATGTTTTCATTTTAACGACTGCCATTCACATAGGTTTTTCTTGCAGGTATAGCAATTGGGGTTGTATAGTGCCTTGACAGCCAGTGGTTAATGAAAAAGGTGTTCCGCACGAGTGGCTGGTCCTTAACTCCGATTCGCAGAAGGGAAACTAAACAGTGGAGGTAAGATGTTTTATAGACAGCTAACTGATAGGAATATGCCCGAAAAAGTGTAGTTTTGTGGCATACTTCTTGAAGTATAACGCGTAAGAATACAACGTTCTTTAACTTATGGGGTAGACTGGAATTGACAGCTTGTGCAGATTGCGTGTAAGCATGTCGGGTGATGAACGTACCACCTGTTAAAAATCCGTTCAAACAATAAATGGCGAATCTAACTACGCCATGGCTGCTTAATCTAGGTATTAAGCACTAGCCATAGTCTCGTGCAGGTTTCGTGAATCTGCTTGCACATCAGAGGCTTCGACTCGATTGACTAGTCTGTGTAAGGGTGCGGTGCACAGGCGAAATAACGCATCTAAGGAGTGCGCATAAGTTTGACTTATACTTGCAAGCTCCCGACAATCCGAATAAGTCTAAGCATGTAGAAAGCCCGTCGATTTCCTTGTCTGGACCAGGGTTCGAATCCCTGCTACTCCACATTTTTCTAAATTAAAGCGCTGTAAACTAATTGTTTGCAGCGCTTTTTTGTTTTCTTCGGACATATATCGGACAATTTTAAAAACCATAGGCTTTAATCATTTCGCGTATTTCCTTTGGATCGTGTCCTTTTGCTTCAAATTGTTTCACTACCTTATCTGCCAATCCATCTTTTGTTAGTTGTACAGGGGGCTCCTTGTGATCAGCATTAAGCGAATGTTGGGTTGTATTAGCATTTTGCTTAACTTTTTCATCTGGCCATGAAAAGATATCGGCAAAAGGATCCTTAGCGTCCTCTTTATACTCACGATATATTTTTATAAATGTATAGACAATACCTGATATTATGATAAATATTACCATAGAAAAGACAATCCAGGCATTCTTATTTCCCTTATACATCTCATAAAGGAAAAACCCTACCGTCATTAAGACAGATCCAAGCCAAAACATGATAAAGTATATTGCTACTATAGCTATTAGCCATTCCCAGGCCTTTTTAAAAATCATTCTGTGATTCATTGGCTATCTGATCTTAAGGCTTTTGAAGTAAGATTTGTACCTTCCTGTGCCACTCTGCCTGTTGCTGTTTGTTCGTCCCATGGGAAGTTTCTACGTCATATTGTTTCGTCATTTCTACAAAAGCTGCATCTAGACTATAGTAAAGGGTTGCTACACTGTTGCGATCACAGGCATTTGGAAGTTTGGCTAACTCAGTTCTTAACTTTCGGGCATGCAACTCAGCTATATCAAAATGAAGTTGCTCGTGGGCCAGTACCTCGGGACTTTGTAACTCTGGTATAGTCCATGAGTTTGATTGTTCAAACTCAGTATAGACTTCATGATCTGCTTTCCCATTTTCGCAGCCGTAGCTTAAACTAATGGCTATCCTGCTACGTGCCGCATCTGCCTCACCTTGCTTTTTTAAGTTTATCACGGTGTAAGTTGTTTCCTTTTCAACTTTGCCTTTAAAATCCTGCCAAGTAAGTTTTCGGCTCTTGCTCCAGGTAATAATCCTATCATCCTGTGCATTACATAGCACAGGAAGGCATATGGCAGCCGCAAGGAGAATGCTGCATAGTAGGTTATTGTTCATGTAAATAGATTGCTTGTGTAATAATAGGTAGAAGAAGAAAGTTAGCTGCCACCTTACCTAGGGTTCAGCAAATATAATAACATTGGATACACATATGATACCAGATGCGTAAAAATAGTATGTGATTTTTGAAGGGTGAAGAATCCTTCAGGCATACAAGCATTTGGCATCCATTTACGCAGGTTAAGAGAAGCACATGGAATGAGTCAGCAAGAACTGGCCTACGCTGCAGATGTGTCCAAATTGACCATCCAGCGTACGGAAAATGCTAAATATTCTGTGACGCTGGATGTACTTGTATCACTTGCAAAGGGATTGAGAGTCTCTTTACCTGAGCTTTTGGATTTTGAACTGCCTGAAGAGTCTGTTTAACATTGATGAATAGCTTTTGCTTGCAAGTTCTTTTGCTTTATTAATCAATAGCTTTTCTAGCCAGGGCTTGCTCTTATGATTACTTTTGAGTGAAGCACTGTAAGCAACTGTTGGATACAGCTATAGCTTGCCACTAGTTAATGCTTCCAACTCAGCAACTCTTTTCTTTGCCTCTTTCATTTGGGTTTCATAATAATCCCGAAACTCTTCTAAATCCCTTATCTGGCGTCTGAAACTATTGAGCCACACCTGGCAGTCAGGGCAGAACTGCGCTTCAATATCGAACTTTGGGTTATCCAGCTTTTCCTTGATGCGTGGCAATATGATGGTGTTCAAGGTGCCTTCACATGTATGTCTATCTATGCCTAAGCCGTTTGTTTTTACATTAAATCCAAAGCCAGCATACACGGCTTTATATTCTCTGATGTAGTGTATTTCACGTTCTGTCAGCAGAGACTTATCACAGTATTCCAGCACACTGAACTCCAAATGTAAATCCATATGCTCCTGCGCATACTCTTTCAATAGCAGGTTAATGTGATCCCATCTTAAAATGTGATTCTTATGGTAGGTGTAGCGCACAAATAAGTCTACTGTTGAACCGATATATACACGGCTATCGATTGAACTGGAAATCTTGTACACGCCGCTGGCGTTCTTGTACTCATCTGGTACGGTAAATTTCATAGGAATATTGGGTTTAGGTGATGATTCTACTGTTCACATGCTTATGTTATTTGCTCTCTGTAAGAGAGCAGCCGAGCAAATGTAGAAACTTAAACACAGCACGCATGCTGTCTACGTTAAAAAATTTTATAGTGTTTTTGCTTAATGGAAAGTTCTAGCGAAACATCATTTCTGAAAGCATTCGGGCACCACCTAAAGCGCCTGCGCCAGGAGCGAGGTCTTACCCAGGCGAACCTTGCTTTTGAAGCAGGTTTATCAGAATCGCAGGTGCAGCGCATAGAGTATGGCAATCATAACTTCACGATCATGACGCTTATTTCTCTAGCTAAGGCGCTGGAACTCCATCCAAGCCAGCTACTTGTTTTCTTTCCTGAAATCGTACCACCAGCTAAATAATAGCAACTATTGCTGCCAGATAATGCACCTATAGCTAACCTCTTCTAGTACTAAATTTTATAGTAATGCATTTATCTTTTTATCATTTCTTTACAGCTTTTGCAACCAAGCTTTAGCAGTGGCTTTGCTATAATATTCGCTTAACAAGATATTTATTTGCTAACCATTTTAGTTTTGTTTAGTATTGCTAATATTATTAGCTTTAAAACTATGAGATTAGCAACACTGGAATATATAAACCACCCCCCCTTACTGGAGCTATACAGGATCCAAGGGCTGGATCTCCTAGACGTACCATTTTATGTTTCTTACATCTCAGCGGGCTTTCCTTCTCCAGCTGACGATTACCTAGATGATAGTATCAACCTGAGTGATTACCTTGTGCGCAACCCTTCTGCCACCTTTGTGATGCGGGTGCGGGGAAACTCCATGATCGACGCTAACATTCGAGACGGCGCAGTGCTGGTGGTGGACCGTTCCGTGAAGCCTGCAGATGGACTCATTGCCGCCTGTTACCTGGACGGTGCTTTTACGGTGAAGACCATTCGCCTGCGCGAAGGAAAGCTGTACCTGGAAGCTGCCAATGCGGCTTATCCTGACATTGAAGTTGCAGAAGAAATGGAGATGCGCGTGTTTGGAATTGTAACCTATATAATCCACCAGGCTTCCAAACGATGACTTCGCTATTTGCCTTAGTTGACTGCAATAACTTTTATGCGTCGTGTGAGCGGGTGTTTGATCCTTCCCTGAATGGCAGGCCCATTGTGGTGCTTAGCAACAACGATGGATGCGTGATTGCCCGCTCCAATGAAGCCAAGGCTTTAGGGATAGCGATGGGCGAGCCTGCCTTTAAAATGCGTGATATGATCGAGCAACACGACGTGCAGGTATTCAGCAGCAACTACACGCTCTACGGGGATATGTCCAAGCGCGTGATGAATGCACTGGCCACATTCACGCCCAGCATTGAAGTTTACTCCATTGACGAAGCATTCCTTGATTTAGGGGATTTTTACCAAGTGGATCTGACTGCCTATTGCCGCCAGATGCGAAACACAGTATGGCGCTGGACGGGCATTCCTGTTTCGGTGGGCGTAGCGCCTACAAAGACGCTGGCAAAGTTAGCCAATCGACTGGCTAAGAAATCGGCTAAAGCAAACGGGGTACTGGTACTAACAGATTCCAAACATTTGGAAGAAGCACTGAAGCGAACCGAAGTAGGGGATGTATGGGGCGTGGGTCGCAAGTATGCTAAAAAGCTAGCTTACTATGGTATTCATTCTGCCTGGGATTTGCGCCATGCCTCTGATGCCTTTGTTAAAAAGCATATGACCGTTGTTGGCCTGCGTGTGGTTAAGGAGCTGCGTGGGGAGCCTTGTGCGGATCTGGAACAAACGATACCTGCCAAGCAGAACATCTGCACATCGCGCTCCTTTGGCCATCCTGTGACAACGTTTTCTGAGATACAGGAAGCCACTACACTATATGCATCCCGCTGCGCTGAAAAGCTGCGCAAACAGCACTGCTGCGCAGGAGCTTTAACGGTATTTGTGATGACCAATCCCTTTGCTACTGGAGAACAGTACTACAACAGCAAAACCATCCAGCTGCCTGTTGCGACCAATAGTACCCTTGAAATGGTGCAATATGCCAGCCTGGCGTTAAGAAGTATTTACCGTGAAGGCTATCGTTACAAGAAAAGCGGAGTCATTGTTAGTGGGATCTGTCCTGCCAATCAAGTGCAGGGGGATCTGCTTGATCCGGTGGATCGGGAAAAGCACCAGCATCTGATGCAGGCGCTAGATAAACTGAACCAGAAACTGGGCCGCGATGTACTATTCTGCGGCTCTCAAGGAACAGGTAAAGAATGGAAGCTGAAGCGTGAAAAACTATCGCCCTACTACACCACCCGTCTTTCTGATGTAGTGGAAGTATTTGTTTAAGAAACTTTTAGAAGACATAGCTTTTATATCAGGCAGGTGCTTTTCCAGCAGCTTGGCTGCTTTTGGGCTGCCTTTCGTTTTAGGTAAGACAGTGTATCTTCCACACATAGTTAGTAATGGTTATGATCTGTGCTATCAATTTAAGGTTGTGAGCAGATTATAGCTACTTCGATTTTGCAGGCTCTCAGCAACTTAACTTCATAACTATAGGCCCATAAAAGTTTAAACTTGCACCCAGTATATAAATTTCACTATCTTGTTATATCTTGTAAGATTTAGCATTTCTATACCTATACCTAAGTACCTTTTATACCTACCCGCTTACCCATGTCTGAAGACCATAAACAGCAACTGAAACAACAACTCTGGAACATTGCCAACACCTTGCGCGGCAAGATGGATGCTGACGAGTTCCGGGACTATATATTGGGCTTTATCTTTTACAAATACCTGTCGGAGAAGATGGAGCTGTACGCCAACAAGATTCTGGCAGAAGACGGCATTAAGTACCACGACATAAACGAAAGCACCGAAGTAGGGCAGGAGATGCTTGAAGCGATAAAGGAGGATGCCCTTTCCAGCCTGGGTTACTTCCTGAAGCCGACCGAGCTGTTTAGCGAGATTGCCCGCAAAGGCAACTCCAACAGCAGGGAGGAAGGCGCGAGCAACTTTATACTGGATGAGCTGACGCTGGTGCTCAAGCACATTGAGCAGAGCACCATGGGCACCGAGAGCGAAGATGACTTCAACAAGCTCTTCGAGGACCTGGACCTGACTTCCACCAAGCTGGGCCGCACCGAAGCCGCCAAGAACGATTTGATAGCCAAAGTGCTGGGCCACCTGGATAAGATCGACTTTAAGCTGGAAGACACCGAAGCCGATGTGCTGGGTGATGCCTACGAATACCTGATCGGGCAGTTTGCGAGTGGCGCAGGCAAGAAGGCCGGTGAGTTCTACACTCCGCAGGAGGTATCTAAAGTGCTGGCCAAGCTGGTGACTACTGGTAAGACCAAGCTGAAATCGGTGTACGACCCAACCTGCGGCTCGGGCTCTTTGCTGTTACGCGTGGCTAAGGAAGTAGACGAAGTATCTAACTTTTACGGGCAGGAGCTCAACCGCACCACCTACAACCTGGCCCGCATGAACATGATCCTGCACGATGTGCACTTTCAGAAGTTCGACATACGGCAGGAAGACACGCTAGAGCACCCGCAGCATCTGGAGCAGCGCTTCGAAGCTATCGTGGCCAACCCGCCGTTTTCGGCTAACTGGAGCGCTAGCCCGCTGCATTTGTCCGACGACCGCTTCAGCCAGTACGGCAAGCTGGCTCCGAGCTCTAAAGCCGATTTTGCCTTTGTGCAGCACATGGTGCACCACCTGGCCGATAACGGAACGATGGCAGTGGTGTTGCCACATGGCGTGCTGTTCAGGGGAGCAGCCGAAGGGCACATCCGCCAGTACCTGATCGAGGACCGCAACTACCTGGATGCCGTGATCGGTTTACCGGCTAACATCTTCTATGGCACCAGCATTCCTACCTGTATTCTGGTGTTTAAGAAATGCCGCGAGCAGAACGACAATATCCTGTTTATAGATGCCAGTCAGTATTACGAGAAGGGAACAAACCAATATTTCCTGCGCGACTCCGATATTGAGAAGATCATCACTACCTACCGTGAGCGTAAACCAGAACCTAAGTATAGCCATGTGGCCCGCCTGCAGGAAATACGCGACAACGACTACAACCTGAATATACCACGCTACGTGGACACCTTTGAAGAGGAAGAAGCCATAGACCTGAATGAAGTAGCCGTTGCCCTTGGTAAGCTGGAAGACGAGATGCAAAGCACCGATCAAACTATAGCTGCGTTTTGCGATGAGCTGGGTATAGCTAAACCGTTTTAACTATGGAAGCAACAGTAGAAATAACAGCAACCGTGAAAAACGTGCCTGCGATTCGCTTTCCGGAGTTTGAAGGAAGGTGGGCTTTAAAGAGATTTGGTACTATAGTAAAGCGTGTATCTGAACCTGTAAAGGTTAAACCAGATACATTATATCAACAGATAGGTATCAGGTCACATGGAAAAGGTTTGTTTCATAAGGAGTTTGTAGATGGTAAAACTTTAGGAAATAAGCGTGTCTTTTGGGTAAAGGAAGATGCCCTTATTGTAAATATAGTTTTTGCATGGGAGCAAGCTGTAGCTAAAACAACTTCAGGTGAAATAGGGATGATTGCTTCACATAGATTCCCTATGTATATGCCAGTAAATAATCAGTCAGATATAAACTATCTTCTATACTTCTTCCTTACAAAAAAGGGAAAATTCTTATTAGAGCTTGCTTCTCCGGGTGGAGCAGGAAGAAACAAAACATTAGGTCAGAAAGAGTTTGAAAATCTAAAGTTTGCTATACCTACTCTTTCCGAACAGAAAAAGATAGCTTCTTTCTTAACTATAGTTGACTATAAAGTACAGCAGTTGAGAAAGAAGAAGGAATTGTTGGAGAAGTATAAAAAAGGGGTGATGCAACAAATTTTCTCACAGCAGATCCGCTTCAAGGACGATAACGGCAATGAATTTCCGGAGTGGGAAGAGAAGAAGTTGGTAGAGCTTTGCGATGTAGCAAAAAGCGGTGGTACTCCTACATCAACGAAAAAGGAATATTATGATGGAGACATACCATTTTTGTCAATAAGTGATATGACTGCTCAAGGTAAATATCTTGAATATACATCTAATCAAATTTCTCAATTGGGTTTGAAAAACTCATCAGCTTGGATAATTCCTGTCAATACAATTATTTATTCAATGTATGCATCTGTAGGTTTTGTTTCTATCAGCAAAATACCGCTAGCTACGTCTCAAGCTGTTCTAAATCTTATCATCAACAAAGAATACAATACTGAATTTGTATATTATTCACTAGTTAAAATTCAGGAAAGTATAGCGAAGTTTATCACAACTGGTACACAAGGTAACTTAAATGCACAAACTGTTAAGGGGTTTCTATTAAAGATGCCGAGTATTGAGGAACAAACCAAAATTGTCAACTTTCTATCATCCATCGATAACAAACTAAACTACACTTCTAAACAACTGAAGCAGGCGCAGCAATTCAAGAAAGGCATGCTACAGCAGCTGTTTGTGTAATGATGGTAAGTGCAGAAAAACTAGGCTATCTATTGGCTGACACCAAAAGGATAATTGCTCACCAAAAGGAGGTGGCGGGGTTGCGTGGCGAAACATTCAATGTTTTTTCTATCCTGAAGATGGAGCGCCTGGAGAACAGTACCCATTCCGCTTTCATAACAGAGCTTTTAAATCCAGACGGAACGCACCTGAAGGGCAACATCTTTTTAAAGCTTTTCCTGGAAACACTCGACGAGGTTACGCTAACGCTCGACTTAGTTACTGCTAAAGCAAAGCCAGAACACCATATAGGTGGCCGTGATATAGATGCAAAGTCAGGTGGTAGGATTGATATTTATATCTCTGATGATTTTAATAATTGCATCTCCATTGAGAACAAGATAGATGCCGGAGACCAGGAAGCACAGATTGAACGCTATTGCAACCATAATAAGGGTAAAAATACAGTGTTATACCTGACCTTACACGGTTCGGAGCCATCTATAGGTAGTAAAGGAACTTTAGAGTCTGGTGCAGATTTTCATAACATATCATACCGCAAACACATCCTTGTGTGGCTGGATATGTGTTTAAAAGAAGCGGCTGATTCACCAATCCTTCGCGAAACCATCAAGCAATACAAGATCCTTATTCAAAAGCTTACAGCAACTATGGCTGAAAAACAAACACAGCAACTAATCAACCTGATGCTCTCGCATTATAAAGAGGCAGAATATATCGCTGCAAACTTTAATAGGGTTACTATAGAATTAAGGGAAGAAATAAGGCAAAGTGTGATTAAAAAGCTACAGGAACACGTTGGAGTTAATTATACTATAACCGCTCAGAATGCTTTTAATAATCCTTATACACTTATTTGGATAAAGCTAAAAGGCATGGAGGATAAACCAATATTCTTTATTGTAGAGACTTTTAGTGGATTACCAAAAGGGCATTTTGGTGGTGCCTTATTTGTTGGTACTGTTGATGTGAGTAAAGACGAAAGTGAGTTTATGAGAAATAATGATCACCATATTCACAGATGGTATAACGCACATAAGTTAAACGATTTTGAGCAGTATGAGCTGAAGCTTAGCAATTCAGATTTACTACAAAAAATCAATTCTAATAGTAATTTCAAAAATAATCTTGTAGATCACATTGTAAGTGAAATAGAAGCATATTTAGCAAAAGAAACTGATAAGGTGCGGTTTTACCTAAACAAGCTGAGCTAATGGGAACACAACCGGAGCAGGTACTCGAAGACAACCTGGTAAAGCAGCTGCAGGGGCTGGGCTATAGTTACGTAACTATAAAAGACGAGCAGGCCCTGCTAGCCAACCTGAAAACCCAGCTGGAAAAGCACAACCAGGTATCCCTGACCGAAAAGGAATTTGAACGCATACTGAACCACCTGAACAAAGGCAATGTGTTCGACCGCGCCAAAGTGCTCCGCGATAAAATGCAGCTCACCAAGGACGACGGCACGAGCGTGTACCTGGAGTTTCTGCAGCAGGAACACTGGTGCAAGAACCTGTTCCAGGTAACCCAGCAGGTAACGATAGATGGCACCTACAAAAACCGCTACGACGTAACGCTGCTGGTAAACGGCCTGCCGTTGGTGCAGATCGAGTTGAAGCGCCGCGGCCTGGAGCTGAAAGAAGCCTTTAACCAGGTGAACCGCTACCACCGCCATTCCTTCGGGGCATCGCATGGCTTGTTCCAGTACGTGCAGCTGTTTGTGATCAGCAACGGCGTCAACACCAAGTACTACGCCAACAATAAAAAGCAGAATTTTAAACAAACCTTCTACTGGGCCGATACCAACAACAAGCTCATCACCCAGCTCGAAGCCTTTACCAAAGCGTTCCTGGAGCCCTGCCACCTGGCCAAAATGGTAACCAAGTATATTGTGCTGAGCGAGACGCACAAGATCCTGATGGTGCTCAGGCCCTACCAGTACTACGCCACCGAAGCTATCATCGAGCGTGTAAAGAACTCGGATAAGAACGGCTACATCTGGCACACCACTGGCTCGGGCAAAACGCTCACATCCTTTAAGGCTAGCCAACTGCTCATGCAGTTGCCCAAGGTGCACAAAGTCGTGTTTGTAGTAGACCGCAAGGACCTAGATTACCAGACCACCAAAGAGTTCAACAGCTTTTCGGCAGGCAGCATCGACGGCACCGACGACACCCGCGCCTTGGTTGGTCAACTCTCCGGCGATACCAAACTCATCGTTACCACTATACAGAAACTGAACAACGCCATCGGCAGCGCCCGTTTTTCCGGCAAGCTTGAGCATTTACGGGAAGAACGCGTGGTGTTTATTTTTGACGAGTGCCACCGCAGCCAGTTCGGCGAGACGCACAACCGCATCAAGAGCTTCTTTGCCAAAGCCCAACTATTCGGCTTTACCGGCACGCCTATCTTTGCCGAGAACGTGATCAAAAACGATTTGGGCAAGCGCACCACTAGAGATTTGTTCGACGAGTGCCTACACAAGTACCTGATCACCGATGCCATCAAAGACGAAAACGTGCTCAAGTTTTCTGTAGAGTACGTGGGCAGGTACAGGGAGAAGGCAGGCAGCAATACGGAGATAGACATAGAAGTAGAAGACATCGACACCAAAGAGCTGCTGGAAGCCCCGCAGCGCCTGGAAAAGATCGTGGACTACATTATTGAGCACCACCCGCGCAAAACGCACGGCAAAGAGTTTACCGGCATGTTCTGCGTGAGCAGCGTGGATGTGCTGATCCGCTATTACGAACTGTTCCAGAAGCGCAAAGCCGAAGGCAAGCACAACCTGAAAATTGCCACCATCTTCAGCTATACCGCCAACGAAGAAGACAAAGGCGCTACCGGCGACTACATGCTGGAAGACGAAGAAATTGCCGTAGCCGCAGAACCAACTATAGCTTATACTGCCAATAGCCACACCCGTGAGAAACTGGACGCATTTATAGTTGACTATAATACGCTATTCAATACCAAGTTCTCGACCAAAGACAGCCAGTCGTTCTACAACTACTACAACGACATCTCGAAGCGGGTAAAGAATAAGGAAATAGACCTGTTGCTGGTCGTGAACATGTACCTGACCGGCTTTGACTCGCCGCCACTCAGTACGCTCTACGTAGACAAGAACCTGAAATACCACGGCCTGATACAAGCCTACAGCCGCACCAACAGGCTTTATACAGAGCAGAAATCGCAGGGCAATATTGTGGTCTTCCGTAACCTGAAACAAGCCACCGACGATGCCATTGCACTTTTCTCGAACAAGGATGCCAAAGACATTATCCTGGTAGAACCTTACGAGGACTATGTTACCAAATTCAACATTGCTTTTGGCGAACTGCTGAAGATAGCACCCACCGTAGGCAGCGTAGACAGCCTGCCCAGCGAGGAAGAAGAGCTGACGTTTGTGAAAGCCTTCCGGGAGTTGATGCGCATCAAGAACGTGCTCACCACCTTCGCCGACTTCAGCTTTGCTAACCTGGCCATGTCGGAACAAAGCTTCGAAGACTACAAGAGCAAGTACCTCGATCTGTACGACAAGGTAAAGACAGACACCGCCAAAGAGAAAGAATCTATACTCAATGACGTGGACTTCGAGCTGGAGCTGATTCACCGCGACGAAATTAACGTCTCCTACATCCTGAAATTGCTGGCCAAGCTCAACAGCGCTAAACCGGAAGACAAGGAGAAGCAGAAAAAGCAGATCATCGACATCCTGACTGGCGAGACCACACTTCGCAGCAAACGTGAGCTCATTCGCAAGTTCATAGAAGAGAACCTGCCCCACATAGAAGACGCTGACGACGTGCCTGAAGCCTTCGAAAGCTTCTGGCAGCGCGAGCAGATAGCCGCCTTCGAGAAGATGAGCAAAGAAGAACAGCTAGACCCGGTTAAGTTACAAGCCGTGCTTGGCAACTACCTGTTCACTGAGCGCACACCGCTCCGCGAAGAGGTACTTGACATGCTACCTGCCAAGCCAAAACTTCTGGAACGTAAGCCCATTGCCGAGCGGATAACAGCTAAGATGCTGACCTTTGTAGAGACGTTTATTAATGGGATTGGAGCAAGAGTGTAAAGCCTGTGTTTTTCTACTCTGGAAAGGGATCATATTGTTTTGAGGAGCAGGCTACGAGGTGATGAACGCACTCATGCAGTCCCCTGAAAAAAAATTAAAAATAGATACTTGGGTTTCAGGAGCTTGTTTATAAAGGGTGGGGGTAGCAGGGGCAAATGGAAACGATTTTGGTCAGACTGGGTGGGTCTGTTTTGTATAGGCGCAATCTTTTTTTAGCGGATGCTATAGGCTCATACCTTCCAGTATTGTAAAGAAAAGTGAATCGGAAGTCTTTGTTGAAATGTTCCTTCTGGCATGTTTACAGTAAAGGAGTTATGAGCCAACCCTTAGACCAACTCTGCTAGTATTCGCTTCACCTTCATCACGGTGTTTGGTGACACAGAACACAGCTTGGCGATCTCCCTAACAGAGCATCGGCCTTCCCTAAGATATTCAGCTACTTTCCTGTTCTCTTCCAGTAATTTGGCTGCAGACTTCACTGTGCCTTTAGGCCTGGCAATATGCTTGCCCTGGCGCTTGGCTTCCTGCTGACCCGAAATAATGCGCTCCACCAGCGATTCCCGCTCCATCTGCGCTAGGTCTGCCAGTATGCCCAGTACCATCATAGTCACAGAATCTTTCCTGCGTTGTTTATCTAAGGACTTAAGATTGCGGTTTACTACATGCGTGCAGACGCCTAGCTCAGCCAGTTCCAGAATGATTTGGCGGACATCCATGTTATCCCTGCCTAGTCTGGACAGCTCCAGGCAAATAACTTCCGAAATCTCCTTCTTTCTGGCCAGTTCAAATATCTCCTCCATTCCTGGGCGCTCATACTTGTTACGGGTACCTGATACAGTCTCACAAGAAGTATAGACCACTTCAAAACTATGACGCTTGGCGTAGTCGTTAAGTTCGGTTACTTGTCGGTCGGTGTTCTGCCTAGAGGTAGAGACACGGGTGTAAAGGGCAGCTTTCATCTTCTAGTTTTGTAGGGGTGAAACATAGTGTGCTGCAAATATAGTAATTGTGTTATAAAAAGCTACTGCTTTATTTGATACAGTTGCTGCCCTTTAAATATTTGATTGGTGATGGATGAAGGCAGCTTTATCAAAGCAGACTTATTTTGATACAGTACCTAATCTAGTACCAGATCAAATCACTTCTCCATGCATGCATTTTTAGCAGTAGCTTCATCATTTTCTTATATCCTGTAATATCCTATAAACAAACCATCAGGCATTATCATATTTACAGGATTAAATAGGTCAATTACTCAGCTAAGACAGCATTTGATATTTCTGAGTGGCAGCTACTAATTGTTACTCCTAAGCTACATATTAGATTCTAGGGTGGTCAAGACCTCCTTTCTACCAATCATTACTTGGCAGGTCATATCCATATGTAGCAGTATATTTATTCAAATAAGTTAAAAATGTAGAAAATTCATCTTCGTGATCTGCAGCTAGAAAATAAGAAACTACTTTTTTGATAGGACTTTTAGTCGTTGATGAAATGACTTCATCGATGTAGGCTGTAAAGCTGGCTAGAATCTCTCTCTCATCAAACCTTTCAAACAACTTGTATAGCCTAAACTTATCATTATTAGTGAATGCAAGTTTTGTCAAGGGCTTTCCCCTTTTGCCTTTAAGATTATGCAACGCTACTCTTTGACTATAGAGCTCATTTAATAGCTGCTGGTGCTCAATTGATTTTTCTAATTGACGCGTTTCTTCCTCTTGTATACTTCTCAATTTCTGCTGGTCATTCTCATTCTGTATAGCTTTTGCCTCAGCTGAGTTTATGTTACTTTCAGCAGTATCTAAATCCAAAAAGGGGCCGCTGTCCGAAAATTCTTTTTCGGATAGCAGTCCCTTCTTTTCTTCTATTATATCTTCTTCACTATTCTTATAGTATTCTTTATGCTTGCTTTTTTCAGGCAGTTGTTTGTTGAAAAAGGTAAGTAGTTTGTCTTTTTCGGATAACTTATAAATCAATGGAAGGTGCTCCAGTACCCTGTTTTTATTTACCTGGAAGTGGTGTTGTTTGGGCATACCCTTGGTCGTGAAACTGATTATGCCTAGTTCGGAAAACCTACTAAGAATGGTGTCTAGCCTTGCCTTCTTGATGAATGTTTCTTCACAAATCCGCCTGATGGAATAGTAAAACTCATTGTATTTCTTAAATGAGTTTGCCTTGACCATGAACCATTCAAACACAACGATTTCTTGCAAATCGAAATAGCCGCTATAGTTTTTTTGAAGATGTATTATGTTCACAGCTAATGGATAAAAACCTGTAGGTTTCTTAGATAGTTGCTGACTCATTTTGTCAAGATCTAGAAATCAGTGGATGCCTTTGCTGAAGCTATCAAATCATCCTTCTTAAAATATAGTTTTCGACCTGAGCTATAGTATTTGAGCTCGCCGCTTTTCATCCTATTTCTAATCGTTGACTTGCTGCAGTCCATAAACACGGCAGCTTGCTTAAGATTGAGAAACTGTTCATTTGGCTCAATTGGAGATGGCGACTGATTTGGGATAGCTTCTTTTACAGCCTCTTTAATAACCGGAATGATTAAGCTCAGAAATGACTTTATTGCTTTACCTACTGTGCTTTCAGCTATTTGCTGTATTTGATGTTCTGTATGTTCAGCATTAGATGTTTGATTATCTACACGCCTTCTCGTTGCTTTCTGCATACTCTTACTTATTGTACTGTTTCGTATATGATATTTTCAGAATCACTTTAAAATTGGTGATTTGCTGCTGAATGATTATACAAATTTGAATAATAATAAGATTCCTTATGTCTAAAGAGTTATATTCTGCTGATTCTTATCAAACAACAAAAAGGATTGTCGCCTCAAAAGAGCGTTCATGTTTATTTTCCAAAAAATTAAGTTATTTTATATTTTAAGGACAGGCTAATTGAATGTGGCGTGACGATGTAATTTGACTTATAGAATAAATGTAAACACTTTGTTTGCTACCTATTTTATGTTTTGTTAATCATGTTAAAATGAAAAATACTTAATAAAGTACAAGTAATCAATATGGTAAGTGGCTTTCCTTTGTTGATTAATAAAGTTTTAAAATAGGACTTTATAGCTTCGCCGCTGCCACCTGTGCATACAACTCCTTCCAGTTTGGTCTGTATTTGGCCAGCACTGCCTACAACTCCTTATTGTAGTCCCTTACTTTGGTATAGCACAGCTCATGCACGATCAGGCAATCGATAAGCTGGTGACATCGCAGTTGAAGGTAAGCTGATTGCTCGCTGTACAACTGGCCCAGGGCTTCTCCATTTTAGGCACCTTTATATCAGTGTAAATAAGCCCTGTCAGCTTCTCTAATTTATTTAAACGTGGTAAACTGCTTATCTTTTGATTTAGCTCAGTAAAAGGCCTCTAATACATCCAGAATGGAAGATTGTGCGACCAAACCAAGGTCAATAATAATCCCTAACTGGAAGTGGTTAGACTGAATGTTTACACACTGCTGATCGGAACTGTATACCACCTCAGCATCATGGCTCTTGCCCAAGTTGAGGATGCGGGATCTCTTGTTGCTTAGCTCAAGCTTAATGTGTTGCACAATTAGTTTTACCACCCCTCTTGGTGTATAAAATTCGCCTCCTTTCTTATCAACATCGTTAAGTATGGGCCTTTTATAAAAGGCTGCAAAAGTATGACGGGGATATAGAGGTAGGACCTTGTTTTTTGCCATTAACATTAAAAAAAGACTTCTTTCTATTAAGCAAAATTCAATTTTAACCTTTAAGCTTTATAAAAATACTTTTTATATATTCGTTGATTACTATCTAACTCAATATATGTATATATCCGAAGTTGCCATAAAAAACTATAGGAACTTTCAGGACAACAAAGTAATATTTACTCCTGGATTGAATGTACTTATAGGCCACAATAACGCTGGGAAAACAAACTTAATAAAGGCCTTACAACTAGTGTTTGAACGTAAGCAGAGATCTAAACCTACAATCGAGGACTTTAACTCAGCTTATACAGATTTCTCTGTCCCGCCTTCAATAGAGATAACAGTCACTATCACTGAACATGATGATGAAGAAGAAGATAAGAACATTGTCTATGACTGGTTATTACAAGATGGGAGCCCATATTCTGCTCAATTAACTTATATATTCGCCCTTCCTGCAAAGTATTGGGCATCTTATTCTGCAGAGGTTGAGCTGCATAAAAATGATGCAGATGGGTTTGACAAAACTGCATGTTTCAAGCTTATAGAAAAGAAGTATCTACAAAAGTATGTGTCACATATTTACGGAGGAGACCCTGCAAGACAAGAGAAAGCAGATCCTGATCTTCTAGATAAGTTTGACTTTCAATTCTTAGATGCTATCCGTGATGCAGAACGGCAAATGTTCTATGGGAATAACACGCTGTTGAGAGATGTGCTAAACTATTTTCTTGATTATGATATAACGGAAGGTAAAGGATATGAAGCTCTAGAGCAGACTGATAAGGCAGAACTTATAAGAAGGGAAAATGAGTTCAGCGAAAAATCAACAGAGCTACTTCAAACATTGATAGATAGAATATCAAGAGATCAAATCCTAGAGTATTCTGAAGAGACTGGTGCAACTAAAGGAGGGAGACCTGATTTTGATGCTAAAGTTTCGGAGCTTGAACTGCTGTTTGCCTTACGACTTATAGTAGAGAAGCAGGGGTTTAAGTTACCTATTAAGAACAACGGTCTTGGTTACAACAACCTTTTATTTATTGCCTTGATACTTGCTAAGATGCAAATGGAACGCTCTAGCTTTATGGGCGATAACGCTAAGGTATTTCCAATTTTAGCTATAGAGGAACCTGAAGCGCATCTTCACCCTTCCATGCAATACAAATTCCTGAAGTTTTTGAATAAGAACTTAAGTGAGAAAAAGCAGGCCAGGCAAGTATTTATCACTTCCCATTCTACACAAATAACCTCAGCTGTAGAGCTTGATTCTATTATTTGTTTCTATGAGGATCATGAACAAAACCAAAGAGTGGCTTATCCTGCTAAAACGTTTTCTGATTCTGCAGAGGATCAGGATTCGAAGGCCTACGTTAAAAGGTTTTTAGATGCTACTAAGTCTAATATGCTTTTTGCTGATAAAATAGTCTTTGTAGAAGGGCTGGCGGAACAACTACTCTTACCATGTTTTGCAGCTTATTTAGATAAAGAACAGGTATTAGTGGATAGCCATGTGGCGATAGTGAGTGTAGACAGTCGCACATTTAAACATTTCTTGAAAATATTTGCTTTCCACGAAGAGAATAGCCCATTCTGTATCAAAAGAAAAGTAGTATGTATAACAGATGCTGATCCATCCCACAAACTAAAGGAGCCAGAGGGTAATGATAAAAAGCGATGGAAAAGCTGCTATCCAGTTGAGCTTCATCTCAAAAGTAATGAATATGAATATAAGCCTTTAGCCACACATGCCGAAGACTTATTCGCTAACTTCTCTGATTACGACAATATAAAGATATGTACTCCAGTAAGTGGAGTTGGTAAGACGTTGGAGTATGAACTGGCGATATCTAATCCTGGCAATCCCTTATTACTGACTGACGCCTTCCCAGGCAGAGGCAAAAATAAGAAAGTTTTTTTTGAACAGTTAATGCAAAAGTTTACTGAAGGAAAAAGTCTTGAAAATTTATTAAATGATTCAGAGCATGAGTATCTAAAATCGGTAGTTGTTGCTTGTGCGTGGGATGAACCTGCTAAAAGGAAAGCGTTTATTGCTTCTGTTTATCATGGTGCAGTCGAGAGTGCAAAGGGTGAGCACGCGTTTTATTTAGAGAGGCAGTTAAGAGATAATCTTGCTAAGGGTGATGCGAGAGTTGAGTTTACAGTACCAACTTATATTGCGGATTCTATCACCTTTATTTCTGAGTAAATATGCCAAGCCCAGACACTATCCCTCATATTGATACCTTTTCTAACATAGAATCACATTTTAAGGTGTTTGCAGGACCAGGTGCAGGTAAAACAACTTGGCTTGCCTCACATCTAAAAAGAGTCTTGACAGAGTCAGAAAGACTTGGAGTAACACGAAAAATAGCTTGCATTACTTATACGAATGTAGCTGCTGAAGAAATACTGAAGAAGTTAGATTGTGATAAAAGCAGGTTTGAAATATCTACTATTCATGGTTTTCTGTACCACAATATTGTTAAGCCTTTTGCTTACTTAATCAATAAAGGAGAGGCTACAGAGTTATTTGATATTAATGAGCTTAGTGGCCATGAAGAGCACATTCCAAGGCTAGATAAAATAAATTCATGGATATCAACTCTTGGGGCTGAAAGAGGAAGAGATTACAGTTACCTTATTCGTGCATCTAATAAGGCAACTTTGATTAAGTGCTTATCAGATTTGCATTGGAAATTGGATACAAATGGCGTTGGACTTAAATTCAAGAATAGCTATAGAAATAGAGATGCAAGTGCTATACGGCTGCCAACAACGGGCCTAATGGGTTATAAGCAAAAGTATTGGCAAAAAGGCACTATGCATCATGAAGACGTTCTATACTTTTCATATCAGATAATAAACAAGTCTCCACGAGTGCTCGATTTTATTCGGAACAAATATCCTTACATATTTATAGACGAGTTTCAGGATACTACAGAGCTTCAGACGTGGATTATTAAAAAAATTGCTAACCCAGTTACAAAGGTTGGTGTGATTGGAGACTTAGCTCAATCCATTTATAAGTTTGCAGGTGCAAACCGTTCTGATTTTGAAAGGTTCACCTTAAATGGTTTGACAACCTATGAGTTAAATACAAATAGGCGTTCTACACAAAATATAATAAAATTTCTAAATGAACTGAGATCAGATATCCAACAAGGTTGGTCTGAAGCTGCTTCAGTTGGTAACCCTGTAAAGGTACTTGTTGGGCCTATAACTGAAGCATTACAATGGCTGAACATGAATGGTTTTGACCAAATTTATATTCTAACCCACCGAAATGAAAGTGTCGAATCTATAAAAGCTCAAAATAGTGGGGGTGGCAGTGATAAACTTAAAGAACTTTTTAGTACTGACTCCAATCCGAGTAGAGCTAAATCCTTGTACTCAATACTTATGGGGTATAGATTGTATAAGAAAGGATACCCAAAGGAGGGGCTAAAAGAAATTTCTAAGCCTGTTAAAAAAGAAGGAAGCATTAGCTCTACACTTTTATTGCGCAGGGTTGCCATTAGAATATTAGAAATTCTAAAACTGGAAGATTGGCGGAGGAAAAGTTTATATGATTTCTACATGAATCTATTGGATCTGCTAAATCAGGAGTATAGATTTAAAATTGGAGCAAGATTGGCAACTGGAAGTATAAAAACTTTTTATCAAAGTATTACGGTCGAAGAGCTCCTGCCATATATAAAAGTAGATACAAGATCTGAAGATACGGTCAGAACAATTCATAGTGCTAAAGGCACAGAGTTCGATAATGTGCTTGTACACTTTGAAACGGCAAGTGATTTTGAGCAAAATGTGCTAAACGCAAAAACTAAAATTGCAGGAGTCAGTGATGATGCCAGGCTGTACTATGTGGGATTAAGTCGAGCTAAAGAGAATCTCTTTATTAATATTCCTGAAATAGAGGACACTTTGCTAGAAAAAATCTGCGAACTAAATCTAGAAGCAGTAGTGCTATAAGTATTATATATATCTTATATAACATTGCAACTGAATACTTATGGAAAACTTAAATAGCATTTAGGAAGTTTGAATATGACATACTTAGAACTCCAGCGTCACTTTTTTGAACACTTATATAAGCGTTATCAAGAAGATAACACATTTACTTTTTCTGTTAGAAGAGCCTTTACAGCAAATGCAAAACAGAACTATTTCATAGGCACAGAGAAATCAAACTATTTTGCTTTTACCCTATGGAGTTTACCTTGCTACTATAGGGGTGCCTCAATTGATGCAGCTGTGTTTATTATCAATAGAATTGAGAAAGATCACTTCCGATTAGGATTCCAGTTTAATACAAAGCGAGAACCCGTTGATAATCAAAATGAAGCAACACTTGCGCTCGGGCCACTTATCTATCAGAAGGCAAAAGCTAGTGGCATGGAGGTTCATACAAACGAACCAAGCAACAAGATGTTCTGGTTAGGCATCTATAAGGAGAAAGTGCCATTAAATGAGTTTGGATCTACTCTAGATAAATTTATAGCTGAGGTCAGAGCTATTGTTGATCCTGCTGTCGATAAGATTAAATCCGAATATAAAGACTGGAGTGGGTCCTTTATCAATCAGACAGACTTTAATACAAGTATTCAAAAGCTCTATTCAAAGCTAGGTAAACCTTATCCCCCAGTGTTTGAGAGCCCTAAAATATCTAGAGATCCTGAAGAGCCAAAAGAGAAAGTGAACTACTGGTGGTTAAACTGCAACCCAGGTATCTGGAAAATAGAGAATCATCAGGTAGGAGATGAGCAAACTTATACCTCTCATAATGAAAGTGGCAATAAGCGGAATATTTACGAAAACTTTAAACTAGTAAAGCCAGGTGATCTTGTTATTGCTTATGAAGCTACTCCAACTAAGAAAGTAAAGGCGGTATTAGAGATAACGCATTCCTTGCACTATGACGACGATGAAGGAGAAGTAATAAGCTTCAAGATTAAAGAGTTTGTGCCAAGTCAGGTTTCATGGGAGCAGTTAAAGAAAACCGATAGCCTTGAGGGCTGCCGTGTTCTGAAAAATAATCAAGGTAGTCTATTTTCTCTTGAAGAGGCTGATTATCTCATTATTTATGATCTATGTAAAGCTGTAGAAGATGATTCTGAAAGCTATACCATAGATGATGCTGATAAAGACTTATTCCTGGAGCGGGAGGAAATTGAGCGCATGATGCTATCCCTGAAGCGCAAGAAGAACATAATTTTACAAGGCGCGCCAGGTGTTGGTAAAACATATTTAGCTAAACGTCTAGCCTTTTTACAAATTGGCAAGAAAGATGATAATCGTGTTGAGATGGTCCAGTTCCATCAATCATATGCCTATGAAGATTTTATTAGAGGGTTTAGGCCAAATGACAAAGGCAAGTTTACTTTAGCTAACGGGATATTCTTTGACTTCTGTAATAAGGCATTAAGAGATCCGGATAATGGATACTTCTTCGTTATTGATGAGATTAACAGGGGGAATCTTAGTAAGATCTTCGGGGAATTGTTAATGCTTATTGAAAATGACAAACGAGGACCCGAGTATGCAGTACCACTAACCTATAGAAGAGAGGGAGAAAGCAAATTTTATGTTCCAGAAAACGTGCATATAATTGGAACAATGAATACAGCTGATCGGTCTCTCGCAATCGTAGATTACGCTCTTCGCCGCCGATTTGCGTTCTTCGATGTTGAGCCAAAGTACAAGGAGAAGTTTAGAAAATACCTTGAGGATGCTTCTATTAGTACAGATATGGCAGTTAAGATAGCAATGAAACTACATGAACTCAATAACAGAATCAGGCAAGACAAAGATCTTGGTGCGGGGTTCATGGTAGGCCATAGTTACTTTTGCCAAGTCCCTCAGGATGTTACAACTGCAGCAGACTGGTACACGGAAATTGTTGACCAAGAGATAAGACCACTACTTAATGAGTATTGGTACGACAATGAAAGCAAGGTGACTGATGCTATAAATGAGTTGTACTTAATCTAATGAGTATCCCTATTCAGAATATTTATTACATGCTAGCTTATGCATGGGATAAACTGGAAGAGGCAGAAGTGCTTAATGTTGGCACAGATAAATTTGATGACGTTTTTAATCTATTAACCAAGGTATTGGTAAATGGTGTTAATCATCTTTTAAAGCGTGGCCTTGATAGGGATTATCTGGAAAATGAGGATCTGACAAACAGGCTAAGAGGCAAAATACTGTTTCAGCCTTCTATTAAGCAGAATACCTTTCAACAGGCTCTTGCGTACTGCGCCTACGATGACCTAAGCTACAATGTGCTGCATAACCGCTTAATAAGAGCGATGCTGGAGAAGATAAGAAATGCTGCTGACTTGGATAATGAACTTCAGCATGAGGTAAGACAGATTCTTGCAAGATACCCTGCTGTCAGTACACAGGGTTTAGGCTTAGCTTCCTTTAAGCAGGTGCGTCTACATCGAAATAATAGCAACTATAAGCTGTTACTCTCTATTTGTAAGCTAATTTGGGAAGAGTTGTTGTTGATAGAAGAGGTGGGAGAGAGGCCCTTTAAGAACTTCGTTCAAGATAAGAGAAAGATGGCTTATCTCTTTGAGAGCTTTCTGCTCAACTTTTATAAAAAGCATCTGGATAGGAATGAATGGGAGGTTAAACGTGAGGGCATATGTTGGCTGTTGTCATCACTCAATTTGGATAGTGATGCTGATTTTATTCCTAGTATGGGGACAGATATAAGCCTTATTTCTAATAAAAGGCATATCATTCTCGATGCTAAATTTTATCCTGAAGCACTTAAGTCTAGATATGATAAAAAGAAGCTGATATCCTCAAACTTATATCAAATCTTCTCCTATGTGCAGAACCTTCGCGATAATAGTAAGGAAATAGAAGGGGTTTTAGTTTATCCAGAGGTGCAACAGAGTCTCTCCCTTGCTTATAAATTTCAACGATGGGACAAGCCGCTTATAAGAGCAGTTACAGTCAATTTAAACCAAGATTGGAGGTTGATTGAGAATGATCTTCTAGATTTAGTACTTAAAAGCCCATCTGTTAGATTACAAAAAGAATCTTCATTTGTGAGCGTAGGTTAAAAGTCTTACATGTCCTTTAACCTACGCTGTAATTGCTTACTAACCAAAGCTTATTTGCTCCAAGCAGAGTTCATGGCTATATCAACAACATTATTATCTAGATCAATGTACCTTCGGAAGGTTCTATAGTCCTTGTGGCCAGATATTTTCATTACAATTTCTGGCAACATTCCCTTTTTAAGAGATATGGTGCAAAATGTTCTTCTAGCTGTGTGCGTTCCTAGGAATTTGTATTTTGGTCTTGTTTTTTGTATTCTCTTCGCTCCTTGGTATCTCACATGAGTTTTCAAATCCTTTATGCCAGCAAGTTTTCCCAATTCCTTTAGATACTCATTCGTTTTTTGATTGGAAACAGCTGGTAGCTTTTTACCTTTACTAGTGTACTTCTCTAATATTTCAAGAGCAAATACATTTAGCGGTATAGACAAAATATCCTTTGTCTTTTGAGTATGTAAGTGCCATTTATCACCTTTGATATGCTCTGGCTGCAAAGCAGCAATATCTGAGAACCGCTGGCCAGTGAAACACCCAAAGCAAAAAACATCTCTTACTCGTTCCAATTTTGGTTTTTCGGTTAAATCCAGGTTGTACAAGGACATTAACTCATCATAACTCAAGGTTACTATATCTACTTTCTCTTCCTTCTGTTTAAATTTTCTATAGTCCGACTTGGCATTGTATCCTCTTTCTGTAGCCCAATGGAGGAAGGTCTTGAGAAACTTTAATTTTCTTGCAATGGTATTGTTCGTTAGCTTAGCCTGATGTACTAAGTATGCGACAAAGTTTTCCTGAAAGGCAGCATCAATTGTTTCAAAAGAAAGCTTTGTGCGCTTATGTGCTGCAAAGCTCTCAAGGTGATTTTTAATAGTTTTGTACTTCTTGACTGTTGCCTCTGATCGTGTAGCTTTATATACATCTAGAAATTGATCATATGCTTGAAGGAAATCTACTTTCGTTTCTTGCAAGTCTTTGCCCGCTACTATAGTAGCGATTTTATCTTTGGCCTCTTCAAGTGTAGTGATGCCTTTCTGTACTAGGTCTTCTATCGCATTAATAACATCTGTTTTTAGGTTAGTCAGATATACATTTAGCTTAGTACGTGATGGATATCCCTTTTTTGGCTCCTGTTCACTAATATCCCAGTATTTGGGGTGAATTTTACGTCCGGTATTAAATTTTAGCTTTTTCTTTCCATTGCGTACAAAAAGGTAGATGGCGGTTTCGTTTGTAGCGTTTGGTTTATCTATGTAATATCTTATGTTCATATTAGCTGGTAGTTATTACTCAGTTTTTACACTATTGTAGGCTAAAAGTTGTCCGAAAATATCGGACATATCTCGGACAACTTTTGTGTAATTGGTTACTGCTAATTGCTCTTGGATATGCGGTTGTTGGCCTATAAGGCGTGTTAAAGCTGGATTAGCAAGCAATGAGAGTTAAAGAAACTTAAGGAGGGACAAGAGTTCGAGTCCCTGCTACTCCACTTAGTAAAACAAAAAAGGCCCTGCAGGTATATACCTGCAGGGCCTTTTTTGTTTTAGGTAATCTGGTCGTGATGACCGACATCCTGAGAAAGCGCTTATGCCATAGGCGTGCCTTCTTGTGACACTGCCTCTTCCCGGGTTATAGGCACTTCCGTAAGTTCGTTCTTGGCACCCATTCTATTCAGGAACAAATATCCTGACACACCCGCAATAATGGATGTTACAAGTATGGCAAATTTAGCCTGAGTCTGGAAAGCAGGATCGTCGAATGAGAGCAAGGCGATAAAGATGGACATGGTAAACCCGATACCTGCCAGTAAGCCTAGGCCTACGAACTGCAACCATCTGGTGCCTGTAGGAAGCGAGCTTATACCTAACTTCACTGACAGCCAGGAGAAAAAGACAATGCCAATCGGTTTGCCTACCAACAGACCGAAGATAATGCCCAGGCCCAGGGTGCTGGTTAAGCCATCCAGCATGCTCGACTCAAACGTGATATTTGTGTTGGCCAGGGCAAAGATGGGCATGATCAGGAAGTTGACAGGCTTGACCAAGGCGTGCTCCAGTTTCTCCAGCGGAGATTCCGTTTCGTCGGGTGTGGTAGGCAGGGTCAGCGCGGTCAGTACGCCTGCAATGGTGGCGTGTATACCTGAATGATGGATAAAGTACCAAATCACAACACCTGGCAGCAGGTATAGCCATATATTCTTCACCCCCATCCGGTTAAAGACGATCAACAGAGCGAATACCCCAGCTGCATACAAAAGGTAGTTCAGGTGCATCTCGGTTGTGTAGAACAAGGCGATAACCACAATGGCGCCTAAGTCATCGACAATGGCCAGTGCGGTTAAGAACACTTTTAAAGAGAGCGGTACTCTCTTGCCCAGAAGCGTTATCACGGCTATAGCGAAGGCAATATCGGTTGCCATGGGGATGCCCCAGCCATTCGCAGAAGCTGTACCTTGGTTGAAAAGGGCATAAATAAGGGCTGGCACCAGCATTCCACCGATGGCGGCAAATACAGGTAGTGCGGCCTGCCTAAAAGAAGACAGTTCCCCTTCTACCAGTTCCCGTTTTATTTCCAGTCCTACCAGCAGGAAGAATATAGCCATCAGGCCGTCATTGATCCATAACAGGATAGGATATCGCAATTGAAGCGCTTCTGACTCATACCCGATTTGCTGAGCAAGAAATTGCTCAAAGCCCGGGCCAAGGGGAGAGTTTGCGATAAGTAAAGACAATACAACACAGGCCATTAAGATAAAGCCGCCTGCTGATCCGGATTTTAAAAAGTCTCTGAGAGGAGTGAGGTTGATTCTTTGTAGCATGTTTAAAACTACAAAATTCATCCTAGGCATGCTAGTCTGGGGCACGTCTTCTGCAGACATATGAATTATTTTCTTGTTTTAGGACAAGCCTTACTGTGATAAGTCCAGATGCCGCGGTGGCGAATTTCAGAATAAGTTCGGGCGCTTTCGCCACTGGGCTCCGCTTTTAGTGAGTGGGAAGGTGGAGCAACCTGTCATCTGATAAGAAGGTTAAACGCACAAGGAAAAGTTTTAATATAACGGAGGTAAAAGCCACCGGCCGCTATACGCGCCTGAAGGGATTTACATTGTAATTTTTTAACATCTTCAGCTTGAAAGGCCGTATACTTTATAGTATTTTTTATAAAGGTCCTATGCAGCAGGATATCCCCACCGCCGTGGCTCCATCGCACCCGCCAAAACTAAAAGAGCTGGCGGCCACCGCCATCTGCGGGAACGATATAACCTCCTCCTGTCTGTATGTATCCGCGCTGGCCATCATTTATGCCGGGCAGTACGCCTGGATCGCTTTGCTGATGGTTGGCGGCGTGCTGTTCCTGTTCCGGGCTATTTACGGGGAAGTGGTCGGCGCCTTGCCCCTGAACGGCGGCGCCTACAACGCGCTGCTCAACACCACCAGCAAGTCCACGGCCTCTTTGGCGGCTTGTCTCACGCTTCTTTCCTACATGGCTACCGCTGTTATTTCGGCAAGCGAGGCCATGCATTACGTGCACCATCTTTGGGCGGCCCTTCCCATTTTATATGCTACCATCGGCCTTTTAGCCCTCTTCATGGGGTTGACCATCATGGGCATCGGCGAGTCGGCTATCGTGGCGATCATCATTTTTATCACGCACATTTCCACGCTCACACTTTTGGTGTTGGTTGGCCTCTTCTACCTGTTCAGCCATGGGTTTGGCACGCTGGCCCTCAATTACAGCCAGCCGCTGGAGGGGAGTATCTGGAAGGCGCTATTTTTTGGCTTTGCGGCCGCCATGCTGGGGATTTCAGGTTTTGAGAGTTCGGCCAATTTTGTGGAGGAGCAGGCACCGGGCGTTTTTCCCAAGACCCTGCGCAACATGTGGTTGGCGGTCACCATCTTTAACCCGCTCACTGCTTTTTTGGCCATCGCCATCATCCCCATGGCGGCCGTGGCCGAAAACCAGACCGCCTTGTTGGCTTACTTGGGAGAGGTTGCCGGCGGCAACTGGCTCGCCGTGGTTGTCTCCGTAAATGCAGCCATGGTACTGAGCGGGGCCGTGCTGACCTCCTATGTCGGAGTGACAGGGCTGGTGCAACGCATGACCCTGGACCGCTGCCTGCCCCAGTTTTTGTTGAGAATGAACAAGAGAGGCTCTGCTTACCTGATCATCATCAGTTTTTTCCTGCTGTGCGTTTCCATCCTGTTCATCACGCGTGGCGATATCGGGGCCTTGGCAGGTGTGTATACCATCTCTTTCCTGTCCGTGATGGCCCTGTTCGGCCTGGGCAACATCCTGCTGAAGTTCCGCAGGAACCGACTCCCTCGTCCGGTACGAGCCTCGGCCCTGGTCCTGTTTGTGGCTATTGCTTCGGTTGTGGCGGCTCTGGTTGGCAATGCCGTCTTAAACCCGGCTTATGTGTGGGTTTTCCTGGAGTATTTCATCCCGACGGCTTCCGTGGTCTTCATCATGCTTTACCGAATCGAATTGCTCATCTTTGTCAGCTACCTGCTGCGGCAGATAGAGCGGCCGCTGAGGAAAATACTACCGATTTCTTCCCGCAACGTCGTCCGCCTTATCCATAGCATCCGGGCACAACAGTTTGTCTTTTTCACCAAGGGCGACAACATTGCCAACATCAACAAAGTGATGCGTTACATTGTGGAAAATGAGCATACCAACCGGATCAAAATCGTAAACGTGTTGCAGGAGGGGGAGGTGGCGCCTAAAAAACTGATGCATGAGGTGGAAGTCCTGGACCTGGCTTACCCGGAGCTGGAGGTAGACTTCGTTATTCTGAGAGGACACTTCGGGCCAGACCTGATCCAGGAACTCTCGCTCAAGTGGGGGATTCCGAAGAACTTCATGTTCATTGGCTCACCCAGCGACCGTTTCCCATACGGCTTGCAGGAACTGGGTGGCGTCCGGCTGGTTATCTGATAAAAACAGGGGTCGGGGTTGTGGAGTATAGTGCGGAGCGTTTAAAGAATGTGGCTATACCCAATTTACCGCCTTCATACCTGCGAAATCTCTTTTTGCTCAATTACTCCAGAGCAAAGTCTGCGTTTGTCCCTGCCTTCCAATACTCCGACGTGAGCTCGGAAAAACCTTAACAGGCGATCACCAAGGGCGATACGCACCTGTATGTGGCGGCAGATCCGCAAAGCATAACCATTGGGGAAGTCAAAAACGGTCAGCTTCTGTGGCCACCCTCAGCAACAGCGATCACTTTATATTTCTGTCGCTCCGATCCGTATCAACCGGGTTTAGAAAAGGAAGCTGGATATGGTATCGTACTGCCACTACCCGGATCAGGATGACAGTAAGGGCTGCCAGCAGTTCAGTTATGGAGATGGACAGGTTGTACCGATAGCTGATCATGTAAACGATGCCGCCCATGATGCATGCCAGGGCGTAAATGTCTTTCCGGAACAGAAGTGGCACCTCGTTGAGCAAAACATCCCGGATAACGCCGCCTACAGAGCCGGTGATGGCACCCATCATGATGCATACCCAGAAGGGCAGCCCCGCTTCCAGGCTTTTTCCTACCCCGACCACCGTAAACAACCCCAGCCCGATGGAGTCGAACAGAAACAGCGCCCTGCCCCAACGGAAAAGCTGCTTTCGGAACACGACCGTGGCGAGCAGCGCTATACCTGTCACGATCAGGTAACTGGCATTCTGCATCCAGAAAGGCGGAATGTTGAGCAGCAGGTCCCGGGTTGTGCCCCCACCGATGGCTGTCACCAATCCAATCACATAGGCGCCAAACCAATCGAACTGCTTGTTAGCGGCCCAGCGGATACCGCTCACGGCAAATGCGAACGTCCCCAGAAGGTCCAGAATGGTTGTGAAGTCTTGTGCCGAGAGCGCTATCATAATCTTGCCTATGCCATTAGGTGCGGTAGGATTGCCTGCTTTCCTGGAGGATACAGGTGCATTCAAACACACGAAGATAAGGTGGTTTAGGCTACATAGCTAAAACAGGTTATATGATTTATTCGATCTCTGCAGGCGGATCCAAAAATAAGAAGCGCTGACTTCTACCCATCGGTTTGGAAAGCAATGTGCCATCTCCGGCCTGGCAGGCAGAGAGCAACTTCAAGGTCTCTGATCTACTGCTTAAAACCGCCTGTCATGCTACGCCCGCATATGCCCTGAATAGGTGTCATTCGGCTCCGGAACCTTTTATGGATTAGATAAGTAAAACTCAATTAAGTGCATGTTAATAGTAATATAGTAAAATTTATGTTTATACGTTTAACAGGTATATTTCTTTTAATTGCACTAAGCCCCCCCTCGGCCATACCTCTCCATGCACAGAAAGCACCCGACTACGATTGCTGCCTCAAGCTGAATACCAATGGCATAGAAGCCACTTCTCCACGATCTATGGGCCGGAGCCAGGTATGGGTAGCCGTAACAAAGAATTCCCCCGGCACATTGGGCATCGATCATACACAAAACACCCCTTTTGACATAAGCCCGCGCCGCCTACAGATGCTGGACCAGGCGCAGCTATCGACCCGCGCCTGTAAAATAGACAAAGCACTGCTTCAACCTTTCTTCACCTATACCAGGATAAGCCTGAATTCACAGACCACAGTCGACAAGTACTGGAAAATTGATGGGCAGCGGGGGGCGCTCACCGCTCAGTCTCCAACGTTTCTGTAATCATTCATATTAACAAGCATTTATATGCACTTAAATCCTGTAGAACACGAAAAGCTGATGCTCCACCTGGCGGGGGAGTTAGCAGCAAAAAGGCTTAAAAGAGGCGTAAAGCTAAACTACCCTGAGTCTATCGCCTATATCTGCGGCAACCTGATGGAGGAAGCGCGCGATGGGAAGAAAACCGTAGCGCAACTGATGGAGCATGGCACTACGCTCCTGAAAAAGAACCAGGTGATGGAAGGCGTGTCCGAGATGATACACTTTATACAGATAGAAGTGACATTCCCCGACGGCATGAAACTGATCACCGTTGACAACCCCATCCGCTAGCACACCAAAAGGACAATTAAAACACTTTTTATATGAGACCAGGTGAATACATCCTGCAAAAGGGGCAGATAAAGGCGAATGATAAGCGAAAGATAGCGCGCATAACGGTAGCTAATACCGGAGACCGACCCATTCAGGTAGGCTCACATTACCATTTCTTCGAGACCAACAAGGCGCTCGAGTTTGACCGGGCGGCTGCCTTCAGCATGCGACTTAACATTCCGGCCAGCACGGCCGTGCGCTTTGAGCCAGGAGAGAAGAAAGCGGTCATCCTGGTGGAGTTCGCCGGCAACAAAGTGATCAAGGGCTTCAATAACCTGACGGAAGGGGATGTGTCGAAGAAGAATGTACGGGACGCTGCACTTCAGAAGGCCCAGAAAGAAGGGTATAAGGGAGCTGGAGGAACTGCCGCGCCTGCCAAGAAAAGGAATAGAAAATAACATCACCAATAAATCAGGAAACCATGGCAAACTGGAACAGACGCGAATGGATAAAGGTAGTGGGGCTTTCTACGGCCGGACTCTCACTGCTTGGCTTCGAGGGGTTGGGAGGTGACTCCTCTTCGGTGATGTACGTAGATGGGGAACTCTTTATACCACGAGACCGCTATGCGGCGCTCTTTGGCCCTACCACGGGTGATAAGGTGCGACTGGCAGATACAGAGCTCTTCATCCAGATTGAGAAGGATTTTAACGTATACGGCGACGAAAACAAGTTCGGCGGTGGCAAAACCATCCGCGACGGCATGGGCCAATCGGCCGGGGCCACACAGGACGAAGTGCTGGATTTGGTGATGACCAACGCCATCATCATCGACCACTGGGGAATCGTGAAGGCCGATATCGGCATTAAGAATGGCAAAATAGTGGGGATTGGAAAAGCCGGTAACCCGGACACCCAGCAGGGGGTAACCAAGGGGATGATCATTGGGGCCGCCACAGAGGTGCAGGCCTGTGCAGGTAAAATCGTGACGGCAGGCGCCATCGACACGCACATACACTTCATCGTGCCCGAGCAGATAGAGGTAGCACTCTACAGTGGCGTTACTACCCTGATTGGTGGGGGTACAGGACCTTCGGACGGCACACTGGCCACTACCGTAACGCCAGGCAAGTGGTGGATCGAGCGCATGCTGGAGGCCTCTGAGAATACCCCAATGAACCTTGGCTTCACAGGAAAAGGCAACACCTCATCCTTCAAAGCGGCTGCCGAGCCCGTTGAGGCTGGGGCCCTTGGTCTGAAAGTTCACGAAGACTGGGGTGCCACGCCTTCGGCTATCGATATAGCCTTGCAGGTGGCCGACAAGTATGACGTGCAGGTGGCACTTCATGCCGACAGCCTGAACGAGGCAGGCTACCTGGAAAATACAGTAAAAGCCATCAATGGCCGGGTCATCCATTCTTACCATACCGAGGGTGCCGGTGGCGGACACGCGCCGGACATCATCAAGATCGCCATGTACCCGAACGTGCTGCCCGCCTCCACCAACCCGACCAAGCCCTATACGATCAACACGGTGGATGAGCACCTGGACATGCTCATGGCGGTACACCACCTGGACAAGAGCATCCCGGAGGACGTGGCCTTTGCCGAATCCCGTATCCGCCCGCAGACCATTGCGGCAGAAGATATTCTGCAGGACATGGGCGTGCTCAGCATCATGTCGTCTGACAGCCAGGCCATGGGCCGCATTTCTGAAACCATTCTGCGAACCTGGCAGACGGCGCACAAAATGAAAGTACAGCGCGGCCCGCTACAAGATGACAAAGGCAAAGACAATGACAACTACCGGGTGAAGCGCTACATCGCCAAGTATACCATTAACCCAGCTATAACGCACGGTATCAGTGGGTATGTTGGCTCGGTGGAGGTCGGCAAATACGCGGACCTGGTGCTGTGGGACCCGGGCTTTTTCGGGGTGAAGCCGGAGATCATCTTTAAGAACGGGATGGCGGTGGGTGCCCGTATGGGTGACCCGAACGGGGCCATCTCCCTGCCGCAACCTGTTATCTACCGCCCCATGTACGGTTACTATGGCAGGGCGATACAAAGGAATGGCTTCAACTTCGTTTCAGGTATCTCACTCGAGAATGGCAATATAGAGCGCCTGGGACTGGCCAAAGGCGCACTGCCCGTGAAAGGCTGCCGTAACATCTCCAAAAAAGACATGATCCATAACAGCGCCACGCCGAAGCTGGAGGTGAACCCGGAAACCTTTGTGGTGACAGCCGATGGCCAGGTACTGACCTGCGAGCCTATGAAAGTTTTGCCAATGGCACAGCTATACTTCCTGTTCTAGATCTTTTAAAATCGTGCTGCCGGCGCCGGGCTATACCTGTGCCGGCAGCTCGATAACCCCTTATGCTACTAATAGAAAAGGTCATCGGAAACCTCGCAGGTATAGCAACAGGCGGCCGCTTGATTGATTTGCTGGATCTGGATTGGTTTGATACAGGCAAAACAATTTTACGGAAACGAACAAGAGCGGGCAATGAAGTAGGTATACGAAAAGACTCGACCCCGCTGGAAGATGGTGACATCCTGTACATGGACGCGGAGCAGGTAATCGTGGTCAACATAATCCCCTGCGAATGCATCGTGTTTAAACCCGACAGCTTCAAAGACATGGGTACCGTTTGTTTCGAGATCGGCAACAAACACATTCCCATTTTCATCAACGAGGAAGCCGAGGTACTGGTGGAGTTTGAGAATCCGCTCTATAGGTTGCTGGAGCGCTCGGGTTACGAGCCACGGCGGGAGGTACGCAAGCTGCTGAAAACACACGCGCTGATCGTGCGCCGGCATGGAAATAACTACACCAGGAAAATAACCATTAAATAAGGGACCGCTATGCAACCACTGTTAACCCTTTTACAGATTAACGACTCGATGTTTCCGATCGGGAGCTTCACCCATTCCTATGGACTGGAGTCTTACGTGAGCCAAGGTATAGTGAAAGACACGCCTTCGGCTACCGTGTATGCCAGAAACATGCTGCGTCACAGCATATACTACAACGACGCTGCCTTTTTGCAGAAGACATGGGTCTTGCTGGAGGCCAGAAAGTCGGTGCGGGAACTGCAGAAGCTGGACGAACTGATCACGGCGCTCAAGGTCCCTTTTGAGATAAGGGATGCCAGTAGGAAGCTGGCGATCCGTTTTCTGAAGCTGACACAGGAACTGCACCCGGTGAAAAGGTGCAGTAACTACCTGGCCAAAATTCAGGAGGGCGAGCTGCACGGGCACTACGCCGTGGCCTTCGCCCTCTATGCGCATGCCAGCGGCATCACCCTAAAAGACGCCCTGCTCGCCTTCTACTACAACATGCTCAACGGCATTGTGACCAATTGCGCCAAACTGGTGCCCATCGGCCAGGGCGATGCGCAGAAGATCCTCTTCGACCTGCAGCCAACCATCATGCAATTGGTGGATGAGCAGGAAAACATGGATGAGGAGATGGTCGGGCTTTGTTGCATCGGGCAGGAGATCCGCTGCATGCAGCACGAAAAGCAATATTCAAGACTATACATTTCATAAAGCAAACCATCACCTAAGCAGATACTTTATGTCGAAGAAACATGTAAGAATTGGGGTAGCAGGTCCCGTCGGATCGGGAAAGACGGCTTTGATCGAGCGGCTGACCCGGAAGATGAGTGGAGAGTACAGCATCTGTGTCGTGACCAACGACGTGTACACCCGCGAGGACGCTGAGTTTTTGACCAAAAACTCCTGCCTGCCCGCCGACCGCATCATGGGTGTAGAGACAGGGGGCTGCCCGCATACCGCTATACGCGAGGATGCCTCCATGAACATTGAGGCGGTGGAAGAACTGGTGGAGCGCCACCCTGACACCGAAATCGTTTTTGTGGAGAGTGGTGGCGATAACCTGTCTGCCACCTTCAGCCCGGACCTGGCCGACGTGACCATTTTCGTGATTGACGTGGCTGAAGGCGACAAGATGCCCCGCAAAGGAGGCCCCGGCATCACCCGCTCCGATCTGCTGATCATCAACAAAACCGACCTGGCCCCCTACGTGAACGCTGACCTGGCCATGATGGACCGTGACTCGAAGAAGATGCGTGGCGAGCGCCCATTCATCTTCACGAACCTGATGAAGCTGGAAGGCCTGGATGAGGTGATCAACTGGATCAAGACGTATGCTCTACTAGAAAAAACGGAGGCGCATGCATAGTACTATCAAAGTAAACGCGGAGCGGGAAGGGAAGCGAACGGTCCTGAAAGGGAGCAGCTGTAATGCCCCCTATAAAGTGCTCCATTATGGCTCCCGGCATTTCCACGAGCACCTGGAGCTGATCATGATGAGTGCCTCTCCGGGTATCATGGATGGGGATGCGATTGACATCGAGGTAAATGTGCATGAAGGGGCGCATCTGAAATTTTTCACCCAGTCGTTTGGTAAGCTGCACCCCATGGAGAAGGGGGCGATCCAGCGAACGAACGTGCAGGTGAAGAAGGATGGCATTTACAAGTACACGCCCTTCCCGGTTATCCCTTTCGCAAACTCCAGGTTCAAGCTGTACAACGAGATCCACCTGGCTGAAAGTGCTACCCTGATCTGGGGGGACATCATTGCTTCGGGGCGGGTGCACTCGGGGGAGTCGTTTAAGTTTACGCGCCTGCACAGCGTCACCAAGGTATACTGCAACAAAAAGCTCGTGCTGCTGGATAACCAATTGCTGGAGCCCGGCACCCAGCCTTACGACTCCATTCTGTTCTACGAACACTATACCCACCAGGCCACCCTGCTCTATGTGTCGCCTTTTGCCGCTGAGTTGAAAGTGGAGTTGGATGAGATACTGGCTGTCAGGTATGAGGAAATCACCTTCGGCTTTACGCAGTGCGCGCCCAATGCGGTCATAATTAGAGCATTGGGGCATGAAGGAGGGGCCATGCACGACTGGCTGAATGCCATTGGGCAGCTGTGCTGGGAGTTTACGCTGCACAAGCAGTGGCTTGACGAAAGCGAGCCGGAGGAGCAAACACCTAAACGGCAAGCTGCAGAAGAAAGCCCTGTTGAGAAGAAGCGGCCAAAGCGCGTGAAAAAAGAAGTGACCGCAAAAGGAGCTGCCAAAAAAGCAAAGGCTATACCTGAGGCACCTGCTGAGGAAGGGTTGAAAGAAGTGCTAGCCGAAGCTGTGATTGAGAAGTAAGCAGGAGCCATGCACGAGATCTCGATTGTACGAAACGTCTTTGAAACACTGCAGCAAACCTACCCCGACAAGTTTGAGCGGATCACGAAGGTGCAGATCGAGGCGGGGCTGCTCAGCAACATTCAGCCCATCCTGATCCAGAACGCTTTTGAGGCGCTGATCATGGAAGAGCCGGGACTGGCAGATATCGAGTTGGAGGTGCTGTTGCTGCCCATTATTGCCCACTGTGCTGCCTGCAACAGAGACTTTGAGGTGAAGCGGCACAAGTTTGTATGCGACTGCGGTACTCCCACCAAGAACATTGTGCAGGGGCAAGAACTGCAGATCAGCCGGATTGAATTTTTAGAAAAGTAACCACCAGGCCAAACCTATAAACGATATGAGTACACCATCCACACCTAAAAGCAACAGAATGCCCGTTGGGGCTGTACAGTGCGACAACACTACCCTGAATTTGTTAAAAGCCAACGACTTCGTAGCCAAGGCCATTCGCGACCGGCTGCCCGAAGTGCTGGTGATCAACGTGTGTTCCTCTCCCGGGAGCGGCAAAACCACTCTGATGCAGGAAACCGGCAAGCGCCTGAGCGACAAGCTGAACCTGGCCGTGCTGGTGGGCGACCCGGAAACGGACCGCGATGCCGTGCGCATGAAAGAAGTGGGCATCAACGCGCTTCAGATCGTAACGGGCGGCATGTGCCACATCGAGGCCCAGATGATCCTGCAGGCACTCGACCACATTGATTTAACGGGCGTGGACCTGCTCTTCATCGAGAACGTAGGCAACCTGGTGTGCCCGGCCGCCTTCGATCTGGGTGAGGACATCCGCGTTACGGTGCTGGCCGCCACGGAAGGGGACGATAAACCGAAGAAGTACCCGCGCATGTTCCTCACCAGCGAGCTGATGGTGGTGTCCAAGGCGGACCTGCTCCCTTACGTACCCTTCTCGGTAGAGGCCGTTACGCAGGATGCCCGGGAGGTAAACCCCACTATTGAGGTAATGACCATCAGTAGCCTGAAAGGCGACGGGATGGACGAATGGTGCGACTGGCTGCTTTCAAAGGTCGCGGAAAAGAAAGCCAGGCTGGCAACTGCTTAATCCGGCATGGCGACCGACCGCTCCAAACTGGCGGAGCCCCTTGTCGTAACGGAGGCGCTTGTAAATGATCAGGAACTGGGTGGCCGCACGATCGACTTTTTCGAGATAGAGTGGTACGAGGCTTCCAAGTCCCGCATGAAAAAGAAGACGCAGGCAGGTATAGAAGTGCTGGTGGACAAGGTGAACAGAAGTGCTTTTGAAGACGGGGACTTGCTATACCTGTCCGAAAGCCGGGCTATCCTGTTGAAGATAAAGCCCTGTGACTGTGTGGTGCTGCGTCCCCGAAGTCTGCAGGAAGTGGGCACCATCTGCTTTGAGATCGGCAACAAGCACGTGCCAATTTTCATCACGGATGAGAATGAGGTATGTGTAGCCTACGATGCCCCGCTGTACCAGTTGTTGCAGAGCGGCGGCTTCAAGATGGAGATAGAAGAGCGGGTGCTGCACCCTTCGCAAATGATCAAGGCCTATGGCAACAATCGGCGGGAGCGGGCAGCAATTTAGTGAAGCGTATATGACGTATTTAAATGAAATGATAGCTGTTCGACTTGTCGTGGCTGTGTGTGCGAGTTTGCTGCTGAACGCCTGTAATAGCGAGCACGGAGAAGGTATGGCAACAGCGGCTGACGCGATTGTCGTGACAGATATACGGGGCAAAGAGGTGCGGCTGGGCGAACCTGCCAAACGGGTGATCGTGCTATACCAGGGAGCGCTGGATGGCATGTACATGCTGAACGCGGAGCATACCGTGGTAGGTATACAGAACAACATCTACACCAATCCCGAGACCTTTAAGTATTTCAGCAAACTGGACCCCCGCATCGCCAGAAAAGAAATGCCCGCCCCGGGTAACTGGGAAACCTCCACCAACATCGAAAGTGTGCTGTCGCTCAAGCCAGACCTGGTGATCATTGCCTCGGGGCAGACCGACGCCATCCGCTTGCTGGAAAGCCTGGGCATTCCGGTGTTTGCGGTGTCGCCGCAGAACAACGAGCAATTGTTCAAAGAGATCGGAAACATCGGCAAACTGACCGGTACGCAGGAGCGGGCAATGGAATTGCTGGCCTATACCCGCCGCAAGCTCGACGAGATAGCGGAAGCGACAGATCACATCAAGCAGAAAAAATCGGTGTACTATGCCTGGTCAGGGGGCCGGATCTATTCTACCTCGGGACAGAACAGCCGCATGGCGGAGTGCTTTCTGCTGGCGGGGGTCAACAACGCCTGCACCTTTGAGATAGACCAGCCCAACATCAACCCGGAAACGCTGATTTCGTGGGACCCGGACCTGATTTTGCTTTGGAGCACCGACCCGCAGGAGCTGTATGACAAAAAAGAACTGGCAGTGCTCCAGGCGGTCAGAAACAAAAACGTGCACGTGCTCGAGCCGCCCTTTTTCTACGACCCGCATACCTTAAAAATTATGTACGCCGCCATCGAGCTGCACAACGTCGCTTATGGCACAAACAAGAACTTCGACCTCGAAGAGAACCGAAGAGACATCATGACAAACTTGTACGGCGCCAAAGCCACTGTCTTACTCGAATGAGAAACGTACTGACCGGCTTCCTGATTTACGGCCTGCCCATACCGCTGCTGCTGTATTCCCTGACGGTGGGCCCGTCGCAGGGGCTGGTGTTCGCGGACTATTGGGACTGGGGCAGGGCGGCGCTGCACGGCGACATCCACGAGAGCTCGACCAAGGTATACATGCTCAACAACATCATCGGGAATGTGCGCCTGCCCAGGGTCTTGCTCACGTTCATCATCGGGGCGGGCTTGGCATCTTCGGGTGGCGCCTTGCAAGGTATTTTCCGGAACCCGCTCGTAGACCCCTATGTGCTGGGCATTTCGTCTGGTTCGGCATTCGGGGCGGCGCTGGCCATTGCCTTTCCGCTTCTGCACATCAACGTGATGGCCTTTGTGCTGGGGGTGGCCTCTGTGGTCATGACCTATTCCTTCGCCTTCAGCAACAACAAGTCCTCTATCGTGGCGGTCATCCTGTCGGGCATGATCGTGTCGGGAATCTTCACGGCCTCCCTGACGGTGGTGCAGTACATAAGCGACCCCTACAAGCTGCAGGCCATTGTGCAGTGGACGATGGGCAACCTGCACCACGCCTCCTGGGACAAGCTCAACACGGCCGCGCTGCCGGTAGGTATAGGTATAGTGGGCATGTACCTGATGCGCTGGCGCCTTAACCTGCTGGCCCTGGGAGAAGAGGAGGCAAAGGCGGTGGGCGTGAACCCCACCGCCGACAAAGCCACCTTGGTCGCTCTGGCCACCCTCACCACCTCCACCTCGGTGGCAGCTGCGGGCGTCATCAGCATGTACGGGCTTTTTATACCGCACCTCACCCGCATGATGGTGGGTCCGGACAACCGGAAGGCCATGCCGGCCAACATTCTCTTCGGCGGGTCCTTTCTTGTCATCATCGACAATTTCTCGCGCTCGCTGATGGACTTCGAAATACCGATCGGCATTTTCACGATGCTGCTGGGGGCTCCTTTCTTTCTCTTTTTAATGAAGAAAAACAAAATCAACTGGGTATGACAGAGGCAGCGATAGAAGTAGAAAACCTCAGCTTCGGGTATGGCAAAACGCCGATACTGGAGCAAGTGCAGGTGGCTTTTCCGAGTAATCGCTTTTCGGTGCTGTTGGGCCGTAACGGGAGTGGCAAGTCCACGCTCTTCAACATCATGGCGGGCCTGCAGAAGTACCGGCACGGCTCCGTGAAACTGATGGGGAAGGAGCGCAGTAACATGTCTTTCTCGGACTGCGCCCGCGTGCTCGGGTTTCTGCCGCAGTTCCATAAATCGGTGTTTCCCTTCCAGGTAAAGGATGTAGTGCTGACCGGAAGAGCCGCTTTCTCCGCCTTCAGCCCCAGAAGGAGCGACATGGAAAAGGTAGGGCAGGCCCTGGAAGAGCTGGGCATCAGCCACCTGGCGGAAAGACCCTATACCGAGCTCTCGGGCGGAGAGCAGCAACTGGTGATGATCGCACGGGTGCTGGTGCAGAATCCCCGCATTATTCTCCTCGACGAGCCCACCAACCACCTCGACATCTATTACCAGACCTATGTGCTGGAGAAGCTCAAAAAACTGACGGAGAACAACCTGACGGTTATCGCCATCATGCACGACCCGAACATGGCCTTCCTGTATGCCGACCATTGCTACTTCATGAAAGACAGAACCGTGTTGACGCCCGGCGATACCTTTGACTACCAGAACGGCGCCTTTCTGGAGCATGTGTATGATGTTCGCTTTACCACTGTGCAGGTAAACGATAAAATGGTGGTGGTACCTGGCCGATAGGCTGCCTCATACCATCATCAAATTGCTCTGGCTTTTGAGGGAGCCTTATACCTTTTGAAACCGATTTCTCTGTCAAGCAGCCTTACGATCTCTATACCAACTGCGGGCTAGGCAGGGAGGCTTTTGGCGGAGGCGCTGAATAAGAAAAGTATAACAGATTCTGTTTGCAGCTGCAGGCGCTCCGGTTTTGGTGGGTGGGCGGCACGCTATACCTGCAGTATAGGCGGTAAAGCGGTTGTTTTCTTGCTTTTATGGGGTTTCTTCCGTTACTTTGAAAGAATACTATCAGAACCGTGCTGCCATATTTCAGGACAATTCATCTCTTTTCAAAGCCCCTCACAGGCTTTGTTGCGGCATCGCATCACGTATCTCAAAGTGATGTGCTGAATGGCTATTGCCTTTTCTTTTATACAGCCCCTAAGGCCTTCATTAACTAAGCCGGAAACCTCCGGCCCCGGGCGCAAGCCACCAACCCTTGCTACAGGCTGTACCTGTTCAAACCTCCAGGAATCGTTATTTCACAAGACACCTCTACGCAGCGCAATGGCCGCAGGCAGGGGCGTTTTGTGTGTTTAGGTTTTTGATCTGCCTCCGCGCCTCGTGCGCCGGAAGCTTAGCGTCCGCCTCCGGGGCCAGGCACGGCGCTATACCTGCATGATTTTATAACGCTTTAAAAATTTAACATATATGAACCCGATTTATCTAACCGAAAAGGATTTCCAACGACTGCACAGCCTCGTTCAGGCGCAGCGTGCGGTAAGCGGCGCGCATACCGTAGAGGCGCTCAGCCAGGAACTGAAGCGCGCCAAGGTGGTGGCCTCCGAAGAGATTCCGGAAAATGTAGTGACCATGAACTCGCTGGTGAAACTGACAGAGTTGAAGAGCGGAGCCCAGATGGAACTGACTGTGGTATACCCAAAAGACGCGGACCTTTCCAAGTTCAAAATTTCGGTATTGGCGCCTGTAGGCACGGCCATACTGGGCTGCAAAGTCGGCGATAAGGTAGAGCGGCCGGGGCCAAAAGGCACCATGAAGTACGAGGTGATGGAGGTGTTGTATCAACCTGAAGCCGCAGGCAATCTTAACCTGTAGTCTGCCGGCCGGGTTTGTTGGAGAAGAATTTTTACACCATAGAGAATGGGTTTTTTAGATTTTTTTAGAGAGGATATTGCCATTGATTTGGGTACGGCCAACTTTCTGGTCATGCAGGGCGACAAGGTAGTGGTGGACGAGCCGTCCATCGTAGCCTACAGCAGGTCATCGGGCAAAGTGTTGGCGATTGGCCGGAAGGCGATGCAGATGGAGGGGAAAGCGCATGAGGACATCCGCATTGTGCGCCCCATGAAGGACGGGGTGATCGCCGACTTTCATGCGGCAGAACACATGATGAAAGGTATGCTCGAGCTGATCAATGGAGGGAAAAGAAAATTTGGGTCCTCGTTCCGGATGGTGATTTGCGTGCCCTCCGGTATAACCGAAGTAGAGAAACGCGCCATTCGCGACTCCGCCGTTATTGCCGGGGCAAGGGAGCTATACCTGGTGCACGAACCGATCGCCGCTGCCATTGGCATCGGGTTGGATGTGGAGGAGCCGAACGGGCACATGATCGTCGACATTGGCGGCGGCACCACCGAGATCGCCGTCATTGCCCTGAGCGGCATTGTCTGCGACCAATCCCTGAAGGTGGCGGGCGAAAGCTTTACCGCTGACATTGTGCACTACATGCGCAAGCACCACAACCTGCTGATCGGGCAGTCCACCGCCGACCGGATTAAGCTGGAGGTAGGGGCAGCCCTGCCCGAACTGCAAAATCCGCCGCAGGACGTGGGCATCAAGGGCCGCGACCTGTTGACCGGCTTGCCGAAACAGGTACACGTTTCTTACACAGATGTCGCTTTCTTCCTGGACCGCTCACTGGCCAAGATAGAGGAGGCCGTGATGAAAACCCTGGAGATGACCCCACCCGAGCTCTCGGCCGACATACACCAGACAGGCATCTACCTGACCGGCGGCGGCGCCTTGCTGCGCGGCCTGGACAAAAGGATCTCCGCCAGAACGAAACTACCGACCCATGTGGTGGAAGACCCGCTCCGCGCGGTGGTGAGGGGCACAGGCATTGCCACGCGGAACATTGAACGCTTCCGGTTTTTGATGCGCTAAATCTACCGCCATAGGGTGCAACCTCCTGGCAGCTAGTGACTTTTAATACCATAAGAGCCCCGCTGGAGACAAACCGGTGGGGTTATTTTTATGGGTAAGAAGTAAGGTATAAGTCACAGGCAGGTGGATGGACAGGTATAGGATAGCAGGTATAAGGCACGTTTACTCACAGTCTTGGTGTACTTTATTATTAAATAATCTTTAAATTTATTCTTCTCACAGGCGTCGGGCTTTTAGTTTGCCTGGTAAGCCCTTATTTTTGCATAAAATCAATTCAGGTGCTTTCAGATTGCGCAGCCGTGCATTTCTGTTTGCATTCCCTTAGAAACCATTAGTCCTTCACCAGAATGTCTAAGTCAAAGAAAGAGCATATTTTAGAAACAGCTTTAGACCTGTTTGCCGATAGGGGGTACGAGGCCACTCCTACAAGCCTCATCGCCAGGGAAGCCGACGTGTCCGAAGGGCTTATTTTTAAGCACTACATCAACAAGGCAAACTTACTGGAGGAGGTGATCAAGGCGGGTTACAGGCGCATTACGGACAAAAGCAAGGGCCTGGCCATGGAAAATGACCCGTTGAAGCTGATCAACAGTGTGCTGGACATGCCCCAGCGTTTGGTCGAAGACGAACGGAATTTCTGGCGGATGCAGTTTCGCCTTGTAGATGAGGAGATCGCCCAGAAGCACCACAACCGCTATACCCATTCGGTGATGCAAAAGCTGGTGGAGGCATTCAGGGAGTTGGGCTATGAAGATCCCGAAATGGAATCAGAAGTGCTGATGCTGCTTGTGGAAGGGCTCTGGCGACTTTTCGTGACCAATGGTGACAAGGAGCACTGCAGGAAAATGGTGGAGTTGATAAAATCCAAGTACGCCACGCGATAAAACGTGGCTATGGTGCTAAAGCATAACAGGTATAGGGAGCTTACAAGGCTCCCTTTTTTTGTGTTTGACGACAGGAGGGGACTACCTTATACTGCAACCAGTGATCTGTATTCCAGAAAAATCACCCAAAGAGAAACCTTTTTAAAATAATTGATGTATATACATTTAAAGTCTATACATTTGTTGTAGATTTGTAACAGAGAATCATTCAAACTAAACCAATAGAATTAAGATTATGGCAAACGTAAAATGGTCAGTAGACCCAACGCACAGCGAAGTACAGTTTAAAGTAAAGCACCTGATGATCACGACCGTAACTGGTTATTTCCAGAAGTTCACGGCTGAGGCAGAGAGCGAAGACGAGAATTTCAACGGTGCCCGTAACATTGTGTTCACAGCCGATGTGAACTCGATCAGCACCAACAACGAGCAACGCGACACGCACCTGAAGTCAGCTGACTTCTTTGATGCGGACAACCACGGCGAAGTGCGCTTTGTGGGCACAAGCTACGAGAACGTAGGCGGCAACGACTACAAACTGCACGGCGACCTGACTATCCGCAACATAACCAAGCCCGTGACAGTGGATGTGGAGTTTGGCGGCACTGTAGTAGACCCATACGGACAGCATAAAGCAGGTTTCACAGTAACGGGCAAGATCAGCCGCAAAGAGTTTGGCCTGACCTGGAACGCGGTTACCGAAGCCGGTAGCGTGGTGGTAAGCGACGAGATCAAGCTGCAGGCTGAAGTGCAACTGGTGAAGCAGTCTTAAGGCCATCAAGTGTCATCTCGAAGGTTAGTGGGAAATCCGGATAAACAATAACCTTCAGATTCCTTACTACCGTTCGAGATGACATCTATCACCTGCTCCCGCGTATACCTTAACACCAGCTAATTATTTAATACCATGGAAGACAGAATCTTAGGACTCCACCATATCACAGCCATTGCCGATTCGGCAAAAAGCAACCTGGACTTTTACACCAAAGTGCTGGGCTTGAGGCTGCTCAAAAAGACAGTCAATTTTGATGATCCCGGCACTTACCACCTCTATTATGGCGACGAGGTGGGTAGCCCGGGCACCATCCTGACTTTCTTCCCCTACCAGGGCGCGCGTCGTGGCAAGGCTGGTGCAGGTATGGCCACGCACATCGGCTACGCTGTACCCGAAGGAAGTTTCGACTTCTGGATGAAGCGCTTCGAAGAGCACAAAGTGAGTTACGGCCGGCCTTCGGAGAAATTCGGGGAGCAATACCTGCCTTTCCAGGACCCGGACGGACTGCTGTTGGAATTGGTAATTCCTAAAAATGCTGACAGCCGCACTCCTTGGGAAACAGACGAAGTGAAAGCCAACGTGGCTACGAAAGGATTTCACAACGTGACCCTGACTTTGCAAAAGGCCGAAAAGACGGCCGCCATCCTAACCGATATCCTGGGCTATACCTTGCAGGACCAGACAGGCAGCAGCTACAGGTATAGCACCGATGCGGTGGAAGGCGCCAGCATCATCGATATTGTGGAGAATCCGAACATCGGGCGGGGCGAAGGCGGCGCGGGCACGAACCACCACATCGCTTTCCGGGTGAAGGATGAGGAAGTACTGATGCGATTCCGTGAGAAAATAGCGGGCAAAGGCTACAACATCACCGAGAAGATAGACCGCAATTACTTCTACTCCCTCTACTTCCGTGAGCCAGGCGGCGTACTGTTCGAGATCGCCACCGACAACCCGGGCTTCGCGATAGACGAGTCGGTAGAGGACTTAGGCAAAAAGCTCTTGCTCCCACCGCAGTACGAACAGCACAGGGCCAAAATAGAAGCTGTGCTGCCAAACCTAGATTAAGGCGATCATTTGAAACTGAACGAAAGGTATACCATGTACACACACGAAAAGGAAGTACACAAGCAGGGTAAATCCCTGGCAGAAACTGGCAAGGCCTTGGTCCTGATCCATGGGAGAGGGGCTACGGCGGCCAGCATACTGCCCCTGGCGCAGGAACTGGGAGCCGAAGATTTCACACTTTTTGCACCGCAGGCCACCAATAACACCTGGTATCCCTACAGTTTCATGGCGCCGGCAGATCAGAACCAGCCTGCCCTGGACTCGGCCCTGGAGCTGATCGACGAAACTGTGCAAGGTATACTGGCGCAAGGTATAGCGAGCAAGGATATCTACCTGCTTGGCTTCTCGCAGGGTGCCTGCCTCACGGCAGAGTATGCGAGCCGGCATGCCCAGCGCTTCGGTGGTCTGCTGATCTTCACGGGTGGACTGATCGGGCAGGAACTGAACACAGGCAACTACAAAGGCAACTTCGAAGGTACCCCCGTGCTCATCACGACCGGCGATCCGGACCCACACGTGCCGGTCAGCAGGGTGGATGAGACGGTGAAGCAACTCGAAAGCATGGGCGCCAACGTGACACGCAAGGTATACCCAGGCCGCCCGCACACCATATTGGATGAAGAAATAGAACTAGCCAAAAAGATACTGGCTTCCTAAAAATAAGTTTGGCTAAAAGCAAAGAAGCTGAAAGCACCGTAATGGTCTGCGTTCAGCTTTTTTTGTTTTCAGTGAGCGAGCAATCAGTTAGAGCAATTCAAGTTAAAGGTGCTCAGCACTTCGGAATTGGTTTTTCATTCAAGAGCAGTGGGAACGATTGTGATCCTTCTTCCCCTTCTTTGTCGAGGGCCCCTACCCACAAGGGGGACTTTCTTCTATTACAATAGTCAGGTATAAGCCCTGCAGTTTCTGCAATTTATAATGCTAACTCCTGCCCCTCTCAAGAGAGGGGAATATAGTAGCTGCCAACTTGCAGGCATAGGCGATGTTGTTTTTGTTTTGCTGTCCCGGGTCCAACCACCCCAGACCCCTCAGAGCTACGCTCGCTACTTTCGAACTCTCGTTCTCAGCAGTCCAAGGTGGGGAATCTGTAACTACCATTAGTCAGGTATAAGCTCCCTGGCACTTGTCACAGGCCGCTGGCAGGTATTGCAAGACTAACTTGCCCCATGCACTATGAAACAGACAGCTCTAGCCCGGTGCACCAATGACGATTTTGTGTCTGAGCGGTCAGCGAGTTTAAAAGCGTCTTGATTTTTTTGCTTACTTTTTTCATCAAGGAAAAAAGTAAGGCCCGCCCGGCCAGGGCAAGCCATACAACAAATTAGCTTAAGGTATAGAAAGGCTGAAGCTACGCCAAGTATAGGATAGGTATACCCAGGCCAGAGGCCCCACCAAACCCGTTACGAGTGAGGACACTCCCGCCAGAAACCTCCCTCTGCTTTACCTGCAACAAAAAAGCCCTGTTGGCAAAACACCAACAGGGCTCTTCAAATCCTTTAAAAAATCACTTTACAAAAAGCAACTTACTATACCCTCTCCTAATTCTGGCTCTCGTAGCCGAAGTCCTTGAACGTCTTGGCGATGTTCTCGTCGCTTGCCTTACTCTTGTTCTTCCAACCGGCGTCCAGCTCCAGCGCTACCAGGCCCTTCAGGTTCATCACCGCTACAAAGTCATCCACATCCTTTATAAACTCCGGTCTGCGGCGCGACGACTTGAGCGCATATTTACGGGCGAAGACGTCGCCTTTGGTCTGCAGTTCGTTTCGCTTCTCGATGATGTAATTCAGGCGCTCTACCAGGTCTTTGGTGGAGCGGCCAATCACCTCCGTCGCCTCCAGCGTGCCGATGGTCATAACGGTGGTGCCGCCAATGGTCGTGATCTTTTTGCTGGTGGCGGGCTCATCAATGATCACGGGAGCGATGCCCGTCACCGCACCCATGGAAGCATTGGCCAGCGAACGACCTTTTTTGCCTTTGCGGGCACGGTTATACTTTTTCTTCAGATCTTTTTCGGTTTCCTTGAGTTGCTCCATCAGGTCCCAGGCGCGCACCAGCGAGGCGCGGTACTCGTTGTAGAGTTTCTGGTCCTTTTCGCCTTCGTTCACGGCGTTGAGTATGGTAAACGAGACAGTGCGCTCGTCGCGCTTATTCGACTTGTCCAGCACGAAGAAGGTCATTTCAAAAGCCACAGAGTCGAGTGGGTCGCGCACAAAATCGTAGCCAGGTCGCCAGATGAATTCGTACTGCGACGGCGTGTTTTTAACCAGGGCGGTGGCCGGCACTGTGGTGTTCGTCGAAATAAAACTGAACGCGGCGATGTCGGGCTCACCGTTCGGGTCATAGATCTGGAACTTGATGTTCACGGTGGCGTCCTCTTTGTACACAAAGCGCTTCTGGGAGGGGATCATCTGCAGGGTAGGGGGCAGGTCCTGCTGCGTCACCTCCACCTTAAAAGCACCCTTCGTGCGCGCCTTGGCCGGCTGGTCCTCTACATAAAACTCTACTAAAATCGGTTTGTTACGCAGACGGTTGAACTGCGTGAGCGAAGGCTTCCAGGTAAACTCGCCCTGCGCCGACAGTTTGGCTCCCTCAGGCATGCCATCAGCGATGGCGACAAACACAATCGGATCCTCGTCTTCGTCCTGTACAGCCGCCGACTCGATGGTATAGGTATTCTGGGCGTTGTAGCGCACGTAGAGCGGTTTCAGTTCACCTACCACGGGCGGGCGGTTCACGTGCTCTACTTTAAAGTCCACCACCTGGCTGGTACTTTCGTCTTTCTCGTTGCGGACCTCAAAGATCACCTGTAGCACGCGTCCGCCGCTCAGGCGGTCTACAAAGTCGTAGCTGGGCGTCCAGGAGAAATAGCCGAGCGAGTCGAAGACCATGCCATCGACTTTGCCTTGCTTGATGCTATACCTGAACTTCGTGCCGGTGCCGCCACTGGCCTGCACCTCAAACTCAAGTTGCTGCCCTTCTTTCAGCACGTTCCAGCCGGGCTCAGTCGGGAATTGCAGTTTGATGGCAGCTGGCCTGGAAGATTTGCCGGAGGGTGCGTCCTGGGCAATTGCTTGGTTGATAAGGAGTATCAGAAGAGAAAAAAGAAGTAGACTCTTTTTCATATAAGGTGAATTGTGCAATACAGTGCTTAGAGAATGCTTAAACTTTAGGAGCCCTTGAGGGCGGACAGGAGCAGTACTTCGGAATGGTACTAAAGTCGCCTGCCAGCAGGGTTCGTCCTGAGGTAGCGAATGGCGGCTTCCGCTGCAAAGTGAGTGCTATATGAGACACAAAGTTTGAACATGCTCTATTAGAAGCCTCTAAGTTAGCAAAGACTTCTGCGTTTATCAAAGCAGGTTTTCCGCTAAAATTTCAAACCACCTTATTCTGAATACTGGCTGGGAGAAATACAACACAGAATTGCACTGTGGCTAGTGTTCAGGTATCGCCCGCATGCTCCGGTGTAAAATAAAGGCAGTATGCTATACCTCGCGGACTTCAGGTGCCGATCCGGTTCAGCGAAGGCGCCCGTTGTTCAGCGCCGGTATGATCGATCACGTTGCTCGTTTTGCCCTTGCCCCGTACCCGACCGGCATCTGACGTTACTTTCTGGTAAACCAATAACGAGGTGGCGCTTTTAAAGGACAGGTAGGGCAAAAGCTATACCTGCCCTCTGCTTTTAGGGTTTATCAAAATGATAATAGAGAACAGGTTTGGCTGCATGTTTTTGCGGATTTAATAAAAAAATATGCATAAAATTTGGTATATAGAAATATAAATGAGTTAATTAGTGAAGGAAAAAGCAGGAATGCCGATTTGAGTTGCATAAAACTGCGTATTTCGCTTCTTGCCCGACCTTGCGTAAGGTAAGGCTGTCAAAGTAATAAAGCTACTATGTATACTTCCTTCAAAGTGAAAATGCTGATGAATGGTGCGCTGGCACTGCTGCTGGCGGCCACCTCATGCAAAGCACCGCAGCAGCAAGAGACGGCGCCGGTCGCGCAAAGCACCGCAGCAAAACCCGAGACCGCTCAGGCTCCCATCATCACGGGCGCTGACCAAACCGCGGCCTACCTGCCTTACCTGAAGGGCAAGCGTGTGGGCATGGTGGTGAATCCGACCTCTATTATCGGCAATAAGCTGAGCGTGGACAGCCTGCATGCGATCGGGGTGAACATCGTGAAAGTGTTTGGTCCGGAGCACGGTTTCCGGGGCGATGCCCCTGCCGGTATAAAGGTGGACGACAGCATAGACCCTAAAACAGGTATAAAAGTGGTATCGCTTTACGGCAAGCGCAACAAGCCAACCAAAGAAGACCTGGCCGATGTGGACCTCATGATCTTTGACATACAGGACGTCGGCACCCGTTTCTATACCTATACCATCACACTGCACCGCGTGATGGAAGCCTGCGCCGAGAATGGAGTAGAGCTGATGGTACTGGACAGACCCAACCCCAATGGCTTTATGGTAGACGGCCCTATTCTGGAGCCGGAGAATAAATCAGGGATCGGCATCCATCCTATACCTATTGCGCATGGCCTGACAGTGGGCGAGTTTGCCCAGATGATAAACGGCGAAAAGTGGCTGGCAAACGGCATACAGTGTAAACTCAAGATCGTGCCGGTGAAAAACTATACCCACGACATGCCTTACGACCTGCCCGTGTGGCCTTCCCCTAACCTGAACACGCAACAAGCGATTCTGCTATACCCGTCTACCTGCCTTTTTGAAGGTACCATTTTTAACCACGGTCGCGGCACCATGTTCCCGTTCACTGTGATGGGGCATCCGGACATGAAAGACAAATATTCTTTCAGTTACACGCCTACAGGAATAAAAGGGATGGCCGAAACGCCGCTGCACCAGGACAAGGTATGTTACGGCCTGGACCTGCGCAATTATGATGTGAGCACTTTCCGGAAGACAGGCAGAATTAACTTGAGCTGGATGATCGAACTGTACCAGGCTTACCCGGATAAGGAACGCTTCTTCGATTTCAAGCAGAGCAACCAGATCGGGAACATCGACAAGCTGGCCGGCACCAAAAAGTTTAAGGAGCAGATCATCGCCGGTGTTTCGGAGGAGGAGATCCGCAAAAGCTGGGAGCCGGGGCTGAGCCAGTACAAGCAGAAGCGCCAGAATTACCTGCTGTATCCCTGATTTTAATCAGACATTAGCTGTCTGTGTAATATGCTTTCAAAATTGACCGGGAGAAAATGCAACCCAGGTTTCTGGCCATTTTTGACCATCATTTTTATTTTATCTAAACCTTTATTTTGTCTTTTATGAAGAAAAAATTACAGTGTTTATTATGGGGAGTGTTCTTCCTTCTGTTTCACTTTCAAAGTATTGCCCAAGGCACAGCGGTAAGTGGGACAGTGACCTCGGCAGCAGATAAGTCGGCGCTACCTGGAGTTTCTGTTGTTGTTAAAGGCAAGACTAGAGGAACGGTAACTGATATTAGTGGAAAGTACACGATTGAGGCTGCGCCATCTGATGTGCTTGTATTCAGCTTTATTGGGATGAAGCGGGTTGAGCGAACAGTAGGCAACGCCACTACAATAGATGTGATGCTGCAGGATGATACCAAAAGCCTGAGCGAGGTAGTGGTGACGGCATTTGGCGTTGAACAAGAAAAAAGAGCACTTGGTTACTCCGTTCAGGAAGTACAGTCCAGAGAGATAACCGAAACGCAGCAGGCAAATATTGTGAATGCCATGCAGGGTAAAGTTGCTGGTGTTCAGATTACAAACTCTGGTGGTGCTCCGGGTGCCTCAGCCATCATGATGATCCGTGGTGGTACTTCCCTGAGCGGTAACAACCAGCCGCTGTATGTGGTGGACGGTATACCTGTAGACAACTCGACAGCTGTGAGCCAGGGAGGTCTATCTGCCGGAACAGCACCTGCTTCTAACAGGGCAATTGACATTAACCCTGAAGACATTGAAAGTATATCTGTATTGAAAGGACCTGCTGCGGCGGCCCTGTATGGTTTGCGTGCAGCTGAAGGTGTGGTTGTGATCACTACTAAGAAAGGAACTGCTGGAAAAGCCAAGATAAACTACTCTAATAGTTTCTCATTTGACAAAGTAAACAGACTGCCAACACTCCAATCAGAATATATGCAGGGGGAGCAGGGGGCATTTGACCCTGCTTCAATCGGCTCTTGGGGCCCGCGGTTCGAGTCTGGGCAAACCATTTACGATAACCTGGAAAGTATCTTCAAGACAGCCTTTACCCAAAAACACGACGTGTCTGTAAGCGGTGGAACTGAACGCTCTACTTTCTATGGCTCTGCCTCACGATTTGATCAGGGTGGTATTGTAGACAACACAAACATGGAGCGTAATTCATTCCGTTTGTCTGCTGATACAAAAGTGTCTGACAAACTTAAAGTAGGTGGCTCTGCTAATTACATAAAGTCGAGCAGAAGCTATGTGCCGCAGGGGAGTGCAAGTGGCGTAATGGGAGCCGTATACTGGCCAAGAAATGATGATATGCGCAACTACCTGACTCCGGAAGGGATACAGCGAAATATCGCCGTTAATGATAACCCGCACTGGAGCATACAGAATAAGCCTATTACCAGTGATGTAGACCGTGTGATAGCGATCGGTAGTGTGATTTACGATCCTTTCGAATTTCTGAATGTAACCTACCGCTTGGGTACGGACTATTTTACTGATGATTTCAAGAGTGTCAGAATGCCGGGGACAACTACAGTAGGCGAAGGTAAAGGAGCCCTTTCCCAATCTACTACCAGTAACCAAATTACAACATCTACCCTGTTGGTTACTGCCAAGAAAACCTTTGCGAATGATTTTAACACAAGCCTGACATTAGGTAACAACGCGGAAGATTCGCGCAGACAAACTACCTCCTGGTACGGCAGAAACTTTATTGACCCTGACTTTGCCAATATCAACAACGTTGTGCAGACAGACCGTACGATTTCACAGAATGTGTCTCAGCGTAGAATCGTCGGAGCTTTTGCTGATTTGAACCTGGACTGGAAAGGTATCGCGTTTGTTAATTTCCGCGGTAGAAACGATTGGTCATCTACCTTGCCAGTAAAGAATCGTTCATTCTTTTACCCTTCGGTGAGCGGCTCTCTTGTAGTAACCGATCTGCTGGAAGAGATGGGCGCCACGTCCGGCGGTGATATTCTTTCATTCGGTAAAATCAGAGCATCGTGGGCCAGAGTAGGTAAAGATGCGCCTCCACACGTGTTGGCAACAACACTGGCAACTGCTACAAACTCATTTACAATTGCCCCCCGCGGTTTTATTTCCAACGCCAATGATTACTATGGCAACCCGGCTCTAAGACCAGAGTTTACGAATTCCTTTGAGATTGGCGCTGATGTCCGCTTCTTCCGAAACAGAGTAGGTCTTGATGTTACTTATTATAAGACGAGCACAGACGATCAGATTCTGGGGACTCGCACCCCTCCATCTTCCGGTTCATTCCTGGCATACCTGAATGGTGGCCGAATTGACAATGAAGGTGTGGAGGTTATGCTGAACATGCAGCCGGTTACAAACGAGAACTTTACTTGGTCTGTAGACTTTAACATAGCCAAAAATAAGGCTACTGTGAAAGAATTGCCGGGTACCTTGGATCGCGTTGAGCTGTCAGATGCCTTAGTATCGGGTTCAGTGGCACAGGGCGCTGCATTCCTGGGAGGCTCTCTGTTTGGTATCAATGGAAACGTATGGAAGCGCAACGATGCAGGCCAGTTACTACTTGATAACAACGGCTATCCGCAAGTAAACTCTACAAACCAGTATATCGGAGATCGTAATCCGGACTGGACCGGTGGTATTACCAACACACTTACCTACAAGACATTTTCTTTCTCATTCTTGTGGGATATTCGCGTGGGAGGAGACATATACAATGCAACAGAAAACACGCTGGTACGCTCCGGTCTGAGCACCAAAACGCTTGACCGCGGCCAGACCCGTGTCTTTGAGGGTGTCATAGAGTCTACCGGCGAGGCAAATACCAAAGAGGTTGTTCTGGATCAGAATTATTACCAGACAATCTATCCTTTCCAAGGTTATGATTTTGTAGAAGATGGAAGCTGGTTGAGACTACGCTACATTACATTGACCTACAACTTGCCAACACGCATGCTTGGCAAAACACCAATCAGCAACCTGCAGGTCTTTGGTACCGGACGTAACCTTTTACTGTTCACAAACTATTCAGGCGTTGACCCTGAAGTTTCTGGTAGTGGTGCAGGTGTAGGAGGCTCTGGCTCTTTCGGCTTCGATAACCTCGGTATCCCTGCCACTCGTGGCTTTGATATCGGACTAAGATTAACACTCTAATTTTTTGCAGCATCATGAAAATTACATATTCTAAAATAAAGCTCTTTCTTGTTGCTACGCTGTTGTTCAGCACCTCCTGCGAGAGCTATCTGGATATCAACGAAGATCCTAACTTACCCACAATCGTACCGGCACATACTCGCTTGGTAGGAGCTATTACTACTACCAATGGAGCGTCTATGTGGCGTGGTTCGCGCGAAGTCGCCGGCATTACGCAATATGCTTCCACGGCACTCACTACTGGCTCGAACAGGAATGCGGAGACCTGGCGCTTTACTGCCAGCTACTTTTTCTGGCAAAACGCTTATGTGTTTACAATGCCTAACTGTGTGGACCTGATCGTGCTGGGGGAGAAAGAAGGAAACCCTCATTTTGTAGGAGCCGGCAAAACGCTCTTAGCCCTTAACTACGGCATGCTCACCGACCAATATGGAGCTATTGTGGTGGATGACTACTACGATGGGACGTCGCAAATTAAGCTTACTCCAAAGTTCAATACACAGGAAGAGGTGTATCAGAAGATAGATCAATTGTTGGATGAGGCGATTGAAGCGTTTAACAACCCGAACAACAAGGTGTCGCTGAACTTTAGTGGCGGAGACATTATGTATCAGGGCAATGTGGATAAATGGCGTAGGCTGGCATGGTCGCTTAAGGCAAGGTATGCTAACCACCTCTCAAAGAAAGGTAGTTTGTATAACTCAGCGAAAATAATTGAGGCTGCCCAAAATGGATTTAATGCAGACGGTATGGATGCTGAGTTTGCTTACATGGCAGGAGCACAGCAGACGGATGAGAACCCTTGGTATAGCTGGGGTGGTTTTACATCTGTAGATCCGGTAAATGATCGCTACTTCGCCTGGACTCAGTTTTTCGTGGACCTGCTTCAGAACCTGCCGGTAACGGAGACAGATTATCAGGATCCACGCATCAGTCGCATCATGAACCCGGCGCCTTCAGATGGTCAGTACCGTGGTCTTCGCTCCGGATTAGGCCTGGCAGGTGGTCAGGGTGGTTCAGGTAAATTTACCTCGGTGTCAGACTACGGACTGTTTAAAAACAGTGGCTATTATACAAAGGCAACCTCTCCGTTCCCCTTCATTACCTACTCTGAAGTTAAGCTAATCGAAGCGGAGGCTAAATTAAGGTCTGGTGACGCGGCAGGTGCCTTAGTTGCTTTTGAAGAAGGTGTTAAAGCTAATATGCGCAAGCTTGGGGTAACTTCTGCCGAGATTAACGCTTATTGGGCAGCACTGTTGGCAGATGGGGTAGCAGCTCATTTCTCTAACCAGACGCGGGGCCTGAGTCATATCATGCGCCAGAAGTATATCACGCAGTGCCTGAACCCTGAAACATGGGTCGATATGCGCCGCATGGACTTCAGTCAGGAGATCTACGGTCCTTCGCTGAAGCGCCCTGAGAACATTAATACCGTTGTGTTCAATGCCAATGATCCGAGTCAGTGGATTCAGGGTATGGTATATGAAACGAATGAGCAGAACCGTAATGGGGAGCAGATAGGTGACAACTCTGAGCGGTATCGCCTGCTCACACCGCTTTGGTGGAACCGTCCCTAATTAGTTTTCTTTTTCTGAAGATCCCCCTGTGGAGGAGGGGGATCTTCTTTCATTAGGGTTACTTCATATGCATAAGCTTCTACTCTTACCTTTTGTCTTTTTTCTTTCTATCATGGCTAAAGATGTGGTTGCGCAAGCACCGATTGAAAAAGAGCTACGACAAAAGACATTTGAACGGTTGCGAACTATTATCGAGAGCTCTCCGGCACTCACAGGCATGGTCGCAGTTGACCTCTCCAATGGCGACACGTTCGCTTTCAATCAAAACGAAATTTTTCCACAAGCCAGCGCCATCAAGATTCCTATTCTGATGGAGGTATACAGTCAGGCATATAAGAAAAAAATTGCCCTAAAAGATATGCAGCCGATAGACCCAGCCGCTGTGGTTGGGGGTACAGGCGTCATTAAGGATTTACAGGGGCCTGTTTCGCTGAGTATACAGAACCTGGCGGTACTGATGATTACCTTAAGTGATAACACCGCTACTAATATCCTGATCGACCTGGTCGGTATGTCTGAGGTTAACAAATCACTACAGGCACTGGGCTTGCAACAAACCCGACTTCAACGCAAAATGATAAATGCAGCGGCCTCGGGCCGTGGGGAAGAGAATATCGCTACTCCTGCTGAGGCGGCCCGTATCATGCAAATGTTATACAAGGGAGAATTCCTGAATAAAGCTACTTCAGCGGATATTGTTTCGATTCTGAAAAAGACAGATCGCAGGACCAGCCGATTAGCTCCTGGCATACCCTCAGAGGTTCCCATCGCCTTCAAGCCCGGTTCCTTAAACGGGGTATCAACTGAATGGGCCATTATATTGCTGCCAGAGCGGCCTTATGCGGTAGCTATCATGGAAAGCTATAAGATTGATGGACAAGCGCCACAGGTCATGGAAGAAATCTCAGAAACACTCTACCAATACTTCTGGCGAGTCGGGAATGCTACCCGGTACGGCACCTATGTAGACCCGAAAATGATAAAGTAAGTGTTCTATCAATAGCTGTATCAGAGCTCTTTGTTAATGCTTTTGTATATGAATGTCTTTACTTCCAAGAAACACTTCATGATATGACGATATCAAAACGCCCACTTTTCCTGCTGCTGGTTTTGCTCTGCCTGTATCATACAAATGCGCTTTGTCAGCGGAAGAGCAGTCCTTTAGCAGGTAAGACCATTTGCCTGGATGCGGGTCATGGTGGTACCGCGCTCACTGATAGTTATCGGGTTGGCCCGACCGGTGAGCGGGAAGAGTGGATAAATCTGCGGGTGGCGCTGCTGTTACAGAAAATGCTGGAAGAAAGTGGAGCTACTGTGCTGATGACACGTCTGACTGACGAGAATGTTCCCTTTGATGATCGCATTCAATTAGCTACTGAGAACAAAGCCGATGTCTTCATCTCTGTGCATCACAATGCCACGGCTGATACCGCGGTAAATTTCCCCATCATCTACTATCATGGCAATGCTTCCGAAAACAAGGGGAGTATTGCGCTGGGCAAGCTGCTGGCCAAAGAACTTTCAAATCATTTGTATACTGAGGCACCTCCGGCAACCTTGGTTTCTGACCATGCTATCTTCCCATCTGCTGGAGCGAAAGTGCTGCGCGGAACCTACGGCATCCCTGGTGTAATCGCTGAGGCATCCTTTTTTACAAACCCTGCTGAGGAAAGCCGTCTTAAAGATGACGCACATAACCGGAAGGAAGCGCAGGCTTACGTAGCGGCACTGGAGATCTTCTTCTCAAAACCTGTCCCAGGTATAGCATCTAAAAATTCAATAGTGACCCTTCCTCCGTTCAAAGTTTTTCAGGAGGCTGAGCGAGTAGATGGTACAGCCCTGCTCTGGCACCAGGATTATGTAAAAGGTAGTGAGCTGATGAAGAGCAAGGATAAGCAAACGCTGCAACAGGCCTACGATCTGCTTACCCGCTCTGTCCGCTCTTTTCCCGACTCGTACCTTGCTGCACAATGCCACCTGAACCGCGCGCATGTACTCAAAAAATTAGGAAACCGGAAGGAAGCGAATGAGGAGAGAAGGCGGGCTAAAGAGTTTTATGTCGTGTTGGGTAAGTGAATACCCACTGACCGCAGGTATAACAGCTTCTACTTCTACATGTAACCAAATAAAAACCTCACCCTTTCAAATACTATAAACGAGTAATGAGATTTAATTCCGGACAACTAAGAAACATTGCCCTCAGATGTGCTGTACTGGGTCTGCTACTTTGTAGCGCCTGTGCCTCACCCACTTTCAGGACACATTACAAACCTGTTGTCTTTGATGCCGAAAGAAAGAAGCTATCCCTTGAATATATGGAGAAGAGGCACGGCTTGGTGCAGGACTCGCCCTATATAAAACCCAAAATGATCGTGTTGCACTGGACAGCTATACCTACTCTAGAGCAGTCCTTCGACGCGATGAACCCTGTGCACTTGCCCGGCTCCCGCAGCAACCTGGGGGCTGTTAGTGCTCTGAATGTATCAGCTCAGTTTCTGGTAGACCGTGATGGTACGATCTTCCAGCAGCTGCCTGATACCGCCTTTGCCCGCCATGTGATTGGTTTGAATCACAGTGCCATAGGGGTTGAAAATGTAGGTAGCGCAAAATCTCCTCTGACGAAAGCACAACTAAAGGCAAATGAGGAGTTGATCAGGTATCTGACAAAAAGGTATGGCATCGAGTACCTGATTGGTCATTATGAGTACAAGCTGTTCATCGGTCACGAATTGTGGAAAGAAAGTGACCCTAACTATCTGACAGAAAAAACGGATCCGGGGGAATCTTTTATGCAAAAAATAAGAAAAAGAACGAAAGACCTTGAATTAAAGGGGCCACCGGCACGGTAACCTCTTCAGTCTACAGTGCTTGGTCATCCGGACATGAAAGCCAAATACGCCTTCAGCTACACGCCTACAGGTATAAAAGGGATGGCCGAAACGCCGCTGCACCAGGACAAGGTATGTTACGGGCTGGATCTGCACAATTACGATGTGAGCACTTTCCGGAAAACCGGCCGAATTAACCTGAGCTGGATGATCGAACTGTACCAGGCTTACCCGGATAAGGAACGCTTCTTCGATAACCAGATCGGTAACATCGACAAGCTGGCCGGTACCAAGAAGTTTAAGGAGCAGATCATCGCCGGTGTTTCGGAAGAGGAGATCCGCAAAAGCTGGGAGCCGGGGCTGAGCCAGTACAAGCAGAAGCGCCAGAATTACCTGCTTTATCCCTGATAAAGGAGGCGTGTCAGATTGAAGATTTTCAGGACTTGATTTTGGGGATCAGGAATATAAACAGGAACATGCAGAATGTGTTATGTCCCGCGCTGTAACTGGAAAAAGCCGCATCAATACAGTTTATGCCTTCCGGTGTCTGCATATTTGAAAAGATTGACTTTGCCGGATTGTGCGCGTTTTGTTTGCTGTCACAACATTGGATTTTGGGGCAATTGCAGCTTTAAAATCAATAGAAGCGGTTGTTAGTCGGCAAAAGGATTAAATTAAAATAATTATTTAAAAATATATTAAATAAGTTTAATTTTATATGCGTGATTCTGCGTTATTTTGTATAGATTAGCATTGCTGCTTTTTTCTTTTTTAGCTAAAATGATTGCAATAACCTGTGCGCTATAAGCCTTTTTTACTAGTTTTAATGTGAGTTTAATATATACCCGAATAGAGAAGGTCGAATGTTGCTGGCTAAATTGTATTATACAAAGTTATTTTGCCAGAGCGCCCGGCCAGCGTCCTGAGGAGAGTTAATTCTATGTTTTACCAATAACCAATAACCAATCTACCCACAATAATCTTAACCAATAGCCACGTAGTTATGATGAAAAAATTACAGTGTTACCTATGGGGGATATGCTTCCTTCTGTTTCACTTTACAGCCAATGCTCAGAGCACGACTGTAACCGGCACGGTAACTGCCGCCTCCGACAATTCCCCGCTGCCTGGAGTTACGGTAGCCGTTAAAGGTCAGCCGCGTGGTACGAATACCAGCACGGATGGCAAGTTTTCTATTTCGGTAGCACCATCCGATGTGTTGGTGTTCAGTTTCATAGGCATGAAGTCTGTTGAGAAGCCTGTTGGCACGAACACAGTAATCAATGTGGCCTTGCAGGCAAACGAGCAGAGCCTGAGTGAAGTAGTAGTAACCGCCCTCGGTATCAAGCAGGAAAAGAAAGCCCTGGGTTATGCCGTAACAGAGGTTAAAGGTTCCACCATCGCCCAGACACAGCGCGAGAACTTCGTGAACGGCCTTGCCGGTCGTGTGGCGGGTGTGGAAGTGAACGCTTCTTCCGGTCTGCCAGGTTCGTCTTCTTCTATCGTGATCCGTGGTATCAGCTCCCTGAGCGGCAGCAACCAGCCATTGTTCGTAGTAGACGGTCTTCCGATTAGCAACAACACCACTTCTACCGGTGTGTTTGCTTCTTCTATCGGTGCCGGTTCCCGTTCATTCGAGAACAGAGGCGTTGACTTTACCAACCGTGCCGCCGACATCAACCCGGAGGACATTGAGAGCATCACCGTACTGAAAGGTCCTGAAGCGGCCGCTCTTTATGGTATAGAGGCTGCCTCTGGTGCCATCGTGATCACCACCAAGCGCGGTCAGGTAGGAAAGCCACGTATTAACTACAGCAACAGCTTCCGTATCGACCGCATCGTGCGCTACCCTGAGATCCAGCAGAAGTACGACAGAGGTGCCAACGGTTATACCACCGAAGGTGACGAAAGCCTTTCTTACTTCGGTGCCCCATACTCTTCTGAAGTGCAGTTTTACGACAACGTGAAGAACTTCTTTGATGATGCCTTCACACAAAAGCACAACCTGGCCTTCACAGGTGGCAACGAAGCCGCGCAATACCGCATCTCTGGTTCTTATACCGATGCACAGGGTTTCATCCCGAACACGGGTCTGGAGCGTATCACGCTTTCCTCAGCCATCACAGCTAAGTTGAGCAAGCGCCTTTCAACAGACGTAACGTTCGACTATACCCGTTCTGACAACGACCAGGCCTTTAGAGGTGCCGGTGGTCCTTTGCTGCAGCTGCTGCGCTGGCCATCCACTGACGACGCCAGCAACTACCTGACGCCAACTGGCAACAGAAGAGACTTCGGCGCTTACTCAACTGCTATTGAGAACCCGTTCTTCAACGTGAACAAGAACATCTTCAACTCCCTGACCGACCGCTACAGACTGAATGCCAGCTTAACAGCTGACGTGACGGACTGGATGAAACTCGTAGGCCAGGCAGGTGTTGACTACTACACAGAGAAAAACACGATCGTGCGTCACCCAGAGTCAAATGCAGGCCGCTCTTTTGGCGGTATCTTCGACCAGGCCGTGATCACGAACCGTAACCTGACGTTCCAGTACTATGCTCAGTTCACAGCCCCTACGCTGTTCAATGACAAACTGCGCACTGACCTGAAGCTGGGTAGCACGGTATATGACTACAACACCTTCAGTGCAGCCGCTACAGGTGAGCAGTTTATGGCCCCTAACCTGTACTCCATCAACAACACCACCCTTGCCACGCAGCGCGCTTACAACAACCTGACACAGCGTCGTTTGGTAGGTGCATGGGGTAGCTTCAACGCCAGCTACAACGACATCCTCTTCCTGACCTTGACAGGCCGTAACGACTGGAGCTCGACGCTGCCAGTGCAGAACAACTCGTTCTTCTATCCATCTGCCGGTCTGAGCTTTGTGTTCACCGAGCTGGAGCCATTCCAGGGTATCAAGAATGTGCTGTCTTATGGTAAGTTGAGAGGCTCTATTGCCCAGGTAGGTAAAGATGCCCGTCCATACAGCATCCGTCCGTTCTACGAAACGGCTATGACAACGGGTGGTGGTTTCCGCTATGGTTTCACTGGTCCAAGCCTGAACCTGCGTCCGGAAATGACAACTTCTTACGAATTCGGTACAGAGTTGAAGTTCTTCAACGATCGCTTCGGTATCGATGCGACTTACTTCAAGAAGAAGTCAGTTGACCAGATCGTGCAGAACCTGCGTCTGAGCTATGCAACTGGTTTCGTACTGATGACCTTCAACGCCGGTGAGATGGAGAACTCAGGTATAGAGCTTCAATTGAACGGTACGCCTGTGGAGAACAGCAATTTCAGATGGGATGTGTTGTTGAACTACACGAAGAACAACAGCAAGCTGACCAAACTTCCTGGCGATGTGCAGGAGTTCTACAACTCTGACACCTGGTTGTACGGCAACGTGCGTGTAGGCTCACGTGTAGACGGTCCGTTGACTACCTTCACTGGCTACGACTACCAGCGCAACGATAATGGTGACGTGCTGATCAACCCTTCAACTGGTCTTCCTATCCTGAACACCAGCGAGTGGGCCATTGTAGGTGACCGTAACCCGGACTTCAACATCGGCCTGACGAACACCTTCGCTTACAAAAACCTGTCACTCAACTTCCTGCTTGACATCCGCAAAGGCGGTGACGTGTACAACGCCACAGAGCACTTCCTGACCACAACTGGTTTGAGCAAGCGCACGCTGAACAGAGAAGAGCCACGCATTGTGACAGGTGTGTTGAAAGACGGTCTGGAAAACACTGCCAGCCCAACACAGAACAACATTCCGATCGACCTTTACAGAAACTCTACTTACTGGGCATCTATCTACCCGCACCAGAGCTTCATTGAGAAGGACGTGAACTGGGTACGTCTGCGTGACGTGACACTGAACTACCGCATGCCGACCAGCATTATGGAGCGTGTTAAGTTCATCGAAGACCTGAACGTGTTTGTAACAGGCACTGACCTGTTCCTGATCACAAACTACTCTGGTCTGGATCCGGTTGCGAATGGTAACTCTGCTGCAGTAGGTGGTGCCGGTGGTTCCGGCCTTGATTACGGTAACTTCCCGTTGCCTAGAGGAATTAACTTTGGTATTAGAGCAGGATTTTAATTAAGATGAAAATGAGAAAGATATTAGTTGCTTCTCTTATAGCGGCCAGCGTGTTTTCGGCATCTGGCTGTAAAGATTACCTCGACGTAAACACAAACCCGAACGGTCCGGATGCCTTGCTGCAGCCGGAGTTGTTCCTCCCGCAAATACAGTCTGAAATGGCAGTAGCGGTGCAATGGGACGGTCGTTTTGCTGGTCAGTATGTGCAGAACTGGGCTTCTACAGCCGCTGACAACGCCATTGACCTGCACGGCAACCCGCTTTCTGATACTTACGCGCAGCTCTGGAGAGCCGTGTATTGGAGCATGGGCTATAACCTTTCGGATATGATCGAAAGCGGCGAGCGCAGCAAGAAATACGACTTTGTAGGCGTAGGCCACATCATGCGTGCGTACGGCTGGCAAACCCTCACCGACTATCATGGTCCAATCATCATGACAGAGGCCTTCAATACTGACAAACGCGTGTTTGGCTACGACGATCAGCCGGTTGTTTACCCTGAAATTCAGCGTTTGCTGGTAGAAGGTGTGAAAAGCCTGGAGCGTACAGACGGATTGGATGCCGCCAGTTCTGGCTTGAGCAAAAGCGACCTGATCTACGCAGGTAACAGGGACAAGTGGAAAAAGTTTGCATACGGTATGATGGCCATTAACGCCCACCGCCTGACAAACAAAGGCTCTTACGACCCGAACAAAGTGATCGAGTATGTGAACCAGTCGCTTGCCAGCAATGCTGACAACGCTATGATCCGTTTCCAGGGAGAAGTAAGTGCTAACACAAACTTCTTCGGGCCGATCCGTAACAACCTCGCTACTACCCGCCAGACCGACTACATCGTAGGCCTGCTGGATGGTACCAACCCATCGCTGCGCGACGAGAAACTGGCAGGAACAGATCCTGTATTTGCCGGACAGCATTTGAAAGACCCACGTCTGACAGCTATGCTGGCTCCTTCGCCGGACGGTCAGTACAGAGGCCTACGTTCTGGAAAAGGCATCACAGGTATACCTGCCGCCGAGATTCCGAACAACCTGTGGGGTTCTGTAGGTGCGTCTACGGCACAGCCGCGCCAGATCTACATTTTCGGTAACGCGGCTCCTTTCCCGCTGATGACTTACTCACAGCTGCAGTTCATCAAAGCGGAGGCTGCCTGGATCGCCGGTATGAAAGACGTAGCGCTGGATGCTTATACAAAAGGTGTAACAGCGCACATCGACTTCTCACGCACCTATGCACCGGATCCAGCGATGTTTGATCAGCGCAAGGCGGCTTACCTGGCCAGCGAAGAGATCATGCCGAAAACCAGTGAAGGACTGACGCTCTCTAAGATCATGCTGCAGAAGTATATCGCGACCTGGGGCTGGGGCTTCCTGGAAACATGGTCAGATATGAGAAGATACCACTACAACAAGGATGGTGAAGTGTATACAAGCTTTGTATTGCCAAGCCCGCTGAACGTGTCTAACCAAGGAGAGCCTGCTTACAGAGCACGTCCGAGATACAACTCAGAGTATATGTGGAATCAGGAGGCGCTGCGTGCTTTGGGCGGCAACGACGAGAACTACCACACTTATGAAACTTGGTTCAGCAAACACGAATAATCAGATAAAGAGATGATGAAGATATTTAAAAGAGCATTCCTGTTTTTGGCAGCAGGCCTCATGTTAGGAGCCTGCGAAAAGAACGCCATCCCTGAAGTGACAGAGCCAGTGCAGGTCGGTGGCGCCTATGTGAAGTTCTTCTTCCAGGTGGAAGGAGCACCACGCGCTAACTTCTACCTGGACAGCAAGAAAGTGACCGGTGTAGCACCTACTACAAGTAACATCGTGTTGGGCAACCTGTATGGTTCGGTATACCCAAGCAATGCCTACGCAATGGTGCCAGCTGGTAGCTTTAACATGAGTGCGATTGACACAGTGGCAGGGAAGGGCACGGCCGACGTACTGGCAAGCACTTCTGTGAGCCTGGCTGCTAACAAGCACTACTCAGCTTACCTGGCAGGTACTCCGGCAAGTTATGAAGTGTTCATGGTAGAGGACAACCTGCCGCCGGCTGACTACACCAAAATCTGGTGGCGCTTTATGAACACGATGGCCGACATGCCTTTTGCAGTGGATGCCTACGCAGTGCGTTCGGCTGTAGCAGCAACTGAGACAAAGCCGGCTGAGCCAGTTGAAGTATATGAGCTGGGCAAAGGCCTTAACTTTAAACAGCATGGCCCATACGTAGAGCTGAAGCCGGGAACCTATACCTACAAGGTATTCGCTTCCGGAACAGCGTACGATCCTGCTACTTCCACTGCTTACATTCAGCAGTCATTTGCAGTGGCGTCATTGGGCCGTGTGTACACTACCCAGATTCGTGGCACTTACGTTGAAAAGCCAAAAACTACTCAAATAGATTACTGGAGAGAGAGATAAGGTGGTTAGCCCGGGGCTGCGCTGGCCCCGGGTTACTCTCTGCCTTGCTTTCAAACAGATGCAGGTCGGCTACAGGCTGGCATGTATAGCAATAGATAGATAGTGATAGATTAGCTTACGAATAGTTTTATTACCATGAAAGAGCCCCTCCTTTACTAAACCTATCGGAGGGCTTTTTTTTAGCCACCCTCTTACCAACCGGAACAATGATTAGAAACTTTACACTTTTAGCCACCCTGCTGCTCAGTTCGATCAGCCTTTTTGCCCAGGTATCAAAGCAGCCTCCGAAACGGGAGTTCAGGGGTGTCTGGATTGCCACCGTGCAGAACATTGACTGGCCCTCCAAACCAAAACAGGGCGTAGACTCCCAGCAGCAGATGCAGGAGCTGATCGACATTTTCGACGCCCATCAGAAAACAGGTATAAACGCCATCATGCTACAGGTGCGCCCTTCGGCCGACGCCTTTTATGCGAAAGGCCGCGAGCAGTGGAGCATGTTTTTGACCGGCAAACAGGGCACGCTGCCCGAGCCTTTTTACGATCCGCTGGAGTTTGCCATCCAGGAGGCCCACAAACGCGGCATGGAGCTGCACGCCTGGATCAACCCTTACCGTGCCTCGACCAGTTTGGTCGACTCGCTGGTGAGCACCGAGCACATCTCTCGCATTCAGCCGGACTGGTTTTTTACCTACGGCGATAAAAAATACTTCAATCCCGGCCTGCCCGAAGTGCGCCACTACCTCGTGGACGTGATCATGGACGTGGTGCGCAACTACGACATCGACGGCATCCACTTCGACGATTATTTTTACCCATACCCAGGCAAAACCGCCCTGCCAGACTCGATCACCCACATGCTGCACAAGCAAGGTATAGCAAACGTAGAAGACTGGCGCCGCAACAATGTGGACCAGCTGATCAAGGACCTGTCAGTAGAAATAAAGAAAGAAAAGCAGCATGTAAAGTTCGGCATCAGCCCGTTCGGGATCTGGCGCAACAAGGCCCAGGACCCGATGGGTTCGGAGAGCAACGGCCTGTCAGGGTATAGCGCCCTGTATGCCGATGCCCGCAAGTGGGTGCAGGAAGGCTGGATCGACTACGTCAACCCGCAGCTCTACTTTCCCTTTGGCTATACCCCGGCGCCTTACGAAAAGCTGCTGGACTGGTGGGCGGCCAACTCTTTTGGCAAGCATGTGTACGTAGGTCAGGGCGCCTACCGTGCCATGGAAGACCGCGAAGGCTGGCGCGACCGGCAGCAGTTGCCAAACCAGGTACGCTACCTGCGCGACAACCCACGGGTACAGGGTAGTGTGTACTTCAGCTCCCGCTCGCTCACCAACAACCTGGCCGGCTTCCGCGACACGCTGCAGCACGACCTGTACCGCTACCCGGCCCTGCAGCCCGTTATGCCCTGGCTAGGGATGGCCAAGCCAGCCCAACCCGAAAATGTGCGTGAAGACAAATTCCTGCTCGTTTTCCCACGCCTGCGTAAAGCAGCTATCCGGTGGGATTATCCGGATCAGGAGGAGGACGTGTATGGCTTTGTGGTATACCGCTTCGACGAGAAAGAGCCGATCAACCTGGAGCACGCGCGTAACATCCGCCGCATACAGTTCAACGACTACGAGCTGGGCTTCTATGACGAGACAGCTGAGCGCGGAAAGACCTACAAATATGTGGTGACGTCCATCGACCGATTGAAAAATGAGAGTGCTCCCTCCAATGTATACCTGAAGAAGGTACGCTAGGTATAGCCTGTCTTGTAATAAGTGAACTATCCGGAAAAACTGTAAGATATGAAACGCAAATCGATCCTGATTATGGTGCTGGCAGCCCTTGTGGCAGGTGCCAATGCCATCGCATACTCCAACAAAGCCACGCCTGATTTTGAGGAGGCAACTACAGCCAAAGGACCGGCCTGGATCCGCATCAACCAACTTGGCTATACCCCGGAAGGTATAAAAGTGGCCGTATGGGGAAGCAAATCGAAAGGCAAGCTCAAGCGCTTTGAATTGGTGGATGCTGCTTCTGGCAAAGTGGTGTACAAAGGCAAGGCGGGTGATGCTTTCGGGGCATACGGACCATTTGCGGAATCTTACCGCCTCAACTTTACCGGGTTCAACAAGCCGGGCACGTACTTTCTGCAGGCTGGAGAGGTGAAGTCGCCGGAGTTTCGCATCGACGCAGATGTGTACAAAGGCACCGCTGACTTTGCGCTCCGCTACATGCGCCAGCAGCGAAGCGGCTTTAACCCTTACCTGAAAGACTCCTGCCATACCTACGACGGCTATACCATGTATGGCCCGATGCCCGACAGCACGATCATCGATGTGTCGGGTGGCTGGCACGATGCCTCTGACTACCTGCAGTACGCGACTACCTCGGCGAACGCTACGTACCACCTGCTGGCCGCCTACCGCGACTTTCCTGGCGTGTTCACCGACAAGCACCAGGCCAACGGGCTGGAAGGAACCAACGGCGTGGCCGACGTGCTCGACGAAGCGAAATGGGGACTGGAATGGCTCCTGAAACTGCACCCGCGCGAAGACTGGCTGTTTAACCAGCTGGCCGATGACCGCGACCATCAGGGCATGCGCCTGCCCACCAATGATCCGGTTGACTATGGCATGGGCGGCGGAGGTCCGCGTCCGGTATACTTCGCTTCCGGGGAACCGCAGGGCCTGGGCAAGTATAAGAACCGGGCGACTGGCGTTGCCTCCATCGCCGGAAAGTTCACCAGTGCCTTCGGACTGGCAGCACAGGTATACAGCACCAAAGATCAAAACTTATCTAACCTGTTTGGTCAGAAAGCACAGTCTGCTTACAAACTGGGACTTGCCAAGCCTGGCGTCGCGCAGACCGCCCCCAACAGGGCACCTTATTTCTATGAAGAAGACAACTGGGTGGACGACATGCAGCTGGGTGCAGCGGCGCTTTATCAACTGACCGGCCAGCAGGAGTTCTTCAAGCAGGCCTATACCTATGGCCTCCAGGAGAAGGTAACGCCTTGGATGGGTGCCGATACGGCCCGCCATTACCAGTGGTATCCGTTCCACAACTTCGGGCATTTTGAGCTGGCCAAGAAATCGGATGACAAGACAAAGGCCGAGCTGATCGGTTTCTACAAAGAAGGTATAGAGCGGGTGAATGCCAAGGCCAAGAAGAACGCCTTTTACCGCGGCGTGCCGTTTATCTGGTGCTCAAACAACCTGACCACCTCTTTTGCCATCCAGAGCTTCCTCTACCGCCAGTTATCGGGCGACCAGACTTATGCTGAACTGGAGCAAGCGAACATAGACTGGTTGTTTGGGGTGAATCCGTGGGGGACCAGCATGGTGTATGGCTTGCCGGCGCACGGCGACACGCCTATTGACCCGCACTCCGCCTTCACCCGTCTGAACAAATACCCGATTGACGGGGGGCTGGTAGACGGACCGGTATATGGCAGCATCTTCAACAACCTGCAACACCTGAAGCTGTACAGCGAGGACGCCTACGCAGAATTCCAGTCAGACCTAGCCGTATACCACGACGACTTCGGTGACTACAGCACCAATGAGCCGACGATGGACGGCACCGCTTCGCTGATCTACCTGCTGGCCTCCAAAGAGTTTAGCTCACAGGAGGGGAGGCCGGTAAAAAAGTAGTAATAGACCGCCAAGGTGCGATCATCCGCGGCGATACGGCTGGCCGGCAAATCGCGCTGATCTTTACCGGCGATGAGTTTGCAGACGGAGGGGAGGTTATCAGCAAGGCGCTACAGAAGCACCGGGCCAACGCCTCCTTCTTTTTCACGGGTCGCTTTTACCGGAACCCTGACTTTAAACCTTTGATCCGAGGGCTGAAACAAGACGGGCATTACCTGGGCGCACACTCCGACGAGCACCTGCTGTACTGCGACTGGGCCAAACGCGATAGCCTGCTGGTAACGCAGGAGCAGTTCAGCGAGGATCTGCGGAAGAATTACCAGCGCATGGAGGCCTTTGGGGTGAAAAAATCGGACGCGCCCTACTTTCTGCCGCCATACGAGTGGTACAACCGCAGCATCGCCAACTGGACGGAGGCAGAAGGTTTGCAACTGGTGAACTTTACGCCGGGCACCCGTTCTGCCGCCGACTATACCTACCCCGAAATGGGCAGCCGGTATGTCGATTCAGAGACGGTGCTGCAGTCCATCCTGACCTATGAAGCGAAGGACCGAAACGGGCTGAATGGCTTTATGCTGCTGTTGCACATCGGCACCGACCCCAGGCGGGAAGACAAGTTCTATCACCGGCTGGATGAGATGATGACGCTACTGGAGCAGAAAGGCTACCGGTTTGTCAGGCTGGATGAGCTGCTGGAGCAAAAAAAGAAATGACAAAACAAGGCGTTATACCTGCGCATTAAGAAAAATTAGAACCGAATGAAAAAGATACTGATCCTAGTGTGCGCCCTTGCCGGGCTGATGAGTTGCCAAAAGCCTGCCACTACTTCTGATGCGCCACTTATACCGGAAGGCATCACATTTCTGTCGCGGGAGGAGTGGGGGGCCAAGGCGCCCGTGCTGCCCATGCGGGCCCATAAACTAACGAGGCTAACCATCCATCATACTGGTGTGCCGCAATTGTTTGACCGCAGCCTGGCTGACAAGCTGCGCAATCTGCAAAAATTCTCGCAGGAGGATAGCCCTTTGGCGGATGGCCGCATGAAGCCGGCCTGGGCCGATGTGCCTTATCACCTGTATGTGGATGTCAACGGAGTTGTAGGGGAGGCGCGGGACCTGAACTACGCCGGCGACTCGAACACGAGTTATGACCCGGCCGGTCACCTGCTGGTGGTGGTAGAGGGTAACTTTGAGAAGGAAGCCATTACCGAGGCCCAGATGAAGACGCTCGAAAAACTGGTGCCGGCACTGGCCAAACGCTTTGCTATACCTGCCGACAGCCTGGGCGCGCACAAGGACTTTGCCCAGACCACCTGCCCGGGGGCTGGGTTGTACTCGGAACTGCCACGCTTCAGGCAACTGATTAATGGTAATTAAATACCAGGTGCAGTCGCTGCAGTGCATGTTTGTGCAGGTATAACGGGCGACTGAAAGAATTTAAAAACGTTGTTTTTGCGTGTTTTTGCCGGTTTATGAAAAAAACATGCTTAAATATTTGGACTACTCGAATACGGTCACTATTTTTAACTTAAATAAAGGGACAGTATTCGTTTTGCTCATGCGCTTTTGTGCGGTTTTCTGCGCTAGTTCTCCAAACAAGAGTCGCGTGAGCAGGATGGATACATTTTTAGTTTAGTCTTACTGGATCCTTTTATTTTACCAATGCCTTGAATCAATGAAAATACAAAGGTATGTAGCGTTCATCGCACTATTGCTGGTTTCCAGCCTTTGCCAGGCACAATCTTTCCAATTCGCTTTTGTATCCGATACCCATATCGGCAACCCCACCGCACAGGAAGACCTCGGGCGCACCATCGCCGACATCAACGCCAATCCCAACCTTGAGTTTGTCATCATTACCGGTGACATCACCGAGTTCGGTTCTGATGAAGAGCTGAAACTGGCCAAGCAAATCTTCGATACAATTAAAAAACCCTGGTACATTTTGCCCGGCAATCACGACACCAACTGGTCGGAGAGCGGCAGCAACAGCTTTCGGGTCGTTTTCGGGGCCGAGACCTTCGCATTTACACACAAGGGCTACCTCTTTGCCGGCACCGGTTCCGGGCCGAACATGCGCATGGGGCCGGGGCAGATTCCGCGCGAGAACATTGTGTGGCTGGACTCGGTGCTCAACCACCTGCCGGATCCCGAAATGCCGGTCATCTTCCTGAACCACTACCCGCAGGACTCCTCGCTCAACAACTGGTACGACGTTACCGATAAATTGCGCGCCCGCAACACCCAACTCATTCTGCACGGCCACGGGCACGGCAACCGCAAGTTCAGTTACGATGGTATTCCTGCCGTGATGGGCCGCTCTAACCTGCGCGCCAAAGAGCCAATCGGCGGCTACAACATCGTGACCTTTGCCGACGGGAAAGCCAGTTTTGAGACCCGAAAGCCAGGTATAGAAACCCTGCCTAAATGGTTGGAAGTACCGCTGGTGAAGCATGATTTTGCCAACGACCCGACCAAACACCACCGGCCGTCTTTTGCCGTGAACGGGCTATACCCGAACGTGAAACTGGTTTGGGAGTACCAGGATGACAGTGACGTGGGCGCCGGAACGGCGGTATATAAGAACCTGGTGATTGCCACCAACACCACCGGCCAGGTATATGCGCTGGACAGCAAAACAGGCAAGCGCCAATGGACTTACCGCACCGGCGGCAAGATCTACTCCACGCCAGCCGTCGCCAAAGGCTATGTGGTGGTAGGCTCTTCTGATAACAACATCTACGGCCTCTCCGCCACCACCGGCAAACTGGTTTGGAAGTTTACCGCCAACAGACCGGTGCTCGGTTCGCCGCTTATAGAAAAAGGCGTGGTCTACATCGGTGCCTCCGACGGTCACTTCCGGGCGCTGGATCTGAAAACCGGTAAATTGCGTTGGGATTTCGATCAGGTAAATAACTTTGTGGTGACCAAACCTTTGCTGTACCAGGGCAAGGTATACTTTGGCAGTTGGGGCAACGAGTTTTATGCGCTTGATGCGAAAACAGGTCAGCTGGCCTGGAAATGGAGCAACGGCTCCAGCAACCGTATGTTCTCGCCGGCCGCCTGTTACCCGGTAGCCGCCAATGGCCGTATCTTCATTGTAGCCCCCGATCGTTTTATGACCGCGCTCGATGCCAATACCGGCGAAGTGGTGTGGCGCGAGCAAATGAAAGAAGGCCGCGTGCGGGAGTCAATGGGCATATCGGATGACGGGAAGCTGGTCTATGTGAAGACCATGGACGGACAGGTATACGGTGTCTCCACTTCGGCCAACGCCCTGCAGGTAGATTGGAAATCGACGTTGCAGCTGCCTTACGAACTGGCCCCGTCGGCTATCGTCGAACACAATAATGTGGTACTCGTGCCCTCGCACTCAGGATTGGTCAGCGCACTGGACCGTCGGAATGGAGCGGTACTTTGGAAATACAAAAGTTCAAACAGTCTCATGAACCCGGTGATGCCGCTTGGCAAAAACAGCGTGATCGTGAGCACCATGGATGGGAAAATCGCCTGCCTGGAGTATGTGCCTGCAAAATAAGGTATAGACACACAGGTATAGTGATTGATTTAGAAGGATTTATACTTACAAAAAATGGAAATTACAACCGAGAAAGACTCGAACTATAACGACCTGGAGAAGATGTCGGTGAGGGAAGTGCTGGAGAACATCAACCGGGAAGACAAAAGCGTACCCCTGGCCGTTGAGAAGGCGCTCCCACAAATAGAGAAACTGGCCGAAATCGTGGCCGACCGTATGAAAAAAGGAGGCCGCCTGTTCTACATCGGCGCCGGCACCAGTGGCCGCTTGGGCGTGGTGGATGCGTCCGAATGCCCGCCAACCTTCGGCGTGCCTTTCGATATGGTGGTAGGTTTGATCGCCGGCGGCGATACAGCCATCCGCAAAGCCGTGGAATTCGCCGAGGACGACATGGAGCAGGCCTGGGAAGACCTGAAAGAGTACGCTCTTGACGAAAACGACGTGATCGTAGGTATAGCGGCTTCGGGCACAACGCCCTACGTGATCGGCGGCCTGCGCATGGCCAACGAATATGGCCTGGCAACCGGCTGTATCGTTTGCAACTCCGGCGGTCCGGTGGCAGCAGAAGCGCAGTACCCGGTGGAGGTGGTAGTGGGGCCTGAGTTCGTAACAGGCAGCACCCGCATGAAAGCCGGTACCGCCCAGAAGCTGGTGCTCAACATGCTCAGCACCACGGTCATGATTCAGCTGGGCCGCGTGCGTGGCAACAAGATGGTGGATATGCAGCTGACGAATCATAAACTTTACCACCGCGGCGTGCGCATGGTGATGGCCGAAACCGGTGCTGATGAAGCAACTGCATCTGCCTTGCTGGAGAAGCACGGCAGTGTGCGGAAGGCGGTGGCGAGTGTGCAGGTATCGAAGTAGGGCCTGACATTGCCGCCATTTCGGCAAAACTTAGTAACTTACAATCATGTGCGGTAGCGTAAGGTATAGGCAGGAGTGCTGATGACCCGCTATCGCGAATGAACAATTAACGTATTATGTCGCCAATAATCCTTCTATCTTTCCTGATCGGCTATTTTGCGGTGCTGATAGGTATATCCTACTACACTTCGAGAGGAGCGTCAGACAACTCCAGCTTCTTTATCGCCAACCGCAACTCGAAGTGGTACTTCGTGGCCTTTGGTATGATCGGTACCGCCTTGTCGGGCGTGACCTTCATCTCAGTGCCGGGGGCGGTCGTCAACAGTAGCTTCAGCTATTTCCAGTTTGTGCTCGGCAACACGGTCGGTTTTGTCCTGATCGCTTTTGTGCTCCTGCCACTCTACTACCGCATGAACCTGATCTCCATCTATACCTACCTGGAGAAACGTTTCGGCTATTGGAGCTATAAAACAGGGGCCATGATCTTTCTGGTGTCGCGTACCATCGGCTCGGCTTTCCGCCTATACCTGGTGGCCATCGTGCTGCAGCGCTTCATCTTCGACGCCTGGAACGTGCCTTTCGTGGCGACGGTGGCGATCTGTCTTGCGCTCATCTGGCTCTATACCCACAAAGGCGGCCTCAAGACGATTGTGATCACCGATACGCTACAGACCGTGTTCATCATCGGGTCCGTTATTTTTTCCATCATCTTCATCGCCAACAGCCTTGACCTGAACCTGGTGCAGACCTTCGAGGCGGTAAAAGACAGCTCTTACTCCAAGATATTCTTCTGGGAAGATTTCATGGGTACCAAGAGTCACTTCCTGAAGCACTTCATCGGCGGTATTTTCGTGACCATCGCCATGACGGGCCTGGACCAGGACCTGATGCAGAAGAACCTGAGCTGTAAGAACATCGGGGAGGCCCAGAAGAACATGCTTTCTTTTACGGCCATCTTTGTCTCCATCAACATCTTCTTCCTGAGCATGGGTGCCCTGCTGTACATGTACGCCGAAGCCAATGGCATTGACGTATCGGCGCTGGCAACCCCTGACCACCTGTTCCCGGAAATTGCCCTGAACCACATGGCCATGATTCCGGCCGTCATCTTTATGCTCGGCCTGACGGCGGCTACTTTTGCCACTACCGACTCTGCGCTTACAGCCCTGACGACTTCTTTCTGCGTGGACTTCCTGGACTTCACCAAGAAGGAAAACCACGACGATGTTAAGTTAGTCCGTACCCGCCACCTGGTGCACATCGCTTTCTCAGTCGTGATGCTGCTGGTAATCCTCGTGTTCAGGCTCATCAACGACGACTCTGTGGTGAATGCCATCTTCAAGGCGGCCGGCTATACCTATGGTCCGCTGTTGGGTCTCTTCGCTTTCGGTATGGCCAACAAGCGGGCCGTGGCCGACAAACTGGTGCCTTATATATGTATCGTTTCGCCAATCCTGACCTATGTGCTGGATTCCAACTCACTGGAGTGGATCGGTTATGCCATGGGTTTTGAGCTGATCGTTCTGAATGCCGCGATTACCTTCATCCTGTTGCTGGCGACGAGCAAGCAAGGCGGTGGCGTGTTGATGGATGCCCTGAAAGAGGCCGAAAGAGGCACCAAAGTAAAACAGACTACTTATTAAGATACTACTTCTATGGACATAGCATTGCTTTTGGAGAGCATTTTGCCAAAAGCGCGCATACGGGCACGCCTGATCGATGTCGTGTCCTACGCTTCTGACGCGGGCTTTTATTACCTGAGGCCCCTGGCCGTGGTGCAGCCGGTGTCAGTAGAGGAGATCAAACAACTCTTTGCTTTTTCGCACCAGCACAAGGTGCCGCTTACCTTCCGCGCCGCCGGCACCAGCCTTTCGGGGCAGTCCATAACGGACGGTGTACTGGTGGACCTGAGCCAGTACTGGAACAAGGTGCAGGTAGAACAGGAGGGGGCACAGGTACGGGTGCAGCCCGGCGTGATCGGTGCCATCGTGAACGCGCACCTGCGTCCGTATAAGCGCAAGATCGGTCCTGACCCGGCCAGTATCAACTCGGCCATGATGGGCGGTATCCTTTCGAACAACGCCAGCGGTATGTGCTGCGGCGTGAGCAAGAACTCTTACCATACCACCCGGTACATCAGCTTTGTACTGCCGAATGGCCAGTGCTATACCACCGAAAAACAGATCGATTACCTGCGCTTCAGTGAGGAGTGCCCCGAGCTATACCTGACGCTGCAGCGCACCAAGCAGCAGATTCGCAACAACCCGGAGCTGCATTACCTGATCCGGCACAAGTATAAGACCAAAAACACGGTTGGCTACTCCGTCAACGCCTTAATTGATTACGAGCACCCGCTCGATATCATGGCGCATCTGCTCATTGGAGCGGAGGGGACGCTCGGCTTCATCGCCGAGGCCGTGCTGCAAACCGTACCTGATTATCCGGCCAAATCCACGGCCTTACTCTATTTCCCCGACATCTACGCTGCCTGCCAGGCCATTGTGCCACTGACAGAGGCGGGTGCCGAGGCCGTAGAACTGATGGACCGTGCCTCATTGCGCTCCATCGAACACATGGCGGGTGTCCCGGCGGTTATCAAAACACTTCCAGAAACAGCGGCTGCTTTGCTGGTCGAGTTTCAGGCAAACACGCACGACGAGGTACAGGAGAAGATCCTGAAATTCATGGCACTGGCACCCGAGCTGGCTTTGCTGGAGCAACCCGTCTTCACCACTGACCCGATCGAACAGGGCTTGCTGTGGAAGGTGCGCAAAGGGATGTTCCCGGCCGTGGGCGCAGTGCGCGCCAGTGGCAGCACAGTGTTGCTCGAAGACATTGCCGTACCGGTCGCCCGGCTCGGCGACGCCATCCTTGACCTGCAGGAGCTCTTCCGAAAGCACGGGTATCCAAACGCGATCATCTTCGGGCACGCCAAGGACGGCAACATCCACTTTGTGGTGACCCAGGCCTTTGATACACCTGAAGAAGTGATCCGCTACGACCGCTTCCTGAAGGAAGTGGTGAAGCTGGTGGTGAAGAAATACGAGGGCGCCCTGAAAGCCGAGCACGGCACGGGTCGCAACATGGCGCCATTTGTGGAAACAGAATGGGGACCAGAGGTATACCGCATCATGAAAACCCTCAAACAGGTCGTTGATCCGGAGAACCTGCTTAACCCCGGCGTCATCATCAACCACGACCAGAACGCGCACATCCAGAACCTGAAGGACCTGCCGAAGGTGGAGGAAGAGGTGGACCGCTGCATGGAGTGCGGTTTCTGCGAGCACAAATGCCCGAGCCGTAACCTCACGCTTACGCCACGCCAACGCATTGTGGTGCGTCGTGAGCTGCTCAACCTGCAGCGCAAAGGAAAGAAGAAAGAGCACAAAGAGTTGCTCAACCAATACCAGTACGACGGGCTGGACACCTGCGCCGTAGATGGCCTCTGTGCCACCGCCTGTCCGGTCGACATCAACACCGGTGACCTGGTGAAGCGCCTCCGCCGCGAGAACCACAGCGAACTGGCAAACCAGGTGGCCCTGATGGTCGCCAAGAATTTCAAACCTGTCTCGTCAGTTGTGAAATTTGGCCTGGAGGCAGGAGCGGGCGTTAACAAGCTATTGGGTGCTAATACCCTCTCCAGACTGACAGAAGAAGTGAAGGACATGATTCCGTCTTTCCCGCTCTGGACCAAGCAACTGGCCCCAGCGCCAGGTATAGCCAGGTCTATGGCTCATGCGACGGCACCTGTTACCGAGGCCACCGTCGTCTACTTCCCGACCTGTATTTCCCGCACCATGGGCGCCGCGGAGTCAGGCAAGAAAAACATCATCGATACCTTCAAAAGCGTATCGGATAAGGTAGGGCTGAAGTTCACGATCCCGGAGAATGTGCAAGGAGCCTGCTGCGGTCAGATCTTTTCTTCCAAAGGGTATAGCCAGGCCTTTGCTTACACCGCCAACGAAACGATAGAAAAGGTATGGCAATGGACCGACAAAGGCCGCTTGCCGCTCGTGCTCGACATTACCTCCTGCACGCATACCTTGCAGAACTGCCGCCCGGTGCTTACCGCCGAGAACAAGCAAAAGTTCGACGCCATCAAGATCATTGACAGCATTGACTACATCGCCGACTTCATTCTGCCCAAAGCCAACGTGCTGCGCAAGAAAGCAAATATAGTCCTGCACCCGGTTTGCTCTTTGCAGAAAATGGGGCTGGAGGGACGGTTTGTAAGTATAGCCAGGCAGCTGGCCGAGGAAGTGACGGTGCCCATGCACGCGGGCTGCTGCGGCATGGCCGGCGACCGGGGCTTCATAGTACCTGAATTGACAGCTTCCGCCACGGCGCCGGAGGCTGCTGAAGTGAAACAGCGGGAGTACGAGGGGTATTACTCTTCAGCAAAAACCTGCGAAATGGCAATGACGGAGGCTGTTGGCCGCAACTACGAGTCAATTGTTTACCTGCTGGATGAGTGCTTGTAGCATGCTCGTGTCACTTGATAAAAAAAGAGAAGCCCGTTCAAGTAACGGGCTTCTCTTTTTTTATCAAGTGCAGCTTTTAAACGGCCTCCACTACCGATGCATATTCCCTGAGGCTGGCATCTTCCGGCCTCAGATCCGTTACCAGGTAATGAATTGAGTTGAGGTCGCATATCTTCATGTTTTGGTCGGAGCCGAGTTTTTCGGCAATGCTCATGATGATGGTTTTCTTGGCGGAGCGGATCATGGCTTTCTTCACCTGCACTACTTCCCAGTCGGAGTCGGTGAGACCGTCTTCTACGGAGAGGGAGTTGGTGCCCAGGATACACAAATCTACCTTGATCTCAGAAAGCTGATTGACTACCTGCGCGCCAATCATGATGTGGGAGTTCTTGGAGAGCTGGCCGCCCAGCAGAATCACGTTGATGTTCGGCCGCTCGGCCAGTTCCAACGCCACCAGCGGACTTACGGTAAAGAAGGTGCAGCGCAGCGTGTCGGGTATCATGCGGGCCACTTCAATCATTGTGGTGCCACCGCCCACCAGCACACTCATGCCATCCTTCAGGAGGTCAATTACCTTGCGGGCAATCTCCTTCTTCGATTCCTTGGCGTATACCTCCGACTGGCTGAACGGATAATGGAAGGACTTTGACAACGCGCCACCGTGTACCTTCAGGATCTGACCGCTTTCAGCCAGCTCGTTCAGGTCCCTTCTAACAGTATCCTCCGACACGTTGAGCTTCAAACTCAGATCCGATGAAAGCACCTTGTTGTGCAGATTGATCTGCTTGATGATAAAAGACTGCCGTTCCTCCTTAAGCATTCTGGTCGTGTTTAATCTTCGAAAACCAAATATAGATTTTTTTCTGAAATATGTAGGATGATATAGGCACTGAATTTTGTAGGAGAGTCTACAGGAGGACCTCGCCCATAAGTATTCTCAAGATTAATAAAGCTAGCGGGAAAATTAATGTTGAATTTCAAATACTGCCCTCGCTCGCGTCCTGCGAGTGTGAGCCATTCGGTGGCGTCCCGCCACTTGTGCCGGAGGTACATATTAGAGCGGCCAGAGTCCGCCTGATAGATTGCTCATACTCACGAGACGTGAACGAGGGTGTTTCAAAATCAACCCTGTAAATCCGTGGGGGTAGGGGCCCTCTTAAATCCTGTTAATCCTGATTCTGACAAATTATACCTGTACACAATTCGGGCAGATCTCAGCCTGTCCCTACGATCCTCAATCCTGCTAATCTTTGAGCCTTGAGAACAAAAAAGCCTGTCCCAGTGAAGAGACAGGCTTTTAACGCAGGTTTAAGGGCTACCTACACCTTCACATAAATCTTCTTCTTATCCATCCAGAAGCCGATCACCCACATCACCAGCATGTAACTTAGCGCAAACATGAGGGAGGCAGCTTCTCCTTCGGACCAACTCAGGTAAAGTTTTGTATAGAGCCACTTTTGCAGGCTCATGTCGTCTATGCGGATAAAGTTGAGCAGCTTGATGACCAGTGTGGCGAAGGCGAAGATGAAGAGCGGGTTCTTGCCGAATGCCTCAAAGAAGTAAGACCACTTCACGAATCCCAGCACCTCGATCACCAGCATCAGTCCGGCGATCAGCATCACGCTCAGGCCAACGGAGTGCAGCACGTAAGAACTCGTCCAGATCGGCTTGTTGATTGGGAAATAGAGATCCCAAACCAAGGCCATGGCCACAAGCGCGGCGCCAGCCAGGATAAGTTTAAAGACGGTGCTCAGGTTGTTGCCGCTTTTCTGGATGAAGAGGCCGGCAAAGTATCCGGCAATCACATTCACCGTGGCGGGCAGCGTGCTCAGCAAGCCTTCCGGATCGAACGGTATGCCGAAGCCTTTGTAGAGGTTGGTTTCAGGTATGATTAGGGCGTCGAACTTGCGGGCGGCGTTGCCGGCGAGGCTGTACGGGTCAGCAGCGTCACCGAAGAAGTACATCACGGCCCAGTAGCCCAACAGCACCACCACACTGAAAATAGCGGCACCCTTGAACTTGAGGTAATGCACCGCCAGCGAGGCAATAAGGTAGCACAGCGCGATACGCTGCAGCACGCCCATAATCCGAACCGCCGTGAAGTCTTTCAGCACAATGGCCCCTTCCGGATCACGCGTAATAAACGGGAAGAGGTTGAGGAACAGGCCGATCAGGAAAATAAGGGCCGTACGCTTGAATACCTTGCGCAGGAACACGCTGTCAGGCTGCCTTTCGAACTTGCGCATGCTGAAGCTCATGGCATTGCCTACCACGAACAGGAAGGATGGGAACACCAGGTCGGTCACCGTAAAGCCATGCCAGGCAGCGTGCTTGAAAGGAGCGTAGATGCTGCCCCAACTGCCGGGATTGTTCACGACTACCATCAGCGCGATGGTGAGGCCGCGAAGCACGTCGAGTGAAAGGTAGCGCTCATACGTTTGAGGTCTGAGTAAACCGGCGCCTGTCAGGGGAGGAGCTGTAGAAAGTTTAGTCATGGGTATAAAGCAGTTAAGGTGTAGCGTGATTCGGGAGTTGTAAAAAGTATAGGCGCCCTGCCAGCGGCAAGGCGCCTATACCTTAATCTTTATTTCGCAGATGCCTCTGTCGGTTGTTTCTCTTTGCTCTTGCCCATGGCGTCGTACACCACCTGCAACACACCGGTGCGGGTATTGAGCTTGCTGAGCTTGTTGTTCTCGCGGGTCGGGTTCACGCGGTTGCTCAGGAACACATACACCAGGTTATTTACCGGGTCGATCCAGGTATAAGTGCCTGTGAAGCCGGAGTGGCCGAAGCTCTCTACCGGAGCACTTGGAGCTGCATTGCTGTTCGGCGCACCCGGTTTGGCCGGACGGTCGAAGCCGAGGGCACGGTAGTTGCCCTGCTCGCAGAACTGGCACTTACTGTATTCCTTCACGACGTTCTCAGCGATGTAGCGCTTGTTGGCATACATCCCATCGTTCAGGTATAGCTGCATCAGTTTGGCTACGTCGTTGGAGTTGCCGAACAGACCGGCATGGCCGCTCACACCGCCCAACATCGCAGCACCTTCGTCATGCACCGTACCGTGCAGAAGTTGCTTACGGAAATGCGGCTCAAACTCAGTTGGTACAATGCGGGAAGCCGGATAATGTTTGTATGGGTTGAACGTCAGAGTAGTCGCGCCGATAGGCTGGTAGATGGAGTGCTGCAGGTATGTCTCGAAGCCCACACCGGTGATGTTTTCCACTACTTTCGGTGCCAGGATGAACGACAGGTCGCTGTATACGTAACCCGGCTTCTCGTTCAGCGGCGACTCCATGATCTCCTTGTAGATCTTGTCGGCATACTTGCGGTGGATGTACAGGTTGTTGGCTACTTTGATCGGGAAGCGGGCAGAAGAATCTACCTTGAAGGTACGCCACTTGAAGTTGCCGTTCTTCTTCACCGTCTCTTTCCAGAACGGAATCCAGGACTTGAGGCGGGCCTGGTGCGTGAGGATGTCGCGGTAGCTCAGGTCAGCCTTGTTCGTACCGGCCGCCATTGGCAGATAAGTGCCCAGGGTCTTGTTCTCGTCGAAGCGGCCTTCGCCCTTCAGGCGCATCAGTGCAGCCATAGAGGTGCTGATCTTGGTCACCGACGCCAGGTCATACAGGTCATCGATATGCACCGGCTGCTCTTTGTCGTAGGTATGGTAGCCGAAGGCTTTGTGGTAGATCACTTTGCCGTCTTTGGCTACAAGTACCTGCGCACCCGGAGCTGCTTCTTCACGAATGGCCTGTTGCACAAGGGAGTCTATACCTGCCAGATCCTGCGATTTGATGCCTACGGCCTCCGGCATGGAGTAAGCCATACGTAACCCGCCGTGGGTCAGCAAGCCGTCACCAATTTTGAAAGCGTTGCTCACCGTTACCGGCAGTTTGCCTGTAGCACCTATACCTCCGAAAATCATTTGAGAGGCCAGGTCCTGGGTGATGGTATTCTCCTGATAGGCGGCGATCACGGCGTCGGCTTTGGCGAGGCTCTCCATCTCGGCGAGACTGTACACGTTGCCGAACACGCTCACGATGGTTTTCTTGTTGCGGATAAGCTCCTTTAGGAACAGGTTCATCTCGGCCGTGATACCAAAATTGCTGCTACCGGCCTTAAGCTGTAGCGCGTGCACACCTGCGATGATCAGGTTGTAATCCTTCAGTTTTTCCTTCATAGCCAACAGCTCTTCAATGGAGTTGGTTGGCTGCAGGAAGAAAGTGTCTACCTGCGTATAGCGGGCCAGATCGCGCTGGAAAGCGGTCTCTTTTGTAGTGCCGATGGCCAGTGCCGCTACTTTCAGTGTGTCAAGCGTCTGGATCGGCAGGATGTGGTTTTTGTTGCGCAGCAGGGTGAGCGATGCCTCGGTCAGCTGACGGTTCAGGTACTGGGCGTGCGGGTTATTGAGGTCTGCCACCAGGTTTTTGGTTTCGATCGGCTCCCACTTGTCGAGGCCTACCCATTGTTTGGCGGCCAGCACTTTGCGAACGCGGGCATCGATCTCAGCCTGTGTGATTTCTTTGTTGGCGATGGCTTTTTTTACTTCTTCAATGGTTGTTTTCACGTCCATTGTGTTCAACATCACATCATTACCGGCAACCAAAGCCTTTACGTCCACTACGCCCGGAGGGTAGAACTTGGCCACGCCCTGCATGTTAAGGGCATCGGTAAACACGAGTCCTTTGTAGTTGAGCTCTTTCTTGAGCAGGTCCGTTACGATGGGCTTGGAAAGGGTAGAGGCCAGGTTCGGGGTGTTGTCAAGCACCGGGATGTTCATGTGCGCGACCATCACGCTGCCCAGTCCTTTGTCCATGAGGGCGCGGAAAGGGTGCAGCTCGGTGGAGTCGAGGCGGATGCGGGAGAAGTTGATCAGCGGCAGCCCGTAATGCGAGTCCACATTGGTGTCGCCGTGTCCCGGGAAGTGCTTGGCGCTGGCCAGTACATGGTTGTCCTGCATGCCTTTCATGTACGCCATTGACTTGCTGGCCACGTTATACTTGTCTTCGCCGAAAGAGCGGAAGCCGATCACCGGGTTGTTGGCGTTGTTGTTGATGTCTACGGTAGGCGCAAAGTTTACGTGCACGCCCAGGCGCTGGCACTGGCGGGCGATCTCGGCACCCATCTCGTAGATCAGGCGCTCGTTCTCGATGCCGCCCAAGGCCATCTGGTAAGGGAAGCGGATCGTGCTGTCGAGGCGCATGGCCAGACCCCACTCTCCGTCAATGGATATCATCAAAGGCACCTTGCTTTCCTGCTGGTAGCGGTTCGTCATTTTGGCCTGTCGCACCGGACCACCCTGGAAGAAGATCATGCCGCCTACTTTGTAGGTTTTCAGGATGTTACTCACTGAGTCGATGTGCGCCTGGTTCTTGTTAGAGTACACCGGAATCATGATGAGTTGAGCGATGCGTTCTTCCGGCGTTAGGGTCTTCATCACAGAATCGACCCAACGGCTGTTGGTGTACTTCAGGAAATCGGCGTCGCGGCCCGGCGTGTAGGAGGCGGCTGTGGCTTTCTTGGCGGTAGCCTTACCTGTTTTTGCTTTGTTGGACTGGCCTTGCAGGTTGTTTGTGCCGAAAATCAGCAACAAAACAAGGGCCATCGAGAGACAATAGGATGGTTTCAAGGTGATATTGGTTTATTTACTATCAGATACACTGCAATTTAACAGTTTTCAGGTATAAGTATTTTTATTTGCGGTAAATTTTTCAATTCCTGCAAATAAAAGCAATATTAGTGGCGTGGAGTAAGTAAGTAATCAGTAGCCAAATATACGATGTTATGGCGGGTATACCTACAGCGTGTTCAATCGGGATGTAAGGATGTGGTTTATACCTTCCTATACCTGTCTGTTCTCGGTCAGAATCGGTAGGTCTGGGATTTGAAAGGATAACTGAGTTTTTGGGTATATCCCTTTTTGTCTGAATCAGGGTTTACAGTATTAAAAGATTGGGAGGATTTTGGTGCACGATTGACATCCCCCTACCCCCTTCGAAGGGGGACTTTCAGCTACTGCAATTCACAGGTATAAGCCCTGTAAGGACCACTGGCAGGTATAGCAGGAGTAACTTGCCCCTTGAACAATAAAACAGTTAGCTGTGCCCGGTGCACTTTACGACACTCCACTGTCTGAGCGGTCAGCGAGTTTGGAGCGCCTTGACTTTTTTGCTTACTTTTTGTGTCAAGACAAAAAGTGAGTGCCCGCCGCACAGGCGAAGCTACAAAGCAAAACAGGTTGCTATACCTGTAACGGCCGCCGCTACGCCAGTTGCAAACTGGCCATCATGTCTAACCACAAGTTGCGTTGACGCTAAACTTGCGGGATATACAGCGGCATCATAAACCAACAGGTATAGCCAAATTGATTTTATATATTTACTGAACAAGTAAACACAGAATGAAACGAATTTTTACTCAAGCACTTACACTATTACTAGGCTGCGGCCTTCTGGCAAGCTGCGCCACCAACCCCTACGCCGCTACTAACAAGTCGTATAAAAAACAGGCCAAAGCCTACGCCAAATCACTGCGGGCTATACCTGCAGCCCCCACTGGCGAGCATACCTATCCGCAAGGCGATTACTGGGTGGGCACCACCAACTTCAACCTGCGCAAGCCTAATTTTGTAGTTATCCACCACACGGCGCAGAACTCCACCGAGCATACCCTGAAAACCTTCACCATGCCTAAAACCAGTGTGAGTTCGCACTACGTGATCGGGCGCGATGGCAAGGTATACCAGATGCTGCACGACCACATGCGCGCCTGGCACGGCGGCAACAGCCGGTGGGGCAGCAACACCGACCTCAACTCTTCTTCCATCGGTATAGAGCTCGACAACAACGGCTCCGAGCCCTTCCCGGAGGAGATGGTGAACAGCCTGATCGCCGTTCTCGGCAAGCTTAAAAAAGAGCACGGTATACCTGCCGAAAACTTCATTGGCCACGCTGACATCGCGCCGGTCCGCAAAGTAGACCCGAGCCCGCTATTCCCGTGGAAGACGCTGGCCGACAACGGCTTTGGGCTATGGTTCGACGAGGATGTGCTGGACAAAGAGCAAGTGCTGCGCGAAGTTTCAGTAGGCGGGGAGAATGACACAACGCCTTTGCTGGTGATGGAGACCGTGCCAAAATATACGCTGCCCGATAACTTCAATCCCCTCGACGCACTGCGCATCATTGGGTATGATGTGCGTAATCCGGAGGCTGCCGTGCGGGCTTTCAAAATCCACTTTATCCAGAACGATGTGAACAGCCCACTAACCGAGGATGAAAAGCTGATTCTGTATAACCTGTATCAGAAGTATTTGTAAATTGAGATACTAAACTCAAGCTCTTTAACTATGGCCAAGCCGCTACTCACCCGCTATACCTTAAAACTTATACCCTGCCTCAGCCTGCTTTTCCTGCTCGGCTGTAGCGCTGCTAAACCCGTGGCGGAGGCGCCTGCACCTTACGGACCGGCGGAGATTCAGCGGCAGGTGATGGAAGTGGCGGCTTTGCAGAAAAGCTTTGTGGGCTTTGTGCTGTATGACCCGGAGCTGGGTAAGGCGGTGGTTGAGCACAATGCCGATAAGTACTTTGTGCCGGCTTCCAACACGAAGCTCTTTACCTTCTATGCGGCCTCCAAAATGCTGGGCGACTCTATACCTGCGCTCAAGTACGTGGCCAAAGGCGACTCCCTGATTTTCTGGGGCACCGGCGACCCGACCTTCACGCACATGGATTTGCAGAACAACATCGCCTACGATTTCCTGAAAAACCGCAAGGAGAAACTCTACTATATCGAGGCCCCCATGACGAGCACACCCTTCGCCACCAACTGGGGATGGGACGACTACAACTATTATTACCAGCCGGAGCGCAGCGCCTTCCCGATCCACGGCAACATCGTGAAATTCAAAAAAGACAGCACCTCCGCCTATACTACGACACCGGCCATTTTTACCAAACACGTGAAGCCGGACACTACTAAGAACGCACACCGCGATACCTTCCGCAGAGCCTGGCGCGCGAACGACATTGCTTATAACCCCAAACGGGCTTCGATCGCCTTCTCGCAGGAAGTGCCCTTTATCACCTCACCGGAACTCACCGTGCAGCTCCTGGCCGACACCCTGAAACGCTCCGTTAAACTAGTGAAACGTCCTATACCTGCGGGTGGCCAGATTCTGTACGGTCTGCCGGCCGATTCCGTGTTCAAACGCATGCTGCAGGTAAGCGACAACCTGATGGCGGAGCAGCTGATGATGCTGAGCTCCGGTACTTTTTCTGATACGCTTTCAGTCGAGCGCGCCATCAAGTACGCTGTCCAAAATTACTTGTCTGACCTGCCGGACGCGCCGGTATGGATCGACGGCTCGGGCCTCTCTTCGATGAACATGTTCACGCCGCGCAGCATCATCGCGCTTCTGCAGAAATTGCATGCTGAGCGCCCGAGGGAAAAGCTGCTGCCTATGCTTGCCGTGGGCGGCAGACCGGGCACTTTCCGTACCATCTACAAAGCAGACGTGCCCTACGTGTTCGGCAAATCGGGAACGCTGGCGCACGTACACAACCAAAGCGGGTATATCATCACGAAGAGCGGAAAACTCTTGATGTACAGCTTTATGAATAACAACTTTAAAACATCTTCGTCTGAGATAAGAAGTGCCATGGAGCGCATCATGACGGAGGTGCACGAGAAGTATTAAGCTGGAGGCTATTTCGGATTTATCAATCCGAGATCCAACTGTTGCGGATATGTAATCCGCGTTTGACAAGACAAGGGGATTAAGAAATCCCCAACAGTCTGCTTCCGGATTCGGAAATCCGGAAGAGCAATATACTATTAGCGGGACGCCACTTAATTGCTCACACTCGCCAGAGGCGAGCGTGGGCAATTAAACAACAAGTGACAATCAACAATTAAGAATCATACCTAACCTATACCTTACAAACCAACACCATGTTGAAACTAACGATACGCTCTTTTGACCTGCCGCTGCGGCATACCTTCACCATCTCCTACGACTCCCGCGATGTGCAGCCAACTATGATTGTGGAGTTGCAGCACGGCGAGCACAAAGGGTATGGCGAGGCAACCAGTAATCCGTACTACGGCTTCACCATCGAGAGCATGACCGCAGCGCTGGAGAACATCCGCGAAAAGATCGAGTCGACAGAGCTGACTTCGCCGGAGGAGTTCTGGGCGCAGATGCAGCCGCACCTGGCGGATCATCCTTTTGCCCTTTGTGCGCTCGACCTGGCTGCCAACGACCTGTTCGGAAAAATGAAAGGCCAGCCACTCTACAAAATCTGGGGCCTGGAGGCGAACAACATGCCGCTCACCAACTATACCATCGGCATCGCCTCCATCGAAAGCATGGTAAACAAGCTGCAGGAAATGCCCTGGCCGCTTTACAAGATCAAGCTAGGCACGAAAGAAGACGTGGCCATCATCAAAGAGCTGCGCAAGCACACCGATGCCATTTTCCGCGTGGACGCGAACTGCGCCTGGGGTGTGGAAGAGACGATCGAAAACTCAAAACAACTGAAGGAACTGGGCGTGCAGTTTATCGAGCAGCCGATGAAAGCCGACGATCTGGAAGGGATGAAAGAGGTATACAAGCGCTCCGAACTGCCCCTGATCGCCGACGAAAGCTGCATCACCGAAGCTGACGTAGCCAAGTGCCACGGCCTGTTCCATGGCGTGAACATTAAGCTAACCAAATGCGGTGGCCTCACGCCTGCCCGTCGTATGATCGCCGAAGCCAAGAGCCTGGGCATGAAAGTAATGGTGGGTTGCATGACTGAGTCCAGCGTAGGTATTTCGGCCATCGCGCAGCTACTGCCGATGCTCGACTACGTGGACATGGACGGCGCCCTGCTGCTGAGCAAAGACATCGCCAAGGGCGTAACCATCGACTACGGCAAAGTGAGCTACAGCGAAAACGTGAACGGCACAGGCGTTATCCTGACCGCATAATGGCCAACAAGGTATACACAGACCAACTGCCGGGCCGCACCCTGGTGGTAGACGGGGAGGAGTTCCTGTTCTTTAGCGGGACCTCCTACCTGGGTATACCTGTTAACGAGGCTTTCAGGAACTGTGTGCTGGAGGGGATGGCCCGCTACGGCACCAACTACTCCAGCTCCCGCAATTCCAACCTGCAGCTGCAGGTGTTTGAGGAAGCCGAGGAGTACCTGGCCAGGTATACGGGCGCCGAGGCGGCTTTTACCATGTCGTCAGGTTATTTGGCGGGGCAGGCGCTGGTGCAGACCCTGCAAGGGAGCGGACGATTTATCTACGCTCCCAACACGCACCCGGCCATCTGGCGTAGCACCGCCGACGAAGTCACCGGCGATTACGACGCCTGGGTGGCTCCGATGCTGCAGCAGGTAAATGCTGCGGAGGAAGATCACCTCATCCTGGTCTGCAATTCCCTCGACCCACTCAAGGCCCGCAACCACGGTTTCAGCTGGCTCAGCGCTTTGCCCACTGACAAGCAAATCACGCTGATCGTGGATGACTCGCATGGTTTCGGGGTGACAGGTGAGGACGGAGCAGGTGTGTTCGCGCAGCTGAAGGCCCGTCTGCAGCCGAACGTACGGCTGGTGGTAGCCAGCTCGATGGGAAAAGCCCTGGGTATACCTGCCGGCGTCGTGCTGGGGGATAAAGCCCTGGTCGACAGGCTGCGGCATAGCCATTATTTTGGTGGCGCATCGCCGGCTATACCTGCCTTCTTGTATGCCTTTCTGAAATGCGAACCTGTGTTCCGGGAAGCCCGGCAGAAGCTGTTTGCGAATATCAGTTATTTCCTCGGGCATTTGGAGCGACCCGGGCAATTCAGTTACTTTGAAGGGTATCCGGTTTTCGGGGTGCACGAACACCAGTTGGCGGCATACCTCCAGGAGCACGGCGTGATCATCTCAAGCTTCCGCTACCCAACGCCTGCCGACGACCCGATAACAAGGGTTATTCTGAGCAGTGCGCACCGGGAAGAGGATATTCAGCGATTAACGGGGTTGATCAATCAGTTTACAGGAGACCAGTTTTAAAAGAGCCCGCGACTATCCGTCATTACAGCATCCAAAAGATTCAGATTACATTTTAAAAAGCTTAAAACCTAACCCAAACACCCTTGAACAGGGAAGCCTGCATTACATGGAAGAAACCACTACCGCCACAGCACCTCTCATCACCAACGATGCCGTTGTGCTGGGTATACTCGTCTTAATCCTGACCGTCATTTTTACCACCGCATCCAGCGAGCGCACTGCCTTCAAGAAATTCTACACAGTCGTGCCTTCGCTTCTGCTATGCTACCTTATACCTAGTTTGCTCAACTCCCTCAACATCATCTCGGGTGAGCAGTCTGGCCTGTACCAGATGGCCTCCCGTTACCTGTTGCCGGCTAGTTTGGTGCTGTTCACGGTCAGCCTGGATCTGAAAGAAATCTGGAAGCTGCGACACAAAGCAGGCCTGATGTTCATTACCGGCACTGTCGGCATCATCATTGGCGGCCCACTGGCCATTCTCATCGTGTCGACCTTTGCACCCGAAATTGTAGGAGGGGCGGGACCTGACGCTGTTTGGCGCGGGCTGTCCACCATTGCGGGTAGCTGGATTGGCGGCGGCGCGAACCAGTTGGCCATGTACGAGGTGTTCAAACCGAATCCGAACCTGTTCTCCGCTGTGATTGCGGTGGATGTGATTGTCGCCAACATCTGGATGGCGGTGCTCCTGTTCGGAGCCGGCAGGTCAGAAAAGATAGACGCTTATTTCAAAGCGGATAACTCAGCGGTGAATGACCTCAAAAACAAAGTGGAGCGCTACCGCAAGAGCATCATGCAGATTCCCACGCTGACCGATATCGTCCAGATTGTGGGTGTAGGCCTGGGTATGACGGGGTTGGCCCATTTCTTTGCCGATATCATAGCGCCTTGGATTGAAGTGAACGCGCCATACCTGGAGCAGTTCAGCCTGACCTCCAAATTCTTCTGGCTGGTCGTGCTGGCCACCGCCTTCGGCATGTTGCTGTCGCTGACACGGGCCCGTAAACTCGAAGGGATAGGTGCGTCGCGCATCGGCAGCCTGTTCCTCTACATCATGGTGGCTACCATCGGCATGCAAATGGATGTGGCAGCCATCTTCAGCCAGCCGGGGCTTTTCCTGGTGGGCATCATCTGGATTTCGATACACATGCTGTTGCTCCTGATCGTGGGCAAGTTGGTGAAGGCGCCCTTCTTCTTTCTGGCAGTGGGTAGCCAGGCCAATGTGGGCGGTGCGGCTTCTGCGCCGATTGTGGCCAGTGCTTTTCATCCGGCCCTGGCCCCGGTGGGGGTACTGCTGGCGATACTAGGCTATGCGGTGGGCACCTATGGCGCTTACATCTCGGCCCTGCTTATGCAAATGGTGGCGCCCCAGTAGCGAATTATTATAGAAAGATTAATGTTTAGTGAATAATGCCGCTGTCAGGCCCTGGCGTTGGCAGCCGATTAAAAACCGATACTATGATCAAGAAGAATCCTTTTGTGCTGCTGCTTCTGCTAGTGCTTGCTTCCTGCACGGGCACACAGAGCACCACCTCCGAAACCGCCCCAGCGGCTAATGCCGAAGCGCCCGTTTCCCCGGCCAAAACACACATTGATGCTGTGCGGCAACAGTTTGCCCCCGACAAGCGGGTAGCGCTGTTTACCGTGGAGCCCAAGGGGGATGTGTTGCGTGGCGAAACCAATATGCCCGAGGCGAAAGCGGAATTGGTGAAGCGTTTGCAGGCGGCCAACGTGTCGTTTGTAGACAGCATACAGGTATTGCCGGAAGCCGGGCTTGGCGGGAAACACCACGCCATCGTAACGATCTCGGTGGCTAACCTGCGCTCGCAGCCGCGTCACTCGGCCGAACTGGCCACGCAGGCCACAATGGGCACGCCGCTGCAGGTATGGAAAAAGGATGATGGCTGGTACCTGGTGCAGACCCCGGACAAATACCTCGCCTGGGTGGATTATGGTGGCATCGCCTTGATGGATGAGACCGCCTTTAACAAGTGGCAGCAGGGCAAAAAGCTGATCTATACCAAAACCTATGGCTTCGCGCATGCCAAGGCAGACAAAAATGCGACAACTGTGTCAGACATGGTGTACGGCGACGTGATGGTGCTGAAAAGCAAAGCAAAAGATTACTACGAAGTTGGCTTCCCCGACGGCCGCACGGGCTTTGTGCCTGCTGCCGAAGCCATGGATTTCAAGGAATGGGTGGCTACCCGCAAGCCGACGGAAGAGAACCTGGTAGCCTCCAGCAAGGAGATGCTCGGTATGCCCTACCTGTGGGGCGGCACTTCTGTGAAAGGAATGGACTGCAGCGGTTTTACCAAAACCATCTTCTTCATGAACGGCCTGGTGCTGCCGCGCGATGCGTCGCAGCAGGTGCATATCGGCGAGTTGGTGAACACGGATAAAGGCTGGGATGAAATGCGTCCGGGCGACCTGTTGTTTTTTGGCGTACCTGCCAAAGACGGTAAGTCGGAGCGCGTGGTGCACGTAGGCATGTGGATTGGTGGTAACCAGGAGTTCATTCACTCCGCCGGCCGCGTGCGCATCAACAGCATGAACCCATCAGCCGAAAATCATGATGCTTCCGAGCTAGCTCGTTTCCTGCGTGCCAAGCGCATATCGCCGGAAGCCACGCTGGTGGATTTGCGCGAAAAACCTTTATACGAGTAAGGTATAGCATTGCCAAATGAAAAGGCAGTGGCGCAAGCTACTGCCTTTTTTTATTGTCGTTTCAGCCAGCGGGGGAAATCCGGAATCTTCGTGGATGCCGCGTTAACCCAAATTCCTTTCGACTGGAGAGGCCGGGGTTTCCGGCTGTCTCCGGCTTCCCGATTTTTAGCCCGAAGCCGCAGTGGGAGGACACCATACATGTAGCAAACTCTCTACAGGATGGTAATAGATTGTACTTCCTTGGATAAGGTTGTTGGTAGAAAGATACGTACTCGAAGCGCGATTAACAGATTAGTATACCTTAGTTACAGGTATAGGGGAGTGGATTTGCCCGAAAACAAACCAAGTTTCTCTAAGAATTTTATCAAAACCACATTATTTACCTAAAATTTACATAATTGGTAAACACTTTCATAAAAAAATAGTTAAAGTAACTTGCTTATATACAGTTAATCCTCGTACTTTATATTATCACACCAAAACTGACAGCATGGGCGCATTCCTGGCGATGGAAGAAGGGTATCTGGAGAAGTTGAACCACGTCGAGCGGAAAAAGCATCTTCAGAAAATCAAGATTGTGCGGCACCTGTATGTCAAGGGCGCACGTTCCAACGCCGATATTTGCAACCGCTTTAACATCAGTTCGCCAACTTCCATGGCGTTGCTCAACGAGCTGATGGCTGATGGATTGGTTGAAAAGCAGGGTAGAGGCGAATCGGTGGGAGGGCGTAAGCCAGAGCTGTACGGCCTGCGGAACAACTCACTTTTCGTACTGAGCATCGAAATGGAAAAGTTCAGCACCCGCATGGCCATTTTCGACGGCACGAACAACAACATCACCGGTACCCATACCTTCCCCTTACATCTTTCCAGGGATCTTAGCGCTATTGAGGCGCTGTACCAGCATGCCAATAGTTTAGTGCTTTCGGCAGGTATAGACGCGGATAAACTGATGGGCATCGGGTTGAGCATGCCGGGGCTTGTTTCTTCACGCGAAGGCGACAGCTATACCTATCTGCTCACCGGTCAGGACGAAACACGGCTGCAGGATCTGCTGGCGCTTAAGTTCAACAAACCGGTTTATATCCAGAACGATGTCAAAAGCATCACCCTGGCCGAGTACCGCTTCGGCGCCGCGCAGGGCAAGCGCGATGTGCTGGTGCTCACGTTGGACTGGGGTATTGGCCTGGGCATCATCATGGACGGAAAGCTGCGGTTGGGCACCTCCGGGTTTGCAGGTGAGTTTGGCCACATTCCGTTTATAGAAAACGGCGTGCTATGCCACTGCGGCAAGCGCGGCTGTCTGGAGACAGTGGCCTCGGGAAGTGCCCTGGCCCGTATGGCCCGCGAAGGGCTGCAGGCCGGGCAGGACACGCTGCTAAAAGCGCTGTCGGGGCAGGAGCCGGAGAAAATTGAGCCGCAGGCCATTATACAGGCTGCCCACGAAGGCGACCAGTACGCCATTAACATACTCGCCGAAACAGGCCGCAACTTGGGCAAAGGCATCGCCATGCTGATCCAGTTGTACAACCCGGAGCTGATCATTATCGGTGGCAAAATGGCCGAGGCCCGGCAGTATATCACTACCCCGATCCAGCAATCCATCAACACGTACTGCATGACGCAGCTGCGCGAACGCACCGAAATTGCCCTGTCCAAACTGGGAGCGCAGGCAGGTATACTGGGGCCGGTGGCCACGGTAATGGAGCGCATTTTTGAGCACCGCATGGAATCAACGAAATAACTGAACAACGAAACACAACATCACATTATAGCACAAATAAAATGGCACGATTAAATCTTCTGGAAGAAACCCGTTTTGAAAAGCTTCCGGTAACCGTTTACTCCGATGAATATGTCGCTTCCGTGAAAGTGGCGCAGCGTATCGCGGAACTGATAAGGTATAAACAGGGACGTAACGAAAAGGCTGTGCTCGGTCTGGCCACTGGTGCCACACCCGTAAAGGTATATTCCGAATTGGTACGCCTGCACCGCGAAGAAGGGCTGAGCTTCCGCAATGTGATCACGTTCAACCTGGACGAATACTACCCGATGCAGCCGACGGCCGTGCAGAGCTACGTCACGTTCATGAACGAGAATCTCTTCGATCACATCGACATCAACAAAAACAATATCCACATACCGGACGGCACTTTGCCGCTGGAGAGAATACACGATTACTGCCTGGATTACGAGCGCAAAATTGAGTCGGTAGGCGGCCTGGACCTGCAGCTGCTGGGCATCGGTCGTACGGGCCACATCGGTTTCAACGAGCCGGGCTCTGCACCCAACTCCGGTACGCGTCTGGTAACGCTCGACGACCTGACCCGCCGCGATGCTTCCCGTGACTTTGGTGGCAAGGAGAACGTGCCGCGCAAAGCCATCACGATGGGCATCGGTACCATCTTCAAAGCCCGCGAAATTATATTGATGGCCTGGAGTGGCAAAAAAGCAACCATCATCAAGAAAGCGGTGGAAGGTGAGATTTCCGGTGACGTGCCGGCCACTTACCTGCAGCTGTCTGATAACGTGGAGTTTGTGCTGGACCAGGATGCGGCTTCCGAGCTGACCCGCTTCAACACGCCATGGCAGGTGAAGGATTGCGTATGGGATGACACCCTAATCAAGAAAGCGGTTATCTGGCTGTCTCAGACCGTGAAGAAGCCGATACTGAAGCTGACCGAGGAAGACTACAACAACCACGGCATGGCCCAGCTGATCACGGAGAAAGGTACTGCCTACGAAATCAACATTGATATCTTCAACAAACTGCAGAGCACCATCACCGGCTGGCCGGGTGGCAAGCCGAACGCCGATGACAGACGTCGTCCGGAGCGTGCCGAGCCTGCCCGCAAGCGCGTAGTAATCTTTTCGCCGCACCCTGATGACGACGTGATCTCGATGGGTGGCACGTTCATCCGACTGGTAGACCAGGGGCACGACGTGCACGTGGCTTACCAGACCTCCGGCAACACGGCCGTGTGGGACGATGACGTGCTGCGCTACATGGAGTTTGCCATCGACTTCAACCAGAGCATCGGCCAGGAGACGGATCACCTGGAGAACATCTACGAAGACATGCGCAGCTTCCTGGAAAACAAGCAGCCGAACCAGCTCGACACCCAGGAAATTCGCGATGTGAAGGGCTTCATCCGCAAGAGCGAGGCCATTGCCGGCGCCCGCTATGCCGGCCTAGACGATGATCACATCCACTTTATGGCGCTGCCGTTTTACGAGACAGGCAAAACCGTGAAGAAGCCGGTGACTGACATTGACGTGGAACTGACCATCGAGTTGCTGCAGAAAGTGAAGCCGCATCAGGTGTTTGCCGCCGGCGACTTTGCCGATCCGCACGGTACGCACATCGTTTGCTTCAACATCGTGATGGCCGCCCTCAATCGCCTGCGCGAAACCGAGGAGTGGGCACAGGATTGCTGGCTGTGGATGTACCGCGGCGCCTGGCACGAGTTCGCCACCCACGAGATCGAGATGGCCGTGCCGTTGTCTCCTCAGGAAGTGGAACGCAAGCGCAACGCCATCTTCAAGCACCAGTCGCAGAAAGACTATCCGGTGTTCCCGGGCGACGATGCCCGCGAGTTCTGGGTACGTGCCGAGGAGCGCAACCGGGAGACCGCCAAGAGCTACGATGACCTGGGCCTGGCCAACTACGAAGCGATGGAAGCCTTCGTGAAATGGAAATTCTAGTTTAAACAATGACAGCTAAAACGAAGCAAATTGCTTAGCTTTGTTTTAGCTGTTTTTTTTTATCCTCCAGGCTGAAAAATACAAGCCGCCACTGCAACGCATTTAGGCATAACCAACACCCTTAAAACACGCGTTTCTGACATGACTTTCAGAAAAAATATTCTTACCCTTTTGCTCTCACTTGTCTGCACGGCAGGCATAACTACATTCTCCCCGGCACAGGCGCAGGTAAAGCCAGAGTCGCTGTCACTGATCCCACAGCCTGTGAAGCTGACTACCCAGAAAGGAGGCTTCCTGGTACAGCCCTCCACCAAGGTATACGTGGACCCTAAAAATGCTGACCTGTTGCGCGTAGGCGAGTTCCTGGCCCAGCACATCGAAGGGGCAATCGGTCACAGGCCGGAGGTGATCCAGAAAAAGCCGAAGAAAAAAGAGACCAACCTGATCTACCTGACGCTGAAGACAGAGAATGATACACTAGGCGCAGAAGGCTATACCTTGGGCGTAACACAAGGCCGCATAACACTGGCTGCCAAAGAAGCGCACGGCGCTTTTCTAGGTATACAGACCGTGCGTCAGCTGCTGCCTTCTCAGAAAACAACAGGCTCGGCGCTTATACCTGCGCTTCAGATCGTGGACAAGCCCCGCTATACCTGGCGCGGCATGCACCTGGATGTGACCCGCCATTTCTTTTCGGTGGAGTTCGTGAAGCAGTACATCGACTACCTGGCCATGCACAAGATGAACAGCTTCCACTGGCATCTGACCGATGACCAGGGCTGGCGCATCGAGATCAAGAAATATCCGAAACTGACCGAAGTAGGCGCCTGGCGCGACAGCACCCTGATCGGCCACTACTGGGACCTGCCGCAGACCTACCGCAAGCGCCGTCACGGTGGCTTCTATACCCAGGAGCAGATAAAAGACGTGGTGAAGTATGCACAGGACCGTTTCATCAATGTGGTGCCTGAAATCGAAATGCCGGGCCATGCGCTGGCTGCGCTGGCGGCTTATCCGGAGCTTTCGTGCAACGGAGGTCCACACAAAGTGGAGTCGAAGTGGGGCATTTTCCCGGATATCTTCTGTGCCGGCAACGAGCAGACCTTTGCCTTTCTGGAAGACGTGCTGACGGAGGTGATGGCGCTGTTTCCGAGCAAAGTGATTCACGTGGGCGGCGACGAAGCGCCTAAGACACGCTGGAAGGTGTGCCCCAAATGCCAGAAGCGCATTAAAGACGAAGGCCTGAAAGACGAGCACGAACTGCAGAGTTATTTTGTGCAGCGCATGGAGAAGTTTGCCAACAAGAACGGCCGCATCATCATCGGGTGGGACGAGATTCTGGAGGGCGGCCTGGCACCGAACGCTTACGTAATGTCGTGGCGCGGTACCAAAGGAGGTATAACGGCCGCTAAAGAAAAACATTACGTGGTGATGTCTCCGGGCACACCCCTGTACTTTGACTACTACCAGGGCGAGCGCGACCTCGAGCCGACCACCATACATGGGTATAACCCGCTCTCGAAGGTATACGCCTATGATCCAACGCCAAGCGAATTGTCAGCCGAAGAGAAAAAGTACGTCCTGGGCGCACAGGCCAACATGTGGACCGAGTATGTTTCTACTGAAGAGCACTTGGAGTACATGGTGTTTCCGCGCATAGCCGCCCTGAGCGAAGTGTTGTGGACGCCTGTCAAACTGAAAGACTGGAAGAGCTTCCAGAACAGGATGACAGAGCAGTATAAGCGTTACGATGCGTTGGGTGTTAACTATGCCCGGAGCGCTTTCAACGTAAAACAGCAACTGCAAATAGATACAGTTAGTAACCGTGCCACCGTGACCTTTGAGACGGATGCAGCGGATGTAAGCATCCACTATACCCTGGACGGATCGGAACCCAACAAGAACTCGCAGGTATACAAGGCACCTTTTCCGCTTAGCAAAACAGCCACGATCAAGGCGGGCTCTTTTGTAAACGGCAAGCTGGTTGGTAAAGTGAGCACCCGCACGTTTGAGGCGCATAAAGGCTTCAATAAGCGCATTACGCTTGCAACTCCGGCTGACCAGAGCTTTGCCAATAAATCCAAACTGGTAGACGGTCTGAAAGGCTCGACCGACCAGTACGATGGCCATTGGACCGGCTTCCTGGGAACAGACGTGGAGGCGATCATCGACCTGGGGAAAGAGCAGCCGATCAAAAGGCTGAGCACCAATTTTATGCAGAACATCGGCTACCGCATTTTCCTGCCGGTTCAGGTAGAGTATGCCCTATCGGTGGATGGCAACCGCTATGTGACCGTGGATACGATCGACGACCCGAACCCATTGGGCGCAGAGGGCATCACGACCCACGAAGTGGCTGCCACGATCCCGCTTACCCGCGCCCGCTTTGTGAAAGTGAAGGTGCGAAGTGTAGGCGTGAGTCCAGACAAATATCCGTCTGCCGGGCAGAAAACCTGGCTGATGCTGGATGAGATCGTCGTGGAGTAAGGTGTCTGTCAAATTTTAAGGTTATAACACCTGCTATAAGCGAGATAAATTTTTATATTGTACCCTTATTCCTGTGCTAAACCACCGGAAACAGATTTGCACCTAATCTATACCTAAACTTAACATGACTAAAGTAGCCCCTTCCACAAACAGCGAAACCGGGCAGGAGAATGCTTCTGGTGGGTACATGCGTCCGATCATCATCATCGGTGCCCTGTTCTTCATCTTCGGCTTCGTCACCTGGCTCAACGCCATCCTGATTCCGTATTTTAAAATCTCACTGGAGCTCAACAACTTCCAGTCTTACCTGGTGGCGTTCGCGTTCTACATCTCCTATTTCGTGATGGCTATACCTTCGGCCTGGGTGCTCAAAAAGACGGGCTTTAAGAAAGGTATGTCGGTAGGTTTGCTGGTGATGGCAGCCGGGGCGCTCTTGTTTGTGCCTGCCGCTCTTACCCGTACGCTTGAGTTGTTCCTGATCGGCCTCTTTGTGCAGGGAACGGGCCTGGCAGTACTGCAAACGGCTTCTAACCCTTACATCACGATTCTCGGGCCGTTGGAGAGTGCCGCCAAGCGCATCAGCATCATGGGGGTGAGCAACAAGATCGGCGGCGTGCTGGGCTCCATCATCCTGGGTGCTATCGTGCTTTCGAATGCCGACGAGGTAGTGGCCAAGCTGGAGTTGATGAGTGCGGCCGAGAAAGCCGTTGAGTTGGATGTGATGGCCTCCAAGGTGATCATGCCTTACCTGATTATCATGGGTGCATTGATCGCGCTGGCCATTGTCATCTATTTTTCATCGCTGCCGGAAGTGGACACTGACCAGGAAAGTGAAACGGTGGCTGCCGCTAACGTAAACAAGACCAGCATCCTGCAGTTCCCGCACCTGTTGCTGGGCGCTTTCACCATGTTTGTGTATGTGGGGGTAGAAGTAATGGCCGGTGATACGATCGTGAGTTACGGTGCCGCGCAAGGTATACCTTTCACCACGGCGAAGTTCTTCACCTCATTCACGCTGGGAGCGATGGTAGTGGCCTACTTTGTGGGCGTGGCTACTATCCCGAAATACATCCGTCAGGACAAAGCCCTGCAGATATCCGCTATATTGGGTATCCTCTTTACTATTGCTGCCATCATGACGAGCGGTTTTGTGTCGGTGCTGTTTATTGCGTTGCTGGGTCTTGCCAATGCGCTCATGTGGCCGGCTATTTTCCCGCTGGCGATTGCAGACCTGGGTCGTTTTACCAAGATCGGTTCTTCGCTCATTATCATGGGTATAGCCGGTGGCGCCATCCTTCCACTTATCTACGGTGCCCTGGCCGACTCGATCAACCCGCAGCAAGCTTACTGGATCATGGTGCCTTGCTACCTGTTCATCCTGTACTATGCGACGGCTGGTCATAAGATCAGAACAAAATAGAATTATGCACCATACCAAAACAGTGACAGGAACCTCTTTGCGGAGGTTCCTGTCACTGTTTTAGCAGGTATAGGAATGTAGTGTTGCCACCTTCTGAAAGGCTGGCGCGCAAGCAAAGTGCAGGTATAGCGCTTTACTATATAGTATCTGGCAAGGTTGTTGTTCCTGCAGCCGCGGTCGTTGTTGCTTCCGGTGTGGCTACAGCTTGCGCCTTGTTGTCTTCGCAGGATGAAACTAAGGCGAGAATGAGCAGGGTCAGCAGCAGCACCCCATAAAGTCTGTTCAGCATGGCTTCTCAAGTTTATGATGCCAGGAGGTTGGCACTTGAGTTATTACGGAGCCGCCTTCAGCTAAGTTGAGGCCAGGCTGCCAAAGCGCTAAATAATTTTTATAGGACAGAAGCCATGGATACTTAAGTTTTTAAAATAATTGCACTAAATACAGGCATCGGCATAACAAGGTATGCAGGTGAATACATACATTTGTGCCTGCCAAACAGGCTTTAACTCTCAAAATCATAAATTAAACTTAACATGCAACGCCTTAGACTCTTACTCCTGGTTGTACTGTCTGTCGCCACGATGGCATCATGCACTACTTCCCGCAAGAAAAACAGCAATACCGGCCAGGTAGTTATTATTAAAGACAGCAAAGCCGGGCAGCACAAAGGCTACAAAAAGGGCTGGACCAAGAACACAAACAATCCGCACCACCCGCGTACCACTAACCCAGGCCACACCAAGCACAAGCAGGGCAAAGGTGGCAACACCGTTATCATTGTGAATAACAACAATGCGAATGTGAAACAGGCTGCGCCCAAGGGCAAACCGGGAAAAGGCAATCACCACAACGGAGGCAAAGGAAAAGGCAACCAGGGCAAGGGGAATAGTGGAAAGCACGGTAACGGAAAGGGCGGCAAGAAGTAAGTAGCCCCTTTAATCAAGAAAGTGTAACACCAGGTATAGGCGGGTTCTCGAAAGGACCCGCCTATTTTGTTGCAGCAGGCACGCGATCGGAGCTTGGTCGTGATAATAGCCCGATTTGTATATACAAAACCTTGCTAGGTATAAATGTCCTGTGTTATGAAATGTAAAGGGCTATTTTTAGGGAATATCCTATACAGCGCTGTGTGGGGTATAGCTGCGTATGCCGTTTCCAGGCGATGAACAACAAACTATAAACTTGGAAGCCCTTACTCTGAAAACCCTTCTATGAACGAATTGCTTCATACCCTGGACCTTACTGCCGTTTAAGCATTATAAGGGTACTTGAAGATGAACCACTACATTAAGGTAGTGCTGAATCTGAAGCCAGTTCAATAGCCAATTCTGAGTAAACGACAAGGTCATCCTTCGTGAAGCCAAAGCTGCGAAGAATGACCTTGTTGTTTTTGGTATAAATCGATGTATAAACTGAACAATATTTGAAGTATATAGGTATATATATTATATTCAATACTCGATACTCACCAAACACTCAGAATCTTATGGCCCTTTTAAGATTTACCCTCCTCATCGCTCTGGTAAGCACCCTTGCGTCATGCTCTTCTTTCAGCCGCAGCAGCCACGCCATTGTGGTGGACGATTACAGCAGCATGCGCTATGTGAAAGGAAAGCCGGATAGGGTGAACAAAAAGTGGAAGTCAAAATCGTCTTATACCCCCAGGAACAACAAAGTGGCCAAACGCAGAACTGCTGACTGGTAGATCTGCGCCCTGCTGAGGGGCTGCTACTTTTGTTTGCATGTTGCGTATAGGCAGCTATGGAAACGGCAAAAACACACTATACCCGCACCCCCCGAACCGAAAACCTGAAATGGGTGGACCGGGTCACGCACCTAATGGATAACCAGTTCCGTTTGCCGGGTACCAACTGGCGATTCGGCATGGACCCTATCCTGGGACTTTTCCCGGTGGTAGGTGACCTGGCCTCGTTTGGTGTGTCGGCCATGCTGATCCTGACCATGGCCCGCCACGGGGCCAGCGGAAAGATGGTGACGCTTATGCTGCTCAACATAGCACTGGACACCCTGTTTGGCAGTATTCCCATCCTTGGCAATATCTTCGACTTTGCCTTTAAAGCTAACGAGCGCAACGTGCGCATGCTGCGGGCACATTACGAAGAAGGCAAGTACCAGGGTAGCGGCAAAAAAATCATCGTGGGCGTCATCATCGGGATCGTCGTGATAGGCATTCTGCTGATCTGGGCGCTATGGGAGTTGCTGACCTATGGCTATCAACTGGTGCAGGGTTGGTTCTAAAGCAGGCTATATTCGACCAAGTTCCTTTGCCACCGCCACGGCCTTCCGGGCACTGGCTTCCTTGTCTTTTATCTCCAGCATAATATCCATGTCGATGTCCTCGGTCTCTGCCAGGAAATCGTGAAACGCCTGTTCTCCGATGCTCTGCACATGCTTGCCCTTGCGCTCCCCCGGCGATTGGGCGCTGTAGTCCACCATCAGGATGCCGTCACGTTCGGGTTGCCAGGTCTGGGCCGCTAGCATCACCGCCTCGCGCATGGGCTCACCGTTGTTCACGCACTCGTGGTGCAGGTTGTCGAAGATGATGGGCATGCCCGTGAGCTCGTGCAGCACCAGGCAGTCGGTGAGGCTGTAGGTGCGATCGTCGTTCTCAACGCACAGGCGGGCTTTTACGGCATCGGATAATTGAGTGTGGTATACCTCCGCAAAGCGATTAAGCGCTGATTCCTTATCCCCATAGGCTCCGCCACCGTGTATCTGCAGTTTAGCGGTGGAGTCAAGGCCCATCAGATCGAGGATACTGCCCTGGTAGACGAGTTCGGCAATGCTGTTCTGCACCGTTTGGGGGTTGGGGGAGTTAAGCACCACAAACTGATCGGGGTGCATGGAAATACGTAGGTTATGCCGCTTGATGTAATCGCCGAGCCGGCGCAGGGTCAGCTTAAAATGCTCCTGCCAGTTATAGGTGTTGACAGGGTGCGATGCAAAAGGCACCAGGTCGGAAGTAAGCCTGAAAAAGTGCAGGCCATTCTCCACGTTAAATTCCAGGATGCGGCGCAAACAGCTCAGGTTTTGCTCTACAGTTTGTATCAGGCGCTCCTCGGAGTAGGAGGCTAGCCGAAATGTGCGGGAGGAGGAACAGTCCAGTGTCTGGTTGATGCAGGGGTATCCGATCTTCATAAGGTATAGAGGTATGGCTATACCTTAACCTACGCACCAGCAGATTGTTTTGCCGAAAACCGGATGCCAGAAAGTACATTTTAGTACTCTATTTCATAGCCCGTATTGTCCTTAAAGAGGCTGTTGTATTTCTTCTTCTCTTCTATGCGGCGCTTCAGATCCTGGATCATGAGCAGTTGCTGCAGTTTCTGGTTCTGCTTGCCCTCCTTGGAAAACATGTCATACAGCAGCGAAATAGGGTTAAGCGGGGTAGGGGCAGCAGGCGGCGGCGGAGGGCCGGGCTCCAGCTCAGGTCGGTAGCCTTTGCGCTTTACGTACTCCGGCTCCTCTTTTTTCATGTTGCGCAAGGCCCGCTGTATCATTTCTTCTGACGGACGGCTGGTGATCTGCACCTCCCCTAACATGACGTTATCAGGCTGCAGCACAATGTTCACGCGAATTTCCGAAACAGGGAGATTGCGGGGCAGGTATAGCATGGGCTTGAAGCCAACAGCGCGGATCAGGAGCGTGTCGTTCTGGTCGATATCGATTAGGAACTGGCCCTCTTCGTCGGAGATGACCCCCTGGGTGGTGCCAAAGCGTATGACGCCCGCACCAGGTATGGGTGTGGTTTTGTCGGACTCGAACACGGTGCCGCTTACGCGGATATTGCGCTGCGCCAGGGCCGGCAGTGTGCCCAGCAGTAACAGGGCAGAAAGAAGAAGTAGTCGCAGCGGGTGTAAGGGCATGTTACAGCAGAGGCCACCTCGGCAGTGGCAAGGGTTAATGTCAATACGCCGGAAAAGGCTTAAAAGTATGCCTGCGCCGAAATAAATAACAGCAGCACGGCATGATGCTAAATTACAAAAAATTGGCGAAAACAGGCTTAAAAAGCGAAAGCCCATAGCTACGGGCGCTACAGGCTTTCAAACTAGTTATACGTTGATAAAAATTACTGGTTTTTGTTCGTGTTATTTCCAGAGTTTGTAGTAGTGCCGGGCTTGTTTTTATTGGTCCCGGAGTTATTCATTTGATTGTTGCTGTTCTGCTGATTTTGGTTCTGGTTGGTACCAGCGTTATCGAGCTGGTTGGTGCCGTCATTGCTCATGCCCCAGTAGTTGGCGCGTTTTTCCTGGTACTGACGGTACTGCTCCTTGCTTAAGATCGACTGTAATTCATTGTCAGTTTTCTCCATGATCTGTTCACGCTGTGTATCCAGATTGGATGCGGCAGTCGTGTTGTTCTGCGTGTTTGTGTTCATGTTGCCACGCGTATCGGTCATCGATCCGCCATCCCTGTCATAGCGTTTTTTCTCAGTAGTAGCCATATTGTCCACGTCTTCCGCTACCTGTCCACCCATTCGGTTGGTTTCGTTGTAGTTGAACTCCAGCTCGCTCAGGCGACGCTCCCGCTCATACAGCACCTGCTCCACGCGGTTTTGGGTTGTGGTATCGAGGCGCATGTCTGTCGCCATCTGGCCGGCAATACGTGTTGCGTTGCTGCGCCAGGCGGCATCGGAGTTGGCCATGGCCATGTCACCAGAGTTCGACATGTCCGTGGTGGTGCCCATGGCTGCGTCAGTACCTCTGATATTGCTTTGGTTTACATTTTCGTCATTATTTGAATCAGCTGTTTCGTACGTCTTGCCCCTATCTTCGGTACAAGAAGTAAACATCATGGCACTCACTATAGCGATTGAATAAAATACCTTTTTCATCTCTTAAATACTCTAAATTGAACATTCAAATCACAGCCTGTCTGTTTAAAATAGTATAAAACAAATATAGTCTGTGCTAATGTTTTACGACGAAAGGTATGATAGGTTTATAGGGTGTATACCTTGAGGTGATCCGTCAGGTGGGTGTGCAATGCTTTTACTGAGCTTGAAAGGCCTCTGGTGCGTTGTGATGTGGCTTTTGACTTTTTGTGTCATACATTCCGATAGATTAGGGTATGGGGAACCTTAAATATGACAAAATAGATATGAAGGGCTGGCCTTAAAAACGAAGAGCCGACCATCTGGTCGGCTCTTCGTTTTTAAAAGATCAGGAAATACGCTTAAGCTTTTCTTAACTCGAACACGGTGATCTCGGGAAGGAAGCCCACGCGGCCCGGATAGCCGATAAAGCCAAGGCCGGTGTTGACGTACAGGTGCTGCCTGCCGCGTTTGTAAAGGCCGGCCCACTGCTCGTACACATACTGCACCGGACTCCATTTCAGGCCCGGTATGTTCACCCCGAACTGCATGCCGTGGGTATGGCCCGACAGGGTGAGGTCGATGTCGTTGTACTTCTGGTTGATCTCGCCATCCCAGTGCGAAGGGTCGTGCGACAGCAGCACCTTAAACGGACTGTCTTCTGCTCCGGTATAGGCTTTGCTCAGGTCACCGTATTTCGGGAAGCCCGCCCGGTTGCCCCAGTTCTCCACCCCCAGCACCGAGATATACGCACCGTCTTTCTCAATGCGGCGGTTCTCGTTCAGCAATACGTCCCAGCCCATGCTGCGCTGCGTGTCTATCAAGGTCTGTAGGTTCTGCGTCTTCTCCTCGCGGCTCTCCCAGTTCGCGTAGTCACCATAATCGTGGTTGCCGAGCACCGAAAACACGCCCTGCTTCGCCCGGATTTCCTTCAGGGTATCCACATGCGGCATCAGTTCTTTGGCCACGTTGTTGACAATATCGCCTGTGAAGAACACGAGGTCGGCTTCCTGCTTGTTAATAAGATTGACAGCCTCTTTCAAGGGCTCTGTGGAGGTAAAGCTGCCTGTGTGCAGGTCGGAGATCTGCAGCATTTTGAAGCCCTCAAAAGCCGCTGGCAAATTCGGGAAGCGCAGTGTGACGCGTTTTACGCGGTAGTCGTAGGCGCCTTTCACCATGCCGTAAATAAAGGCCGAGAATGGCACTGCCGCCACCATAAGTCCCATCTGGCTCAGGAACTTGTTGCGCGATGGGTCAAAGGTTGTTTCGCCACTACTCACGTTGTTAAACACCATTTTGCCCAGGCGCAGGGTGTCATCCACAAAAAGGAAAAGCACCACCACCAGTTTGGAGGCGAAAATGATGAAGAGCGTGCTGGCCAGGTATGTTTTGTAAGCATCAGGCGGGGTGCCGCGCGTGAACGAGGCGAGCGCGAAGGTGACAACCGTGATGGCAAACACAGCCCAGTACAAGATATCGATAATGCGCTGGGTGCTGGCAGAAAGGCTTTGGGTGACGGTTTTAACGGCCTGGAAGACATAAAGGTCCACCAGGAACAGGATGAAAATGACTATTCCTATCGAAAAGTATCGTTGCATGGTATGTGGTTGGTGCTGCATCAGAACAGCCGATGGCAGCTTCAGGTTTTAAAAATTGTAGGTTACTATAAAAAAAGGCAGGCAAACAGCCCCTGTTGCATGAACTATTTTTAGTGTAAACAGATTCACTTAACAATCTTATACCTAACAAAATCTGTACCGCAGTGAAAGAAGAAGCCACGTCTGCACTTTTGGCATACGACACCACCAGCCTCAACATCAAGACCTGGGCCGAAGAAGACCGTCCGCGCGAAAAGCTCCTACTCAAAGGCAAAGCCGCCCTGAGCGATGCCGAACTGATTGCCATCCTGATCGGTTCGGGTACGACGAAGCTAACTGCTGTGGATGTGGGCAAAATTATTCTGGCTGCCGTAGGAAACGATTTGAATGAACTGGCGAGGCTGTCTGTTAAAGACCTGACAAAGCATCCGGGTATAGGGGAGGCCAAGGCCATCTCGATTGTGAGTGCGCTTGAACTGGGCCGACGCCGCAAAGAAACCGCCGCGGCTGCCAAAACACGCATTACCTGCTCCACCGACATCTACAACTACATTAAGCCCCAACTGCTGGACCTGCCGCACGAAGAGTTCTGGGTGATTCTGCTCAACCGCGCCAACGTGGTGATGAAGAAGGAGAGCATCAGCAGCGGGGGAGTGGCCGGCACTGTGGCCGACCCAAAGATGATCTTTAAAAAGGCCATAGAGCAGCTGGCGAGCTCCATCATATTGGTGCACAACCACCCGAGCGGCAACACCAAGCCCAGCGCCGCCGACATTACTCTTACAAAGAAGATGAAGGAAGCCGGTTCTTTCCTGGACCTGCCGATTTTGGACCACATCATCTTCACTGATAGCGATTACTATAGCTTTGCTGATGAGGGACTTTTGTGAGTTTAGGAGTTTGAGAGTTAAGAGAAAATAATAATGTCATTTCGAACGCTAGTGAGAAATCTGGATTCTGAATTTTAATACTTCAGATTTCTCCCTCTGGTCGAAATGACATTAAAATTTAATCTTCTTCCAAAACTTCCTTCACGCGGCCAACCTCTCCTGTTTCAAGCCTTACTTTGATGCCGTGCGGGTGGTTAGGTGATTTAGTTAAGATGGCCTCTACATAGCCCTCGGTCAGGTTACCGGTGCGTTGATCCTCTTTGAGCACGATGTTCACGTGCGAGCCTATCTTAATATTGCTGCGTTTAGTGCCGTCCATTAGGTTTATTGTTTGTTTTGGGGTTTGGAGATGATGTGCAGGAACTCCTCTTCGTCGTTCAGGCTCCAGCGCACTGGCGCTATGATGTCCTGCTTCACAACCTCTACTGTGTCGATCTGCTCCAGGTTAGCAAGTATCAGGTTGGTGTCTTTTACAACCTGGTTATTGATCACCACTTTCAGGTTTTGCTGAGCCGCAGGTATACGGTACTGGGTATAGATGTCTTGCAAGTTGGCCAGTTTTGCCGTGGACTTGACCTTGATGAGGATGGCGCCGTCTTTCGCTTTGTCGCCGAATAGGCCTGTTGCATTTTCGTTTTTCAGCACGTCGATGCTTTCTATGTTCTCAGTTTTGATCAGCGCCAGGCTCGGCTGCACGACCTGCTTTCCGTTTATCTGGATGTAAGGCTGCGGTTGCAGCACCAGCCCCTGCTTTCGCTGCTCTTTGGGGTGTATCAGCTCTTGTTGCGCGAAGGCCTGCAGGCCGCAACCCGCGAGTAAGAGAGAGAAGATGAGTCGTTTCATGGGGAGTGTTTTATTTGTGTAGGTTTCTGTTTTGTATTTAGTTGCAGTTTATAACGTACCGGGCTGAGGCGCATCAGTATACTTTAGGCTTTATTAGCATGGGTCATACCCTGGCATAGCCAAGTGCCTCAATCTCTTCGGCAGTACGTACCAAGTGCGTCTTACCATCCGTTAGCAGGTATAAAGTGTCACAAATTTCCAAAACATGTCTGAACATGTGGTCGGTTATGAGCAGCCCTTTGTTTTGCTTTTCCTCTGACAGGAAGTCCTTTACCTTATCAATCTGTATAGGATTCAGATGGGTAAAAGGTTCATCCAGCATGGCGAACTGCGAGGCCGATTTTACAATTGCATAAATTTCCACCAGCCTTCGTTCTCCACCTGAAAG